>CAVOWI010000016.1:0-489969 GCA_963700085.1 uncultured delta proteobacterium
CATGCGGTCGTGCCAGTCGAAGGCCATGGCATTCAGAGCTTAGTGTGACCAGCCTTGCCCGTCACCCCGCCGTCCGTCCGGGATCCTCGAACCCGAAGTCCAGCTGCCCGCTCCCCGCGTCCGGCTGACACAAATGTGCTTCAGTCGCCTTCGCGCCCCCGCCGTTTCTCCAGCGGATCCCGGGGCCTTGGCCACTCCCGTACCAGGCCTGAAAATCCCCGTGTCCCTGGTTCGATTCCGGGTCCAGGCACTTCTTCAACTCGCGCCGACATCGGCCCTCCAGGACGCAAGTCCTGGGGGGCCTTTTGCTTTTCGGCCGCCGGCGACGGCTGCAGCGTTCGATCCCGGCCCGGACTCACGATGGGCACGGCGCGGAAGCGCGTCCTTCCTACTTCACCGGCCGCACCGCCGGCAGGACGTAGCTCCCGTCGAGGACGCTGCGCCCTGGGCGGTAGACGCGCATCACGAAGTTCCAGCCGGGCGTGACGTCGAGTCGGTTCGGGACGTCGCCGCAGAGCTCCTTCGAGCCGAAGTGGACCGTGAAGGTCTTCCGGTCGCCGTTCAGCTTCACGCTGGAGCTGTTGAGGATGGCGTTCTCCGACTTCATGTAGCCGTCGGCGCCGTACACGGTGATGGACCAGAAGGCGCCGTTCTCGGGGACCTGGTAGGTCGCGATGTACCCCTTGCCGGGGTCGTGCTCGCCTGCGTACATGAAGTAGGTCGCGTCCTCGTCGGGATTGAGACCCCAGCCCGCGGCCGCCACGAGGTGGCGCCGCCCCTCGTCGACCTTGCCGCGCCTGCCCATCAGCCCCTTGAAGCCGGAGAGCGCCTTGGCCTCCTCGTTGTACCGGTCGGTGAGCGCCTGGAGGGACTTCGGCTCCCAGCGCGAGGCCGGCATGGGGTCCGAGCTGCCGGCCTCGAGGACGAGACGGTCCTGCAGGGCGTTCACGAGCGCCACCTCCGCCTGATCCTTCGGATCGAAGACCTGGATGCGCACCACCACGGCCGCGTACCGCGTATCGCTCTCGATCCGGTGGGTTCCCGCCTCGTAGAACGTCGCCGGGCAGTAATGGTCGTTGTCGATGACCTGCGCGGAGATGAACCGCCCGGCCCGGACCTCCGGGAGCGTGATCGTCGCGCCCTTCGACGTGTCGACGACCGCTCCGGAGTAGAGCGTGTCCAGGTTCATGCGGATCACGGGCTGCTGGTTGAGCGGAGTCGGCTTGCGGACGTGGAAGAAGCGGTTCACGCCGCCCGTCAAGCCCAGGAAGTTCTGGAAGTTCCGGTCGGTCTCGGCGCGGATGTAGGTCTCTGGTGTCACGACGACGGGGTCCATTCATGCACCTCCCTTGATCGGCGTTCCCTGCGGCTCGGGCCGCTTCCAGGCACCGTGAGCGCCTCCTTCTTCGGCAGATACAGGCGCAGCGCCATGAAGAATGGACCCTTCGGGGCGGGCAGCCAGTTCGACTCCTTCCCGGCGCCGGGCGAGGCGTGCTGGACGTGGAGCGTGAGGCCGCCGTCGGCGTCGCGGGCGAAGCTGGGCAGCATCGGCGAGTTGACGAGGTAGCGCTTCAGCGGGTTGGCGTACATGAGCTTCGACGGCAGCGCATAGAGCGTGAGCGACCAGAAGGCGTCGACCGGGGGCAGCGCTCCCGGCGGGAAGCGCAGGGCGTAGGTCTTCTTCGAGGCGTCGAGCGGCTCCCCCGCCGCGTCGACGAAGTAGATGGGGTAGACCGCTTCCTCCTTCGAGTTGCCGTAGATGCCGAGGACGGCCCCCGCCATGCGGTAGAGGTATTTGTTCTGGAGGTACTCCCGCGTCCCGAACACCTCGGCGGAACCGACCTTGCCCGTGTCGATGTCGCGGGCCTTGAAGGCCGCGAACTCCGCCCACGCGTCGGCCATGCCGTCCTTCACCGCCTGCAGGATCTCGGGGGACAGGCGCGCGGGGTCGAAGACCTTGCCGCCCTCGATCCCGAGCCTCGCGAAGCGCTCGCGCAGCGCCACCTCGGATGGATGCGTCGGGCAGAACCCGAGCACGAAGGCGAGGACGTTGAAGAAGCGGGCGAGGTGCGCTGCTCCTCCGCCGAGAGGGGCGCGACGAAGTCGATCTTGGGCGCGGCAGGCGGGGGCGGCTTGCCCAGGAACTGCGAGAGCGTCTGGACCCGATAGCCGGCCTGCACCGCCTTCACGCCCTCGATGTCCTTGGGGTCGAACAGCTGGGTGCGGTAGAACGCCCAGCCCAGATCCGTCTCCGAGCGGAAGGTCGCCGCGATCCCCTTCGGCGCCTCCCCCTTCCATCCCGGACCGGCGAGCAGGTAGTGGCCGCCGCCGTTCCCGGTCGTCCGGGTGCCGATGTAGTCGAAGTTGTGGGTGTAGGCGTCGATGAGCTGCACCGAGAAGTAGCGCTTCTTCTCGATGGGCGGGATGGTCAGGACGAGCGGCTCGGTGCGCAGATCGGTGCCGAGCTGCGAGTAGGGCGTGTCGGAGTTGGCGGTCTGGATGGCCTTGTCGTCAGGCGTGAAGACGCGGGCCGTGTTGTTGAGCTGGTTCCAGGGAGCCTTGAACTCGGGGCTCGTCCGGTCGACGAAGTAGGAGTGGTTCACCCGGTAGTTGTCGACGATCGGAAAGCCGTAGACGTAGGCCTCCTTCGCGATCTGGCGTGCATCCTTCGGCGAGAGCGTGGTCATCGTCTGGATCCCTCCCTGACTTCCGTGGTCGTCGGGCGGATAATCTGTGGAACGAGCGGCCAGCCTGCTGGACCCTTTTGGGGCTGGGCATGGTGTCCGGAGGCGCCCTGATCGCGGCAATGCGCTCGCTCGTCCAGCGGGCAAGGAGTCCCTGACCTTCGTCAGGGAGTCGACCTGGCGCTCCGCTCTCGCCTCCTCATCCGACGCCGGACCGCCGGGCGATGTCGGACATGGTGTCGCTGCACGGCGCCTGCGCGGCCCGAGTGGCCGGCGGGAAGGGTATGGTCGGCGTTCTGGAGGCGAATCCGCAATGACGGACCTGCCGATCAACATCTGGGCTCTCATCGATCTCGCCGTCCTCGGCTACTGGATCGGCGTGTCCATCCTGATCATCTCCCAGGACCGCGAGCCCACCGCGGCCCTGGCCTGGCTGCTCGTCCTCTTCGCGATCCCGTTCCTGGGGCTCGTCGTCTACTTCCTCTTCGGGCGCGATTGGCCGAGCAACATCCAGAGGGCCCCGGCCACCCGGCGCCTGCAGGGCATTCTCGTACGCTTCATGCCATCGGTGTACTCGCCCCATGCGGCGCGGTCCCGACAGTTCGTGGCCGGGCTCGCGAGCGAGCAGGCGCGCATCGCGCTCGTGGCCGAGCGGAAACTCGGCGTGCCCGTCCTGCCGGTTCGAACCTGCGACCTCTACGCCTCCGGCCAGGAGTACTTCGACGTGCTGCTCGCCGACCTGGCCTCGGCGGAGCGGTTCATCCACATGAACTACTTCATCTGGGGAAAGGACGAGCTCACCGCGCGCATCACCCGGGTCCTCCTGGATCGCATCGCGGCGGGGGTCGAGGTGCGGATCCTGAACGACCTCGTCGGCTGCATGATGTACTCGAAGGTCGAGCTCGACGAGCTGCGCAAGGCGGGGGCGCAGGTCGGGTCCGACATCGAGCAGCTCGCCCGGGTGAACTACCGGAACCACCGCAAGATCACCGTCATCGACGCGGAGATCGGGCACAGCGGCGGGTTCAACATCGGACAAGAGTACATCGACGGGGGGAAGAGGTTCCCGGCGTGGCGCGACACGGGCATCCGGATGACCGGGCCCGGCGTCGCGGATCTGGAGAAGCTCTTCGACATGCGCTGGTACGAGGTGTTCGGCGAGGACCTGTTCCTGCCCGGGTACTACCCGGACGCCTCCCTCCCTCCCGGCGACACGATGGTGCAGACCATCCACCAGGGCTACGACGACCCGTGGAACTCGGCGACGCGGGCCCACCAGCTCGCGATCTCGGGGGCCCGGAGCCGGGTCCAGATCCAGTCGCCGTACCTGGTGCCGGACCAGACCACCCTCGACGTCCTCATCAACTCGGCGGCGGGTGGCGTGGAGGTGGACTTCATGACGACCGGCTGGCCGGACAAGAACGTGCCGTGGTGGGCCGCCGAGTCCTACTTCGAGCGGCTCCTCCGGGCCGGGGTGCGCATCTGGCTCTGGGAGAAGGGCTTCTTCCACGCGAAGACGCTCACGGTCGACGGCGAGGTCTGCTCCATCGGAACGCTCAACCTGGACATGCGGTCCCTGCGCATCAACAAGGAGCTCATGATCTGGGTCTACGACGAGAAGGTGGCCCGGATCTCGGAACGGCTCTTCCAGGACGACCTGCGCGATTGCCGGGAGCTCACCCTGGAGGAGGTGCGGGCATGGTCTCGCCTGCGGCGCTTCAGGAACTCCTCGGCGCGGCTGCTGTCGAATCTGCTGTAGAGGTGCTCGCCGTTCTCTACGCGACCCGCTCCACGTCCGGCAGCACGTCGGATTGCGTCGTCATGGCAGCCTCTCGAAATCGGCCAGGCTGAAGGTCTTGTCGAAGAACGGCTGCAGCGGGGCGTAGAGCCGGAAGTAGACGAACCAGCCGTCCTCGCCCACGGTCTTCATGAAGTTGGTCTCGAACCCCGCGGGCGCCTTCGCCCCGATGAAGAGGTCGACGCTGCCGTCGGCGTTGGCCTTCAGATCTTTCACCTTGTTGCCGAGATCCACGCTGCGCGCGTCGGCGCCGCCGTTGTCGTACGGCCTGCGGGTGTTCTCGCTGTAGAGCGTGAGCGCCCAGAACTGCGCGACGGGGACGTCCTTCGGGACGTGCAGCCTGTAGGTCCGGTCGGCGCGGAACAGGTTCCCCTTCGCGTCGCGCTTGGTGGTCATGTACACCTGACCCTTGCCGACCACGGGGTTCACCATGCCCTCGGTGCTCGTGACCGCCTCGTAGAACCAGGTGATGCGCTCGTCGAGCTCGACCCGGGTCTCCGTCTCCTGCGGGATGGTGAAGTCGAAGCACTTGTACCAGTGGGTGCCCTTCCAGTACGGCTCCGCGAAGCGCGGGTTCACCTGGAGGTTGCGGGCCATGAGCTCGCCCATCGCCGCGCCCCGGAGCAGGATCGACTCCTGCCTCGCGTCGGGCCGGAAGGGCTTCCCCTTCTCGATGCCGAGCGGGAGCAGCATCGCCATCCAGGCCTTGTCGACCGCGCGCACCGGCTCGTCCTGGATCGCCTCCCAGAGGACCTGCCAGTACTCGAGGCCCCGCGGCGCGGTCGCGCTCCACTCGACGTCGCGGTTCTCGATGAACGGACAGGTCGAGAGCGGCGCCCCATGCCGGCCCATCTTCAGGCTGGACTTGAAGCGCGCGTAGTAGGCCGGATCGGGGTCGAGGACGCGCGCGCCGAAGAGGATGACGTTCGTGGCGCTCTGGACGACGAAGACTCCCGGCTTCTCGTACGCCTTCGGGTCGCCCTCCGGGCCGACGACGACGTAGGTGCCGCCCTTGCCCCCGTCGGGACCGGTGAGCCCCGTGTCCGCCACCGGGCGCTGCCAGAGGTCGATGAATCCGCCGGCCGTCATTCCGCCCGGATACTCGACCACAAGCGGCCCGTCCTTCAGGCTCGTGAACTGCAGGATGTAGGGGGTGGACAGGTTTCCCGTCACGATGCCCCGCTTCTCCTTGAGCGAGTCGAGGACGACGAAGTCGTGGGGACCCTTCACGCCGAAGGCCGCTCCCTGGCGGAGGCGCCAGGTGGTCATGCTGACGATCGGATGGCTCCAGATGTAGGCCTGGCAGGCCCGCTGGAAGTCCATCTCGTCGAACAGCCGCCGGGAGGCGTCGTCGTCGAAGTAGCGTGTGACGGAGCTCGATGTCCCCGATCGGGGTGTGGATGAGCTCATCGCCGTGAAGGGTGGCGGCTTCGAGAGGATTCGTGCGCATGGTCGCCTTTCGGGGTGCGTGGGTAGCGTTCTCGGGCTCGCTCGGTGCGGCGTCGGGCGTGCTCGATGGGTGGAACGGAGTACGTAATCGCCCGTGCCCCGAATGCAATGTCGGTGAAGCAGACGTGCCACTGCTTGCTCCTCCGCCATCGGCCACTCGCGCGCCAGGCGAGGAAGCTCCAGCGGCGCTGGCTCGATCACCGTGGCCGGTCGAGCAAGGTCCTCACGCGATCGAGGAGGGTGGAGGCCGTGAAGGGCTTCGGGAGGAACTCGATCCCCTCGTCCTGCACCCCTTCCTTGCCGATGGCGTCGTGCGTGTACCCGGACACGTAGAGGACGCGTGCCTCCGGCTTCAGCGCCAGGACCCGCCGCGCCACCTCCCGGCCACCGAGCCCGGGCATGACGACGTCCGTCAGCAGGAGATGCACGGGCCCGGCTTCGCCACGGGCGAGCTGGAGAGCCTCCTCCCCGCCGCTCGCCGACAGCACGCGATAGCCTCCCGACTCCAGCGCTCGGACCGCCACCTCGCGAACCTTCTCGTCATCCTCCACCACCAGAACGGTCTCGAGTCCGAGGCGCCGCACGCCAGGCCTCGGCGTCTCGTCGACCGCCACGTCCAGCACCCTCGGGAACCAGATGGAGAAGGTCGCTCCAGCGCCAGGCCGGGACTCGACGACAAGATGCCCCCCGGTCTGCCTCACGATCCCGTAGACGGTGGACAGGCCAAGTCCAGTTCCAACGCCAGGGGGTTTCGTCGTGAAGAACGGCTCGAAGAGGTGCTCCATCGCCGCGGCAGACATGCCATGGCCCGTGTCGCTCACCGTCAGCTTGACGTACTGGCCCGGGGCCATCCCTGCGGCGGGGGCCTTCCCTCCCGGCGCGAGCTCGAAGTTCTCCGTGGCGAACGTGAGTGTCCCGCCGGAGGGCATCGCGTCCCGGGCGTTCACCGACAGGTTCACGACCACTTGCCCGATCTGCCCCGGATCACATCTCACGGGCCAGAGGTCCGGCTGCAGCTTCTCGGCGATCCGGACATCCGCCCCGAGGAGCCGCTCCAGCAGCTTCTTGCTGCCTCGGAGAAGCTCGTCGAGATACACGATCTCCGGGGAGAAGGCGTCCTTGCGGGCGAAGGCGAGCAGTTGCTTGGTCAGGCCGCTCGCACGCGTGGCCGCCCCGACCATGTCCTCCACCAGGCCGGAGTCCGGGATGGAACCCTGCTCGAGGGCGTGGGTCACGTCCTCGCCGCAGGACAGGATGACCGTGAGCAGGTTGTTGAAGTCATGGGCCACCCCCCCGGCGAGGCGGCCAATGCTCTCCAGCTTCTGCGACTGGCGGAGGTCCTCGGCGGCCCGGTGACGGGCGGTGATGTCCTGGATCGTGCCCACCAGCTGGAGCGGCTCGCCACCTGCGCCGCGCTGGAGCTCGCCAAGGCCATGGACCCATCGGGTCTCGCCGCTGGCCTGATCGACCACTCGGTACTCACGGTCGAAACGGGTTCCGCGCGCGAGAAGATCGCCGAGGTACTCCCCCATCGTCGCCTGGTCATCGGGGTGGACGATCCGGAGCCAGTCCTCGGCCGTGCGGGAAAAGTGCTCGTCGATCCCGAAGATCGAGTTCAGGGTCTCGGAGCTGGTCCACCGGTTCCGCTGGAGGTCATAGACGTAGTGTCCGAGCCGGGCGATGCCCTGGCTCACGCGAAGCCAGCGCTCGCTCTCCCGCAGCGCCTCCTCGGCGCGGGTCCGCTGGGTGACGTCCTGGATGGTGGCCACCGCGAAGGACACCTGGCCGGATCCATCCCGGACCGGCTGGACGGAGAGGTCGAGGACCGCACCCCGGAGGCGCACCTCCCGCCTCACCGGGACGCCTCGAAGCGCGTCGAGGACGACGGGCTCGAACTCCTTCAGCTCCACCGGGGAGAGGAGGTCGGCGAGGCTGCGCCCGACGCGCGAGCTGGGGTCGCCGCTGGCGAAGAGCCGCCTCCCGCCCCAGGCGAGGACGCGCAGGTCCTTGTCGACGACGACCAGGCTGCCGTTCGGGAAGTGGTCGAGCACTGCGCGATACTGGAGCCGGCTCTCCTCCAGCTTGGCGCGCAACCCATCGAGCTCGTCCCTCTCCGGACGGGCCTCGGCCGTGACGCGCTTCTTGCCGGCGAGCGCCGGCTTTCGTCGCGGGCGCGTACCGGCACCGGGCTTGCGAGGCGTCCTGGACACCTGCCAAGAATGCCACACCGGCCATCCTGGCCAACAATTTCGTGCCTCGGTCGCGGGGCAGGAACGCCCGGGAAATAGATTGCGTGGTCTACTCGGCCGATGGAGAGCGCCGATCTCGTGGACCGCCACACCCTCTTCGAGGACGCCCAGGCCATCGTGACGGCTTGCGCGTTCTTCTCGCTCGGGCTGGCCCTGCTCGGGAGCGCCGGGCTGCTCATGGGCGGGACGCCGGGGATCGCGCTGCTCGTGTCCCGCGTGACCGGGTTCCCGTTCGGCCCGGTCTACGTCCTCGTCAACCTCCCCTTCTTCTTCCTCGGCGTGCGAGTGCTCGGCTGGCGCTTCACGCTCAAGACCTTCGCGGCCATCGCCCTCCTCGCCTTCGCGACCGACAGGCTTCCGGCGGTGCTGCAGCTCGGCCGGGTCGATCCCGTCTACGCCGCGCTGATGGGAGGCGCCCTGGCCGGCGTGGGACTGCTCATGCTCTTCCGGCACGAGGCGAGCCTGGGAGGGCTCAACATCCTCGCCATCTATCTACAGAAGCGCTTCGGGGTGCGCGCCGGCGTCTTCCAGCTCACGGTCGATGCATGCATCGTCGTGGCCTCGTTCTTCGTGGTGTCCCTCGCCACCCTGGCGCTCTCGGTGGCCGGAGCCGTCGCGCTCAACCTGGTGCTTGCGGTGAACCACAAGCCAGGGCGCTACATGGGGGCGTGACCGCGCCTCAGCGGACCACGAGCATCGGCTTCCGCTCCCGGACGAAGGTCGCGATGAGCGCGATGTCGGCGTCGGAACCGGTGGCGACGCATCCCAGCGTCCAGTCGAAGGCGGTGGTCGGGTACTCGGGCTCGGGCAACTTGCGGGGTGGGCCGTGGATCCCGACGTCGCCCCCGGTGAGCCCCTGGGCCGCCTGCTCCCGGGTGGGATAGACGATGGGGATGAAGATTCCGTAGCGTCCCGAGAGGCGCGGGGTCCCGAGCTCGTAGGTGCCGAGAGGGGTCCGCCGGTCCCCCTTCTGGCGCTTGTCCAGGCCTCCCTGGCCCAGGGCCACCTCGAAGCGGGCCGCCGGCGCTCCGTCGATGCAGAGCCAGAGCTCGCGCTTCCGGGTCAGGACCGCAATCACCTCGCCGGTCTCGGGGCACAGCGCGGCAGGTGGGGCGAGCGCTGCGGGAGGGGCGAGCGGGGTGGCGGGGCTGGGCGCGGCCGTCTCGTCGGTCGGCGGCTCGGCGAGGGCGAGGCCAGCCGCGACGAGAAGCACCAGCGTCGCGAGCGCGCGCCCGATCTGGAAGACGGATCCTGCCACTGCCAACAAGGTAACCACGGACGCGCCCCTTGTCACGAATCCCCCGTTCCATTAACGGTGGCTCCATGCCGTCCCTTTCTCGCTCCTTCCCCGGAGCCTGGCTCGTCCTCGCCGCGATCGGTGGGGGCTGCGCCCACATGCCCCCCGCTCCGGAGAGCAAGGAGCCGGTCGCCGCGCCCATTGCCGCCGCGCCTACCTGCCAGGCCATCCAGACCGCCGACTGCGGCCCTGCTGGAGACTGCAGCAAGGTGGAGGTCGTCGGCGCCGTCTGCTTCAGCGCCGTCTTGCCAGACGAGTCCCTCATCGAGATGGCGCGGCAGTACGACCTCGGATTCAACGAGATCGAGGCGGCCAATCCGGGGCTGGACGCGTTCGTGCCCACCGTGGGAGCGACCGTCACCATCCCCACCGCCTGGATCCTGCCGCGGGCCAGAAAGCCGGGCACACTCGTCGTGAACTTGTCCGAGATGCGGCTCTATCAGTTTCCCCGCGCCGCCGGCGCCCCGATGATGTTTCCGGTCGGGGTGGGAAGCGAGGGATGGGCCACACCCCTCGGCACCTTCTCCGTGATCCAGAAGCAGGTGAACCCGCGCTGGTATCCACCGGCTTCCATCCGGAGGGAGGAGCCCGACCTGCCGGCCATGGTTCCACCCGGCCCGGACAATCCACTCGGGACCCATTCGCTGCGACTCTCGAAGGGCTCGATCCTCATCCACGGCACCGACAAGCCGTTCGGGGTGGGACGCAAGGCAAGCCACGGGTGTCTCCGCCTCTACCCCGAGGACATCCCGCTCCTCTTCGAACGCGTCCCGGTGGGGACCCAGGTCACGATCGTCCGTGAACCGGTGAAGGTGGGGGTGCGGGCGGGCCGGGTCTACGTGGAGGTCCACGCCGACGAGGACTCGAAGCTCGATCCCCTCGCCGAGGCGAAGAGGCTGCTCACCAAGCGAGGGCTTCTCGGGTCCGCCGACGCGCAGAAGATCGACGCCGCGGTGAAGGAAGCCCGGGGCTTCCCGGTGGACGTCTCGATCGACCGGAGCTGAAAATCGCGCAAAGGGGTCACGGCTCGACGCCGCGACCCCCCGCGCGAGAAGCCTTACTTCGCGCCCTTCATCTGGCGCAACTCGAAGGCCTTGGCCGCCTTCGCCGCCGCCGCCTCGGCGCGGGTTGCAGCCGCCTCGGCGTCCGCCGCGGCCTTCTGAGCCGCCGCGTTGTAGTTCGCGATCTCCTTGCGGAGGGCCTGGATGTCCGCGGTCTGCGCGTCCGACTTCTTGCCCAGGTCGGCGAGCTTGGTGTTCATCGCGGCGTCCTGTTGCTCCAGGGCCGTGACCTTGCTCGACAGCGGGGCCATCTCTTCCTTCACGGAAGAGGTCGTGGCGCACCCCGTGGCGAGTGCTGCGATAACAGCCAGTCCCAGAATACGGGTCATCATTCTCCTCCTTGAGGGTCGGGTTCGTTGCGCAGCATCGCGCGACCCGGGCATTCTACGGCGCTTTGACGCGGCACGCCATGCGAGTTTGGGCCCGGCCCGGCGCAGGGGCGAGCGTCTGCCCCGAAGAAGGGAGGGACGGACCAGCGGGATCGCCGGATACCTTCCGCCAAGCACGGGGCTTGCGCGGGGGTTCGGCATGGCCTGGCCCCTCGAGCGTCACCCTTCGGGCCGACTTCACGCCCCGTAACAACCTTCCACTCGACGTGCTGGCCTCGGTCGGGAACCGGACCTCCTTCAACCAGGGAACGGGGAGGGAAGGGGGCTACACCTTCACCTACCGGGCCCGGCCCCGGTGGAAGAAGATCTTCGCGATCGAGCCGTGGGCTAGAATCCGCCAATCGCCACGGTGAGCCAAGAGATGGGCGCCGGCCCCGCGCCCGAGCGGAAGCCCTCCGGCTTCTCCCACCTCGTCCTGCATCTCCATCCGCGCCTCGTGCCGGCGGCTGCGCTCCCGTTCCAGCGCACCTGTGGCCTGGGCGGCGCGGCCGCGGTCCTCGTCCTCGTGCTGGCGGTCACGGGCGCACTGCTGCTCGTCGTCTACGAGCCCTCGCCGGAGCGGGCCTACGGCACGGTGGTCCGGCTCGTCGACGAGATCCCGTTCGGCGCCTTCGTTCGCAACGCACATCACTGGGCGGCGAATGGCCTCGTGCTCGTCACCCTGCTGCATCTCCTGCGGGTCTTCTACCGGGGTGGCCACCTGCCGCCCCGGAAGGGCAACTGGTTCGTGGGCGTGGCGCTCCTGCTCCTCGTCGTCGCCTGCGCCTTCACCGGATACCTGCTTCCCTGGGACCAGCTCGCCTACTGGGCGGTCACCATCTCCACCGGGATGCTGGAGTACGTGCCGGTCGCGGGCGCGACGCTGCTCCGCGCCGCGCGGGGAGGCCCCGACATCGGTCCCGCCACGCTGGCCCGATTCTTCGTGCTCCACGTGGCCATCCTGCCCATCGCGCTGCTTCTCCTGCTGGCCTTCCACTTCTGGCTGGTGCGCAAGGTGGGCGGCGTGATCCTGCCGGCGGACGCCGGCGACGAGGCCTCGCCGCGAGGCCCGCTGGTCCTCACCTCGCCCCACCTCACGCAGCGTGAAGGGGCGGCGGCGCTGGTGGTGTTGGCGGCCGTGATGCTGCTGGCCGCGGTCCGGAACGCGCCCTTGCTCGCCCAGGCCAACCCGGGCATGAGCCCGAACCCGGCCAAGGCCCCCTGGTACTTCATGGGGGTGCAGGAGCTGCTCGTGCACCTGCACCCGGCCTTCGGGGCGGTGGCCGTGCCGCTCTTCGCGCTCGTTCTTCTCGTCCTCCTGCCCGCGCTCGGGGGAGGGGAGCGCCCCAGCGGCCGCTGGTTTGGCTCGCCCCGGGGCGCGCGGCTGGCCGCTGGCGGCGGCTTCGCTGGCGGTTGTCGTCACCGTGGCCGCAGTGGTGGCGAACGAACCCCTGCGACGGACCCGCCCGTGGTTCCCCGGCCTTCCCCCGGCGGTTCGAGGAGGCGTCATCCCGCTCGCGGTGGCGGTGATCCTCGTCGCCGTCGTGGCCTGGGTGTCTCGTCGCCGCGGAGGGTCGCGCCTCGAGGTGGTGCAGGCCGCCTTCACCTTCGTGGCCGCGTCCTTCGTCGTCCTCACCTTCGTCGGGGTGTTCTTCCGCGGGCAGGGGATGGCGCTGGTGATGCCGTGAGCAGGGTCCCCTCCATCGAGCCCAGCGTGCCGGCGCGCCGGGACTTCCTCGGCCGGCTCGGCAAGGGGCTCGGGATCCTGGCCGCGGCGGAGATCCTCGCGGTCGTGGTCGCCTACCTGGCGCCCACGAGGGGCGGAGCAGGCCGTGGCGCTGGGCTCGTCGTGGCCGGCCCGGTCGGCGAGTTCACGCCTGCGTCCGTGCGCCCCTTCCCGGCCGGAAAGTTCTACCTGGTGCGGCTCTCCGACGGCGGCTTCCTGGCGCTCTCGTCGAAGTGCACGCACCTGGGGTGCACGGTGCCCTGGAGCCAGAAGGAGCAGACCTTTCCCTGCCCGTGCCACGCCTCCACCTTCGACCTGAAGGGCGACGTGCTCGCGCCACCGGCCCCGCGCGCCCTCGACCTCTTCCCTGTGGTCATCGAGGGGGGCATCGTCAAGGTGGACACCAGCCGCCGCATCGAGCGGGCCCGCTTCGAGCCTGCCCAGGTCACCTACCTCTAGATGGACACGTCGCTCCGCCGCTACCGGATCGTGGGGGTGGCCGCCACGGCGGCCGTGGTCCTCTCGGTCCCGCTCTACCTGGCAGTGCGATCGCTTCGCCCTCCGCGCACGGCGCCGCTCGCCGAGGCGCAGCACGTGGGGAGCGAGAAGTGCAAGGCCTGCCACGAGAAGGCGTACGCGGGGTGGAAGGGGTCGAACCACGCCCGGGCCATGCAGGCGGCCAAGGACGGTCTCGTGCAGGGCGACTTCGGGGGCGCCACCCTCGAGCACCGCGGCAAGACCTGGCGCTTCTTCCGGAAGGGCGAGAAGTTCATGGCCCACGCCGAGGGGCCGGACGGCCAGATGCGCGACTACGAGGTGGCCTACACCTTCGGTGTCGCGCCGCTCCAGCAGTACCTGGTGGCCTTTCCCGGGGGCCGCCTGCAGACGCTCTCCGCCGCCTGGGACACGAAGGCGAAGCGCTGGTTCCACGTCGACCCCCGGGGCGCCGCGCCGCCAGGCGACTGGCTCCACTGGACGCGTCCGGGCCAGAACTGGAACGCCATGTGCTCGGACTGCCACTCCACGGCGGTGCGCAAGCGCTATGACCCGGAATCGGACAGCTACCAGACCACCTGGTCGGAGATCATGGTGGGCTGCGAGTCCTGCCACGGCCCGGGCTCTCGACACCTGACATGGGCCGAGGAGCCGGCCATGGGCAGGACGCCCCTGGAGAACGCCGGCCTGGTCGCCAAGACCACCAGGCTCACGCAGGCGGAGCTCGTGAACCTCTGCGCCCCCTGCCACTCCCGGCGCGCCCAGTTCGCCGATCCGGCCGCGCCCGGCGGAGAGCTCCTCGACAGCTACCTCCCCACCTTGCTCGGGCAGGGGACCTTCCACGCCGACGGCCAGATCCAGGACGAGGACTTCGAGTGGCACGCCTTCACCCAGAGCAAGATGCACGCGAACGGCGTGCGCTGCAGCGACTGCCACGACGTTCACTCCGGGAAGCAGCACAAGGAGGGCAACGAGCTCTGCACCCGTTGCCACCGGGCCGACACCTACGACGCGGCCACCCACACCTTTCACAAGAAGGAGTGGCAGGGGAAGCCGAGCGACGGCGTGCGCTGCGTCTCCTGCCACATGCCCGGGCAGAACTTCATGGTGGTCCACTTCCGCCGCGACCATTCCATGCGCGTGCCGCGCCCCGACCTGACCGCGGCCATCGGCGTGCCCAACGCCTGCAGCGCGTCCGGATGCCACGCAGACAAGCCGCTCTCCTGGGTGCAGGCGAAGTACGACGGCTGGTACGGCAAGAAGCGCAAGCCCCACTACGGAACGGTCATCGCGGCCGGGCGCACGCGCGCGCCGGAAGCAGAGGCCGACCTCGTGCAGCTATCACAGGACCAGCTCCGGCCGGTGGTGGTGCGGGCCACGGCGATCGAGCTGCTGGCGGGCTACCCGGGGCCGCTGGCGCGCGCCGCGGTCGAGAAGGCGCTCACCGATCCCGAGCCGCTCCTCCGGGCCACGGCAGTGCAGCGGACCGAGTCCTCCGATCCGGGTGCGCTGGCGCGGCTGCTCGGGCCGCTTCTCCAGGATCCGGTTCGCTGGGTGCGCGCCGAGGCCGCGGCGCGGCTGGCTGGCCCCCCGGCGCAGCGGCTCACCGAGGCGCAGCGCAAGGTCTTTGCGGCGGCGCTCCGGGAGTACGAGGACGGGCAGCGATACATGTCCGACCTGCCATCCGGTCCCTACAACCTGGGAAACCTCTACGCCGCGCAGGGGCGGACGGCCGAGGCCGAGAAGCAGTACCGGCGCGCGCTGGCCGTCGACGACCAGCTCTTCCTGGCCCGGGCGAACCTGGCCATGTTGCTCGCCGTGAACGGGCGCGGCGAGGAGGCCGAGAAGCTCTTGCGCGAGGCCCACGCGCAGCAGCCGGGCCACGCCGGAATCGCCTTCAACCTGGGATTGCTGCTGGCCGAGCGAGGCGATCGCGCCGGAGCCGAGAAGATGCTTCGCGCGGCGCTGGCGGCCGATCCGCGCATGGCGCCCGCCGCCTTCAACCTGGCGGTGATCGTCGGGGAGCGAAAGCCGGCCGAGGCGGTGCCCTTCGCGCGGAAGGCGGCGGCGCTGCGCCCGGGGGATCCGCGCTACGCGTGGACGCTGGGCTTCTACCAGGCGCGTGCAGGCGACCTGAAGGGCGCGGCGGCCACGCTCGAGGCGCTGCTGCGGGCCGAGCCGGGATACGGGGAGACCTACGGCCTGCTGGCCGACGTCTACGCGCGGCAGGGGCGGACCGCCGAGGCCGCGTGCGCTTCGCCAGCGCAGGCCCGCGCCGGTGCGCTGATCGCCTTCCCCGGTCAGCTCACGCGCTCCGGCAGCGCCGTGGCGCCCTTGCGGGCGGCGTTGCGCTTGTTGCGGATCGCCGAGGCGACGATGCCGATGGCCAGGATGGACAGCACCACCGCCAGCGAGACCGCGGCGTGGATCTTCACCACGTCGATGAGCGCCATCTTCCCGCCCACGAACACGAGGACGAAGGCCAGCGACGGCTTCAGGTAGGTGAACTTCTCCACGTAACCCGCCAGCAGGAAGTAGAGGGAGCGCAGGCCCAGGATGGCGAAGACGTTGGAGGTGAAGACGATGTACGGGTCGCTGGTCACCGCGAAGATGGCCGGGATGGAGTCGACCGCGAAGATCACGTCGGTGACCTCGATGAGGGCCAGCGCGAAGAAGAGGGGCGTGGCCAGCCACTTGCCGTTCGCCTTCGTGAAGAAGTGGTTGCCGTCGAGGTGCGGGCTGGCCGGGACGATGCGGCGGAGGAACTTGAAGACCGCGCTGTTCTCCGGGTGGTCGGCGGCGCCGCCGGCGAACAGGAGCTTCACGCCGGTGAGGATCAGGAAGGCGCCGAAGACGTAGATGATCCAGTGGAAGCGGGAGATCAGCGCCGCCCCGGCGGCGATCATGGCGCCGCGCATCACCAGCGCCGAGAGGATGCCCCAGAAGAGCACCCGGTGCTGGTAGATGGGCGGGATGCCCAGCGCGCCGAAGATGACGACGAAGACGAAGATGTTGTCGACCGAGAGCGACTTCTCGATGACGTAGCCGGTCAGGTACTGCATCCCGGTCTCGCTGCCGAAGCGGAGCCAGACGTAGCCGCCGAAGCAGAGCGCCAGCGACACCCAGAGCGCCGACCAGCCCAGCGCCTCGCGGGGGCCGACGACGTGGTCCTTGCGGTTGAAGACGCCCAGGTCGAGCGCCAGCATCGCCAGCACGAAGGCCAGGAAGCCCGCCCATTCGAGAATGCCGGTCTCCATCGTCTTCGTTCTCTCCAGGCGCGGCGGGAGTCGTCGCGAGGCGATGATCTAGCCGGGTCCGGGTTCGGTAAACAATACGAAGTTTCGCGTCATGACTGAGGTATAGTGAATGTATGGAATGGCTCAACTACCACCACCTCCACTACTTCTGGGTCGTGGCCCGCGCCGGCAGCATCGCCAGGGCCAGCCAGGAGCTGCGCCTCTCCCAGCCCACCATCTCCAGCCAGCTGAAGACGCTCGAGGGCGCCCTCGGTCACCCGCTCCTCGAGCGCCGCGGCCGCGGGCTGGTGCTCACCGACGTGGGGCGCACCGTCCTGCGCTACGCCGACGACATCTTCCACACCGGCCGCGAGATGCAGCGGGCGCTGAAGGGCATCCCCACCCGCGACCGCATCCCGTTCGCGGTCGGCATCGCCGACGTCATCCCCAAGCTCCTGGCCGAGCAGCTGCTCCAGTCGGCCGTTCACGCCGTGAAGGACATGCGGCTGGTCTGCCGGGAGGGGGCGCTGGTGGCGCTCCTGGGAGCGCTGGCCGTCCACGAGCTCGACGTGGTGCTCTCCGACAGCCCGCCGCCCGAGGACGTCAAGGTGAAGGCCTTCAGCCACCTGGTCGCCGAATGCGGCGTCACCTTCCTGGCCGGGCCGGCCCTGGCGGGGCTGAAGAAGGGGTTCCCGGGCTCGCTCGCCGGCGCACCGGTCCTGTTGCCGTCCCCGGGCACGGCGCTCCGGCACTCGCTGGAGCGATGGTTCGAGGCGCGCGGCGTCGAGCCGATCGTCGCCGGCGAGTTCGACGACAGCGCGCTGCTCAAGGCCTTCGGCGCTCGCGGCATGGGGTTCTTCGCGGCCCCCACCCGGATCGAGAAGGAGGTCTGCACCCAGTTCGACGTTGGCGTGATCGGTCGGACCGACGAGATCCGGGAGCGCTTCTACGCCATCTCGGTGGAGCGGCGGCTGCGCCACCCGGCCGTGGTGGCCATGGCCGAGGCGGCGCGCGAGGGGAAGGGGCGTCGCAGCAATACTTAGATTCAAGCTAAGTATATGGTACATATTTCGTGATGGTCCGGCGGCGGCCCGCGCTTAGGTTCCTGGCATCGGAGGCCGCACATGAACCAGCTGAAGACCATCGTTCTCCTCGGCGCCCTCTCGGCGCTCGTCGTCGCCGCCGGCGGCGCGCTGGGCCCGCAGTGGCTCTGGGGCTCCGTCGCCCTGGCGCTCGGCATGAACCTCTTCGCCTGGTTCTTCTCGGACCGGCTGGTGCTCCGCATGTCCGGGGCGCGGGAGGTGTCGCGCGGGGAGGCGGTCGAGCTCCACCGGATGGTGGAGGAGCTGTCCTCGAAGGCGGGCCTTCCCAAGCCGCGCGTCTTTCTCATCGACGCGCCCCATGCCAACGCCTTCGCCACCGGGCGCAGCCCGGAGAGGGCCGCCGTGGCCGTCACCCGTGGGCTGCTCGAGATCCTCTCCCCGCGCGAGCTCCGCGGCGTGCTGGCCCACGAGATCGCCCACGTGGTGAACCGCGACGTGCTGGTGGCCACCGTGGCGGCGGGGCTGGCCACGGCGGTCACCCACCTGGCCCACGTCCTGGCCCTCTCCGGCCTGTTCGGGAGCCGGGACGGCGAGGAGCAGGGCTCCACCGCGGGAGGCCTGCTCTTCATGCTGATGGCCCCCATCGGAGCGACCCTCGTGCAGCTCGGCATCTCCCGCTCGCGCGAGTACCTGGCCGACGAGAGCGGCTCGCGCCTCTCCGGCGACCCGCTCGCGCTCGCCAGCGCGCTCGAGAAGCTGCACGCGGATGCCGAGGCGGCGCCCGCCCAGGTCGAGCCGGCCACGGCGAGCCTCCACATCGTGAACCCCTTCGGCGCGACGGGCGGGCTCACCCGGCTCTTCTCGACCCACCCGCCGGCCGAGGAGCGAATCCGGCGGCTCCGCGCGATGGCGCTCGACACCTCCACGACGAACCTGACCCGCGGCTCCATGCCCCGCCGCCCCCAGCTGCACTGACCCCGAGAGGAGAGGACGACATGGCCGAGACGAGAGTCCAGAAGCCGTCGAGCGCGGAGGACGAGTTCTTCGTACGCGAGGATGCCGAGAAGAAGCGCCGGCTTGCGCTGGCGGTGAAGCTGCAGACCGGCGAAGCCGAGCAGGAGCGGCTCCGGGCCCTCCACCACATGCGCTGCCCGAAGTGTGGCATGGAGCTGAGGACCGTCGCCTTCCGGGGCGTGGATGCCGACCTCTGCTTCGCCTGCGGCGGCCTGTTCCTCGATCGGGGAGAGATCGACCTCATCGCCCGTCCGGAGCAGAAGGGGATCATGGCCGGCATCCTGGGCCTGCTCCGCTAGGACACGGCACCACAGGCTCACGCGGCACGAGGACGGCAAGCCACCCGGCCGTGGTGGCCATGGCCGAGGCGGCGCGCCCTCAGCCCACCCGGAGCAGCAGGAAGACGAAGCCCACGCCGAGCAGGACAACGGCCAGCCAGAAGACCACGTCGACCCCCGGGTCGGACGAGTCGCGAGGGCTCCGAGGAAAGCGGGACCGCAAGCCGCAGACCACGCACTCGTGGTAACGGGTCTTCGTCCAGGCGCGCACGGCCGCCTCGAGCGGGCCGCGCGGTGGCGATGGGCGAAGTCGGTCGGAACCGCACTCCCGGCAGAGCATGGAGGAGGACTCTACACTTCCCGGCCGGAGTTGGTCACGGCGGCGCGTGACAGGTGCCGCAGGTGTCCCCGGCGAAGTTGCGGTGGGTCGCGGGAAGCCCCCGGCCGGATGGTGCAGGGCTCCGCACCGCCAGCGCGAAGACCAGGCCGCTCGCCGCGAAGAGCACGAGGACGAGCCGGACGATGGTGGCGACGATGCGGTGGTTCAAGGTCCCCCCTACACCATGTCGAAGCGCTCGGCGTGGATCCGCTCCGCGGGGATGTCGAGGGAGGGCAGGGTGCGCTCCATCGCGTCCATGAGCGGCGCCGGACCGCAGACGAAGTACTGGAAGCGCCGGTGGTCGTGCGGGAGGTGGCGGCGCAGCACGGCCTCGTCGATGTAGCCGGACTCCCCGGTCCACCCCGGCGGCGGGTGCTCGAGCACGTAGGCGATGCGCAGGTCGAGTCGCGAACGCAATGCCTCGATCCGCTCCCGCAGGGTGAGGTCCTCCTCGCGATGGGCGCCGTAGAGGAGCACCACCGGCCGGCGGTCCTCGCGGCCGGCCAGCGTCTCGATCATCGAGACCAGCGGCGCGATGCCGATGCCGCCACCCAGGAGGACGTACCCCGGCCCCTCCTCGCGGTCGGGGGAGAAGACGCCATAGGGCCCGTCCACCCAGACCCGGTGCCCGGGGCGCAGCGCCGGCACGACCTTCCCCGACCAGTCGCCCAGGTCACGGATGGTGAACGACAGCTCGCCGCCGGGCGGCACGTCGCCTCCGGAGGACATGGAGACGGGGTGCTGCTCCAGGTGGAAAGGGGTGCGCCCCATGTTGAGCCAGGCGAACTGGCCCGGCTGGAAGGAGAACCCCGGATGGGCCACCGGGCGGAGCACCAGCGTCCGCGAGGCGCCCAGCTCGGCCAGGTTGGCCACCACCTCCCAGGGCTTGCGGAGCAGCGCCAGCGGCCGCAGCACCCGGTATCGCAGGAGGATCCCCAGGAAGAGCGCCAGGTAGAGGACGCCCAGGACGCGCATGGGCGTGGAGGCTGCGAAGCGGCCCACCGTGGCCACGTGTGCGGCGGCGAGCCCCACCAGGGTCACCGCCAGCAACCCGTGGACGAGCTGCCAGGTCTCGTACCTCGCGTGCATCCGGCGCCGCGCCACCGCGAGGAGGACGAGCAGCGCGGTGGCCGCCGCCGCCAGGGTTCCCAGGCGCACCGGCAGCGGAACCGAGGCGGAGAGCCCCAGGGCGGCGAGCGGGTAGCCGCCGCTCGAGAGGAGCAGCACCGCGTGGGCCACCACGAGAAGGAGCGCGCCGATGCCCGCCTCGCGGTGGAACTGGAGAAGCGCGTCGAGGCCGAAGGCGCCGGCGGCCTCGTCCACCCGGGAGACGAGCGCCATCTCCAGCGCCAGCATGGCCAGCGCCAAGTATCCGAGCCCGTCGGCCAGGTCGACGAGCAGCGAGGCCGACCCGCTTCGCGGCACCGACAGTGCCGCCACGACGAGCGGAAAGGTGACCAGGAAGACGTAGAGACCGAACCAGAATATTCCGCGAAGGATGAGCTTCATGGCTCGAGCCGGAAGATACCCCGCTGCTGGGCCGGCTGCTACGCTCCCGCCCGGAGGAGCACCGAATGGGATCTCGACGGGCAACCTGGGTCGCGGCCGGCTTGCTGTGCCTCGCCGCCGGCCCTGCCGCTGCCCAGTCCTACGTGTACGTCGAGCCTTCGCCTCGCAACCTCGAGATCACCCCGTTCGCCGGGCTCTTCTGGAGCACGCAGGTGAACACCTCGAGCGGCTCGGTGGTCTTCGACGCCGCACCGGACCTCGGCGCGACCCTCAACATCCAGGTGGACGGCAAGTCGCAGATCGAGATCCTCTACGCCTTTGCCCGGCCCCGGGCCCGCTTCCAGTCGACCAGCCCGTTCTACGCGTCGAGCCCGTCCTTCCCGGTGACCACCCAGTATCTGCAGCTCGGCGGGTTGACCACCTTCCAGCAAGGGAGCGTGGAGCCATTCCTGGCCGGCGGCCTGGGCATGGCCTGGTTCCACCCCTCCGACGTGCAGGTGCCAGGAGCCGCGACGATCCAGCCGGCCGACACCTGGCTCTTCGCCTTCAACCTGGGGCTGGGCGTGAAGTGGTTCCTCTCCGACGCCATCGGGCTGCGGGTCGAGGCCCGGGCCTTCATGCCGGTCTACTTCAACTCGGGCACCTTCCTGTCCGGGCCCAACGGCGCCGTACTGCGAGTGAACGCGGGCGTCCCGCTGTTGCAGGGCGATCTCACCCTGGGACTGGTGATCGCGCCGTAGAGGCTACCGGAGGAGCACCGCGAGGAGCGCCAGCGCCATCTGGGGCATGGCGGCGTCGGTCCTGGCCGCCGACCCGGACAGGGTGAGCAGTCCAGCCTGGCCGCCGAACTGGCCCGGCCCGAGCGCCGGCAGGTCGAAGACGTTCGCGCCGGCGGTGCCCTTCACGCGGGTACCCGAGACCTCGAACCGAACCGGCGCGTCGAAGCAGGTGCCGGTGATCCAGGTGCCCGTCCCGTGCCACTCGATGGCGAGGTCGACTCCCGCGCCGGCGATGTTGCCCATCGTCGGAGTGAGCGTGACCGGCCGGCCCAGGATCGTTCCCACCCACACCCCGTCGGGACGCCGGCCGATCTTCACGTTTGGCCCGCTCACCAGCCAGTCGTCGAAGGTGGCGCGCCTGGAGGGCTGGGCCTGCGTCGGGCCGGCCCAGAGGACCTCGCCGGAGGATCCCGGGTTCTGGCCGGGCCTTCCGGGGGGCACCGAGGACATGGGGATCGGGACGGTGGGCTGGGATGCCGAGTCGAGCGTGGCGCAACCGGCCAGGGCGAGAAGGGACGCGAGGGCAAGGGTCCGGAGGGAGTTCACCTGGCCAGCATAAGGCCTGTCCGGACCCCCCGTACGATCCGGACGGGTCGGCAGGCCCCTTCTGACCTCGAAGCCTGAAGCCGCCGCGTGGGAAAATTGACGGGTTGATGGCCGCCGCCGAGGGGTCATGGCCGAATCGACCGAGCGCCCAGCCGAAGCCCGATGGATCGGCATCCTGCCGGTCGCGGTGTTCCTCGTCTCGTCGGCGTGGATGCTGCTCTGGGGGCAGGACCTCGCCGCGAGGCAGCGGCGGCTGGTCGACGCTCACTTCCAGGCCGACTCGGGTCGGGTGGTCTCGAAGACTTCGGAACGGCTCGAGGCGTACGACCAAATCCTCCGCGGGGCGGTCGGGCTCTTCGCGTCGTCCGAGGAGGTCACGCGCGCCGAATTCCGGCGCTACGTCGAGAAGCTCCAGCTCGGGGTGGCCTACCGCGGGATCCAGGGTGTCGGCTTCTCCCTCTGGATCCCGCCAGACCACCTCGACGAGCTGGTGAGCAGGGTCCGCGCGGAGGGCTTTCCGGACTTCTCCGTGAGGCCACCGGGACCGCGCCAGGCGTACACGAGCGTCATCTACCTGGAGCCCTTCTCCGGAAGGAACGTGCGAGCCTTCGGGTACGACGGCTTCGCCGAGCCGACCCGGCGGTCTGCGATGGAGCACGCCAGGGACCGCGGCGACTCCGCCACGTCGGGCAAGGTCGCGCTCGTCCAGGAAGGCGAGAACGACGCCCAGCCCGGCATCCTGACCTTCTTCCCGGTCTACGCAAATGGCCCCGAACCGACGACCGAGGCGGCCCGCCGCGCGGCGCTCGTGGGCTGGGTCTACGCCCCACTGCGCATGCGGGACCTCATGGAAGGAATCCTCGGGGCCGAGCCGAGAGACATCCGGCTGGAGATCTACGACGGACCCGGGACAGGCACCGAAAACCTCCTCCACGACAGCCTGGGGGGCGCGGCCCGGCCCCAATCCGCGCTCTTCTCCCTCACCGTCCCCCTTCAGGTCAACCAGCGAACCTGGACCCTGCGCTTCACCGCCGGCGAACCCTTCCTGATCGCCGCCCGCCAGCGCAGCCCCGGGGTGGAAATCGCGGCGATGGCCGTCGTCGTCCTCCTCCTCACCGGCCTGTCGGCGGCGCTGGTCGCCAGCCGGCGTGCTCGCTCCCGGACGATCGGGCTCGCCCGTTCGCTCCAGGAAAGCGAGGCCCGCTACCGGATCATCTTCGAGCGGGCGCCGATGGGAATCTTCACCGTGGGCCCCGACGGGCATTTCCTCAAGGTGAATGCCAGGTACTGCGAGATCACGGGCTGGTCTTCCGAGGAACTGCGGGGGATGACCCGCGACGACATCTCCCATCCGGACGACCGCGACGTGGGCAAGGAGATCGCCCGCCAGGTCCGATCCGGGGAACGAGCGACAGGGGTCGTCGCGCGGCGAGGCATCCGCAAGGACGGGTCCGTGTTCTGGTGTGAGGTCACGCTCTCCCGGGAGGAGGCCGGCGCGGGGATGGACGGAAATCTCGTCGGGGTACTCGCGGACGTCACGGCGCGCCACGAGGCCGAGGAGAAGTTCCGCGTGATCGCCGAGCGCTCCGTGACCGGCATCCTCATCGTCCAGGACGATCGGATCGCCTACGCCAATCCGGCGGTGAGCGAGCTGGCCGGCATCCCGGTGGCCGAGTTCATTGGAATGACGTCCGAGGAGGCCAGGACGCACATCCTTCCCCCGGACAGGCCCATCGTGGTCGGCGACGCCGTCGAGGCAGGGGAGGCCGTTGCCGGAACCATCGGACCCGTCACCTACCGGGTGCTTCGGCCGGACGGCTCGGTCCGGTTCGCGGAGCAGAGGGCGCGCTCCATCCAGCACCTGGGGCGCCCCGCCATGCTCGTCACCCTGCTCGACGTCACCGAGCGGGTGAAGGCCGAGGACGAGGTTCGCAATTCGCAGCGGCTCGAGTCGCTCGGCCTGGTCGCCGGCGGGATCGCCCACGACTTCAACAACCTGCTCACCGCCGTCTTCGGGCAGGTGGAGCTGGCGCGAGGCCAGCTGGACCCGGAAACGCCGGCCGCGCAAGAGCTCGAGGTGGCCCTGTCGGCGCTGGCCCGCTCTCGCGACCTGACCCGGCAGCTTCTCACCTTCTCCACCGGGGGTGCCCCGGTTCGGAAGATCCTCTCGGTGGCGAAGCTCCTCGAGGACGCGGTCAGGCTGGGACTGGGCGGTTCCTCGCTCCGCTCGTACATCGAGGTCTCCCCGGAACTGCCGTCGATCGAGGCCGACGAAGGGCAGATGAGCCAGATCCTCAACAACCTGCTGGTGAATGCCCGGCAGGCCACGCCGGGCGCCGGCGAGGTATTCATCCGGGCCGGGAAGCGTCAACTCGCCCGTGGCGAGGCACCGCCACTGCCGGCCGGCGCCTACGTCCAGATCTCGATCCGGGACACCGGGCACGGGATCCCGGCGCACCTCCTGGCAAAGGTCTTCGATCCGTTCTTCACCACCCGTTCCACCGGGACCGGGCTCGGGCTGACCACCTCGTACTCGATGGCGAGGCGCCACGGTGGCCTCCTCTCCATCGCCTCGAGGGTCGGCGACGGGACCACCCTCACGCTGCTCCTGCCCGCCGCCCAGGGAAAGGTGGGCGCGCAGGAAGGCGCGGCGGAGCCCCCCGCCGGGTCGGTCGAGCCCGCGCCGCCAAGGCGGCTCCGCGTCCTCCTGATGGACGACGAGCCGCTCGTCCTGAAGGTTGGCGCGAGGCTCCTGCGCAAGCTGGGGATGGAGGTCGAGACGGCGGTAACCGGCGAGGAGGCGGTCGAGGCGTACCGCCGTCGCTTTGCAGAAGGCGACCCGCCCGACGTCGTCATCCTCGACCTCACCGTGCCGGGAGGAATGGGCGGCGCGGCGGCGCTCGAGCGGCTCCGGGAGATCGACCGGAGCGTCGTGGCCATCGCCTGCAGCGGCTACTTCGAGGAGGGCGTCATGGCCGACCCCGGAAGATTCGGGTTCGCGGGCGTGCTCGGAAAGCCGTATCTCACCACGGACCTGGAGCGCGTGCTCGCCGCGGTGACGGCCGGGCAGTCCGGGTAACCCGTCCGGGTCGCCAGCGAGTCGCGCACCTGGCCGATGGATCCGCTAGGATGCCCGGACCGCTCTTTTCACCCTGGGGGAACCATGAGATCGAGCCTTGCAGTCCTCGCGATGTCGGCGCTGGTCGCCTCTTCCACGACCTCCGCCGCGGAGCCCGCCGTCCAGGCGCCGGACGCGACCGGAGCGACCACGACGGTGGTCCTGGTTGCCCAGACCCCCAAGCCCGCCCCGGCCGGAGAAGATGGGGCGCGAGTTGAACGGCCACTTCTTCCTTCCCTCCCACCTCATCGACGATCCGTTCTCCTACACCGCCTTCGGGCTGTCCTTCGGCCTCGGAAGCGGGAACGCCCTGGGGCCCTCGGTCCAGCTGAGCTCCACCTCCACCCGTGGTCCTGCCGGACAGCAAGTGGTACGGCTTCACCGGCCTCGGGGTGGGGCTCGCCATGGACGTCCGGTTCCTCGAGTACCTGTCGGCCCGCGCGGCGCTCAACACGATCGCCTACCTGGGCACCGGGAACGGGGCGGTGATCGCCGTGGGCTCCACGGCCCGGATCACCGGTAGTCGTCGGCGTGAAGGGAAGCCTCCCGGTGGGCAAGCAATTCCGCTTCGCCGCCACGCTTCGACATGAGCTACGGCCCGGTCTACAGCCTCCTCATCGCCCAGGGAGCCAGGGACATCGTCGACGCGTGCCTGATCGACCCGCAGAACTGCCAGGTCGACCTCGGGCAACTCCTCCAGTCGTCGAACACCGTGACCTACATCGGCGGCCTCGTCCGGATCCTGGGCGCCGCTGCCGTACCTGGGCTTCACCGTGAACGGCAAGTTCATCGCGCCGACCAAGACGGGCAAGGCGTCCATCTCCCAGAACGGCACCACGCTTCGCGTTCCTGGCCGACTTCGACGCGAAGCCGCTCCTCTCCTGGCTCCCCCTCGGCCTGAACGCCGTCTACTCCGATCACGTCGCCGATCGGCGGCAACGGGGTCACGACGACACAGGACTACGGCGTGGGGCTCTACTACACCGGGCCGGCCGGACCTGGCGCTCGGCCTCGAGATCGACTGGAGGAAGGGCCGGCTGGAGAGCCAGCAGGTCTCGGACTCGACGCTCGCCTGGATCAACTTCCGCTACTACTGGAACTGACCGGTCCGGCAGAGCCCGCTCACGCCAGCACGGCGACGAGGTCGTCCTTCTCGATCTTGTCGCCGTCCTTCACCAGGATCTCGGCCACCACCGCGTCGGCCTTCAGCTTCACGTTGGTCTCCATCTTCATGGCCTCGGTGACGAGCAGCACGTCCCCGCCGCGGATGGCGCCCCCGGCCTTCACGTTCACCTTCAGCACCTGGCCGGGCATGGGCGCGCCCACGTGCTTGGGGTTCGCCCGGTCGGCCTTCTGGCGCACGGCCTTGCTGGTGGTGGCCGCCCGGTCGCGCACCGTGACCGCGCGGGCCTCGCCGTTCAGCTCGAAGTAGACGCTGCGCGTCCCGTCGACCTGGAGGCCGCCCACCGCGTTGAGCTTGATGATGAGGATCTTGCCCGGCTCGATCTCCACCGAGGTCTCCTGGCCGGGGTCGAGGCCGTAGAGGAAGGCCGGGGTGGGGATGACGGAGGTGTCGGAGTAGTCGTCGAGGTGCCGGCGGAACTCGGGGTAGACGTTGGGGTAGAGGAGCCAGCTCACCAGCCCCTTCGCGTCCACCGGGCCCCCCACCCGCTCCTCGGCCTTCTTCCGCTCGCCGTCCATGTCGGCGGGCTCGAGCAGCTCGCCGGGCCGGCAGTGGATGGGCTCCTGCCCCTTCAGCACCACCTCCTGGAGCCGTTTCGGGAAGCCGCCGTGGGGCTGGCCCAGCATGCCCTTCATGAGCCCGACCACCGACTCGGGGAAGGCCAGGTCCTCGCCGCGGGCCAGAACGTCCTCCGGCTGGAGGTCGTTCTTCACCATGAACAGGGCCATGTCGCCCACCACCTTGGAGGTGGGCGTGACCTTGATGATGTCCCCGAAGAGGATGTTCACCTTCCGGTACATGTCCTTGCACTCCTCCCAGCGGTCGAGGAGGCCCATTCCGGCCACCTGCGGCCGGTAGTTGGAGTACTGGCCGCCCGGGATCTCGTGCCAGTAGACCTCTGCGGTTCCGCTGCGCAGCCCCGACTCGAAGGGCGCGTACCACTCCCGGACGGTCTCCCAGTAGTCGGCGAGGCGCTGCAGGCCGGCCAGGTCCAGCCCGGGGTCGCGCTCGGTGCCGGAGAGCGCCGCGGCCAGGCTGTTCAGGTTGGGCTGCGCGGTGAGCCCGGAGAGCGACGACAGCGCCGCGTCGACCACGTCCACGCCGGCCGCCGCGGCCTCCAGCACCGTGGCGGAGGCCACGCCGGAGGTGTCGTGGGTGTGGAGGTGGACCGGGATGCCCACCTCGGCCTTCAGCGCCGTGAAGAGCTTGCGTGCCGCCATGGGCTTGAGAAGCCCCGCCATGTCCTTCACGGCCAGGAAGTGCGCGCCCATGCGCTCCAGCTCCCGGGCCAGCGACACGTAGTAGGCGAGCGGGTACTTGTCCCGCCTCGGATCGGTGATGTCGCCCGTGTAGCACACGGCCGCCTCGCAGACCTTCCCGCTGCGCCGGACCGCCTCCATGGCCACGGTCATGCCCTTCGTCCAGTTGAGCGCGTCGAAGACCCGGAAGACGTCGACGCCGCTCGAGGCGGCCTCCTCGACGAAGCGCTCCACCACGTTGTCCGGGTAGTTGGTGTAGCCCACCGCGTTCGAGCCGCGCAGCAGCATCTGGAAGAGCACGTTGGGGATGGCCTCGCGCAGCCGCTGGAGGCGCGTCCAGGGATCCTCCTTGAGAAAGCGCATGGCCACGTCGAAGGTGGCGCCGCCCCACAGCTCCAGGCTGAAGAGCCCGGCCCCGAGCCGAGCGGTGGCCGGGGCGATGCGGAGGAGGTCGTGGCTGCGAACCCGGGTGGCCAGCAGCGACTGGTGCGCGTCGCGCATGGTGGTGTCGGTGAAGAGCAACCCCTTGTGCTCCCGGGCCCAGGCGGCCAGCCCCTCCGGCCCGCGCGCCAGCAGGATGTCGCGGCTGCCCGGGGGCGGTGGCGAGGCCAGGTCCACGCGGGGCAGCGGCGCCTCGCGCAGCTCGCTGGAGCGCAGCGGCTTCTGCACGCCGGGCGAACCGTTGACGATCACCTCGCCGATCCAGCCGAGCAGCTTCGAGCCGCGGTCCTTCTTCTGGGCGGAGAGGAGCAGCTCCGGATGCCGGTCGATGAAGGAGGTGTCGGCGCGCCCGTCCAGGAAGACCGGGTGGGTGACCACCTTCTCGAGAAACGGGATGTTGGTCTTCACCCCGCGAACCCGGAACTCCTGCAGGCAGCGGTGCATGATGCGCCCCGCCTCCTGGAAGGAGAGTCCCCAGGTGCACAGTTTCACCAAAAGTGAATCGTAGTGCGGCGTGATCTGTGCGCCGGTGAAGCCGTTGCCGGCGTCGAGGCGGACGCCGGCGCCGCCCGCGGTCCGGTAGGCCTTGATGGTGCCGAAGTCGGGGGCGAAGCCGTTCTGGGGATCCTCGGTGGTGATGCGGCACTGGATGGCGAAGCCGCGCATCTGGATGTCGTCCTGGGAGGCGAGCCCGATCTCCGGGTCGGCGAGCCGGTACCCCTGGGCCACCCGGATCTGGGCCTGCACGAGATTTCGCCCGGTGATCATCTCGGTGACGGTGTGCTCCACCTGGATGCGCGGGTTCACCTCGATGAAGAAGTGGCGCCCCTCGCCGTCGAGCAGGAACTCGATGGTGCCGGCGTTGCGGTAGGAGACCTGACGGGCGATGCGGAGCGCGTCCTCGCAGAGGGCGGCGCGCTGGGCCGGGGAGAGCGCCAGGGAAGGCGCGAACTCCACCACCTTCTGGTGTCGGCGCTGCACCGAGCAGTCGCGCTCGAAGAAGTGGACCAGGCCGCCGTGGGCGTCGCCGAGCACCTGCACCTCGAGGTGCTTGGGGTTCTCCACGTAGCGCTCCAGGAAGACGGCAGGGTTGCCGAAGGCGGCCTGGGCCTCGCTGCGCGCCGAGACCAGCCCCTCGAGCAGCTCCTTCTGGCTGCGGGCCACCCGCATCCCGCGCCCGCCGCCGCCGGCTGCGGCCTTCACGATGATGGGGTAGCCGTGCTGGCGGGCGAAGATCAGCGCCTGCTCGTCGTGGAGGATGGGCTCGGGTGTGCCGGGGACCACCGGGACGCCCGCCGCGACGGCGGCTCGCCGCCCCGCCACCTTGTCGCCCAGGCTGCGCATCATGGCGCCGGTGGGGCCGATGAAGGCGATTCCGGCCTTCTCGCAGGCGTCGGCGAAGTCGGCGTTCTCGGCCAGGAAGCCGTAGCCAGGGTGGATGGCGTCGACCCCGACGCGGCGGGCCAGCTCGACGATCTCGTCGATGCCCAGGTAGGCGTCGATGGGCTTCTTGCCCTTGCCGACGGGATAGGCCTCGTCTGCCTTGTAGCGGTGCAGCGAGAGCCGGTCCTCCTCCGAGTAGATGGCGACGGTGGGGATGCCGAGCTCGGTGCAGGCCCGGAAGATTCGGATGGCGATCTCGCCGCGGTTGGCGGCCATGACCTTGCGGAACTGGCGAACGGGCATCGGGATCCTCCGGCGGGCGAAGCGGCGGGGCGAAGGAACTGGAATGGCACGTTCGGAGCCGAACTTGGAAGCCCCCTCCAGGATAATGAGGCGACTTTCAGGGTCGACGACCGGGGTGATACACCTCGCCTCATGCCGAAGACGCTCATCGAGCCCTTCCGGATCAAGTCGGTCGAGCCCATCCGGATGACCACCCGCGCAGAGCGGGAACGGTTGCTGGAGGCGGCCAAGCTGAACGTCTTCCAGCTCCGCGCCGAGGACGTGCTCCTCGACTGGCTCACCGACTCGGGCACCGGCGCCATGAGCACGCGCCAGTGGGCGGCCATCATGCTGGGCGACGAGAGCTACGCCGGCGCCCGCAGCTTCTACCGGCTGGAGTCGGTGGTGCAGGACCTGACCGGCTACGCCCACTTCGTTCCCACCCACCAGGGGCGGGCCGCCGAGCGCATCCTCTTCGGAACGGTCTGCAAGCCCGGCCACGTCGTCCCCAGCAACTGCCACTTCGACACCACCCGCGCCCTGCTCGAGTGGAGCGGCGCAGAGGCCCAGGACCTGGTCATCCGAGAGGGGCTCGAGCCGCGCACGATCCACCCGTTCAAGGGGAACATCGACCTCGACCGGGTCGAGGACCTGCTCCGGCGCGAGGCCGGCAAGGTCCCCTTCGGGATGATCACCGTGACCAACAACACCGGCGGCGGCCAGCCGGTGTCGATGGAGAACCTGCGCGCCTACGCGGCGCTCCTGCACCGCCACGGCAAGCCGCTCATCCTCGACGCCTGCCGATTCGCCGAGAACGCCATGTTCGTGAAGATGCGCGAGCCGGGCTACGCCGGCGTGCCGGTCAAGCGCATCGCCCAGGAGATGTTCGCGCTGGCCGACGGCTGCACCATGAGCGCCAAGAAGGACGGCATGGTGAACATCGGCGGCTTCCTGGCGCTGCGCCACGAGGACTGGCTGGAGGGGGTGAGGAACATGCTCATCCTCACCGAGGGCTTCCCCACCTACGGCGGCCTGGCCGGGCGCGACCTCGAGGCCATGGCGGTGGGGCTCGAGGAGGTACTCGACGAGGAATACCTGCGCTACCGGCTGCGAACCGCCGAGTACCTGGGGGAGAAGCTGGAGGCGGCCGGGGTGGGGTTCGTGCGCCCCACCGGCGGGCACGCCGTCTACATCGACGCCCGAACCGTGCTCCCCGACATGCCGGTGGAGCGTTACCCGGCCTGGGCGCTCGCCAACGCGCTCTACCTGGAGGGAGGCATCCGCGGGGTCGAGATCGGCTCGGTGATGTTCGGCAAGCGGGGCGAGGACGGCAGCGAGAGCTTCCACGCCATGGAGCTGGTGCGCCTGGCCTTCCCGCGCCGCATGTACACGCAGAGTCACTTCGACTTCGCCGGGGAGGTCATCGCCGACGTGAAGGCCAAGGCCTCCGAGGTCCGCGGGGTTCGCATCGTGAAGCAGTCGAGGTACCTCCGCCACTTCACCTGCGAGTGCGAGTGGGCCTGAAGCTCGCCGCCGGCGTGGCCTTCGAGGAGCAGGCCCCTCCCGGCGCGCCGGGGGCGCCCCTGCTCCTCGTTCACGGGGCGGGAGGAACGCACGATCATTGGCCGGAAGCCCTGAGACGTCTTCCCGGCCGGCGCGTGATCGCGGTCGATCTCCCCGGCCACGGCGCCTCCCCGGCCCCGGGGGAAAAGGCCGTCCAGGCCTACGCCCGGCGGATCGTCGATCTCCTCGATGCCCTGGGGATCGCGAGCGCCGTCGTGAGCGGGCACTCGATGGGCGGCGCCATCGCGCTCACGCTGGCGCTCGAGGCGCCCGAGCGGATCGCCGGCCTGCTTCTCGTGGGCACCGGGGCCCGGCTCCGGGTGGCGCCGGCCATCCTGCTCGCGTCGGCCGACCCGGCCCGGGCGAGCGAGCTGGCGAGCGCGGCTGCCGGCTTCTCCTTCGGGGCGGGTGCGTCCCCCGAGCTCCTGCGGGCCTTCGCAGAAGGGATGGCGGCCGTGACCCCCGGGGTGGTCCACGGGGACTTCACTGCGTGTGACGCCTTCGACGTGATGGATCGGCTCGGGGCCATCCGCGCCCCGGCCCGGATCGTGGTCGGCGCCGAGGACCGGCTCACCCCGCCGAAGTACTCGGCCTTCCTGCGCGAGCGCCTTCCCGGCGACGGGTTGCTGGTCGTCCCCGGGGCCGGCCACATGGTGACCTGGGAGGCGCCGGATGCGGTGACGAGGGAGGCCATGCTCCTCCTGGCCGGGATTTCCTGACCGGGCGTGCCCCGTGGTAGAAAAAGGGTCCGCACCTGCATTCCCGGAGCCATCCTTGAAGAAGATCCTCGCACTCCCCGTTCTCGTCGCCCTGCTCCTGGCCGGCTGCGCCCCCGACGACGCGGAGTCGCTGGTGAAGCAGACCGTCGCAGTGATGGACGAGACCGCCCAGGCCTTGGCCACCATCAAGGACGAGGCCTCGGCCAAGGCCGCGGTCCCCCGCCTCCAGGCCCTGGCCAGGAGGCGCAAGCTCATCGAGGAGAAGATCACCACCGTGAAGACGCCGTCGCAGGCCGAGCAGATCGAGCTGCAGAAGAAGTACGCCGCCCGGCTCTCCGAGGTCACCGTGAAGCTGATGCAGGAGTCGGTGCGGGTGAGCGGGGTGCCCGGGGGCACCGACGCGCTCGGTGCCATGGACCCGAAGTGAGCGACCCGGAGCGTCCCGATGGGATCCTCGGACGGATCACGCCTCCCCCGCCGGAGCACCGCGTGCCGTCGTCGTCGGTCGACGTCCTCCTCGTCCACGTCGACGTCCGGTTCAGCGCCAAGGTGACAGCGCTTCTCCGGAGGAACGCCTACTCGGTCGTCGAGGTCGCATCCGCCGCGGAGGCACTCGAGACGGTCCGGGGCGGCTGCGTCCCGCGCCTCGTCGTCCTGGACCTCGACGACGCCTCCAGCCGGGAGCGGGCGGCCTTCGCCGGTCTCCAGGGGGACGGGGACTGCGGCGGGTCGGCCTTCCTGGCGCTATCCGGAACTGGGAGTGAAGCCCTTCCCGGAATCCGTCTCGACGAGAGCCTGCTCAAGCCCATCGAGGCGGCCGAGCTGGTGGAGGCGGTCCGGCGCCTGTGCGGCCCGGGGTGAGGCATGGTCGGGACCCTCGTCGCCGCGCTCCTCGCCGTCGGAATCGCCGCTCCCGCGACTGCCGGGGAACCAGCCCAGCCGGCCGACCCGCCCGTCGCTCCCGTCGCGTTCACCCTGGGTGCACGGGTCTCGATCGCCTTTCCCATGGGGAGCGTGTCGTCCGACCCGACGACGGGGCCGCTGCTCATCGACGAGCTGGTGACGCTCTCCATCCCGCTCCAGCTGGATGCCGGGGTGACGCTCTTCCGCCGCTGGTTCGTCGGGGCCTACCTCCAGTACGGCTGGAGCGTGCTGCAGGTCGGCCAGTGCAAGGTGGGGGACTCCTGCAAGCTCACCGGGCTTCGGGTGGGCCTCCAGGGGCTCTTCTCGCTCCACGATCAGGGCGACACCCCGTGGGTGGGTGTCGGCACCGGGTACGAGTGGTTGTTCACCCAGTACAGCGGCCCCGGCTACGCCACCGCGCTCGACGTGGGGGGCTGGGAGTTCGTGAACCTCCAGGCCGGCTACGACGTCGTCGTCTCCCCGGGCTGGAAGGTGGGGCCCTGGATCTCCGGATCGGTGGGGGAGTTCAGCCGGGCCAGCCGGAAGGACAGCGGTCAGACCACCGACCAGAACATCCCCAACAAGGCCGTGCACGGCTGGTTGCAGCTGGGCGTGAAGGGCAGCTTCGGACCCTGAAACGGCAGATCCGCGGAGCTGGTGCTGGCACGGCGACTGCATGGCACTCGACCGCGGGCGGCGGATCGGCTAACCCTGTCGGCCGTCCTCCCTGAGGCACCCCGCCTGAACGACCCGTCCCACACATCCCATCCCCCGACCGGATCCTCGCCCGGCGAGCCTGCTGGCTGGGCGAGCGGCCGCTGCCCACGGTTCCGCGTCGAAGGGTCGGGCGGCAATGGCCGCCCTCGCGCTCGGGGCGCTGGGGGTGGTCTACGGCGACATCGGCACGAGCCCGCTCTACGCCTTCAAGGAGAGCTTCGGAGGCAAGCACGGGGTGGCGCCCACGCCGGAGAACGTGCTGGGCATCCTCTCGCTCGTGGTCTGGGCGATGACCTTCGTCGTCACCTTCAAGTACCTGACCTTCGTCATGCGCGCCGACAACCGCGGGGAGGGGGGAATTCTCGCGCTGATGGCGCTCGTGGGGCAGACCGAGACCACCAAACGCGGGCGGCGCTCCCTGCTGGTGCTCGGGCTCTTCGGCGCGGCGCTCCTCTACGGCGACGGGGTCATCACCCCCGCCATCAGCGTGCTCGGCGCCATGGAAGGGCTCATCGTGGCGGCGCCGCGGCTGCACGCGGCGGTGGTCCCGGCCACGGTGCTCATCCTGATCCTGCTCTTCGCCATCCAGAAGCGCGGGACGGCCACGGTGGGCGCGGTGTTCGGCCCGGTGATGCTGCTCTGGTTCGGTTGCATCGCGGTCATCGGCGCCTGGAACGTATGGCAGGAGCCATCGGTGCTCCGGGCCATCTCGCCCCACCACGCCATCGCCTTCTTCGTGCGCAACGGCCCCACGGGCTTCTTCGTGCTCGGCGGGGTGGTGCTGGTCCTCACCGGGGCCGAGGCGCTCTACGCCGACATGGGCCACTTCGGGCGCCGCCCCATTCGCCTCGCCTGGTACGGCGTCGCCATGCCGGCCCTGCTCCTCAACTACATGGGGCAGGGGTCGCTGCTCCTTCGGGACCCGTCGGCGGTCTCGAATCCCTTCTTCCGGAGCGTGCCGGAATGGGGGCTCTGGCCCATGGTGGCCATCGCCACCGCCGCGGCCATCGTGGCCTCCCAGGCCCTCATCTCCGGCGCCTACTCGCTCACCAACCAGGCCATCCAGCTCGGCTACGCGCCGCGCCTCACCGTGCGGCACACCTCGAGCACCCAGTTCGGGCAGATCTACGTCCCCGAGGTGAACTGGGCGCTCGCCGTCGGCACCGTGGCGCTGGTGCTCGGCTTCGGTTCGGCCAGCAACCTGGCCGCCGCCTACGGCATCGCCGTGACCGGCACCATGACCATCACCACGTTGCTCTTCCACCGGGTGGCCCGCGATCGCTGGCGATGGACCCGATGGGTGGTCTGGCCGCTCACTTTCGCGTTCCTGGTCGTGGACCTTTCCTTCCTGGGCGCGAACCTCTTCAAGATCGAGGAGGGCGGCTGGTTCCCGCTCGTGATGGGCGGCTTCGTCTTCGCACTGCTCTCCACCTGGAAGAGGGGGCGCGAGGCGATGGCCCAGCAGCTGTCGGGCGCGTCCCTGTCGCTCGGGCTCTTCCTCCCCGACCTGGAGCGACACCCACCGCACCGCATTCCCGGCACCGCGGTCTTCATGACCTCCAACCCCGACGGCACGCCCGGCGTGCTGCTCCACCACCTGAAGCACAACAAGGTGCTGCACGAGCGGGTGCTCATCGTGTCCGTCCTCACCGAGGAGATCCCGGTGGTGCCCGGCGCCGAGCGACTGACGGTGAAGAGCCTGGGCAACGGCATTCATCAGATCGTCGGGCGGTACGGCTTCATGGAGACGCCCAACGTCCCCGCCCTGCTGGCCTCCTTGCCCCCCTTTGCCATCCCCGGCCCGCGCCTCGAGAACGCCGTGATGGAGACCACCTACTACCTGGGCCGGGAGACCCTGATCCCCGACGGCCCCTCCCGCATGCCCCGGTGGCGCAAGCGGCTCTTCATCGTCCTGGCGCGCAACTCGCTCCCGGCCAGCGCCTTCTTCGGCCTTCCGCCCAACCGGGTGGTGGAGATGGGGGCGCAGGTCCAGTTCTAGGGCGCCGCGAGCGCTGGCGAGCAGGGGCTTTCCCCCGGGTCGCGCACCGGCTAGAATGCGAGTGATGGCTCGCATCCGTACCGCCCCGCGCAAGAAGCCCGCCCAGCAACGATCCCGCGCCACCGTCGACGCCATCGTGGACGCCACCGCGCGCGTGCTGGTGCGCGACGGCTACGACGCGCTTTCCACCAATCGTGTCGCCAAGGAGGCTCGGGTGAGCGTGGGCTCGCTCTACCAGTACTTCCCGGGCAAGGAGGCGCTCGTCGCCGCGGTGATGGAGCAGTACGCCTCCCGAATGCAGGAGAACATCGCGGGGCGCCTCCAGAATGCCGGCGCCGCCGCCACCGCGGAGGAGGTGGCGACCGAGATGATCCGCGCCATGCTGGCGGCGCAGCAGGCCGAGCCCCGGCTGCACCGGGCGCTCGTCGAGCAGGTTCCGCGCATCGGCGCGCTGCGGCGCCTCCACGAGCTCTCCACGAACTACGAGCGGCTGGTGGCCGCCTGGCTCACCGAGAACCTGGAGCGGATCGAGGTGAAGGACGTCGACATGGCCGCCTTCGTCCTGGTCGCCGCCGTGGAGGGGCTCGTGAACCGCGCCATCCTCGACCGGTCCGAGCTGGTCTCGTCGGGCAAGATCGAGGAGCACATCCTGCGGCTGGTGCTGGCCTACGTGGTGCCCTCCCACGCCGCGGGGGCGTCGGCAGAGGGGCGATACGGCGGGAAGAAGCGGGGCGGCTGAGCCGCTGGCTCCGGACTAGAAGTACTCGCCTGCGTTGAACCAGACGCCGAAGGAGCGCTCGCCGAAGGCGAAGTCCAGCGTGACGTTGGTGCGGGAATCGCGGTTCATCATGAAACGAAGGCCGAACCCGGCGGCCGGCCGCACGTACTGGAGCAGCCCCACCTTCGGGCTCGAGTAGCTCCACCCGGGGCCGCTCGACTGGAAGGCCGGCGAGGCGAAGGAGACCGCGTTCGCGAAGAGCACGCCCCCGAGGAGCCCGTTGTTCGTGATCCGGAACCGCCACTCGGCCTCGCCGTAAAGTTGCTGGGTTCCACGCCAGCGTCCCTGGATGTAGCCGCGCCCGGTGCGATTCTTCGGGTCCCAGCCGATGGCCGGAAGCGACAGGTACGGGGCGACGCCCGAGGTGATGCCCCGGTAGTAGATCCAGAAGGCGAGCACGTCGCGGGGGACTGCCACGTTCATGGGCACGTAGGCCCGGAACTGGGCTTCCATGCTGGTGCTGGCCTGGGACGATCCGAGGAAGGTCGGACTCACGGTGAAGTTCGCCGAACCGTAGTAGCCGGTGTACGGGGCGATGGTCGAGTCCCGGCTGTCGTAGAGCGTCGCCAGCGTGAGGCCGGAGACCGTGTACTCGTGGGGGTTGAAGCCAAAGGCATGGCTGTAGGCGTAGTTCGGTCCCGGCGCCGGCGAAGGGCCCTGGAGGTCCATGCCCCCGTCCTGGACGGCGAAGAAGCGATCGAGCCGGTATCCGAGCCCCAGGTAGAACTCCCCCCAGACCTTGCGAAGCACGTTCTCGTGCAGCCGCAGGAGATTGAAGTCGTCCACGGAGGGTGGCGCCGCCATGGCCGCGGGCCCGGTCCCGAGGCCGTAGGTCTTCTGGTTGAAGAGGAGGAACCGCCAGTCTCCCTGGAGCTCCCACTCGTTTCGCGCCGAGAGGATGGTCGTGGAGATCTGGAGCGTGAGCTGGCTCATCGTCGAGTAGAGCGCCACCGTCTGGAGACTGGAGATGGTGGTGGTGGACGGGGGTCCCAGGTACATGCCCAGCGTGCCGGTCAGGCCGAAGAGGGCGCCCATGGCCGGGTTGTAGCCGACGGCCGGGAGGATGGCGGGCAGCAGCACGAAGGGTGGAGGCGTGCGAGCCCCATCGCGGGCCAGGCCGATCCAGTCCAGGAGGCTCCAGGCGTCCTCGTAGGGCTGGCAGTGGCCGTCCACGCAGACGTTGCCGTGCCGGATGCGTTCCGCGCACTCCTGGTCACAGGTGCATGGCTCCTCGGAGCGCGCCAGGGCTGGCGCCGCGAGGAGCGCACCCAGGAAGAGAAGGGAAACGCGAGCGCTTCCCGGCACTACTTCTTCTTCTGGCCGAACGGCGTGAAGCCGAACTTCTGGCCGCCCACGCTGGCCTCGTACATGAGCCCGCCGATGGCCACGGTGAAGACCGCCACGCCCTGCTGGTACTTGGCGGAGGCGGCGGCGCCGGACGCGGCCGCCACGGCGCTCACCTGGGCGGCCAGCGCGAAGTTGCCGCCCTTGAAGTTCGTGAGCGCGAGCGCGTTCTCGAAGAAGATGATCTCGGCGTATTCCTGGCCACCCAGCGCGAGCCCCACGGTCACCTGGCCGAGCGAGGTGGTGCCGGTCGCCTTGCCATTCTCGAAGAGGACGCCGGAGCCGCCCGCGCCCCCGATGCCGATGGCGCCCTTCACCACCGACGGAAACACCGCCCAGCCCACCGACTTCTCGAAGAACTTGCCGATGGAGGGGTCGGTCTTCTTGAAGAGGGCGATGGCCTCCTCGGCCTGGCGCACGGCGGCGGCATCGTCGGCCGCCGAGAAGGCCGGGACGGAGAGGACCGCGAGAAGCGGGAGCGCTGCGGCGAGGCGGGCCAGGCGGGCGATGTTCATCCCATCCTTTTAACCCGGAAATCCTCAGTGGTGGTGGTGCCCGCCCGGCTCGTGCACGTGGCCGTGCTCCTTCTCCTCGTCGGTGGCCTCGCGAACCTCGCGGATGGCCACGTCGAAGTGAAGGGTGTGACCGGCCAGCGGGTGGTTCAGGTCGACGATCACCACGTCCGGTCGGATCTCCTTCACCAGGAAGGGCACCATCTCGTCGTTCGGTCCACGGGCGGTGTACTGGTGGCCTACCTCGGGCAGCTCGGCGCCGAAGGCGTCCTTGGGAACCTCCTGGACGCCCTGCGGGTCGTGCGCGCCGTAGCCGTCCTCCGCCTCGAGCACCACCTGGATGGTGGCGCCCGCCTCGAGTCCCTCCAGCGCGCGCTCGAGGCCTGGCACGATGTTGCCATCGCCCTGGATGTAGAAGAGGGGGCTGCCCGCCTCCGATTCGTCGATGATCTCGCCGTCGCCGAGGTGCAGCTTGTACTCGACGGCCACCACCGATCCGTTCGCGATCTTCACAGATGTTCTCCAGGGCCGAGGGGATGGGGCGGAATATTGCCCGGGGCAGGGGCCGTTTGCCAGGAAAGTTGGGGAGTGCTTTCCTCGCCGGCAGATGCTCCACCCAGAGCCGAACTATGCCGAGGCGGCTCGAGCCATCCGCGGCGCCGGCGCGATCGTGGTCGCAACGGGCGCCGGGATGGGCATCGACTCGGGCCTCCCCGACTTCCGGGGCGACCAGGGGTTCTGGAAGGCCTACCCGGCCTACGAGCGCATCGGACTCTCCTTCGTGGACGCGGCCAATCCCGACCGCTTCGAGGAGGATCCGGCCTTCGGCTGGGGCTTCTACGGCCACCGGCTCCACCTCTACCGGGACACCCTTCCCCACGACGGCTACCGGATCCTGCTCCAGTGGATGGAGCGGCTCTCGATTCCTGGATTCGCCGTCACCTCCAACGTGGACGGACAGTTCCAGAAGGCGGGCTGGGATCCGGACCGGGTCCACGAGGTCCACGGATCCATTCATCACCTCCAGTGCACGGCGCCCTGCGACGACGGGATCTGGGAGTGCACGGAAGACGTGCCGGTGGACCTCGACACCATGCGGGCGGAGAGGATCCCCGCCTGCCGTCACTGCCGGCGCGTGGCCCGCCCCAACATCCTCATGTTCGGCGACGGGGCCTGGCTGCCCCATCGTTCCGCCGTCCAGGGCCGGCGCTTCCAGGCCTTTCTCGACGAGCACGGCGAGCGACGGGTGGTCGTGCTCGAGATCGGCGCCGGGACGGCGGTGGCCACCATCCGCTGGCTCTCCGATCGTCTGGGCCGCCTGCCCGGCGCGCTCGTGATCCGGGTGAATCCCCGGGAGGCGGACATCAGGCCGCCGCACCTGGGGCTTCCGGTCGGGGCGCTCGAGGCGCTCTCCGGGATCGACCGCGCGCTTGGCTCCGGGTTGGACTAGGATTTCGCCCGCCGCGCCCCGCCCACCTGGAGGAATCGTGCTCGCAGAACTGCTCGCCCTCGCCCTCGTCGCAGCGCCCGCCCCCGCCGCAGCGGCTCCGGTCGCCGTCTCGAAGCCCTCGTATCCCTCCACCAAGAAGGTGGACGTGGTCGACGACTACTTCGGCACCCGGGTGAAGGACCCCTACCGGTGGCTCGAGGACGACAACGCCCCCGAGACCAAGCTCTGGGTGGCGGCCGAGAACGCGGTCACGAGCGCGTACCTCGACAAGATCCCCCAGCGGGACGCCATCCGGGAGCGGCTCACCCAGGTCTGGAACTACGAGAAGTTCTCCGCGCCGGGCAAGCACGGGAACCGCTACTTCTACATGCGCAACTCGGGGCTCCAGCCCCAGTCGGTCCTTCACGTCACCGACGACCCGGCCCAGGACGGGCGCGTTCTGCTCGATCCGAACACGCTCTCCAAGGACGGCACGGTGGCCATCAGCGGGATGGGCTTCTCCGACGACGGGAAGCTGCTCGCCTACGCCATCGCCGACGCGGGCTCCGACTGGCAGATCTGGAGGATCCGGGAAGTCGACACCGGCACGGACCTCGCCGACGAGGTGCGCTGGGCCAAGTTCAGCGGCGCATCCTTCTCCCGCGACGGCAAGGGCTTCTACTACGCGCGCTACCCGGCCCCGAAGGAGGGCGAGAAGCTCACTGCACTGAACGTGAACCACCAAATCTGGTACCACCTGGCCGGGACGCCCCAGGAGAAGGACCAGCTGGTCTTCGAGCGGCCCGACAAGCCGGACTGGCTCTTCGGGGCCACCGTGAGCGACGACGGAAGGTGGCTGGTCATCGAGGCGCAGCGGGGCACGAACCCGGAGCAGGTCGTCTTCGTCCAGGACCTCTCGAAGCCGGGCGCGAAGCCCGAGCCGCTGCTCGCGAAGATGGACGCGGCCTACGACTTCGTCGACGTGATCGGCGACAGCTTCCTCTTCCTCACCGACAAGGACGCTCCCCGCAAGCGGGTGATCGGCGTGTCGCTCTCGAAGCCCGAGCAGAAGGACTGGAAGGAGATCATCCCGCAGGGAAAGGGAACGGACGTGCTCCGCTCGGTCTCCTCCGTGGGCGACCGGCTCTTCGCGGTCTGGATGCGCGACGTGAAGAGCGCGGTGGAGGTCCACGACCTGGCTGGCAAGAAGATCGCCGACCTCCCGCTGCCGGGAATCGGTACCGCGTCCGGCTTCGGCGGGAAGCGAACGCAGCAGGAGACCTTCTACACGTTCACGAGCTTCCTCGCCCCACCCACCATCTACCGGCTCGACGTGCCGTCGCTCGGGTCCACCGTCTTCCGCAAGCCCAGGATCGACTTCGACGGCTCCGCCTTCGAGGTGACCCAGGTCTTCTACCCGTCGAAGGACGGCACCCGGGTGCCCATGTTCCTGCTCCACCGGAAGGGCGTAGCGCTCGACGGCAAGAACCCGACGCTCCTCTACGGCTACGGAGGCTTCAACGCGCCCATGCTTCCGGGGTTCAGCATCTCGCGGGCGGTGTGGCTGGAGATGGGCGGCGTCTACGCGGTGGCCAACCTGCGCGGCGGCGGCGAGTACGGCAAGGCCTGGCACGACGGCGGCCGCCTCAAGAACAAGCAGAACGTCTTCGACGACTTCATCGCCGCGGCGGAGTGGTTGCAGGCCAACAAGTGGACCTCGCCGGAGAGGCTGGCCTTGAACGGCGGCTCGAACGGAGGACTGCTGGTGGGCGCGGTCATGACCCAGCGCCCGGCGCTGGCCGCCGTGGCGCTGCCGCAGGTGGGCGTCATGGACATGTTGCGCTTCCACAAGTTCACCATCGGCTGGGCCTGGAAGAGCGACTACGGCTCCTCGGAGACGAAGGAGGGGTTCGACGTGCTCTTCCAGTACAGCCCGCTGCACCGGCTCAAGGCGGGCACCGCCTATCCGGCCACCCTCGTCACCACCGCCGACCACGACGACCGCGTGGTCCCGGCCCACTCCTTCAAGTTCATCGCGCAGCTCCAGGCCGACCAGGCCGGGCCGAAGCCGGTCCTGGCCCGCGTCGAGACCCGGGCCGGTCACTCGGCCGGCAAGCCCACCCAGAAGGCCATCGACGAGGTGGCCGACGTCTTCGCCTTCACCTTCCAGAACCTCGGCATGGAGCTCCCGGCCGGATTCGGGGCGAGGAAGTGAACGCCACGGCCGCCCCGCGGGAGGTAGCACCGGGCGTGATCCTGGTCGACACCGGCTACGTTCGCCCGGGGCTCGCCGCGGCCTGGATCGTGAAGGGGAAGGGGAGCGCGGCGGTCATCGAGACCGGCACGGCCCACAGCGTGCCCCACATCCTGGCCGGTCTGGCCTCCCACGGCATCGGACGAGGGGACGTGAGCCACGTGATCGTGACCCACGTCCACCTCGACCACGCAGCAGGGGCCGGAGCCCTGCTCGCCCAGCTTCCCCACGCGCGTCTGGTCGTCCACCCGCGCGGCGCGCGCCACATGATCGACCCGTCGAAGCTGCTCGCCGGCGCCGCCGAGGTCTTCGGCGGGATGGACGCCCTCCGGATGCTCTACGGAGACGTCCTTCCCGCGCCGGCCGAGCGCGTGATGGAGGCCCCGGAGGGAACGATGATCGAGCTGGGGGGCCGGCCGCTCCGCATCCTCGATTCGCCGGGACATGCCAGGCACCACTTCGTGCTCCACGACCCGGCCACCCGGGGCTTCTTCACCGGCGACACCTTCGGCATCTCGTACCGGGAGTTCGATACCGCGGAAGGGCCGTTCCTCTTCCCCACCACGACGCCGGTCCAGTTCGATCCGCCGGCGCTTCGAGCCTCCGTCGAGCGGATGCTGGCGGAGAGGCCCGAGCGCATGTACCTCACCCACTACGGCATGCTGGAGGGGGAGATCCCGAAGCGGGCAGAGGCGCTCCTCGAGGCCGTGGACGGGCACGTCCGGGTCGCCCGGGCGGCGGCTCCGGGCAAGGGGCGCAACGCCGCCATCCAGGCCGGCCTTGCCGAGCAGCTCGTGGACGGGCTCGCCCGCCACGGCTGGAAGGGCACCCGCGACGAGGCGGTGGCCGCCTTCGCGGTCGACTTCAACCTCAATGCGCAGGGGCTCGAGGTGTGGCTGGACGCACAGGCGAGGCCGTGACGACGGGTCCACGCTCCGGCGCCAGCGCTGCCATGAAGACGACGGAATGGGGGTTCGCGAGGTAGCTCGCGGACTCCGAGGACCGCCGCCTCCTCCCAGCTCCGGATGTCGTCGGGGGCCGGCAGGAAGGTGTCCACCATGAGGTGCCAGCCGCTCTCGACGCGGGGGAGATCGAACTCCAGCGGCTCCTTCCAGGCGTTCACGATGAAGTAGGCGAGCGCCGGACCGTCCGGTTCCTGGAAGGTGGCGGCGATGCTGTGGCTCTGCTCGCTCCAGTCGGGCTCGCCGAGGTGGACGCCGTGCCAGTCGATGCGGGCCCGGCGAAGGAACTCGGTGAGCGTGCCGCTGCGCCGCGGGTCGGGGTGCACCGAGGAGCGCAGCCGGATGAGCCGTCGCAGGAACCGGTGCACGTCGGCGTGGCGCTGAGAGCAGTCGCCAGTCCACCCAGGAGAGGTCGTTGTCCTGGCACCAGGCGTTGTTGTTCCCGCGCTGGGTGCGGCGCATCTCGTCGCCCATGAGGACCATGGGGACGCCGGCGGCGAGCAGGTTCACCGCCAGGAAATTCTTCACCTGTCGATTCCGGAGCTGCTCCACCCCGGAAGGTCGCTGGGCCCCTCCACGCCGCAGTTCCAGGCCTGCTCGTGGTCGCTGCCGCCGTGGTTGCCCGGTCCGTTCGCCTGGTTGTGCTTCTTCTCGTAGGTGACGAGGTCGTTCAGCGTGAACCCGTCGTGGCAGGTGACGAAGTTGACGCTCTGCTCCGGCTCCCGCCCCTTCTGCTCGTAGAGGTCGGGGCTGGCCAGCAACCGGTTGGCGAACTGCGAGACCCGGCCCGGATCGCCCGCGCAGGAAGGACCGGACGTCGTCGCGGAACTTTCCGTTCCACTCCTTCCAGGAGTCGCCCACGAACTGCCCCACCTGGTAGAGGCCGGCCGCGTCCCAGGCCTCGGCGATGAGCTTCGAGCCGGCCAGCACCGGGTCGCTCTCGATGTCCCAGACCGCCGGGGCGTTCCTCTGTGGATGCCCGTCCGTGTCGCGGGAGAGCACCGAGGCCAGGTCGAACCGGAACCCGTCCACGTGCATCTCCGAGACCCAGTAGCGCAGGGAGTCGAGCATCAGCCGGCGCACCACCGGGTGGTTGGCCTTGAGCGTGTTTCCACAGCCAGTGAAATTCGCATAGCCGCGCCAGCCGTCGAGGATGTAGTAGGCCCGGTTGTCGAGGCCGCGGAAGGACTGGGTCGGCCCCTTCTCGTCCCCCTCGGCGGTGTGGTTGAAGACCACGTCGAGGATCACCTCGATGCCGGCCCGGTGCAGCGCCTTCACCATGTCCCGGAAGTCGTCGAGCGCGCCCAGCGGGGTGCCCGAGGCGGCGTAGGCCTGGTGCGGGGCGAAGAAGGAGACGGGGGAGTAGCCCCAGTAGTTGACGAGGCCGCGGGGGGCGTCCTGCGGGTCGAACTGGAAGACCGGCATCAACTCCACGGCGGTGATGCCCAGGTCGCGAAGGTGAGGGATCTTGTCCACGACGCCGGCGAAGGTCCCGCGGCGCGCCGGGGCCACGCCCGAGCTCTCGTGAAAGGTGAGCCCCTTCACGTGCATCTCGTAGATCACCGCGTGCGGCGTGTTGCGGCGCAGCGGCCGGTCCCCCTCCCAGTCGTAGAGGGAGAGGTCGGCCACCACGCTCTTCATGGCCTTGCCCGTGTTGTCGCCGCGCCGGGCTCCGGCCAGGCGGTCGTAGGTGGTGGGGACCGCCAGGGCGCGTCCGTAGGGATCGACGAGCAGCTTCTGCCCGTCGAACCTGTAGCCGTGAGCCGGATCGAACGGACCGTGGACGCGCCAGCCGTAGAGCTGGCCGGCGCCGACGCGCGGGACCTGCGCGTGCCAGTAGTGGTAGGTCCGGTGGGTGGCCGGGTCGAGCCGGAAGACCTGGCTCGGCCTGGCGTCCTCGGGGGCGTCGAAGAAGCACAGGTCCACGGCGGTCGCGTGGCGCGACCAGACGCTGAAGTTGACCCCGCCGTCGACCAGCGTGGCGCCGAGCGGCCAGCTCCTCCCCGCGGTGACGGACGTGCCGGCGACGGACATACCGACGACTCTAGCCCCCTTCGCCGATGGCCCGGAAGCGGGCCCGCCGCCGGGGGTCTCCGCCCGCGTCCTCGGCGACCAGGTGGGGGACGAAACGGGAGAGGTTGCCCGTGATGGGGCCATCCGACTCCCGGATGCCCGCCCCTGCCGGGACGCCGCGAACCAGCCAGCTGCCGATGGAGAGGTGTTTCCCGGCCGTGGGCGCCTCCGGTTCCCAGAGCGCCTGCCAGACGTGCCCCTCGGTGCCGTAGCCCTGGTCGGCGCCCTCGGCGATCACGTCGCCGTCCTTCACCAGCACCACGTTCGCCCCCTCGCGCGACAGGAGCGGCTTGCGCGCGTAGCTCGCCATGTCGCCCGGCTCGAGGAAGGCCGGCAGGAGGTTCGGGTGGTCCGGGTAGAGCTCCCAGAGCACCGCGAGGATTCCCTTGTTCGACGCCACCATCTTCCAGGCCGGCTCGATGAAACGGGTGTGGGTTCGCGGGAGCATGGCGCCGAACTGCTCGCGGGCCATCCACTCCCACGGGTATAGCTTGAAGCAGGCGCGCATCTCCGCGCCGTCGCCGTCCACGAAGACGCCCCTCGCCGAGTCCCAGCCGATCGCCCGCATCTCCACGAACGAGGTCGCGAGCCCGGACTGCGCTGCGGTGTCCTGGAGGTAGGTCGCCGTGAGCACGTCCTCGGCCACGCCGAGGCTGGCGAAGTGGAGCGGCCCCACCGGCAACCAGGGCGCGAGCTCCTTCCAGCCCGCCACCAGCCGCTCGTGCAGCGAGTTCCACTGATCGGCCGCGGGGTCCACGTCCTGCAGCCAGTGCCACTGGACCACCGAGGCCTCCACGAGGCCCGTGGGGGTGTCGGCGTTGTACTCGAGGAGCCGAGGCGTGGAGAGCCCGTCCCAGGCCAGGTCCATGCGGCCGTAGATGGACGGATCGCCGTCGCCGTCGGCCCCCTCCCAGGAACGGGCGATGAGCGGAACCAGCTCGCGCGGCACCGCGAGCCGCTCCCAGTAGCGGCCGGTGTCGATGACGTGGCCGACGGCCGCGAGCGTCATCTCGTGGAGCTCGGCGGTGACCCGCTCGAGGAGGTCTACCTCGCCAGGCGTGAACACCCAGAAGGCCGATTCGTCCCAGTACGGGCCGTCGGCGGTGTGGATGGGGAAGCCGACCTCCTCCACGCGGCGCTGCCAGTCCGGGCGCGGCGTTCTCTCGCGGCGTTCCATCAACTCCCCGCGGCGGCCGTTCCGGCGTGGGCGGCCCCGGTGGCGCCGAAGCCACCGTGTTCCACCGCGCCCGAGGTCGCGGCGCCGGAAGGAGGCGCCACGCCCGTGCCCGGCCGGACGAATCCAGGCGCGTAGGCGCCCACGCCTCCGAAGGCGCCGTAGGGAATCCAGATGAAGTGGTAGCCGGTGCGGGCCGGCTGGGTTCCGCCGTCGGGCTGGTCCCAGCCGCCGGTGGCCGAGCATTGGCCCTCGTCGACGAACCGGCCGTCGCCGTCGACACAGCGCTTCTCGGGGGGCCTCGTCTCGCTGGTGCAGGAGGGGAGGAGCGCCGAGACGGCGAGGAGCAAACCCAGCCGGATGGATGCCGCCTTTCGCACCAGGGCAGGAGACCACGGTCCCGGGTCGCTGTCGACGGCGTCGAGCCCGAATGCGAGCAATGACTCGGTTATTGGCTGGAGCCTGCTCGGGCGCAGATCCGTCGGCATCGCGACGACCTCGCATCTACTTGAAAACAGGCATAAATCCAGGAACGAGCGAACCGACCCCGAATTCATTAGAATGTGAGTCATGAAACGACGCTCTTCGTGGCGCCTCCCGGCCGCCCTGATCGCCCCTCTTTTCCTCGTCGCCTGCGGGGCCGAGACGACCGAGTTGCCTGCCGGCCTGGGGCCTGCGGCCCTGGTCACCGGCCTCGATTGGCCGGCCGGCTGCGCCTCCTGGACCGGCACCGGCGACCTGGCCATCGGGGCGTCGACCGCCGTCTTCGCCACCCCCAGCTACAACGAACGCCAGGCGCGTGCCTGCGTTCCGTACGACCTCGCCAAGGTGTGGCAGGCCCTGCAGATCCCCACCGGCGTCGACGTGGCCTTCTGGCCGGAGCGCTCCGAGAGCGACTGCTCGGCCCGTCGCGACGTGGAGACCGGCTACGCGGTGAGCTTCCTCACGAAGGAGATCCCCCACGGCGGGATCCAGAGCCACTACACCTTCGACGTCACCTGGCGCGCCGACGTGACGCAGGGCACCGCCACGGCGCCCACCGAGGTGAAGATGTTCTACGGGAAGACCGCCGGCACGGTGGAGGTCCCCTGGATCCGCGGTTCGGTGGTCTTCAGCGCCGATGCCGCACACCCCGGATGGACCCGGATCGAGCTGGTTCGCCAGCTCAACACGAACGGCCACTCGGACGAGCCCGCCAAGCTCCAGAACTGGATGCAGGGCTTCTACGAAGGGCTCCAGACCCAGCTCTCCACCGGGACGCTCGCCCCGCGGTACTGCTACCTGCCGTAGCCGGAAACGGCAACGGGCGCGCCCCGGAGGACGCGCCCGCGTTCACTGACCGTTGACGGAGACGCTCACCTCGACGTCTGCGGGTCCCACTTCCAGTTCACGCCGAGGCTGGCGATCCAGCCCCAGCTCTGGAACTTCCCGGGGAACGAGGAGGAGTTGTCGATGGTGGTCGTGCTGGCCGCCGGCACCGAGTCGAGCGTGAGGAACCAGGCGTAGAGGAACGCCGCCTCGATGGAGAAGTTCTTCATCACCTCCCACCCCGCACCCACCGAGCCCACCACCTTGTTCGCGTCGGGGAGGGACGGATTGTAATAGGCGGGGTTGACGCCCGAGGCGTCGTAGTAGAGCCCGCCGCGGAGCTCCAGGGTCGGCGACAGCTGGTAGCCCGCCCCGATGCGGTAGAGGTTGGAGTTCCTGTACTGGCGCTGCACGGACACGCTGAGGAGCTGCCCCGTGGACGGGTTCGTGGTCTGGCCCACGAAGGTGTCGGACGTGTAGATGGAGTAGCCCTCCCAGGTGTACGCAAGCGTGAGGACCAGGTCCGGGATCACCCGCCAGGAGACGCCCACCCCGAGCACGCTCGGGTAGGGAAGCACGTGGGTGGTCGCCTGGTTCGGGAAGACCGGCGCCAGGGGTGGGGGTGCCGCGATGTTCAGCGTCCCGGTGAGCTTCTGGTAGGCCTGGTGCGAGTAGTTCACGCCGATGCGGAGCGGGAAGCTCACCACCGGCTGGATATCGACCGCCACGTCGAAGCTGAACTGGCCGCCGGAATCGCCGATGGTGGCAAGCGCGTCGGTCCCGCCCGGTACCGGGATGGACGTCGTGAGCTTCTCGGTCGTGAAGTAGTAGATGAGGCCGCCGCCGACGCGGATCTGCGGGATGATCTCCGCGGCGACCATGAGGTAGGTGCCGAAGAATTTCCGGTCCACGGTCTGGATGGCATAGCGTCCCGGCCAGCCGTTCGGCCAGTTGACGCTCCCGCCGCCTGGCGCGTTCACGCCGACGCCGATGCCGTATCCGTGGCCGGCGATCTTTCCGGACCAGGAGAGGAAGATGGCCGGCGCGGGCACGAGCTTCAGGTCGGTGGAGACCGGCGATGGGGAGAGGCCGGTGTTGGTCGTCCAGGTGGAGCCGTTCGCGATGAGCGCGCCGGCGAGCGTGAGGTTGAGCCCGGAGAGGCGGGCCAGGGCGGCCGGGTTGCGGTAGACGGCGCCTGCCGAGGTCTGGTCGGCGACGAGCGAGTCGCCCATGGCCATGTCGCGAGGAACGTAGTTGGTGATGGAGTAACCGGTCGCGGAGGCGAGGGCCGGGAAGAGGACGAGGGCGAGCAGGAGCTTTCGCATGGCGGTCCTCACGGCACCACCACGAGGGTGGGGAGTGGCTGGGTGGGATCGGCGAAGAACTCGGCCGCGCTCGACAGGGCGGCGGCAGACAGCCCGGCGACGCTGGTTCGTCCGAGCGTGCCCGATGGGAACTCCGCACCCCAGCTGAGCAGGAAGCCATGGGGTGCCGCCACCGAGCACGCAGCCTCGTATATCGGAGGGCTGGCTGGATAGGAGAGTTGCTGGCTCGCGAACCACTGGACCGTGCCTGTGCCCGGCACGGACGGGGGCAGGAAGGGCGAGAGGCCGATGACGCCCGCCACGAGCGCGTTGAACGGGTTCGGCACGCTCTGGTCGCAGATCGCGAACTGCGCGAGCACGGGCTTCGGCGACTGCGCCACCGACCCGTCCGGATTCGCGATCAGGTTCGGCCAGGTGTCCGCTTCCAGGTGTCCGGCGGCGTTGATGGGGTCGGCCGGGTCGACGATCAGCTTCAGGACGTTGATGTAGGTGAGGTACGCGGAGGCCTGCGCCACGTAGGCCGCATAGCCCGCGCTGCCCGGCGCGGGCGGGTTGCGCAGGATCGAGCGGTCGATGCCCAGGGTGAGGAAGAGGGCGTCCACCAGGGCCTGGTAGTGCGGGGAGTTGGTGAAGACATCGACCGCCGTCCCACCGTCCACGTTGAGCACCGCCTTCGAGATACGCGGGTTGGCGGCCAGGCTGCCGGTGGCGATCATCGAGCCGAGCGACTGCCCAAGGCCAGAAATGCCGGTGGGGTTCACCAGGATCCCCTTCGCGAACAACGCGTTGTAGAGGTCGCTGCCCGCGATCGGGCCCGCGGCGGGTGCCGGAGCGACGACCTGCAGGAGCTGGGTGTGGTCGATCCAGGCCTGCCGCATGCCGTCTCGGGTGCGGAAGAAGTTCGCGGAGATGAAGAACTCGCCCGACGCGAACGGGTAGCCCTGGTTCTGCGGGAAGGCGCATTGGCCCGTCGTGTAGTTACAGGCGCACCCACTCCCCAGGCAGATGCCGGCCTGGTTCACGAAGGCGCCGAGCGGTGCGGTCGCGCTGGGTCCGGTCCGGCACTTGCCGGGCGCGGCTCCCGGGGGGATGGCCTGGCCGGCCATGGAGGGCTCGGGCACGCAGTAGTTGCCTGGCACGCACTCGGCGTTCGGGGAGCCCGCCACGGCGGTCGCAGAGCAGAACGTCCGCTCGCCGTGCCAGGGAAGGTCAATGGCGACGACGACGTTGCCCTGGTCGACGAGCGTGTTGGCGGCCCCCAGCATGAGGTTCTTCGCGGTGGTGATGCCGTGCTGGAAGACGACGAGCGGCGCGCAACGGAAGCCGTTGGCCGCGAAGGGGGCGAGCGGGCCCGTGCAGGCTGGCATGCTGGCCTGGGCCCCGACCGCGACCAGCACCGTCAGGACCTCCGGCTTGGCGCCGGTGGGGCTCGGGTTGAAGGCGCCGGTGGCGTCGTCGATCTTGTTGACGGTCGCGATCTTCAGCTCGTAGACGGTGTCGATCTTGTCGTGTGGGATGGTGGTGTCGACCCCCCACTTGGTGAACGCATCGGCGACCGTCGACCCGGCCGTCGTCCCCGAGTAGGCCACGAGCGATCCCGGCAGCGGCTTCGTGCAGTCGAGGTTCGACACGCCCAGGGCCGTGCCCAGCGCCGCGCAGACGCCGGCGAGGAGCGGCGTGTAGGGGATGGCGGAGATCTGGATCGCTCCTGCTCCACCCCTGCCTCCGCCTGCCACGGTGGCGTTCTTCCCGGAGATGGTCTGTGTGCGGAAGGTATAGGCCATCGCCACCTGCGACTTTGTGACGCAGCCCGCCCCGGCCGGCGTGGTGTTGCAGCCGGTATCGGCCGCGAGCTGGGCGATCACCGGCTTCAGGCCGAGGCGCATCGCCTCCAGGCCAGAAGCTTGCGGACCAGGGATCCCGGGGAGCAGGGAGACCGCCGTGCCCGGGCTTCCGGCACAGAAGGGGGAGGGATCGCAGAGCGGGTTCACGAAGAGCTCGATCTGCCCCAGCGTGGTCTTCGAGATGGCGGCCCCGGCCGCGCTCTTCACGCGATTCGTGACGATCACAGCGTACTCGGTGTTCTCCTTGAACGGCGGCAGCATCACGTTCGCGCCGCCCGCGGCGACGGGCACCGCGGGCTGCAGGCCGATGACCTGCGCGAAGCCCCCCGACTGGATCTGCGGCGGCTCGGCCACGTAGACCGGCCGGACGCTTCCCGGAGCGCTGGTGAGCGCATCGACGAGGTCGGGCACCTTGGTCGCGACCGTGCCGGCGGCGTTGAGCTCGTAGAGGAACACGCCCTGGGGCAGCGCCGGGTCGCGCACCGTGTTCGCCTGGATCGGGCCGGACATGGGCGCGAGCACCATGGCGGTGGTGCTGAAACCGTCGAGGGAAGACAGGCCCGGCGCCTGGGCGTCGAGCGCGGCATTGAGGCGGCCGGTGGTCGGGTCGATGAGGAAGTCGCTCGGGAAGGGCATCAGACCCAGGGTCGCATTGGCCTCCACCCAGGTGGTGGCCGGCGCGACCGGGAAGGAGCCCACCACGACGGTCTCGGCGAGCGGGAAGCCGAAGGTCTCGATGGCGGTGTAGACGGGCAGGTAGCCGTTCTGGATCTGGCCGAGCAGCGGGAGCGGGCACTGGGGGTTCGTGGGCGGGCAGACGAAGTCGCTCGGCTGGCCGAAGATGAGCGTGTAGCTCGTGAACGAAGGCTGGAGCGGCTGGCCGGTCTTGGTCTTGATGCCGCTCGCGCCGCCTCGAAGCGCGTAGACGAACTGGGCGCCAGGGCGCCAGGTGGTCGGGCTGGTGGCGGTGCCCGCGGTCACGCGGATCGTCCCGCCGTTCGGCGAGGAGACGTAGCTGGCAGTGAATGCCGGGAACGCGGGATGGGCCACGTCCCCGAGATCGAGGAGGAAGATGTTGCAGCTGGCCGGCGTCTTCGGGCCCGTGCAGGGTACGAGCGCCGTGTTCGCGATGTCCGGCGCCGAGAGCCCGACGTCATTCGGACCGTTCACGGTCTCCACCGCCACCGGGAAGTCGAGCGGAACCACCTGGTCGGGCGGGAATCCGCGCTGGGCGCGGAAGTAGGCCAGCAGCTCGTCCTGCGCCGTCTGGGGATTGAGAAGCCCCGGGTTGAGCGCCGCCTGGAGGGCCAGGTCGTTTGGCAGGGGGATGACCGGCGGACTGGAGGCCAGGTCGAACAGGGCCGTGACGATGACCGTGTTCGGATTGGAGGGGACGGAGGGCGTGCAGGCGAAGATCGCGAGCGCCAGGAGCGGCGCGGGCGCGAAGCGGCGGAGCATCATGCTGCCTCCAGAGACTGTGGGTGAAACAAGGCGCACGCGCGCGGAGCGCGGCGCGTGAACGCCTGTTTTCATCGGGGAAAGGGGTGCTGTCAAGGCGACGTACTCCCCGTTTCAGCCTATTTCATGGCTCCGCGCGTCATTTGACGCCGCGTCTCGGGGCTAGACCAGCCCGTGCGACACCATGGCCTTCGCCACCTTCATGAAGCCGGCGATGTTCGCCCCCACCACGTAGTTGCCCTTGGCGCCGAACTCCTCGGCGGTCTCCCAGCAGTTCTGGTGGATGGTCTTCATGATGTTGGCGAGCCGCTTCTCGGTGTACTCGAAGGTCCAGGAGTCGCGGCAGGCGTTCTGCTGCATCTCCAGGGCGCTCGTGGCCACGCCGCCGGCGTTGGCCGCCTTGCCCGGGCCGTAGGAGATCCTGGCGTCGAGGAAGACCTTGATGCCCTCCGGCGTGGTGGGCATGTTGGCGCCCTCGCCGACCGCGATGCAGCCGTTCTTCACCAGCATGGCCGCGTCCTTGCCGTTCAGCTCGTTCTGGGTCGCCGATGGCATGGCCACCTGGCAGGGGATCTCCCAGATGTTCCCGCCGTGGACGTACTTCGCGTGCTTGCGGTAGTCGACGTAGTCCTTGATGCGGCGACGCTCCTGCTCCTTCAGCTGCTTCACCAGGTCGAGGTCGATCCCCTTCTCGTCGTGGATGACGCCGTTCGAGTCGGAGCAGGCCACCACCTTGCCGCCCAGCTGGTTGATCTTCTCGATGGTGTAGATGGCCACGTTGCCCGACCCGGAGACGGTGCAGGTCTTGCCCTCGAAGGTCTCGCCGCCGCGGGCCTTCAGCATCTCCTGCACGAAGAAGGTGGCGCCGTAGCCGGTGGCCTCGGTGCGTACCAGCGACCCGCCGTAGTCGAGCCCCTTGCCGGTGAGCACGCCGGCCTCGTAGCGGGCGGTGAGCCGCTTGAACTGGCCGAACATGTAGCCAATCTCGCGGCCGCCCACGCCGATGTCTCCGGCCGGGACGTCGGTGACGTCCCCGATGTGGCGCCACAGCTCGGTCATGAAGCTCTGGCAGAAGCGCATCACCTCGTTGTCCGACTTGCCCTTGGGGTCGAAGTCGCTGCCGCCCTTGCCGCCGCCGATGGGCAGGCCGGTGAGGGCGTTCTTGAAGATCTGCTCGAAGCCGAGGAACTTGACGATCCCGAGGTAGACCGAGGGGTGGAAGCGCAGCCCGCCCTTGTAGGGCCCGAGCGCGCTGTTGTACTGGACGCGGAAGCCGCGGTTGATCTGCACCTCGCCCCGGTCGTCCTGCCACGGCACCCGGAAGATGATCTGTCGCTCCGGCTCGGCGATCCGCTCGATGATCTTCCGCTCGCGGAGCTCGGGGTACTTGGAGAGCACCGGTCCGATCGACTCGAGCACCTCTCGAACGGCCTGGTGGAACTCCACCTCGCCCGGGTTGCGCTTGAGCACGTCCTGGAAGACGACTTCCAGCTTCTCGTCCATCTTGTTCGCCATGGCTTCCTCGTTTCGGTTTGTGGGCGCGATCCCTCTGCCCGAAGGAGGAGCACTCTGCCCGATTTGCGAGCGCCGCCGCAATCGGCCAATGTGGCGTCGTGCCCGGCGACGGACCCGAGATGACCCCGGTCAAGCCGCCCGGAACCGGGCTCCCCGCGCTCGACGCGGTTCTTCAGGGGCTTCGACCCGGCGACAACGTGGTCTGGCAGGTCGACTCGCTCGAGGACTACGCGCCGCTCGTGCTGCCCTTCGTGGCTCGGGCCCGGGCCGAGGGACGACGGATCGTCTACTTCCGCTTCGCCCGCCACGAGCCGCTGCTCGACGAGGCCTCGGGCGCCGAGATCCACCGGATCTCGCCCGCGCTCGGCTTCGAGAGCTTCACCGACGCCATCCACGACGCCATCGAGGCCGCGGGACCCGGGGCCTACCACGTCTTCGACTGCCTCTCCGACCTGGCCGCCGACTGGTACAGCGACCTGATGCTCGGCAACTTCTTCATGGTCACCTGCCCGTACCTGTTCGAGCTCGACACGGTGACCTACTTCGCGCTCCTCTCCGGTCACCACGCCGCGGAGGCGGTCGACGCTGTCCGGCACACCACCCAGATCCTGATCGACGTGTTCCGCCGTCGACGGACCGTGTACCTCCATCCGCTCAAGGTGGACGGCCGCCACTCGCCCACCATGTACCTGCCCCACGTGCGCGAGGGAGACGGCCTCCGGCCCCTCACCGAGAGTGCAGAGCTGGCCGAGGCGCTCTGCGACGTGGCGGATCGGCGGCTCGACGCGGTGGAGCAACGCGACGTCTGGGACCGGCGGATCGAGGCCGCCCGGGAGGTCCGCGACGCGGTGCGGAAGGGGCGGGGCAAGCCCGAGGAGGAGCGGTCGGCCTTCGAGTCGCTGCTCCGCATGATGCTCACCCGCGACGACCGCTTCGCCGAGATGGCCGGGCGCCACCTCACCATCGACGACCTGCTGGCGGTCCGCCGGCGCATGGTCGGCACGGGGCTGGTGGGCGGGAAGGCGGCCGGGATGCTGGTGGCCCGCGCCATCCTGGCCAACGCCGACCCGGCCTGGGGGCGCCGCCTCGAGCCTCACGACTCCTGGTTCATCGGCTCCGACGTCTTCTACACCTACCTGGTCAGGAACGGCTGCTGGTCGGCGCGTCGCGAGCAGCGCCGCCGGGCCTCGTACCTGGAAGGCGCCGCCGAGGCCCGCCGCCGGGTGACCGAGGGAACCTTTCCGGACTTCGTGCTCCGACGCTTCGTCTCGCTTCTCGAGTACTACGGGCAGTCCCCCATCATCGTGCGGTCGTCGAGCCTGCTCGAGGACGGGTTCGGCAACGCCTTCACCGGCAAGTACGAGAGCGTCTTCTGCCCGAACCAGGGCTCGCCCGAGGAGCGGCTCCGGGACTTCCTGGCGGCGCTGAAGAAGGTCTATGCGAGCGCCATGAGCGAGGAGGCGCTCCACTACCGGGAGCGCCGGGGCCTGCTCGACCGGGACGAGCAGATGGCCGTGCTCGTCCAGCGCGTCTCCGGCGCGGTCCACGGGGACCTCTACTTCCCGCAGCTGGCCGGCGTCGCGCTCTCCTACAACTCCTACGTGTGGAACGCCGGGATCGACCCGCAGGCAGGCGTGATGCGGCTCGTCTTCGGGCTGGGCACCCGCGCGGTGGAGCGCTCCGACGACGACTACACGCGGCTGGTGGCGCTGAACGCCCCATCGCTCCGCCCCGAGAGCACCCTCGACGAGAAGACCGAGTACGCCCAGCACCGGGTCGACGTGCTCGACCTGGCCGGGCGCCGCCTCACCTCGGTGCCGTTCCCGGACGCCGCCCGCTCGGCCCCGGCGCTGCCGCTGCGCCTCTTCGGCACGCGGCGTCCCGACGGCGGGTGGGTGCTGACCTTCGACGAGCTGCTCTGGGGCACGCCGCTCGTGGAATGGATGCGCGAGCTGCTCTCCCGGCTCCGGGAGGCCTACCAGTACCCGGTGGACGTGGAGTTCACCGGGAACTTCCTCGCCGACGGCGAGCTGCGGCTCAACCTGGTGCAGTGTCGGCCGCTTCAGGTTCGCGAAGGGCGGCGCCATCGTCCAGCCGCCGTCCGCCCTGCCCGAGGAGCGCGTGCTCCTCCGGTCGCGGGGCCCCATCGTCGGCCCGAGCGCGCACACCCCCATCGACCGGGTCATCTACGTGGACCCCGACGCCTACGTGCTGCTCGCCACCCAGGATCGGCACGAGGTGGCGCGGGTCATCGGCCGGCTCATGCGGCTCGAGCCGGAGGTGGACCGGCGGGTCATGCTGCTCGGGCCGGGGCGATGGGGAACCACCACGGTGGCCCTGGGCGTCCCGGTCTCCTTCGCCGAGATCCAGCGGGTCTCGGTGCTCTGCGAGATCATGCGGCTCGGGGACGTGGTCCCCGACGTGTCGCTCGGCTCCCACTTCTTCAACGACCTGGTCGAGGAGAGCATGCTCTACGTGGCGCTCTACCCGGCCCACCCCGGGCACGTCCTCGACGAGGCGCGCCTGCGCCTGGCCGAGAACCGGCTCCCGATGCTCCTGCCCGACGACGCCCGGATGGCGCCGGTGGTGCGGGTGATCGAGTTCGCGACGGTCGACGAGGGGCCGGTGCTCTGGCTCAACTGCGACTGCGTCCACCAGGAGGCGGTGGGGTACCTCGAACCCCGTCCGGGCGAATGAGGTTGCATGGTTCCGCCGGAGCAGGCTAGATCAATGTCCTCCGGTTGATTCTAGAGTCAAGGAGTCCCCAATGCCTCTCAAGATCCTGGTCACGGCGAAGCGCGTCGAGGACCCCGAGTCGAAGATCAAGGTGAAGCCCGACGGCACCGGCATCGTGACCGAGGGCGTCAATTACAAGATGAACCCCTTCGACGAGATCGCCGTCGAGGAGGGGTTGCGGCTCAAGGAGAAGCACGGCGGCGAGCTCATCGTGGCGAGCATCGGGACCGAGAAATCGATGACCGAGATCCGCGCCGCGCTGGCCATGGGCGCCGACCGCGGAATCATGGTCAAGCACGACGGACCGCTCGACCCGGTGGTGGTCTCGGCCATCCTCGCCAAGGTGGTCGAGAGGGAGAAGCCGGACGTGGTGCTGCTCGGCAAGCAATCGATCGACGACGACCAGAACCAGGTCGGCCAGTACCTGGCCGAGCACCTCGGCGTCGGCCAGGGCACCTTCGCCTCCAAGGTCGAGAGCCTGGAGAGCGAGGCCGAGCAGAAGAAGCAGCCGGGCCTGGTGCTGGCCGCCGACGGAAAGTCGATGCGGGTGGTGCGCGAGGTGGACGGCGGCATCGTCACCCTCGACGTCACGCTCCCGGCGGTGATCACCTGCGACCTGCGGCTCAACAAGCCGCGCTTCGCTTCCCTCCCCGGCATCATGAAGGCCAAGAAGAAGCCGGTGGAGGAGATCGCCGGCGCGTCTCTGGGCGTGGACCTCGCTCCCAGGGTGGTCGTGAAGAAGCTCTCGGAGCCCCCCAAGCGGCAGGGAGGCAAGAAGGTCGCCGACGTCGCCGAGCTCTACGCCAAGCTGAAGGACGAGGCCAAGGTCCTCTAGGAGAACGCCATGTCCAACGTCCTCATCGTCGCGGAGCAGTCGGGCGGCCACGTCAAGAAGGCCACCCTCCACGCCATCACCGCCGGCCAGGTCATCGCCGGCCGCACCGGCGGCAAGGTCCACGTCGCCCTGCTCGGCAAGGGCATCGGCGCCCTCGCCACCGAGCTGGCCGGCTACGGCGTCACGGTCCACGCCGCAGACGCGACCGGGCTCGAGCACTACTTCGCCGAGGCCTTCGCCCCGGTGGTCGTCGAGATCGCGAGGGCAGCGGGCGCCACCTTCGTGGGCGCCGCGGCCACCGCCTTCGGCAAGGATCTCCTGCCCCGGGTCGCCGCGCGGCTCGGCGCCGCCACCGCCACCGAGGTGCTGGGCTTCGGCGGTGCGGGCCCGGCCGTCACCTTCCACAGGCCGATGTGGGCGGGCAACGTGCTGGCCGAGGTGGATCTGGCCACCCCGGTCAAGGCCTTCACGATCCGTCCCACCGAGTTCCCTGCGGCCGCGAAGGGCGCCGCCGGGGAGGTGAAGGCGGTCGCCGCCGCGGTGGACCTGGCGTCGCTGCCGGTCCGCTTCGTCGAGTTCAAGGAAGTGAAGAGCGAGCGGCCGGAGCTGACCGAGGCGCGCGTGGTCGTCTCCGGCGGCCGGGGCACGAAGGGCGACTTCAAGGAGCTCGAGGGACTGGCCGACGACCTGGGCGCAGCGCTCGGCGCGACCCGCGCCGCCGTCGACGCGGGCTGGGTGCCGAACGACTGGCAGGTCGGACAGACCGGCAAGGTGGTCGCGCCCGATCTCTACATCGCGGCGGGCATCTCCGGCGCCATCCAGCACCTGGCCGGCATGAAGGGCTCGAAGGTCATCGTGGCCATCAACAAGGACCCGGAGGCCCCCGTCTTCCAGCTCGCCGACTACGGGCTGGTGGCCGACCTCTTCAAGGCCGTTCCCGAGCTGCGCGAGAAGATCAAGGCCGGCAAGGGATCGTGATCGCGGAGGCGGACCTCGCCGCGCTGGGGATCCACCGGATCTCCATGCCCATCCCGTTCCTCGAGGCCGGCGGCCCGGTGAACGCCTACGCCATCGAGGACCGGGACGGCGGGCTCTGCCTGTTCGACTCCGGGCTCGGCTCGCCCGAGGCCGAGGGGGCGATGGCGGCCGGGCTGGCGCGCATCGGTCGCTCGCCCCGCGACATCTCGCGCATCGTGGTCTCCCACGGTCACATCGACCACTACGGCGGGACGGTGACGCTCCTCGAGAAGGCCGGGCACGAGGTCCCGGTCCACGCCCATCCGCGCGACATCCCCAAGATGGCGGAAGGCTTCCCGCGCTGGCTGGACCAGGTCCAGCCCTACGCCGCCTTCTTCCAGAAGCTGGGCGTGCCGGTGGAGGTCCTGGTCGAGGCCTGGAAGCAGGTGAGCGACGGGTTCACCAAGGCCCGGCGCATCCCCAGGGTCGAGCCGCTCGACCTGGACGAGCCCTTGCGCATGAAGCACGTGACGCTCGAGCCCATGCACATGCCGGGGCACACCCCCGGGCTCCTCTGCCTCTACGAGCGGGAGCACCGGCTCGTGCTCTCCGACGACCACCTGCTCGAGCACGTCTCGCCGAACCCGCTCATCGAGCTCGGGCCCGACGGCGAGGAGGGCTGGCGGCCGCTGGTGGCCTACCTGGAATCGGTCGGGCGGCTTCATTCACTGGACGTGGACCTGGTGCTGCCCGGGCACGCCACCCCGTTCGGCGACCACCGGAGCGTCATCGACCGGCTGCTGGGCTTCTACGGAAAGCGGCAGCAGCGCATCCGCGAGGACCTGGCCGAGGGCCCGCTCAGCGGGTGGGAGGTGACGACGCGCCTCTTTCCGAGGGCGCCGGCCTCGGCCATGTTCCTGACCGTCTCCGAGGCTCTCGCCAACCTCGAGGTGCTCGAGGACCGGGGCGAGGTGGCGCGCGAGTTCGATGCGGGTGTCTACCGGTTCCGTCTGCGGTAAGAGTCTTCGATGCTCGAGATCTGGACCCAACCCGAGACCTGGATCTCGCTGGCCACCCTGGCGGCGATGGAGATCGTCCTCGGGGTGGACAACATCGTCTTCCTGACCATCCTGGCCGGGAAGCTTCCCAGGGCGCAGCAACCGCTGGCTCGCAGGCTCGGCCTGGGCGCCGCGCTCGGCACGCGCCTCCTGCTCCTCTTCGCCATCACCTGGCTGATGGGACTCACCGCCGACCTCTTCCCGGTCTTCGGGGTGGGGATCAGCGGCCGCGATCTCATCCTGGCCTCGGGCGGCCTCTTCCTCATCGCCAAGGCCACCTTCGAGATCCACGACAAGCTCGAGGCGAGGCACGAGGAGCGAGCGGCCCGGGGAGAGACGGTCTCCTTCGGGTGGACGATCCTCCAGATCGCCATCCTCGACATCGTCTTCTCGCTCGACTCGGTGATCACCGCCGTGGGCATGGCCCAGCACCTCGAGGTGATGGTGGTGGCCATGGTGGTGGCGGTGGGCGTGATGCTCGTCTTCGCCGGGCCCATCGGCCGCTTCGTCGACGACCACCCCACCGTGAAGATGCTGGCCCTCTCCTTCCTGATCCTCATCGGCGTCATGCTGGTGGCCGAGGCGCTCGACCAGCACATCCCGCGCGGATACGTCTACTTCGCCATGGCTTTTTCGCTGGGCGTGGAGCTGCTCAATCTTCGCCTGCGCGGCAAGGCCGAGTCACCCGTGCGGCTGCACCACCGTTTCGAGAACGATGCGCAGGCCAAGCAGACGGTGAAGGAGCAGCTGGAGTTCGACATGTGAAGGGCGGAATCATGACGACCCCACACCACGGCCCGGCCCATCGGCGGCGCGTCTTCCGGCACGGCCTGGCACGCGCCGGGGCCATCGCCGGCGTGCTGGTCGGCCTCTCGCTCCTCATCGGGATCCTGGGCTACCACCGGTTTGCCGCGCTCGGCTGGGTCGACTCCTTCTACAGCGCCTCGATGATCCTGGGCGGGATGGGGCCCACCGAGCCGCTCCGGACGAACGGGGCCAAGATCTTCGCCGGGCTGTACGCGCTCTACTCCGGGCTGGTGCTCATCGCGAGCACCGCGGTGGTCCTGTCGCCCTTCATGACCCACGTGCTCCACGCCTTCCACGCCGATCACGAGGCGGGCGACGGCAAGTGATCACCGGAAGCGGCTGACCTCTCCCATGACCCGCCCCGCCTTCATCCTCCTGGTCCTCGCCGCCTGCAGCGTCTCCGCGCCGCCAGCTGATTCCGGTGGCCGCGCCTACACCGTGCGCGGCGAGGTGGTCCAGGCACCGGCGCCAGTGGCCTCCGGCGCCCAGGTGCTGGTGCGTCACGAGGCCATCGACGACTTCGTAGACGCCAACGGCAAGGTCGTGGGCATGGACGCGATGGTCATGCCCTTCGACGTCGCGCTGCCGCTCACGGCGAAGGACCTGGCCGTGGGCGACAAGGTGGAGATCCGGTTCTCGATGGACTGGAAGGGTCCCCGGCTCCGGGTGGACCGGATGGAGAGGCTCCCGCCCGGCACCGCGCTGCGCTTCGGGCCGGCGAGAGCCGGTCGGTGACGCAGCTCAACCCCTCTGCTACAAACGCGCCGCCGTGGCCGATCTCGCACTCCTCGCCCTGACCCTGGTCTGGGGAACGACCTTCACGCTGGTGAAGCGCGTTCTCGACGCCGGGACCAGCCCCGGGGTGTTCCTGTCCCTCCGGTTCGGCCTGGCGACCGCGGTGCTCGGCGCGCTCTGGCTCCTGCGCCGGCCGCGCGTCTCGCCCGGCCTGTGGCGGGACGGCGGGATGCTCGGCCTCGCCATGTTCACCGGCTTCGCGCTCCAGACCTTCGGGCTGCGGTACACCACGCCGTCCCGCTCCGGCTTCATCACCGGCCTGGCGGTGGTCATCGTCCCGCTCATCGCCAAGTTCCTGCTGAAGCGGCGTGTCGGGGGTCCGGCCTGGGGCGGCGTGACCCTGGCCGTGGTCGGGCTGGCCATGCTCACCCGCCCGTTCGGCGGCGGCTCGACGTCGCTCGTGCAGCTCGGCGACCTCCTGACGCTGGGGTGCGCCTTCGCCTACGGTTTCCAGATCGTCTGGACGAGCGAGTTCTCCCCGCGACACTCGCTCGTCGCGCTCACCTTCGTGCAGATCGCGGTCACCTTCCTGGGAAGCCTGCTGCTGCTGGTCTTCGAACCGGTTCGGCTGGTTCCCTCCGGAGAGCTCGCCGGCACGGTGATCTTCACGAGCCTGGTGATGACGGTGGGCGCCTTCTTCATCATGAACTGGGCGCAGCGGCACACCACCGCGGTCCGGGCCGCCATCATCTACGCGCTCGAGCCACCCGCGGCGGCCGTCTTCTCCCATTTCGTGACCGGCGAGGTCCTGCCCGCGCTGGGCATCGCCGGGGGTGCGCTCATCCTGGTGGGGATCGTCGTCGCCGAGGTGGGCGGGGCGCTGCAGGCGCGGCGGCAGCTGCCCCCTGCGCCCGACAGCCCTCCCTGATACACAACACCCGTGCGACGTTCCCCCATCGAGCTCGTCTCCGGAGAGCTGCGCGTCCGCGGCACCGGGCTCTACCTCGACGCCAGGCGAAAGCGCCCCTGCGCCTTCGTCTCCCACGCCCACGCCGACCACCTCGGGCGCCACCAGCGGACCATCGCCACCCGGGCCACGGCGGCGCTGGCCCGCCACCGGCTCGGCGACCGCAAGACGGGCGAGGTGCTCCCGGCCGCCTACCGGGAGCCCTTCGGCCTGGGCGAGCTGACCCTCGAGCTCTTCGCGGCCGGGCACGTGCTCGGCTCGGCGCAGATCCGCATCACCCTTCCCGGCGGCGTCACCGTTGGGTACACGGGAGACCTCTGCACCGAGCCCACCCGCACCGCCGAGCCCGTCGACGTGATGCCCTGCGACGTGCTCCTCATGGAGTCGACCTTCGGCCTGCCCAGGTACGTCTTCCCGCCCAAGGAGGAGGTGCTCGCTGCGGTGAAGCGCTTCGTCGACGACGCGCTCGCCGACGGCGCGACGCCGGTCTTGCTCGGCTACTCGCTCGGGAAGGCCCAGGAGGTCCTGAAGCACTTCGGCGAGCTCGGCTACCCCTGCCGCGCCCACGCCACCATCCACGCCGTGAACGAGGTCTACGAGGCGCAGGGGGTTCCGCTGCCCAACGTCCGGCTCCTCGGCCCGGAGGGGCCCGATCCCGGCGAGATCGTGGTGGTGCCGCCACAGCTGGCCCGCTCGGCCGCCATCACCCGGATCCGGCCCCGGCGAACCGCCGTGCTCACCGGATGGGCCGTCGACGGCGCTCCCTGGTTCCGGGGGGTGGACGCCTCCTTCCCGCTCTCCGACCACGCCGACTTCCCGTCGCTGGTCCGCTACGCCCGGGCCACCGGGGCCTCGCGGATCTTCACGCTGCACGGCCACGCCGGGCCGTTCGCGAGGGAGCTCCGCCGGGAGGGAATCCGCGCCGACCCCCTCGAGGAATCGGCGCAGCTGGAGCTCTGGTGATCGAGCTCACCGTCAGCGCCGACGCCGCCGGGCAGCGCCTCGACAAGTACGTCCGGCGTGCGCTGCGCGACGTGCCGCTGTCCCACGTCTACAAGATGTTCCGGACCCGCAAGATCCGGGTGAACGGCTCGCGCGGCCGTCCGGAGCAGCTGCTCGTCGACGGCGACAGGATCGCCATCCGCGGCGACGAGGAAAAGCTGCTCGTCCCGGCCGCGGGCGCGGTCAAGGGTGCACGGCCCGTGAAGCACACCTTCCGCGTCCTGCACGAGGACGAGCACGTGCTGGTGGTGGACAAGCCGGCCGGCCTGGCCGCCCACCCCGGCAGCGGGATCGAGGGGGCCACGCTGGTGGACGAGGTGCGCGCCTACCTGCGCGTGCCCGAGGACCAGCCGCCGGGCGAGTTCCGCCCCAGCCCGGCCCACCGGCTCGACCGGGACACGAGCGGCATCGTGGTCACGGCCAAGACCCGCAAGGCCATGGTTCGGCTCGGGGAATTATTCACCGAGGGTGACGAAATCCGCAAGACCTACCTGGCGCTGGCCAAGGGCAAGATGCCGCGCTCCACCGGCGTCATCGAGCTGCCGCTCTCCGAGCACGAGCAGACCTCCCGTTCCCGGGACAGGCGCGGCGTGAACTTCCAGGAGGCCGTCACCCGCTGGCAGGTGACCGCCTCGAACCACGACGCCTCCTTCCTGTCGGTTCGCATCGAGACCGGGAGAACCCACCAGATCCGCCGCCACCTCCAGGCCATGGGGCACCCGGTCGCCGGCGACCGGCGTTACGGCGACTTTCCGTTCAACAAGGAGGCGCGCAGCCGCTGGGGGCTCCGGCGAATGTTCCTGCACGCCTGGAAGCTCGAGATCCCGCACCCGATCACCGGGGCGCCGCTGCGGCTCGAGTCCCCGCTGCCGCCGGAGCTCGTCGAGGTCCTGGGACGAGCCAACCTCGACCCGAAGCGGCATTGATCCAGCGCCCGGGCCTGCCTACAGTCCCACCCGATGGCCGCGCCTCCCGCCCAACCCCCCCCGCCGAAGGAGAAGCTGGTCCTCCAAGGGGTTCCTCCGCCACGCGCGCCGTGGCGCAAGGTGCTGCGGTGGTCCCTCTTCCTCTTCCTGGCGCTCGCCAACGCGGGGCTCGTCGCGGCCGTGGCCGGCTACTCCTGGCTCTCGCAAGGGCTGCCGTCGGTGCCCTCGCTCGTCGAGTACCGGCCCCCGGTGGTGGCCGAGCTGGTCAGCGCGGACGGGCAGGTCGTGGGAGAGCTCTTCGAGGAGAGGCGCCGGGTGGTGCCCTACGACCGCATCCCGCGCCACGTGGTGCAGGCCTTCCTGGCCGCGGAGGACAAGAACTTCTTCGAGCATCACGGCGTCGACTGGCTGGGGACGCTGCGAGCTGGGGTGAACACCTACCTTCGCAAGAGGAAGGTCCAGGGTGGCTCCACCATTACCCAGCAGACCGCCAAGGCCCTGCTCGTGTCCACCGAGGGCTTCGCGGAGGGCACCAGGAAGAACCTCCGTCGCAAGGCCCGAGAGGCCATCCTGGCATCGCGGCTGGAGCGCGCCTTCGGCAAGCAGGAGCTCCTCTGGCTCTACCTGAACGGGGTGTACCTGGGTCACCACAGCTACGGCATCGAGTCGGCGGCCGAGAATTACTTTCGAAAGTCGGCGGGCGAGCTGACGCTCCCGGAGGCCGCCCTTCTCGCCGGGCTGCCCCAGGCGCCGAGCCGCTACTCCCCGGTCACCAATCCGGAGGAGGCCCGACGTCGGCGCAGCTACGTCCTGCGCCGCATGCGCGAGGACGGATCCATCACCGAGGAGGAGCGCCGGACCGCCGACGAGACGCCGGTGAACGTGCACGCCATCGACGACCCCTTTCGCGAGGTCGCGCCCTTCTACTCCGAGGCGGTGCGCCGCAGGATGGTGGAGCGCTACGGGAACCCGCGCGTGCTCCGGGACGGCCTGCGGATCGAGACGGCCATGGATCTCGACAAGCAGCGAGCCGCCCAGCAGGCCATGCTGCACGGGCTCCTCGACGTGGACCGGCGCCAGGGGTTCTGGGGGGCGGTGGGGCGCGTCGAGGGCGCCGAGCGGGAGTCCCTCAGGCGGCGGCTCGCACAGGCCTTCCCTCCCGGCAAGCTCCAGCCAGGCGGCTTCGCGGTGGGCATCGTCTCGGCAGTGAACGACGGAACCGCCCAGGTCCGCGTCGACATCGGCGACGCCCAGGGAGTGCTCCCCATCGCCGGGATGCGCTGGGCCCGCCCCCCCAACTCCCAGGTTCACTGGGAGCATGCACAGATCCAGCGTCCCTCCCTGGCGCTTCGCGTCGGCGACGTCATCCTGGTCCGGCGCGTCGGGCGGGAGGAGCTCCAGGCGCTGGAGCGACAGACCAAGGTGGGCAAGCCGGCAGAGGTGCCCGAGGCCCCCCTGCTGCTGGCGCTCGAGCAGGAGCCACGGCTGCAGGGGGCGCTCGTGGCCCTCGATCCCGGCAGCGGCTACGTCGAGGCCATGGTCGGGGGCTACGACTTCGAGGCCTCCGAGTTCAACCGGGCCTTCCAGGCCTGCCGGCAGCCTGGCAGCGCCTTCAAGCCCATTCTCTACTCGGCGGCCATCGAGCAGCTCGGCTTCACGCCCTCCACGCTGCTCACCGACGCGCCGGTGGTCTTCCGGGACGACGAGCGCTCCTGGAAGCCGCAGAACTTCGGCGAGGATTTCAAGGGGGAGGTGCCACTCCGCTCCGCCGTGATCCATTCCATGAACATCCCGGCGGTGAAGACGGCCGAGAAGCTCGCCCGCGTGAAGGGGATCCACTTCCTGGGCGAATGGGCGGCCTCGCTCGGGATCTCCTCGCCGGTGAAGTCGGAGCTGGGAAGCGCGCTCGGCAGCTCCTGCGCCACGCTCTGGGACATGGTGAACGTCTACGCGGTCATCGACCGGCAGGGGCTGAAGCGGCGGTCCACGCTCGTGAAGCGGGTCCTCGATCGAGACGGTGCGCTGCTCGAGGACCACACCGCGCCGACCGACCCCTGGGCGCCCCTCTCCGAGCGGCTGGCCGGCGCCTACGCCGAGGTACGCGCGGATCCACAGCGCGTCATCGAGCGGCGCGCGGCCTTCGTGCTCCAGCACCTCATGCAGGAGGTGGCCACGGTGGGCACGGGCGCCGGGGCGGCCAGGCTGGGAAAGCCCGCCGGCGGCAAGACCGGCACCACCAACGATTCGTTCGATACCTGGTTCCTGGGGTTCACCGAGGACCAGGTGGCCGGGGTCTGGCTGGGCTTCGACCACAACGAGCAGCCGCTGGGGCGCGCCGAGACCGGCGGTCGGGCCGCGCTCCCCATCTGGCTTGCCTTCATGCAGGCGGCGCTGCGCGATCGCCCCCAGCCCGACTTCCCGATCCCGGAAGGAATCGCCTTCGTCCGCATCGACCCGAAGACCGGGTTGCCGGTGCCCGCCTTCGCCGACGGCGTGCTCGAGCCCTATCTGGAGGGCTCGGCGCCCTTGCCGCCGGCCGAGGGAGATGCGGAAGCCTCCAAGGTCGACGTGCGCGACATCTTCACGCAGTGACCCGTTCGACGCTATAACCAGACAGTCCCATGTTCGGCCTCGGCTTCGGCGAAATCGTCATCATCCTCGTGCTCGCGCTCGTGCTGCTCGGGCCGCAGAAGCTCCCCGAGGTGGCGAAGCAACTCGGCAAGGGGCTGCGCGACTTCAAGAAGGCCAGCGACGACCTGAAGGGGCAGTTCGAGAAGGAGTTCTACGCCGACGAGCGCAGGGCCGAGCGCGCGCGGATCGCCCCGCCCACCGCATCCGCCCCGGTGCCCGCGGCTCCGCCCGGTCCGGTTCCGATCGCGGCTGCGGACAACGTCCCCGGCCTCGAAGCGGCACTGGCCGAGCCAGCCCCGCCGGCCGCTGCACCAACGGCCGCCGCCACACCGCTAGAAGAACCCCCGGTCGAGCCGGCCCCTCTGGCATGACCGAACCTGCCGAGAAGGCCCCGGCCTCCACCGACGACGCGGCGCCCCCCGAGGGAGAGGTTCGGGCTTCCTTCTTCGACCACCTGAAGGAGTTGCGCGTCCGGCTGGTGCGGGCGCTGCTCGGAGTGGCAGTCGGAGTCGCGGTGGCGGGCTGGTTCTCCGAGCGCATCTTCCGCTTCGTGATGCAGCCGGTGCTGGACTCGCTCCCCGAGAAGGAGCGGACCCTCAACTACACGTCCTACCTCGAGCCTTTCCTCGTCTACCTCAAGGTCGCGCTCTACGGTGGCCTCTTCCTGGCCGCGCCCTGGGTTCTCTACCAGCTGTGGGTCTTCATCGCCCCCGGCCTCTACAAGCGGGAGAAGAAGGTGGTCATCCCGTTCGTGGCGATCGGGACGGCCCTCTTCTACGCCGGCGTGTCCTTCGCCTACTTCGTGATCATGCCCTACGCCTTTCCTGCCCTGGCCTCGATCGCCGGTCCCGACATGAAGCCGCTGCTCACCATGCGGGAGCAGCTCACCCTGGTGCTGGCCATGATGCTCGGATTCGGGGTGGTCTTCGAGATCCCGGTGATCGTGGCCTTCCTGGCCATGATCGGCCTCGTCACCCCCGAGTTCCTGGTCAAGTACCGGCGCCACGCCATGATCGTGAACGTGCTGCTGGCGGCGATCCTCACCCCCACCGGCGATCCCTTCAACCTGCTCCTCATGGCGCTCCCGATGATCCTCTTCTACGAGGTGGGGATCATCGCTGCCCGCATCGTGGGGAAGAAGAGGACGGCGGACGAGCCCGCCACGGCGTCGTGACCATCCTGCTCTCGCTCGCGGCCTTCTACGCCGCGATGATGCTCCTCCGATACGGACGGCGAGGCGTGCTGGTCCTGGCTCCATCGCTCATCCGATCCCGCTCCACCGCGGCCGGCCCCCTTCCCACCGAGGCCCAACGCGCCGCCGCCGCCGAGCTCGAGGCGCTGGGGTTCCGGCGCATCGGGAGCCGCGTGGAGGAGGGACCATTGCGCGGGCTGACGCTGCGTTCCGAGTCGTATGCCGATCCAGCCCGTTCGGCATTCGCCGACGTATTCGAGATGGGACCCCGATCGGGCGCGCCGGTCCGGTTGCAGATCCTCTCGGTCTATCCGGACGGGGCCGCCGTTCTCACCGCCAACCACGGAAGGGCGCCGCAGTCCGGCCGCTGGGGAGAGGTCACCGGCCTCCCGGGGGCGGCGCTCGGCCAGGTGGCCGAGGTCCACCGCCGGACGGTGGCGCGGCTCGAGGCGGTGCACGGTGCCCCGCTCCCGGCGACCGACCTCGCCGGACGGGACGCCGCCGCCCGCAGCTGGTACCGCCGGGCGGGGGGCAGGGAGATCCGTCGACGTTTCGCGGTCTACCTGGGAAACTCGCTCTTCGCCGCCGCCATCCTCGCCTTCTCCATCGCCGCTCTCGTTCGAACTCGCGCCGCGCCCTGACCCGGAGGTCGTCATGCGTTCATCCACCTCGCAGGAGATCGTATTCATCGCCGGCCGCCGCACGCCCTTCGGTACCTACGGCGGCACCCTCAAGGACCTCTCGGCCACCGACCTTGCGGTCCACGCGGCGCGGGCGGCGCTCTCCGACTCGGGCCTCCCGCCCGACGCCATCGGCCACGTCATCGTCGGCAACGTGCTCCAGACCTCGGCCGACGCCATCTACCTGGCGCGCCACGTGGGGCTCCGGTCCGGTGTGCCCCTCGAGACTCCAGCACTCATCGTGAACAGGCTGTGCGGTTCCGGATTCGAGGCGGTGGTGCAGGGGGCGTTCCAGATCGGCTCCGGCCAGGCCGAGGCGGTCCTGGTGGGAGGGACCGAGTCGATGAGCCAGGCCCCGTACGTGCTGCGGGGAGGCCGCTTCGGCGTTCCGCTCGGCAAGACGCCCGGGATGGAGGACTCGCTCTGGAACGCGCTCACCGACACCCAGGCGAAGATGCCCATGGCGATGACCGCCGAGAAGCTCGCCGAGCAGCACCGGATCACCCAGGACGAGGTGGACGAGTTCAGCGTTCTTTCCCAGCGCCGCTTCGCCGAGGCCCAGGCTGCGGGGCGGTTCCAGGACGAGATCGCGCCGGTGGAGATCGAGACCCGGAAAGGCAAGGTGAAGTTCGAGCGGGACGAGCACCCTCGCCCCGACACCACGGTGGAGGGGCTGCGAAAGCTGCCCAAGGTCTTCAAGAAGGACGGCGTGATCCACGCCGGAGCTGCCAGCGGCGTGGCCGACGGCGCCGCCATGATGGTCATGACCACCCGGGAGGCGGCCGACCGCCGAGGGCTCCGGCCGCTGGCGCGCCTCGTCAACTGGGGCGTGGCCGGCGTGGACCCCACCGTCATGGGCATCGGTCCGGTGCCGGCCTTCAAGAACGCCATGGCGCGCGCCGGCGCGACGCTCTCCGACTTCGACCTCTTCGAGGTGAACGAGGCCTTCTCGCCCCAGTACCTGGCCGTCGAGAAGGAGCTGGGTCTGCCGCGCGACCGGACCAACGTCGACGGGGGAGCCATCGCGGTCGGGCACCCGCTGGCGGCGAGCGGGGCCCGTCTCACCCTGCACATCATCCAGGCCCTCCGGCAACGGGGCGGCCGCTACGGCCTGGCCGGGGCCTGCATCGGCGGCGGCCAGGGTATCGCGGTCGTCGTCGAGGCGCTGTAGGCTCGGGGCGAGGGGGCGACCATGGAGAAGTTCACGGGGTGCAAGGTGTTCTCGGCGACGCTGGCGCGCGACCGGGATTCCATGACCGAGACCATCAACGCGTGGCTGGGGAAGCACCCCGAGCTGGACATCGTCGACAAGACGGTCACCCTCTCGTCGGACAACCAGTTTCACTGCCTGACGATCATCCTCTTCTACCGGGAGCGGGGAGCCTAGGGATTGGGGTCGTCGCGCCGCACCGGCAACCCCTTCGCATTCGGAGGGCGCGTTCCCGTCGCAGTGGGCGGGCTGATCACGGCCACGGTCGTGGTGAGCCTCGCGGCGGTCGTCGGGGAGCGCAACGGGCTGCCGCTCCTCCAGCTCTTCGTCCTCGCGCCCCGGGCGGTGTGGGGCGGGGAGGTGTGGCGCCTGGTCACCTGGGTGCTCGTCGAGACCGAACCGATCAACCTGCTCTTCGGCGGGCTGGTCCTCTTCTGGTTCGGCCGCGACCTCGTCGAGGCGTGGGGCGAGCGCCGCTTCCTGGCCACCTACTTCGGGGTCGCAGCGGTCGCGGGCGCGCTCACCTGCCTGGCTGCGCTCGGCTGGCCGGCGCTCGACTCCGCCCGTTTCACCGGATTCTGGGCCGCCGTCGACGCCAGCATCGTGGCCTGGGCGCTGCTCCACCCCTTCCGGCAGATCCTGCTCTTCTTCGCCCTGCCGGTTTCCGGGAAGGCGCTCCTCTGGATCACGGTGGGTGGCACGGTCCTGTTCGCGCTCTTCACGGGTGTCGCCGCCTTCGTCCCGCACCTCCTCGCCGAGGCGGTGGCCTGGATCTGGGTGGGTGGGCCGGGCCCGGGGCGATGGCTGAGGCGGTTGCGCCTGCCGCGACTTCGCAGGCGGGGTCGATTCGAGGTCATCCGCGCCGACCGGGACCCGGACCGGAACTGGCTCAACTGAGGGCGTCTATCCGACCGACAGCTGCCGGACGGTTGCCCGGTAGACCCAGACCCGCGCCGTGTTGGTCCGCGTGTCGAGCGGCAGCACGAAGAACCCCGCCGAGTCCGCCGAGTAGTCCGGCGCGAAGCCCGAGACCTGGCGGCCGTCACTGAACGTGACCTGCACGCGCGTCCCCGAGGCCTGCAGCGGCTGCTCGCCGGACGCGAGCATGAAGAAGATCGCCTTCACGTTGCCCGTCGGCATGCGCGCCACCGCGCCGTTCGGCTGGATCAGGGGAAGCTCGGGGTCCTCGAGGTCGGCGTTCGCGATCGACCCGCGGAGCACCTGCCCCTCCACGGTGTGAAGGACGACGCGGTGCTCTCCCGTGACGAAGGACGGCGAGGCGGCGAAGGGATCGAGCGCGGGCGGCGGCGCCGCAGCGGCGGCCGGATGCGGCATGGGCGGCGGGCTCGGGGAAGGGGGCGGGAGCAGGGGCGCCAGGGCCTCGGCGCGGAGCGGCGGAGGCGTCACCAGCAAGAGGTCGAGCGAGACCGCCTCCTGGCCAGACGCGTCCTCGTCCACCCACGACACGGTCGCCACGGCCATCGGCTCCACCACTTCCTGGATGTCCGCGGACGGAATCTCCGGGATGTCCTCGTCCTCCTGGAGGTCGACCACGACCGCGGCGAAGTCAGGATCGGGGGGAGGAAGCGGCGGCGGCGGGTCGACCGGCCCCTGATCCCACAGGATGGGCTCCGCCTCGTGGAGCGCGGCGAATTCCATCTTGGGGGGCTGGATGTCGGTCATGGGCGTCCGTGCATGGAACGTTCACCGATGATACCGCCAGCAGCGGAGCCGTCAAAAGCAAGCAGGCTTGATCGCGGGACGAGGTGGGGCCATGTATGGCCCGTGGATACGCGCTCCAGGTTCCTTCCCATGTTCCCCGACGAGGTCGCCGCGCGCGGCTGGACGGAGATCGACGTCCTGCTCGTCACCGGCGACGCCTACGTGGATCACCCGGCCTTCGGCGCGTCGGTGATCGGCCGGGTCCTGGAAGCACGGGGTTTCCGCGTGGGAATCGTCGCCCAGCCGGATTGCCGGACGCCGGCCGATCTGCTCCGGCTGGGGCGACCGCGGCTCTTCGTGGGCATCACCGCCGGAGCGATGGACTCGCTCGTGAACCACTACACGGCCCACAAGCGGCCGAGGTCCGACGACGCCTACACGCCGGGCGGGGAGGCGGGGAAGCGACCCGATCGGGCGATATCGGTTTACACGCGGCTCGCACGGGAGGCCTTCGGGCCGACCATGCCCATCGTCATCGGGGGGGTCGAGGCCTCGCTCCGGCGCATCGCCCACTACGACTACTGGGACAACCGGGTGCGGCCGTCGGTGCTCATGGACAGTGGAGCCGACCTGCTCGTCTATGGCCAGGGCGAGAAACCCATCGTCGAGATCGCGCGGCGGCTGGCCTCGGGCGAGGACGTCTGCGGACTCGTCGACGTGCCCGGAACCGCGATCGCCGTGGCCGACCTGGCCATGGCCGGGCTGGAAGGTCGAACCCGCAAGACGCTCGTGCTGCCGGCCTTCGAGGAGGTGGCCCAGGACAAGCGCGCCTTCGCGTTCTTCTCGAAGCTCTATCACCTGGAGCACAACCACGAGAACGCTCGCGTGATGGTGCAGCGTCACGGCCGGGGCAAGGCCGAGCGGCACGTGGTGGTGAACGAGCCCATGCCGCCGCCGACCACGGACGAGCTCGACGCGGTCCACGAGCTGCCCTTCGCACGCGACGCCCACCCGAGCTACGGAGGGGCCCACATCCCGGCGCTGGAGCAGATCCGCTGGAGCGTGTCCATCCTGAGAGGCTGCGCGGCGGGATGCGCCTTCTGCTGCATCACCGAGCACCAGGGGCGCGACGTGTCGTCTCGCAGCCACAAGAGCGTGATCCGCGAGATCGAGACCCTCACCAGGGACCCCAAGTTCCGCGGCACCATCACCGACCTGGGTGGCGCCACCGCCAACATGTGGCAGATGGGGTGCACGAGCGCGGAAGCCCACGCCGTGTGCAAGCGGGCCTCCTGCGTGTACCCCACGGTGTGCCAGTTCTTCGCGGTGGACCACGGCCCGCTCGTCGACCTCTATCGAAGTGCACGTGCAGTGAAGGGCGTGAAGCACGCCTTCGTCGGCTCCGGGCTCCGCTACGATCTCGCCCACCACGACGAGAAGAACGGCCAGCTCTACCTCGAGGAGCTCGTCACCCATCACGTCTCCGGACAGCTCAAGGTGGCGCCCGAGCACGTCTGCGACGACGTGCTCCGGGTCATGAAGAAGCCCGGCCCGGCCGAGTTCGAGCAGTTCCGGGAGGAGTTCGAGCGTTACTCGAAGAAGGCGGGCAAGGAGCAGTACCTGGTGCCCTACTTCATCTCGTCGCATCCCGGCGCCACCACCGAGCACGCCGTGCAGCTCATGGAATACCTACAAGCGAACCGCTGGAAGCCCCAGCAGGTACAGGACTTCATGCCCACGCCCATGACGCTGGCCTCCGACATCCAGTGGTCGGGCTACCACCCCATGAGCGGCAAGCCCGTCCACGTGGTGAGCGACATGCGGGAGAAGCGCACGCAGAAGGCGCTCATCCGCTGGGGCGATCCGAAGAGCCGGCCCCTCATCGAGGAGGCGCTGCGCCGGACCGGGAGGCTCAAGCCCGGGCAGAGGCTCGACGCCGGGATGCGGCTGGCGGGGCGGGGGCGGCGATACCCCGGCGCGAGGCGCTGAAACCCCGCGCGGAGGGGACCTGGCGAGGCCCGAATGGCAGCGGCTGTCCAGTTTTGTGCGGCCCGGTCGGAAATTGGATCGATCCCACGATCGACCCTAGAGATCGCCCCGTGGAAAACATCGTCGACCTCACCCTCGCCGCCGAGGCCCGGCGGTCCCTGCACCGCGTTCTCGAGGAGCGGGGGATCGGTTTCTTCCTGAAGAGGCGCCGGCGCGAGCCGGCCCGGCTCGATCCCCGCCGCATCGCCTGGGTGGTCGAGGCCGCCGCCCGTCGGACACGTCGCCCGTCCAGGGACCCGGACGCGCTCGCGCGGACGCGGCGCGTGCTGCGACGGGAGCTGATCCGCCGGCTGGCCGCGTCGCTGGTCGAGGCCGGGCTGTAGCAGGTCGGCCTGCGGCGTCGCCCGCGCCCTGCCTGGCCTCGCCCTACCTCGCCGCCGAGCCGCGCGTCTTCTCCACGAACTTGAGCCGCAGGTCGGCCAGCAGGTCGGAGAGGAAGCGGGTCTCCTCGCCGGTCAGGTTTCCCCGGGTCTTCTCCTCGAGCATGGCGAGCAGGTCGATGGTCTGACGCGCCAGCAGGAGATTCTCGCCGGCCTGATCGGTGTCGGGGTGGTTGATCTCGCCGAGGTGGACGAGGGCCGAGGACCCGAGGGACAGGACGAAGGTGCCGAAATCCACGGGGCCCGGGTGATGGGCGTCGGTCATGGCCACATCCTAGTCCACATCGAAGGCCACGCGCTCTGCGGCCCGGCCGCGCTGCACGAGCAGGACGAGCCGCCCGGTCCGGCGGGCCTGGACGGCGGCCTTCCTCCACTCGGCCAGGGAGGAGACCTCGATCGAGTTCACCTCCCGGATCCAGTCGCCGGCCTGCAGCCCGGTCTCCGCCGCGGGGCTGGCGCGCTTCACCGATCGAACGACCACGACGTTCCCGCCCCGGACCTGCTCCTCGCCGAGGACGAGGCCGGTGCGTTCCCGGAGCAGCGCCTCGGCCCGATCCGGTGACAGCTCCACGCTTCGCATCGACGCCGGAACCCGGGCCTCGCCGCGCAGGAGAACGAGCCGGACCGTTCCGCCCACCGGAACGTCGCGGATGCGGAAGCGGTACTCGGCGGCGCTCTCCACAGGGCCATCCCCCACCGACTCGACGAGGTCGCCCTTTCGGACCCCGGCCCCGGCCGCCGGCGACCCGGCCTCTACGGAGCTCACCAGGACCCGGACCCGCTCGCTGCCGATCACGTCCGACTTCACCGGCTGATCCTTCACCGCGATCCCGGTCCAGCCCTCCCGCACCTCGCCGTGCCGGATCAGGTCCTCGGCGATGCGCAGCGCCCGGTCGATGGGAATGGCGAAGCCGATGCCGGCGTTGCGGTCGCCGATGATGGCGGTGTTCACGCCGATGAGCTGCCCCTGGATGTTCACGAGCGGCCCGCCCGAGTTGCCCGGGTTGATGGAGGCGTCGGTCTGGATCATGTCGAAGAGCGAGCGGCGCTGGTCGCCCACCTTGCGGTGGAGCGCCGAGACCACCCCCGCGGTGACGGTGTGGGCGAGGCCGAAGGGGTTGCCGATGGCGATCACGCTCTCGCCGATCATGAGGTCGTCGGAGCGGCCGCCGGCGAGGAAGGGCAACTTCTCGCGGTCCTTGGTCTCGATGCGCAGCACGGCCAGGTCGGTGCCGGGGTCGGTGCCGAGCACGCGGGCCGGCAGCTCGCGCCCGTCGAGGAGCTGGACCCGGTAGCGGGCGCCGCGCTCCACGACATGGGCGTTCGTGAGGACGTATCCCTCGGGCGAGACGATGACGCCGCTGCCCAGCGAGGTGACCGCGTATCCGCTGCGGTAGCGGGGCTTGCCGAAGAACTCCTCGAAGAGGAGCTGGCCCATGTCGGCGCCCGGCGTGGGCACCCGCATGCGGACCAGTTCCTCCGCCGACACGTTGACCACCGCGCCCCGGGATCTCTCCGCGGCGACGACGACGGGGTTGCGACGCTCGGCGGGGGGGCGAAGCTCGGCGCGCGGGAGCGCGGACGGAGCCTGCGCCGGGGACGCCCGGGGGAAGAGGAGGGCGATGGCGCCGCACAGGGCGGCGCCGGTTCGAACCCTAATCGTCATCTCCGGTCTCGACGTGCTCCACCTCGGACTCGACCGGGACGGCCTGGTCGGCCACGTCCGGCAGCGACTTCAAGTAGCGCTCGTAATCCTTCGCGTCGAGCTGTCCCTTGCGGATGTATCGCTGGGCGACGCGCTGGTCGATGAGCTTGTTCTCGAGGGTTTCGGCCATGGTTCCTTCCGGACTTCGTCTTGCGGAGGCGGGAAAATAGGCCCGGCTTGCCGGGGCGTCAAGCCAGGTGCAAAGTTGCCGCGCCATGGAAGACGCCCCAACCGAGCACGCCTCCCGGATCGCCCGGATCCAGGGCATATACGCCATCGTCGGCGACGAGGACCCGATCGGGCAGGCCCGCGCCGCCGTCGACGGGGGCGCCGGGGTCGTGCAGCTCCGGATGAAGAAGGCGCCCTCCGGGGCCGTGCTCGCCGCCGCACGGGAGATCGTGGCCATGGTCCGGGGGAGGGCGCTCGTCGTCGTGAACGACCGGGCCGACCTGGCGGTCCTCTCGGGGGCCGACGGGGTGCACGTCGGGGACGAGGACCTCCCGACGGAGGAGGCGCGGCGGATCCTGGGGCCGGCTCTGCTCCTGGGCCGGAGCACGCGCACCCTCGCCGAGGCGCGCGCCGCCATCGCCGCCGGCGCCGACCACGTCGGCTTCGGCCCGATCTACGGGACCCGTTCGAAGGAGCTGGCGGTTCCGGCGCGCGGGACGGACGCGCTCCGGGACGTGGCGGCGGCGCTCGGGGCGCCGGTGGTGGCCATCGGCGGGATCACCGTCGACACCGTGGGTGAAGTAGCAAAGGCCGGCGCGGCTGCGGCCGCGATGATCGAGGACCTCTTCTCCCGCGGCGACGTCCGGGCCCGGGCGGCGCTGCTCGCCGCCCGCTTCGAGGCCGGTCGCGGCGATGCCGGCGGCGGCGAACGCTGGGGGAAAGCATGACCCGCCCGCGCATCGGGATCCCGCTCGACCTCGAGGAAGGGTGCGGGCGCTACGAGCTCCCCCAGGCCTACGCCGACGCGGTGCGGGATGCCGGCGGCCTGCCGCTCCTTCTTCCCCACGGCAACGCGGCACTCGCCGCCGACTATCTCTCGCTCTGCGACGCCCTGCTCGTCGCCGGCGGCGCCTTCGACATCCCGCCCGAGCGCTACGGCGAGCCGCGACGCCCCGGCTGCGGGCCGTCTCGAACGGGGCGCACCGCCTTCGAGGCCAGCCTCGCCGAGGCGGCCCTCTCCGCCGGGATGCCGGTCCTCGGCATCTGCGGCGGGATGCAGCTCGTGAACGTGGTTGCCGGAGGTACCCTTCACCAGCACCTCCCCGACGACCTGGGGGTCTCCCACGAGCAAGAGGAGCCCAAGGACGCGCAGAGCCACGAGGTCCGGATCGTGACGGGTACGCTGCTCGCCAGCCTGTGCGGTCCGGAACCCCTGGCGGTGAACAGCACCCACCACCAGGCGGTGAACCGGTCCGGCAACGGCGTGCTCGTCTCGGCCTGGGCGCCCGATGGCGTGGTCGAGGCCATCGAGTTGCCCGATCACCCGTTTGCCCTGGGCGTGCAGTGGCATCCGGAGGCGCTGGCCGGGCGCGACCCCCGCCACCGCGCCATCCTGCGAGGGCTCGTCGTGGCGGCGCTGGAGCGAGGCATGGAGCGAGCCCGGTGACCGGCCCCGTGACCGGCCCCCGGGTGCTCGTCTGCGCCGGGCTCGATCCGAGCGGCGGCGCGGGGCTCCTGGCCGACCTCGAGGCGCTCGCCGCGGCGGGGGCCCGGGGCTGGGCCGTGGCGACGGCCTTCACCGCGCAGGGGGCGAAGGGCGCCCGGGCCATGGAGCCGGCCACTCCGCGGATGCTGGTCGCCCAGATCGACGCGCTGCTGGACGGGCTGACTGGCGGCGCCCGGGAGCGTCCACTTGCAGTGAAGACCGGGATGCTGGGGAGCGGAGCGAACGCGGCGGCGCTCTCGGAGCGGCTCCGGGAGCGGCCGCTCGGGCGGGTGCCGCTCGTCGTCGACCCGGTGCTCTTCGCCTCCTCCGGACTCCCGCTCCTCGATGCCGGGGCGATCGGCGCCGGCGCGATCCCCGCGCGCGCGGCGCTCGACTCGCTCCTCGCGCGCGCGACGCTCTCGACCCCGAACTGGCCCGAGCTGGAGGCGCTCGCCGGGCGCTCGCTCGGCTCGGAGGAGGAGGCCGTGCGGGCGGCGAGGGAGCTGCCCTCACGAGCAGTGCTCGTGAAGGGCGGCCACCGGGAGGGAGAACCGGTCGACCTGCTCGTCCGCGGCCGCAGCGTGGTCCGGATCCGTGGGCGTCGCAGGCCGGGAAGCGCGCGGGGCACCGGCTGCCGGCTGGCGTCCGCGATCGCGGCCTTTCTCGCCCGCGGCCTGACACTCGAGGAGTCGGTGCGGCGAGCCAAGCGGATCGTCGAGCGCTACCTGGACGCCGCGGCGCGCGGTGGCCGTTAGCTGCCGTTCAGGCGGGTCGGCGGGCGCCGGCCGACTGGAAGTAGAAGTCGAGCATGGCCCTGAGCGGCGCTGGGTTCCGCTGCAGGCGGCTCCGCAACGCAGCGCCTTCCCAGCAGTCGACCAGTAGGTTCGCCATCTGCCGAGGCTCGGAGCCGGCCGGGAGGTCGCCCCGAAGCCTGGCCTCCTCCAGGCAGGTGGCCAGGCGCCTCGCGATCCCGGCGAAGCAGGCCTGGATCCTCCGCCGGAACACTTCGCTCACGCCCGAGAGCTCCTGTCCGAGGCCTCCCAGGAGGCAGCCCATGTACCCTTCCGTCCGGTAGTGCCGCTCCGTCATCTCGAAGAAGCGGCGCACCCGCTCGAGCGGGAGCAACTCCGGGTCACCGAGACAGGCGTCGAGGCCGGCGTGCACCCCGCTCATGTACTGATCGATGACCTGGAGCGCGAAGTCCTCCTTGTCGGAGAAGTGATGATAGAAGGAGCCCTTCGGAGTCCCGGTGGCCGAGAGCAGCGCCACGATGCCGAGATCGTTGTAGCCATGCTCCAGGAGCATGGCCATGCCGGCATCGAGAAGGCGCTGCTTCGTCGGGTGCGTCATCCGGGAGACGGCCCTCCGCTCACCTTGGCCACCATGTGCTGGATGACCTGCGTGTGCTGGTGCTGGGGGCTGAACATGACGATCTCCGCGTCGGCGTCCACCTTCACGTTGTGCCCGGGCGGCCAGTAGAACAGGTCGTGGGTCCGGACCGTCTCCTTCGCGCCCTTGGCGTCGGTGGTGGTGAGTTGCCCGACCAGGACGAAACCCCAGTGCGGGCACTGGCAGAGGTTGCCCTCCAGTCCCTGGAAGAGCGGGGTGGTGTCGACGCCCGCCGAGAGCGTGAAGTACTCGGCGCTGATGGTGCCGAAGGCGCCGGCCTCGCCAAAGTTCGTCCGCTGGCGGATCACTGCACCGGGAATCTGCATCCGGACGTCGACCTTCTCCTTCGGGACATGCATGGCTGGCCTCTCCTCCTGTCGACGATGTTTTCCCTCGAATAGACCGATCGGTCTAGTCAGAGAATACGCCCGGCGGCCAGGAGGTCAAGGGTGCCGGTCGTTCTCGGACGCGCCCGTCCCTTCCGGGCGCTGCTCGTCCACGCCGGCGTCGCCGAGGAGCCGACCGGCGCTACCCTTCGCGCCGCTTCTCGGCGAAGAAGGTGTGCTTCTTGAAGAAGACCAGCGAACTGAGCCCGGTGGGCCCCTGGCGGTGCTTGGCCAGGATGAGCTCGACGTCCTGAACGTCGGCGTTGATGGCGTCCTGGCCGCCCTCGCCTTCCTGCTCGGGGCGGTGGAGGAACATGACCACGTCGGCGTCCTGCTCGATGGCGCCCGACTCGCGCAGGTCGGCGAGCATGGGGCGCTCCCCCTTGCGCTTCTCCACCGCGCGGTTGAGCTGCGAGAGCGCGACCACCGGCACGCTGAGCTCCTTGGCGAGCGCCTTCAGCGACCGGCTGATGGTGGCGATCTCCTGCTCGCGCGACTGGCTGGACCGGGCTGACGGCGCGTGCATGAGCTGGAGGTAGTCGACCACCACGAGGTCGAGGCCGCTCTCCCGCTTCAGCTTGCGGCACTTCGACCGCAGCTCGACCGGCGAGAGCATGAAGCTGTCGTCGAACCAGATGGGCGCGCCCATGAGCTTCTCGCCCTGCACCATGATGCGGTCCCAGTCGTGCTGGGCGAGCTTGCCCTTGGTGAGCCGCTCGCTGTCGAGCTTGGCCTCGCTGGCGAGCAGCCGGAGCGCCAGCTGATCGGAGGGCATCTCGAGCGAGAAGAAGACCACCTTCTTCTCCCCCTTGGTGGCGGCATGGGCGGCGATGTTCAGGGCCAGCGCGGTCTTTCCAACCGAGGGGCGGGCCGCCACGATGACGAGCGTGCCGGGCTGGAGGCCGAGAGTCTGGTCGTCGAGCCAGGGAAGGCCGGTGGGGACGCCGGTGACGTGGGAGAGCCCGGCCTTGGCGCGGGCGTGGATGGCCTCCAGCCGGTCGAGGGCCACGCCCATCGCCTCGGCGAAGGGCTTCATGGTCTCGAGCGAGTTGCCCTGGGCGGCGCCGAAGACGTCCTGCTGGGACTGCTCCAGGAAGTCGCGAACGCGAGGCCCGGCCTCGTAGCCCCGCTCCACCACGCGCTGCGCGGTGAGCATCATCCGGCGCAGCCGCGCCAGCTCGTTCACGGCCTCGGCGTAGTGGGCGGCGTTGGCGGACGACCCCACCGACGCGGCCAGTCCGAAGACGAGCTCGCGGGGCACCTGGGCGCCGAGGAGCCCCTTCGCGTCGAGCCGCTGCTGCACCAGCACCGGGTCGATCTTGCGCGACTCCTTGGCCAGGTCCTCGAACGCGGCGAAGACGTGCTGGTGGGCCAGCGAGTAGAAGTCCTCGGACTTGAGCAGCGCCGCCACCTGGTCGAAGGCGGTCTCGTCGAGCAGCACGGCGCCCAGCACCGCCTGCTCCGCCTCGAGGTTGTGGGGTAGGTCGCGGACGCCGCGAAGTGCCAGTGGCTCGCCCATGAAGGCGCGGATGGTAACAGGCAGGTCCGACGGGATCACCGTCGGAGCCCGGTGGAAATGTCCGAATTTTCGGAGGAAAACCCGGCGTTTCCGGTGTGGATGGGGTGTGGATGGATGGGGCGCGGAGTCCCGGACGAGGAGGGATCACGGTACGAACGACGATCCCACGGCGCGCTCGACCTGGAAAACCGCCGTCCAGAAGGTCTGCAGGGTCCGGAGGTACTCGACCTCGTTCAGGATCCGGGACCGCTGGGTGTCGAGATAGTCGAGGAGGCTCGCCGCGCCCTTGGCATAGTCCTCCCCCACCGTGTTGCGGACGTCCCGGGAGAGATCGAGGAGCTGCTCCTCCGCGCGGCGGGCCTGCCTCCGCGATGCCTGGAACGTGGCGAAGGACGTGGCGACGTCCGCGGCCACCTGCACCTCGGCCTTCCGCAGGCTGGCCTCCGCGGCCGCCACGCCCGCGTCGGCGGCTCCGATCTGACCCTGCTGCTGGTCGAACAGGGGCAGTGGCAGGGACAGCCCGACCGAGGCGGTGGGCGGCGTGAACCAGCCGCCCGGAGCGCCCTGCTGCGCGTACTGGGCCTGGAGCTGGAACTGCGGGATGACCCGGCGCCGCGCCAGCTCGGTGGTCGCTCGGGCCTCGTCTAGCCGGGCGCGTGCGACTGCGAGGTCTGGCCGTTTCTGTCGCGCCTCGGCGAGGAGCGCGGGGAGCGTCGCCGTGGCGAGCGCGGCCGGCGGCTCTGCCGAGCTCGTCGGTCCCGTCACCACGGTGAACGTGGGCGCGCCGTCCTGCATGCCGAGGAGCTGGGCGAGGAGCAGGCGCGCCTGCTCGTGTCGGAGCTCGGCCTCGTCGACTGCCTGTTCGACCTGGAGGCGGAGCAGCTCGAGGCGCGACAGGTCGCTGGCCGTGATCCCGCCCGCTGCTCTTCGCTTCCGGCCCAGCTCCACCGCGGCGAACGCCCGCTCCGCCTCGCGCCGGCCGTATTCCAAGGCGCGCCAGGCCACCGAGGTGGCGACGAACTGCCGTTTCACCTCGAACTCGAGATTGCGCAGCGTGTCCAGCTGCCCCGCCTCTGCGCCACGGACCCCCTCGGCAGCAGCGTCGACGGCGAGCCCGCGCTGGCCGGTGACGAGAAAGGCCACTGCGCCCTGATCGCCGAGCGCGGCCACGTAGGTGGGGAGGTTGCATCCGGGGTCCCCGCACTGGGAGGACCACCCGGTCATGAAGGATGCGGCCGGGTTGGGAAGCGCTGCCGCAACGCGGGCCTGGGCCCGGGCCGCGATCACGCCGGCGTCGGCGAGGGCCACGTCGGGAGAGCGGTCGCGCGCGATGCGAACCGCATCCTGGAAGGTGAGCGTCGCGGGGACCTCCGAGGAGGTCGTGGGTGCGGCGGCCAGGTGCGCCAGGGCCAGGAGCAGGGCCGGGATCACCCGCTCATGGTACCGGAACTGCGCCCTTGACGGTGTAGTAGACCGCCTCGGTGTGGTGCAGGACGATGGCGGAGGTGGACTGCTCCGGGACCATCTGGTCGGCGCTGGTGAGCGATACGCCGATGCTCCGCTCCGGGTCGAGCAGCTTCCACAGCTTCTTCTGGTCGGTGAGCTCAGGCCAGGCCGGGTAGCCGGGCGAGTAGCGCTTTCCCTGGTCGGCGTCCATGCCGAGCTCCCGTCGCACGTGCGCGTGCCAGAAGTCGGCCAGGGCTTCGGCGGTCTCAACTGCCAGTCCGTGGAGGAAGAGGGCGCGGGCGTAGTCGCCCTTCTCCTGCATCTCCTCGGCGACGCGAGAGGCCTGGTCGCCCACCGTCACCACCTGGAAGGCCACCACGTCCGCGCCGCGCTCGGTGCGGAAGTAGTCGGCGAGGCAGAGGTTCCGCTCGTCGGGCTGGCGCGGGAAGCGCAGGCGCGCCAGCTCCTCGCGCCGGTGCTCCGGGTCGAGGACCACGAGCTCGTCCCCCTCGGCGTGACAGGGGAAGTAGCCGTAGACCACCCGGGGCGTGAGCCAGCCCTTCGACTGGACCTCGGCCTTCAGCTCCTCGAGCTTGGGGCCGAACTCGTCCCGGATCATCCGGGCGTACTCCTCCCCCTTGGCGCGGACGCCCCACTGGAGCTTGAAGAGCTCGGTGAGGTCGAGGTACGGCCAGAGGTCGGCGAGGGAGACCGCGCCCGACGGGACCACCCGCGTTCCCCAGAAGGGCGGGGCCGGAGCCTTCTCCACCGGGCGCACGTCGCTGCGGCTCGGAGGCGCGGACGGCGCCACCTCGGCGACGGGCGCGTTGCGGGCCTGAAGCGCCTTCTCCACCGTGCTCCGTCGCAAGGCCTCGCGCTTCGACGGATCCACGAGCTGCCGGACCAGATCCAGCCCCTCGAAGGCGTCCTTGGCGTAGAACACGCCTCCCGCGTAGGGCGCGCCATCGGGCAGGAGGTTCGTGCGAAGCCCGAACCGCCGGTTGATGGCGGCCCCTCCGATGATGACCGGGAAGGAGAGGTTGCGCCGGGAGAGCTCCTCCACGCAGTAGGGCATCTGCTTCGACGTCGAGACGAGCAGCGCAGACAGGCCCACCGCGTCCGCGCCGGTCTCGACGGCCTTCTCGATGATGGTGGCCACCGGCACCTGCTTGCCCAGGTCGTGCACGGTGAAGCCGTTGTTCACGAGGATGGTCTTGACGAGGTTCTTGCCGATGTCGTGCACGTCGCCGTAGACGGTGGCGAGGACGACGACGCCCTTGGTGGTCCCCTCCACGCGGTCGAGGAACTTCTCGAGGTACCCCACCGCCCGCTTCATCACCTCGGCCGACTGGAGGACGAAGGGGAGGATCAGCTCGCCCGCGCCGAAGCGATCGCCCACGTCCTTCATGGCCGGGAGCAGCACGTCGTTCAGCACCTCCACCGGCGGGTGGCGGGTGAGCGCCTCGTCGATGAGGGCCTCGATGCCCTCGGGGCGACGGTGGAGGATCTGGAGGTGGATGCGCTCCTCGGAAGGCTTCCCCTCGCCGAGCACCTCGGCCGTGGCCGCCGCCTGGGGCGTCTTTCCCTCGAAGTGTGCGATCAGGCGAGTCAGCGCGTCCTCGCGCCGGTCGAGGATCAGGTCCTCGGCGAGCACGCGCTCGTCGGCGTCGACCGCCGGATACGGACGGAGGTCCTTGGGGTTCACGATGGCCAGATCGAGGCCGGCCTGGACGGCGTGATAGAGGAAGACCGAGTTCACCACCTCGCGGGCGCTCCGGGAGAGCCCGAAGCTCACGTTGGAGACGCCCAGCGTGGTGAAGACCCCCGGGTTCTCGGCCTTGATGCGCCGGATGCCATCGAGGGTCTCGACCGCGCTGTGTCGGTACTCGGCGCCGCCGGTGGCCAGCGTGAAGGTGAGCGCGTCGAAGACCAGCTGGTCGGGCTCGAGCCCGTACTCCCGGGCGATGGCAACGGTGCGCCGGGCGACCTCGGCCTTGCGCTCGGCGGTCTGCGCCATGCCCTTCTCGTCGATGGTCATGCAGACCACCGCGGCGCCGAAGCGCTTCACGAGCGGCAGGACCTTCTTGACCCGCTCGCCGCCCTTCTCGAGGTTGACCGAGTTGACGATGCATCGCCCCGGATACACCTTGAGTGCACTCTCGATGACGTCGGCCTCGGTCGAGTCGATCATGAGCGGCGCGTCCACGCTCTGGGCGAGGAGGCGGACCAGCGTCCGCATCTGGGCCGCCTCGTCCTCCCGCTCGTTCAGCGCGGTGCAGACGTCGAGGACGTGCGCGCCTCCCTCCACCTGGCCGCGGGCGATCTGGAGCAGCCCAGCGTAGTCGTCGGCCAGGAGCAACTCCTTCACCTTCTTGCTGCCCTGGCTGTTGACCCGCTCCCCCACGATGAGCGGCCGGGGCTGCAGGTCGAGGGGCACCGCCTTCATGGCCGAGGAGAGCTCGGGCAACGGCCGGGGCCGGCGCCGGCGCGGGGCGGAGAGCGCCCTGATCCGCTCCACCACCCGCCGCATGTGCTCCGGGGTGGTGCCACAGCAGCCGCCCACGATGTCGACCCCGAGGTCGCCGGCGAACTCGGCCAGGGCCTCGGCAAGCTCGTCCGGGGAGAGCCTGTAGACGGCGCGGCCATTGACGTTCTCCGGGAGGCCGGCGTTGGGCATCACCGAGACGAAGTGGCTCGACTTCTGGCAGAGGGTCCGGACGCTCTCCCGCATCTCGGCGGGGCCCGTGGAGCAGTTGATGCCCACCGCGTCGAGCGGCAGCCGCTCCATGGTGGCCAGCGCGGCGGAGATGTCGGTGCCGAGAAGCATGCGCCCCGAGGCGTCGATCAGGGTGGGCTGGGCGATGAGGAAGACGTCGCGCATGGCCTCGCGACGGGCCGCGTCGGCGCCGAGCACCGCGGCGCGCAGCTCGAGGATGTCCTGCTGGGTCTCGATGAGGATGGCGTCGGCGCCGCCGTCCACGAGCGCGCGGGCCTGCTCGAAGAAGATCTTCTCGAGCGCGTCGCCGGTGATGCTGGAGAGCGCCGGGTCGGACGACGAGGGCAGCATGCCGGTCGGGCCGATGGAGCCGGCCACGAAGCGGGGATGGCCGGGCGTGGCGTGCTTCTCGGCGGCGCGGCGCGCCAGGATGGCGGCGCGGAAGTTCACCTCGTAGGTGCGGTGGCCGAGGCCGTACTCGTCGAGCTTGAGCCGCGAGGAGCCGAAGGTGTTGGTCTCCACCACGTCGCAGCCGGCGGCGAAGTAGCGGCCGTGGATGGCCTCCACGAGATCCGGGCGAGTCAAGGTGAGCAGATCGTTCGCGCCCTCCTTGCCTCCGAAGTCGGAGGCCTTGAGGTCGAAACCCTGGATTTGGGTCCCCATGGCCCCGTCGAAGACGAGGACGCGCTTCTCGATGGCTTCCCGGAACGTCACGTGTGCTCCCCATCCGCTGGAACGGAACAGCCATACTTATCATGTAAGATGCGCGGCAATGCAGGGACGCCGCGGCGACATGCGCACGGTCTGGGCCATCGCGCTGGGTGCGGCGGTCTTCCGTTTGCTCCTCTTCCAGGGCCTCGACCTGTACGCCGACGAGGCCTACTACTGGATGTGGTCGCGCCGTCCGGCCTTCGGCTACTTCGACCACCCCCCCATGGTGGCCTGGCTCATCCGCGCCTCCACCGCCATCCTTCCCGGCGAGCTGGGGGTTCGCATCCTCTTTCTCGCCTGCGGCGGCCTGGCGGTGGCCTTCGCGGCGCTCATCGCCCGCGAGATGACGGACGACCCGCGCGCACCCGCCGTCGCCGCGGTGCTCGCGGCCACCTCCCCCATCCTCATCCTCACCGGAGGACTCGCGCTCCCCGACGCGCCGGTGGAGGCGGCCTACGCCTGCGCCACCTGGCTCGTCGCGCGCGCCCGGGGTCGCGGCTGGATCTGGGCCGGGGTCGCCGTGGGGCTCGCGCTCCTCTCCAAGTACACCGCGGCGCTCCTCGCCCCGGCGCTCTTCCTGCTCGTCTGGATCGACCGGGACCTCCGAGACGAGCTCCGGACTCCCTGGCCCTGGCTCGGCGGTGCCGTGGCGGTCCTCCTGTTCCTGCCCAACCTGCTCTGGAACGCGACCCACGACTGGGTGGCCATCCAGTTCCAGATCCGGCACGGCATGGTCGGCCAGGCCACGCTCCGCTCTTCCCTCGAGTTCGCCGGCGGCCTCCTCGGGGGAGCCGGCGTGGTGGCCTTGCCGCTGGGAATCTGGCAGCTCGTCAGCGGCCGCGGTTCCTTCTCGCTGCGGGTCGCCGCCGCCACGCTCGTCCCCATCGCCGTCACGGTGCTCTCGGCCACCCGGGGACGGGTCGAGGCCAACTGGGTGGCGCTGGTCGTCCCTGCCCTCTGCGGCGCCGCCGCGGTGGCGCTCGTCCGCATGCGCCAGGCCTGGTCGCAGGCCCTGCTCGCGTTCACCGTGGGTCTTGGCATGCTGGCGGCGGTGGGCTTCGGCCTCGAGGTCCGCAACCCAACGCTCATCCCGCTCGACAGCGAGGTGCTGAAGCGGTTCAGGGGCTGGCCCGAGTTCGCCAGGCGAGCCCGCGCCGCCGCGGGCAGCGCCTGCACGGCCATCGGTAATCCGCCGGGCTGCGACCCCGCGAACCCCTTCGTCTTTCCGGTCAACTACCAGGAGGCCGCCGAGCTGGCCTTCTACGGCGGATGGGCTCGTTTCGGTCCGGCGGCCGAGCGTCCGTCGCAGTTCGACATCTGGGACGACCATCCAAGCCCTGGTGAGCCGTTCCTGGCCCTGGGGACCATCCCCCCGGAAAGACGCCTCTTCAGGGCGGGAGATCCCGGGCCTCGCACCTCCTTCGAGGTACTATTCAGGGGGGTAGTTCTCCAGCGCTCCGACATGGAACCCTTCAGGGCCTGGCAGGGAGCGCTCCCTCGCCGTGCGGCGGTATTACGCTGAGGGAAGGATGCCCTCCCTCGCCGAGCCGGCCGCCCGAGCCCCCGCCCATCCCGCACGCTTCTTCGAGCGCGAGGAGGACGGGCGCCTTCTCTGCACGCTCTGCCCGCGCGAGTGCCGGCTCGGGGAGGGGCAGGCCGGCTTTTGCTACGTGAGGCAGAACCAGGGCGGAGAGATGGTCTCGCTCGCCTACGGGAAGAGCACCGGGTTCGCCGTGGACCCGATCGAGAAGAAGCCCCTCTACCACTTCCTCCCCGGCACCAGCGTGCTCTCCTTCGGCACGGTGGGGTGCAACCTGGGCTGCCGATTCTGCCAGAACTGGAACATCTCCAAGGCCCGCGAGGCGGGACGTGGAATGGCGTCACTCACCGCCGGCGAGGTCGTGGCGCTCGCCGGGTCGTCGGGCTGCCCGTCCATCGCCTTCACCTACAACGACCCCGTCATCTGGGCCGAGTGGGCCATCGACGTGGCCCGGGAGGCGCGGGGAAAGGGGATCCGGACCGTCTTCGTCACCGCCGGCTACGTGGAGGAGAAGGCCCGCGAGGAGATCTTCGCCTGCATGGACGCGGCGAACGTGGATCTCAAGGCCTTCACCGAGGAGTTCTACGAGAAGGTGACCCTCTCGCACCTCGCGCCGGTGCTCGAGACCCTGGAATGGCTGGCGCGAGAGGGGCGTGTCTGGACCGAGGTCACGAACCTGGTCATCCCGGGGCTGAACGACGACCCCGCCGAGACCCGGCTGCTCGCCGAATGGATCGGGAAGAACATGGGGCCGGACGTCCCTCTCCACTTCTCCGCGTTTCACCCTACGTGGAAGATGACCGATCGGCCTCCGACCCCGGCGGCGACGCTCACCCAGGCACGGCGCATCGCCCGGGAGGTCGGGCTGCGCCACGTCTACACCGGCAACGTCCACGACCGGGACGGTCAGTGCACCCTCTGTCCGGGCTGCGGACGGGTGCTCGTGGTGCGGGACTGGAACGCGGTGCGAGAGAACCGGCTAGGGCCCGGCGGCACCTGCCAGGGCTGCGGCCAGAGGATTGCCGGCCGGTTCTAGATCGCGTCCGGCAGGCTCTGGAGCGCCGGCACGTCGATGGTGGTGCAACCGTCGCCGCCGCCGGGGGTCGGGAGCGCCAGCCCGCAGGCCACCCGGCCAGGGCAGGTGTTGAGGATGTAGGCGCACTGGTTGATGTCGCCGTTCGGATCGGGGCAGGTGTTGAGCTTGGCCTCGCAGTAGCTCTGCTGCGAATCGGTCGCGTTCGAGGCCTTCACGCGCGCCGCGACGTTGGTCTTGCAGTTGTTGCGGACCTGCCCCTCCGCCTCGCAGTTGCAGATCCGGTCGCCCAGATCCTGGCAGGCCGAGCCGCACCCTGCCGCGCCGAGCGCGAGGGCCAGACCGAAGGCGAGCGTGAGGGAAAGGCGGCTGCTCATGAGGCGGCGGAGGATCGCCCGAACCCCCCCCCGGGTCAAGCGAAGGCGGAAGCCAGCGCCTCGACGGCGAAGTCGAGCCGGTCGTTGCCGACGAACATCTCCTGCCCCACGAAGAAGGTGGGCGCGCCGAAGGACCCGCGGTCCACCGCTTCCTGGGTCTGGGCCTTGAGCGCCTCCTTGTAGCCAGGCGCCTCGGCGATCAGCGCGGCGCCAGGAAGGCCGGCCTTCGTCGCCACGTCCTCGACCACCGATGCGTCGGAGATGTCCCGCCCATCCACCCAGTAGGCCCTGAACATGGCGTGGCTATAGGGCACGAGCGTGCCGAGCTTCTCTGCCGCGAAGGCCGCCCGCAGCGGCAGCACGGTGAGCACCGGAAACCTCGCGGGCCAGGCGAAGGGGACGCCGAGTCGCTTGGCCCATCGGCTGCAGTCGGTCTGGAGGTAGGGCCCCTTGGCGGCGACCTCAATCGGCGCCTTGTTTCCGGTGGCGTTGAACACCCCGCCCAGGAGGAACGGGCGAAAGCGCACCGAACCGCCCACCTTCGCCACCTCCGCCTCGACCCGCGTCGAGGCCAGGTACGAGTACGGGCTCACGAAATCGTAGAAGAACTCGAGGGTGGTCATCGTCTCTCCTTTATAACCGAACCATGCTCCCCATCACCGCATCGCTCGCCCTGCTGCTCGCCGCCGCCCCGGTGGCCGCCCCGGGCGGGGCCCCGCCCCCCGCGGATGCCATCGCGCTGGCCCGCAAGGTCCAGGGATTCTACGAGACGACCCGCGACCTGCGCGCCCGCTTCGTCCAGACCTACACCTATGCCTCGCTCGGCCGCCGCCAGGTGTCGAAGGGGGCGCTGGAGGTGAAGAAGCCGGGAAAGATGCGCTGGGACTACGAGTCGCCGACGGCGAAGACCATCGTCGTGAACGGCTCGCGTCTCGTGCAGTGGGAGCCGGACGCCAACCAGGCCTTCGTGGACGAGAAGTTCGACGCCACCGCCATGAGCGCAGCGGTGACCTTCCTGCTCGGCACGGGGAGCCTGGAGAAGGAGTTCCTGCTCTCCTCCGGGGAGGGAGGCACGCTCGTGCTCCGGCCGCGAAAGCCAGATTCCCGCGTCGAGACGGTGACACTCACCGCCGGTCCGGACGGGGAGGTGACGCGGACGCGGGTCGTGGACGGGCAGGGCAACTCGAACGACATCGCCTTCGAGGCGATCCAGCGCAACGCCGGGGTTTCGGATGCGCGCTTCGTGCTCGAGCTTCCGGCCGGGGTCCGGCGTCTCTCCATGCCGGGGAAGTGAGGCGACGCGGGTCAGGCCCCGCGGCGCGCACCCAGCATTGCCAGCTTCGGATAGGCCACCCGGAAGCCGTGCCGCCGAAGGATATAACCAGCCGCAGGGTCGCCATGTCGGACAAGGAGATCACCCCGGCGCGCGTGCCGCCTTCCCTCCGGGGCCTGCTCCTCCTGGCCTGGCCCATCGTCGTCTCGCGCTCGTCCCAGGTGGTCGTCGGCATCGCCGACGCACTCATGGTGGCGCACCTGGGCGAGGCGGAGCTGGCCGCCACCACGGCCGGGGCGATGAACACCTTCACCCTCTTCATCCTCCCGCTCGGCCTCGTCTTCATCGTCTCCTCCTTCTCGTCGCAGCTCCTCGGACGCGGGGACCTGGCCGCCGCGCGACGGTACGGCTTCTACGGGCTGTTGGTGGCTGCGGCGACGCAGCTCGCGGGCGTGGTCGGGATCCCCTTCCTGGATCTCGCGCTCGTCCGGCTCGAGTTCGCGCCCGACGTCCGGGCGCTGCTCGCCGACTACCTGGCCATCCGGCTCTGGTCGGGTGGCGCCGCCATCGGGATCGAGGCGCTCGCCAACTACTACGGCGGCCTCGGCAACACGAGGCTGCCCATGCGCGCCAGCGTGGCGGCCATGGTCCTGAACGTCGCCGGGAACTGGGTCCTCATCGACGGCCACCTGGGGGCCCCGGCCATGGGGGTTCGCGGCGCTGCGCTGGCGAGCGCGCTCTCCACGGCGGTCGCCTTCCTGGGGCTCCTCTCCGTGTTCCTCCGGGAGCGAGACCCCGCCGGCGTTCGCTGGCCGCGGCTGCGCGCGACCGAGTTCGGCCGCATGCTCCGCTTCGGGATCCCGTCCGGGCTGAACTGGTTCTTCGAGTTCGCCGCCTTCATGTTCTTCGTGAACGTGGTGGTGGCCGGGCTGGGAACCACGGCGCTCGCGGCGCTCATGGCGGTCATCCAGCTCAACTCGGTGGCCTTCATGCCGGCCTTCGCTCTGGCCAGTGCGGCGGCCATCCTGGTGGGGCAGGCCATCGGAGCCGGGACCAAAGACGAGGTCCCGCGCCTCGTCGGCATCGGTTTTGCCGCGGCCGCCACGTGGCAGGGTCTGGTCGGGCTCCTCTACCTGGCGGCGCCCCGGCTGCTCTTCGGCCCCTTCGCCAGCGAGCCGTCATCGGCCGGCGCGCTGCTCGAGGCCGGCGCGCGCATGCTGGCCTTCTCGGCTGCCTGGCAGCTCTTCGACGCGGCCGCGGCGGTTCTCGCCGAGTCGCTCCGCGCCGCCGGGGACACCGCCTTCGTGCTCTGGGCACGGCTCGCCGCCGGCTGGCTCATCTTCGTGCCCGGGGCCTTCATCACGGTGCGCTGGTTCGGCGGCGGGGACATCGCGGCGGTGACGTGGCTCGTCGTCTACCTGGCGCTGCTCGCGCTCGTGCTCTTCCTGCGCTTTCGCGGCGGCGCCTGGCGCCGGCTGGAACTGGTCGAGCCGGCTGCATAGCCCCGGAGCGGGCTCGCGCCGCGGGTCTTCCAGCCTTATCGTCCGGGGATGCAGGTCGTTCCCGCCGCATCCGCCCGGGCCATGCTCGCCGGCTTCACCGCCCTCGGGCTCGATGCCGGCGCGCTTCGCGGCGCGGCCGGGATCGGCGAGGCCGAGCTGGCGGTACCCGATGGCGTCCTGCCCGGGGAGACCTTCCCGAAGCTCTGGCAGGAGGCCTTCCGCCGGGCGCCGCGGGAGGAGCTCCCCACGGAGGTCGGTCTCGCCATCCCGTTCGGCGCCTTCGGCGCGCTCGACTACCTGGCCGGCAGTTCCCCCACGGTGGAGGCCGCCTTCCACTCGCTGCGTAGCCACTTTCGCCAGGTGGCCCGCATCGGGCTCGAGATCGAGCGAACCGCAGCGAGCGCCGACGTCCGGCTGGTGAACCCGGAGCCGTTCCCGGGGCTCTCGATCTCCGACGAGATGACGCTGGCCATCTTCGTCGGGCGCTTCCGGGGCGACGCGGGAGCCCCTTTCCGCCCGTCGTCGGTCCGCCTCACCCGCCCCTCTCCGTTTGCGCCGACCCGCCACGCGGCGCTCCTGGGCGCCCCGGTCACCTTTGGCTGCTCGGTCTCCGGCATGGAGATCCCGCTCGCCGCCTGGACCGCTCCGATGCGGCGCGCCGACCCCGCGTTGCAGGAGACGCTCCGGCAACTGGCCAGCCGCCTCGAGCTGGGGGCCGCGGGCGACGACCTCGAGATGGCGATGCGGGCGCGACTGCGCAGCCTGCTCCCCGAGGGCAAGGCCGACGCCGCGACGATCGCGCGGTCGCTCGGACTGTCGGAGAGGACGCTCAACCGCCGCCTCCAGGGGACGGGCAAGACCTACCGCGACGTGCTCGACGCCTTCCGCGAGGCGGAGGCCGAGCGGCTGCTGGCCGCGGGAAAGGCGGAGCTCTCCGACGTGGCCTTCCGGTTGGGCTTCTCCGACCAGACCGCCTGGAACCGGGCCTTCAAGCGATGGAAGGGGATGTCGCCGACGGAATGGATGCAATCGCGGCCGGGTCCGGGAGCCGCCTCGCCGCGCCGTTGAGCTTGCCGAAGGTGGAGGTCCCGGCGACGGCCGCCGCGCACATCACTCCCGACATGACCGCGCCTCCGATGCCCAGCATGAGCGCGTCGGCGCCGGCCAGGTAGAGCCCCTTCACCGGCGTCCGGGCCCGGAGCCAGGGCCTCGTGAAGCGATCCGGGGTGGCCGGGAGCCCGTAGATCTCCCCGCCCGGGTGGCCGGTGAAGTGGGCGGTGGAGAGCGGGGTCGAGAGCTCCCGGTGCACGACCAGATTCGAGAGCCCCGGCAGCCGCCGCTCCGCCTCCGCCAGAAGCGTGTCTGCGATCCGCTCCTTCAGCGCCTCGTACTCCTCGCCGCGCTTCATCCACCGGGTCCCGGCCCAGGGCTCGAAGTGGCTCGAGTCCACGCCGGCGATGATCTCGGCGGTGTGGGCCTTCGCCTCCGGGTCCTTCAGGGACGGGAAGGACACGTAGGTCTGGGGCGCCTTGCCGCGCAGGAGCTCCCCGCCCCGGTCCCACATCCGGTCGTGGTCCAGCTCGTCGTGAAGCCAGAAATTCTCGCCCTTCACGCCGAGTGACGAAGCCGACCGGGACAGCCCCAGGTAGAGCGAGACGTGGGACATGCTCCTCGGGATGGCTCTCAGCTCGTCGCGGAAGGGCAGGGGGACGTCGTCGGGAACGAGCCGGAGGAAGGTGGCCCGGGCCCCCGCGTCGGAGACGATCACCGGGGCGCGCAGGGTCTCGCCGCTGGCGAGCCGGACGCCGACGGCGCGGCCGCCCTCGACGAGGATGCGCTCCACCTCGGCGCGGATGCGAACCGCGCCACCCGCCGCCTCGATGACCCGGGTGGCTCCCTCGGCGATGCGGGCCGAGGTGCCCGAAGGGTAGTAGCCGCCCTCGAAGTAGTGGGAGGTGATGACCGAGTGGGCGAGGAAGGCGCTCCGGGAGGGAGGAAGGCCGTAGTCGCCCCAGCGGGCCCCCAGCACCGCCTTCAGCCGCTCGTCGCGGACGTGCTCGTCGAGCCAGGAGCGGGTGGTGCGGCGGGCCAGTGCGCCGCGGCCGGCCATCACGGCGCCCATGATCGCCGCCACAGGCGCCGGGGCGGACGAGCGCATCCCCAGCACCGTCATCCAGGAGGCGGCCCGGTCCACGTCGTGGAAGAACCGGTCGATGGCCCGCCCCTCGGACGGGAAGGCTGCATGGAGGTCGGCGCGGAAGTTCTCCTTGCCGGCGCGGACCCCGAACTCGAACCCGGGGAAGACGAGCCGGTCGTAGGTCTCCGGCATCCTGGCCCAGTGCACCTCGCCGCCGGTCGCCACCTGCATGGCGTTGCGCATCATCCCTGGCGCGCCCATCTCGCCCACGTAGTGAACGCCCACGTCCCACTCGAAGCCGCCGCGGCGCGAGAAGGTGTGGGTGAACCCGCCGGCGCGGTAGTGGCGCTCGAGCACCACCACCCTCTTTCCGTGAAGGCGGGCCAGCAGGGCGGCCGTGGCGAGCCCTCCCATGCCCGAGCCGATGACGAGGACGTCGGCGTCGTGGGTCGGATTCGTGGCTGCGGTGTTCATCTTCGACCTCCCGAGGCGCCGGGATGGCGCGGTCGGGAGGGACTATGCCGCCGAGGCAACTCCGGCGCTTTGCCCGACGCGACGATGTCGTGGCCGAACCGGCCAGGACTGCCGTTTACACCGGCCGGGAAGGGCGACTGGAGGCGAGTCGTTGTACCCTTCGCCGCCATGTCCCAGCTCGTGACCATCGGCGCCCCCGCGGGCGTCCCCGCGGGAGTCACCGCGCCGGAGAAGCGCGGCCGGTGGGCGAACCCGTACCGCGCCATCCCGGCCGCCCGGTGGGTCGTGCAGGGGCTCTACCTCGCCTTCCTCCTCTTCGTGGGCTGGGAGTTCTGGCGCTTCCACCAGCAGGCCATCGCTCCGGGACCGATGACGGCGACGCGCCCTCCCGCGGTCGAGTCCTTCCTGCCCATCAGCGCGCTGGTCGGGCTGAAGCGCTTCCTCCTGACCGGCTACTGGGACCCGGTCCACCCCGCCGGCCTCACCATCCTGACCGCAGCCATCGTGGGCGCGTTCCTGGCCCGCAAGGCCTTCTGCGGCTGGGTCTGCCCGGTGGGCACCCTCTCCCGCGGGATCGAGTGGGTGGGGGAGAAGCTCTTCTGGCGCCGCCGCTGGCCGGTCGTGCCGCGCTGGCTCGACCTCGGTCTCATGTCGCTGAAGTACCTGATCCTGGCCTTCTTCGCCTGGGCCATCCTCTGGCAGATGCCGCTGGCCGCGCTGGAGGGATTCCAGCGTTCCCCCTACAACATCGCCGCCGACGCGAAGATGCTGCTCTTCTTCCTCGACCTCTCCACCACCTCGATCCTGGTCCTGGGCGGCCTGGTCCTTGTATCACTCGTGGTGAAGAACGCCTGGTGCCGGTGGGGCTGTCCCTACGGCGCGCTGCTCGGGCTCGCGAGCTACGTCTCCCCCCTGCGGATCGTCCGGGACACGGCGACCTGCAACGACTGCGGCGCCTGCTCCCGCGCCTGCCCGGTGGAGATCCCGGTGCACGCCCGGCTCCAGGTTCGATCGCCCGAGTGCACGGGCTGTCTCTCCTGCGTGGCGGCGAGCACGGTGCCCTCCTGCCTGGGCGTCAGCCGCACGAAGAAGATCTCGCCCTGGGTCCTTCCCGTCCTCGGGGTGGGCACGATGCTGGCCTTCTGGGCCATCGCCGTCGCCACCGGCTTCTGGACGAGCGACGTGCCCCTCGAGCTCTTCCGGCGCGCCTACCGGATGGCGCCGTCCCTCGGTCACTGAGGGCGCAGCGCGGGCGGGGGCGCGCATTCGACGACCACGGGCAGGCCGGTCCGGGGATGGGCGAACTCGAGCCGCAGCGCGTGAAGCAGATAGCCCGGGTCGCCCGGAACGGCGAGGCACCCCGGCAGCGGCAGGCCGCCAGGACCGAAGAGGGGGTCGCCCACCAGCGGATGCCCGGCCCAGGCCAGGTGGATCCGGATCTGGTGGGGGCGGCCGGTCTCGATCTCCACCTCCACGAGAGAGGCCGGTTCCGCGCCGGCGCGCCGCTCGACGACCCGCACGTGGCTGCGCGCCCTCTTGCCGCCGGGCGTGGCCGCGTGGATCGTCCCGGTGGGCGGGTACGGAACCTCGCCGATGGGGGCATCGACGGTGAAGAGGTCCCGGGCCGGGTGGCCCGCGCAGAGCGCCCGGTAGAGCTTGCGGACCCGCCGGTCGCGAAAGAGGGCGGCCACCGCCTGGCGCGCCGCCGCGGTGCGGGCGAAGAGCACGATGCCCGACGTGTCCCGGCCGAGCCGGTGCATGGGAACCGCCTCCGGCGCACGCCTCCGCACCACGGTGAGCAAGGTGCTCTCGAGGAACTGGCCGCCGCCCGGCATGGTGGGAAGCCCGCGCGGCTTGGCCACCGCGAGCAGGTCGTCGTCCTCGAAGAGCACGGCGGTGCAGAGCGGGACCTCTGGCTCGTCCCAGGGCGGTCGCTCCCAGTCGAGCCGCTGCCCAGCCCGGAGCAACTGGTCCACGCCTGCGACCGCGCCGTCCACCTTCACCGCGCCGGAGGCGATTCGCGCGCGCCACTCGGCCTCGCAGGCCGGGCCGCCGCGGGAGAGCAGGTGGGTGAGCACCGTCCGCCCGGTGCCTTCCGCCCCGACCTGCTCCGTGTAGACGTGTCCGCGGTTGCGCATGAGGAGCGACGATGGTACGTCGCGAGGCCATGAGCCGCATCTACAAGTCGCTTCCCCCGAAGGGCACAGCACTCGGCATCGCCTTCAGCGGCGGCCTCGACACCCGATGCGCGGTGGCCTGGCTCGCCGAGCAGGGGCTGGCCGTCCACGCCTACACCGCCGACCTGGCCCAGCCCGACGAGCAGAACCCGGCCGACATCCCGCCCATCGCGCTCCAGCACGGCGCGGTCGAGGCGAAGCTCATCGACTGCCGCGAGTCGATGGTGCGCGAGGGGATCACCGCCATCCAGTGTGGGGCCTTCCACCTCTCGTCGGGCTGCAAGAAGTACTTCAACACCACGCCGCTGGGTCGCGCGGTCACCACGACCGCCATCGTCCGGGCCATGCGCGAGGACGGGGTGCACGTCTTCGGCGACGGCTCGACCCACAAGGGCAACGACATCCAGCGCTTCTACCGCTACGGCATCCTCGTCGACCCGGACCTGCGCATCTACAAGCCCTGGCTCGACCAGGCCTTCGTGACCGCCTTCGGCGGGCGCAAGGAGATGAGCGAGTACCTCGAGCGGCGCGGCCTCCCCTACAAGATGGGAACCGAGAAGGCCTACTCCACCGACGCCAACGTGCTGGGCGCCACGCACGAGGCCAAGGACCTGGAGCGGCTCGACACCGGCATGCGAATCGTCGCGCCCATCATGGGCGTGGCCCACTGGAAGCCGGAGGTGAAGATCGCCGCCGAGGAGATCACGGTCGGCTGGGAGAACGGCCTGCCGGTCGAGATCGACGGCCGCCGCTTCTCTTCCCCGTACGAGCTCTTCCTCGAGGCGAACCGCATCGGCGGCCGCCACGGCCTGGGCATGAGCGACCAGATCGAGAACCGGGTCATCGACGCCAAGAGCCGCGGCGTCTACGAGGCCCCGGGCATGGCGCTGCTCCACCTCTCCTACGAGCGGCTGCTCTCCGCCATCCACAACGAGAACACCCTCGACCTCTACTTCACGCTGGGTCGAAAGCTGGGGAGGCTCCTCTACGAGGGGAAGTGGTACGACCCCGAGGCGCTCATGCTGCGCGACGGGCTCACCCGCTGGGTCGCCCCGTCGGTCACCGGGAGCGTCACGGTGGAGTTGCGGCGCGGCGACGACTGGAGCTACCTCGACACCCGCGCCCTGTACATGAGCTACGCGCCCCACAAGCTCTCGATGGAGCGCGTGGAGAACCCGGCCTTCACCCCCGAGGATCGCATCGGCGCGCTCGAGCTGCAGAACCTGAGCGTGGGCGACAACCGGGACCTGCTCCTGCACCACCTCGATGCGATCCGGGCGCTGGGCGCCGGGACCCAGTCGCCGAAGCTGGCCGCGCTGCTCGGGTCGGACGAGAAGGAGTAGCGCACCGGGCGCCGGCCGGACGTCAGCCGCCGGGCGTCTCGTCGATCCTGGCCGAGAGCCAGGTCACCATGTCCCGCAGGCTCTCCTCGGAGATCTCGTGGCCGATGGGGTACTCGCGGTAGTCCACCCGCAGTCCCAGTGCGCCGAGGACGTCCCGGGCCTCGTGGCCGAAGGCCACCGGAACCACCGGGTCGGCCCGGCCGTGCTGCCAGAGGATGGGGAAGCCCGAGAGCCCCGGCGGAGGAGTGGCTGGCACTGCCCGGCGGGCGATCCGCCCGGAGTGGGCCACCAGGCCGCGGAAGAGGTCGGGTCGCGCCAGCACCGCGGCGGCGGCCATCGATGCGCCCTGGCTGAATCCCAGGAGCCAGATCCGCGACGGATCGGCGCCCTGGGCCAGGGCCGCCTCGCCGGCGAAGCGCAGGATCGCGTCCCGGCTCTCGACCAGCTGCGCGAAGTCGACTCGCGGCGGCGTCTCCATCCAGTCGATGTCGAACCACGAGTAGCCCATGGGCTGGGCCTCGCGCGGCGCGCGGGCCGAGACGACCACGAGCCGCGGGTCGAGCAGCGGCGCCAGGCCGAAGAGGTCCTGCTCGTCGGCGCCCAGTCCGTGAAGGAGCAGCGCCATGGGCGGGCGCGCCGAGTCGATCTCCGGGCGGCGGACCAGGTGCTCGAAGGTCACGAGATCACCCGGAGGGTGGCGCGCTTCGATCCCGCTCGAGCCCTTGGAGCCCTTCGACGGCGGGGCCGCCGGGAGCCGCCGGCCGGCACGTCGCGCCTCGCGGGCCACCACCTTGCCGACCAGGTCGTAGTCGCCGGCCTCGGTGACCTCGACGGTGACGATCTCGCCGGGGTAGGCGACGCGCTCGCCCGGCACGTCGAACTGGTTGATGTAGGTGAGGCCGTCGATCTCCGGAGCCTGGCGCGCGTGGCGGCCGACAAGCAGATGCTCGGTGCCCTCGGCCTTGCCCTCGACCAGCACCTCGATCCGCTGGCCGACCATGGCCTTCTGCATCCCGCGCGAGATGCGCTGCTGCAGCGCCATGATCTTCTTCTGGCGGGCCCGCTTGACCCGCTCGGGGATCTGTCCGTCCATCTCCGCCGCCGGCGTCCCCTCCTCGCGCGAGTAGGTGAAGACCCCCAGCCGCTCGAAGCGCTGCTCGCGGACGAAGCCGAGCAGGTCCTCGAAGTCCTCCTCGGTCTCGCCCGGCAGGCCCACGATGAGCGCGGTGCGCATGGCGATGCCCGGCACGCGGGCGCGGAGCTTTCCGAGAAGGGCGCGCAGGAACTTCACGTCCCTTCCGCGCTTCATGGAACGCAGCAGCCGGTCGGACGAGTGCTGCAGCGGCATGTCCACGTACTTGGCGATCTTGGGCTCACGGGCGATGACGTCCACGAGCGCGTCGGGGAAGTCGCGGGGGTAGGCGTAGTGGAGCCGGATCCAGCGGATGCCCTCGACCCGGCACAGCGCCGGGAGCAGGTCGTGAAGGCGGACCTTCCCGGGCCCCGGAAGATCCTGCCCGTACGCGGTCAGATCCTGGGCCACGAGCGAGAGCTCGACCACGCCCTGCGCGGCCAGCCCCTCGGCCTCGGCCACCACGTCGGCCACCGTGCGGGAGCGCTGGGCCCCGCGCAGCCTGGGGATGATGCAGAAGGCGCAGGCGTTGTCGCAGCCCTCGGCGATCTTGAGATACGCGGTGTGGCTCGCCAGCGAGTTCACCCTGGGCGTGGTGGCGGCGTGGACGAAGTCGGGATCGGGAACGATGACCCGCTTCGACTGGGCGTCGGAGATGATGGACGCGATGTCCTGGTAGGCGCCGGTGCCCACGAAGTGATCCACCTCGGGCATCTCGCGGGCCATCTCGTCGGGGTAGCGCTGGGTCAGGCAGCCGGCCACGACCAGCTTCTTGCAGCGTCCATCGTCCTTCATGCGGGCCAGATCGAGGATGGCCTGGATCGACTCCTCCTTGGCGCTCTCGATGAATCCGCAGGTGTTCACCACGATCACGTCGGCGCGGGCCGGGTCCTGGACCAGCCGGTAGCCGGCCTGCGACAGGGTTCCGAGCATGACCTCGCTGTCCACCCGGTTCTTGGGGCAGCCGAGGGTGTGCATGTAGACCGGGGTGGACATGGAGCGGGCGAGGGGACCGAGCGCGGATTTAATCCGCCGGGGTGGGGCCGCGCAACGACTCCCGGATCGCGCCCCGGATCGGCGCCGTGGTCAGCGCTTTGCGGCCGGAGCTGCTGGAGCGGCGGTCGCGGGGGTCGCTCCGGCGGTCCCCGGCGAGGGAGCGACATTGACGATGGGCACGCCCATCGGTCCGACCGGGATGTAGATGACCGAGTGGTTCGGGCTGCCCACCATGGCCTTCTGCGCCTCGATGGCCTCGTGCTGGATGTAGAGCGGGGTGAGCCGCTGCTGGATGATCTGGGTGGCCCGGGCGATGCCCTCGGCCTCGACCACGCGACGCTCGGCGTCCTTCCGGGCGATCTCCACCTGGGTGGCGCGGGTCTCCAGGTCCTGGGAGACGGCCAGCTTGTTCGAGACCGCCTGGGCCACGACGGCGGGATACTGGAGGTTGCCCACCACCACGTTCAGGACCTCGAAGGGCGTGTTCTTGGTCTTCTCCTGCGCCCAGGCGGTCAGCTCGTTGCTGATCCTGCCGATGTTCTCGTTGAGCGGGAAGGCGTCGAAGTGGGCCACCGACTCCCGGATCTGGGTGCGGAGCGGCTCCTTGAGATAGTTGGCGAAGGCCACCTGCACCTGGTTCGGACCCTCGCCGAGCGTGGTGTACTGCTCGATGAACTCCTTCACCCGGTCGCCGCGGACGCGGAAGATGGTGTGCGCGCGGAAGGAGACGAGCAGCTTGTCCTTGGTGAGCACGGCGTTCTCGCCGGTGAATTCCTCGGCGTAGCTGAAGGGCGTGACCGAGACGTTCATCACCTTCACGAGCCAGGAGGCGCCGTAGCTGGTGGGGCCGGTCTGGAGGCCGACGTAGCTCGCCTTGCCCACGATGGCGCCGCGGGTGAGGTAGCCGACATAGCCGGCCGGGGTGGCGGGGTTGCCGCAGGCGGTGAGACCGAGAAGACCGATGAGGCCGACGAGCAGGGCGGGTCGCATCCGGGGAGCATACGACAGATGCGCGCCCCCTGTGGGGGCGCCAGTCACTCCCGGAAGTTCTGGAACTGGATGGGGATCCCCAGGTTGCCACCCTTGATGGCAGCCATGGCGGCTTGCAGGTCGTCCCGCTTCTTCCCGGTGACCCGAACCGCCTCGCCCTGGATGGAGGCCTGTATCTTGAGCCCGGAGACCTTGATCAGCGCGACGATCTTCTTCGCGTCCTCTTGCTTCAGGCCGCGGCGAAGCTTCACGAGCCGCTTCACGTGGCCACCGGCTGCCGGCTCGATCGCCTGCGGATCGAGCCCCTCGAGCGGGACGCCGCGCCGGGCGAACTTCTCCATGAGAACGGTGTAGGCCGCGTCGACGCGCCCCTCGCTGTTCCCCTTGATGAGGACGCCCCCGTCCTGCTGCCGCTCCAGGTCCGTGGCGGTTCCCTTGAAGTCGAACCGCTGTGCGATCTCCTTCCTGGCCTGCTGGAAGGCGTTCTCCACCTCCATGAGGTCGAGGTCGCTCACCGCGTCGAAGCTCGGCATGTCCTGCTCCCTTCCGGCGCCCGTCCGCGCCGCGTTCAGATCTCGAGCACCACCACCTGCACCGCCGGCCGGCGACCGCCCTCGCGCCGGAACCAGCGCCGGACCGCTTGCGAGGCCTCCCGCTCCAGCGCCGCGTCGTCCCTCGAACCGGGCGGAAGCTCCAGGAGCGCACGCCCCACCTCGCCCGCCACGGCGGCCTCCCGCCCGGACAGCCCCGCCGCGCCCCGTCCCCGCACCTCCGGGGTCCGCACCGGCTCCCGGGTGGCACGGTCCACGAGCAGCGCCACCAGCACGATCCCGAACTCGCCCAGGGCGCGACGATCTCGTACCACGCCCTCGTCCACCACGGCGAAGGCGGCGTCGCGCTCCAGGAAGATGCGCCCCGAGGGCAGCCGCTCCTCGGTGCGCCGGACTCCCGACTCGGAGAGCTCCAGGACCTCGCCGTCCACCATCACGTGCCGCCGGTCGGGTGCGAGCCCCTCGGCCGCCGCGTGGCCGGCGTGGCGAGCCAGGTGGCGCAGCTCTCCGTGAATGGGGAGGAAGTGCTCGGGCCGGGCCAGCCGCACCAGGCGCCGCTGCTCGTCCTCCTGGGCGTGGCCGGAGACGTGAAGCGCCCGGAAGTCCTCCCAGAGAACCTCGGCTCCGCGCCCCGTCAGCCCGTTCACGGTGCGGCCGATGGCCACCTCGTTGCCCGGGATGTAGCGGGAGGAGAGGATGACCCGGTCGCCGGGGCGAACGGGAAGGTCGGGCAGGTCGCCGCGCGCCAGCCGCCCCAGCGCGCTGCGAGGTTCACCCTGGGTACCTGTGACGACGACGCAGGTCTCCCGGGGGCGGAGGTCGCGAGCCTCCTCCACCGACGCGAGCTGGCCGACGGGCAGGCGCAGGTAGCCCATCTCCAGGCCGAGCCGGACGCTCTCCTCCATGGACCGCCCGAGCGGCACGAGCCGGCGGCCGAAGGTCCGCGCCGCGTCGGCCACCTGCTGGATGCGGTGAAGGTGCGAGGAGAAGCAGGTCACCCAGACGCGCCCCGTCGCTCCCTCCACGGCGAGCGAGAGCGCCGGACCGACCGCCGACTCGGAGAGCGAGGTGCCGGGCCGGTCGGCGTTGGTGGAGTCGGAGAGGAGCAGCCGGATCCCGTCGCGCCCGAGGGCCTCGATGCGGGAAAGGTCGGTGCGCCGGCCGTCGAGCGGCGCCTCGTCGATCTTGAAATCGCCCGAGTGGTAGACCACGCCCTGCGGCGTGGAGAGGGCCAGCGCGCAGGCGTCGGGGATGGAGTGGGCCACCGCCACGAACTCGGCGCCGAACGGGGAGCCGGGGCCGGCCCGGACCACGTCGCCGGCCCGGACCTCGCGGAGGTCGGCCTTCACCCCGGACTCCTCGAGGCGCGGCCGGAGCAGCGCCAGCGCCAGCCGCGGCCCGTAGACCGGAACCGGCATGTCGCGCAGCAGCAGCGGCAGCGCGCCGATGTGGTCCTCGTGACCGTGGGTGACGAGCACCGCGTCCACCCGGTCGCGCCGCTCCCGCAGCCAGGAGAGGTCGGGCGAGATGGCGTCCACGCCGTAGGGCTCGGCCGGGAAGAGCAGCCCGCAGTCGACCACGACGATGCGCCCGTCGCACTCGAGCGCGAGGCAGTTCATGCCGATCTCGCCGAGGCCACCCAGCGCGGCGATGCGGACGGGGGACGCCATCCTGGACAATCTACCGCCTCCCGCGCCTGGACGGGGCGCTACGCGGGGCGATTGCCGGCGCGATCGCGGGGGCCTGAGCCGCGCCCTGGCGCCTGGGTTATGGTGCGGCCCGCCCATGGCGCCCGTCGATCCCATCCTCGACCCGCTGAACGACGCCCAGCGCGACGCGGTCCTGCACGGGGACGGGCCGGTGCTGGTGCTGGCCGGCGCCGGCTCGGGCAAGACCCGGGTCATCGTGCACCGGATCGCCCACCTGATCCGCGAGCGGGGCATCGCCCCCTGGCACGTGCTGGCCGTCACCTTCACCAACAAGGCCGCCGGCGAGATGCGGGAGCGGCTCGGCGAGCTCCTGGGCGTGGAGGGGGCCGACGCCTGGGTGCAGACCTTCCATGCCTTCGGGGCCCGATTCCTGCGGCGGGAAGCGGCGCGGGCCGGGCTGCCGCCGTCCTTCGCCATCTACGACGACGACGACCAGAAGCGGCTGGTGAAGCGCATCCTGGCCGACATGGGCATCTCCGACGACGGCCGCTTCGGCGTGCGCCAGGTGCTCTCCCGGATCGACCGGTGGAAGAACCTGGGCCAGTCGCCCGCCTCGGTCCGCTTCGAGGATCACGAGGTGGAGACCGAGCGGAGCGTCGAGGTCTGGCGCCGCTACGAGAAGGCGCTCTCGCGGGCCGGGGCGGTGGACTTCGGGGATCTCCTGCTCCGTCCTGCCCAGCTCCTCGACGCCGATCCGGAGCTGCGGGCCCGCTGGAGCCAGCGATTCCGACACCTGCTCGTGGACGAGTTCCAGGACACCAACCCCGCCCAGTACCGGCTGCTGCGGCTGCTCACCGGGGAGCGCAACAACGTCTGCGTGGTGGGGGACGACGACCAGGCCATCTACCGGTGGCGCGGCGCCGACGTGTCCAACATCCTCGACTTCGACAAGGACTTTCCCGGTACACGAATAGTGAAGCTGGAGCAGAACTACCGCTCCACCGCCAACGTGCTGGAGGCAGCGCACGCGGTCATCTCCCGGGCCACCCGGCGCCGGGAGAAGAAGCTCTGGACGACGCGCGAGGCCGGGGCCCCGCTCTCGCTGCTGGTGGCCCAGGACGAGCACGAGGAGGCGCAGCGGATCGCGTCGGCCGTGGAGGCCGAACGCCACCGCGGCACCCGGGGCGACGAGATCGCGGTGCTGTACCGGGTCAACGCCCAGTCGCGGCCGCTGGAGGCGACGCTGCGCGCCGCCCGCATCCCCTACGTGATCGTGCGGGGCACGAGCTTCTACGAGCGGGCCGAGGTCCGGGACGCCGCGGCCTGGCTGCGGCTCGCGCTCAGCCCCGCATCCGACATCGACCTGCTCCGGGTGGTGAACCGTCCGGCCCGCGGCATCGGCGACAAGACGATGGAGCGGCTGCAGGGCTTCGCGTCGGCGAACGGTCTCACCCTCTTCGACGCGGTGGCGCGGCGGGACGAGATCGAGGAGCTGAAGACCGCGGCGCGCCGAAACCTGGGGGAGTTCCACGAGGTGGTGGCCGGGCTCCACCGCGACCTTCCAGGCCTCGAGGCCGGCGTGGCCGTCCAGGAGGCCATCACCCGGAGCGGACTGCTGGAGCGGCTCAAGGCCGAGGGCACCGACGAGGCGACGGACAAGGCCGAGAACCTGCTCGAGCTGGTGGCCGCGGCCCGTGAGTTCGACGAGGCCGTGGCGGCCGAGCGCCCTTCCCGCGACCCCGAGGAGCAGGTGCAGCCGCCGCTCACCCGGTTCCTCGAGCAGATCGCCCTCATCGGCGACGCCGACGGGCCGACGCCGGAGGGGCGGGTGGCCCTCATGACGCTCCACGCGGCCAAGGGGCTCGAGTTCGAGTCGGTATTCCTGGCCGGGATGGAGGAGGGGATGCTGCCGTACGAGCGCCCCTGGCGGCGCAACGCGGAGGACGGGGAGGACGGGGAGGACGGGGAGCGGGCCGCCGAGCTCGACGAGGAGCGGCGGCTTTGCTACGTCGGCATGACCCGCGCGAAGTCACGGCTCACGCTCTCGCTGGCGCGCCGGCGCATGGCCTACGGCGAGGCCGGTCCGAGCTGGCGCGATCGGGAGCCGTCGCGCTTCCTGGGCGACCTGCCGCCGGAGCTGTTCGGCCTTCCGTCGAAGCCGGCCCGCCCGTCCCGGCCGGTCGCCGCCGCGCCGGTGATCCGCCGCCACCCGGGAGCGATGCCGGGCGATCCCGTCATCGAGTACGAACAGCAGCCGGCGCCTCGGGCGCCGGCAAGAGCGCGCGCGACAAGCCCCACGGTGGACTACTCCTTCGACCAGCGCCCCGAGGGAACGCGCGCGGCATTCACTCCTGGTGACCGGGTGACCCACCCGAGCCTCGGGGAGGGGCTGGTTCGCCGCTGCGATGGCCCGGGGCCGGAGGCCAAGGTGACGGTGGCGTTTCCCGGGATCGGCGAGAAGCGGGTGATCGCGAAGTTCCTCCGGCGGGGGTAGGGGCGGGGGCGTGGGCGGAGGGCAGGGGGCGAGGCGTACGTGGCAGCCGGTTCGGAGACGCCGGAGACCCCCTTCGCGAAACTCGACCTGGCGTGGCGATCCATGAGGGCATCGCCGTACACCCGCCGCGCCACGTACTGATTGTGAAATCGACACAGGAGGCGGAGGTTCGAGGGTTCGGACGTTCCGCCAAGCCCGCGAGGGATGACGTGGTCGAACTCCAGGCGAACGGTGGAGCCGCAGAGGCCGCCGCCGTCCAGGGCCCACTGGCACTTCCCGTCGTCACGCGCCCAGACCTCGCGCTTCGCCTCGGCGCGGATGCGACCGGGCGCCGCGACTCCGGCTCTTCCGCGCGGGATTCGCTCCGATACCGCGCCGCTCGCGATGCCGGGCGAGGAGAAGGTCGAGCCCGGCTTCGAGGATGGATTCGGTCGTGGCCCCGGGATGGGAGTGGGAGAGGGCATCGCGCGCGGCGTCGAGCTTGGCGAGGAAGTCGCTTCGAACCGTCACGTGAAGCCGGCGAAGGTCCTCGGTGAGCGGAATGGTCAGCGTGGTCGTTGGCGGAGCCACCCGAAGGAGTGGTTCATCCGGTTGAACCATGACAGGCGTGTCGCGAACTGCCGCGACGGGCGTCGCGATTGGCTGCGAAACAACGTCCCGCAGGGGAGGCCTCTCTACCGGTCTAATCGCGGCCGAAACCTCGGCAGCCTCACGCCGGGAGAGGTGGAAGAAGCGAGGAAGGACCGCGACCACGTTGTCCCGGGTCGTCACCTTCGCCAGCTCGACGATGCTCGTGAGGCAAAGGCGACCGTCCCGAAGGGGAGCGAGCACCTCCGGATGGCGCTCGATGAGTTCTGCCGCGACCTTTCGGTAGTAAGCAGCCCCCTTCGAGAGCCCGAGCTCGCGATGGAGAAACCAGAACAGGCTCGAGTAGCCAAGCTCGGCCCAGGCTCGTCCATGGTCGAAGTCGGCCAGGGCGACGAGGAACTCGGCCATGGCGCCGCGCTCCCTGGATAGGAGCTCGGCCAGGCGAACGGCGAGGGCGCGCGGGGTATCCATGCGTTCAGTATCGCATCTGGCCCTGACGCCGAGCCCTGACATCGCTTGCGAAGGGAAAACGAGCAAACACGGTGGCCATTCGGCGACGCTCCACCAGGTCCCCGTGATCCCCCCGATGTTCTAGACTCCCATCTCCATGACCGCCCTCGCCCGCTTCCGGTCGCCGGTCGGCACCCTCTCGGTGGAGGCCACCGACGCAGGCGTCTGCAGCATCGCCTTCGGCGGCCGCCACGGCGTGCGCCCCCCCATCAGCAAGCAGACCCGGCACAACCTGGAGGCCGGGCTCCAGGCGCTGGCCGACTACTTCTCCGGCCATCCGCCGCAACTCCCGCCCCTCGACCTGCACGGCACCGAGCACCAGCTCATCGTCTGGGAGGCACTCCGGGCCATCCCCTGGGGCGAGGTCGTGACTTACGGTGAACTGGCCCGCCGCATCGGCTCCCGCGGCGCCCGCGCCGTCGGAAACGCCAACGGCAAGAACCCCATCGCCATCCTGCTCCCGTGCCACCGGGTGGTCGCCGCCGGGGGGCACCTGGGCGGGTACGCCGGCGGAATCGAGAAGAAGGGCTGGCTGCTCGCCCACGAGGCGGCCCACGGTCCGGCGCTTCGGCCGCTGGGCCCACCCTCGCCACATCTGAGAATCCCGTGCGCGCGGCCGTCGTCCTCCTCCTTTCCGCCCTCCTCGCCGCCGGCGATCCCCCCGCGGGGACCGTCGCCGGATCCTCGCGACCCTCGTCGTCGAGGTCGAGGGGCTGAAGGACGACAAGGGCAAGCTCCACGCCTCCCTCTACGCCTCCGAGGAGGGCTTCCCCACCAAGCCGGAGAAGGCCCTCCGCCACGTGGACGTCCCCATCGTCGCCGGCAAGGCCCGCGTCGTCTTCGAGGGGCTCACGCCCGGCGGATACGCCGTGGCCGCCTACCACGACGAGAACGGCGACGGAAAGCTCGACACCGGCTTCCTGGGAATCCCCACCGAGGGGCTCGCCTCCTCGAACGATGCCAAGGGCTTCATGGGACCGCCCAGCTTCGAGAAGGCGAAGGTCGAGGTCGGGCCGGGCGAGAACCGGATCGTCGTTCGCGTCAGTTACTGAGCGTGAACGACCGGACGAAGGCTGGACGCGGAAGTAAGCGTTCACTCCCCGGGCGATGCAGAGTTCACGCAACTCGAGTTGCGCCGCCGCCGGGCGCCCGTCATGTGCCCGCTTCAACCCGCAACAGGAGTGCCGCCATGAAGAAGAACCTGATCCGCATCGCCGCCGCCCTCACCGTTCTCGCCTTCGCGACGCCGGTGCTGGCTTGCTCGGAGACCAAGACCACGACCGCCTCCAGCGAGAAGAGCGACTCGAGCAAGAAGCAGACCGCCAGCGCCGCCAAGGCCTCGGACAAGGCGGCCGTGAAGACCGCCACCGCGTCCAAGTAGGCGCCTCCGTGCGCCGGGACGCGACGCACTGCCGGTCGCGCGACTAGCCGCGCGGCCGGTAGTGCCTGGCGAAGTCGAGGAACAGGTCGCTCGGGGTCTGGTCGAATCCCAGCGGCTGCATGAGCAGCAGCCACCCGACCAGCATCGCCCGCGCCGTGGAGGCCGCCCGCGCCCCCTGCACCCCCACCGCCATGGGCGCGAAGAGCAGCACCGCCCCGTGCCACCAGTCGTAGATGTCGGTCAGCGCGAGCCCCAGCCCGGCCAGCACCAGCCCCGCGACCATCGCGCCGCCGTACCACCAGGCCGCCGCGGCGGCCGCCAGGCTCGTCACCACCACCGCCCAGAACCTGGCCCCGGCCCCGATCACCCCCAGTGAAGGATGCAAGGTGTCGAGGTAAGCCTTCGTCGCCGGCCACTGGAGCAGGAAGGTCCCCACCACCACGGCGCCGGCCAGCGCGACCACCGCCACCGCTCCCCACGGCCGCTCGCCCGCGCGGCGCCCGGAGCGCTTGCCAGAGCGCGACCACGCCCACCGGCACGAGCGCCACTGCCCGGAAGTGCAGCAACCCGGCCGCGGCCAGCCAGAGGAGCGCCGGGCCGGGGCGGCGCCGGTGGAGCGCCAGCATGGCCATGGCGCCGGCCCCGATGAAGGCCGGGTCGTAGAACCCCTGCAGCGCCAGGCGAACCAGGTAGATCCAGGCGATCACCCCGACCACGGCGCGCGCCCCCGACGGCGTCTCGGCGAGCAGCGTGAAGACGGCCAGCATCGCGAGGTGCGCCAGCAAGAGCATCCACAGCACGCCGACCCGGCCGAAGGTCTCCTGGGTCATGGGAACGAAGCGGCCCGACGAGCGACGTGGGCAGGAAGATCGCGAACATCCCGGGCGGGTAGTTCACCGGCATCTGCGGCCAGGCCCCGGTCTCGTGAGGATACGGCACGCCGCGTGACGACTCGGCGAGCGGCAGCCGGTAGGCCTCGAGCCCCCGGTGCAGGAACACCCAGGTGGCGTGCGCGTGGTGGAGGTGGTCGGTGTAGCCCGCCGACAGGTCGCCGTACGGGCTCGTGTTGGTGAGCGGGACGAGCGCGGTGAGCCCCAGGGAGACGGCGACCAGCGCGACGAGCGCGCGGCGCGGCGGCTTCTCCATGGATCAGATCCGCTCGGCGCTCACCAGCATGTTGTCGCCCAGGTTCACCGGCACCGGCCAGCCGGTCGGGAGCACCCGGGAGAGAGCGCGAGCCAGGGGCGACAGGGCCGGGAAGCTCGCCCCGATCTTGCGAAGCAGGTAGCCGGCCGAGACCGTGTGACTGTAGGTCGAGATCCCGGTGACGCGGAACCCCGCCTCCTCGAGCAGCGCCGAGATGGTGGGTCGGTCGAAGTAGACGAGATGCATGTCCATGAGCCAGGGCCAGCGCGCGCCGAGCATCCGCGCCACCAGGCTTCCAGTGTCGATGGTGGAGAGGTAGAGCCGGCCGCCCGGGACGAGCAGCATCCGGGCCGCGGCCAGCTCCTCCCGCGGATCGGGAAGGTGCTCGACCACGTCCCACATCGTGAGCAGCTCGTATCGCTCCGCCGTGTTGGCGAGGACCTCGAGCGGCTCGGAATGGACGGTGAACCCCTGGCCCCGGGCGTGGGTGGCGGCCCAGCGCGACAGCTCCAGCCCCTCGACCCGGAAGCCACGCTCCCGCGCCACCTCCAGGAAGTAGCCGCAGTAGGCGCCGACGTCGAGGAGGCGGCGCCCGGTGGCCGGCCCGAGCGTCCGGATCACGTTCCGGAAGGTGAGGATGCGATTCTCCCGCTCGGACATGTAGAGCGGGTCGATCACGCCGGCGTAGGCGGCCTCCAGATCCTCGGCCGCGGGCATGGGCCACTGGAAGAGCAGCCCGCAGTCGTTGCAGCCGTAGATGGGCGGGTGGTGCCTGTGGCCGAAGCTGGTGCAGCGCCAGGCGCCGGCGTCGAGCCGGGCCAGCTCCCCGCGGGCCGGGAAGCGAAGCGACAGGCGCGAGTCGCCGCAGAGCAGGCAGCGGTCCGGAACGGGCGCGAGCGCGCGCGCGGGTTCCCGGGCGATGGCGTTGGATTCCCTCACGAGGGGCGACCTCATAACACCGCCGCCTCGCCCCGCCAAGCGCTCTGGCCGCGTCCCGCCAGGCGGGCTTGCCGCCTCGCTCCCTGCTAGAATCCCCCCAGGAGGTCGTTCATGACGAAGGTTCTCGCGATGATCCTGGCCGGCGGCGAGGGGCGAAGGCTCGACCCGCTCACCCGCGAACGCGCCAAGCCGGCCGTCCCCTTCGGCGGCCGCTATCGCATCATCGACTTCGTCCTCTCCAACTTCGCCAACTCCGGCATCGTCCGGATGAAGGTGCTGGTCCAGTACAAGTCGGAGTCCCTCAACACCCACGTGCAGCGGGCCTGGCGGCTCACCTCGCTCCTCAACGAGTACGTGGAGATCGTCCCGGCCCAGATGCGCTACGGGCCGAAGTGGTTCGAGGGCTCGGCCGACGCCATCTACCAGAACCTCAACATCATCACCGACGAGGAGCCCGACTTCACCTTCGTCTTCGGCGCCGACCACGTCTACCGCATGGACGTGCGGCAGATGATGGACTTCCACACGGACAACCAGTCCGACCTGACCGTGGCCGCCATCCCGGTGCCGCGCGCCCTGGCCTCCGAGTGCGGCATCATCGAGATGGCCCCCGACGGCCGGATGATCGGCTTCGTCGAGAAGCCCACGCCGGGGACCGAGAAGACCATGCCCGGCGACGACACCCGCTGCCTGGCCTCGATGGGCAACTACCTCTTCACCACCGACGCGCTGGTCCAGGAGATCGTTCGCGACGCCGGCGACGAGGCCTCGGCCCACGACTTCGGGAAATCCATCGTCACCTCGATGCACACCCGCAAGCGGGTCTTCGTCTACGACTTCATGACCAACATCGTGCCCGGCCAGTCGGAGAAGGAGCGTGGCTACTGGCGCGACGTGGGGAGCCTGGACGCCTACTACCAGTCCAACATGGACCTGGTGGACGTGGACCCGGTCTTCTCCCTCTACAACTTCGAGTGGCCGATATTCACCATTCGTTACAACTACCCCCCGGCCAAGTTCGTCTTCAACAACGCGAAGGAGAACCGGGTCGGTCACGCCACCGACTCGCTCATCTCGGAGGGGTGCATCATCTCCGGCGGCCACGTTCACCACTCGATCCTCTCCCCGCGCGTGCGCATCAACAGCTACAGCCACGTCGAGGGCGCCATCCTCTTCGAGGACGTGACGGTGGGCCGCCACTGCAAGATCCGGCGCGCCATCATCGACAAGCACGTCACCATCCCGCCCGGCACCGTCATCGGATACGACCCGGAGGAGGACAAGGCTCGCTTCCAGGTGACCGAGAGCGGCATCGTGGTCATCCCGAAGGGCATGCGGATCGAGCCGAAGGGGTAGATCTCGATTACAACGAGGGGGATGCCCACCCTCCTCGCGCTCCTCTGCGGCGCCTCGCTCGCCGCCGCTTCCCAGGCCGTTCCCGCCATCCCGTTCCAGCAGTTCACCCTGCCGAACGGGCTCCACGTCATCCTCTCCGAGGATCACACCGCGCCGCTCGTCGGCGTGGAGATGCTCTACGACGTGGGCTCGAAGGACGAGAAGCCCGGCCGCACCGGCTTCGCCCACCTCTTCGAGCACCTCATGTTCCAGGGGACCGTGAACCTGCCCAAGGGGGAGTCGGACCGGCTCATCGAGGCGGCCGGAGGGTCGTCGAACGGGTCGACCAGCGCCGACCGCACCCAGTACTGGGAGCAGGTCCCGTCCAACGCGCTCGAGCAGATGCTCTTCATCCAGGCGCAGCGAATGGGCGCGCTCCTGCCCACCCTGGACCAGGCCAAGCTCGACAACCAGCGCGAGGTGGTGCGAAACGAGCGGCGCGAGAGCTACGAGATGAAGCCCTACGGGATGGCCTGGAAGGTGCTCCTCGAGAACCTCTGGAACCCCGAGTTCCCCTACCACTGGCAGACCATCGGCTCGCACGAGGATCTGCAGGCGGCCTCGCTCGACGACGTGCGGGAGTTCTTCCAGCGCTGGTACGGGCCGGGCAACGCCTCGCTCGCCATCGTCGGCGACATCGATCCCGTGAAGACCCGGGCGCTCGTGGAGAAGCACTTCGGCGGGATCCCGCGGGCCGACCCGCCGAAGCGGGCCACGCCGCTGCCGGTGCCGCTCGCAAAGGAGAGGCAGGTCACCGTGCCGGACGAGGTGCAACTCCCCCGTCTCTACCTCGCCTGGCAGACGCCGAAGAGCCATGCCGACGGCGAGGCCGCGCTCGAGGTGCTCGGCGACGTGCTCGCCACCGGCAAGTCGAGCCGGCTCACGAGGCGCCTCGTCATGGAGGAGCGGATCGCCCAGAACGTCATGGCGGGGCAGCAGTCCCAGGCGCTGGCCGGGATGTTCATGGTGGTGGCCACGCCCAAGCCGGGGGTGAAGCCCGAGCAGATCCAGAAGGTCGTCGAGGAGGAGATCGCCCGCATCGCAAGGGATGGCCCCACTCCGGAGGAGCTCCAGCGGGCCAAGAACCGCATCGAGTCGCAGGTCATCTTCGCGCTCGAGCCGGTGGGAGGGTTCGAAGGGCGGGCCTCCCACCTGAACTCCTACTACTGGGAGACCGGCGACCCCGGCCACCTGGGCAAGGACCTGGAGCGGTTCCGCGCACTGACCGTCGAGGACGTCCGAGCCGCAGCGGCGACCTACCTCGCCAACGACCGGCGCGTGGCCCTCACCGTGGTGCCCCGATGACGTGCGCCCGGGGGTCTGTCGCACTCCTCGCCGCGCTGGCCCTCGCCGGCTGCGCCACGGCCGCCACCCGCCCCGACGGGCAGGGTGCTGCAGCCCTCACGGTTCCGCCGCTCGGCGCGCAGGTCGAGCTCAAGCTCCCGGAGCAACAGAAGTTCACGCTCCCGAACGGCCTCGCCGTCCGGCTCGTCGAATCCCACCGTCTCCCCATCGTCGCGGTGCACCTCGTGATGCTCGAGGGCGGCGCGGCGCGCGACCCGGCCGACCTGCCGGGCGTGGCGAGCTTCACCGCCAGCATGGTCACCGAGGGCACGAAGACCCGTTCGGCCATCCAGCTCTCCGACGAGCTCGGTTTCCTTGGAGCGAGCCTCGGTGCCGGCGCCAGCATGGACGCGGCCTACGTCTCCGGCCACGCCCTCTCCCGCCACCTGCCGAAGCTGCTCGAGTTGCTCGCCGACGTGGCCGAAAATCCTTCTTTCCCGCCCTCCGACTTCGCCCGCGTGCAGGACCAGCGCAAGGTGTCGCTCCTGCAGCAGCGCGACCAGCCCGGCGCCATCGCGTCGAAGACCTTTGGAAAGCTCTTCTGGGGGAGCCACCCGTACGGTCACTGGGCGGGAGGGACGGAGGACTCGGTGGCCCGGACCACGCGGGAGGATCTGGCCCGGTTCCACGCCGATCACTGGCGCCCCGGAGCGGCCGAGCTGGTGGTGGTTGGGGACGTGGACGCCGCTACGCTCCGCGCCCAGCTCGCCAAGGCCTTTGCCGGCTGGAAGGGGAGCGATCCGGCCCGCCCTGCGGCAGCCGAGCTGCCGGTGGCGAAGCGGCGCGCCGTGCTGGTGGAGAAGGGTGGCGCCTCCCAGACCTTCCTCATCCTGGGCATGCCGGGCATGGCCCGCGGCAACCCCGACTTCATCGCGGCGCAGGTGCTCTTCGAGGTGCTGGGCGGCGGCTCGTCGTCCCGCCTCTTCCGCGACCTGCGCGAGGACAAGGGCTACACCTACGGCCTCTCGGCCAGGGAATCGGCCCAGAAGCTGGGCGGGGTCTCCTACCTGAGCGGCAGCGTGCGCGCCGACGCCACGGGGCAGGCCATCCGCGACCTGCTCGCGCAGGTGAACGCCCTTCGCGACGTGCTGGTGCCGGAGGCGGAACTGGCCGACTCGAAGGACGGCCTCGTCCGCTCGCTCCCCGGCGACTTCGCCACGGTGTCCGGCATTGCCGGCCGGGTCGCCGAGCAGGTGGTCCACGCGCTCCCGGACGACTGGTGGGTCCGTTACCCGGCCCGGGTCCGGGCGGTGAGCGCCGCCGACGTCCAGCGGGTCGCCCGCGGCTTCCTGGATCCGGAGAAGCTCTCCACCGTGATGGTGGGCGACGCGGCGGTGGTGAAGCCCCAGCTCGACGGGCTTCCCATCGGCGAGGTCGAGGTGCGCAAGCCGTGAGGAAGCTCGAGAACGAGTTCTCCTGGTCCAAGTCGCGCCACGAGAAGTTCGCGTCGTGCCCTCGCGCCTACTGGTTCCACTACTACGGTTCCTGGGGCGGCTGGGACGCGGCGACCGGGCCGCCCACCCGCGAGCTGTACGTGCTGAAGAACCTCTCCTCGCGCTGGCAGTGGGCCGGCTCGGTGGTGCACGAGGCGATCCGCCACATGCTGAACCGCTCCCGCTTCACCGGCGACCGAAAGGCGCTCGATCAGCTCCTCGAGGAGACGCGCCGACGCTCCCGGAGCCAGTTCGCCGGCTCACGCGACAAGAGCTACTGGCGCGACCCCAAGCGCATCCCCGGCCTGGTCGAGCACGAGTACGCCGAGCCGGTGCCCCCCGAGGAGTGGAAGCGGATCTGGGACGAGACCATCGAGGGATCGATCCGGGCCTTCTACGGGAGCCAGACGTTCGATCGCATCCGCGCCATCCCGCCGGCGCGCTGGCTCACCGTGGACGAGCTCGACTCCTGGAGCTTCGAGGGGACCAAGGTCTGGGTGGCCATCGATTTCGCCTACCGCGACGAGGACGAACGGGTCCACGTCCTCGACTGGAAGACCGGCAAGGAGCGAGGGGCCGATCACATGCAGGTGGCCCAGTACGCGCTCTACGCGCAGCAGAAGTGGCAGGCGCCGCCCGAGCTGGTGGTCGGAGGGCTGGTCTACCTGGGGCACGGCGCCGACCGGGTGGACGTGGCGGTGGACGCGCCTGCGCTCGAGGCGGCGCAGGCGAGGATGCGGGAGAGCATCGCCGGGATGAAGGCGCAGCTCGACGACCCGATCCGGAACGCCGCCTCGAAGGATCGCTTCCCGCAGATCGAGGACCGGGACGCCTGCAAGCGCTGCCCGTTCCGCCGACCCTGCGGGCGGATGTGAGGGGCGCCTACAGCGCGAAGCCGGCCGCGACTTGCGGAACCCAGTAAGCGCAGACTCCAAAACAGTTCGTAAATACCCGCTCGTAGGCGATGCCGAGAAGCAAGGTCACCGGTCCCATCGAAGCGAAGGAGAAGCCTCCCCGAGCCCCCCAGGCGTCCTGGGGCAGGTAGCCGCCGGAGACGAACCAGTGGGCGTAGTAACCGCCGACGAACGGGACGATGCCGCCGGGCACGGGGAGAAACCAGTCCAGGCCGGGCTTCACCAGGAAGACGGTGGGTGAACTCCCGAAGGCCAGGCCGAGGTCGAGCGAGGGGAGCAGCCCTCCGTACACGAAGTAGCCCACGCCTGCGCCCAGGCTGACTGCCGACTGGCCGTAGGCGAAGCTCGCGCCCAGCGTTCCCCAGATCCGAAGCCGTCGAACGGAAAGCTCGGGCACGGCCCCCTGAGCGGGCGGAAGGGCGCCCGGGCGAGCCGGAGGCGCGGGTGAAGCCTCCGGTGGCGCCGCATCCTCCTGCACCGGGGGCGGCGGAGGGATGGGCTGCTGGGGGCCGACGTACTGCGCGTGCGCCAGGCCCGGGCGAGAGCGAGGTGGCGAGCAAGACGATGGCGAGCGCGAAACGCATGACGGACAGTCTATCCGCTCACGCGTCCAGGCGTATCTCGATCACCGCGCCGGCTCGACCGGCACGGTCCGCGTGAAGAGGGTCAGGTCGCCCTCCTGCAGGGTCACCGCCCAGGGAGGACGCGCCGTCGCGACCGCCGCCGCGGCCGGAGGAAGCCCGGACGACTGGTCTGCGACCACGATCTCGAAGGGCCCCGGGGAAGCGACCTCCATCACGACCACGATCCCCGCCGGGCCTGCCGGAAGCCGGTAGACCCACCAGCCGCCGTACCAGCGCGCCAGCTTGGACACCGGCAACGGCACCTGGATCCCGTCGAAGGCGAAGGAGCGGACGTTGACCGTGGGTGGAATGGCGATCTGGAGCTCCGGCGCGCCGCGCGGGGAGCGGATCCGGGCTCGCAGCCGGACGACGTCGCCGTCGCGAGAGGTCTCGAGCAGGTCGACCTCCGGTCCGGGAACGGCGAGCGGGGTGGTCTCGGCCTCGAAGGACGGGCGGAGCCTTCCCCAGCCAAAGGCGACCCGGGGGACGAAACTCGAGAAGGCCGCCGCGGCGCGGACCGGTTCGGGCAGCCGCCCGAGATCGGAGTGGGCCAGGATGCGCGCCCGGCCGGTGGCGGCATCCTGATGGAAGTACACGATGATGCGCTCGGGTGAATCGACGTCGGCCACCGGGAGGGCGAGGGCTGCCGTGAGGCCGACCCCGGCGAGCAGGGCCGGAGCCGCCGCCGTCGCCAGCCGGGCCCGGAGCGATAGTCCGCCCGCCAGGGCGGCGAGCGGCAGGGCGGCAAGCGCGACCGTCGCGGCCGCGGCCGGTCCGGCCACGTGGCCCAGCGCCGGATAGAGGAGCCACGCCGGAGGCAGGAGCACGAGGCAGCCGGCGAGCATCGTGGCCAGGTCGGCCCCGCCCGGAAAACGATCACTGTTAGTGAACGACGCCAGGAGCCCGGCGAGCCCGCCGAAAAGCGCGGGCGCGAGGAGCAGATACGACGTTCCGGGCAAGGTCACCGAGAGCGCAATCGCCAGCACCGCGAAGGCGATCCGGATCCCGCCGCGAAGGCCAGCCGGACCCGCGCGGCCGCCGAGGAGGAGGGCGGGGATCGCGGCGCCGGCGATGCCCGAGAGGAAGAAGGCCGCCACCAGCGGACCGGGCGACGCCACCCAGGGCCGGAAGATCGGATCCAGCCCCATGGCCCGCCCGGCGCCCAGGCCCATGGCGGCCGCGGCCGCCGCACCCAGGGGAACGGCCAGGACTCCGAGTGCAACGCGCCCCGTGCTGGTTCGCGCGCGGCGGACGTCCACGACCGCTGCCGCGAGGGCCAGGAGGAGCGCCGCGATCGCCAGCGGAAGTGCCGCACCCTCGGGGAAGCGAACCACGCCGAGGCCGAGGAGGTCGAACCAGACCGCTTGCCCCTTCGCGCCATCCGGCGTCGGCTCGGCGAGCCCACGGACGAGCGCCAGCGCGTTCGCCCCCTGGTGCTGCACTGACCGGGGGTCGAGGTGGGCGATGTCGTCCCTCGGCGTGTGGTAGCGGATGGCGCCGTGGACGAAGGCCAGGTTTGCTCCCGGCACGCCGAGACGGCGGAGCACGGTGAGGTCGGTGTCGTTGGGAAGCAGGGAGTAGACCGTCGAGAGGAGCGAATTGCCCACCGGGTGAGGCGCCCACTCGGCGAAGCGGCGCACCACCACTTCACCCGGGCCGACGGTCTCGAAGAGCAGGCTCGGGCCGCCGGTGCCGCGCGCCTCCAGGTTGACGATCGCCCCCACCCGCCCGGCCAGCGGGTCGGCCAGGAAGGCCTCGGCGCCCCCCAGTCCCGGCTCCTCGGCGTCGTCGATGAGGAGGATCACGTCGGTCGTCGCAGGCTCGGCCAGGAGCGCGCGCCCGATCTCGAGTGCGATGGCCACGCCCAATCCGTCGTCCGAGGCGCCCGGACCGGCGGGGACCGAGTCGTAGTGGACGGAGAGGAGAACGGGCGCTCCGCCTCCGCGCCCGGGCACGCGGGCCACGACGTTCGCCACCGGCATGCAGTGGAGGTAGCGGCCGCAGGTGGTGCTCTCGGTCACCCGGGGCTCGAGGCCGATGGCGCGAAGCTCGACCAGGATGCGCTCGCGAACGCGCGCGTTCGCCTCCGAGCCGGCCGGATGCGGGACCCCGTCGCCGGCCGCGCCCAGCACGGCGCGCAGCCGCACCATGGCCCGCTCGGCGGAGAAGGCGCCGGCCGGGGCCGAGGCAGGGCGGACGGCCGGAGGCTGGAGCCCGAGCCAGGTTGCCCCGAAGGCCGCGGCGAGGAGGGCGGCGCCGAGGGAGAGGTAGCGCCCGGGCATCGTGTCGGATCCTCTCACGTTGCCCGTGTGGTCAGGCTCCGTCCCTCTCCTTGCCCCCCTCGACGAGGCCATAGCGCGCCAGCTTCTCGTAGAGCGTGGACCGGTGGAGCCCCGACAGCTCGGCCGCCTTGCCCACCGCGCCCCCGGCCTCGCGCAGGAGATCCTCGAGGTACCTCCGCTCCCAGGCGTCCCGGGCGGCACGGTAGCGCCCCTCGCCCGCGATCTCCGCGGCGCGCGCGGCGATCTCCGGGGGGAAGTCGCCGACCGCGAGGTGGTCGCCGCGCGCCAGCAGGAGCGCCCGCTCGAGCGCGTGCTCCAGCTCGCGGACGTTGCCCGGCCAGGCGTGATCGAGCAGCGCGCGCATGGCCTCGGCGTCGGGCATGAGCGGCGGTCGCGACAGGCGCACGGCGTGCTTCTGCACCAGGTGCTCGACGAGCAGCGGGATGTCCTCGCGCCTCTCTCGCAAGGGCGGAAGCCGCATGGGGACGACCCTCAGCCGGTACCAGAGATCCTCGCGGAACTTCCCCTCCTGCACCGCCTTCTTCAAGTCCTCGTTGGTGGCGGCCACCACCCGCACGTTGGCCTTGTGCGCCTTGCGGCTCCCCACCGGGAAGTACTCGCCGTCCTGGAGCACGCGCAGGAGCTTGGGCTGGAGCTGCGGAGGGAGCAGCCCGATCTCGTCGAGGAAGAGCGTCCCGCCCTCGGCCTCGGCGAAGAAGCCGGGGCGCGCCTGGTCGGCGCCGGTGAAGGCCCCCTTCTCGTGGCCGAAGAGCTCCGACTCGGCCAGGTTCTCCGGGATGGCGCTCATGTTGAGAGCCAGGTAGGGGCCCTGGGCGCGGCTGGAGAGGCCGTGGACGATGCGAGCCAGCACGTCCTTTCCGGTGCCGCTCTCTCCCTCGATGAGCACGGGCACGTCGGAGGGAGCGATCCGCTCGGCGATGGAAACCAGCTCCTTCATGGGCTGGCTCCTGCCCACCATTCCCTGGATGGAGAAGGTTCCCGAGAGCTGCTGCTTCAGCTTGCGGTTCTCCCGCCGGAGCGCGCCGTGCTCCCCGGCGTGCTCGACCATGACCTCGAGCTCCTCCGGGTCGAAGGGCTTCTTGAGGTAGTCGAAGGCACCGGCCTTCATGGCCTCCACCGCGGTCTCGACGGTCGCGAAGGCGGTCATGATGATCACGGGGATCTCCGGGACCTTGGCCCGGAAGCGCTTCATTCCCTCCAGCCCGTCGATGCCCGGCATGCGCAGGTCGGTGACGATCACGTCGAACTCGGCCCGGTCGAGCGCCGGCAGCGCGTCGGCCACCGACGCGAAGTCGTACACCTCGAAGCTGCGCCCGAGCGCGCGCTTCACCATCTGTCGCGCCGAGTCGAGGTCGTCGATGACCATCACGCGCAGCTTCATCCCGCCTCCTTGGCCCCTGGGATCCGGATGGCGAAGGTCGCGCCCCCGCCCGCCGGGCTCTCCACCGAGACCGAACCGCCGTGACCCTCCACCGCCTGCCGCACGATGGCGAGCCCCAGCCCGGTGCCCGTGGCCTTGGTGGTGTAGAAGGGCTCGAAGACCCTGGCCCGGGTCTCCTCGTCCATGCCCGGGCCATCGTCCTGGAATCCGACCACGAGATCGGTCCCATCCCGCCGCCCCGAGACCCGGAGCACGCCGCCGCCAGCCGGTTGCATGGCCTGGATGGCGTTCACTCCCAGGTTCATGAAGGCCTGGCGCAGCAGTTCCGGGTCGATGCGGACCTCCGGGGCGTCGGGGTCGAAGCGGAACTCGATGGTCACCTGGCCGGTCTTGGCAGCCGGCCCCAGCACCTCCACCACCTCCTGCAGCACGGGCTCGGCCGACTGCACCTGGGCCTTGCCCGGGCGGGCCCGCGCGAAGACCAGGAAGCGCTCCATCAGGGCGGCGGCGCGGATCACCTCGCGCTTCACCGCCTCGAGGTCGGGCCGGTTGGGGTGGTGATCGGGCAGCTCGCGCAGGGCCACGGCGTTGAAGCCGCGAATCACGTTCAGTGAATTGCCCAGCTCGTGGGCGAACCCGGCGGCGATGCCGCCCAGGGTGGCCAGACGGTCGGCGCGCAGGACTTCCCGGGTCTTCTGCTCGACCCGCTCCTCCAGCGAGGCGATGAGCCGCTCGTTCTCCTGCCGGCGCTCCTCGAGGCGGAGCGACATGCGGTTCACCGCCGTCACCAGATCGGCCAGCTCCCGGTCGGGCGGCACGGGCAGCTGCACCCCGCCCTCCTCCCCGAGCCGCTCGGAGGCCGCGACCACCTGCTCGAGCGGCCGCGCGATCCGGGCGAGGAAGTAGCTCGCCATTCCCAGTCCCACGGCGATCCAGAAGGCGGCCACGAGCGCCACGCCCCAGGCCAGCCGCCGGGCGTCGCCCATCACCTCGTCGTGCGTGTAGTCGAGGTAGAAGGCCCCCACGAGCTCCCCCTCGCGGAGCACCGGGGCGCTCGCCACGATGCCTTCCGGATAGAGGAGGCGTTGCAGGGCCTCGAGCGGGGTCGCGCCGCGCTGGAAGATGCTCGGCGGCGCGTGCTCGGGGCAGGGCTCCTCGTCGGCCGAGGCGCAGGCCACGAGCCGACCGCCACGGTCCACGACCCAGACCCGGGCGAAGGGGCCGGCGCGAAGCACCCGCTGGACCAGTGCATCGAGCGCCTCCTTGGCCCCGGGCTCCGTGCCACCGGGAAGGAGCCAGCGCGAGGCGGAGGGCGCCGACGAGGCGGCGATGGCGCTCCCCTCGCGCAGCAGCAGCTCCTGGCCGCGCAGGACGTCCCGCCAGAGCGCCACGGCCGTGACCCCGGTGGTCGAGAAGACCACGAGACCGGCGATGAGCACGAAGAGCTTGAGTCGGAGCGTCACTATCGGGTTCCCGGAGCGTTCGACTAGAATGCCACCCTCATGCAGCGGAGGTCCCCCCTTTTTTACGTGGTCGTGATCGCGGGAACCTTCGTCCTGTTCGGTTCCGGGCTCGGCGCCTGGCGCCTGAAGCGCTTCGTCGACAGCGATCCCCGCCTCTGCGCGCAGTGCCACCGGGCCAGTCCGGAGTTCTCCCTGTGGTCGAAGCGGCAGCCACAAGAGCGTGGCCTGCCAGCGCTGCCACCACTCCACCCCGGAGCAGGGGCTGACCATGCTCCGTGCCTTCGTGGCCGGCCGTTCCCCCAGCGGGTCGAAGACCCACGCGCCGGTCGAGATCGGGTCCTGCGCCTCCTGCCACCTGTCCCACGACGGAAACTGGCCCCAGGTGGGCAATTCGCGCGGCCACCGCATTCACTTCGAGGAAAAGGGGATCGCCTGCGTCACCTGCCACGCCGAGGGAATGCACGGCTTCCACCCGCTCACCGACGCCTGCAGGAAGTGCCACGGCACCCACACCGTCCGGGCCCAGGGCATGGCGAAGCTTCACTGCTTCGTCTGCCACGACTTTCTCTCCCCGGATCCGGGGCTCCTGCCCACCCGGCGCGACTGCCTGCGCTGCCACCGCAGCGAGGGGGTCCACCCGGCCCGATTCGCCGAGGGCGCTCCCATGCAGTTCGACTGCGGGACCTGCCACAAGCCCCACGCCGCCACCCCGGGCGAGTCCATCGCCGCCTGCACCCACTGTCACGTGGTGGCGGAGACCGCCGGGCTGCACGTTCGCCACGTCAGGCAGGGCTGCACGACCTGCCACCTGCCCCACCTCTGGACCGCCGGGAAACCGCGAGTGTCTGCGCTGCCATGCGGGGGCCGACGAGCACGCCGAGGCGAAGAGGTGCACCGCCTGCCACCCGTTCCGGAGCGTCCAGCGAAAGAAGTAGACCGGACCGGTCGGCTTCGTTTTTCGCTTCGCGCCTTGACAGGTGGTGTGGTGATTCCGGAACCTACGCGCCAGGCTCCACCGGAAGGATACCCGAATGCGCTTCATGGCAACGATCGCGACCCTCTGTTCCTGGCTCATGATCTCGACGTTCGCGTTCCCGCAGAGCGGCGAGTCGTTCATGCTCTGCTGGATCCTGGCGCTGCTGATCGCCGGGATCTCGCTCGTCTCCCCGGGGAGGATGAGCATCCGCCTGCTCATCTCGGCGCTCTCCTTCGTGCTCTTCTGGTCGGCGATCCTGCTCCCGAACGTCTCCTTCTGGGCGCGGATCAGCAACGGCTTCGTGGGCGCGATGCTCTTCGCCGTCTCGATCGTGCCGTCGCCGCTCCGGCGCAGCAAGGACGGCGAGACGGGCCCGGCGAGCGCCTAGCGGCAGCGTGGTCCGAAGCTACGGATCGTCCTTCTTCTTCTTGCCGGTCAGCTCCTCGTACTGTCCGCCGTGCTCGTCCTTGAGCATGGCGTGGCTCATCTTCCCGGTCAGCCAGACCCAGTTCATCGGGAAGATCGAGGGCTTCAGGTGCGCGTTGTAGAAGTGCACCACGAAGAGGAAGAGCAAGGCGAGCGTGGCCTCCTCGCCGTGGATGATCTGGGCGGAGGTGAGCACCCAGTACGGCGCGAGCCTGGCGAAGAAGACCGGGAACCAGAGCACGAATCCGGTGCCGACCATCATGATCATGCCCCAGAACACCGCCCAGTAATCGAACTTCTCCAGGTAGCTGTACTTGCCGTAGGCCGGCCGGTCGCCGAAGCCCATCATGAAGCGGATGTTGTCGCGGATCTCGGCGAGGTCGCGCGGGCCGGGAAGCATCGCCATGGACAGCGTCCGCCTGGCTCCCGCGCGGATCAGGTAGGCGAGGTGGTAGACGCCGGAGAAGATGATCATCACCGCCGCGAAGCGGTGGAGGAGCCCAGCGCCGTGCGGGCCGCCGAAGAAGGCCAGCACCTTGCGCGACGTGTCGATGGCCTCGGGCAATCCGGCCCCGCGCAGCGGCCAGCCGGTGATGCCGAGCAGGATGACGCCGACGAGCATGAGCCAGTGCTGGACGCGCTGGTGGATGTCGAAGCGCTGGACGTACATCTCCTCGAGCGACGGGTCGTGGGCGTGGCCGCCCTTGCGGGCCCGGAACTTGTGGCGAAGCTCGGCGAGGAAGTCCATCAGCACGTGGCCGGCGAAGAAGAGGAGGGTCAGCGCGGCCAGCCACGAGAACACCACGTGGAGGAAGTGGGGGATCTTGCTCTCGGTGTCGTGGAGCCGATGCGTGACGAGCTTGGCGAAGTTGTCGTTCGCGCCGGCGTGGCAGCGGGCGCAGGTCTGGGTCTTGTTGGCTCCGGCGACCGGGGACCGGGCGTCGGTCTTGGCCAGGATCTGGTGGGCGTTGGGATGAAGCACGCCCTGGGCGTCGTTCTCGGCGATGCCGTGGCAGTCGGCGCAGGAGGGCGCGCGGTTCGAGCCCACCGCGACCAGCCGGCCGTGGATGGAGTCCTTGAAGGTCCCCACCACCTCGTGCTGGAGGCCGGCGGCCTCGGCGAAGGCGGGGTCGTCGTGGCAGGCCTGGCAGCGCTCCGAGATGGCCCGTGCACCCAGGGAGAACTTCGTGTTTCCCTGGCCAGGCGGGATCACCGCCTTCACGATCTCGTGGACCACGCCGTGGCACCTGGCGCAGGTCGGTCCGGCCACCTTGGCGTCGTTCTTCATCCACGCGCCGTGGATCGAGGCGGCCAGCTGCTCGGTGACCTCGGAGTGGCAGTTGCCGCAGGCCAGGTAGGCGCGCGGGGCCGTGCTGGCCTTGAGGGTCTCGAAGCGCTTCACCAGCGCGGCGTCGGCGCCGTCCAGCGGCGGAAGCTCGTGCGGTCCGGGCGCCAGGTAGCCGGAGTGGCAGTCGGTGCAGCCGAAGCTGCCGTGGACCGACTTGCCGAACTCGGCGGGGCGGACGCCCGCCTCCCCCGGCTTCGACGACACGTGGCAGTCGAGGCAGCCCTGGTTGGGATCGGGCGCAGCCGTGGCGGCGGGAGCGGCGGCCGCTGGAGCGTTGGCCGGGAGAGCAGCCGTCGGCAGCGAGAGCAGGAGGGCGACGAGGAGGTTGTTCGTGCGCATATCGATCGGAGAGGCCCTTTGCGGGGGGTGGACCTGAGCGGCGCAGGATAAAGGTTTGGAATCCTAAAGTATTGTCCTGGATCAGAAAAGATGCGGCCCCGGGGTTTCCCCCGAGGCCGTGAATCTCCCCATTTCCCGCGGCAAGCTGGATGGCTAGGCCTTCGTCTCCTGCGTCGCGACCTTGGCGGACTTGGCGGACTGGGTCAGCACGCCGACCGCCGCGCCGGCCACCGCGCCGCCGACCGCGAAGAGAGAGCCCACGCCGAGGGCGCCCATCACCATTCCGAAGACGATCAGGGCGCGGACGAGGAAGGTCGGCTGGACCGGCGTTCCGAAGATCCCGCCGGCGAGCAGCACGCCTGCGTAGCCGCCGTAGAGCAGGGCCGGGAGCAGCGCGATGGCGAGGAAGAGGGCCAGTCCGACTGCGGCGCCGACGATGCTGGGGGTCTTGCGGTTCATGGTGTTCTCCGTGGCCTTCGTGAGGGTTGATAGACGAGGGGAGCTACTGCACCCGCCTTGCCACCGGGGTGGGGTCCTGATTCCGGGGGGTTGCGGGGGGTGACTGTCGGGGAATCCCGACTTGGCGTCCCGGGAGGGGGACACGGCGGGGAGGCCTGAAGGCCGCGCTGCTAACGCTGCGCGACCCGCCGGAGGATGTCGAGCTCCTCGAGCGCCTTGCCGGCGCCGATGACCACCGCGGAGAGCGGGTCCTCGGCGAGGAACACCGGCAGCCCGGTCTCCTCGCGAAGCAGCGTGTCGAGGTTCTTGAGCAGCGCCCCGCCGCCGGCCATCACGATGCCGCGCTCGGCGATGTCGCCCGCCAGCTCGGGGGGCGTGCGCTCCAGCGTCATCTTCACCGCCTCGACGATGCCGTTGATGGGCTCGGCGAGCGCCTCGCGGATCTCGGTGGAGGAGATGGTGAGCGTCCGGGGAACGCCGGCGACCAGGTCGCGCCCCTTGACGTCCATGGTCAGCTCCTCGTCGGTGGGGTAGGCGGTGCCGATCCCCATCTTGATGAGCTCGGCGGTGCGCTCGCCGATGAGCAGGTTGTACTTGCGCTTCACGTGCTGGATGATCGCCTCGTCCATCTTGTCGCCGGCCACCCGCACCGAGCGGCTGTAGACGATGCCTCCCAGTGAAATGACCGCCACGTCGGAGGTGCCGCCTCCGATGTCCACGATCATGTTTCCCGAGGGCTCGGTGATGGGGAGGCCCGCGCCGATGGCGGCGGCCATGGGCTGCTCGATCAGGTACACCTCGCGCGCCCCGGCGCTCTCGGCGGCCTCGCGGACGGCGCGCTTCTCCACCTCGGTGATGCCCGAGGGAATGCCGATGATGATGCGCGGACGGGCGAAGGCCTTCCGGTTGTGCGCGGTCTGGATGAAGTACCGGAGCATCGCCGCGGTGATCTCGAAGTCGGCGATGACGCCGTCCTTCATGGGGCGGATGGCGACGATGTTGCCCGGGGTGCGCCCGAGCATCTCCTTCGCCTCCTTGCCCACCGCCAGCACGCGGCGCCCGCCGCGGGCGTCCTGCTGCACGGCGACCACGCTGGGCTCGTTCGAGACGATGCCCACCCCCCGGATGTAGATGAGGGTGTTCGCCGTCCCGAGGTCGATGGCGAGGTCGCGGGAGAGGATCTTGTGAAGCCAGTCGAGCAACGGTCGGGCCCTCGGAAGGGCGCGAATATACCAGGGATCCCGGGGTTGGCAACGAGTGAAGGCTGCTGATTTCAGGGCGCTCTTTCGCCCTCCGTCCCGGCGCTGATACGCTTCCGGTCCAGATGCCCGGACCCGCCGTCCGCCCCCTCCACGCGCCGCAGTCCTTCCCCCCGGTTCACCGGGCGGCAGGACGGCTCCTCGGGCGGGTGATCGGCGACCGCTACCGACTCATCGCCCTCGTCGCAGAAGGGCTGGCGAGCTCGGTCTACAAGGCCGAGCACGTGCGGATGGGCAAGGCCCTCTGCGTCAAGATCCTGCGCGGTCCGCTGGCGCGCGACCCGGAGCTGGCAGCGCGTTTCCGCTCCGAGGGGCGGGTGGTTTCCCGCCTCTCCCATCCCCACACCATCGCGGTCTTCGACTTCGGAGAGCTGGAGGCGAACGAGGGGCTTTATCTGGTGATGGAGTACCTCCACGGAGAGAACCTGGCCTCCGTTCTGCGGCGCGAGGGGCGGATTCCGGAAGCCCGCGCCGCCGCCATCGGCGACCAGTTGCTCGGCGCCCTCGGGGAGGCCCACGAGGCGGGAATCGTCCACCGCGACGTGAAGCCCGCCAACGTCATGCTGCTGCGCCCCCGGAACGACGCCGATTTCGCCAAGCTGGTGGACTTCGGCATCGCCGAGATCGAGGGGCAGGGGCCGGGCGGCGGCCTCGGGACCCCGACCTACCTGTCGCCTGAGCAGGCCAGCGGCGGAGCCCCCGACGCCCGCAGCGACCTCTACTCGCTCGGTGCGACGCTCTACGAGATGGTGGGTGGCCGTCCACCCTTCGTGGCCGACAATCCCATGGCGGTGCTCGCGGCCCATCTCCACGAGGCCCCGGCGCCGCTTCAGGGTCTCTGCCCGGAGGTGTCGCCCGCCTTCGCGGCGGTGGTCCACCGCGCGCTCGCCAAGCGCCCAGGGGATCGGTTCGGAAGTTCCGACGAGATGAGGGCCGCGCTCCAGGCCACGACCGAGGCTCGCGTCGCATCGCCTGCCGCGGAACCGCCCACGACGAGATCACCGGGGAGCTGGAAATCGCAAGCCGGGTCGATTTCCCGCCCGGGAAGGGGGCACGACGCATCGACGCGCGCCGAGCGCTCCTGCTCGGAGCGCTGGTCGTCGCCGTCGCCCTGGCGATCTTCCTCGCCGCGAGCAGGCACGGCCCCTCCGCGGTCACGGAGACGCAGCGGTATCCTCGGTGGCCGGAGCTCGGACGGCTGCACGTGATCGGCGAGGCCGGCGCGGTGACGGCCGCCATCGGCGGGGACGACGCTGGCACCTTCGCGGTGGAGCCGCGGAAGCCCGGGGATGCACCGGACGCGATCCTGCTCGTCCCCTCGAGCGGCCTCGCCCTCGGGGTGAGCGCCTGGGCTCCCCGTGCCGAGGACCTGGAGGGCGGCGCCACTCCCCGCGATCGATTCGAGACCTTGGCGGCCGGCGAGCAGGGGCAGCCCATCCTGGCCCGCCTCCCCGGGTTGCCGTCGGCCGGTGCCCCGGTCCTCGTCCGGGTGAAGGCGGCTCACGGCCAGGGACCGTACCAGGTGCTGGCGATCGGGCCGGGAGCGGCCTCGGGCCGGGCGGTGCTCTCCGTCCTGCGCGCCCTCGAGGCGGAAGGGCGCTTCGACGACGCGCTGCTCGTCGCCGCGGCCTTCGTCCACGTCGAGCCGGCCTCGCCGTCTCGCGCCGAGGTGCTCCGCCTGGCCGGGCGGCTCGTCGAGGGTTCGGCCGGAAAGGAGAAGGGGGCCGGCCCCGGAAGGCCGACCCCCTGATTTGCTCCCGGTGAACCGGGGCGAGCCGGCCTAGGGCTCGGCCTCGACCTTCACCTTCACCTTGCCGACCACGTCCGAGTGGAGCTTCACGCTCACCTCGAAGTCGCCCAGCGTCTTGATGGGCTCGGAAAGGTCGATGGTGCGCCGGTCGATGTCCAGACCACGGGCAGCCAGCGCCTCGGCCACGTCCATGGCGGTGACCGAACCGTAGAGCTTGTCCTGCTCGCCCACCTTGCGTCGGAGCGACACGGGAGTGTCGGATAGCCGCTTGGCGATGGCTTCCGCGCTGGCCTTGAGCTTGGCGGCCTTGGCCGCAGCCACCGCCTTCTGGTGCTCGACCTCGCGGATGTTCTTCGGATTGGCGAGGACGGCCAGGCCGCCCGGAATGAGGAAGTTGCGCCCGTAGCCGGGCTTCACCTCCACCAGGTCGCCACCCTTGCCCAGGTTGTACACGTCTTCTCGGAGGATGAGCTTCATGTCTCGCTCCTAGGACGCCGGGACGGTGTAGGGCAGCAGCGCCAGCACGCGGGCGCGCTTGATGCCGGTGGCCACGTCGCGCTGGTGCTTCGCGCAGTTCCCGCTGATGCGGCGGGGAATGATCTTTCCGCGGTCCGTGAGGAAGTACTTGAGCTGGCTCTGGTCCTTGTAGTCGACCTGGACGGCCTTCTCGGCGCAGAAGCGGCAGACCTTGCGCCGGCCGAAGCCGCGCCCACGTCCGCCATCCTCGCCGCCGTCACCGCGATCGCCGCGGTCGCCGCGGTCGTCGCGATCGCCACCGCCGAAGCGGCCGCCGCCACCACCACCGCCACCACCACCACCGCCGCCGGCACCACCACCGCCGAAGCGGCCGCCGCTCGGCGGCGCCTTGCGCTCGCCCATACCTGGACGCGCCATGGTCAGTCCTCCCCCCGGTCATCGGCGCCGGAGTCGAAGGACCCCTCGCCGCGTTCACCGCGCTCGCCGCGCTCGCCGAACTCGGCGCGCGGACGCTCCTCCTCGACGACCGGCGCGGCCACCACGTCGGCCTCGACCTGCCGGGCATCCTGGTCCACGTCCACCGCCACCCGGATCGACTCGAACTTGGTGACGACGTCGAGCATCTTCAGATTGCGCTCGAACTCGGCCACCAGGCCCGGCTTGCCGAGGTAGAGGCAGTGGATGTAAAGCGCCCGCGGCTGCTTCGCGACCGGGAAGGCGGTCTTGCGCTTTCCCTGGTTCGTGAAGCGGATCACCTTCCCGCCCTCGCGGCTCACCACCGCTCGGAGACGCTCCTTGATCTCTTCGACCTGCTCGTCCGGGGTCTCCGGCTTGATCAGGTATGTGGTCTCGTACTCTCGTGCGAGACGCTTCTGCGCTTCGGCCATTCTTCAACTCCCCTCGGATTCGTGCAGCGGCGGTTCGCCCGCCGCGAGGAGTCCGCGATGCTGTCACCCCGGGGCCCCATGCCCCGGAGCACTCACTCCGCCGGCAACCGCCGGCGGTTGAACTCGTTCATGGCCTTCGCGGCCCCGTCCACCACCACCGCCCTCGCCGCCGCCACCCCGCGCTCGACCATGTCCTCGACCGCCCGGTCGTCGGCGCGCGGGAAGCGTCCCAGCACCCAGTCGGCCGGGTCCACCTGCGCGGGCGGGCGACCCACCCCCATGCGCACCCGGGCGTAGTCCGGCGTGCCCACGTGGGCGTTGATGCTCTTCAGGCCGTTGTGTCCCGCATGCCCGCCGCCCACCTTCAACTGCACCCGGAACGCGTCGAGCTCCAGGTCGTCGTGCACCACCACCAGTTCCGCCACCGAGAGCTTCCAGAACCGCAGGGCCGCTCCAACCGACTCGCCCGAGTGGTTCATGTAGGTCTGCGGCTTCACGATCCAGATCCGCTCGCCGTCGATTCCGGCCTCGGCGATCTCGGCTGCGAACTTCCGCAGCGTGAACCCGACCCCGGACATCCTCGCCACCTCGTCGGCGACGAGGTATCCGATGTTGTGCCGGGTCCGGGCATATTCGGGACCGGGGTTGCCGAGGCCCACGAGTAGTTTCAAGCGTGGGCCCTACTTCTTGCCGCCACCCTTTGCCGGAGCAGCCCCCTTGGCGGGAGCCGCTCCCTTGGCGTCGCCCGGCTTTGCGCCCGGAGCCGCACCAGGAGCTGCGCCCGGAGCAGCACCCGGAGCCGCGCCGGGCGCAGCGCCCGGAGCAGCACCCGCGGCGCCTTCGACCGGCGCACCCGGGACGACGGCGGCCACGGCCACCACCTCCTCCTTCTCGGGCACGGCGACGTAGGCGACGACGTAGTTGGTGGCGTACTTGATCTTCGAGCCCGGGGGCGAGGCCAGCTCCGAAACGTGGAGCGAGTGGCCCATCTTGATGGGGGTGACGTCGACCTCGATGTGCACCGGGATGCGGTCGGGCAGGGCCTCGACCGTCACCTCGTGGGTGGACACCGAGAGGATGCCGCCGGCGGCAACGCCCTCGGCCTTGCCGACGGTGACGACCGGGACCTTCACCAGCACCGGCTTGTCGAGGGTCACCTCGAGGAAGTCGGCGTGGAGGAGCCGGCGGCTGACCGGATCGACCTGGTAATCCTTGAAGAGCACCCGCTTCTCGCCGCTCTCGAGCCTGAGCGTGATGAGCGTGTTGCGCTTGTGGGGGGTGGCGATCGCCTTCATCACCGCCGTGGGATCGACCGAGACCGCCGTGGGCTGGGCCTGCAGGCCGTAGACGACGGCCGGGATGAGCCCCTTGTCGCGCAGACGACGGGCGGGACCCTTGCCCTTTTCGGTGCGGGACTGGGCGACGAGATTCTGGGCAGTATCGGCCATGGATTCCTCCCAACGGACTCCGCGGCCCTTGGGCGCGCGAGGGGCCGGTGGTGGAAAATCCCCGGCCCTGGGTGAAGGTGAATGAGGGGCGGCGTATAGCCGGAAACCCCGGTACCGTCAAGGGGTTCGGATCGCGACGGCCGGTTCAGACGAAGAGGCTGGAGAGCGAGTCGGAGCTCTGGATCCGCCGGATGGCCTCGGCGAGCAGGCGGGCCGAGGTGACCTGCTGGATCTTGGGGCAGGCCAGGGCCTCCGGCGAGAGCGGGATCGAGTCGGTCACCACGACCTCCTCGATGGGGCTCCGGTTGATCCTCTCGACCGCCGGCCCGGAGAGCACCGCATGGGTGGCGTAGGCGAAGACCTGCGTCGCCCCCTTCTCCTTGATGGCCGCGGCGGCCTGCGAGAGGGTGCCGGCGGTGTCGATCATGTCGTCGAGCAGGATGGCGACCTTGCCGTTCACGTCGCCGATGACGTTCATGATCTCGGCCACGTTGGCCTTGGTGCGCCGCTTGTCGACGATGCCCAGCGCGCAGCCCATGCGCTTCGAGTAGGCCCGGGCGCGCTCCACGCCGCCGGCGTCGGGCGAGACGATGACCAGGTTCTCCGAGTCGGTGAACCGCTTCTTCATGTGCTCGAGCATGATGGGCGCTGCGTAGAGGTGGTCGAAGGGGATGTTGAAGAACCCCTGGATCTGTCCGGCGTGCATGTCCATCGACACCACGCGAGTGACGCCGGCGGCCTCGATGAGGTCGGCCACGAGCTTGGCGGTGATGGGGACGCGGGGAGCCACCTTCCGGTCCTGCCGCGCATACCCGTAGTACGGGATCACCGCGGCGATGGATCCGGCCGACGAGCGCTTGAGCGCGTCGGCCATGATGAGCAACTCCATCAGGTTGTGGTTCACGTCCGGGCTGGTGGACTGGATGATGAAGGTGTCGGTGCCCCGGACGTTCTCGCCGATCTCGACCTGGATCTCCCCGTCGGAGAACGTGCCCACGCTGGCGGCGGAGAGCTCGCGTCCCAGGTTCTGCACCACCGCCTTGGCCAGCGCCGGATTCGAGTTCCCGGCGAAGACCTTGTAGAAATTGGGGTTGCCCATGTCGGGCGGTTTATACCCGAGCCGGGGCGCTAGGTCATCCCGCCCGCGTCGGCGATCTGGGGCGCCTCACCCCGCGCGAGCTCCCGATCGTACTCGGAGAGGATCTGCCGCTCCATCCGGTCCCGCGTCGCGGTGTTGAGCGGGTGGGCGATGTCCTTGAAGCTGCCGTCCTTCAGGCGCTTGGCCGGCATGGCCACGAAGAGGCCGGAGGTGCCGTGGATGACCTTCAGCCCGCGGACCACGAAGCAGTGGTCGAGGGTGATGGTCACGTAGGCCTTGAGCTTTTCCTCGCCGACCGGAAAGACGCGGACCTCGGTGATTTCCATGGAGAGACTCCCCGCATCCGCGCCAGCGTGCGCGCGACGATGACCTCCACACCTTTCCCTTCGAGCCGGCGCCTGGCGAGCTTTCGAGCGGCGATCCGGGCCGGCGCGGCACCGGCAAAGGATCCGACAATCGTCGGCCCGCTTCCGGACATTATAGGCGCCGCCGCACCGGCATCGGCAAGCCACCTCCGGAGGACCTGGAGCGAGGGGAGACGCGCGAAGCACGGCGCCATGAGGTCGTTCTCGGGCCGGCGGGCATCGGGTTTGCCGCGCTGCGGCATCCCGGCGACGCGGTCCTCGTCGAGCCAGCGATAGGCGTCCCCGGCCCGGATCGCGAGCGAGGGATCCCGGGGATACAGGAGCACGAGGTGACGGGGGACGACCGACGCCGGACGCAGCCGTTCGCCCCGCCCCCGTGCCCAGGCCGGTCCGGAACCCAGGAAGAAGGGGACGTCCGAGCCCACCGAGAGCGCCACGTCGGCGAGCAGGCGCCTGTCCTGCACTCCCCAGGCCCGGGCCAGGCAGCGGATCACGGCCGCCGCGTCCGAGCTGCCGCCCCCGAGGCCGGCCACCACCGGGATGCGCTTCTCGATCCGGATGTCGACCCCGTCCCGCCGCCCCAGGCGCGACCGCATGGCCAGTGCGGCGCGCGCGGCCAGGTTTGCGGGCCCGTCGAGGTCCGGGCGGCCAGGACAGCGGCAGGTCACCGGTCCGGGCCCGTCGCGAACCACGACCCGCACCTCGTCGGCAAGGTCGAGGGGAACCATCAGGGTCACGAGCTCGTGGAAGCCGTCGGCGCGCGGAGGGCCGACGCGGAGGACCAGGTTCACCTTGGCGGGCGCCGCTGCGCGGAGGCGAATCACGCCCCGAGCGTATAGCACGTGGGCGCTTGCCGCCCCGTGCCCCGGCGGCTACGCTGCGCGGCCATGCACGACGCCCTGCACGCGAACCGCCGCCTGGGCGGCGACGAGGTCGGGGTGCTCCTTCCCGCCGACCGGTTGAGGGCCCGGGTGGAGGAGATCGGCCGCGAGATCACCCGCGACTACGCCGGCCGCCCGCTGGTGCTGGTGGGCGTGCTCAAGGGGGCGCTCGTCTTCCTGGCCGACCTGATGCGGGCCATCGACCTCCCGCTCAGCCTGGACTTCGTGGGGCTCTCCTCGTACGTGGGCGCGCAGACCAGCGGGGAGATCGCGCTGACGAGCGACCTCACCCGTCCCATCGAGGGCAAGGACGTGATCCTGGTCGAGGACATCGTCGACACCGGGCTCACCATGCAATGGCTCCTCCAGCGGCTCGGGGAACGGCGCCCGGCCAGCCTCGCCGTCTGTGCACTGCTGGTGAAGCCGGCGAGGGCCCGGGTGGCCGTCCCGGTGCGCTACCGCGGCTTCGACATCGCCGACGAGTTCGTGGTGGGGTACGGCCTCGACCACGACGGGCGCCTGCGCAACCTGCCCTTCGTGGGCGTGGTGAAGGGGTAGGCCATGGCCGAGGAAGGTCCCCGTCCCAGCCGGAGTCGCTCGCCCATCCTGCTGCTGCTCGCCGTGGGCCTGGCGGTGGCGGTGGCCTGGCTGCTCGCCGAGCGCAATGCCCGCCAGTGGTGGCTCGTCCCGGAGGAGGGACGGGTGGTCGTGAAGCGGGGCGTCTTCTTCCCGGCCGGCAAGGTCACCTTCAAGTCCGACGACCCCGAGATGTCGCGGACCTACGCGCCGCTCGCTCCGCCGCCCGGATCGGCGGTGCCGCAGGAGAGTGCCTTCGACGACCGGGCCGCCCTCGACCAGGCCCTCTTCGATTGGCTTGCCCGGTGGGCTCGCGAGGACATCCAGTCGGAGCAGATGGCGCGAATGGAGCGCGCCCGCGGCTACCTCCAGAGGTCGGCTCGGCTGGCCGGCCTGTCGCCGGCGCAGCGCGACCAGCTGCGAACCCTGCAGGCAGAGACCGCCTTCCAGGAAGCCGTGGAGCATCTGAAGCAGGGGGCCGAGGCCCTGCGTCGCGCGCTCGAGGGGTTGCGGCTCGCCGCCGAGGCGCGAGGGCCGGTTGCGGCCGAGGCCGCCGCGCTGGGCAAGGCCCTCGACCCGGTGGCTGCCTCCACCGGCCAGCTGATGCTGGAGGCGAGTCGGTTTGCCGCCGAGCGGTACCGGGCCTCCCCCGCACCAGCCGGCGCCGCCGCCGAGCCCCCGGCCGTCGCGAAGCCTCCCGCCGCCGCGGAAGCGCCGGCAGCAGGCGCGCCCCCTTTGGCTCCACCGCGCTGAGGCCAGACCCGTGACGGAAGCGACGACATGAAGCCGGTGCGGCTGGCCATCCTCTGGCACATGCACCAGCCCCTCTACCGGGAGCCGGCCACCGGGACCTACATCCTGCCCTGGGTCCGGCTCCACGCGACCCGCGCCTACAACGACATGGCGTGGATGCTGGAGCGCCATCCGGGAGTCCGCGTCACCGTGAACTTCACCCCGGTGCTGCTCGAGCAGATCGAGGAATACGCGGCGGGGCGGGCCCGTGACACGCTGCTCGACCTTTCCGCCCGCGACCCCGTCGACCTCGCGCCCGAGGAGCGGCGCCGGCTGCTCCATTCCTTCTTCATGGTGGACTGGGACCGGTCGGTGCGCCCCGTGCCGCGGTACATGGAACTGCTCGAGAAGCGAGGGCGCGACCTGGCCGGGGTCGATCTCGACGAGGTGGGCCCGACCTTCACCCGCCAGGAACTGCGCGACCTCCAGGTTCACTTCAACCTGGCCTGGATGGGCTTCGGGGCGCTCGCCGACGAGCCCGCGCTCGTGGAGATCGCTGCCCGGGACCGGGACTTCGAGGACGCCGACCTGGCCTGCGTGCTCGACGCCCAGAAGCGCATCCTGTCCGGGGTGGTCGGCCGCTGGAGCGCGCTCGTCGACCGCGGACAGATTCGAGCTTTCCACCACGCCCCACTACCACCCCATCCTTCCGCTCCTGTGCGACAGCGACTCGGCCGCCCGGGCACTCCCCGGTGTGGCGCTCCCGCCCCGTTTCGCCTGGCCGAGCGACGCTCGCCGCCAGGTGGCCGACGCGCTCGCCACCCATGTCCGGCGCTTCGGCCGGCCCGCGGCCGGCATGTGGCCCGCCGAGGGAGCGGTCTCGCCCGAGGCGCTCGAGGTCATGGCGGGCGAGGGGGTGGCATGGGCGGCATCCGACGAGGCCGTCCTGCTCCGGTCGCTGCCTCCGGGGAGCCCGCGCGCCGCCTCGCTCTACCGTCCCTGGCGCGTGGCCGCCGGGGACCGGGAGGTGTCCATGCTCTTCCGCGACCGGCCCATCTCCGACCTGATCGGCTTCACCTATGCGCGTGTCCCGGCCGCCGAGGCCGCCGCAGACTTCACTGCGCGTGTGCTGGAGGCCGGGGAGGCCTGGAAGCGCGACGGTGGGGCGGGGCCGGCCACGGTGGGGGTATTCCTCGACGGAGAGAACGCCTGGGAGCGCTTTCCCCGCTCCGGCCACGACTTCCTGGACGCCCTCCACCGCTCCATGGAGGGGGACGCCCGCCTCGAGACGGTCACGATGTCGGAGGCCACCGCCGGGGCGGAGGGTCCGGCCATTCCCCGCATCCACTCCGGGTCCTGGATCGAGGGCTCCTACCGGATCTCGGATCGGCCACCGGGAGGATCGGCTGGCCTGGACCGCGCTGGGGAAGGCCCGCGAGGCGGTCGAGGGCGCCCGGGCCGCCGGGGCTCCGGTGGACAAGGTGGAGCACGCGCTGCAGCACCTCCGGGCCGCCGAGGGATCCGACTGGTACTGGTGGTACGGGGAGGACTTCGCCACGGAGAACGCCGCCGAGTTCGACGCTCTCTTCCGGGGACACGTGCTCCGGGCCTGCGAGCTGCTCGACCTCGCGCCTCCGGCCGAGGCCCTGCAGCCCATCAAGCCCACCGGCCGAGGCGCCCTCGAGGCCAAGGCCATGCGAGAGCCCACCGCGCTCGTGCGCCCGATCATCGACGGGCAGGAACCGGACTTCTTCGAGTGGCAGGGGGCGGGGCTGCACCGTCCCGGGCGCGGGCGGGGCGCGATGTTCGGCGGTGTCCCGCTCTTCGAGGAGCTGTACTGGGGCTTCGACGAGAGACATCTCTTCCTTCGCCTCGACCCCCACCACGAGCCCGGGGTGCCCCGGATCGACAGGATCCGGGTGACGCTGCTCGGCGCCCGGGGTCCCCTGCGTGTCGAATTCCCGGTGGTCGCCGACGGGGTGGCGCGTCCGGGCCGGCGCAACGGAAACGAACTGGGGCGTGCCGTCCAGGCGAAGATCCTGGAGGTCGAGGTCCCGCTCGAGCCGCTCGGCATCCGGCCCGGGGACGAGCTGGTGATGTCGGTGGAAGCGCTGCAGGAGGGCGAGGAGGTGGAGCGACTCCCGCGCTCCGGATACCTGCCGCTCTCCGTCCCGGCCTCCGACTTCGACCGGATCCACTGGCGCGTGTGATCCGGGGCGACATCGATTAGGCTCCGCCCCCGTGAAACGTCAGGCCTCCCTCGGCATCCTCTTCCTCGTCGTCTTCGTCGACCTTCTCGGGTTCGGGATGGTCATCCCGGTCATGCCGATCTACGCCGAGCACCTGGGCGCGTCCGAGGCCGCCACCGGCTGGCTCTCGACCGGCTACTCCCTCATGCAGTTCGTCTTCGCACCGATCTGGGGGCGCCTCTCCGACCGGGTGGGACGACGGCCGGTGCTGCTCGTCTCCATCGCCATGACGGCGGTGGCCTTCCTCCTCTACGGGGTGGCTGCCAGCTTCGCGGTGCTGCTCGTCTCCCGCCTCTTCGCCGGGGCCGCCACGGCCAACATCGCCATCGCCCAGGCCTACGTGGCCGACGTGACGACGCCGGAGGGGCGCGCCAAGGGCATGGGCATGATCGGCGCCGCCTTCGGGCTGGGCTTCGTCTTCGGCCCCGCGGTGGGCGGGCTGCTTGCCGCCCACTCCCTCTCCACGCCTGGATTCGTGGCAGCGGCCCTCTCGCTCGTGAACCTCGTGGGCGCTTACTTCCTGCTCCCGGAGCCGGCCCAGCACGTGGCCGCGACCCGGCAGCGAGGTCGCTTCGAGGCCCTCTTCGCGGAGCTCCGCAAGCCGGGCATCCGCAAGCTGCTCGTGGTCTTCTTCGTGATCACCCTCGCCTTCAGCGCCATGGAGGCCACCTACGCCTTCCTGGCCCAGCGTCACTACGGCCTCGACGCCAAGCACGTCGGCTGGGTCTTCGCCTACATCGGCGTCATCGTGGTGCTGGTCCAGGGCGGGCTCATCGGCCCGCTCACCCGGCGGTTCGGGGAGAAGAAACTGCTGGTCGCCGGCGCGGTGCTGCAGGCGGTGTCGCTCGCGGCGCTGCCCTTCGCCACCGGGCTACACGGGCTCCTGCTGGCCACCGCCCCCCTGGCGCTGGGGTCGGGGCTCACCTCTCCCTCGCTGTCCTCGCTCCTGTCCAAGTTCAGCCGGGCCGAGGACCAGGGCGGTACGCTCGGCATCGGCCAGTCGGCCTCGGCGCTCGGACGCATCTTCGGCCCGCTTTCGGGAAGCATGTCGTTCTCGGCGTGGCATGCCGCTCCCTACCTGGGCGGTGCCGTGATCATGGGGCTCGGCGCGGCGGTGGCCGCCACGGTCGATGTCCCACGAATCGACGACGCGAGGTCCGCCCGGGCCGCGGTCGAGCCCTCGTCCTGATGTAGACTCCGCACCATGCCGGAACTGCGGAGGGACCCGATCGTCGGGCGCTGGGTGATCATCGCCACCGAGCGCGCCCGCCGGCCGAACCACTTCCGCCGCGCCGAGGAGCCGCCCTGGCGGTCTTTGCCCCTTCTGTCCGGGCCACGAGGACAAGACCCCGGCGGAGGTCTACGTGTGGGGGCGCCCGGCCGTCCCCCCAACGTGGCGGGATGGCAGGTCCGGGTCGTCCCCAATCGCTATCCGGCCCTGATGATCGAGGGGCAACTCGACCGCGAGGCAGACGGCATCTACGACCGGATGAACGGGGTGGGCGCTCACGAGGTGGTCATCGAGACGCCCGAGCACTCCCGGGATCTCTCCGAGCTCACCGATGCGCAGGTCACCGAGGTGCTCTTCGCCTTCAAGGCGCGCGTCCTGGACCTGCGCAACGACAGGCGGTTCCGCTACATCCTCATCTTCAAGAATCACGGTTCGGCCGCCGGGGCCACCCTCGAGCACACGCACAGCCAGCTCATTGCACTCCCGGTGACACCGCGCCAGGTGGCCGACGAGATCGAGGGCGCCCGCCGGCACCACGAGCACCGGGAACGCTGCATCTACTGCGACATCGTCGGGCAGGAGCGGAAGGACCGTTCCCGGCTGGTCCACGAGAACGAGGAGTTCCTGGTCTTCGAGCCCTGGGCCCCGCGCAGCCCGTTCGAGACCTGGATCGTGCCCCGCCGCCACGAGTCCAACTTCGAGGCCGAGCCCAAGGAGAGGCTGGCCTTCGCGGCCCAGGCGCTGCGCATCACCCTCGCCAAGCTCATGACCGGCCTGGGTCGCCCGGCCTACAACTTCATGATCCACACCAACCCGCTGGGCGACCCCTCGAGCGCCTCTTACCACTGGCACATCGAGGTGGTGCCGGCGCTCACCCAGGTGGCCGGCTTCGAGTGGGGGAGCGGTTTTCACATCAACCCCGTGCCGCCCGAGGAGGCGGCCGAGTTCCTCCGCAAGATCTCCGCCTAGGCGGACCGGAACCCGTCCTTGGACGTTCTCTTCGTCTCCTCCGAGGTGGCTCCCTGGTCGAAGACCGGGGGCCTGGGCGACGTGGCCGCCTCGCTGCCCGGGGCGCTGGCGGCCCGCGGACATCGGGTGACCGTGGTCACCCCCCGCTACGGCGGCATCGACCCGCGGCGCCAGGGGCTCACGCGACTGTCCACGGTGCTTTCGGCGCGCGGGGAGCAATGCGGCCTGTGGGTGAAGCGCGGCGGGAACGGCACGCCCGAGGTCTACTTCCTGGAGCACGACCTCTTCTACGGCTTCCGCAGGAATCCCTACGGCGACGGGGCGGGAGACTACCCGGACAACCCGGCCCGCTTCGCCTTCCTCTCCCGCGCCGCGCTCGAGCTGCCGCGAGCGCTGGGCTTCCGCCCCCAGGTCGTCCACCTGAACGACTGGCAGACCGCGCTGGGCACCTGGTTCCTCCGGGCCGAGCACGGCAACGACCCGTGGCTGGCCGGGGCCAGGAGCGTCTTCACCATCCACAACCTGGCCTACCAGGGGATGTTCCCCAAGGAGGTCATGGACGCGGTGGGGCTGCCCTGGTCGATCTTCCGCTTCGAGCGGGGAGTCGAATTTCACGACAAGTTGAATTTCATGAAGGCCGGCCTCTCCTTCGCCGACGCGTTGACCACGGTGTCGCCCAATTACGCCCGGGAGATCCTCTCCGTGGAGGGCGGCTACGGGCTCGACACCGTGCTGCGGGATCGAAGCGCCGACCTCTTCGGCATCCTGAACGGCATCGACGACCGGGAGTGGGACCCGTCCCGCGACCCGCACCTGTCGGCCCACTACGACCGGCGCGACCTGCGAGGCAAGGCCCGGGTCAAGGCCGCCCTCCAGGCCGAGATGGGACTACCAGTGAAGGCGCACGTTCCGCTGATCGGGCTGGTGGGACGCCTGGCCGACCAGAAGGGGGTCGACCTGGTGGCGTCGGCCATGCCGGCGCTGCTCCGGGCCGACGTCCAGTTCGCCCTCCTCGGCAGCGGACAGCGCGAGTACGAGGACTTCTTCGCCTGGATCGCCCGGGAGCGACCGGACCGCTTCGCCGCCCGCATCGGATTCGACGAGGGGCTGGCCCATCGCATCGAGGCCGGCGCCGACACGTTCATGATGTCCAGCAGGTTCGAGCCCTGCGGGCTGAACCAGATGTACAGCCTGCGCTACGGCACGCCCCCGGTGGCCCGTGCGGTGGGCGGCCTGGTCGATACGGTGGAGGACTACGACGGGTGGAAGAGCGGGACCGGGTTCCTCTTCGGCCCCCTCGACCCGGGTGCGCTGGTGGTCGCGACCCGGCGCGCCCTCGAGGTCTGGCGTGACGTTCGCGCCTGGCGAGGCATCCAGGAGCGCGGCATGGCCATGGACTTCTCGTGGGGACGCAGCGCCGAGCGCTACGAAGCGCTCTACCAGGGACTGGCCGGAAGGTAGGGGCCCGGCGGGCCCGACGTCATGCGCCGCGCTGGCGCGACGGGGCCGAGACGAGCTGGTAGAAGGCCCGGCCAGGCACGCGCTCGGCCCGGTAGGGCTGGTCGAGATAGAGCCAGTAAGCCTCGCCGTCCGTCTCCACCGTCTCCGGGTGGCGCTGGAAGAGGAACCACAGGCCGGTCTCGCTGATCACCGGCGAGCCGTCGCGAACGGCGTGAATGAGCCCCCAGGGAGCCCACAGGTTGGTGTCCCACATGGGGGTGCGGATTAGCACGGGGACGGGGCGCTGTCACTCCAGTCCGCGTCCCCGAAGCGCCTCGTCGCTCTCCCCGTGAAGGTGTCCCAGCTCGTGGAAGAGCGTGACGCGAACCTGATCGGCGAGTTGCGCCCGGTCCCGGGCGAAGCGCAGGAGATTGCGCCGGTAGAGCACGATGGAGCGGCAGCTCGGTCCCTCGGCCGCCCCGCAGGACTCGGAGAGGGACGGCCCGCGGAAGAGGCCGAGGATGGAGGGAGAGAGCGGTGGCTCGACCGCGGTGAGGTCGGCCAGCGACGGGATCTCCTCCACCTCCACCGGCACCCCGGAGAGCGCCGCGCGCTCCGCGGCGGGGAGCTCGGCCAGCGCGCGTCGCAGCTCCGCGTCGAAGGCGCTGCGCGACATCTCCACCGGAGGCCGGATCTGCCTGGGAGCGAGGCGCGCCGCGCGGGAGAGCAGTTCCCGGGCCCGGCGCTCGTCGCCGGAGCGTTCGGCCAGCAGCCCCAGGTGGTGGAGCGACCAGGCGTCGCGCGGCGCGTGGCGGAGCACGCGCTCGAAGGCCCGCCGGGCCGAGGCGAAGCGGCACAATTCGAAGAGGGCCACTCCGCGCTCGTAGAGGGCGTCGGTGTCGCGGGCATCGGCGGCCAGCGCGCGGTCGAGGTGGCCGAGGGCCTCGCGGCTCCGCCCCAGGTCGTTCTCGGCCATGCCGGCGAGGACGAGGAGGCGCGGCGCGAGCGACGGCTCGGCCCGGGGACCGGAGAGGGCGCGGGCCACGCCACGAAGCGCGAGGTCCCGCCCGGCCTCGAGCGAGTCCCGGTCGCCGAAGCGGGTCACGTGAAGGTCTGCGGCGACGAGCAGGGTTCGCGGGTCGTCCGGGTCGGCTGCAAGGGCCCGGGCCAGAGCGGCGCGGGCGTCCGCCTCGCGGTCGAGGTCGGCCAGCGCCAGCGCTCGCTCCCGCAGCGGGGCCCGGTCGCGCGGCGCGACCTCGAGCGCCTCCTCGGCACAGGCGAGCGCTCCCTCCGGCCGTCCGGCCTCGCGGGCTCGGGCCGCCGCGGCGACCAGTTCCCGGGGGGTGGCATCCTCGCGCCCAGGCAGGCAGGGCGCCGCCGGATCCCGCACCTGGTCGAGCAGCCCCCCCGTCCCGCTCGAGGCGGAGGGGCGGCCGCCGTGGGCGCCTTCCTCGGGCGGCGCGACGGCCGGCACCTCGGGCGACCGCGCCGTGCACGCGGCGGCGAGGAGGAGCGCGGAGAGCGCGGGGCCGGCCCGGCTCACCGCGGCGGTCCTCGCGGCGCGAGGCGTGCCGGCCCGAAGGGGGCGAGGTCCACCGGGGTGGAGCGCCCCAGGACCGCCGCGCTCACCACGTCGGCGGTGATGGGGGTGAGGAGCACGCCGTTGCGGTAGTGGCCCGTGGCGTAGAAGAGGCCGCTCTCCCGTCCCGGACCGAGGATGGGGAGGCCGTCGGGGGTGGCGGGCCTGAAGTTCGACCAGGTCTCCACCAGCGGCGCCGCGGCCAGCCCCGGCGCGACTTCCACCGCCAGTTCCAGCACCCGGAGGAGGCCGCCGGCGGTCACCGCCTTCTCGAACCCGGCCTCCTCCATGGTGGAGCCGCAGAGCACCCGCCCGTCGGGGCGCGGCACCACGTAGCCCTTGTCGGAGAAGATCACGCGGGAGAGGAGCGGCGGCCGGGTGTCGAGGACGGCGATCTGTCCGCGAACCGGGCGCACCGCGCCGGCCGGCAGTCCATTGCCCTCGACCTGCATCGACCAGGCGCCGGCGGCGAGTACGACCGCGCCGGCGGCGATCCGCCCCGACTCGTGCTCCACGCCCTTCACGCAGCCACCCTCGATCGCGATCCCGCGGACCTGGCCCTGCACGAAGCGGGCGCCGGCGCGGGCCGCCGCGGCGTGGAGTGCGCGCCCGAGGAGCCGCGGGTCCACCGAGGCCTCCGACGGGAAGTAGAGCGCGCCGCGGGTCTCCCGGGAGAGCCCCGGCTCGAGCCGGCGGGCGGCCTCCCCGTCGAGGACCTCCACGTCGATGCCGGCCTTCGCGAGCTGCGCGGCTCGCCCGGCCAGCACCGGGGTGAAGCGGTCGTCGAGCGAGACCTCCAGCGTCCCTCCGGCGCGGAATCCGATCCAGGTCCCGGAGAGGCGCTCCACCTCCTCGGCGAAGCCCCGCCAGCGCCCCAGGGACTGATCGCACAGATCGTGAAACGGGCCCGGTTCGGCCTCGACGCCCGGGGAGAGGATTCCGCCGGCGGCGCTCGAGGCCTCCGCGCCGGGGATGCTCCGCTCCAGGACCACCACGTCCCGCCCGGCCTGGGCGAGGCGCAGCGCCACCCCGCAGCCCTGCAGGCCGGCGCCGACCACGACGACGTGGGATCTCATGGCCCGCAACGTAACGCCGGGCAGGTGCGCGGCCAAGTGCCGCGAGCGCTACTGGGCCTCGAGGCCGTGGAGCAGCAGGTCGGAGACGTGCGACTTCCACGACTCGCTCGAGGGCATGCCGTTCTCGAAGAAGGGCTGGGCCGACTCGTGGGCAGCGCCGATGAGCGCGGAGAATCCGGCCACGAGCAGGGCCGCCATCTCCGGGTCCACGCCGGCGCGGAGCTGGTGGCCGTTCCCCTGCCGGAGCACCTCGATGACCCGCTTCAGCGGCAGGATCACGGTGGGATCGGAGGCGATGATCTCCCGGAGGAAGGGGCCGCCGTCCAGCAGTTCCCGGATCACGATCTGGGACGCCTCGGGGTCCTTCATGCGGGTCTCGAGGTAGGCCGCGACGACGCCGCGGGCCCCCCCGGTCGCGTCCAGCATCGTGCCGATCTCCTTCGATCCATCCCGCCAGATCGTCTTCAGGATCTCGACGTAGAGCGCCCGCTTCGACGCCCAGTGGCGATAGAGGAGCGCCACGTTGCACCCCGCCCGCTTGGCGATGCCCTGGACCCGCGCGCCGTGATAGCCTCGGCTCGAGAACTCGGTCCGGGCTGCGACCCAGAGGCGCGAGGCGATGCGCCCTCCCGGGACTGCTGCAGTGGCGATCGAATCGGTCGTTTCCATGAGGCAACTCCTTCGCCTTTTCGAGGCTTCGGTCCGCCGATTGTCAGGCAAAACTTGATTCAGGTCAAGATAGACTCATAAAGTCCACGATACCGGAGGGCCAGGGCAATATCCGACCCATTCGGGGTGTATCTGGATCCGAGGCCGAGCGGCGGAGAACCCGGAGAACCCGGGGAACGGGGTGATAGAGGTTGGGCGTGCCCGCCATCCTCCACCTCGACCTGGACGCCTTCTACGCCTCGGTCGAGCAACTCGACGACCCGGGGTTGCGCGGGCGGCCGGTGATCGTGGGCGGTACGTCGGGGCGAGGGGTGGTCTGCGCCGCGAGCTATGAGGCGCGCCGCTTCGGCGTACGCTCGGCAATGCCCACCGCCGAGGCCCGTCGCCGCTGCCCGGACGGCGTCTTCCTCTCGCCCAGGTTCGACCGCTACGGCGAGCTTTCGCGAGCGGTCTTCGACGTCTACCGGCGCTACACCCCGCTCGTCGAGCCCCTCTCCCTCGACGAGGCCTTCCTCGACGTGACCGCCAGCCGGGCCCTGCACGGCGAGCCCGAGTCGATCGCGGCCGCGGTGAAGGGGGAGGTTCGCGCCGGCACGGGGCTCACCGTCTCGGCCGGTGTGGCCGACTGCAAGATGGCGGCGAAGATCGCCTCCGACCTGGGCAAGCCCGACGGACTGGTCGTCGTGCCGCCGGGCACGACGGCGCAGTTCCTGGCGCCGCTTCCCGTCTCCCGTCTCTGGGGCGTGGGGCGCGTGACCGAGCAGGCGCTCCGGGCGCTCGGCATCGCCACCGTGGGAGAGCTGGCCCGCTTTCCCGAGCAGGTGCTGGTGGAGAGGTTCGGGTCGCAGGGAGTCCACATGCGTGCGCTGGCCCGCGGAGACGATCCGCGCCTGGTGGTCCCGGACGAGGACGCGAAGTCGATCGGCGCGGAGGACACCTTCGAGCGGGACCTCTCCGGCGAGGAGGCGCTCCTGCCCCAGCTCCTCGACCAGTGCGTGCGAGTGGCGCGCCGGCTCCGGGAGGCCGGGCTGCGCGGACGCACCATTTCACTCAAGGTAAAGTACGCGGACTTCGAGCAGGTCACCCGTCGGTCCACGCTCGCCTCCGGCACCGACGACGGGGCCGAGATCTACCGGGCCATCCGGGAGGATCTCGCCCGGACCGATCTCTCCCGGGCGGTGCGCCTCACCGGCGTGACCGTTTCCGGCTTCGACGAGGGGCCAGCCCAGCTCGGCCTCTTCGGCGCGGCCGAGCCGCCGGGAGGCAAGAGGGCGGCGCTCAACGCCGCCATGGACGCGCTGGCCGATCGGTACGGCGAGGGGGCGGTCAAGCCGGCCACGCTGGCGGAGCACGGGCCCGAGACCCTGCGGGCCCGGATCCGCTGGCCCACGCGCAGCTAGAAGGGAAGGAGCCCGCGCCCCGCGCTGCCCAGGAAGGGCCAGGGCACGGCGACGAGGGCCACGGCCAGCGCCGCGCCGTAGAAGCGCGCCGCGGTCCGCCAGCGGGACACGTCGTCGAGCTTGCGCCGGACCAGCACGCTGCCCACGTGGACCAGCACCACGACCGCGATCCCGGCCAGCGGGTGCGCGTAGCTCCAGTAGTGCGACCGGGCGCCGGACGTGATGGCGTAGGGCGAGAGCGCAAACCACAACGCCAGGCCGAGGACGAGCTGGAGGTCGACCACGGCGGCCAGCACCACCCCGGGGACGCGAGCCCGTCGCGTCCAGCTGCGGCCGCTGCCCCCTCCCTTCACGGCGGCCATCGTGGCCCAGGCGGCCGTCAGGAGGACGGCCCAGCGAACGATCGAGTGGAGGAACAGGACGATGGCGAGCATGGGCGGCCTCGGGTGTGGCTCAGTGGTGCATGGGCGGAGGGCCGGCGACGAGGCGGAGGCGATCGAGGATCTCCTCCATGCCGACGCTCTTCGGGATGAAACCCTGCGCGCCGATCAGGTCCGACTCCCATTCGAATCCGTAGGCGGAGAGGATGAGGACGGGGATGGCGGCGGTCTTCGGATCCTTGCGCAGTCGCTCGACCACGCCCCAGCCGTCGAGCACGGGCATCTTGAGGTCGAGCAGCACGATGCCCGGGGCCTCCGCGGCGATGCGCCGGAGCGCCACCTCGCCATTCTCGGCCTGCTCCACCGGATAGCCGGCCTCGGAGACCACCTCGAAGAGCGCCTCGCGGAAGTCGTCGTCGTCGTCGACCACCAGGATGTACTGGCCGGGGGTCACGCGGAGACCTCGGGAGGCGACTGAAGCGTGGACACGATCTCCCGGGCGATGCGCCGGGCGTCGTCGAGCCGCGATCGATCGAGGGAGACCGCGCCGACGACCGGGTGTCCCCCCCCGCCGTATCGCTCGCAGATGACCGAGATGTCGTGGGCCCGGGGCGGCCGCGCCCAGGGATTCGAGCCCACCGAGACCTTCGAACGGTTGGCGTCCTGGGACACGGTGACGGTGTAGCGGGCCTCCGGGAACAGCCAGTAGAGGACGAACTTGTTGCCGGCCTCGAGCCCGGCGGCGGCCAGGTCGAGGAAGGCGACCCCGTCCGTCAGGCGGGCCGCGGCGCGGATCGTCTCGATGGAGCGGACGTGGCGATCCAGCACCGGCCCGAGCGGCCCCACCACCCAGGGGAGCGCGGCGATCTGGGCCAGGGGGCGCGTCTGCAGCGCCTCGATGAGCCGGCCGGGGGCCTCGGGGTCCCGGGTGGCCTCGAGGAAGGTCATGATCCGCAGGGCCGGCTCGTCGAGCTTCACCGCCACGTCGGCCGAGGGGAAGCTCGCGGCGTCGATGATGTCGGCCCACTTCACCAGTTCCGCGAGGTCGGGGGCCTCGAAGCCGAAGCGCTGGCCCACCACCCGGGCGATGAAGCCGGCGCAGGAGGGAGCCGCAGGATCCCAGAAGCGCTGCCCGGAGCGGTCGGCCTCGAAGTGGGCCCGGTCGGAGGCCGGCTGGAAGGCGCTCCGGTGGTGGTCGAACCACCAGTCGAGTCGCGGCGATGTCGAGTAGCGGAAGTCGACGATGGCGTTCACGTCGGCAGAGAGCGCGTCGGCCGGGATGGGGACCCCGGACTGGTGCTGCACCGGGAGGTAGTCGATGGCGCCCGGCCCGAGCCCCTGGCGCGCCTGGAGGAAGCGCCCCAGCAGCGCCGCCGAGGCGCAGCCGTCGAAGCAGTTGGCGTGGTAGAGGATCCGGGCGCGCATGACGCGCGTCGGATCTAAGGGTCGCGGCGCACCCCCGTCAACGAAAGCTTCCCGGGCCCTTCCGGGTCCCCCGTCCGGTCGACGGCGCGCGGGGTGCGGGTTAGACTCCGCGTCGATGGAAGCCATCCGGGTGGGGGCGCTGCTCGACGACCAGAAGTTCGATCTCCGGCTGGCGCTGGTGGCCGGCGCGCCGGGGCTCTCGCGCCGTGTCAGCTCGGCCCGGATCCAGAAGCCCGGGCTGGCATTGGCCGGCTTCACCGAGCACCTGCACCGGGAGCGCCTCCAGGTCTTCGGCAACACCGAGATGAGCTATCTCCACACGCTCTCCCGGGAGCGGCGCATCGAGGTGATCCGGACCTTCTTCGCCCAGGAGGTGGCCTGCCTGGTCGTGACCAAGGACATCGAGATCCCCCCGACATGGCCGCCGCGGCAGATGAGGCCGGCATCCCGGTCTTCCGCTCCTCCCACCTCTCGTCGACCTTCATCGAGAACGTCCAGGGGTTCCTGGAGGACCAGCTCACCGCCAGCACCTCCATGCACGGCGTGCTGCTCGACGTGCTCGGGGTGGGGATCCTGCTGCTCGGCAAGAGCGGCATCGGCAAGAGCGAGATCGCGCTCGACCTGGTCATGCGCGGCCACCGGCTGGTGGCCGACGACATCGTCGAGGTGAAGCGACGCACGCAGGACGCGGTGGTCGGCGCGGGCAGCGAGATCATCAAGCACCACATGGAGATCCGCGGCCTGGGCATCATCAACATCAAGGACCTCTTCGGCGTCGCCGCCATCCGCGAGCGCAAGAAGATCGAGATCGTCCTCGAGCTCTGCGAGTGGGACCCGGACGTCGAGTACGACCGGCTGGGCGTCGACGACAGGAAGTTCCGCATCCTCGACGTCGAGATCCCCATGCTGGTGGTCCCGGTCCGTCCGGGACGAAACATGACCACCATCATCGAGGTGGCGGCGCGAAACCACCTGCTCAAGCTCCAGGGGCACCACTCCGCCCGCGAGTTCCAGGAGCGGCTCAACCGCGCCATCGCCCTTCCGTCCGAGGCCGGCGGCGGGGAAACGGAAGTCGAGTGAGCCCGGACCGGACCGAGGAGATCCGCGGCGGATCGCGGACCGAGGTGGTCATCCTGACCGGCGTGTCCGGCTCGGGGAAGACCACCGCGCTTCGGGCGCTGGAGGACGGCGGCTTCTACTGCGTCGACAACTTCCCCATCATCTTCCTGGAGAAGCTGCTCGAGCTCTCCGGCCACACGGCCGGCAAGGTGTCGCGGCTGGCGCTGGTGGTCGACGCCCGGGAGCAGCGCTTCCTGGCCGAGGCGCCGGGCGTGGTCGAGGAGCTGCGGCGCAAGGGAGCCGACGTCACAGTCCTCTTCTTCGACTGCTCCGACGAGTCGCTCATCCGCCGCTACTCGGAGACCCGCCGCCGCCACCCCCTCGCCGGCGACTCGGGCAGCGTGCCCGAAGGCATCGCGGCGGAGCGCAGGGCGCTCTCCGGGTTGCGGGCGGCGGCCGACGAGGTGATCGACACCACGCGGCTGAACGTGCACGAGCTGAAGCAGGTCGTGCACAACCGGTTCGTGGGGGCCGGCGCCGACGCCATGGGGGTGACGATCGTCTCCTTCGGATACCGCGCCGGCATCCCGGCCCACGCCGACCTGGTGCTCGACGTGCGTTTCCTTCCCAATCCCTACTTCGTGCCGGAGCTGAAGCCCTTCCCGGGCACCGATCCCAGGGTGCGAGACTTCGTCCTCGGGCAGGAGGACGCGGGGCGCTTCCTCGAGAAGGTCGAGGACCTGGCCGGCTTCCTCATTCCCCGCTACCGCGCCGAGGGGAAGACCTACCTCACCGTCGCCATCGGCTGCACGGGGGGGCGCCACCGCTCCGTGGCCATCGCCGCCGAGCTGGCGGCGCGCCTGGGCAAGCACGACATCCCGGTGCGGGTCTGGCACCGCGACGTCGACAAGGAGTGAAAGACGATGGTCGGAGTCGTCATCGCGACCCACGGGGGGCTCGCCGCGGAGGCCCTGGCCTGCACGGAGAGGATCGTGGGGACGCTGGCCCGGACGCGGGCGGTCTCGGTCTCGTCGGGCGAGCCGCTCGACGCCGCGCGGGAGGCCATCGCCGCCGCCATCCGCGAGGTGGACGAGGGCGACGGCGTGCTGGTGCTGACCGACATGCTGGGGGGCACGCCCGCCAACCTGGCGCTGGCCTTCCTCGGCGACCGCGTGGACGTCATCACCGGCGTCAACCTGCCCATGCTCCTCAAGCTCTCCACCTGCCGGACGCCCGATGCCCGCCTGGCCGACGTGGCCCGCCTGATCTGCGCCTACGGCCAGAAGAACATCGCCCTCGCGAGCGACCTGCTCCGGGGCCAGGTCCCGGGCGGCGCCGGGTCCGGCGGCGGTGGTGGCGCGTGATCGCGCTGGCCCGCATCGACGAGCGGCTGGTCCACGGGCAGGTGCTCGTGGGCTGGGTCCCGCACCTCGGCGCGCGGCAGGTGGTGGTGGCCGACGACGAGGCGGCGAGGAGCCCGCTCGCCCGGGCGGCCATGACGCTCGCGCTCCCGCCCGGAGTGAAGGCCGCCGTGGAACCGGCCGGGGCGGTCGACTGGGACGCCCTGGCACGGTCGCCGGAGCCCGTCATCGTCGTGCTGCGCGACGCGGCCGAGGCGGAGCGGGCCTTCGCGGGGGGCATGACCCCGGCCCGCGTCCAGGTGCTGAACGTCGGCAACGTCCACTACTCCCAGGGGAGGCGCCAGATCACCCCTTCGGTGTTCCTGTCCGGTCCCGAGGTCGACGCGCTGCGGCGACTGTCGGCGGCGGGCTTCCGCGTGGAGGCTCGAGCGGTCCCCCTGGATGCCCCCGTCGACCTGGCCGAGATCGAGCGGCGCTGGAACGCCGCTGGCTGATAGGATCCCAGGCCACGTGGACTACCTCATCATCGCCGTGGTCGCCGGGCTCGCGGCGGTGGAGCGCAAGGGCTTCCTGCAGGCCATGCTCGCGCGCCCGGTGGCGCTCGCGCCCATCACCGGCCTCGTCCTCGGCGATCTGCCGGGCGGCCTGCTCATCGGGCCACCGCTCGAGCTGCTCTGGCTCGGGGCGGTGAACATGGGGGCCTCGCTGCCGCCCAACGAGGCGCTCGGCACCGTGGCCATCACGGCCGGGGCGGTGCTGGCTGGACAGGTGCTCGGGACCGGCGTCACGCCGGCCATCGCGGCGCTCGCCATCGGGATCGTCGGCGTGATGGCCACCGTCGGACGGTCCACCGACCGCGCCATCGAGGAGTGGAACGTGCGGCTCGCCGCACGGGCCGAGGCGCTTCTCGCCCGGGGACTGCCGAGCGCGGCGGTTCGCACGAACCTCTACGGCCTCCTGCTTCCCTTCGCGGTGTCGGCGTTGCTCGCGCCGGCGGCGGCCGCGATCGCGGTGTGGGTGATCCCGGGAGTGCTCCACGGGATCCCGGCAGCCGCGGCGCCGCTCGGCTACGGCTGGGCCGCCCTCACCGGGGTGGCCGCTGCGGCCGGGGCGCGAGCCTTCCGCAGCCAGCGAGGCATCGGGCTCTTCGCCGGGGCGGCGGCCCTCACGCTCGCGGTCGGATGGCTGGCAGGGGGGATCCGGTGAGCGTCCCTCCGGTCACGCTCCGGCGCGTCTTCTGGCGGTGCCTCTTCTTGCAGGCGGCCTGGAACCGGCGCGGCATGCAGAACCTGGGCTTCGCCTACGCCATCGACCCGGCCCTGCGTCGCCTCTACGCCGATCCCGGGCAGCGGAGCGAGGCCCTGCGCCGCCACCTCGCCACCTTCAACTGTCACCCCTACACGGCCGCTGCCATCATCGGCGGCGCCATCCACCACGAGGAACTGGTGGCCGCCGGAGAGGAGCCCCCCGGCGCGCCTCTCGAGTACAAGCAGGTGCTCCAGGGTCCGCTCGCCGCGATCGGGGACGGCTTCTTCTGGGCCGGCCTCCGCCCCTTCTTCGGTGCACTGGCCGCGGTGGGCACGCTCCTGCTTGGCTGGCCTGCGCTCGTCGCAGCGCTCCTCCTCTACAACGCACTCCAGCTCTGGTTTCGCTGGACCCTTTTCCGGGCCGGCTACCGGGCGGGCGACGAGGTGGTCCTGCGGCTCGCCTCTCTCTCCTTGCCGGCCTGGGCGGCGCGCCTGCGGGACGGGGGCGCGATCCTGGCCGGGGTGGGGGCCGGCATCCTGGCGCTCCTCGCCGCAGGACGCCTCGGCGTCGCCGCCGGCGCGCTGACGGTCGCGGCGGCGGCGGCGGGCGTTGCGGCGCTCTGGTTGCGAGCCCGGCTCCTGCCGGTGGCGTACGTCGCGCTGGCGCTGGGCACGGCGGCCGGGGTCCTGGCGGTTCGCTTCCCGGGAGGGAGATAGTGGTGCACCGGGTAGAGAAAGCCTTCACCATCGTCAACTCGCTGGGGCTGCACGCGCGGCCGGCGGCGATGGTGGTGCAGACCGCGAACCGCTTCAAGAGCGACATCCAGTTCGAGAAGGACGGCCTCCAGATCAACGCGAAGAGCATCATGGGGGTGCTCACCCTGGCGGCGGGCAAGGGGTCGCTGGTGGTCGTGGTCTGCGAGGGGATCGACGCCGCCGAAGCGCTGGCCGAGCTGGCCAGGGTCTTCGAGTCGGGATTCGGGGAACGCTGACATGGGCTCGATCACGCTCCAGGGACTGGCAGCCTCGCCCGGCATCGCCGTGGGGCGTTGCTGGACCGTGGACCGGCGCAAGGTGCGGACGCCGCGCCGCAAGGTCTCTCCGGAGGAGGTCGAGGCCGAGCTGGCCCGCCTGGAGGCCGCGCTCGAGCTCTCGGTACAGCAGCTCGACGGCGTGCGCGCCAAGGTCGAGGCCGCCGAGGGAGCCGAGCACGTCGCCATCATCGACGTGCATCGCGCCATGCTGCGCGATCCCTCGCTCGTCGACGAGGTCCGGCGGCTCGTGCGCGAGGAGCGGGTGAACGTCGAGTGGGCGGTCAAGCGCGCCATCCGGAAGATCAAGGGGGCCTTCGACCCGGACGACGAGTTCTTCCGGGAGCGGCGTTCCGACGTGGAGTACGTGGGCGAGCGCATCGTCAAGAACCTGCTCGGCCAGGGAGTGGACGTCGCCGAGCTGCCGCCGGAGGGCTCGGTCGTGGTGGCCCGCGACCTGTCGCCAGCCGACACCGCGCTCCTCCTGCACGACCGCAAGGTGGTGGGGCTGGTCACCGACTCGGGCGGAACCACCAGCCACACCGCCATCGTGGCCCGGGCGCTGGAGATCCCGGCGGTGGTCGGCGCAGGGCGGGCCAGCGCCGCCGCCGAGCGCGGCGACTGGATCGTGGTGGACGGCAGCCGGGGCGTGGTGGTGGTGAACCCCACCGCCGGGGAGCGGGCCGACTACGAGGCGGCCCGGATCCGGCACCTCGAGCGCGAGTCCGAGCTGGCGCGGCTGAAGGACCTGCCGGCCGAGACCGTGGACGGCGTCCGCATCGGCATGCTCGGCAACATCGAGTTCGGCGAGGAGGTTCCGGGCCTGCTCTCCCACGGCGGGGAGGGCGTGGGGCTCTACCGCACCGAGTTCCTCTACATGGGGCGAGCCGTGCTGCCCTCCGAGGACGAACACTATCGCGACTACCGGACCATCCTCGAGGCCATGGGCGGCCGGCCGGTCACGGTGCGCACCTTCGACCTGGGCGGCGACAAGCTCCCCTCCGGCCAGAAGGACCAGTCAGAGAACCCGGCACTGGGCCTCCGGGCGGTGCGCTACTGCCTGCGCCACCCCGACCTCTTCCGCGCCCAGCTGCGCGCCGCGGTGCGGGCGGCCGCCCACGGCAACCTGCGCCTCATGTTTCCCATGGTGAGCGGCGTGGCCGAGGTGAGGGCCGCGAAGCACATGCTCGCCGAGGCGCTCGACGAGGTGCTGGCCCGGCGGCTTCCGGCCCGCCTTCCGCCGGTCGGGAATCATGATCGAGCTGCCCAGCGCCGCGGTCCTGGCCGACCGGCTGGCCGAGGAGGTGGACTTCCTCTCCATCGGCACGAACGACCTCATCCAGTTCACTCTCGGTGTAGATCGGCAGAACAAGGACGTGGCCTACCTCTACCGTCCCCTCCACCTCGCCGTCCTGCGCACGCTGCGCACCATCACCGACGCCGCGCACCGGGCCGGCAAGCCGGTGGCGATGTGCGGCGAGATGGCCGGCGATCCCCTCTACACGCTGGTGCTCCTCGGCCTGGGGCTCGACGAGCTCTCCATGAACGGCCCGTCGATCCCGCTCGTGAAGCGGGTGATCCGCAGCGCCAGCGCGCGAGAGGGGCGCGAGCTGCTCGATCGGGTCTTGCAGTTCAACACCGCCGACGACATCGAGCGCGAGGTGCGGGGCGAGATGGCCAGGCGCTTCCCCGGCCTGCTCGAGGGCGCGGATGCGGTCGGGCCGGTGAGCGGCTGAAGCAGCGGCCGGATGGGGCTTCCGGCGCGCCATCCGCGACCCGCGCCGCCGACCTTGACACGTCCGTTCCAGCGGACGTACCTTGGCCGCCCTTTCCCGGGAGAACCATGCAGAAAGACTACCTCTTCACCTCCGAATCGGTGACCGAAGGCCATCCGGACAAGATGGCCGACCAGATCTCGGACGCCGTCCTCGACGCCGTGCTGGCCAGCGATCCCACCGGGCGGGTTGCCTGCGAGACGCTGCTCAAGACCGGGTACGTGATGATCGCCGGCGAGATCACCACCCAGGCGCGAGTCGACTACCAGAAGCTGGCGCGCGAGACGGTGAAGCGGATCGGCTACACCAGCAGCGACATGGGCTTCGACAGCCACACCTGCGCGGTGCTGGTGGCGGTCGACCAGCAGTCGCCGGACATCGGCCAGGGGGTGGACACCGGCGGCGCCGGCGACCAGGGCATGATGTTCGGGTACGCCTGCGACGAGACGCCCGAGCTGATGCCAGCGCCCATCCAGTACGCGCATCACCTCACCCGCGAGCTGTCCCGGGCCCGCCGCCGAGGGCTCGACTTCCTTCGTCCCGACGGCAAGGCCCAGGTGAGCGTCGAGTACCGCGACGGCAAGGTGGCGCGCATCGACACCGTGGTGGTCTCCACCCAGCACTCCCCGGACATCTCCAACAGGAAGCTGCACGAGGCCATCCGCGAGCAGGTCATCGCCCGGGCGCTCCCGAAGAAGCTCGTCGACCGGAAGACCAAGATCTTCATCAACCCCACCGGCCGCTTCGTCGTCGGCGGGCCCATGGGCGACACCGGCGTCACCGGGCGGAAGATCATCGTCGACACCTACGGCGGCATGGGCCGTCACGGCGGCGGTGCCTTCAGCGGCAAGGATCCGTCCAAGGTGGATCGCTCGGCCGCCTACATGGGGCGCCACATCGCGAAGAACCTGGTGGCCGCTGGCCTGGCCACCCGCTGCGAGGTGCAGGTCGCCTACGCCATCGGCGTGGCCGAGCCGGTCTCCGTCATGGTGGACACCTTCGGAACCTCCACGGCCTCCGAGGACGCCATCGCCTCGGCCGTCCGCGAGGTCTTCGGCCTCACGCCGAAGGAGATCATCAAGGGACTCGACCTGCTGCGCCCCATCTACCAGTCGACCGCCGCCTACGGCCACTTCGGCCGCGAGGAGAAGGCCTTCACCTGGGAGCGCACCGACAAGAAGGACGAGCTCCGGGCCGCGGTGGGGCGCAAGGGCAAGCGCAAGGGCAAGCGCAAGTAGCACGGCGCGAGCTCTCCCCGGAGACGGCATGGGATTCTTCGCTGCCGTTCTCCTCGGTGTGGTCCAGGCCATCACCGAGTTCCTGCCGGTGAGCTCGACCGCCCACCTGCTGCTGGTCGGCGAGCTGCTCGGCGAGAGCCTCGCCGACCCGCCCTTCCGGGCCTTCGTCACCATCATCCAGTCGGGCACCACGCTGGCGGTGCTCGTCTACTTCTGGAAGGACCTCTGGCGCATCGGCACGGCATGGCTTCGCGGGCTGCGGGAGGGGCGCCCCTTCGGCACGACGGATGCGCGCCTGGCCTGGTACATCGCGCTCGGCACCGTTCCGGCCGCCGTCGCCGGCAAGCTGCTGGAGCGGCGCATCGAGTCGCTCGGCAACCTCGTCATCGCCTTCTCCCTCGTCTTCTGGGGGCTCGTCATGGCCGGAGCGGAGCGGTACGCCTCCCATCGCCGGTCCATGGACGATCTCACCGCGCGCTCGGCCTTCGCCATCGGCATCGGGCAGGCGCTGGCCCTCGTCCCGGGCACCTCGCGCTCCGGGAGCACCATCACCACCGGGATGATGCTCGGCTTCTCGCGCGAGGCGGCCGCCCGATTCAGCTTCCTGCTCTCGGTGCCGATCATCCTGGGCGCCGGGGTCTACAAGCTCATGAAGGCGCTTCCGGTCCTCCGGGGCGAGGCGGCCTGGCGGAGCGCGACCATCGTCGGCACGGCGGTCTCGGCGGTGGTGGGCTACCTCGTCATCGGCTGGCTGCTCCGCTACCTGCGCACGCGCACCACCTACCTCTTCGTGGCCTGGCGGATGGTGGTGGGCGTGCTCGTGGCCGTGCTCGTCTGGCAAGGCGTGCTTCCCCGGGACGACGAGCCGCATCCTCCACCCGCCGCCCACGTCCGATGACGAAGGAGGGCCTGCGCCGCGCACTGGCCGTCCGCCCCGCCACGGGTCTCGACCTCTCCGGCATCTCGGACGGGTATCGCAAGTCGCCCGGCGCGCTCGGCCAGGCCGCGGTCCTGGTGCCGGTCTCCTTCCGGGCCGGCGAGCCGCACGTCCTCATGACGCGCCGTCGCAACAATCTGAGGTTGCACCCCGGGCAGATCTCGTTCCCTGGGGGGCCGGATCGATCCCGGCGACGCCGACGCCCTCGCCACGGCGCTGCGCGAGGCCCACGAGGAGATCGGGCTCCATCCGGCCGACGCCGAGGTGATGGGAAGGCTCGGAGAGACCCTCACCATCCTGTCCGGGTTCCGCTTGACGCCGTGGGTCGCGGTCGTGCCATATCCTTACCCCTACGTCGCGCAGCCGGACGAGGTGGCGGGGTTGGTCGAGCTTTCCGTCGCCGATCTCCTCGCGCCGGGGACGCACCGGACCGGGACGCAGGAGGCGTTCGGCATGATGCACGAGGTCCACACCTTCGAGGCGGGCGGGGAGGTGGTGTGGGGGGCGAGCGCCCGCATCCTCCACGAGCTCCTCACCGTCTGGAGAACCGCATGAAGCTCTACCCCGTGGTGATGGCCGGCGGCAGCGGAACCCGATTCTGGCCGCTCTCCCGCAAGAACCGCCCCAAGCAGTTCCTTCCCCTCGACGGCGACGAGCCGATGCTGGCCGCGACGGTGAACAGGTTGCCGCCGCTGGCCCGCATCCAGGACACCTTCGTGGTCTGCGGGCCGAACCACGCTGCCGCGGCCCGGCGCATCCTGCCGAGGCTGCCCAGGGAGAACCTCCTCGTCGAGCCGTGCCCGCGAAACACCGCCCCGTGCGTCGGCCTGGCGGCGCTGCACGTGAAGCGGCGCGACCCGAAGGGCGTCATGGTCATGCTCCCGGCGGACCACCACGTGGCCCGCCCCGAGGCCTTGCGCGAGGCGCTCGCCGCCGGCGCCCAGCTCGCCTTCGAGGGCGCGGTGGCCACCATCGGCATCCGCCCCGACCGGCCCGAGACCGGCTACGGCTACCTCAAGGTGGGCGCGAAGATGAAGCCGATCGGTCGCGGGAAGAAGGCCTTCCACCCAGCCCGCGTGGAGCGGTTCGTCGAGAAGCCGGACGTGGTCACCGCCTCTCGCTACCTGGCCGAGGGCGGCTACCTCTGGAACAGCGGCATCTTCCTCTTCCGCGCCGACGTCATCATCGAGGAGATCCGCCGTGCCATGCCGGTGCTGGGCGAGCAGCTGGCGGTCATCGAACAATCGCTGGGGACCCCGTCCTACGCCCGAACGCTCGCGCGGGTCTTCCCGGCCGCTCCCGCCGTCTCCATCGACTACGGCGTCATGGAGAAGAGCCACCGCATCGCGGTGGTTCCGGCCGAGTTCGGGTGGAGCGACGTGGGCAGCTTCGCGGCCCTCTCCGAGGTCCGAGACCTCGACGATCTCGGCAACGTGCTGCAGGGCGACGCGGTGGTCATCGACGGGCACGACAACGTGGTGCTCGCCCAGGGAGGGCGCCCCGTGGCGGTCGTCGGGGTGGACGGCGTGGTGGTGGTGGACGCCGGGGACGTGGTGCTGGTGGTGAGGAAGGAGAGGGCCCAGGACGTTCGCAAGGCCGTGGAGGAGATGAAGCGGCGCGGGCGCACCGGGCTGCTCTAGGACGCCAGGCGCCCGGCGGGCGCGGGGGACGGGACCGAATGGCAGCCATCTCGAGGACGATCTTCCGCGAGTACGACATCCGCGGGCTGGTGGACCAGGACCTCACCGAGGACGCGGTGCGCCTGGTGGGGCGCGCGCTCGGCAGCGAGGTGCGCGAGAAGGGCGGCCGGCGGGTGGTGGTCGGTCGCGACTGTCGCGAGAGCGGGCCGCGATTCTCCCTGGCGATGATCGATGGGCTCGTCTCCGCCGGCGTCGACGTGACCGACCTGGGTGTCGTCCCCACGCCGCTCACCTACTTCGCCGCGGCCACGCTGCCGGTCGACGGCCTGGTGATGATCACCGGCTCCCACAATCCGCCCGAGTACAACGGCCTGAAGGTCGGGGTGGGGAAGAGCACGCTGCACGGCGAGGGGATCCAGGCTCTCTGGCGGCGCATCGCGGCCGACGGCTTTTCCAGGGGATCCGGCAAGGTCGACACCCACGACATCGTCACGCCCTACCTGGCCTACGTCCGGAAGAATCTGAAATTCGGCCCCCGCAAGCTGAAGGTGGTCGTCGACGCCGGCAACGGCACCGGCGGCGTCATCGCCGTGCCCCTCTTCCGATCGATGGGCATCGACGTGGTCCCGCTCTTCGTGGAGATGGACGGACGGTTCCCCAACCACCACCCCGACCCCACCGTCGAGAAGAACCTCGAGTTCCTGAAGGCCAAGGTGCTCTCGACCGGCGCCGACCTGGGCATCGCCTACGACGGCGACGCCGACCGGGTGGGTGCGGTCGACGAGAAGGGAAAGGTGCTCTGGGGCGACCAGCTCATGATCCTCTTCTCCCGGGCCGTGCTGGCCGAGAACCCGGGCGCGGCCATCGTGGGCGAGGTGAAGTGCTCGAAGACGCTCTACGACGACATCGCCGCGCGCGGCGGGCGCGGCATCATGTGGAAGGCCGGCCACAGCCTCATCAAGGCCAAGATGAAGGAGGAAGGGGCGCTGCTCGCCGGCGAGATGAGCGGCCACATCTTCTTCGCGCATCGCTGGTTCGGGTTCGACGACGGCATCTACTCCTCGGGCCGCTTGCTCGAGCTCGTCTCGCACACGGACCGTCCGGTCTCGACCTTGCTCGCCGACGTCCCCCGGACCTTCTCCACCCCCGAGATCCGCTACGACTGTCCCGAGGAGATGAAGTTCGAGCTGGTCCGGCGCGCCCAGGAGTGGTTCGCCGCCCGCCACGACGCCGTGACGGTGGACGGCGTGAGGGTCCTCTTCCCCGACGGATGGGGGCTGGTCAGGGCCTCCAACACCCAGCCGCTGCTGGTCCTCCGCTTCGAGGCGCTGACCCCCGGGCGGCTCGCCGAGATCCAGTCGATGATCACGGGCAAGGTGGACGAGCTGAAGCGCGAGCTGGGCGGCTGAGCGTCGGGAATCAGCCAGTGGAGGCCGGTTTCGTGGCGCGAGCCGCGGCCGACGGCGACGCGGAGAAGGCCGGAGACATATTGCTGTCAGTGAAGTTCCTGACAGTGAACTAGCACCGATAGTCCTTGTTGCCGAGCTGGCTTCCGCTCCGGATGAGTCGTGCGGCGAGGACGGCCGATGGGATCCAAACGGGTGTACGCCGGCGATCGTCCGGGATCCTCAGGAGAAAAAGAGCGGCCTCATCCTTGCAACGTCGATCCGCGTTCGCTAATCTGCACTCGTCTTAGTCGTGCGTCGTTGGTAGTTGACCAACTGTCAGGGAGGTATCACATGGCGGCGAAGAAGAAGGCAGTCAAGAAGGCTCCGGCGAAGAAGGCTGCAAAGAAGAAGGCGGCGAAGAAGAAGTAACGATGCCTTCGTGGCGCGAGGCAACTCGCGCCCAGGTATGCGGCCGCCTCCGGGCGGCCGCTGCCGTTTCGGGGAACCGTGTCGCTTCGCTCGAGCGAGATCGCCCTGGTGGCCTTCGAGCTGGCCCCCCTGGCCGGCGCGCGCGTCGACGCGGTGCGCGTCCACGCCGAGCGTCTCGTCACCCTCGAGCTTCGGGGCGCCGGTGGCGAGGCCACCCTGCTCCTCTCCGCCGAGCCCGACCTCACCCGCATCCACGCCGCTTCCTGGCGGCCGCCCCCGCCGCCGGAACCGCTCGCCTTCCAGGTGCTGCTGCGCAGGGAACTCGCCGGGGCGCGCCTTTCCGCCATCGAGGCCAGCGCCGGCGACCGGGTGGTGAGGCTCCGCTTCGAGCGCGCCGCCGGACCGCTGTCGCTCGTCGCCGAGCTGACCGGCCGCCACGGAAATCTCCTGCTCGTCGACGGCGAGGGTGTCATCCGCGCGCTGGCCGGCCGGAACCTCTCGCAACGGCGCGTGCTGGCGCAGGGTCAGCCCTATGAGCCCCCGGCGGCGCGCGAGGGGGAGGGCGGCGAGTCCCGCTTCACGCCCGTCCCCGGCGCGACCTTTCCGCTGTCGGCGGCCATCGAGGCCCACTACCGCCGGCTGGAGGAGGAGAGGTCGCTCGGCGAGGCCCGCCGTCGCCTGCGCGATCCACTGCGCGCCGCCGTGGCCCGATCGCGCCGGGCGCTCGAGCGACTGGCGGACGAGGCGGCCCGCGTGCCGGCCGCCGAGGGGGACCGGCGCGCCGCCGACCTCCTCAAGCAGAATCTCCACTCGGTCCGGCGCGGGGCCAGCCAGGTCGAGATCACCGAGTGGACCGCCGAGGGTCCGAGGCAGGTGACGCTGGCCCTCGACCCGGCGTTCACGCCGCGCGCCAACATGGAGCGCTTCTACCGGCGCTACCGCCGCATCTCCGAGAGCGCCTCGCGAGTCGAGGCACGCGGGATCGAGGTGCGCAAACGGCTGGCAGACACCGAATCCCTGCTCGTCGAGCTGGAGCGGGCGCCCGAGGAGGCGCTCTCGCGCCTGGAGCGCGAGGCCCGCCGGCTCGGGGCCGCTCCCCGGCCCAGGAGACCACCCCGTCGCAAGCACGACGAGCCCGCGCTGCCATACCGGACCTTCCGCTCGGTGGCCGGGCTGCCCATCCTGGTCGGGCGCGGCGCCGCAGAGAACGATCAGCTCACCGTGAGGGTGGCCAAGGGCAACGACCTCTGGCTGCACGCGCGCGGGCGCGCCGGGGCGCACGTCGTCCTGCGCCTGCAGAAGGGGCTCGCCCCGGATCAGGAGAGCCTGCTCGACGCCGTCCACCTGGCTGCCCACTTCAGCGACGCGCGGGGCGAGGGCGCGCCGGAGGTGGTCTACACGCGCGTGAAGCACGTTCGGAAGGTGAAGGGCTCGGCGCCGGGCGCGGTGACCTTCAGCCAGGAGCGGGCGCTGGCGCTGCGGGTCGAGCCGGGGCGGGTGGAGCGGCTGCTCTCGGGCGAGGGAGAGGAAGCGTGAAGAACGCGGGGGAACAGCTCGGCCTCTCCTTCGACGCGCGGGACGCGCCACGCCTCGACCGGGTAGCGGTCGCCGAGCGGCTCGCCGACGAGGTGTCGGGACGGCTGGGGGCGCCCGTCCGGCTGGTGGTCCACGACAACCGGCACACCATGGTGTCGTTCCGGCGGGAGGGGGCCGGTATCCAGCTGCGGATCCACCACCTCTTCCTGGGCGCCCCCCCCGAGGTGGTCGCGGCGCTGGCCGACTTCGCGCGCCCCGGGCGCAGTGCCGGCCGTCAGGAGGCCTCTCGCCGGATCGACGGCTGGGTCCGCGCCCACCGGGATCGGATCGCGCCGCCGCGAACCGGCCGGCTCCATGCGCGCGGACGCGTCCATGACCTGCAAGCCATCCTCGACCGGCTGAACGCCGAGCACTTCGAGGGCGCGGTGGAGGTCCGCATCGGCTGGGGTCGCAGCGGCGCGCTGCCAGGCAGGACCTCGATCCGCGCCGGGGTCTACCTCCACTCGGCCCGCGCCATCCGCATCCACCCGGCGCTCGATCGCGAGGAGGTCCCGGAGTTCTACGTGGCCTCGGTGGTGTTCCACGAGATGCTTCATCAGATCGTTCCGCCTGCCGAGCGGGGCGGGCGCCGGACCATCCACGGTCGCGAGTTCCGGCGGCGCGAGAAGGCCGGGCCCGACCACGCCCGCGCAGCCGCCTGGGAGCGGGAGAACGTCCACCGGCTGCTGGCGCATCCGCGAAGAAGGTAGTCGCCGGGCAAGACGAGCGGCGCCCTCAAGCGCCGAGCGGAGCGCCCCGGCGCATCCGGCGCGAACGCAGCGCCAGCCCGGCGGCGAGGAGCGCCAGCGTCACCAGGGACACGGCCGCGCCGGTGGTCACCCAGCGGTTCCGGTAGGAGAGTCGCAGCTCGTGCCGGCCGGCCGTCACCTCCACGGCCTGGAAGGCGTAGTCGGCTCGGAGAATGGGAACCGGCATGCCGTCGAGCGTGGCCGTCCACCCCGGGTAGAAGGGATCGAGGATCACCGCCAGGCCGTCCCGGGGCGCCACCACCGTCGCCGCAAGCGCCGCTGCGTCGACGCGGATCGCCTCGGCGGCCACCGGTCCCTCCGGCGCGCCTGGCGCGGGCTGCTTCGGGGGCGGCTCGGGAAGCACCGCCAGGTCGCCCCGGGCGGCGCGGAGCAGCGGCCCGGTCACGGCGGAGTCCGGCGCCACCTCCCACGAACCGGTCCAGAAGACCCGGGGCAGCGCCGGCGCCCGGAAACCGACGAGCGGGTTCTCCCACTCGTTCTTGCCGACGAAGAAGTCCACGAGCCCGGGCATGGGGCGATCGGAAATGACGATGGGTGTCGCGAGGAGCGGCCAGAGCGGCGACGGGGGGCGCGCTCCGGGAAAGGTGGCGTCGCCGTCCATGGCGCCGAGCGGTACCACCCGGTCGTGCCGGGTGCCCTCGAGCAGCTCGCGGACGCGCTGGATGGACATGGGGCCGTAGCCCATGGTCCCTTCCCAGCCGTTGCGCAGCGGGGCGTTGATCGAGGCGCCCCACTTCGCCACCACGGCGACCCGGCGGGGCGCGGGGGCGGGAGGAACGAACGGGGCGAAGTCCGCGAGGCCCGGGCGCTCGTCGGCCGAGCGCGAGACCTCGTTGAACCGGGAGAAGAGATACCAGGGGTCGTAGAAGGCGAGTGCCACCATGGCCGCCCCGGCGAGGGCGCCGCGAAGCCCGCGCCAGACCGCGATCACCCAGAGGGCCCCGAGCCCCGAGATCATCACCGCGAACCAGGCGGTCTTCCGCGCCGAGACCGGGTCGAACGGCCAGCCCGGCAGCCGGGGCAGGGCGAGCGCGAGGAGCGCGACGGCCGCGAAGAGGCCGAGGCTGCGGGCCAGTCGACCCCGCGTCGGGTCGCGCCGCAGGGCGTCGAGCCCCTCGGCCGAGAGCATCGCCATGGCGAAGGCGGTGACGAGCAGGCCGCGGGTCGGAACCCGGAAGCTGCCGTAGCCCGGGAGGAACTTGTAGAACAGCCAGTGAAGTCCGAGCGGCGCGCGATCCCCCAGCGAGAGCCAGGCCCCGAGCACGGCGAGGACCGCGAAGAGCACCACGCCGCGCCGGCGGAGCGGCGCCGCCACCGCGAGCGCCAGGGCCGGGATGCCCACGTACCCGGTCGCCTCCCAGAGGTTCAAACCCCATCGCCCGTCGCCGTAGGCATGGGGCAGGACGAGGAGGGCCAGCCCCCAGGCGTCGGGCCACTTCCAGCTGGTGACGAAGGCGTAGTCGACCACCATCGATCGCGGGCCCATGCGGGAGAGCTCGAGGGCGGGAAGCACCAGCACCGAGGCCATGACGAAGCCGATCGGCACGACGACCACGGCCCAGACGGCGTCGGCGCGTCGCCCGGGCCAGAGGTCGGCGGCGATGCGCAGCGCGTAGAGCCCCGCCACCATCGATCCGAAGTGGGCCATCTGCGGCGAGCCGCCCAGCCAGCAGAGCGCCGTCGCGACCGCGGAGAGAAGGAGGAAGCGGGACCGGCGGCTGGCGGCGAATCCCTCCAGCCCGGCCAGCATCCAGGGCCAGAAGGCGGTGGTGGCGGCGAAGTTCCAGTGGATGACGTGGACGGTCTGCTTGGCGCCCAGCGCGAAGAGCACGGCGGCCAGGAGCCCGGAGGCGGGGGAGAGGCCGCGCAGCCGCATCCAGGCCGCCATGCCCCAGGCGGCGATGGTCAGGTGCAGGAGCGTCGCCAGCGTCAGCGCTCGCGGCGCGTCCCAGGGCAGCGTGAGCCAGGTGGTGGGCGCGAAGACCGCGGCCTGGGGATCGGCGACGAGTGGATAGCCGAGGTGGAAGCCGCGCTGCCACCAGGGAAGCTCTCCGTGGAGCAGCGCCTCCGCCACCGCCTCCCGGACGCCGTAGAAGAAGTAGCGCAGGTCGGAGCCGGAGAACGCCATCCCGGGGCGGGCCGCCATCCAGTGGAAGCCGACCACCAGCACCGGAATGATCGCGAAGACGGCCCACCACGAGCACCGGCTCCGGCTGTCCGTCTCCTTCACGACGCAGCCTCCCGGCCGGCCGCCGCCTCGCTGTCCGTCGCCCCGCGCCCGGCCCGCGTCGCCCGCAGCTCGAGGAGGAGCCACGCCGCGAAGGCGGCGTAGATCGCCGTCCGGAGGAGCTCCTCCGCGTAGTACCAGCCGTCGAAGAACCAGAAGATTCCCGCGCTCGGCCCGGACCTCGAAGGCCAGGTGGTAGTCCACCACCGAGATGGCGGCCAGCGCCAGGAAGAGCCAGCGTGGCCCGGCCACGAGCGCACCGGCGGCGAAGGCGTAGAGGGCGTACTGGGGGCTCCACACCTTGTTCGATGCCACCCAGGCGACCAGCACCAGCGCGGTGCCGAGCCGGACCGCGCGGGACCGGGAAGCCGGGGCGGCGCGCCAGGCCCCGAGAGCCGCGGCGCCGGCCGCGGCAAGGAGCAGCGCGGCGGCCAGCGCGTTCAGCAGGGCCGGGTCCTTCACCCGGAGCAGCTCCCAGACCGAGTTCTCCGCCGACCGGCTGCCGTTGAAGCGCCAGAACCAGGCCCAGTTCTCCGGTGCGGCCAGCGCCACGGGAAGATTCACCAGGAGTGTCAGGCCCGCGAAGGCCGCGCCGGCGCGGGCCAGGTCCGCCACGCGGCGCCGGGAGGCAAGGGCGGCGATGGCGCCGGGAAGGAGCGCCACCGGCCAGAGCTTGGCCGAGACCCCGAGCGCCGCGAGCGCGCCGGCGCGTCCCGGCCTGTCCCGCTCCGCGGCGAGCACCGCGGCCAGGAGGAGCGCGATGGGCAGGAGGTCCCAGTTGAGCGCGCCGTAGTAGGCGATGGCCGGCGTGCCGGCCAGCCACCACGGGCTCGCCCCTGGCAAGCGCCGCAGGACCGCCACCGAGGCCAGGAGGCAGAGCCAGAGGAGGATGACGCTCGCGGTGAAGTGCACGACCTGCCCGCCGGGGAGGAACGACGGCGCCCAGAGCGTCACGCCGAGCAGCACGGGGTACTCGATCCGGTCCTCCACGTAGGGCAGCGGACGGCCGCCATGCAGGTAGCGGTCCCCGGTCATGGCCAGCAGGTCGGAGTAGGCGTGGTGACGGAAGGCCCAGGGGCGGTAGTCGACGCCGGGGTGCTCCACGCCGCGGACGAGGAAACCCCACCCCAGCACCAGCCAGGCGGTGGCGACGAGGTAGGGGGCGGTGCTGCGAAGGCGTTCTCTGCCGGACTGCGACATCGGAGGCGGGATGATTAGCAGGGAGGCCGGCGGCGGTCTACCATGGCCCGGTGAGCACGATCGAGCGCGTGGTCGCGACGCTCTCCGAGGCGCTCGCGAGGACCGGCCCGGCCGCGCCGGCCATCCTCTTCCTGGGCAGTCTCGTCGAGTACGTCTTCCCGCCCTTCCCCGGCGACACCCTCGTCGTGCTGGGCGCCTGGTACGCGGTGAACGGAAAGATCTCCTGGCCGTTCGCCTTCGTGGCCGTGACGGCCGGGGCGGTGGTGGGCGCCTGGATCGACTACCGGATTGGCGTCGCGCTCGGCGCGGCGCTGGAGCGCGGGGCGATGCGGCGAGGACCGGTCACGCTCGAGCACGTGCGCCAGGTGGAGGCGGGCTACGCGCGCTGGGGCGCCTGGTTCCTGCTCGCGAACCGCTTCCTACCCGGGATCCGGGCCTTCCTCTTCGTGGGGGCTGGAGCGGCGCGGTTGCCCCTGGGCAAGGTGCTCCTCTGGGGCGGCATCTCGGCGGCGGCCTGGAACGCGCTGCTCCTCCTCGTGGGCGCGTACCTGGCCAGGAACCTCTCCGAACTCGTGGACTGGCTCGAGCGCTACACCATGCTGGCCTGGATGGGGATGGCCGTCGTCGCGGCGCTGCTGCTGGCCCGCTTCGCATTCGCGGCGTGGCGGAGGAAGAGGAGGTGAACGTTCTCCTGATCGGGCTACTGGCCATCGCGGCGCTCCCCGACACGGCCTCGCGCCGCTACCGGGTCGAGATCGGCGGCGAGCGGGTGGGGGTCGCGACCTTGTCGGTGCGCTGCGACCGGGGCCGTTGCACCGGCCTCTTCGAGACCGCCATGCGGTTGCCGGAGGCCGGGGGCGGCGGCGTGGCCCGGCGACGGATCGAGGTGGTGACCGACCGGGAGGGCGCGCTCCTCGAGGTCGAGACCGGAGGGCGGCGGCGCCCGGGTTCCGGCGATGCGGTGGCGTCGATTCTCGTCGAGGCGCTGCTCTCGGCCACGCCCGAAGGCGAGCGGCGCTGCCTGCAGGTCGAGGACGCCGAGACCGGGCGCGCCGGCCAGGCCTGCGCCACCCGCCGCGGCTCGTGGCTGGAAGGAGAGGTCCTCGGCGAGACCGTCCGCTTCCGGAGCGCCGCGGGAGGACTCCCCGACGAGGTCTGGCTCCCGTCGCAGGGGACGCGCTTCCTCTCCGACGCGGGAGCGGCCGTCCCGGCGCGCGCGCCGGCCACCTTCGGGAGCGCCGTGCCGGCGCCGCCCGGCGCCGAGACCGAGCGGGCCATCACCTTCTGCGGGCTCGCCCCCTTTCCGGAGGACCCCTCGCCGCCGCCGTCGTCCCTGCCGCGCGACTTTCCCGAGCGTGGAAACTGCCAGGAGATGAGCATCGCCTACCTCGCGAAGGCGAGGAACGACGGTCTCGACGGGCGGATCGTCGTGGGCGTGGCCTGGGACGGCACGCGCTTCGTCTGGCACGAATGGGTGGAGGTGGCTGCGGGCCGGCGCTGGGTCGCCGTGGACCCGAGCTTCCGGCAGATCCCCGCGCAGGCGCCGCGCTTCGCGGTGGCCCGTTTCGCCCCCGGGGACGACGCCGGACGCGCCGAGGCGGGGCGCAAGGTGCTCAACTGCTGGGGGAGGGCGAGGGTCGAGACGGTCGACGGCGGGTCGGTGAGCGACAGGCCGCTCATGTCCGTCCCTTCTGTCAGAGTGGACCCATGGACGGGTTTCGCCTCCTCGACACCGGTCACGGGAATCCCGCTGGCACGGGAGCGCTGCGCGACCTCGTCCGGAGAGCCGGTCTCCGCAAGGGGATCCCCCGCATCCGCTGCCCCCGGTGCTGCTGGCGGCCGGATTCAATCCAGCCGGTGGCTGTGCTCCTGCGGAACGGTCTGGAACACCTTCCTGACGGGCGGGCTCTGTCCGGGATGCGCGCACCAGTGGTCCCGCACGATGTGTCTCGCCTGCCAGCGATGGTCGCTTCACGACGACTGGTACGAACGCAGCGGCGAGCCAGGTCCCGAGGCGTAGGCCGCCAGGGCCGCTCCGTGGAGGCCAGATGCCGGTGCTGATTGAGATGACGTCGCTCGTCGCGCCCGCCGACCGGCTGGGCCAGGCCCTGGGCTCGAAGGCGAATGCCCGCGCGCTGGGAGCCGTCGGGCAGGCCGACGACGGCGAGATCGTCGCCATGTCCTTCGAATGCCACGAGCACCTGCACCGGGCTCTCCGGCAACTGGAGCGCGCCGGACTCGTCCCGGTCCGCGGAGGAGAGCCCGCCGAGGTCGCGATCGTGGACCAGCTCGGCGGGCCGGTGCTTTGGTGGCCCTGGGTCGAGCTCGCGGTGGTGCAGTTGCCGCAAGGCGGTCTGGTGCTCGCCGCTCGAAGGGCGGGCGGAGGCCGTGGGCCGGACGTCGCGGTTCCGCCGGGTTGGAGCTTCCGCCGAAGCGCCAGCGAGACCTTCGGCGCCGGGAGCCTCGCGACGGCGGACCGACCGCTCCGCCACGTCCGGCGCGAGCCCGGCTTCGACCTCTACGTGGACCGCTGGACGGGCGCCGACGTGAGGGTGGAGCGGACCCACGCCCCGGTGCGGCTGTCGGTGGAGGGACCGGGCGGAGGGCGCGGCGAGGTGGACGCGGAACTCGTCTCCGGCCGGGAGGAGGTCGAGGTCGGGCTCATGTTCCGGGACTCGCTCGGTCCGGGCTGCGGCATGCTCTTCCGCTTCGCGGCGGCCGAAGCGCATGGCTTCTGGATGAAGAACACGCACATGCCGCTCGACATCCTGTTCGTGGACGCGTGCGGAACGGTCCTGAACGTTGTCGAGCAGGCGGAGCCGCTCCGTCTGGCAATGCACTGCTCGGCCGGACCGGTGGTCGAGGTGCTCGAGGTACCGGGTGGCTGGAGCGCCGCCCACGGCGTGGGGGCCGGGGCCCAGCTTTCGGTGATGAACCCCGCTACCCCGCTCGCCTCGCCAGGAACCTGACCAGCGCCTCGGCCTTGGGCACCAGCGAGCCGAGCTCGATGAACTCGTCGTGCGTGTGAAAACCGGCCCCCCGCGGCCCCAGGCCGTCGATCGACGGCACCCCCGCCGCGCCGGTCACCGAGGCGTCCGACCCTCCACCGGAGAGCGGCGCCTCTCCAGCGCCCAGGCCGGCCTCTCGCTGGCACTCCCCGTACTCGGCGGCGAGCGCAGCCGACGCGTCGGTCCGCACCAGCGGCGGACGGCTGCCGGGGCGCAAGACCTCGATGCGCGTCCCCTGCACCGACGCCTCGCGGGCCGCGACGTCGATGCGCGCCAGGACCTCCTGGCCGTCACCCGGGGTGAGGAACCTCACGTCCACCTCGCAGCGGGCCTCCGCCGGAACGGTGTTGCGCGTCGTCCCGCCCTCGACGCGTCCGACGCTGACCGTGACCCCACGGCCGTAGTCGGTGAGGGACTGCACGCGGTCCACGAAGCGGGCCAGCGACCAGATGGCGTTCCGGCCCTTCTCGTGATCGCCGCCTGCGTGAGCAGCGACGCCGTGGGCCCGCGCGTCGAGGGAGGCGATGCCCTTTCGCCGGGTGACGATGAGGTCCCTCGAGCGTCCCGACTCGAGTCCGAGTGCCGCCGAGGCGCCGCGAACCTTCTCGACCGTGAGGGGCTGCGACTCGGGCGAGCCCATCTCCTCGTCGCCCACCACGATTCCACGCACCGGGACGCGGTCGAGAAGTCCGGCCTCGGCGAGGGCCCGGAGCGCGAAGATCTCGACCACGAGGCCGCCCTTCATGTCGAGGACCCCAGGGCCCATGGCCCGCTCGCCGTCCTCGCGGTAGCCCTCGAAGGTGCCCGGGGGGAAGACCGTGTCGGCGTGGCCGATGAGGAAGGTGAAGGGCCCCTGGGCGCGAGAAGCGAAGAAGAGGTGGTCACCGAAGTTCCTTCCCGGGATTCGCTCGACCGCGACGCCGCTCGGCCGAAGCTCGTCGGCGACAGCAGAGGCCACCGCGTTCACCCCGGCCAGGTTCCGCGTGAAGGAGTTCCGATCGACGAGGCGGCGGAGCAGTGCCTCCATCGAGGGGCGCTGCTGGGAGAGCCACGACACGGCCTTCTCGAGCGGACGATCCACTTCCTCCACCTCCATCGGCGAGCGTGCTCCCGCGGCCGAGCGGGTATATGGTTTCATCATGGCAGGACGCAAGCGCTTCCGGGCCGCGGTGATGGGAGGTTCCGGCTACGGCGGTGCGGAGATGATCCGCCGCCTCCTCCTCCACCCCGACGTCGAGCTGGCCCGCGTGGCCTCCGTCGACCTCATCGGCGAGCCGATCGGGGCGGCCCACCCCTCGCTCGAGGGGCGGACCCCTCTCGTCTTCCAGGACCTGGCGCCGGCGGCCGCCGCCGACGGGATGGATGTCGTGCTGCTCGCCCTGCCCCACAAGGTGACGGCCCTCAAGGCCGCGGAGATCGCCGCGCTGCCGTCGGTGAAGATCGTCGACATGTCCGGCGACTTCCGGCTTCAGGACCCGGCCGCCTACGAGAAGTACTACGGCCAGAAGCACCCCCACCCCGGGCTCCTTCCCGAGTTCGTCTACGGGCTCCCGGAGCTGAACCGCGAGAAGATTCGAAAGGCCCGCTTCGTCGCCTCGCCCGGCTGCTTCGCCACCACCATCGAGCTCTCGCTCCTGCCCCTCGCCAGGGCCGGGCTCCTCGAGGGGGTCGTCCACGTCCAGGGCATCACCGGCAGCTCCGGTTCGGGAATGGCCCCCCAGGCCACCACCCATCACCCGGTCCGGGCCGGAAACCTGCGCGCCTACAAGCCGCTCTGGCACCAGCACGTCCCGGAGGTCGTGGAGACGCTCTCCTCGGCAGGCGCCCGCGACCTCCAGCTGCGCTTCGTGCCGGTCTCGGCGCCGCTCGTCCGCGGCATCCTGGCGACGGCGTTCCTGGAGCTTCCCGAGGAGTGGACCGAGGAGCGCCTCGCGGCGCTCTACCGCGACGCCTTTGCCGGCGAGCCCTTCGTCCGCGTCCCGGCCAAGCGGCTCCCGGAGGTGGCGGCGGTGTCCGGGTCCAACTTCGCCGAGGTGGGAGTGGCCGCCGGTGCGGCCTGGCGCGGCCGGCGCACCGTCACCGCGTTCTCCGCCATCGACAACCTCGTGAAGGGCGGCGCCGGGCAGGCCATCCAGAACATGAACGTGATGCTGGGGCTCGACGAGCGGGCGTCGCTCGAGGACCCCGGTCCCTGGCCCCCGTGAGGACGACATGATCCGTCACCAAACGTCACTGCTGGCCGCCGGGATCGCCGCGGCATTGCTGGCCGGCCCGGCCCTCGCACAGGCGCCCGAGCCCGCCGCGCCGCCCCCGAGGATCGACCTTCCGCCCGTCACGGCCAAGCCCACCGGACAGCGCCTGCCCGGGAAGGTGATCTGGTTCGACCTGCTCACGCTCGACCCGGCGGCGGCGAAGCCGTTCTACTCCGGCGTCCTGGGCTGGACCTTCGAGGACCGCGGCGGCTACGCCATCGCAAGGGACGGCGGCACGCCGGTGGCCGGCATCATCCAGATGCCCGCGCCGAAGCCCGGCGCCGCCACGCCCCAGGCGCGCTGGATGCCGCTCGTCTCGGTGCCCGACGTGGCCCAGGCAGCCGCGGCCGCGCAGATGGCTGGTGGCCGTGTGCTGGAGGGGCCGGGCAGTCTCGGGGCGCGCGGGCGCTACGCGGCGGTCGCCGACCCACGCGGCGCCCAGTTCGTGCTCGTCACCGCGACCGGCGGCGATCCCGCCGACGTCGACGCACCGCCTCCGGGCTGGATCTGGGCCGAGCTCTGGACCGACGATCTGAAGGGATCGGCCGCCTTCTACAAGGCCGTGGTGGGCTACGAGCCCTGGCAGGTGGGGAGCGGAAAGGCGGCCACCTGGATCTACGCGTCGGGCGGCCGCCCCCGCGCCCGGGCCGCGCGCATGCCCTTCCAGAAGGTCCCGGCCCAGTGGCTGCCCTACGTGGTGGTGAAGGACCTCCCGGTCGCGCTGGCCCGGGTGACGGAGTTCGGCGGCCACGTGCTCCGCACGCCCGGGGCGAAGGGGCCGCAGTTCGCAGTGGTCTCGGACCCCGGCGGCGCCACGTTCATCCTGGAGCAGCGCCCCGAGCAGCCCGCCGACGAGGTCGTTCAGACCCCGGTGCCGGCGCCGGCGGTGGCCGGAGCTCCGCCCCCGCCTGGAGTTCCGCTTCCGCCAGGCGTTCCGCCGCCCCCGCCTGCCCAGAGCCCGGATCCCTTCGGGATCGAGGCGGCGGAGCAGAAGTCGGCCGAGGAGTCGGCGGCACAGGCCGCGGCCAACCAGCAGGGGTTCATCGCCATGCCCGGCGGCAACTTCGGTGCCGACGTCAACGTGGTCGTGGCACCCGCTCCATTCGTGAACGTCTGGATCGCGCCGCCCGCCTGGGGACCCTTCTGGGGACCGGGATGGGGAGCCGCGCCGGGCTGGGGTGGCGCCGCCTGGTGGGGCGCTCCGCCGATGATGGGGGCCGGGCTTCCCGCCGCCCTACTATCCCGGGCGGCAGCCCTATTACCCCGGCTTCCGGCCGCCTCCTCCGCGACCTGCCCCAGGTCCGGGCCCGCGCCCGCCCGGACCCGCGCCGCGCTACCAGGCACCCGCCACCCGCGCTGCTCCGGCCCCCGCCGTTCGTCCCGCGCCCTCGGCCCCCGCCGCGCGGCCCGCGCCCTCGGCGCCCGCCCCGGCACGAGCCGCCCCCTCCGCCCCTCACGTCAGGTGAGCCCTTGAAGACCATCGTGGTGAAGATCGGCGGTGAGGTGGCCGGCACGCCGGAGATGGACGCCATCGCACGGGACGTGAAGGCGCTGGTCGAGGACGGCCACCGCGTCAGCATGGTCCACGGCGGCGGGCCCCAGGCCACCGGGCTGCAGAAGAAGCTCGGGCTCGAGACCCGCATGGTGGCCGGGCGCCGCTACACCGACGCCGAGACGCTCGAGGTCATGAAGTACGCGGTGGCCGGCAAGGTGAACGTGGACGTGTGTGCGCGCCTTCTCGCGAACGGCGTGCTGGGCGTCGGGCTCCACGGCGCGAGCGGCCACGCGGTGGTGGCGAAGCGCCGGCCGCCGCGGGTCATGGCCGGCGCCGGTCCCGACCCGGTGGACCTCGGCCTGGTCGGCGACGTGATGGGATTCAACCTGCCGCTCCTCGGCGACCTGTGGGCGCGGGGCTACGTCCCGGTGATCGCCTGCCTGGGCTGCGACGCCCAGGGACAGATGCTCAACATCAACGGCGACACGGTGGCGAGCCAGCTGGCCGGCGCGCTCCGTGCCGACGCGCTGGTGCTCGTCACCTCGACGCCGGGGGTGCTCCGCGACGTGAAGGACCCGGGGAGCCGCATCCCCAGGATCACTCACGGTGAATTCTCGAAGGGGGTGGCCGACGGATCGATCTCCGGCGGCATGATCCCCAAGCTCGAGGAGTCCTTCGAGGTGCTGAAGGACGGGGCCCGCTCGGTGGTCATCATCGGCCACGTCTCGCCCGGCGACCTGCGCCGCGCCGCCGAGGAGCCGGGCAGCGTCGGGACGGTGCTGGTCGAGTCGTAGGTCTACCGCGGGCCCCCGCTCCTCCTCCGGCTTCACGCGGCGGAAATCGCGCCAGAGGAGAAGGTCGTAGAGGATCTTCAGCCCCCCGGCGATGAAGAAGGGAAGGCTGGCCAGCGCCGGCACCGCGAAGAGCGGCCCGGCCGCGAGAGGCGCGATGGACGATCCGATGGTGCGTGCCATGCCGGTGACGCCGGCCGCCGCCGAGCGCTCGTCCGGCGCCACCACCGCCATGGTGTAGGACTGGCGCGTCGGCACGTCCATCTGCGAGATGGAGAAGCGGGCCAGCAGCACCGCGATGGCGAGCGGAAGGTTCGGCATGAGCGGCACGAGGACGAGCAGCACGTTCGACGGCAGGTGCGTGAAGACCATGGTGTTCACGAGGCCGAAGCGGTTCGCCAGCCAGCCCGCCGAGAGCGCCGAGATCCCGGCCAGCACGTTGGCGCCGAAGAAGATGACGCCCAGCGTGGCCTCGTCGGCCCCGAACCGCGTGTGAAACCACCAGGCCACGAAGCTCTGGACCACGAAGCCGCCGGCGAAGGCGTCCAGGGCGAAGAGGGAGGAGAGGCGGAAGACCACCTTGCGCGACCCGCGCAGCCCGAGCCCGGGCTCGAGGAAGGAGGGCTTGTGGTCCGTCCGTCCCGACGGCGGCGCCTCGGCGGACGGCCCGAGCCGGGTGAAGAGCAGCAGCAGCGACGCGCCCAGCACCGCGTACCCCAGCACCACGGTGCGGTTGGCGGCGAGCGACGTCGCCCCGTGGGCCTGCAGCGCCTGGGAGAGCAATCCCCCCGAGAGCGACCCGAGCGCGGTGGCGAAGGAGCCGACCAGCGCGTACCAGGAGAAGACCCGGGTTCGCTCCTTGGCCGGGATGACCTGGGAAAGCGCCGCCTGCTCGATGGCCAGGAAGGGTCCGACCTCGTTCCCGGCCGGGCTGATGATCCCGATGGTGGCCGCGAAGAGCAGCACCCAGAAGGACGTGGTGGAGGCGAAGAGGATCCCGGCGAAGATCATCATGGCCGAGCCGAGCAGGAGCATCCTGCGCCGGCCGATCCGGTCGGCGTGGGTGGTGATCCAGAGCGAGAGCGCGGTGTCGCCGAGCAGCGTCAAGGAGAGGAGCAGCCCGATGCGCCCCTCGGAGAGACCGGCCTCGGACAGGTAGAGGACCAGCACCACCGCGAGGAAGCCGTAGGCGAAGAGGCGGAGCGTGCGGGTGGTGAAGAGGAGCGCGACATCGCGGGAGGGGCGAGGGAGCACGTCCTCGTTATAAGCCGCTGCGAACCCGTCGAGGAGGTGCACCGTGCCCGAGTCCCCTGCCTTCGTCGCCTTCGCCGTCGACCTGCTCGGACCGCTGGGGCCGGTGAGGTCCCGCGCCATGTTCGGCGGCCACGGCATCTACTGCGGAGATCTCATGTTCGGCCTCGTCGACGACGACGAGATCTTCCTCAAGACCGACGAGGAGACCCGGCCGATGTTCGAGGAGGCGGGGTGCCGCCGCTGGGTCTACTCCGGGGGCGGGAAGAAGATGGAGACCAACTACTTCCGCCCTCCCGACGCGGCCCACGAGTCGCCGGAGGACATGGAGCCCTGGGGTCGACTGGCGCTCGAGGCGGCGCGACGGGCGGCGCGGGTCAAGGCGGCCAAGAAGAAGGCGAAGGTGGCGAAGAAGCCGGCAAGGGCGGCGAAGAAGCCGGCCCGTGCCGCCCGGAAACCGGCGCGGCGTCGGGGGTGACGGCGCTGGATATCGGGCCGCCTATTTCACGACCAGTGCGTCAGCTCCGGCCTTGGCGCAGACGCCGTCCTGTGCCGAGCTCGCGCCGCTGATGCCGATGGCGCCCACGATCTTCCCGTCCACGACCAGCGGCGTCCCGCCCTCGATGGGAACGGTGCCCGGCAATTTCAGATAGTTCACCTTGCCGCTGGCCACGACGTCCTCGAAGGCCTTCGACGGCCGGCGGAACGCCGCCGAGGTGCGCGCCTTCTCGATGGCCGTCTCGGTGCTCCCGTTCTGCGTGCCCTCGATGCGCTCGAAGTAGACGAGGACGCCGCCGGTGTCGACCACCGCCGCGGCGACGTACCAGCCGTTCTTCCGTCCCTCGGCGAGCGCGGCGGACGCGGCCTTCTTGGCCACGTCGCTGGCGACGGGCGCGCCGTACGGGATCGGCGCAGACTGGGCGTGAACGGCGGCCGGAGCGAGGAAGGAGCAGGCGAGGAGTGCTGCGGGGAACCACGTTCTGGCGAGACGCACGGGCGACCTCCTGGTGAGGGACGCCGACCTCGATACACGCCCCGGGCGGGTCGCGCCCGTCCCGGATGGGTCAGGCGCTGGTCAGGCGAACGGAACCAGGTGGATCGCGTCCCCCGGCTTCACCTCGAGTGCCCGGCAGGCCTCGACGGGGAGACGCACCGCGTCGCCCGATACCCGCGCCCGCGTCCTCGCGGCGCGGAAGCGGTTCGGCCCGGCCGCCCGCACCACGCCGGCCAGCACCTCCGGATCGCGCCCTCCGGCCCCGAGCGGCTCGTTCTCCAGCCGGAGCCGCCGGTGCGCCCGGACCAGCGTCACCTCGGATAGCTTCGCCTCGTAGTGCGGACCCCCGTCGAACGGGTCGATGCGGTTCACGTACCGGAAGCCGATCCGCGAGAGCATGCGCCGCGCCGGCTCGGTGCTTCGCCCCACCTTCCCCAGCGCCTGCTGCACCCGGGGCGGGAGCAGGGTCGCGTAGAACTCGCCGGCCGGGAAGAGCTGCTGGATGAACTCCTTTCCCTTGCGGGAGAGCTTGTCGGCCTCCTGGTAGTCGAGCCCGGTGAAGCGGCGCCCGAAACCCTCCCAGAACAGGCTCTTGCCGTCGCTCCGGAGGGGCGGCATCAGCTCGGCCAGCACCTTCTCGCGGAATCGATCCGGGAAGATCGCCATGTAGAGGAAGCGCACGAAGGAGAGCTGCTTGCCAGGCTCGGCCTCGCTCCCGCGGGCCTTCGGATCCACCACCAGGCCGCCGATCTCGGTGGGGCCGTCGAAGTGAAACCCGATGGACAGGACCTGATGCCGGAAGTGGCGGTCGAGCGTGGACGAGTAGTTCTCCCGTTCGGTCACGTCGAGGAAGGTGCAGGGCGACTCGCGGGTGCCGTGCTTGGCGATGACCAGCGACGTCCCGATGACGCGCCGCCGCGCCGTGTCCTCGAGCACGAAGACGTAGCTGCGCTTCCACGGATCGACGATGCGCCCCGAGAAGCTCCGCACCGACCGCTCGATGATGCCCGAGAGCGCCCGCTCGTCGGCAGGCAGGTTCACCGAGTTGAGCACGCGCGCCAGCGACCGGAGAGCCGGCAGGTCGGACTTCCGGACGTCGCGGAGGAGGAGCACGGCCCGGCATTAGCACGGGGTTCCGGGGCTGTCACGGCCGGCGCACCGGAGGTGCGCACCGGGCGCAGCCGTGGCATGAAGCATGGATGCGATCGGTGGTGCAGCGTGTGGCGCGGGCGTCGGTGCGGGTCGACCGGCAGGTGGTGGGGGAGGTCGGGCAAGGACTCCTCGTGCTCCTGGGGGTCGCCCAGGGTGACTCCGACGACGACGCCCGGTGGACGGCCGACAAGCTCGCCCAGCTCCGCATCTTCGAGGACGAGGCCGGCAAGATGAACCGGTCGGTCCAGGACGTGGGGGGTGGCGTGCTCCTGGTCTCGCAGTTCACGCTGCTGGGCGACACCCGCAAGGGGAACCGTCCGAGCTTCGTCGGCGCGGCGCCTCCCGAGGCGGCCAGCGCGCTCTACGAATCGGTGGCCGCCCTGCTCCGGGCCCGCGGGCTTCCGGTGGCCCAGGGCGTCTTCCGGGCCCACATGGAGGTGGAGTCGGTGAACGACGGGCCGGTGACCCTGCTCCTCGACTCGCGGCCTTGATCCCGCCGCGGTATCCTCCCCCGACCCCGGCGGCCCGTCGCCGCCCACGACCGAGGTGACGCGTGGCAGACTGCCTCTTCTGCAAGATCGCTCGGAACGAGATCCCCGCGAAGCTCGTCTTCGAGGACGAGGACGTGGTGGCCTTCGACGACATCAACCCCCAGGCCCCGGTGCACGTGCTGGTGGTGCCTCGGCGCCACATCCCGTCGCTCAACGACCTCACCCCCGAGGACGACGCGCTGGTCGGCAAGATGTCCCGCGTGGCGGCCCGGATCGCGAAGGACCGGGGCGTGGCCGAGCCGGGCTGGCGCAGCGTGGTGAACGTGAACCGCGAGGGCGGACAGCTGGTGTTCCACGTCCACATGCACTGCATGGGTGGCCGCCCCATGTTCTGGCCGCCCGGGTAGACGACGGATCTGTCAAGGAGTTTGCTCTTTCGCTTTGTGCCGCGGTGCGGCTTGAAGCGGGCGTGGCCATCTGGGATCAAGGGGGATCCATGCCGCTCCTGCGGGTCAACAACCTGATACTCCACTTCCGGGGCGTGACCGCCCTCTCCGACGTGAGCTTCGAGGTTCGACGCGGTGCGCTGCACGCCGTCATCGGCCCCAACGGCGCCGGAAAGACCAGTCTTCTCAACTGCATCTCCGGGGTCTACCGCCCCCAGCGCGGGAACATCCAGTTCGACGGCGCCGACGTGACGAAGCTCTCCCCCTCCGCCCGCACCAAGCTCGGCATCGCCCGCACCTTCCAGAACATCGCCCTCTTCAAGGGCATGACGGTGCTCGACAATCTCCTCATCGGACGCCACGTCCACCAGAAGGAGGGCGTGATGGCCGGCGGCGTCTACTACGGCCCGGCCCGCAAGGAGGAGATCGCCCACCGCGAGGTGGTCGAGGACATCATCGACTTCCTCGAGATCCAGGCCATCCGCAAGAAGGTGGTGGGCACGCTGGCCTACGGCTTCCAGAAGCGTGTCGAGCTGGCCCGGGCGCTGGCGCTCGAGCCGCGGCTCCTGCTCCTCGACGAGCCCATGGCCGGGATGAACGCCGAGGAGAAGGAGGACATGGCCCGCTTCATCCTCGACATCAACGAGGACCGCGGGACCACCATGATCATGATCGAGCACGACATGGGCGTGGTCATGGACGTCTCCCACCGGGTCACGGTGCTGTCCTTCGGGGAGAAGATCGCCGACGGCACGCCGCAGGAGGTGCAGGGCGACCCGGCGGTCCAGGAAGCGTATCTCGGGCAGAGCCAGGGTTAGCCCATGGGAGACCCCGTGCCCGACATCCTCGACCAGCTCCAGGGCAACGACACGTTCCCCAAGCTCCTGGTCCGCAACGCCGGCCTCCATCCCGACAAGGTGGCCATGCGGGAGAAGGAGTTCGGGATCTGGCAGCCATTCACCTGGCGTGAATACCACGACCACGTCCGCGACTTCTCGATGGGGCTCGTCTCGCTCGGCATGCAGCGCGGCGACAAGGTGGCCATCATCGGGGACAACCGCCCCGAGTGGGTCTGGAGCGAGATCGCCGCCCAGGCCGCCGGCGGCGCTGCGGTCGGCCTCTACCAGGACTCGAACCTCACCGAGGTGGCCTTCGTCATCGACCACTGCGACGCCACCTTCATCGTGGCCGAGGACCAGGAGCAGGTCGACAAGATCCTCGACATGCTCGACAAGCTGCCCAAGGTGAAGAGGGTCGTCTACGCCGATCCGCGAGGGCTCCGGAAGTACCAGCACCCGGCCCTCATCTCCTTCGAGGAGGTGGAGGAGAAGGGGCGGGCGCTTCTCGAGCACCAGCCCGGGGTCTGGGAGGAGCACGTGCGGCGCGGCGCCGTCTCCGACGTGGCCATCATGAGCTACACGTCGGGAACGACCGGATTCCCCAAGGGAGCGCTGCTCACCTTCCGGAACCTGCTCTCCATGGCGCTCTCCCTGAACCAGGTGGACGAGAAGCGCCCCACCGACGAGTTCGTCTCCTTCCTGCCGCTGGCCTGGATCGGCGAGCAGATGATGTCGCTCTCGTCGGCGCTGGCGGTGGGCTTCACGGTGAACTTCCCGGAGGAGCCCGACACCGTGATGGAGAACATCCGCGAGATCGGCCCTCACGTGATGTTCGCGCCGCCCCGGATCTGGGAGAACCTGACCTCCACGGTGCAGGTGAAGATCATGGACACCACCCCGTTCAAGCGCTTCATGTACGAGCGCTGGATGCCGGTGGGACGCAAGGTGGCCGACCTCCGCTTCCAGAAGAAGCCGGTTCCAGCCGGGCTGGCCTTGCTGCACAGGCTCGGGCACTGGGCGCTCTTCCGGGCCCTCAAGGACCGGCTCGGCTTCACCCACCTGCGCAGCGCCTCCACCGGCGGCGCTGCGCTCGGCCCCGACGTGTTTCGCTTCTTCCACGCCATGGACGTGCCGCTCAAGCAGATCTACGGCCAGACCGAGATCAGCGGCATCTCCTGCATCCACCGCGACGGCGACATCCAGTTCCACACCGTGGGCGTGCCCATTCCGGGAACCCAGGTGAAGATCTCCGAGCGCGGCGAGATCCTCTCGAGGAGCGACGCGGTCTTCCTCGGCTACCACAAGAACGAGGAGGCCACTGCCGCGGCCGTCTCCGACGGATGGCTGATGTCCGGCGACGCCGGCTACATGGCCGACGACGGCCACCTGGTCGTCATCGACCGCATCAAGGACGTGATGCAGCTGGCCGACGGCACCCAGTACTCGCCCCAGTTCATCGAGAACCGGCTCAAGTTCTCCCCCTTCGTGAAGGAGGCGGTGGTGGTGGGCAAGGGGCGCCCGTACCTGACCGCCATGCTGAACATCGACATGGGCGTGGTGGGGAAGTGGGCCGAGAAGAACAAGATCTCCTACACCACCTACACCGACCTCTCCGCCAAGGTGCAGGTCTACGACCTCGTGCAGAAGGAGGTCGACCAGGTGAACGAGACCCTCCCGGCCGCGGCCCGCATCCAGAAGTTCGTGCTCCTCTACAAGGAGCTCGACGCCGACGACGAGGAGCTGACCCGCACCCGCAAGGTCCGGCGCGGCTTCGTCGAGGAGCGCTACGCGGTGGTCATCGACGCCCTCTACGGCGACAAGCCCGCCGTCGACATCGACACCACCATCAAGTTCCAGGACGGCAAGACGGCTCGCATCCAGACCACGCTCATCGTCCGGCGGTTGACCGCGTTTCCCGGAAAGGCGGCCTGAGTGGAGTTCTTCCTCCAGCTGGTGCTGAACGGCATCGTGGTGGGGAGCATCTACTCCCTGGTCGGCCTGGGCTTCGTGGTCATCTACAAGTCCACCAGCGTGCTCAACTTCGCCCAGGGCGAGTTCCTGGTGCTGGGCGCCTACGTGTGCCTGACACTGACGGTGCAGTACCAGATTCCCTTCTTCTGGGCGTTTCTCATGACGCTGGTCTTCTCGGCGGTGCTCGGCCTCCTCACCGAGCGGCTCATCCTGCGCCCCATGATCGGCGAGCCGGTCATCTCGCTCATCATGGTGACGCTCGGGCTCTCCTCGCTCCTCAAGGCCATCGTGCAGGGCATCTGGGGCACCGACCTGCGCACCTTTCCCAACATCTTCCCGGCCGACCCGGTCCACATCGGCCCGCTTCCCGTCTCGCAGGGCTACCTCTACAGCCTGGCGAGCGTGGCCTTCCTGCTCGTCATCTTCACCCTCTTCTTCAAGTTCACCCGGTCCGGCGTGGCCATGCGGGCCACCGCCTTCTCGCAGCAAGTGTCGCTCTCCATGGGCATCTCGGTGCAGCGCATCTTCGCGCTGGCCTGGAGCATCGCCGCGGTGGTCTCGGCCATCGGCGGGGTGCTGCTCGCCGGGGTGCGCGGCGGCCTCGACGGCGCCATGGCCTTCTTCGGGCTCAAGGTGATCCCGGTGGTGATCCTGGGCGGCCTCGACTCGATCGCCGGCGCCATCCTGGGTGGCCCGATCATGGGCATCCTGGAGAACCTGGCCGGCGGCTACCTGGATCCCCTGGTGGGCGGAGGGGCCAAGGAGGTCGCCCCCTTCGTGATCCTGGTGCTCATCCTCACCATCAAGCCGTACGGCCTGTTCGGGAAGATCAAGATCGAGCGGGTCTAGGGAGGAACCGGATGCGCTGTGGCGATTTCCGCGAGAGCTACGCCGAGGACATGGCCCTCTTCGACTCGGCCTTGCCCAGGGTCCTGCTGGCCGGCCTGCTCGCCCTCCTGATCGCGCTGCCGCAGTTCGCCACCATCTACTGGCTCGACGTGATGAACCGCATCTTCATCGCCATCATCGCCGCGGCAGGCCTGAACGTGGTGACCGGCTACACCGGCCTCATCTCGCTGGGGACGGCGGCCTTCCTGGCGGTGGGGGGGTTCGCCACCGCCGCCCTGGCCGGCAAGGCCGGGCTGCCCTTCGTGGTGGTGATCCCGCTCTCCGGCCTCGTCACCGCCGCGGTGGGGCTGGTCTTCGGCCTGCCGTCGCTCCGGCTCAAGGGGCTCTACCTGGCGGTGGCCACGCTGGCGGCCCACTACATCGTCGAATTCACCGCCAGTCACTGGGATAGCGTGACCGGCGGCGTGAACGGCATCTCGATTCCGCCCGCCAGGTTCGCCGGGCTCGAGCTCAAGGACGACCGCGGGATCTACTACCTCATCCTGCCGGTGATGGTCGGGCTGCTCTTCTTCACCAAGAACCTCTTCCGCACCAAGGTGGGCAAGGCCTTCGTGGCCATTCGCGACCAGGACATCTCCGCCGAGGTCATGGGCGTGGACGTCTTCCGCTACAAGCTCCTGGCCTTCGCCGTCTCCAGCTTCCTCATCGGCGTGGCCGGGTCGCTGCTCGCCTACCAGGCCCGCATCATCAGCCCGGAGAACTTCCCCATCACGCTGGCCATCGACTACCTGGGCATGGTCATCATCGGCGGCCTGGGCTCCATCCTGGGATCGATCTTCGGCGCCATCTTCATCACGCTGCTGCCGGAGATGCTCCGCCTGGCCACCGACGCGCTGGGCAACCAATGGCCGGGCCTGATGGTCATCGTCGCTCCCATCAAGGCCGGCGTCTTCGGCCTGGTGGTGATCCTCTTCCTCATCTTCGAGCCGGACGGAATGGCCGCCCGGTGGAACCACGTGAAGGCGTACTGGAAGCTCTACCCGTTCTCGTACTAGCAGCAAGGCAGCCAGCCCCCGCGCAGTTGACCTTAAGTCACACAGGAGAACACATGACCAAGCGGAAGAACCTCGTAGCCATCCTCGCCGCAGCCCTCGCTGCCTTCGTCCCGACCTGGGCCACCGCCCAGCAGGAGATCAAGGTCGGCGGCATCTTCGACCTGACCGGCGTCACCTCCGACGTCGGCAAGCCCTTCGCCCAGGGCGTGCAGGATGGAGTCGCCTGGGTGAACGAGAACGGCGGCATCAACGGCAAGAAGATCAACCTCATCGGCGCCGACTACGCCTACAAGATCGACCAGGCCCGGGCCCTCTACAAGAAGTTCGTGAACGACGACAAGGTCGTCATGATCCAGGGCTGGGGCACCGGCGACACGGAGGCGCTGAAGGACTTCGTGGGCCAGGACAGGATCCCCTACTTCTCGGCCTCCTTCTCGGCCCCGCTCACCGACCCGGCCAAGTTTCCCTACAACTTCTTCGTGGCTCCCACCTACTCCGACCAGCTGCGCTCCTGGCTCGACTGGGTGAAGCAGGACTACGCAAAGGCGGGTGGCAAGGGGAAGCCCAAGGTCGCCTTCATGTTCGGCGACAACGCCTACGGCAAGTCGCCGCTGGCTGCCGGCCGGAAGTACGCGGCCGAGATCGGGATCGACGTGGTCGACGAGGCGGTGCTCCCGCCCAACTTCCAGGACGCCACCAGCCAGCTGCTGACCATGAAGCAGAAGGGGGTGGAGTACGCCTACATCAACGTGACCACCACCGGCGTGTCGCTCGTGCTCCGCGACGCGAAGAAGCTCGGCATGACCGTGAAGTTCGGATCGAACCCCTACGGCTTCTCCGAGTCGCTGGTGACCGTGGCCGGGCCCCTCGCCGAGGGCGTGACGGGCGTCATGCCCCACGTTCCCTACGGCACGCCGGTCCCGGGAATGAGCAAGGTGGTGGCCATGCACGACAAGCTCCGCGCCGGCGAGAAGGGCGACGCCATGTACGTCCGCGGCTTCACCTACGTGATGGTCTGGTCGGAGGCCCTCAAGCGAGCCGACAAGGCCGGCCAGCTGAACGGCCCGGGCGTGAAGGCGGCGACCGAGACCATGGCCGACTTCTCCACGGGCGGGCTCTCCCAGTCGGTGACCTACACCCCCACCGACCACCGGCCCACCATGACCACCAGCATCTACCAGGTCCAGGGCGGCAAGCTGGTGAAGATCGGCGACTACATCATGCCGCGCACCAAGGAGTGGCTGGGGCTGTAGCCGAGTGACGTAGGCGATCGATGAAGCTTGCGGGCGGGACCGAACGGTCCCGCCCGCTACAGGGGAGTTGCCAGTGCTCGAGCTGAAGAACGTCGAGGTCATCTACGACGACGTCATCCTGGTCCTGAAGGGGCTCTCGCTCTCCGTGGCGGAGGGCAAGATCGTGGCGCTCCTCGGCTCGAACGGCGCGGGCAAGAGCACCACGCTGAAGGCCATCTCCGGGCTGCTCCGCAGCGAGGAGGGTGAGGTCACCGACGGCGGCATCTTCTTCCAGGGCCAGCCCATGCACGAGCTGCCGCCCGAGGCGGTGGTCCGCCGCGGCATCTTCCAGGTCATGGAGGGGCGCCGGGTCTTCGAGGACCTGACCGTCGACGAGAACATCGACATGGGCGGGTACACCCGGAACGACCGGGCCGGCCTTCGTGCCGACAAGGAGGCCTGCTACGAGCTCTTTCCTCGCTTGAAGGAGCGCCGGAAGAAGCTGGCCGGATACCTCTCCGGCGGCGAGCAGCAGATGCTCGCCATCAGCCGTGCCCTCATGGCGCGCCCCAAGCTCATGATGCTCGACGAGCCGTCGCTGGGGCTCGCGCCCCTGCTGGTCGCCGAGATCTTCCGCATCATCAAGCGGATCAACGAGGAGCGGAAGACCACGATCTTGCTGGTCGAGCAGAACGCCAACCTGGCGCTCTCCATCGCCGACTACGGCTACATCATGGAGAACGGCCGGGTGGTGCTCGACGGGGAGCCCGACAAGCTGCGCGCCAACGAGGACGTGAAGGAGTTCTACCTGGGTGGCGGCGGCGAGAGCGGCAAGAAGAGCTACAAGGATCTGAAGTCCTACAAGCGCCGCAAGCGCTGGCTCTCATAGCAAGGCCTTCAGGCCGCGCAGGAACCACACCACGGGACGTTGGTCCCCACGAGGCCACCGAGTGCCCACCCTCCGACCCAGCCGCGTCTACGACCCGCCCACGGAGTCCCAGTCCCCCGAGGAAAGGCGCGCCCTCCAGGGCGAGCGCCTTCGCCGCACCGTGGCCCACGCCTTCGCCCGGGCCCCGCGCGCGCGCCGCACGCTCACGGCCGCCGGCCTCGGCCCAACCTCCGTCCACGGCCTCGACGACCTCCTCCGCATCCCGGTGACCCGCAAGGACTCGATGCCGGCCGCACAGGCCGAGGAGCCCCCCTTCGCCGGGCTCACCGCCGTCGACCCGGGGCAGCTGGCCCGCATCTTCATGTCGCCCGGCCCCATCTACGACCCGCAGGGCGCCCACGAGGACTTCTGGCGCTTCCGCCACGCGCTCGCCTCGGCCGGCTTCCGCGCCGGCGACGTGGCCCACAACTCGGCCTCCTACCACCTGACCCCGCTCGGCTTCATGCTCGACGCCGGGGCCCGGGCGCTGGGCTGCGCGGTGATCCCGGCCGGCGTGGGGCAGACCGAGCTGCAGGCCAGGGTGGCCCACCACGTGAAGGCCACCGCCTACCTGGGGCTGCCGAGCTTCCTCCACGCGCTGCTCGTGAAGGCCCGAGAGCAGGGCACGCCCCTCTCCTTCGAGGCCGCCTTCGTCATCGCCGAGATGCTCCCCGAGTCGCTGCGCCAGGAGATCGAGGAGGGGTTCGGGGTGCGGGTGCTGCAGGGGTACGGCACCGCCGACCTCGGCTGCCTCGCCTACGAGTGTCCGGAGAAGGGGGGCTGGCACGTCCACCCCGAGGCCATCGTGGAGGTGCTCGACCTCGAGTCCGGCCAGCCCGCCGGCCCGGGGCAGCCCGGCGAGGTGGTGGGCACGATCTTCGACGTCTCCTATCCGCTGCTCCGCTTCGGCACCGGCGACCTGTCGTCGCTCGGCCCCGAGGAGCGCTGCGCCTGCGGCCGGACCACGCCCAAGCTGCTGGGGCTGCTCGGGCGCGTCGGCGACGGGGTGAAGGTGAAGGGGATGTTCATCCGGGCCGGGCAGATCGACGGCGTCTCGAAGCGCTTCCCCGAGGTGACCCGCTGGCAGGCGGTGGTCACGCGCGAGAACCACCTCGACCGGCTCGAGTACCAGGTGGAGCTCTCCGCGCCCGACGCCGACGGGTCGCTCTGCGCGCGCCTGGCCGACGCGCTGCGCGAGGAGGTGAAGGTGAAGGGCGAGGTCCGGGCCATCGCGGCGGGCACCATCCCCCAGGGAGCGAAGCGAATCGACGACCGGCGCGTCTGGAAGTAAGCTTCACGGTCGATGCGCGGTATCCGGGGCGCGACCCAGATCGAGGAGAACACCGTCGAGGCCATGGAAGAGGCCGTGGCGGAGCTCTGCCAGGCGCTCGTCGAGCGCAACGGGATCCGGCCGGAGGAGATCGGCTGGGCCATCTTCACGGTGACCCACGACCTCGACGCCGACTTCCCGGCCCGCGCCGCCCGGGTCAGGAACGGCTGGCACATGGTTCCCATGATCTGCTCGCGGGAGATCCCGGTTCCGGGCTCGCTCCCCCGGGTGATCCGGATCCTGCTCCACGTCGAGTCGACCGGCGACCGGCCAGTGCGCCACGTCTACCTGCGCGGCGCCCGAGCGCTGCGCCCCGACCTGGCCGACTCCCAGGAGCCACGGTGAGCGTGACGGCCGGGCTGCCCCGGCGGGTGGGCATCGTCGGACTCGGGCTCATGGGCGCGTCGCTCGCCCGGGGGCTGAAGGCCCTCGACCCGTCGATCCACGTCGCCGCCGCCGAGTCGCGGGAGGAAGTGCGCGCCCGGGCGGTGCAAGACGGCGTCGCCGACGAGGTCCATGCCGCACCGGGCGCCTGGCTCGCCGACCGGGAAGTGGTGGTGCTCTGCACGCCGGTGGCCGTCATCGAGGCGCTCATCGGCCCGGCTGTCGCGCCACATGGCGGCCGGCGCCGTGCTCACCGACGTGGGCGGCGCCAAGGAGCGGGTGGTCGACCTTGCGCGGCGAGAGGGCGATCCGCGCGTTCTCTTCGTCGGCGCGCACCCCATGTTCGGCGGCCGGGGCGGCTACGAGGGGGCGAAGGCCGACCGGTGGAAGGGGGGCACGGTGGCGGTCTGCACCGACGGCGCGCATCCCGAGGCGGTGGCCCGCGTGGCCGCGCTGCACGAGGCCCTGGGCGCGCGCACCGTCCGCTGCACCGCCGCGGAGCACGACGCCGCGGTGGCGCTCGTCTCCCACCTGCCCTACCTGGTCGCGAGCGCGCTCTCGCTGGCCGCGAAGGAGGCCGGCCCGCTGGCCCGCGCGCTGGCCGGTCCGGGCCTGAACGACATGACCCGCCTGGCCGGATTCGCCTTCGACATCCAGGGGGAGGTGGCGCGCCGCAACGCCCATGTCCCGGAGGCGGCTCGCCGGCTCTCGGGTCACCTCTCCCGCATCCTCGCGGCCATCGCCGAGTCGCCCGACGCGGCCCGCACCGCACTCGAGGAGGCCCGCGCGGCCCGGGAGGCGATCTTTTGAAGGGTCCGGTCAGCTGCCGCCGGCGCGGCCCGCTTCGCGGCGCCTTCGAGGTGCCCGGGGACAAGTCGGTCTCCCACCGGGCCCTCCTCTTCGCCGCGCTGGCCGAGGGGGAGACCCGCGTGCGGGGGCTGCTCCGCGCCGAGGACGTTCACTCCACGTGGAAGGCGGTGGAGCGGCTCGGGGCCCGGGTCCGGGAGGAGGGGAGCGAGGTGGTGGTGACGCCGCCTGCGAAGCTCTCCGAGCCGGACGACGTCATCGACTGCGGCAACTCGGGCACGAGCCTCCGGCTGCTGGCCGGGGTGCTGGCCGGGGTGCCCGGTCTCTCGGTCCTCACCGGCGACGCCTCGCTGCGCCGCCGGCCGGTGCGCCGGGTGGTCGAGCCGCTGCGGCGAATGGGCGCGGTCCTCGAGGCCCGCGACGGCGACCGCCTGCCGCCGCTGGTGATCCGGGGCGGCGGGCTCCGCGGGATGCATCACGTCCTCCCGGTGGCGAGCGCCCAGGTGAAGTCGGCCATCCTGCTGGCCGGCCTGGGGGCCGACGGGGAGACGGTCGTGGAGGAGCCGGCCCACTCCCGCGACCACACCGAGCGCATGCTCCGGCGCATGGGAGCCGACCTCCGCGTGAACGGGCTCCAGGTCTCGATCCGCCCGTCGCGCCTGCACGGCGGCGACGTCGACGTCCCGGGCGACATCTCGTCGGCGGCCTTCTTCCTCTGCGGCGCGGCGGCGCTTCCCGGCTCGGAGGTCACGGCGCGCGGCCTGGGGACGAACCCCACCCGCACCGGCCTGCTCGACGTGCTGCGCGCCATGGGGGCGGAGGTGGCCGTCGAAGGCGAGCACGAGAGCGCCGGAGAGCCTCGCGCCGACGTCACCGTTCGCGGCGGCGCGCTCCGGGCCACCACCATCGAGGGGGCGCTCGTGCCCCGGCTCATCGACGAGTTGCCGGTGATCATGGTGATGGCCACCCAGGCCCGAGGCCGCACCGTCATCCGGGACGCCAGGGAGCTGCGCGTGAAGGAGTCGGACCGTCTGGCCGCCATGGGCGAGACGCTCGCGGCGGCCGGGGCCCGCATCGAGCTCTTCGACGACGGTTGCGCCATCGAGGGACCGACGCCGCTCCGGGGCGTCTCGGTCCGCACCCGGATGGACCACCGGGTGGCCATGAGCATGGCCGTGGCCCAGCTCCTCGCCGGCGGGGACGAGGTGCTCCTCGACGACGTGGCGTGCGTGGCCACGAGCTTCCCCGGCTTCTTCGGCCTCCTCGACCGGCTCTCGGAGGGCACATGATCTCGGGACGGACCACCCTCTTCGCGGTGATCGGATCGCCGGTGGACCACAGCCTCTCGCCGGCCATGCAGAACGCCGCCTTCGCGGCCGCCGGATTCGACGGCGCCTTCGTGGCGCTTCCGGTGGCGCCCGACGAGCTGGAGGCGGCGGTGCGGGGCGCGCGTGCGCTCGGCTTCGGTGGCATGAACGTCACCGTGCCGCACAAGGAGGCCGTGGTTCCCTTCTGCGCCGCCCTCGACGACGTGGCCGCCCAGGTCGGGGCGGTGAACGTGCTGGCGCAGCACGCCCGGGGCTGGGCCGGCTTCAACACCGACGCACCGGCGGTGCGCGGGCTGCTCACCGACGCCGGAATCGGTCCGCACTCCCGCGCCCTGGTGCTCGGCGCCGGCGGCGCCTCGCGTGCGGTCATCTGGGCGCTCGTGGCCATGGGGGCGAAGGTCCGGCTGGCCGCGCGGCGCCTGGAGACGGCCGAGGAGCTCTGCCGGGCCATGACCCGCTCGCTCGAGTGCCCCGACGGCACCGTGAGCGCCGTCGACTGGGAGTCGGTCGCGCCGGAGGCCATCCAGGCAGACGTCATCGTCAACGCGACCACGGTGGGGCTCTCGAACCACCAGGGCGAGCTGCCGGGGCTGGCCTGGCGCGCCGGCCAGGTGGCGCTCGACTTCGTCTACGGCGACACCGCCTTCTCCCGCGCGGCCCGCGGCAACGGCGCCCGGCTGGTGACCGGAGAGCGGGTGCTGGTGCGACAGGGCGCGCTGGCCTTCCGGATCTGGCTCGGGCGCTCCGCCAGCGAGGACGTGATGATGAAGGCCATCGAGCGGCACGGGGGGCGATAGGAATGGGACTGCGTTTCTTGACGGCGGGTGAATCACACGGGCCGGCGCTGGCCGCCATCGCCGAGGGCTTCCCGGCCGGCCTGTCGCTCGATCTCGCCCGGGTCGACGCCGAGCTGGCCAGGCGCCAGAAGGGCTACGGCCGCGGCGGTCGCATGCAGATCGAGACCGACCGCGCCCAGTTCCTCTCCGGGATCCGGGGCGGGTTGACGCTCGGCACCCCCATCGCGCTCGTCATCTGGAACAAGGACCACGAGAACTGGAAGGATCTCGATGTCGCCCACGTCGCGGGGCGGGCCGCGCTTCACCCGGCCGCGACCCGGCCACGCCGACCTGCCTGGCCTGCTCAAGTACGGCTTCGACGACGCCCGCGACGCCCTCGAGCGGGCCAGCGCCCGGTCCACCGCGGCCACGGTGGCGCTGGGGGCGCTCGCCCGCCAGCTGCTGGGGCGCTTCGGGATCGAGGTCTGTTCCCGGGTGACGGCGATCGGGGAGCGGTCGATGCGGGGGGAGGGGCCCCCCGCTGCCGAGGAACGAGCCGCCATCGAGGCCTCCGACGTCCGCAACGCCGACGAGGTCCTGGCGGCGGAGTGGCGCGCCATCGTCGACCGCGAACGGGCGCGCGGCGGCTCCATCGGAGGCACCTTCGAGATCTGGGCCGACCGGGCTTCCTCCCGGGCTCGGCACCTACGCCCACGCCGACCGGCGCCTCGACGGGAGGCTGGCCGGTGCGCTCTGCGCCATCCCCGCCATCCGGGCGGTGGAGCTGGGCGAGGGCACGCGGGTGGACCTGCCCGGAGATCGCTTCCACGACGCCATCTCGCACTCGCCGTCGCGCGGCTTCCACCGGGCCACCAACCGGGCCGGCGGGATCGAGGGCGGGATGACGAACGGCGAGCCGCTCTGCGTGCGGGCCTTCATGAAGCCCATTCCCACCATGACCACGCCGCTCGGGACGGTGGACATCGACACCCGGGAGCCGGCCCAGGCCCGCTACGAGCGCAGCGACGTCTGCGCGGTGCCGGCGGCGTCGGTGGTGGGCGAGGCCGTGGTCTGCTGGGAGCTGGCGAGGGTCTTCCTGGAGAAGTTCGGCGGCGACGCCGTGATCGACATCGAGAAGGCGGTCCTGGCCTATGGCGCTCGGGTCCGCTGAGACCGTCTCGCTGGCCGGCATGATGGGCTCGGGGAAGTCGACCGTGGCCCGCGAGCTGGCGCGACTGCTGGGGCGCCGGGTCGTCGACACCGACCTCGAGGTGGAGCGTCGCGCCGGCCGGCCGGTGGCGGCCATCTTCGAGGAGCGCGGCGAGCCGGCCTTCCGGGCGCTCGAGCGGGCGGTGGTCCGCGGGATCGCCGGGCCGGTGGTGGTGTCGCTCGGCGGCGGCGCCTTCTGCGATCCGGGAAACGCCGAGCACCTGATCCGGATCGGTCGCGTGGTCTTCCTCGACGTGTCGCCGGCGGAGGCGGCTCGGCGGCTCGGCCGGGGCCAGGTCCAGGCTCGGCCGCTGGCGGGGCAATGGACGGAACTGCTCCGGGCGCGGCTCCCCATGTACCGGCGGGCCCCCATCACGGTGGACGTGGACGCCTTGTCGCCCGATGCCGTGGCCCGGCGCATCGCCGCCATCCTGGGGAGCTCCACGTGAGCACGACCCTCGAGGCCCGGCAGCAGGGGCTCGTCTACCCGGTGGTGGTGGGGCCGTCCTCGGCCCGGCTCGCCGAGTTCACCTCGAATCACGACCGGGTGGCGCTCGTCACCTGTGCACGCGTGCTCGCCACGCCTCACGGCCAGCGGGTGGCCGCGGCGCTGGCGCGTTCGGCGCCGCTCGCCGCGACCGTGGTGCTGCCCGACGGCGAGCGGGGAAAGACGCTGGCCGGCCTGGAGCGTGCGGCCACGGCGCTGCTGCGGGCCGGGATGACGCGGCGCAGCCTGGTGGTGGCGATGGGCGGCGGCGCGGTGACCGACGCGGCCGGGTTCCTGGCGGCGGTCTTCATGCGCGGGGTGGACTGGCTGGCGGTCCCGACCACCGTTCTCGGCATGGTGGACGCGGCGCTGGGGGGCAAGACCGCGGTCAACCTGCCTCTTGCCAAGAACGCCGTCGGCGCCTTCCACCCGCCGGTGGCGGTCCTCTCCGACCCGGCCTCGCTCCGAACGCTGCCGCCGCGCGAGCTCACGAGCGGCCTGGGAGAGGTGCTCAAGTACGGGTTCCTTCGCCCGGAGCTCCTGCCCCGGCTGGCCGCTCGGGCCCGGTCCGGCCGGGTCGACGAGCGAACGCTCTCCGAATGCGCGCGGGTCAAGCTCGAGGTGGTGGAGCGCGATCCGCGCGAGCGGGGGGAGCGCAAGCTCCTGAATCTCGGCCATACTTATGGTCACGGGGTGGAGGCGGCGGGGGGGTTCCGGAGGTGGACGCACGGAGAGTCGGTGGCGGTGGGGATGGCCTACGCCTTCCGGCTGGCGCGGCTGCTCGGGCGGGTGGGCGACGAGGAAGTGGAGAGGGTCGAGGAGATCTTGACCGGTGCCGGGTTGCCCGTTCGTGTCGCGCCTTCCGCTGCGCGGAAGGCAATTTCAATGATGGCGCACGACAAGAAACGCTCCGCGACAGGCCTGCTCTGGGTGCTGCCGATTCGCCGCGATCGCGACTGGGCGGTAGAGTGGGACGTCGTTGCCGACCCCTCCGCGGTCCGGAAGGCGGCGCTGGAGATCGGGAGACCGGCATGATCCTGCTCGTGAACGGACCAAACCTGAATCTGCTGGGCGAGCGCGAGCCCGAGGTCTACGGGGCCACCACCCTTCACGACATCGAGAAGATGGTGGCCGAGGCCTGCGCCGCCTACGGGCGCGTGGTGCGCCCCTTCCAGTCGAACCACGAGGGCGCCGTCATCGACTTCATCCAGGAGAACCGCAAGGACGCCCTGGGACTCATCGTGAACCCCGGCGCCTTCACCCACACGAGCTACGCGCTGCACGACTGCCTGAAGTCGGTCTCCTTCCCGGTCATCGAGGTGCACATCTCGAACGTCCACGCCCGCGAGGAGTGGCGCCGCCAGGACCTCATCGCCCCGGTCACGAGGGGGCAGATCGTGGGGCTGGGGCCGGCTGGCTACTACTACGCCGCGATCTGGCTCTGCACGCAGGCGACCGATCCGGTCATGGGCGAGTACGACGAGGACGGAGGCCCGGTCGAGGTGGACCCGAACGACGTTCGGGTCGATGAGGCCCCGCCGGTCGTCGGCGGCGACTACGAAGGGTAGCCTCCCGGGTGCCACGCGCTGCCGTCCTCCTGCCGGCGCGTGACGCGGCGGGCACCGTCCGCGCCGCCGCGGTGTCGATCCTTCGCCAGACCATGCGCGATCTCTCGCTCGTGGTCGTGGACGACGGCTCGCGCGACGGGACGGCAGCCATCCTTTCGCGTCTGGCCGATCGGGATCGGCGGGTGGTCCTGGTTCGCGCCCCGGGGGAGGGGATCGCCCGCGCACTGAATCGCGGCCTGGCTCGCTGCGACGCCGAGGTGGTGGTCCGCATGGACGCCGACGACGTGGCCCATCCGCGCCGGATCGAGCTCCAGCTCGCCGCGCTGGCCGCCGATCCCTCGCTGGCCGCGGTCGGCTCGCGGGTGAGGCTCTTCCCGAGAGACGAGGTGGCCGGTGGGATGGCCCGATACGCCGCGTGGCTGAACGGTCTCGTGACGCCCGATCTCGTGGCCCGCGACCTGCTCGTCGAGGCGCCGCTCGTCCACCCGGCCGCAACCATCCGCCGTCGAGCCCTGGAGGAGGCGGGCGGCTGGCGCGACGGCGACTTCCCCGAGGACTACGATCTCTGGCTGCGCCTCTCCGCCGCCGGCCATCGCCTCTCGAACGTTCCCGAGATCCTCCTCGACTGGCGGGAGTCCCCCGGGCGGCTCACCCGGACCGACGCTCGCTACGCGCTGGCCCGCCACGCGACGCTCAAGGCGGCCTGGCTGGCCGATGGGCCGCTGGCCGACCGGCGCGAGGTGGCGCTCTGGGGCGCCGGCCAGACCGGCCGGGCCTTCGCCCGCTCACTCTCCGTGCACGGCGTATCGGTGGCCCTCTTCCTGGAGGTCGATCCGAAGAAGATTGGGCGGACGATCTCAGGCGCGCCGGTCCTCTCCTACGAGGAGGTCGAGCGGGTTCGAGGGCTGCCGCTCCTCGTCGCCGTCGGCGCACCCGGGGCACGCGAGCTGATACGCGCTCGAGCTCTCTCGCCGCGGGTTCGAGGAGACTCGCGATTACCGGTGCGTGGCCTGAGCTGTCCCGCGGGGCCGAGGCGATGCGGATGGCGAAGGCCCCGGTGATGACGAGGAGCGCCGCGACCACCGCCAGGTCCTTCAGGCCGTCGCATCGGCACATCGAGCGGAGCGCCCGATCGACCGACCAGCGGAATCCCGAGTTCCCGGCCACCATGGCGTCCTCCCTTTCCGATGGGAAGAGGCTGGAAGCCGCCGGATGTGACGCACCCCCCGAGGGGTACGACCTTCGAGGTCAGTCGATCTTTGCCTGCGACTTCATGGCCGTGCGGAAGAGCACGAGTCCCAGGCCAGCGAAGGCGAGGACCCCCAGCAGGGTGTAACCCCCGTGGCCGATGAGCTCGGGTGATGGCCGGCTCCATGTTGAGCCGGGTGGCGAGGAAGCGCTCCACGTTGTCATTCACCTGGAGGAGCGCCACCACCACGCCGGTGAGGGCGCCGCCTGCGACGAGGCCGGTGGCCATGAGGGAACCGCCGCCGAGCTCGGAGTCCTCGGCCTGACCGCCCTTGCGCTTCGTGGCCCAGTCCGCCACGCCCTTCACGAAGCCGCCCGCGAAGATGGGCAGCGTGGTGGAGAGGGGAAGGTAGAGCCCCACCGCGAAGGAGAGCGACTTCACGCCGCACAGCTCCATGGTGATGGAGAAGAAGACCCCCACCAGCACGTAGACCCAGTCGAGGTTCAGCGAGAGCAGCCCCTTGATGAGGGTCGCCATGAGCGTGCCCTGCGGGGCGGGGAACTTCTCGGTGCCGATGGCGTGGGTGATCCCCTTGGCGAGCTGCTCTGCGCTCGGCGTGTCGAGAACCTTGACGGTCAGGCCGATGACCACCGCCGAGGCGATCGCCCCCACGAAGAGCGCGATCTGCTGGGCGCGGGGCGTGGCGCCGATGAGGTAGCCGGTCTTGAGATCCTGGGAGGTGGCGCCCGCGTTGGCCGCGGCGATGCACACCATGCCGCCGATCACGAGCGCCATGGGCTCGTAGGCCGAGCCCGTCCAGCCGAGCCCCACGAAGACCATCGAGGTGGCCATGAGCGTGGCGATGGTCATCCCGGAGATGGGGTTCGACGAGGAGCCGATGAGCCCGACGATGCGCGACGAGACCGTCACGAAGATGAAGCCGAAGACGATCACCAGCACGGCCACCAGGATCTTGTTGAGGATGGTGTTGCCGGGAACGAAGGGGAGCGCCACGAGCACCACCACGAGGCCGACGCTCCCGGCGATGACGGTGATGAAGGAGAGGTCGCGATCGGTGCGCTTGGTCTCGTGCGCGGCGGTCTTGTCGGAGAGGGAGCGGATGGAGTCGCGAAGCGAGGTGTAGATGGTGGGCAGGGTCTTCATCAGCGTGATGAAGCCGCCGGCCGCCACCGCGCCGGCGCCGATCTGGCGCACGTAGGCGCGATAGATCGCGTTGGCGGTGTTGGCGAAGGTGTGGGTGGCGGGATCCCAGCCGAAGCCGGCCGGGTTGTTTCCCAGCTTGACGAGCTGTGCGTACACCGCGTCGCCGGGCACGAGGAATCCGAGGAGCGGGATGAGCCCCAGCCAGGCGAGCACGCCGCCGGCCACCAGCACGCCGGCGATCTTCGGGCCGATGATGTAGCCCACCCCCATGTACTCCGGGGTGATCTCGCCGTTCACCGTGGCATTGGGGAGCCACTTGTTGGTTCGCTCCGTGACCCAGGCCGGGGTCTCGGCGATGACGTGGAAGACCTTCTGCAGAACGGCGTAGCCCACCGAGAGGCCCACGCCCTGGAAGGCCGTGCGCGCGAAGTCGCCGCCCTTCTCGCCGGCGATGAGCACCGACGCGCAGGCCGCGCCCTCCGGGTACTTCAGCTCCTCGTGCTCCTTCACGATGAGCGAGCGGCGCAGCGGGATCATCATCAGCACGCCGAGGATTCCCCCCAGCAGCGAGAGCGTGAAGAGGGTGGCGTAGTTGAAATAGGCGGCGCCGACCGAGTTCCCGTCCGGACCCACCGAGAGGAAGAGGAAGCCGGGGAGCGTGAAGACGACGCCGGCCGCGATCGACTCGCCCGCCGAGCCCGCCGTCTGGATGATGTTGTTCTCGAGGATCGTGGTCTTGAGGAACTTGCGGCCCAGGGAGATGGCGATGACCGCGATGGGGATCGAGGCCGAGACGGTGAGGCCGGCCTTCAGCGCCAGGTAGACGGTGGAGGCACCGAAGAGGATGCCGAAGAGCGCGCCGGCGACCACCGCCTTCACGGTGAACTCGGGGATGACCTTGTCGGCGGAGATGTAGGGCTTGAAGCCGGTCGCGCCGGATGTCGATTCGCTCATCGCCAGGGGATCCTCCCGGACCGGCTGGAGGCCGGGCCACGGGGCGGGAAGAAACCACGTTTCCGGGCGGGATTCCACCCGAGGGAGTCGATATCAGGCCGGACCGACGAGGGCGTCCCGGGCCTCGGCGAAATCGGCGGGAACTGGCGCCTCGCAGGTCATCCGGATGCCGCTGGCGGGATGGCCGATCTCCAGCCGGAGGGCGTGGAGCATCACCCGCGGTATGGCGACGACGCCCACCATCCGCGCCCCTCCGTAGCGGGCGTCGCCGAGGAGCGGCGCGCCGAGGTGGGCGAGGTGCACGCGGATCTGGTGGGTGCGTCCGGTCTCGGGGCGGGCCTCGACGAGGGCCGCTCCCCCGGGCCCCACCGCGAGGGTCCGGTAGCGGGTGGCGGCGGCCTGGCCGCCCACGAGCACCGCTCGGCGCCCGGGATGGCGTGGGTCCTTGCCGAGCGGCACCTCGATGCGTCCCTCGGGGGGTTCGGGCGCCCGGGCGCAGAGGGCGAGGTAGGTCTTCTCCGGCGTGCCGTCGCGAAAGGCGTCGGCGAGCTTCTTCGCCGCTTCGGCCGTGCGGGCGAGCACGGTGACCCCGCTCGTCTCCCGGTCGAGCCGGTGGACGAGGAGCGCAGGAGTGCCCAGCAAGGCCGAGACCAGCTCGGGCAGGTGGCCGCGATCCGAGGTGAGGGTGGGCTGGGCCGGAACGCCGGCGGGCTTGTCCACGACCACCACGTGCTCGTCCGCGAAGAGAAGTCGCGAGCGATCGAGGGGCGGGGGGGCGTCGGCGCCGTGTCCGGCCTCCTCCAGGTTCACCGTCACCCGGTGGCCGCGATGGAGGATCCGGCCGGCGACCTTGCAGCGCTTCCCATCCAGGAAGACCCCGCCACACTCGATGGCGCGCCGGGCCTCGCCGCGCGAGATGCCGCCGCGGGCGGCGATGAAGCGATCGATTCGCTCGCCGTCGTCGGCGGGGCCGGCGTCGAGCGAGAGGCGCTTCATCAGGCCTCGGCCGAGGGACAGCCTGCGCAGCCCGCGCCCCGGGGGGCGTCGCAGGCGGGGGCCTTCTTCCGGTAATCGGTGGCGTGGAAGCCGGAGCCCTTCAAGGCGAAGGCGCTGGTGCTCATCACCTTCCTTGCCGGCGACCCGCAGGCCTCGTGCTTGCGCAGCGGAGGGGCCGAGATCTTCTGGAGCGTCTCGAAACGCCCGCACCGGGCGCAGTCGTACTCGTAGATGGGCATGAGGCCGGGAAGGTAATCGCGCTGGGGAAGGTGTCAAGGCGCCTATGATGCTGGTCATGGACGACGGCCAGCTCGAGCAGGTTCGCGAAGGCGTCGACGCCCTCTCCCGCGCGCTCTCCGAAGAGCGTTTCCGCCACGTCGCCGGCCTCGATCGCGAGCCAGCCTTGGCCGCGATCTTCGACGCCCACGGCCGCGCCGCGGACAGGGAGACCGTTGCCGAGCTGCGCGACAAGGGGGACCGGGACCTGGCCGCCCGCGTGGCGGCGCTCGCCGCCGAGCGGGTGGCCGCGCCGACGGAGGAGAGCTGGCGTGCCGCCGACTCGGCCGCGACCGGCCCCGGGCCCGACGGCCCGATGGGGATCTCCGACGCCGCGCTGGCGCTCCTCCACGAGCGAAGCCGGGAACGGCGCCGGGAGCTGGGGCGCGCCGTCGCCGACGCGGCCGGCGGGGCATCCGCTGCCCGTGAAGCCTCCGCCGAGATCCGGGCCCGGGCCCGAGCCTCACTGGGGTTCACGCCAGCCTGGGAGGACGTGGTCCAGGCAGACGAGGTGCTGAACGTCTCGGAGGCCGCCTACGGCGACCTGCTCTCCTGGCTCGCGCGGCGCGAGGGGCTCGAGCGGCCGCCGCGGGGAAACCTGGACAGGACCGAGTTCCTCCACCTGATCGCAGCTCGCGATCTCGACGGCCTCTTCCGCCCGGCTCCGCTCAACCAGGTGGTCCTCGAGGGCTTCGATGGCCTGGGGATCGACGTTCGGCGCGTCCGGCTCGACGGCAGCGCCCGCGCGGCCAAGTGGCCCGGCGCCCACGCCTTCGATGGGCGGCTGTCGCTCCGAAGGCAGGGCGGCGCCGCCGACTGGATGGACCTCCTCGACGCAGCCGGGCGGGCCACCGCCGCGGCCGCGTCCCGTCCCTCGACGCGTGACCCTGCGCTTCCCGCCACCGTCGGCGCCCTGGGGACATCCCTTCTGCTCGAGCCTCGCTTCCTCGAGCGGGCCACGGGACTCGACCGAAAGAAGTCGAAGGACGTGGTGCGGCGGCTGGCTCTCCGGGGCCTCTTCGCGCAACGCGCCAGCGCCGCTGCGTTGCGAGTGGCCGCCGAGGTGGAGCGAGGCACGAGCGGTCGGGCCTGGAGGGAGGCCCACCGGGAGGCGCTGTCCCGCGCCGCGATGGCGACCTGGCCCGACGGTCTCGCTGCCCGCGATGCCGACGCCGAACCGCACCGGACCGCGCTCGCCGGCGCGGCCTGGGCGGTCCAGATCCAGGCCGATCTCCGCAACCACTTCGACGAGGACTACTGGCGGAATCCTCGAACCGCCGAGGCGCTGGCAGGACGGCTCGCCGCCGGGCGCCCGGGCCCTGAAAAGGAGAGGCCCCCGCTCGCTTTCGCGGCGGAGGCCCTCGTGGCTCGACTCGGGGGGGACTAGCGGGTCGGGCCCTTGCGTCGGAGCGCCCGGAGGATCTTGTCCTTGGTCCGGGAAGTGGTCGGGGCAGCGGCGGTCACGACGCGGCGCGTCTGGTGGGCCCGCAATTTCAGATAAGTCTCGATCTCGATGGCGTGGAGGTCGATGGCCAGCTCCTCGTCGTCGGTGCCCATCCACTCGATCTCGCCCTTTCGAGGGAGCGAGGCGCCCAGCCGCATGCGAAGCACCTTCTCCTCGTCGGCGGCGAGCTCGCGCGCCCCGCGGCGGCGGAGCAGGGCCTGGGCGGAGGATTCGGTGACGGTGGTCCCGGCGGTCTTCTTCTTCATCATGACTGAAATCCTAGGCACCCACGGACACTTGTCCAATTTTCGTGCGGCGCGCCCCCTCCTGGCGGCCCGGGGCTCCCACCCGGGATAGAGGAGGAGACATGGCCGACTGGAAGGACAACCTCCTGGAGAGCGACGCCGCCATCGGCGAGCTGGTCCGGAGCGCGAAGAGGGTGGCGGTACTGGGGGTGAAGACCGAGGCGCAGGTCGACCAGGCCGCGTTCTACGTGGCGAAGTACGTGGCCGACCACGGCGCCGAGGTGATCCCGGTGCCGGTTTACTACCCCGACGTGACCGAGATCCTGGGACGGAAGGTGTACCGAAAGGTCGCAGATGTACCCGGGACGGTGGACATCGTGGACGTCTTCCGCAGGCCCACCGACATCCCCGCACACCTGCCCGACCTGCTCGCCAAGAAGCCCGGGGCGGTCTGGTTCCAGCTCGGCATCCGCAACGACGCCGCGGCCGAGGAGCTGGCCCGGGCCGGGATCCAGGTGGTGCAGGACCGGTGCCTGCTGGTGGAGTGGCGCAGTCACCGAAGGTGAATGGCGCGGCCGGCCGGTGGGCTACTCGTCGTCGTCGGCCTCGGCGCCCTCGACGGCGCCATCGGGCGCGGGTGTCTCCGCCCCCGCCCCGGTCCCCTTCTTCTTCCGAAGCCCGGCCTGCTCGAGCGCCCGGGCCACTCCCCTGGGCTTCCGCTCGTCCGGAAGCACCCGGGACGGCGGCTCGACGGCGGCCACCTCGCCGCCCAGCGCGGTGACCTTGCCCTCCACCTCCACCCGCACCCGGGCGTCGGCATCCCCCTTCACGCCGAAGAGCGCGGAGAGGCGAATCGAGAGGGGGACGCCGGTGGCCGCGTCGAGGAGCAGCTCCCCCGACGCGTCGATGGGCTCGCGGCCGTCGAGCAGCGCGAGGCGCAGCTGGGTGTCGGCGTCCGGGCCGCCCGGCGGCGGCTCGGAGGAAAGGCGCGATCGCCCCGGAGCGAACCGGCCGCGGTCGAGGGAGAGGGCGAAGCGGCGGGCCGGCCGCCCCAGCGCCGACCCGGAGCCGGCCGGAGACGCCGCGAGCGCCGGGCCGAGCAGCGTCGCCAGCTCTCCGGCCAGCAGGAAGCTCTCGTCCCGGAATCGTCTCGCGCCCCGGCCGTGGTCGTCGGGCCGTTCGCGCCAAGCCCCGGATGCCGGGAAGAGCGAGCGCGCGTAGCTCATGCCCTTCGTCCAGAGCACCCGCTTGCCGCTCTCGGATCCCGGGCCGCGTCCCGGGTCCACCGTTCCCTCGGCGGCGAACTCGCCGGTGGCGAGCTGCCGGACCGCGTGGCGCTCGGTGGCCTCGATCTTCCGGTCGCCGCGCGAGACGGACCAGCTGGCCGACCCCGTCCAGTCGAAGGATCCCAGGCGCGCCGCCACCTCCTCGGGCGCCATGCGCAACGAGGTCGCCGGATGGTCCCAGTCGAAGGGCGCAGGACCCACCGGCGCCCCCGGCAGCTGCTGGCTCGGCGCATCGCCTCGGGTGCAGGCGACGGCCGAGAGTGCCAGGGCGAGGGCGAAGAGAACCGGGCGACTCATCGGCGGCACTGTACGATGCGGCCCTCGGGGACGCCACGGCGGACCCCGTGGAGGTCGCGCATGGGAATGGTGGCGCAGTTCGCCGGCTCGGTCATGATCCTCGCCGCCTATGCGGCTTCCCAGCTCGGCTGGATCTCCATGCGGAGCTGGAGCTACCTCCTGCTGAACCTCGTCGGCAGCGGGATTCTCGCCGCGGACGTCTGGATCGGCCGGCAATGGGGATTCCTGTTTCTCGAGCTGGCCTGGGTCGGGATCTCGGCCTGGGGGATGGCCCGCAGGGGAACGGTCCGCAGCCAGGATTCCTAGCGCAGCCGCCGCGTCGCGGAGGGCAGGATGCGCGGCGGCCCGGGATCGCTCTCGTCGGCGCTGCGCGACACGTCGGCCAGCGTGACCCGACCGTCGTTCCAGAGGATCCGGTCGCAGCGGTGGAGCAGTTCCGGGAGCCCGGCGCGCTCGGAGGCCGAGATGGCGACGCCGCCGCGGGCCACGGCCATCGCCTCGCCCTCGCCGGCGGGAAGCCGGTCGATCTTGTTCAGCACCAGCAGCCGCGGGGTGTCGGAGAGCCCCAGGTTGCCCAGGATCTTCTCGACCGCGGCCACGTGGTCGTCGAGGTCCGGGTCGGAGACGTCGGCGACGTGGAGCAGGAGGTCGGCGTCGTCGAGCTCCTCCAGCGTGGCCCGGAAGGCGTCCACCAGGTCCTCGGGCAGGTCGCGGATGAAGCCCACCGTGTCGGTGATGATCACCTCGCGCTGGCGCGGGAAGCGCAGCCGGCGGCTGGTGGGGTCGAGGGTGGCGAAGAGCTTGTCCTCGACCAGCACCTCCGACTCGGTCAGCGAGTTCAGCAGCGTGGACTTGCCGGCGTTGGTGTAGCCGACGATGGAGATCACCGGCAGCCCGCGGGCGTTGCGCCGCTTCCGCCGCACCTGGCGGTCGGACGACAGGTCCTCGATGCGCCGCTTCAGCATGGTGATCCGGTCGCGAACCCGCCGCCGGTCGATCTCGAGCTTGGTCTCGCCGGGGCCCCGCCCGCCGATGCCGCCGGCCAGCCGCGAGAGCGAGTCGTCGCGCCCCACCAGCCGTGGATAGAGGTACTGGAGCTGCGCCAGCTCGACCTGCAGCTTGCCGTCGGCCGACTGGGCCCGCTGCGCGAAGATGTCGAGGATGAGCTGGGTGCGGTCGAGGATCTTGAGGGCGGTGGCCTCGGCGATGTGGATGGCCTGGGAAGGCGACAGGTCGGCGTCGAAGATGATGAGGTCGGCCATGAGCTGCATCGACCGGAGCAGGATGTCCTCCAGCTTGCCCTTGCCGATGAGGGTGCGCGGGTCGGGGTCGCGGCGCATCTGCACCGACGCGTCGATGACCTCCACGCCGGCGGTTCGCGCCAGCTCGCGGAGCTCGGCGAGGGAGGTCTCGGCCTCGGCGCGACCCTTTCCCTTGCCGCCGACACCCACGAGGATGGCCCGCTCGCGCCCGCCGGTGCGCCGCAGCGCGGAGGCGCGGGCGAACTCCTCCTCGAGGGCCAGCGGCCCGGAGACCGCGTCGTAGTCGAGGGCGTGGACCGAGGGAGAGAGCTCGTCCTTCCAGAGCGCGCCCGACGGGTTCTCGGGCAGGAGGTGGGCCAGGTGCACCTGGCCGGGAAGGCCGTCGTCCTTGACCTCGAGCGCGGTCACCGAGTCGAGCCGCAGGAGCGCGAGGTCGGTGTGGTCGTCGCGGGAGAGCGGCTCGCCGCGCAGGTGGGTGTGCACGAGCCGCAGGCCGCGGAGGCGGTGGGATCCGGCCCGGGCGCGCCCGATGTCGGGAAGCGTGAGCTTGCCGGCGTCGCCCACGAGCACCCAGGCGACGTCGCCCTTGCGGTCGAGCAGCACGCCCACCTGCCGGTTCGTCTCGTGGGAGATCTCGGTGAGGTGGCGGGCCAGCTCCGGGGAGACGACCTCACCGGCGTCGACGCGGCGGCGGTAGGTCCGGCGGAGTGCGTGCAGCTGGCTCTGCTTCAGCCCGAGCGTGTTGCCGTGAATCTCTTGCATGTATTGACCGGAGCATAGCGGCGGCTTCGACCGGGGGCCACCTGGACGGCAGCCGGACGGCAGCGGAGAGCGCCCGGGCGAGCTCTCCGCGCCGATTGCCTCACCAGCTCCCGGGCCTCGTCGAGATCTCGGCCCCGATCGGCGAGCCCACGACGGGGATCCAGTCACTCCCCTCCCGTCGGAGCACGGCGTGCACCTTGAGTGGATGGTGGGTGCTGCGCGGGTCGAGCTCGTGGTGGAGCGGCAGGTTGAAGTAATAGAGGCGCGTCGCGGTCCCGAAGCGAAGGCGGCAGACCGGTGCGCCGTGGAAGTCGTCGGTCGAGAATTCCGGGGTCGCCACGCGGGCGAGCCGGTGCCTCGGCCCCAGCACCACGGACGTCACCCCGAACGAGCCGGAGGCGGACTCGCCCAGCTGGCTGTCCTCCGAGCAGTTGCCGAAGACGGTGACGGTCTCCCGGACGCCCGGCGTGTCCTCCAGGTACTCGCCGTAGAACCCGGCCAGCACGTCCCGGTAGACGCGGTGCTCGGGCTTTGGATTGCACTGCAGCACGAAGAGGGCGTCCAGCGTCCGGCGCGCGGCGAAGAACTCCTTGTCGGCCTGGTCGACGATGCGGCGGATATTGGAGCCGTAGAGGTCCCGGTACACGTAGTCGAGGCAGACCAGCACCATGAAGTGGAAGAAGGCCGGCCGGGCCCGGAACCACCAGAAGTGCCTTCCGCGGTAGAGGTCGCCGGCCTTGTCCAGGAACTCCTCGCCCTGGAACGGGTGGCTCTTGGCCTCGAGGAAGACCCTCAGCCGGCCGCTCGCCTCCTTCACCACGATGCAGCACCAGTTCACCGGGATGTCGGGCAGCGCCCCGGCCGCCAGATCGTGCTCGACCGCGGCGATCGCGGGCGCGTTGTCGCCGGGGAAGCGCCGCAGGGTGTCGAGGTAGGCGTGCAACGGGACGTGCTCCATGCCGAACATGGTCACGGTGCTGGGCCGGAACCGGTCCTCGACGATCGACAGCAGGTCGTCCAGCCGCCCGGCGGGCACGGCAGCCTCCGGGAACAAGACGAACTGGAGCTTCTCGAATCGCTCGCCCGACCCGACCAGGTCGAGGACCGATGCCAGGGTGCGCCACTGCTCCTCGGGATAGCGGATGGCGAATCCGCGCGGGGTGGCGCGAAGACGGACGGGGATCTGCGCCACCAGGCAGTGAAGATGGTGCCCGAGCGGGAAGTCGAGGTTCACCTCGGCATCGAGGATCTGGATCACGGTCCGGGCCTGCTCTCGGGGCCCGGCGCCGCGCCGTCGGGGCGGGCCAGCTCCGGAAAGAGCGTGGCCAGGATGTGGCGGGTCCCGTCCGGAATGGCGTAGGCGGCGAGATCGCTGCGGGGAACCCAGCGTGCCTCGGCCACCTCGGAAGGGTTGGGCGTGAGTTCCGGCCGGCTGGGCCGGCAGCGGTAATAGAGGATGACGTGGTGGTCGCTGTCGACACCCGGGGTGACGTGCTCGAAGACGTCGATCAGGCCGCCGATCACGACGTCGATTCCCACCTCTTCCCGCACCTCCCGGTGGAGCGCGGAAAGCATGGGCTCGCCGAGCCCGATCTTGCCGCCCGGCATCACCCACATCCCGAGGAAGGGCGGAACGCTGCGCCGGGAGAGCACGACCCGTTCGTGGTCGTCGACGATGACCGCCACGACCGAGGTGACGATGTGCTGCTTCCGGTAGACGTGCTTCTTGTCCATGCGGTGGCCTCCCCAGGGTCCTACCTCAGGACCATCGTCTCCAGGATGATGAGGATGATCCCGATGAGCGACCCGCCGGCGATGATGCCGGCGCAGAGCGTTTCGCGGTTCTCGACGAACACCCTGTGGCCGCCGGTGCCCTGCTTCAGGTGCCGCCCCGTGAACCAGAAGAAGAGAGCGCCCATCGACATGGAGAGCACGTCCGGGAACTGGACCACGGTGGCGAGCCCCACGCCCACGCCGGAGAGCGGGAACCTGCCCTTCATGCGGAGGTTCGCCCATTCCATGAGGATACCCAGGATTGCGCCCAGGAGCATCGCCCACCGCGCGGTGGGGTGGACCGAGGAGAAGCCCTTGGCGAGAAGCTCGGCCACGGCCTTCCACACCTGAGCACCCGGCATGGGCATGAGGTCGGAGGTGAAGAGGGAGACGTCGCCGCGGAACATCAGATAGAAGACCGGCACGACGATGGCGGCGCCGGCGAAGATGCCGATGACGTGCCCCACGGCCTGCTGGCGCGGCTTGGCCCCGAGCATGTATCCGGGCTTGATGTCCATGAGGAGATTGGAAGCCGAGAGCACCACGTCCGAGGTGATGCCTGCGGTGGCCAGGTTGGTGGTCATGTTCCCGGGCGCGAGCGCGCCGAAGGTGAGCTGGGTGAGCTTCCCCATGGCCCCGCCCGGGGTGGTCGACGTGAGGCCGGTGGAGTTCACCGCGATGATGGAAAAGACGAAGACCATCGGGATGGCGATGACGCCGAGCCACCAGGTCACGCCGAAGAAGTAGTGGCCCATGACCACCACCAGGCCGCCGACCAGGGGGATGCCCCAGGCCGAGACCCGCAGCGGCAGCTCGATCTTCTCGAGCACGTCGGCGCCCTTGTTCCGGCCCGTCATGCCGCGGAAGGCGCTGACGATGAGCTCGGGCTTCGAGAAGAAGGAGAAGAGCGAGGCGGTGGTCATCATGGCCACGCCCCACCAGAGCGACCACTTGGTGATGTTGCGGAAGCCGGGGCCGGCGATGAAGCCCTGCTTCATCATCCAGGGGGCCAGGACGAAGTAGTTCAGCAGGCCGCCGAAGAGGAGCGAGGCGCCGGCCTTCACCCCCATGAGACCGCCGGTCCCGAACATCACCAGGGAGGAGTCCACGCGGATGTTGAGGTCCTGGAACGGGATGCCGGCGAGGCGAGGGGTCAGGACCTTGTAGATCAGGGCGTCCCAGTACTCTGGAATGCTGGCGAAGGGCGCCCGCAGGACGTGCATCACCTTCTCGGAGCGCAGGAGCTGGACGACGGCCGAGATCGCGGCGCCCAGCCCCAGCACCCGGGCCTTGTAGAGCCCGTCCTCCCCCTTGGCCTCGTGCAGGTCGTTCATCACCACGCCGGCGGCGTACCCCTCCGGGAAGGGGAGCTGCTCGTCGTTGATGAAGCGCTTCTTCAGCGGAAAGGCGAAGAGGGCTCCCAGGATGCCCAGGCAGACGATCCAGGGCACCACGTACCAGGCCGGAATGGGCCTCCCCGTGACCAGCATGTAGGCCGGGAGCGAGGCCACCAGCGGCGAGGTCATGTAGCCGGCCGAGGTGGCGATGGACTGCATGGCGTTGTTCTCGAGGATGGTGAGGTCCTTCCCGAGGCCGGAGCGCGCCAGCAGCTTGAAGGCGGCGAAGGCCAGGATCACCGAGGTGATGCCCACGCCCAGCGTCCAGCCGGTGCGGATGCCCACGTAGAGGTTGGTCAGCGAGAGCACCATCCCCAGGACCACGCCGGTGAGCGCCGACCGCAAGGTGAGCTGGGGCATGTCGCCCCGGTAGATGTTCTCGAGCCACCAGCGGTCCTTCTGCTCCAGCGTCCAGTTGCGCACCTGCTCTTCGCTGAGATTCTGGATGGCCATGGCAGCGCTCCGGACCCGGGAGCGGGCCGCAAGGGAGCGACCATAACCGAGGTGCGCTCCCCGAGGGCAGTCCCCTCCCATGCGCCGGGGGGGCTGGACGTGGCGCCAGGTACGAGGTCGCGTAAGATGGCGCCGTGCCCCGCCAATCCCTTGGAAAGACGCGCCGCCTGGTCGTCAAGGTGGGCACCGGCACCCTCACCGACGCCTCGGCCCGCTTCGACCGGAAGAACTGCGAGCGGCTCTCCCGGGAGCTGGCCGAACTGGCCCGGACGCGAAGCGTGGTGCTGGTCTCGTCCGGCGCCATCGCGCTCGGCGCCGAGCGACTCGGACTGGTTCGTTCTCCGCGCAAGACCTGGGACATCGCCACCAAGCAGGCTGCCGCCGCGGTCGGGCAGCCCGACCTCATGGCCGAGTGGGGGCGCGCGCTCGGGGCTCACGGGCTGCTGGTGGCCCAGGTGCTCCTCACCGCGGAGGACCTGGCCAATCGCAGGCGGTTCCTCAACGCGCGCCACACCTTCGAGAAGCTGCTCGAGCACGGTGTCGTACCCGTGGTGAACGAGAACGACACGGTTGCGGTCGAGGAGATCAAGGTCGGGGACAACGACAGCCTGGCCGCGCTCGTGGCCACCTGCGTCGGCGCCGACCTGGTGGCCATGCTCACCGACGTGGAGGGGCTCTACGACCGGGACCCGCGGGCGTCGGGGGCGAAGCTGCTCTCCGACGTGCCCCGGGTCACCGCCGAGGTGGAGCGCATGGCCGGAGGCGCCGGCAGCGAGATGAGCGTGGGGGGCATGGCGACCAAGATCGCCGCGGCCAAGCGGCTCGCCGCACAGGGCGTGGGCACGGCGCTCCTCTCCGGACGGCGCGAGGGTGCGCTCGCCGCGCTCCTGGCCGGAGGGCCGCTGGGGACCTTCTTCCTCCCTGCCGCCGAGCGGCGTGCCGGGCGCCGGGAGTGGCTCACGCTCGCGGCTCGTGGGAAGGGAACCATCCTGGTGGACGCCGGAGCCAGGAAGGCGCTTGCCGAGCACGGGAAGAGCCTGCTCCCGTCCGGGGTCAAGGGAGTCGAGGGCGGCTTCGGCGTCGGCGACCCGGTCGACATCGCCGTCGCCGGCGAGCCCCCCTTTGCCCGTGGCCTGGCCGGGTACGGCGCCGAGGAGGTGCGCCGGATCGCGGGTCTCAAGTCGAGCGAGATCGAGCGGGTGCTGGGCTATAAGTACCTGGACGAGGTGGTCCACCGGAACGACATGGTCCTCACCGACGCGGGTCGGGAGGCGACGAGATGAGCGCGGCCGCGCCCGGACTGGCGCTCCGCATGCGGTCGCTGGCCGCCGACGCCCGGCGCGCGGCCCGGACGCTCGCCCGGGCCTCGAGCGACGTGAAGAACCGTGCGCTCCGCTCCGCCGCGACCGCGATCCGGTCCCGCCGAAAGGAGATCCTGGAGGCAAACCGGGCCGACCTGGATGCGGCCCGCTCGGCTGGCGCCACCGCCGCCTTCCTCGACCGGTTGAAGCTCGACGACGAGCGTCTCGAGGCCATCTCGGCGACGCTCCTCGAGGTCGCGGCGCTCCCCGACCCGGTGGGGCAGGTGACCAGGAACTGGACGCGTCCGAACGGCCTCTCCGTGAAGAAGGTGCGCATCCCGCTGGGCGTGGTGCTCATGGTCTACGAGGCCCGCCCCGACGTCACCGTCGAGGCCGCGGCACTGTGCGTGAAGAGCGGCAACGCCTGCATCCTCCGTCCGGGCTCCGACGCGCTGGCCTCCTCGCTGGCGCTCGGCAACGCCTTCGCCGAGGGGCTCGAGGAGGCTGGCCTGCCGGCCGCGTCGGCCCAGGTGGTGCCGGTGCCCGACCGCGAGGCCACCTTCGAGCTGCTCGCCCTCGACGACCTCATCGACCTGGCCATCCCCCGCGGCGGGCCGGGGCTCATCCGCGCCGTGGCCGAGCGCTCCCGCGTGCCGGTCGTGAAGCACTACCAGGGGGTCTGCCACCTCTTTCTCGACGAGAGCGCCGGGGTGGACGACGCCGTTTCGCTAACAGTGAATGGCAAGGTCCAGCGCCCCGGGGTCTGCAACGCCACCGAGTGCCTGCTCGTGCATCGAGGCGCCGCCGACCGCCTCCTGCCGGCGGTGGGGAAGGCGCTCGCCGCCCAGGGGGTCGAGCTGCGCTGCGACCCGACCTCTCTCGCCATCCTGGGGCGGGCCGGCGTGCCCTGCACCGCCGCCTGCGAGGAGGACTACGGCAAGGAGTTCCTCGACAAGATCCTGGCGCTGCGCGTGGTCGGCGACCTCGACGGCGCCCTCGAGCACATCGCCCGGTACGGCTCCCTCCACACCGAGGCCATCCTGACGAACGACCTGGCCGCTGCACGCCGCTTCGAGCGCGAGGTGGAGGCGAGCGCGGTCATGGTGAACGCATCCACCCGCTTCAACGACGGCGGCGAGCTGGGGCTCGGCGCGGAGATCGGCATCAGCACCACCAAGCTGCACGCGTTCGGCCCCATGGGGCTCGAGGAGCTCACCACGCAGAAGTACGTGGTCGAGGGGCGCGGGCACATCCGAAGCTAGAGAGGAACCGAACGAATGGCGAAGGTGATGGGAGCGAAGAATCCAGCCAGGGCGGCGAAGGCGAAGGGCTCGAAGGCGAGATTCGCGAAGGGCAAGGGCGCGAAGGCGAAACCCTTCGGAAAGGCCAAGCCGGTCGGGAAGGGGAAGCCGTCCGGGAAGCATTTCTACGCCGGAACGGCTGCCAGGCCGGCCGAGGGGCGCAGGGGGGCCTCCGCCCCCAAGGGCCCACGCAAGGGGCTCAAGGCTGCCGCGCTCCGCCCGAGGTCCGAGCTGGGGCCGCGCAAGGCTCCCACGCCGGCCCGCGCGGCCCGGGCCTCGACCCCCGTCGCCGCGACCTCGCTGCCGCCCGACGAAGGGCAGGTCCGCGCGCTCGCAGCGGTCGCCGCCGGATTCGACAAGATGGCCGAGGACGCCGTGATCATGGACGTGCGCGGCCTCTCCGGCGTCGCCGACTACTTCGTCGTCCTCTCCGCCGACAGCGACCGGCAGGCGGCGGCCGTGGCCGATTTCGTCGACGACCGGCTCACCTCGCTCGGCGCGCAGCGGCTCGGCGCCGAGGGCAAGAGTGGCGGCGGCTGGGTGCTCCTCGACTTCGGCGACGTGGTGATTCACGTCATGTCCCCCACATCGCGCGGCTTCTACGATCTGGAAGGGCTCTGGGCCGACGCTCCCCGGGTGCGGATCCCCACCTGATCCGCACCGGTTCATGACGTCCGCGATCCAGATCGACGGCTACCAGACCTTCGTCGCCGCGTCGGTCGTGCTGCTGGCCGGGCGCCTGCTGGTCGCCCGCATCGCGCTGCTGCGAAACTTCAGCATCCCGGAGCCCGTGGCCGGCGGCGTTGCCGTGGCGCTCGTCCTGTGGGCAGCCCACGCCGGCGCCGGGGCCAACTTCCGGTTCGAGGTGGGGCTGCAGACCCCGCTCATGCTGGCCTTCTTCGCCAGCATCGGACTCGGCGCGGACTTGAAGAGCCTGGCCGCCGGCGGCCGCACGCTCGTGAGGTTCCTGGCCCTGGTGCTGACCTTCCTGCTGGTGCAGAACGCGCTCGGCGTGGCGATGGCGACGGGGCTCGGCCTCGACCCCCGGGTGGGCCTGCTGGCCGGGAGCATCTCCCTCTCCGGCGGCCACGGCACCGCCGCCGCCTGGGGAGCCGCCCTCGGAGGCCAGGGCGGTATCGCTTCGGCCACCGAGATCGGCGTGGCCGCCGCGACGTTCGGGCTCGTGCTGGGCGGCGTCACCGGCGGCCCGGTGGCCGGTTGGCTGATGAAGCGGCGAAGGCCGGAGCCCGCCGCCGACGAAGGCAAGGAGGAGGGCCCGGTCGGCTTCGAGCAGCCCGCGGCGGTTCGGTTGATCACCGCCCCGGCGCTCGTCGAGACCCTGGCTCTCATCGCCGTTTGCCTCTGGCTGGGCCAGGTGGCGGCCGGCGCCCTGGCCGGCTCGGCCTTCGAGCTTCCCGTCTTCGTCCCCGTGCTGTTCGCCGGGGTGGTCCTGCGCAACGGGCTCACCTGGCTGGCCGGCTACGAGCCCTTCGACCGGGCCGTGTCGGTGGCCGGAAACGTCAGCCTGGCGCTCTTCCTGGCCATGGCGCTCATGACCTTGCGACTCTGGGAACTCGCCGACCTCGCGCTTCCGGTGCTCCTCATCCTGGCGGCGCAGGCCGCGCTCATGGCGGTCTGGGTCGTGAAGGTCGTCTATCCTGCGATGGGGGGCACGTACGAAGCGGTCGTGCTCGGAGCAGGGCAGTGCGGATTCGGCCTGGGCGGCACGCCCACGGCCATCGCCAACATGCAGGCCGTCACCGGGCGCTTCGGGCCGGCGCATCTGGCCTTCGTCATCGTGCCGCTGGTGGGCGCGTTCTTCCTCGACCTTGCCAACGCGGTCGTCATCAAGCTCTTCCTGGCGGTGATCCGGCGGGTCGGGGGCGCGTAACTCCATCCTTGACATCGGTCAACGACCGGTTGCGTCTCGCGCCGTGCCGTTCGCTCATTCCCATGGGTACATCGGCCCGGGAGCGGGGTAGAATCCGTCCCCCTCACGAACCACCCACGAGCGGCCCGAACGCCGGAGGACGCATGCCCAAGTCCAAGCAGCGGATGATGGTGACGATGGACGGCAACGAGGCAGTCGCCTCGGTCGCCCACCGCACGAACGAGGTCATCGCCATCTACCCCATCACCCCTTCGTCCAACATGGGCGAGTGGGCGGACGAGTGGTCGGCCTTCGGCAAGAAGAACATCTGGGGGCTCGTCCCCACGGTGGTGGAGATGCAGTCGGAGGGCGGCGCCGCCGGCGCGGTCCACGGCGCCCTCCAGGGCGGAGCGCTCACGACGACCTTCACGGCGTCGCAGGGGCTGCTGCTGATGATCCCGAACATGTACAAGATCGCCGGCGAGCTGACGCCCTTCGTCATGCACGTCTCGGCGCGCGCGGTGGCCACCCACGCGCTCTCCATCTTCGGAGACCACTCCGACGTGATGGCGGTCCGCCAGACCGGCTTCGGCCTGCTGGCCTCCAACTCGGTGCAGGAGGCCCACGACTTCGCGCTCATCTCGCAGCGCGCGTCGCTCAAGAGCCGGGTGCCCTTCGTCCACTTCTTCGACGGCTTCCGCACCTCGCACGAGGTGGCCAAGATCGAGTTGCTCGACGACGACGATCTCAGGAAGATGATCACCGACGACCTGATCGCCCACATCCGGGGGCGGGCGCTCACGCCCGACGCGCCGGTGATCCGCGGCACCGCCCAGAACCCCGACGCCTTCTTCCAGGCTCGCGAGGCCTGCAACTCCTTCTACACCGACGCGCCCGGTCACGTTCAGGCGGCCATGGACGACTTCGCCAAGGTCGCCGGCCGCCAGTACCACCTCTACGACTACGTGGGCCATCCAGAGGCGGAGCGGGTCGTCATCATGATGGGCTCGGGCGCCGAGGTGGCGCACGAGACGGTCGAGGACCTCATCGCCCGGGGAGAGAAGGTCGGCCTCGTGAAGGTCCGGCTCTACCGCCCCTTCGCCCTCGGCGCCTTCATGAAGGCGCTGCCCCGCACGACCACCTCCATCGCCGTGCTCGACCGCACCAAGGAGCCGGGCAGCCTGGGCGAGCCGCTCTACCAGGACGTGGTCACCGCGCTCCGCGAGGCGCAGCAGGCCCACATCGACCGCTTCCACCACGAGATCACCGTGATCGGCGGCCGCTACGGCCTCTCCTCGAAGGAGTTCACGCCGGCCATGGTGAAGTCGGTCTACGACGAGATGACCCGCGCCCGCCCCAAGCGTCACTTCACGGTGGGTATCCACGACGACGTGACCCACCTGTCTCTCCCCTGGGACGCCTCCTACCAGACCGAGGGCAAGGGCGTGGTCCGTTGCCACTTCTGGGGCCTGGGGGCCGACGGCACCGTCGGCGCCAACAAGAACTCGATCAAGATCATCGGCGAGGACACGCCCAACTTCGCCCAGGGTTACTTCGTCTACGACTCCAAGAAGTCGGGCAGCGTGACCGTGTCCCACCTGCGCTTCGGGCCGGAACAGATCCGCAGCTCGTACCTGGTCACCAGCGCCAACTTCGTGGCCTGCCACCAGTCCAGCTTCCTCGAGAAGTACGAGATGCTCGACGCCGCCGCGCCGGGCGCGGTCTTCCTCCTCAACTCGCCGTACGCCCCCGAGGACGTCTGGGAGCAGCTGCCGGCCGAGGTGCAGGCGGAGATCCTCGACCGGAAGCTGCGCTTCTTCACGATCGACGCGGTCCGCGTGGCCAAGGACAGCGGCATGGGTGGCCGCATCAACACCATCATGCAGACCTGCTTCTTCGCCATCTCCGGCGTGCTGCCGCGCGACCGCGCCATCGAGCTGATCAAGAAGTCCATCGAGAAGACCTACGGCCGCAAGGGCGCCGAGGTGGTGAAGAAGAACTTCGAGGCGGTGGACGCCACGCTGGCCCACCTCCACGAGGTGAAGCTCGAGGGCAAGAAGGTGACCAGCCCGCCTCGGCCGCCGCTCGTCTCCGAGAAGGCGCCCGACTTCGTGAAGAAGGTCACCTCGATCATGATGGCAGGGAAGGGCGACCTGCTTCCGGTCTCGGCCTTCCCCGTCGACGGCACGTGGCCCAGCGGCACCACCCAGTGGGAGAAGCGCGCCATCGCGCTCGAGATCCCGGTGTGGGACCAGTCGATCTGCATCCAGTGCAACAAGTGCGCGCTCATCTGCCCGCACGCCGCCATCCGGGCCAAGTACTACCCGGCCGACAATCTCAAGACCGCGCCCTCCACCTTCAAGTCGCTCGACTTCAAGTCGGCCGACGTGAAGGGGGCCAAGTACACCATCCAGGTCGCGCCCGAGGACTGCACCGGCTGCCGGGTCTGCGTGGAGTTCTGCCCCGTCGAGTCGAAGACGCAGAAGGGGCACAAGTCCATCAACATGGAGCCCATGGCGCCCCTGCGGGAGAAGGAGAAGCGCAACTACGAGTTCTTCCTGGCGCTCCCCGAGGCCGATCGCACCAAGGTGAAGCTCGACGTGAAGGGGACCCAGTTCCTGGAGCCGCTCTTCGAGTACTCGGGTGCCTGCGCCGGCTGCGGCGAGACCCCGTACGTCAAGCTCCTCACCCAGCTCTACGGCGACCGGGCCATCATCGCCAACGCCACGGGCTGCAGCTCGATCTACGGGGCGAACCTCCCGACCACGCCCTACTCGATGAACGACGCCGGGCGCGGTCCGGCCTGGGCCAACTCGCTCTTCGAGGACAACGCCGAGTTCGGGCTGGGCATCCGCCTGGCGGTGGACAAGCTGTCCGAGCAGTCGCGTTATCTGCTGAGGGAGGTCGGCGGCAAGGTCGGCGGCGATCTCGTGAAGGAGCTGCTGGAGGCCGACATGTCGGCCGAGGTCGGGATCGAGGCCCAGCGCGGGCGGGTGAACGTGCTGCGGTCCAAGCTGGCCGGGGTGGACCTCCCGGTGGCGAGGCGGCTCGAGCAGCTCTCCAACTACCTGGTGAAGAAGAGCATCTGGATCGTCGGCGGCGACGGCTGGGCCTACGACATCGGCTACGGCGGCCTCGACCACGTCATCGCCATGGGCCGGGACGTGAACATCCTGGTGCTCGACACCGAGGTGTACTCGAACACCGGCGGCCAGGCGTCCAAGGCCACGCCCATGGGCGCCGCGGCCAAGTTCGCCATGGGCGGCAAGTCGGTGCAGAAGAAGGACCTGGCCATGCTGGCCATGACCTACGGCAACGCCTACGTGGCCCGCGTGGCCATGGCGGCCAAGGACGTGCAGAGCGTGAACGCCATGAAGGAGGCCGACAGCTTCCCCGGCACGTCCGTGATCGTGGCCTACAGCCACTGCATCGCCCACGGCTACGACATGGCCGACTCCATCGTGCACCAGGAACTGGCGGTGAACTCCGGCTACTGGCCGCTCTTCCGCTGCGACCCGCGAAAGGCGGCGCTGGGAGAGAGCCCGCTCCGGCTCGACAGCGGGATCCCCAAGGTCTCGCTGGCCGAGTTCATGGCCACCGAGACCCGTTTCCGGATGGTCGAGCAGCTCGACCCGGAGAACTACAAGCGGCTGGTGGACGAGGCGCAGCGGCTCGCCATGGAGAAGTACGCCCTCTACGAGCAGCTGGCCAAGGCCATGAACCCGGTGAACCTGGTTCCCGGCGGGCCGGTGGCGGCGCCGAAGGCCAAGGCCTGAGCATGGCGAGACGCGCAATCGCAGCCGTCGCGGCGCTGTCGCTGGTCCTCTTCACGGGAAGTGCGCTGGCCCAGGACGCCGCGGCCCTGCGCGTCCCGGCCCATCCGCCTGGCCCGGGCCCGGTGCCGGGCATGCCGCACCGCCCGCCGCGGAGCATCGTCGTCTCCGGCGAGGGCAAGGTGTCGGTGGCGCCCGACTCGGCCTCCTTCACCGTGGGCGTGGAGGCCACGGCCAGGACCGTGGGCGCGGCCACGGCCGAGGTGACGGAGAAGATGAAGGCCGTGCTCGACGCGGTGGCGAAGGCCGGCGTGGCCGCCAAGGACGTCCGCACCGTCCGCTACGACGTGACCATCGACCGCCCCTGGAAGGACGGCAAGCAGCAGCCCATCGCCGGCTACCGGGTCTCGACGGCGGCCGACGTGAGGGTGCGCGAGCTCGCCAAGCTCGGGAAGATCCTCGACACGGTGACCGCGGCCGGGTCGAACCAGCTCCACTCGCTGCGCATGGAGAGGCTCGACCCGAAGCCGCAGCAGCTCGAGGCGCTGGCGCAGGCCTACGGCGCGGCGCGGGAGAAGGCCAGGGCCATCGCCATCGCCGCCGGCGTCGAGCTCGGCGACTTCTTCACCGTGAGCGAAGGGGGCATCTCGCCCCGGCCCATGGGGATGCCCATGATGGCCCGATCGATGGCCGCCGACTCGGCGCCGGTTCCGGTCGCCGAGGGGGAGCTGGAGTACGGCGCGCGGGTGGAGGTCGTCTTCGGGGTGAAGTAGCGCTCGTGATCCAGGGCCCGCTCGAGCTCCTCGCCTCCGCCTTCCTCCACGCGTCGTGGAACGCGATGCTGAAGCGGGAGCGTCGCCCGCAGGGCGCCATCCTCGGCGTGCTCTCCTCTGCGCTGGTGTTCGCGGCCGCGGTCGCGTGGATCCGCCCGGGCAGCGGCTTCCCCACGATGGAAGGGCTTCTCTGGACCGGCGCGGCCGGGCTCTTCGAGGGGCTCTACTTCCTCTCGCTCGCCGCCGCCCTGGCCCGGGCGAGCTACGGGGCGGTCTATGCCATCGCGCGGGGCGGGGCGTTGCTGCTGGTCTGGCCGGCCGCGGCCCTCTGGCTGAACGAGCCGGTCACGGTGCGCGGGGCGGCAGGCGCGGCCCTGGTAGGCCTCGGGGTCGCGGCCGTCGCCCTGGCGGGGCATGACCGCGCCAGCCGGGCCGGGGTTGCGCTCGCAGCGGTCTGCGCGACCACCATCGCCGGCTACCACCTCTGCTACGACCGGGCGCTCCTCACCGGCGCCTCCCCCGCGCCGATCTTCGCGGTGGCGCTCGGCGTGGCGCTGCCGCTGGTCTGGGCGGCGGCGCGCCTCGGCGGCGAGGTCGCGCCGGCCGGGAGCTGGCGCGATGCGATCCGTCGCGGTGCCGCCGGAGCCATCGCCACCGCGTCCTTCCTGCTCTTCCTCGACGGCCTGTCCCTGGCCGGCGCCGGGGCGGCGCTCACGCTGCGCAACACCTCGGTGGTCTTCGCCCAGCTGCTGGCGATCCTCCTCGGCGAGCGGGTGTCGGCGCGGCAGTGGATCGGCGCGGCGTTCGTTGCTGGCGGGGCGGCGGTGCTCTCGTGGCCGGGCCCGCCCTGACGGCCCGACGCCGCGAAGGTCCGCTCCTCGTCCACAGGGAAGCCGTGACGCGAATGTCGCGTTTCACCTGGTGAAACGCACCGGCGTCTCCATGGCGTCGAGGAATTGCCATCGTACCCGTATACGTGTACGATAGTTCAATGAAGCGCCGTGAACTCGAAGCCCGTCTCCGAGCGCTGGGATGGGTGCTCGAGCGTCACGGCGGCAGGCACGATGTCTGGACCGACGGCGAGCGTCTCGAGTACGTGCCCAGGCACGCGGACGTCAGCGAGCAGCTCGCCCGGAAGATCATCCAGAAGGCCAGTTCACCGAGAGGTATCGACTCGTGAAGCTCAAAGGACGCATCTGGCGCGAAGGTAAGCTCTGGCTCGTCGAGGTTCCCATTCTCGACGCCCTGACCCAGGGGCGGACCGAGCCGGAGGCCCTTCGGATGCTGGTCGACCTGGTCGAGACCATGGCCGGTCGAGAGGACTTTCGGGCCACCGTCTTCCGCGGACCAGGGGACGCGCTCGAGGTCGGGTCGAACTCCCCGGCCGCCCTCGTGGCGGTGCTCCTTCGCCGACAGAGGGAGAAGCATGGGTTATCTCTCGCGGATGTGGCCCGTAGGCTAGGAGCGCGTTCGAAGACCGCGTACGCCCGCTATGAGCAGGGAAGCAGCGTGCCGACCGTGTCCAAGTTCTTCGAGCTCCTCACGGCCGTCGTTCCGGGAGGACAGTTCGTGCTGGAGGAGCGCGACGGGCTCGATCCGGCCTCCCCTCGGTCACCCGTGGCCGCCGAACGTGCGGTTGCTTACCGAGCCCGAGCCAGGACCGCCGGTGGCCGGCGGCGCCGGATCACTCGAGCAGGTTGAGCGTCGTCAGCGCGTGCCGGTCCCTCCGCTCGCCAGCCCCCGCCGACCGGGAATCGCTCTCGTGTCGCAGCACGACCAGCCGGTCACCGCTCCGGCCGAAGCGGAGGCTCTCCTTCTGCTCGATCTCGAAGGTGATGATGAGGAAGATGCGTCCCTTGAGGAGCACGCGCCTGTCCGTGGCCAGGGGCACGCCGTCGCGGGCCGAGCCAGACCTTGGCCGTCGCCTCGACGTCCTTCACGTACTTCCGGTCCCGCGAGGCGATCGCCGGCTTCACCTGGAGGAGGAGGACCCGGGTGGGCGCGCCCTCGAACGGCTCCACCGTGTCCTCGAGGACCTTGGCGTCGTAGAGCGATCGCAGCATCTCGGGAACCGCGTCCAGCGCGCGGGCAATCCCGAGCGTGCGCAGGTCGCCGATGGCGTCGCGAGCGGGTGTCTGGGCATCGGGATCGTGGAGCCGCTCCCGTTCCTCGGCCTCGGCCCGGGCGATCAAGGACGGGCTCCAGGCGACCCGCAGCCCGTCCGGCCCCGACGATGCGGTCGCCGTGGCCGTGCCGGCCGGCGGCGCCTGCTCTTCGTCACCCTGAGTGAATGTCACCCGGTGCTCGACGCGGGCGCGGACCGGCGTGGTGGCCGGGAGGCGAGCCAGCGCGCCGACGAGCTGGGCGATGGGATCGGGAGGTGACGGCGAGGGCGACGGGGGCGGCGCGATGGTGTCGGGCGGGACGGCGAGGACGAGGAGGAGGATCGCGGCGATCGCGGACATGCACCCGGTCTATGGCGCGGGGCCCGCGGGGGCAAGGTGGACGGCGTGGGTGCGTCCGGGTGCACGGAACTGGAAGTACGAGGCCTGCTGACCCGCCCTCACGAGCCGAGCAGGGTCTACCCCCGGACCAGGTCCGCACCCAGCTTCACCACCAGTACGAAGACCACCGCCAGCACCACCCAGCGCACCAGCCGGTCGCTGCCGCGGACGGCCAGGTGCGCACCTGCCAGGCCGCCTGCGAACTGCCCGGCCGCCATGGGGAGCGCCACCTGCCAGGCCACCAGCCCGCGCGACCAGAAGAGCGCGACCGCCGCCAGGTTCGACGCGAAGTTCACCACCTTGGCGTCGGCGGAGGCCTCGCGCATCCCGGCTCCGAAGAAGAGGACGAAGCCGAAGATGAGGAAGGTCCCGGTGCCCGGGCCGAAGAAGCCGTCGTAGGTCCCGATCACGAGCGCGATGGCGGCGGCCACGAGGAGGGATCTCCGGGATCCCGCGGGACGCGGCGCCGGGGCGGCCGGGCGCAGCGCGAGGACCACCGCCACCACCACGAGCAGCCCGAGCACGACCGGACGCAGCGCCGCTGGCGGGACGAGCAGGACCAGCGCCGCCCCGCCGAGGGATCCCGCGAATCCGGCCGGAAAGGTGATTCGCGCCACGCGTCCGTCCACGAGGCCGGCCCGGGCGTAGCGGAGAAGCGCCGCGCCCGATCCGAAGACGCTCTGACCCTTGTTGGTCCCCAGCGCCAGCGCGGGCGGGAGGCCGGCCGCGAGAAGGGCCGGCAGGGTCAGGAGCCCGCCGCCGCCCCCGATCGCGTCCACGGTGCCGGCGACGAAGGAGGCCAGGACGAGGAGTGCGAGCGTGGGGAGAGGGACGTCCAAGCGCGCGGCAGACTACCAGCTTGGATGGCCTGGGTGGACCGGCTCCGTCACTCCACCGGCGCGGGGGGCGGGGCCTTCGTCGCCGACGGCGACCCCCCGTAGGTCTCGGCCATGAGGTGCGACGAGACGATGAAGTCGGCCGTGGCGCGGTTGCACGCGGTGGGGATGTTGTAGAGCACCGCGATCCGGAGCAACGCCTTCACGTCGGTGTCGTGCGGCTGCGGCTCGAGCGGGTCCCAGAAGAAGATGAGCACGTCGAGCTTGCCCTCGGCGATCATCGCGCCGAGCTGCTGGTCGCCGCCCAGAGGTCCGGACAGCAGCCGCTGCACGTCGAGACCGAGCCGGTCTTGGATGAGCTTGCCGGTCGTGCCGGTCCCGAGGAGCTCGTGGCGGGAGAGGGTGCCCTGGTTGAATCGGGCCCAGTCGAGCAGGTCCTCCTTCTTGTTGTCGTGTGCCACGAGCGCCACGCGCTTGCGGACCTCCATGGAGGGCGCGGTGGTCTTCGGCTTGGCTTTCATGCGGGGGATCATGTTCCGGATTAGGGGACCGTGCCATGGCCATTCCGATACGAATCTGGTCCGACTTCGTCTGACCCTTCTGCTTCATCGCGGAGCAGAGCAGCCTGGTCAGGCTGCAAGCCGAATTCGACGTCGAGCTCGACTGGCGCGGCTTCGAGCTGCACCCGGAGATCCCTGCCGGCGGCCTGCCGCTCGACGACATGTTCGGGGCGGCGCGGGTGGCGAAGATGCGCCCGTACCTGCTCGACTTCGCGAAGGCGCAGGGGGTCACCGGCATGGTGATCCCGCCCCACAAGCCCAACACGCGCAAGGCGCTGGCGCTCGCCGAGTGGGCGCGCGATCGAGGCAAGCTCCACGAGGTTCGCACGGCCCTCATGGACGCCTACTGGCGCAGCGGCCTCGACATCGAGGACGACGCGGTCCTGGCACGGGTAGCGGAGGACGTCGGGTTCCCGGGGCTCGGGGGCGCCGCTGCGATCCGGGAGAGCCGCCAGCCGGAGATCCTGGCACGCGTGGCCGCCATGGGGCGCGAGGCCGCCGCCGCCGGCGTGACCGGCATCCCCACCTTCGACATCGGGACCGAGCGCGTGGTGGGGGCGCAGCCGTACGAGGTGCTGGCCAAGGCCGTGACCCGGCAGGGTGGGCAGGCGCGGTAGACTCCTGCCGTGCGCCTGCGCCTGCTCTCGGTGGGGAAGGACCGTTCCGGGCTCTACGCCCCGGCCGTCGAGGAGTACGCGAGGCGCATCTCCCGGTACGTGAAGTTCTCGGTCGAGGAGGTGCCCGAGGCGCGGCGCGCGGCCGGGACGCCCCGGGCCAGGGACGAGGAGGCGAAGTCGCTGCTCGACCGGATCGCCGACGGCGAGCGGGTGGTGCTCCTCGACGAGCGCGGCAAGGAGACGACCAGCCTCGAGTTTGCCCGCCGGGTGGGCGCCTGGATCGAGGGGGCGAAGGACGTGACGCTCGTCATCGGCGGCTCCGACGGGCACGGCGAGGCCATCCGGACCCGCTCCGCCGAGTCGCTCTGCCTCTCCCGCCTCACGCTGGCCCACCGCCTGGCCCGGCTCGTGCTCCTCGAGCAGCTCTACCGGGCCTTCACCATCCTTCGCGGCGAGCCGTACCACAAGTGAACGTCGCCCTCGTCTCGTCCGCGCCCCGCCCAGGCTGGCCCGGCTCTGGCATGGCCTCGGGCGTGGGTTCACTTGAGAACCCGGGGGTCGTCGCCTAGGCTTTGCCCTCCATCCAGGGCGCGCACGCCGCGCCGAGAGAGGTTTCCTTGCCCAAGGTGAAGCCCGTCCTGCTGGTCGTTCTCGACGGCTGGGGCATCCGCGTCGAAAGAGAAGCCAACGCCATCGCCATCGCCGGCACCCCCAACATGGACGCGCTGGTGCGAGACTACCCGTCGACCGCGCTGCGGACCTCGGGTCTCGCCGTCGGACTGCCCGAGGGGCAGATGGGAAACTCCGAGGTCGGTCACACCAACCTCGGCGCCGGGCGGATCGTCTACCAGGACCTGGTGCGCATCAATCGCGCCATCGAGGACGGCTCCTTCTTCCAGATCCCCGAGCTGCTCGAGACGGTGCGCAAGGCCAAGGCGGTCGGCGGCGCGGTCCACTTCATGGGGCTGGTCTCCGACGGCGGCGTGCACAGCCAGGACGAGCACCTGCACGCGCTCCTCGAGCTAGCCCGGCGCGAGGGGGTGCCAAGGGCCTACGTTCACGCCTTTCTCGACGGACGCGACACCCCGCCGAGGAGCGGTCTCGGCTACGTCCAGTCGCTCGAGAGGCGCATGAAGGAGAAGGGCTACGGCAAGGTGGCCACGGTCATGGGGCGCTTCTTCGCCATGGACCGCGACAAGCGCTGGGACCGGGTGAAGGAGGCCTTCGACGCCATGGTCAGGTCGGTGGGATTCAAGGCCACCTCCGGGGTGAATGCCGTCGAGCAGGCCTACGCCCGCGGCGAGACCGACGAGTTCGTGAAGCCCACCGTGGTGGTCAACGGGGGAGGGGAGCCGTTGGCCCGGCTGAAGGACGGCGATTCGCTCGTCTTCTTCAACTTCCGCGCCGACCGGGCCCGCGAGATCACCCGTGCCTTCATGCAGCCCGGGTTCAAGGACTTCGACGCCTCGGCGCGCCCCCGCCTCTCGGCGTTCGTGGGCATGGCCCAGTACGACGAGACCTTCGATCTGCCTGCGGCCTTCCCGCCCGAGCAGCCCAACGAGATCTTCCCGGAGATCGTGTCGCGGGCCGGGTTGAAGCAGCTCCGCTGCGCCGAGACCGAGAAGTACGCCCACGTCACGTTCTTCTTCAACGGCGGCCGGGAAACGGTCTTTCCCGGCGAGGACCGCGTCCTCGTTCCCAGCCCGCGCGACGTGAAGACCTACGACGAGAAGCCGGAGATGAGCGCGCGCGAGGTCGCCGACAAGGTGGTCGAGGCGGTGCGATCGAAGCGCTACGGCTTCATTCTCGTCAACTTCGCCAATCCCGACATGGTCGGGCACACCGGCCGGCTCGACGCCGCGGTGAAGGCCGTCAAGGTGGTCGACGAGTGCATCGGCCGGCTCTGGGCCGCCGCGAAGGAGGCCGGGATGGCCATGATGGTCACGGCCGACCACGGCAACTGCGAGATGATGACCGACCCGGTCACGGGCGAGCCACACACCGCCCACACGCTGGGGCCGGTGCCCTTCATCCTGGCCGACCCCGACCTGCGCGGCGCGAAGCTGAGAACGGACGGCGTGCTCGCCGATGTCGCCCCCACCGCCCTTCAAGTCCTGGGTCTTCCCCAGCCCAAGGAGATGAAGGGGCTAGGACTCTTGGTGAAATAGGGTGGCAGGGGCGTTCCAGGCCTTCGGAGGCGCGCTTCTCGACCTCGCCTTTCCGCCGCGTTGCCCGGCCTGCGGAGACGCGCCGCAGCCGGCGTCCCCGTTCTGCGCCCTCTGCGAAGGGGCCATCGACCCGGTGCCTGGCGAGCCTGGCGTGCCTGGCGAGCCCGGCGTGGCCGGCGACGTCCGAGCGGGGGCGCTCTTCGGCGGACCCATCGCCGACGCCATCCATGCACTCAAGTACGGCGACCGCGCCGAGGCCGCCGTCCCGCTGGGGCGCTGGCTGGCCGGGCGGGTCGAGGTTCCCCCGGGAGCCCGCGTGGTCTGGGTTCCTCTCGGGCGCCGGCGCCGGATCCAGAGGGGCTACGACCAGGCCATGCTGCTCGCGGGGTCCTTCGCCCGCGCCTCGGGGTTGCGGTTCCTTCGCGGCGCGATGCGCCGGGTCCGCGAGACCCCGCCGCAGGTGGGGCGCGACCGCGCCGCGCGGGCCAGCAACGTCCGAGGGCGCCTTTGCCGCCTCGAAGGCGGTGACCGGGCTCGACCTGGTGCTCGTGGACGACGTCGTGACCACCGGAGCCACCGCCGAGGCCGCGTGCCAGGCGCTCCGGGAGGCGGGTGCCCGCAGCATCACCGTGGTGGCGCTGGCCCGGGCCGAGTGACAGGACCGAGTGGCCGGACCGATCCGCGGAATTCGCGGGACGTTCCGGGGGTAGACTCCGGGCGTGCCGCTCACCTCCCTTCTCCTCCCCCTGGCGCTCCTCGCCGCAGGGACGCCCCCCGCCGGGCCCGCGAACGGCGACCCCGCCGTCGCCGCATTCGAGGCCGCCGCAGCCGACCTCCGCAAGGGCCACGCCGAGGCGCGCGCCATCGCTCCGCTGGTGCGAATCCGAGAGCTCGAGCCGGCGCTCTCCGACCTCTCGCGCACGGCAGCGGCCTACCGGGCCGTCGCGGGCGATCCCAGGGCGCATCCGGAGGTCCGGGCGCTGGCGCGCTGGTTTCTCGCCTCGGTAGAGGAATCGCGCGGCAATCCGGACCGGGCCGATGCGGAGCGGGAACGGCTCGGGTTCGTCCGGGGATGGTGGATCGCCGGGCCCTTCGACAACGAGGGGCGAAGAGGCCTCGAGCGCGAGTTTCCGCCCGAGGTTGCGATCGACCTCGGCGCCCGCTTTCCCGGCAAGGCGCGCGAGGTGGGCTGGCGCCCCCTGCCGCCCGAGCTGGAGTTCCGCGGCATCCTCGCCATCGGCACGGCGGTGCGGCCGCAGCGGGAGGCGGTGGTCTACGCTCTGGCCGTTCCCGAGGTGGCCCGCCAGCAGCGGGCCCGGCTCTGGATCGGCGCCAGCGGCGCCTTTCGCGTCTGGGTGAATGGAACGCAGGTGCTCGTCGAGTCCGCCTACCACCCGGCGCGGCTCGACCAGGCCGCAGTCGAGGTCACGCTGCGCAAGGGCCCGAACCGGATCCTGGTGAAGCTTGCCCAGGACCAGGGCGAGATGGCGCTGGCGTTGCGCCTCACCGACCTGGTCGGCGAGCCCATCGACGCCAGGCCTGCGGCGATGCCGCCAGCTCCGCCTCTCGCCGCCGGTCCCGCGCCACGACCCGTCCGCGTGGAATCGCTCGTGACGACGCTGGCGCGCCGTGCTGCGCGGGCGCGCGGCGCGGCAGAGGGCAAGGCCCGCATGGATCTCGCGACGGCCCTCGGCGAGAAGCTCTCGGAGGACGCGGGTGAGCACGCGCCGAGCCGGGAAGCCCGCCGCGCCGCCGACCTCCTTCCGGGCGACGCCGAGGCCCAGCTTCTCGCGGCCCGGCTCGAGGACCTGGACCCGAACCGCCGAAGGGAGCGGTTCGAGGCGGCGCTGCGGGCCGACCCGGCCAACCCGGTCGCGAGGCTGGCGCTCGCCGAGGAGGAGATCCGCCACGGACGCGCCCAGGAGGCGGTGCGCCAGCTGGAGCCGATCGCCGCCGACTGGCCCCGGTGGGCGGCAGCCCGCGGCTCGCTCGCCCAGGCGTGGGAGGCGGTGGGCTATCCGTCGCGCGCGCAGCTCGAACTCCTCCGGCTGGCCGAGGAGATGCCCGGCCTGCCCGGCGCGGCCGATGGAGCCGCCCGCGTCTCCCGGCGGCTCGCGCGGGTCGAGGACGCCATGCGCTGGTACCGGAAGGTCCTGGCGATGCGACATGACGACGCGCAGGCCCGCAGCGCGCTCACCACCCTGCTCCTCGAGGGCGGTGACGTCGACGGCGCCCTCGAGCTCCTCGGCGACGCCATCCGGCTCGCGCCCGGAGATCCCCTGCTCCGGTTGAGGCGCGCCGACCTGCTCGCCGCCAACGGGCGCGCCGATCCGGCCGAGGCCGATTACCACGACGCAGCTCGCCTCTCGCCCGACGAGCCGGAGGTGCACGAGCGGCGCGGGCGGCAACTCCTGCGGGAAGGGCGCCGGGGCGACGCGCTCGTCGAGCTGCAGAAGGCGCTCGAGCTGAAGCCCCAGACCCCGCAGCTGAAGGAGCTGGTCCGCCAGCTCGAGCCCCGGCGGGAACGCTTCGAGACCCCGTACCTGGTCGATGCCGCGGCGCTCGCCCGGGAGGCGCCCGCGCGCCGGGCCGACGAGGACGTCGCGGTCCTCTCCGAGACCAAGGTGACGCGCGTCTTCCCGTCCGGCCTCTCCTCGGCCTACTTCCAGGTCGTGGCCAAGGTGTACACGCCCCGTGGGATGGAGGGCTTCCGGACCCACCCCATCGGCTACGTGCCCGGGCGTCAGGACGTGCGGGTGGAGCGGGCCCGGGTCTGGAAGCCGGACGGCACGGTGGTGGAGACGCACCAGGAGGCCGACCGGAGCGCGAGCGAGCCCTGGTACCGGCTCTACTACGACACCCGGGTGCGGCAGGTGGTGCTGCCTTCGCTCGCCCCCGGCGACGTGCTCGAGCTGGCCTGGCGGGTGGACGACGTGGCCTCCGAGAACCTGCTCTCCGACTACTTCGGGGAGGTCATCCCCTTCGCCGATCAGGTCCGCAGGGAGCGGATGGACTACGTGCTGCTTGCCCCTGCCTCCCGCACCATCCACACCAGCGATCCGAAGCTCGCCGGTGTGTCACGTTCGGTGAAAGACCTGCCCGGCGGCGTCCGCGAGTACCGCTGGACCGCCACCGACCTGCCGCGCCTGCAGCCCGAGCCCGGCATGCCCGGCATGACCGAGTCGACGCCCTACGTCCACGTCTCCACCTACGGCAGCTGGGACGAGGTGGCCCGGTTCTACGAGGGACTGGTCCGGGAGCAGCTTCGACCGGGGCCCGGAATCCGCGCCGCGTCGGCTCGGATCGTCGCCGAGGTGCGGGGCCGACCGGAGAACGCGGGGCGCCCGGAGAAGGAGATCCGGCTCGAGATCGTGCGCGCCGTCTACGACGAGGTGGTGACCAGCACCCGCTACGTGGGGCTCGAGTTCGGCATCCACGGATACAAGCCCTACCAGGTGGAGCAGGTGCTCACCCGCCGCTTCGGCGACTGCAAGGACAAGGCGAGCCTGATGCTGGCGCTGCTCGAGCCGGCCGGGATCGACTCGCGCCTGGTGCTGCTCCGGATGCACCGGCTCGGCAGCCTTCCCGAGACGCCCGCCTCGCTGGCCGTCTTCAACCACGCCATCCTCTACGTGCCCGAGTTCGACCTCTGGCTCGACGGCACCGCCACCGGGTCGGGCTCGCGAGAGCTTCCGGCGGAGGACCGCGGCGCCACCGTGCTGGTGGTGAACCCCGGAGCCCGGCCCACCTTCCGGACGCTGCCCGAGGCCACGCCGGGCGACGACCGGGTGCGCTCCGAGTACCAGGTCGCGCTCGCGGCCGACGGGTCGGCGGTGGTGGACGGACGCACGCTGGTCACCGGGGCGCAGGCCCCCGACTTCCGGCGCGCCTTGCTCTCGGAGAGCGGCCGGCTCGCCGCGCTGGAGCGGAGCTTCGCGCGAACCTTCCCCGGCCTCAAGGCCGAGAAGGTCGACGACGGGCGATCTCTCGCGGATCGAGGACGACGTTCGCGTGACCTTCCGGCTTGCCGTGCCGCGGCTGGCGCGTCCGGAGAGTGGAGGCCTGCAGCTCGCCCCGTTCGGCCTGGGACAGAACTGGATGGAGTCGTACGCGCCGCTCTCCACCCGCAAGCACGACCTCCTCCTGCCGCACCCCTTCGACAACCAGTTCACGCTCCGTTACAAGCTCCCGCCGGGAATGTCGCCCGCGTCGCTGCCGGCCCCGGAGCGACGGGAAGGCACCTTCGGCGCCTGGTCGGTGTCGATGCGGGAGGAGGGTGGGGAGCTCGTGGCCGAGGGCCGGCTGCGGGTCTCCGCGCGGCGCATCGTTGCCGCCGACTACCCCGCCTTCCGGGAATTCCTCTCCGGGCTCGACCGGGCGCTGCTGCGCCAGGTCCGGCTGGTCAACGCCGAAGGGAGGAAGCCGTGAAGACCCTTCGAGGGGCCGCCGGGCTCCTGGCGCTGCTCGTGGCGGCACGCGTCCTGGCCGCGCCAGCCTCCGGTCCGTCCGGCTTCCACGACTGGCTCGGGCGAGGAGACCCGGCCGCGGCCGCGGTCCGCTTCCAGGCCGACCTGGCCCGTGCCCCCTCCGACCCGTGGCCGCTCCTGGGACAGGCCATGCTCGCCGAGCGCGCGCTCGACGAGGAGGCCGAGGTGGCGGCGCTGCTCGCCATCGTCTCCGCCGCGCCGCGCCACCCGCTCGCCATCGTCGCGCTCCGTCGCCTCGGCGAGGTCGGGCTGTCCTCTTCCCTTCTCGCCCACCGGACGGATGACGCGATCGGGTCCGCGCTCGACTCCGGCCGGCTCACCGGGCTGGCCGCCTACCGGGCCCGGGCGCTGCGGGCCGTCGCCGCCGACGCGCGCGGCGCCTTCGCCGTGTCGGAGCGCCTGCGAGGGGAGAACGGCGTGGCCAACGCCTGGTCGATCGCCGGCCCCTTCGGCGCGCTGCACGCCCTCGACATGACCCGCCCGTTCGCTCCGGAGGCAGGGCCATGGCTCCCGCTATGGGAGCGGCCGGGAAGGGCGCCGCTCGTGTCCCGGACCTTGCCGACGCCGGAGGGAGTTGCCTCGCTCGACGGAGAGACCGCCCCGGGCGACGTCTGGTACCTCGCCGCCGACCTCCAGCTGGCTCGCGGCGGACGTTACCTGCTCGCGCTCGGCACCACCGCCTCGGCCCGGCTCTTTCTCGACGGGGTGCCCAGGGCCGAGCGATTCGCCTGGTCCGGCTGGCCCCCGGCCGTGCAGGTCGTGCCGGTGGAACTCGGCGCGGGAACCCATCGCGTCCTCGTGAAGCTCACGCGCGGCGGCTCGCGCCCGACCCTGGCGGTGGCGCTGGCCCGCGAGGACGGAGCGCCGGCCGACGCCGAGTGGAAGCCGGCCACCGGCCCGGGCCCGGGTGTGGTCGGGTCGCGCCCCCCCCCGCCGATCCTCTCGGCGCGGTCGCTCAGCGACACCCTCGAGGCCGAGGGTGGAGCGGCACTGGCCCGGCTCGTCTCGGCGCGGGACCGCGTCGACAACGACCGGCAGGCCGCGGTGGCGCTCCTCGACGAGGCGGTGGCGCTGGCGCCGAAGGCAGCCGTGGTTCGCGCGGCCCGCGCGGAGGCGGTTTCGGGAGACGCCACGCAGGACGAGCGGACCGCCCGTGCGCGGGCCGAGGCCGACTGGCGCGAGGCCTCCCGGATGGACCCGGGCGACGCGGCGACGCGCCTCGTGCTGATCGACGTGGCCATCGCCGGTGGGCGGCTCGACGACGCCGAGGCCCTCCTCTCCGGGATGCCGGAGACGGACGGAGCCCGGCCGCGTGCCCGCCTGGCGCGGGCGCGGCTGCTCGTGGCGCAGAGCTTCCCGGAGGCGGCGGAGGGAATCGTGCTCGAGGCCTCCCGTGCCGGGAACTGCGTGGCCGCGAGGATGCTCTACGAGATGGCCTCCCGGCGGGACGCTGTCGCGCTCGAGGACGAGGCTGCGGAGGCGGTCGGTCGTTGCCAGGCCGGGCGCGAGAGGCTCGCGGAGCACCGGCGGACGCGCGGCGAGCTGGCCTCCGCCGCGGCGATCTGGGGCGAGGTGGTTCGCGGAGCACCGTCCCGCATCGACGCACGCGTCGCGCTGGTGCGGATCCTCGTGGCCCAGGGCAAAGCTGGCCGCCGCCATCGGCCAGGTCGAGGAGCTTTCCCGGATCTGGCCGAGCGACCCCCGCATCCAGCGCCGGCTGGCGGATCTGCTCGAGCTTTCCGGGCAGGCGAGCGCCGCCCGCGCTGCGCGCGAGCGAGCACTCGCACTCGACGGCTCGGATCTCCTGCTCCGGCGCGGGCTGGCGCTCGAGGACGGCCGCGAGGTCCTCGCCGACCTCGCCGACGACGGACCGGCCACCATCCGCGAATACGAGGCCGCCGCGGTGCCGGTCACCACGCCGGCATCGCTGGTGCTCGATGCCGCGGCCGTGGAGGCGCACGTCGACGGCTCCACCACCGAGCGAACCCACCAGGTCATCCACGTGCACGACGCGCGTGGGGTGGAGAAGTGGGGCGAGGTCGAGGTGCCGGGTGGGGCGGTCCTGCTCCAGCTCAAGACCCGCAAGCGGGACGGGCGCGTTCTCGAGCCGGAGGAGCACGGCGGCGACAAGCGAACCCTGTCGGCGGCCGGGCTCGAGCCCGGGGACTACCTGGAGGTCGAGTGGATGCGCGCCCACCCCGCTCGCGGCCCCTCGGTGCCGGGCTGGGTGTCCGACCCGTTCTTCTTCCGGGGGGAGGAGATGCCCTTCTTCCGATCGACCTACGCGGTGGCAGCGCCGGCCGGGGCCCTTCAACTCGACGTGAAGCACATGGCGCCCCCGGCGGTCGTTCGCCAGGGAGGCCGGGACGTGATGCGAGCCGAGGCCCGTCTGGTCCCGGCGCTGGTCGGGGAGCCGAGTGCCCCGGGCCTCTCCGAGTTCGTGCCGATGATCCAGGCGGGCTCGGGAGATGGAATCGACGGGGTGGCGCTGACCGCCGCCGACGCCCTCCTGGAGCGCATCCGCCCCAGCGCCGAGATCGAGGCCCTGGCCCGGTCGCTCCGGAACCCGCCGGACGCGCCGCCCAGGACCGGGGAGGCGCTCGTCCGGGCCGCCCACGAGGCGGTGATGAACAAGGTCGAGGGGAACGGGCCGCTCACCGACCAGGCCAGCCACGTCCTCTCCCGTGGCCGCGGCAACCGGACCCTGGTGCTGCTGGCGGTCCTCGACGCCCTGGGAATTCCGGCACGGGTGGCGCTCATCCGGCCCTTCTACGTCGACCCGCAGCCATGGCGCTTCCCGCGCCTCGAGCTCTACCCGGTCGCGGCCGTCCGGGCCGAGGCGGGAGGAAAGGTGTTCTGGCTCGACCCGTCGGTTCGCTGGGCGCCCTTCGGGGAGCTGCCCCCCGGAGCTCGCGACGCCGAGGCGCTGGTACTTCCGCGCCCGGGCGAGTCGCTGCGCCGGGAGCGGACGCCCGCGGCGTCGGGAGTCGACAACAACGAGGTCCTGCTCCGCATCCAGGTGGAGCCCGGCGGTGACGCCACCATCGAGGGAACCGAGACCTACGCCGGCTTCGACGGTGCCGGCGCCAAGGTGGCGCTCGAGCAACTCGACGAGACAGGCCGCCGCCGCGCCCTGGAGCAGGCGCTCTCCCGCAGCTTCCGTTCGCTGGAGGTGAAGGAGGTCCGCTTCGAGGGGGAGCGAAAGGTCGGGGAGCCGCTCGTCATCCGTTACCGCGCCCGCGTCTCCGGGCTGGCCCGGCCGTCGGGCGGCCGGCTCACGGTGGACGCCATCCCGTACCCGGCCCGGCTCACCGCCCGCTTCGCGCCGCTGGCCGCGCGCGAGAGCCCGCTGCTGCTCGGCGCCGACCAGACCACCACGCTGCGCATCGAGGTGACGCCGCCGCCGGGGGCGACGCCTCTCGCCAACCCGGCCGTCCGGGCCGCCGCGCCGCAGGGGAGCTTTGCGCGGGAGGAGAGGGTCGTTTCCGGGAAGCTCGTCCGTGACGACCGGCTCGAGCTGCGCCGCGCCCGCATCCCGGTCGACGCCTATCCGGAGTTCGCCCGCTTCGCCGCGGCGGTGGACGAGGCGCAGGGGCTGCCGCTCGACCTGGGCCCGGCGCCCTGAAGACGTCGTCCCGGAGGCGCCCCCTCCAGTCAGGCGCCCGGGGGCTCGAAGAGCCGCTCGGCCACCGCGCTGTGCACCTCCATGCCGGCAGGCGTGAGCGCGAGCCGATCGCCGAGGAGCACCGCCAGCCCGCCCCTCAGGAGCCCGGCGACCTCCCGCAGCTGCGCCGGGGAGAGCAGGGAGGCCTCGAGCCCCTCGGTGGTCCGGAGCGCCAGCATCACCCGTTCGTTGCGGAGCTCGGCTGGCCCGAGCACCTCCTCCGACGCGGAGGGGAGCGCGCCCGCCTCCACCGCCGCGAGCCACGGCCGGAACTCCCGGTGGTTGGTCCAGCGCACCGCTCCGGTGGCCGTTCTGGCGCAGCCCACCGCGCCGGCGCCGGCACCCAGGTAGTCCTCGGACCGCCAGTAGAGCAGGTTGTGTCGCGACTCGAAGCCGGGCCGGGCGAAGTTGGAGATCTCGTAGCGGCGCAGGCCGGCAGCCTCGAGCACCTCGGCGATGGCACGCCCCTCTCCCAGCACCTCGTCGTCGCCCGGGAAGGAGAGCTTTCCCTCCCGCGCCAGCCGGGAGAAGGGCACGTCCTCGGCCAGGACGTCCGGGTCGAGGGTCAGGGAATAGGCCGAGACGTGTGTAACGGGCAGTGAAACGAGCCGCCGCGCGTCGGCCCGCGCCGATTCGACCGAGGCTCGCCGCCCGCCGTAGATCAGGTCCACAGAGACGTTGGGAATCAGCCCGGCCACCTCCCGGATGGCCCGCTCGGCCTCGGACGGCCCGTGGCGCCGCCCCAGCTTGTGGAGGACCGCGGCGTCGAACGACTGCACGCCGATCGACACCCGGTTCACCCCGGCGTCCCGCCAGGCCGAAGCCCGGCGCGCGTCGGCCGACTCCGGGTTGGCCTCGAGGGTCACCTCGGCGCCGCGGGGGAGCCCGAGCGCTCGCGCCGCCTCCACCACCCGTGCGATGGCCTCCGGCTCCCAGAGCGACGGCGTGCCGCCGCCCACGAAGAGGGTGGAACAGCTCCGGCCGGCGAAGGCCGGGGCGCGCCGCCGCACCTCCTCGACCACCGCCGCCGCGTAGCGGGCGCCCGGCAGCGGAGGCTCCGTGGTCACCGCGAAATCGCAGTACGGGCAGCGGAAGCTGCACCACGGATAGTGAACGTAGATTCCAAACGGAGGCGGCGGCACCGGCTGGAATGCTATGCTAGGTTGCCTCTCGATGACCACCTGGTCGCTCACCGCCGAGCTTCCCGCCGACCGGGCCGACGCCTGCACGGCGCTCCTCTTCGAGCGGGGCGCCGCGGGCGTCGAGGAGCGGGAGGCCGGGCTCGCACCCATGCCGGGCGCCCGCCAGCCCGGGAGCGGGCAGGTGCTGCTGGTGGCCTTCTTCGAGGAGCGCGAGGCCGCCCGGCGGGCCGCGGCCGATCTGGAAGTCCCCGCCGAGCTGGCCGAGATCCCGGACCGGGACTGGGGCGAGGAGTGGAAGAAGGGGCTCGGGGCCATCGCGGTGGGGCGGGTCTTCCTCCGGCCGTCGTGGATCGACGCGACGCCGCCTCCCGGCTCCGTCGAGGTCGTGCTCGATCCGGGCATGGCCTTCGGGACCGGAACCCACGCCACCACCTCCCTCTGTCTCGCCGCCATCGACGACTTCCTGGCTCGCCGCCCGGGGGCTTCGGTGGTCGACGTGGGCACGGGCTCCGGGCTCCTGGCCATCGCAGCCCGCAAGCTGGGTGCCGGGCGGGTCGCGGCCAACGACAACGATCCCGTGGCGGTCGCCGTGGCCGCGGAGAACGCGGCCCGGAACGGCGCGCACCTGGAGCTGACCGGCGATTCGCTCGAGGCGATCGCCGGCTCCTTCGACCTGGTGGTGGCCAACATCCTCGCCAACGTCCTCGTGGATCTCTCGCCGTCGCTGGTGGCGAGGACCGCGCCCGGCGGCGAGCTGGTCCTGGCCGGAATACTCGTGCCCCAGGAAGAGGAGGTCCGGCTTCCCTTCCTGGCCCGGGGACTCGAGCAGCTGCCCGGGGAGAGGCGTGGGGAGTGGTCGCTGCTCCGCTTCCGGCGCCCGGAGGCGGGATGACGCACCGGCGGGTCCTCGTGCCCCCCGAGCGGATCGAGGGAGCGGTGGCCCGCCCCGACCCCGCCTCCCTTCACTACCTGTCCGACGTGCTGCGCCTCGAGCCCGGGTCCGAGGTGGAGGTCTTCGACGGTGCCGGCAACGCCTGGACGGCCACCTTCACCGGGAGCGAACTCGACCTGGGCGAGCGGCGCGCGGCGGCGCTCCCCGGGGCCGCGGTGTGGCTGGCCTTCGCGCTCTCCCGGGGCGAGAAGGGGGACTGGGTCGTCCAGAAGGGCACGGAACTCGGCGTCACGCGCCTCGTGCCCTGGCAGGCGGAGCGCTCGGTGGTTCGGCTCGAGCCTGACCGTGCCGAGGAGCGGGCGCTTCGCTGGCGACGCATCGCCGGGGAAGCGGCGCGGCAGTGCGGTCGCTCCGACGTCCCGGAGGTGGCCGTGCCGGGGACGCTGGCCCAGGCCCTCCAGGCTCCGGCCGGCTTCGAGAGAATCGCCTTCCACGCCGGCGCCGGGGCATCGCTGGCCGACGTGGTCCGTCCCGGGGCCGCCGGCTTCCTCGCCGTGCTCGGTCCGGAGGGGGGTCTCACCGACCGGGAGGTGCGGGCCTGCCTCGATGCCGGCTGCCGACTCGCCTCCCTGGGCCCCCGGGTGCTCCGCGCAGAGACCGCCGCCGTCGCCGCCGCGGCCCTCATCCAGTACCTCGCCGGCGATCTGGGATAGCACCCGATATCCCTCGGAGCCGTGCCTACCGCTTCTTGACCCCGCCGAGTCGCGCCGGTACTCCTTTCGACGTGCACTGCCCCCGCTGCCGTACGGAGAACGGCGCCGCCGCCGTCCGCTGCGCGGGGTGCGGCGTGCCCATCGCGCTGGCCGAGGAGGTGGACGCGACCTCGCTCGACCGTCCACTCCCGCTCGATAGGCGAGGCGACCGGCGCGAACGCTCGTCGGCTACGTGGGAGTCGCTCGTCCCGGTGCCCATGGACTGGGAGATGGCGCCGCCCGCCGAGGGGTCGTCCGCCGCGCGCCGCGAGCCGCCGCGCTACCCTTCGCGCCCGCGCCCCGGCTGCGCGCCCTCCCGCACCGGCGCGCCCCGCCTCGCCTGCCCGGCCGGCAGACTTCGACGTCGACCCCGTCGTGGAGGCCGTCGAGGTGCACCGGGAGCGGGCCCCGGCCTGGAAGCGCGTGGCGGCCTGGGTCGCGGACGGTGCGGCGCTCGGGGCGCTCCTCGCCCTCCTGCTCCTGCCGGTCCTCGGGAGGGGAGATCTGGCGTCTCCGAGGCGCGACGTCGCGGTCCTGGCGTCGATGGCCATCGCGCTCGTCGCCTTCGCCTACCAGTGGCTCGGCGTGACGCTCATGGGCGCCACGCCCGGGATGCGGATCCTCGGGCTCCAGGTGGTCGGCCCCGATGGCGGGCGGCCGCCCCCGGGGCGCAGCGCGGCCCGCGCCCTCCTGGCTCTCGTCTCGACGGCTCTCCTGGGGATTGGGGCTTCTCCTGGCGCTTTTCACTAGAAGTGGAAGGGGGGCGCACGACTTCGCCGCCGGCACCTGGGTGGTGCAGGTCGCGGGTGGCGGGAGGGCGGCATGAGAGATCCCCTGCTCTCGCGCCTGGTGGCCGAAGGCGCCCTCTCGCGCCGGGACGCGGAGCGGGCGGTGGCGCGCCAGGACCAGGCTGGCGGATCGATGGACACCGCCATTCTCGAGCTCCGCCTCGTCCCCCGATCCCGCCTCACCGAGATGCTGGCCCGGGTCACGGGCCTGGCGGCGCCGCCCGAGGAGGCCTTCTCGGCGCCCGATCCACGGGCGCGGCGCGTCTTCCCCGCCAAGGTGGCCGAGCGGCACGGCATAGCCCCGTTCGCCCTCGACGGCCGCGACCTCTCGGTGGTGACGACCTACCCGCCCGACGTCGGGCTCCTCGACGAGATCGGCTTCCTGCTGTCGCTCCACCTCCGGGCCCACGTCGCGCCGGAGTGGCGGGTTCGCTCGCTCGTCCAGAAGCTCTACGGAACCCCGCTGGCGGAGCGGCTGGCGGCGCTGTCGAGCGGGTCGGAGCGCGACCTGGTCGAGGAACTTCGCGAGGCGGAAGCGGCGGCGGCTCCCGTTTCGGCCCCGCGCTGGACGCTGGCGCAGGCGCAGGCAGAGCTCCTGGCCGCCCCCGATCGGGACGAGGCCATCCGGGTGGCGTTGCGCTACGCGCGCGATTTCTTCTCCTTCGCCGCCGCCTTCTCGGTGCGGCGCGAGGTGCTGGCCGGCCACGACGCCGCCGGAACCGATCCCGGCGCGCGGGAGGCCTGCCGTCGCCTCGCGGTGAACTTGAACGACGCCGGACTCTTCGGTCCGCCACTCGCCGCCCGCGCCCCCTACCTCGGCCCGCCCCCTCCCGACCCGGTCAGCGCGTCGGTTCTCTCCGGGCTGGGGCGCGTACGGCCGCACACCATGCTGGTGGCCCCGGTCTACGTCGGGGAGCGACCGGTCTGCGTGATCTACGCCGACAACGACGACGCGCCCGTGGCGTCGAGCCGGCTCGGCGATCTCTTCGTCCTGCTGGGCGCGCTGGGCACGTCCCTGGAACGGCAGATCCGGAGCCAGAAGGCAGTGGCCCGGGAGAAGAAGGAGGCGCCGCCTCCAGCCGCCGCCGAGCCCGTGGCCTCCTCTTCCCGAGCCCGCTCCAGAGGGTGCCAAGGCCGACGCTCCGGCCGACGCTCCGGCCGAAGCTCCAGTTCCAGCCGACGAGAGCTGGAAGGTCAGCGAGCCGGCCCGGGTGGAACTGGAGCCGCTCCCCTTCTCCGTCGACCTGGACCTCGGGGAGTACGAGGTCGCCTCCGCGGCCACGGCCCTTTCGTCGGGGCGGGCCGAGGACCTGGGCTCACTGGTCGAGGCGCTGGCCGCGAGCCTCCGTGGGTCGGCCGACCGCGAGGAACTCGTCGCTCGCCTCGTCGAGGGCGGGCCGGAGGCAGCCGCGGCGCTGGTGGCACGCCTCCCCGGGCCGCTCGAGAGCGCGGGGACTCCCGCGGCCGCATCCCCGCTCGAGGTGCGAGGTCCGATCTTCGCCGGAGTGCTGGCGCTGGGGCGCATCGCCGAGAAGCCGCTGCTGGCCGCGCTGGAGGACGCCGATCCGGAGCGCCGCCTCGCCGCGGTGGCCTTGCTCGCCCGCCTCGGGGACCCTGCCACGCTGTCCCGCCTGGCGGCCCGGGTCCACGACGAGGACGCCCGGGTCGCCGCCGAGGCGCGGGAGGCGCTCGCTTCCGCGCGAGGCACGCCGGCACTCGCGCCCCTCGTCGCCGACCTGCGCCGGGCGCTCGCCAGCGGGCGTCCGGCCAAGGCCATCCCGGCGTCCCGGGCGCTGGGAAGGCTCGGCGACGCCGACTCGGTCCCTCAGCTCATCCACCTGCTCGACCAGGGCGGCGAGCTCGCCGAAGCGTCCTCCGACGCCCTTTCCCGCATCACCCTGCAGCGCCTCGGCGCAAACCCGGCACGCTGGATCGCCTGGTGGCGGGAGTGGCGCGCGGCCCCCCGCTCGAGCTGGATGCTCCAGGCGCTCGTCAGCCCCGATCGCGACCTCCGGCAGCTCGCCGCGGACGAGCTGAGGCGCGCCGGCGATCCCCCCGTTCACTACCAGGTCGACGCGCCGGAGGCCGAGCTTCGGCGGACCGCCGGGGCCTGGGCCGAGTGGTGGCGCGAAGAGGGGCTCGCGCTCTAGCCCCGGGCTCGGTATCCTCCCCAGCCCATGGCGATACCCGTCGACCCCGATCCGCGTCGAGCGCTGCTCGACTCGATGAACCAGGCCGCCGAGCAGGGCGGGGGCGAGGAGCGCGTGGCCCGGCAGCACGAGGCCGGCAAGCTCACCGCCCGGGAGCGCATCGACCTCTTCCTCGACGCCGGTTCCTTCGTCGAGCTCGACAAGTTCAAGACCCACCGCAGCGCCGACTTCGGGATGGAGCTCCAGAAGATCCCGGGCGACGGCGTGGTCACGGGCCACGGGCGGGTCGAGGGGCGGCAGGTCTTCGTCTTCGCGCAGGACTTCACCGTCTTCGGCGGCTCGGTCTCGCGGGCGTACGCCGAGAAGATCTGCAAGGTGATGGACCTGGCGCTCCAGGTGGGCTGCCCGGTGGTCGGCCTGCACGACTCGGGAGGCGCCCGCGTCCAGGAGGGGGTCGAGGCCCTGGCCGGCTACGCCGACATCTTCCTGCGCAACACGCTCGCCTCCGGCGTGGTGCCACAGATCTCCGTCATCCTCGGCCCCTGTGCCGGCGGTGCGGTCTACGGCCCGGCCATCACCGACTTCGTCTTCATGGTGAAGGGGGCCTCGTCGATGTTCCTGAACGGACCGGAGGTGGTCCGCGCGGTGACGCACGAGGAGGTCACGAAGGAGGAGCTGGGCGGGGCGCGGGCCCACGCCACCCGCTCCGGCGTCGCTCACTTCGCCTTCGACACCGAGGAGGCGACGCTGAAGGCGGTCCGCGAGCTGCTCTCCTTCCTCCCCCAGAACGCGGCCGACGACGTTCCTGCGCTGCCCTGCACCGACGACGCCGGAAGGCGCGACGAGGTGCTCAAGACCATCGTTCCCGAGAACCCCAACCGCCCCTACGACATGAAGGAGGTGGTACGGGCGGTGGTGGACGACCGCCACCTCTTCGAGGTGGCTCGTCGCTACGCCGAGAACGTGATCTGCGGATTCGCCCGGCTGGGCGGCCGCCCGGTGGGCGTGGTCGCGAACCAGCCAGCGGTTCTCGCCGGCGTCCTCGACTCCGACGCCTCGGTGAAGGCGGCTCGCTTCGTGCGCTTCTGCGATGCCTTCGAGATCCCCATCCTCACCTTCGTCGACGTTCCGGGCTTCCTGCCCGGGGCCACCCAGGAGTGGGGAGGCCTCATCCGTCATGGCGCCAAGCTGCTCTACGCCTACGCCGAGGCCACGGTGCCCAAGGTGACGGTCATCACCCGGCGTGCGTGGGGCGTGGCCTACGACGTCATGGCGTCGAAACATCTTCGAACCGACGTGAACCTGGCCTGGCCCACCGCGGAGATCGCCGTCACCAGCCCCGAGGGGGCGGTCAACGTGATCTTCCGGAAGGAGATCAGCTCCGCCGCCGACCCGGCCGTCGAGCGGGGGCGGCTCACGGCCGAGTACCGGGAGCGATTCGCCAACCCGTACCGGGCCGCCGAGCTTGGCTACGTGGACGAGGTGCTGAAGCCCGAGGACACCCGGCCGAGGCTGATCCGGGCCTTCGAGATGCTGCGCACCAAGCGGCAGGAGAACCCGCCCAAGAAGCACGGCAACCTGCCGCTCTGAGGCGGCGCGCGGATGACCGGCGTCGCCCTCGCACTCCTCGCCGTCGCCGGCTCCGGCCTCGCCATGCTGGGGCTCGAGGGGCGCGCCCTGCGACGCCAGCTCTCCGGCGCCGCGCCCGTCCCGCGCGAGACCGCCGGGATCTCGGTCCTGAAGCCGCTCCGCGGCGTCGACGACGACCTGGAGGCCAACCTGGCATCCTTCGCCGCGCAGGACTGGCCCGACTTCGAGGTGCTTCTCGGGCTTCACGACGAGTCCGACCCAGCCGCCCGGGTCGCGCGCGCGGCGGCGGCCCGATGGCCGGGGCGCTTCCGGGTGGTGATGCAGGGCGCCGAGCTGGGCATGAACCCCAAGGTGAGCCAGCTGGCCACCCTGGCCTCGGAGGCCCGCCACTCGCTCCTCGTCATCTCCGACTCGAACGTCCAGGTCGAGCCCGGGTACCTCGCCGAGATCGCGGCACGCCTCGAGGATCCCGAGGTCGGCCTCGTCACCCACCTCATCGCCGGGGTCGGGGAGCGGAGCGGTGGAGCCCTCCTGGAGAGCCTGCACCTGGCCGGCGGAGTGGCCACCGGCATCGCGGCGGCCAAGCGGATCGCCGGCCGCGACGTGGTGATGGGCAAGTCGATGGCGCTCCGGCGCGAGGATCTGGCGGCGATGGGCGGGTTCGAGCCGGTGAAGGACCTGCTGGCCGAGGACTACGTCATCGGCCAGATGGTGCCGAAGCTGCTCGGGAAGCGGGTCGAGCTGGCGTCGCGGCCGGTGCAGAACGTGGTCCAGGATCGCAGCCTCGGGCAGTTCGTCCAGCGGGCGAGGCGCTGGGCCGTCCTGCAGCATGCGCTCGTGGGGCCCTGGCTCTACGCGGCCCAGGCCATCCGGAATCCGGTGTTCCTGGCGACCGCGGCGCTGGCCGCCGACCCCGCCCCGTGGACCGCCGCGGCCTGGGTGGCGGTGGCCGGTGCCCGGGCGTTGCTCGACGGCGCCGCTGGATCGGCGCTCCGGCCCGGCGGTTTCAACCCCGCCCAGCTGATGCTCGTGCCGGTGAAGGACCTGCTCCTCGGTCTCGCCTGGATCGAGGGCTTCTTCCGCCGCACCGTGGACTGGCGCGGCACCCGGCTGCGGGTGCTCCCCGGGACCCGGCTCGCGCCCCCGGCGCCACCCCGGTAGATTCTTCCCGTCCCCCATGCCCACGGACTCGCCGCCCGCCGCCTCCTCCGACGTCCACGGCGTGAAGCCGCTCGTGGCGGCCGTGGACATGGGCTACGGCCACATCCGGGCCGCCCGGCCCATCGCCCGGGCGCTGGGCACGGAGGTGACCTTCGTCGACCAGCCGCCGCTGGCCGGTCCCGACGAGAAGAAGGTCTGGGACCGGGTACGCGCCGCCTACGAGTGGACCAGCCGGGCCTCTCAGGTCCCGCTGATGGGCCGTCCCTTCCGGTGGATGCTCGATTCGGTCACCGACATCCCCCCGCTCCACCCCTACCGCGACCTCTCCGCCCCGACCCGTGGCGTGGCCGCGCTCGACCGGCTGGTGCGCGGGGATCTGGGCCGGGGGCTGGTGGAGCGGCTGCGCGAGACCGGGGCGCCGCTCGTCGCCACCTTCTACTCGCCGGCCATCGCCGCCGCCGCCGCCGGCCTGCCGGACGTCTGGTGCGTCGTCACCGACAGTGACATCAACCGGATCTGGGCGCCGCTCGACGCCGCCCGCACCGGCATCCGCTACCTCGTTCCCAGCCCGCGCGCGGGGCGACGGCTGCGCAGCTACGGCGTCCCGGAGCACCGCATCGCCTTCACCGGCTTCCCGCTGCCCCACGAGCTGGTGGGTGGCCGCGGACTGCTCGCGCTGCGACGCAACCTGGCCGCGCGGCTGGTGCGCCTCGATCCGTCCGGGGCCTTCCGGCGCGACTACCGCGAGGAGCTCGCCCATTTCCTCGGGCCGCTGCCCGGGGACGAGGAGGGGCGCCCGCCCACGCTCACCTTCGCGGTGGGTGGCGCCGGCGCCCAGGTCGAGCTGGCCCGCCAGTTCCTGCCCGGCGTTCGCCGCGCCGTGGAGGAGGGGCGGCTCCGGCTGGTGCTGGTGGCCGGCGTCCGCGCAGCCGTGGAGGCGCGTTTTCGCGAGGAACTCCACCTGGCCGGCATGGATGGGGCCGTCGGCGCCGGGGTGGAGATCCTGCGCGCCGATTCCATGGACGAGTACTTCGACCGCTTCGACGCGGCCATGGCGTTCACCGACGCGCTCTGGACCAAGCCCTCCGAGCTCTCCTTCTACGCGGCGCTGGGCCTTCCACTGGTCTTCGCGGAGCCGGTGGGGGTCCACGAGCGCTACAACCGGCGCTGGATCCGCGAGAGCGGCGCCGGCGTCGTGCAGCGCAATCCGGCCGCCGCCTGGCAGTGGATCTCCGACTGGCTGGAGGATGGAACGCTGGCCGGGGCCGCCTGGTCGGGGTTCACCCGCCTGCCCAAGCACGGCCTCTACCGGATCCTCGACGAGATCGCGCCGCAGCGCCGGCCGGAGCAGGGTGATGCTGGCGGTCTTCTCGGCCCTCTACTGGACCTTCTTCGCGCTGACCTTGCCGGTCTTCTTCGCGGCCGCGGTGCTGGTCTTCCTGGTCACCGCGCCCTTCGACCGGCGACGGGTGATCCTGCACCTCTACACCTGCTTCTGGGGCTCGTTCTACGTCTACCTGAGCCCGATCTGGCGGTGCAGGGTGGTGGGGCGCGACCGGCTGCCCTGGAAGGGCCCTGCGGTGATCGTGGCCAATCACCTCTCCCTCGTCGACATCCTGGTCCTCCACCGACTTTACCGACCGTTCAAGTGGGTCTCCAAGTCCTCCAACTTCCAGCTTCCGTTCCTGGGCTGGAACATGAGGCTCAACGGCTACGTGCCGGTCACACGCGGCGCAGCCGACTCGGTGCTCCGGATGATGAAGCGGTGCAGGGAACTGCTCGGAGAAGGATGTCCGCTGCTCTTCTTCCCGGAGGGAACCCGCTCGGAGAGCGGTGAGCTGCGGCCGTTCAAGGACGGCGCCTTCCAGCTGGCCATGGAGGCGGGCGTTCCGGTCATCCCCGTCGCGCTCTCCGGAACGCACGAGACCTTGCCCAAGCACGGCATCGTGCTGCGAAACCGCATGGACGCGGTGGTCGAGGTGCTCGAGCCCATCGACCCGGCGGGCTTCGCGACCGCGGCCGCCCTGAGGGAGGCGGCCCGGGGCGCCATCGCCCAGGCGCTGGGGCGGCGGTGAGCGGCGAGGCCTTCTTCGAGCCCACGGGTCCCGGGTGCTTCCGGGCCACCCGGTCCACCACCGGTCCGTGGGCGTCCGGGCTCCAGCACGGCGGGCCGCCATCGGCGCTGCTGGCCCACGTGCTCGAGGGGCTCGACCCGCGTCCGGGGGCGCGCATCGCCCGCCTCTCCGTCGAGCTGCTCGGCCCGGTCGAGGTGGCCGAGATGGCGATCTCGGCCAAGGTGGAACGCCCCGGCAAGCGCATCCAGCTCCTCTCGGCGAGCGCCGAGGTGAACGGCCGCGAGGTCATGCGGGCGCTGGCCTGGCAGCTCCTCGCCGAGCCCGGGCGAAGTCCGGCCAGCGGGCGCCGAGAGCGGGCGCCCCCGTTGCCGCCGCCCCAGCCCCAGGCCTTCTTTCCCGGCCAGCCCGCGTTTCCCTACGGCGAGGCCCTGGAGTGGAGATTCACGGACGGTCACTTCGGGCGTCCCGGGCCCGCCACGGTGTGGACGCGCTGCCGGATCCCCATCGTGGCCGGGGTGCCCCTCTCCGGCCTCTGCCGGCTCATCGCCATGGTCGACTCGGCCAACGGCGTCAGCTGGGAGCTCCCCGTGGACGAGTGGTCCTTCGTGCCGGTCGACCTGAACATGGTTCTCCATCGCCTGCCGCAGGGCGAATGGGTGGGCATGTCGGCGGCCACCACCATCGAGGGCGACGGCGTCGGCATGGCCCGGGCGAGCCTCTTCGACGTCGAGGGCTCCCTGGGCGGAAGCCTTCACACGCTCTTCGTGTCGCCGAGGTGATCGTCGTCGCCGTGCTCGACGCGGTGGCGTGGCCGGCGAAGGGCCGTTAGCAACCCGGATCACGATGACCAACGACATCTCGCTGCAGGTCGCCACCGCGAACGGCTCGGGGTCGCAGAGCTCCAACACCGTGCTCCTGCGCTCGCTCTTCCAGATGGGCATTCCCGTGTCGGGAAAGAATCTTTTCCCATCCAACATCGCGGGGTTGCCCACCTGGTTCACGATCCGTGCATCGAGCCGGGGCTACGTGGCGCGCAGGAAGGAGATCGACCTGCTCGTGGCCATGAACCCGGAGACGGCGCGGGAGGACGTGGCCGGCCTGCCGGCGGGTGCGGCGGTGATCTACGACGCGCCGCTGGCGCTGGAGGGCTCGCGCGCCGACCTGGTCTTCTACCCGGTGGCCTTCGACCGGGTGGTGGAGCCCATCACCGGCGACGCCAGGCTGCGCAAGCTGCTCAAGAACATGGCCTACGTGGGCGTGGTGGCCCGGCTGCTGGGCATCGAGATCGCCGAGGTGGAGGCCGCCATCGGTCGCGTCTTCGGAAGCAAGGCCAAGGCCCGCGACCTGAACGTGACCGCCGCCCGCGCCGGCTTCGACGGCGCGGCGGCGCTCGAGAAGCGCGACCCGCACCGCGTGGAGCGCATGGACGCGAACCGGGGGAAGATCGTGGTGGACGGCAACTCCGCCTGTGCGCTCGGCGCCATGTTCGCCGGCGTCACCGTGGTGCCCTGGTACCCCATCACGCCGTCGTCGTCGCTCGTCGAGACGCTCTCCACCTATCTGAAGAAGTACCGGCACGACGCCGACGGCAAGGCCACCTACGCGGTGATCCAGGCCGAGGACGAGCTGGCGGCCATGGGCATGGTGATGGGGGCTGGCTGGGCGGGGGCTCGTTCCATGACCGCCACCAGCGGTCCGGGCGTGTCGCTCATGAGCGAGCTCGCCGGCCTGGGCTACTACGCCGAGATCCCCGGCGTGATCTTCGACGTGCAGCGGGTCGGGCCGTCCACGGGGCTCCCCACCCGGACCGCGCAGGGCGACGTCCTTTCCACGGCGCTCCTCTCCCACGGGGACACCCAGCAGATCCTGATCCTGCCCGGCTCGGTGGAGGAGTGCTTCTCGCTCGCCGTGGAGGCCTTCGACCTCGCCGAGCGGCTGCAGACGCCGGTCTTCGTCCTCACCGACCTCGACCTGGGCATGAACAACTGGATGGCCGAGCCCTTCCAGCATCCGGATCGCCCGCTCGACCGGGGCAAGGTGCTCGGGAAGGAGGACCTGGATCGCCTGGGCGGATTCGCCCGCTACGCCGACGTGGACGGCGACGGGATCGGCTGGCGCACGCTGCCCGGCACCGACCACCCCCGGGCCGGCTACTTCACGCGGGGTACGGGGCACGACGAGAACGCCGCCTACAGCGAGAAGTCGGACGTCTTCTCCCGCAACATGGACCGGCTCTCCCGCAAGTTCGACCAGGCCCGGGAGATCCTGCCGCCGCCCGCGCTGTTCGGGACCGGAAAGGAGAAGGTCGGGATCATCGCCTACGGTTCGTCCGATCCCGCCGTCCGCGAGAGCCAGGATCAGCTCCGGGAGGAGCGCGGGCTCGAGACCGACTACCTCCGGGTTCGCGCCTGGCCCTTCGCCCGGGCCGTCCTCGACTTCGTGGCCGCCCACGATCGGGTCTACGTGGTGGAGCAGAATCGCGACGGGCAACTCTGCGCCCTGCTGAAGCTCGACCTGCCGCCGGGGCAGGTGACCCGGCTCCGCCCCGTCGCGCACATCACCGGGCTGCCGCTCGACGCCCGCTCGGTGACCGACGAGATCCTCGAGAAGGAGAAGGTCTAGATGGCCGCGCCAGGAACCACCGCCGTCGCCGCCGCCGCGCCGCGCAAGAACCGCATCGGCCTCACCGTGCTCGACTACCGCGGGGGCAAGACCACGCTCTGTGCCGGATGCGGCCACAACGCCATCTCCGAGCGGATCGTGGAGGCCTGCTTCGACCTGGGAATCGCGCAGGAGCGGATCGCCAAGTTCTCCGGGATCGGCTGCAGCTCGAAGAGTCCGGCCTACTTCCTGGGGCGCAGCCACGCCTTCAACTCGGTGCACGGGCGCATGCCGTCGGTGGCCACCGGCGCGATCCTCGCCAACCGCACGCTGCTCGCGCTGGGCGTCTCCGGCGACGGCGACAGCGCCTCCATCGGCATCGGCCAGTTCGTGCACCTCATGCGGCGGAACCTGCCCATGGTCTACGTGATCGAGAACAACGGCGTGTACGGGCTCACCAAGGGGCAGTTCTCGGCCACGGCCGACTCCGGCTCGACCCTCAAGACAGGTACGGTCAACGAGCTGCAGGCCATCGACACCTGCGCGCTGGCCATCCAGCTCGGGGCCACCTTCGTCGGCCGCAGCTTCTCCGGCGACAAGAAGCAGCTCTCCGCCATGTTGAAGGCGGCGCTCGTCCACCGCGGCATGGCCTTCCTCGACGTCTTGAGCCCCTGCGTCACCTTCAACGACCACGAGGGATCGACGAAGAGCTACTCGTGGCTGAAGGAGCACCAGGAGCCCTTGCAGGAGCTCTCCTTCATCCCCGCCTTCGACGAGATCTCGGTGGACTACGACCCGGGAACGACCGTGGAGGTCCGGCTCCACGACGGCTCGCGGCTCCAGCTCCGCAAGCTCGGGCCCGACTACGACCCGTCGAGCCGTTCCGGCGCGGTGGCCAGGCTCATGGAATCGGGAAGCCAGGACGCGGTGCTCACCGGCGTCCTCTTCGTCGACGAGAAGGCCCCCGACTTCCTCACCCGGCTCGGCCTGGTGGACGCGCCGCTGGCCACGCTGCCCACGAGCGCGGTGCGGCCGTCGCGCGCCGTGCTCGACGAGGTGAACGAGTCGCTGAGGTGAGGGCGGGCCGCGAAGCGTCCGCGCCGCGGACCTCGGCCAGATGGGGCGTTCACTCGTGGTGTGTTGACACGTTTTCGGTGAGATCTCGGTGCCGCGGACCTCGCGCTGCGGGACCGGGCCTGTCGATGCCGCATTCCGCCCAGGATCGACGCATGATGTTCCTGGCGAGGTTCGAGATCTCCGTGCCGGATGTCGGCTGCCTGGGCATCCTCGTGCGCCTGGAGAGGGCTGAATTTCCCGTGCGAAGGTGGATCCATGAACGCACGCGAATGGTCCCTCCGCATCGCCGATCTCCTCCGCCGGGAACGCGCTTCCGTCGTCGATGTGCTCCTCGCCCTCGCCGAGTTCGACCGGCTGGCCCTGTACCGGCAGCTCGGCCACGCGAGCCTCTTCGACTTCCTTCACAAGGAACTGGGGCTGTCCCGGGGCATGGCCCACTACAGGCTGGTCGCCACCCGGCTCGTGGAGCAGTTCCCCGAGGTGGTGGAGCCCCTTCGAGATGGAAGGCTTTGCATGTCGAGCGTCATCGAGCTCGCCAAGGTCATCACCGAGGTGAACCGGGCTGATGTCCTCCCGAAGTTCTTCGACAAGTCTCGCGCAGGAGGCGAAGCAGGTGGCGGCGGAGATTCCGGCCGGCGGAGGTGGTGCCGAGTGAGGACGGTCGTCACCAGGCGCGTCGAGCCAGTTCAACCGTTGAACTGGGGTTGATCAACGGGTCAGTCCGGAGACCGTTCAGGCGCAAGTGGAGCGACGCCCGTCGCGCCAGCGCCACGGACCGTGGTCGAGCCGCTCACCCGCCAGGAGACCCGGATGCACGTCACGGTCTCGCCGGCGTTCATGACCTTGCTGAAGAAGGCCAGGGCGGGGCAGTCACACGTTCAGCCAGGAGCGACCGACGAGCAGGTGCTCACCGCGGCGCTGGAACTGCTCATCGAGAAGCAGGAGAAGCGAAAGGCTTCCGTGCCGGCCAAGGTGAAGCGGGAGGTGAGGGCCCGCGACCAGGGCAAGTGCCAGTGGCCCGTGGTGGGCGGGGGAGTGTGTGGCTCCACGGTGCGGCTGGAGGTGGACCACGTCGTCCCGCGAGGGAAGGGCGGACCGTCGACGGTGGAGAACTGTCGGGTCCTCTGCAAGGCCCACAACCTGGAATCCGCCCGCCATGTCTACGGCGACGAACGGATGGATCGATTCACCAGAGGTGCAGGGAGAGACCTGCCAGGAGGCGTTCCGGTGGTGCGGGAGGCGGTCGCACCATGGCATTCCGCCGCCTGAAGGCGGCGGTGCTAGAGATCCACCAGATCCACGAACAGCACCTCGTCCTTGCGGGCCCGGATCCGCTCCAGCAGTTCCGGCGGGGGCCTCTCGCCCAGGTCGATGGCGCAGGAGGCCGCCCGCGCCTCCTCGAAGACCGTGTTCTGGACCTCCTCCACGTTGATGCCCGCCTCGCGGATGAGGCCGAGCACGTTGGCGAGCACACCCACCTTGTCGAAGTGGCGCACCACGAGCCGGGCCCGGGCCGGCGTCTTCCGGGCCACGTTCACGCAGTTCGGCACCCGCCCGGCGCGCAGGAACGACTCGACGATGCGCACCGTCTCGCGGGCGATGGCGTCCTGGGCCTGCGCGGTCGAGGCGCCGATGTGGTGGGTCCCGTACACGTTGGGCAGCTTGCCCAGCTCGCTGTCGAAGTCGGCCTGGCCCTTCTCCGGCTCGCCGGCGAAGACGTCGGTGCCCACCCGGATTCGTCCGGCCCGCGCCAGCTCCAGCAGCGCCGCCTGGTCCACCACCTCTGCCCGCGCCGTGTTGAGGAGGATCGCGCCCGGTGGGAGCGCCTCGAGCACGGCGCGCGAGACGACGCCGCGCGTCTCCGGCGAGAGGGGAAGGTGGATGGAGAGAGCGTCGGAGCGCCGGGCCAGCGACACCAGATCCGGCGCCCGCTCCACCCCGAGCTCCCCCGCCTCCGCGTCGTCGAGCGGCCGCGACCAGGCGACGACCTTCATGCCCAGCGCCTGGGCGCGCCGGGCCACCTCGCGACCGATGGCGCCCAGCCCGGCCACGCCGAGCGTCCGTCCGAAGAGCCCGTTCGCCTCGGAGAAGGCCTTCTTGTCCCACCTGCCGGCCCGCAGCGCGGCCACGTTGTCCGGGATGCGCCGGTCGAGCGCCAGGAGCAGCCCGATGGTGAGCTCGGCCACGGCGATGGAGTTCTGCCCCGGGCAGTTGGCCACGAACACGCCCCGGTGGGAGGCGGCCAGGACGTCGATGGTGTTCACGCCGGCGCCGGCCCGGACCACGAGCGACAGGGCCTGCGCGGCCTGGAAGACCTCGCCGGTCACCTGCTTGCCGCGCACCACCAGGATGTGGGCGTCGCGGGCGGCGACCGGGAGGTCCTTCACGGATACCCCCGGCTGGTGGTCGACCGTCAGCCCCAGGGCCCGGAAGTCGTCCAGTCGCTCCTTCGGAAACGCGTCGGCCACGAGGATCTTCATGCCGCCCGGGTAGCACGGCTCCGGCGGGTTCGAAAGGGTCCGAACGGGCCTGCCGGGCGGCCTGTCGATGACGCGTGGCGTCGCGCCTTCCACGTAGACGCACGGCGCACCGTGTCGGTATCCTGATCGGTCCTCGATGACCAACCGCAGGCCGATCCAGAAGGTCCTCGTGGCCAACCGCGGAGAGATCGCGGTCCGGATCCTGCGCACTTGCCGCGAGATGGGGATCCGGACGGTGGCGGTCTTCTCCGAGGCCGACCGCGGGTCGCTCCACGTGCGCCTTGCCGACGAGGCGGTCCACGTCGGGCCCGCACCGGCCCGCGACAGCTACCTCGTGCCCGAGCGGATCCTGGAGGCCGCCACCCGCACCGGCGCCGACGCCATCCACCCCGGCTACGGGTTCCTCTCCGAGCGGGCCGACTTCAACCGGGCCTGCCGGACCGCCGGCCTCACCTTCATCGGTCCACGCCCCGAGAGCCAGGAGGCCATGGGCGTGAAGACCAGCGCCCGAAAGCGCATGCAGGCCGCCGGGGTGCCGGTGGTGCCGGGCAGCGAGGGGCCCATCGTCGACGAGGCCGAGGCGGCCCTCGAGGCGGCGCGGATCGGCTTCCCGGTCATGATCAAGGCGGCGGCCGGCGGCGGCGGCAAGGGCATGAAGCGCTGCGACCGACCGGCAGACTTCTCGAAGCTCTGGCAGACCGCGAAGCGCGAGTCTCTCTCGGCCTTCGGGGACGACCGGATCTACCTGGAGAAGTTCCTCGAGAAGCCGCGCCACGTCGAGGTGCAGGTCTTCGCCGACGAGCACGGGAACGTGGTCCACATGGGCGAGCGCGAGTGCTCGGTGCAGCGCCGCCACCAGAAGATCGTCGAGGAGAGCCCGAGCGCCATCGTCGACGCCGCCATGCGTGCCGCCATGGGGAAGGTCGCCACCGACGCCGCCCGCGCGGTCGGTTACGTGGGTGCGGGCACGGTCGAGTTGCTCGTCGACGCCACCCGGAACTTCTACTTCCTGGAGATGAACACGAGGCTCCAGGTCGAGCACCCGGTCACCGAGATGGTGACCGGCATCGACCTCGTCCGGCTCCAGATCGAGGTGGCGCAGGGCGGCGGGGTGCCGCGACAGGACGAGATCGCTCCCCGGGGCCACGCCATCGAGGCCCGGGTATACGCCGAGGACCCGGCCCGGAACTTCCTGCCCTCGCCCGGAAAGATCACCTACCTGCGTGCCCCCGGCGGACCCGGCCTGCGCGACGACTCGGGCGTCTACGGCGGCTGGGTGGTCCCGCCCTACTACGACCCCATGATCTCGAAGCTCCTGGCCTGGGCGCCGACGCGCGCGCAGGCCATCGACCGGCTCAGGCGCGGGCTCGCCGACTACCACGTGCACGGCATCGCCACGAACACCCACTACCTGCGCGCCGTCCTCGATCACCCGGCCTTCCGCTCCGGCGAGTACGACACCGGCTTCTGCACCGCCTTCGCGAAGGAGCTCGTGCAACCTCCCGACCCGGCGCTCGAGCCGGTCGCGCTCATCGCCGCCGCGGTCGCGGCCCACAAGCGAGACCACGATCGCGCCGACGAGTTCGCCACCCGCGCGCACGCGCCCGGCTCCGAATGGGCCCGGCTCGGGCGTCAGCGGCTGCTCCGGGGAGGCGAGCGGTGACCGCCAGCACCTACGTGGCGCTGCTCGACGGCGGGCAGCGCGAGGAGGCCGTGCTCGTGGAGCGGGTCTCCCCCGGCGTCTACGAGGTGACCCTGCGGGGCGTGACCCATCGGGTCGACGCCTTCCACCACGACCACGGCACCGTCTCGCTCCTGGTGGACGCGGAGAGCTACTCGGTGCAACTCGACGAGCGCGGCAACGGCATGCGCGTGCACCTGCGCGACTCGGTATTCCCGCTCGAGATCCTCGACGAGCGGCGGCTGCGCATGCGCCGCTCGCCGGGCAAGCTCACCGCCGACGGGAGGCTCACCCTCTCGGCGCGATTGCCCGGCCAGGTCGTGGGCGTGCTCAAGGGGCCCGGGGACGCGGTGCGCGAGGGGGAGGGCGTGCTGGTGGTCGAGTCGATGGGCATGCAGAACGAGGTGCGGAGCCCCAAGGACGGCAAGGTCGTCGAGATCGCCGTCGGCGTGGGGCAATCGGTCGAGGGCGGCGCCCCGCTGGCGACAGTTGAATAACAACAGCAAGGCGGACACCACAGCAAGGCCGACGAAGTCGGCCGCGCAGCAAAGGGGCAAGATGGCCAAGAACAAGACAGCAAGGCCGACGAAGTCGGCCGCGCAGCGGACCGCCCCCAAGGCAAAATCCGCACCCAAGCTCAAGCCCGCTCCGAAGAAGAAGGTTCCCGTACCGAGGAAGGCGCCGAAGCTCGCGCCGAAGAGAAACCCCGCCCCCTCGGCGTCCTCCGCCTGGCTCTCCGGCCCCTACGCGAAGTCGCTCTCGAAATCCCCCGAGCGCAAGAAGGCCTTCCGCACCACCAGCGGCGGCACCCTCCGGCCGGTCTACGGTCCGGGCGACGTCGCGCCCGGCCTCGACGCCCGCCTCTCCTTCCCGGGCGATCACCCGTTCACTCGCGGTGTACAGCCCACCATGTACCGCGGCCGCTTCTGGACCATGCGCCAGTACGCCGGCTTCGGCACCGCCGAGGAGTCGAACAAGCGCTACCGGTACCTGCTCCAGTCGGGACAGACCGGCCTCTCGGTGGCCTTCGATCTGCCCACGCAGATGGGACGCGACTCCGACCACCCCCTCGCCCAGGGCGAGGTCGGCAAGGTGGGCGTGGCCATCGACTCGATCGACGACATGGCGACGCTGTTCGACCAGATCCCGCTCGGCAAGGTCTCCACGTCGATGACCATCAACTCGACGGCCGGCATCCTGCTCGCGCTCTACCAGGCGGTGGCCGAGAAGCAGGGCGTCGCCGCCTCCGAGCTTCAGGGCACCATCCAGAACGACATCCTGAAGGAGTACGCGGCCCGCGGGACCTACGTCTACCCGCCCAGGCCCTCCATCCGGATCATCACCGACATCTTCGCCTACACCGCGAAGGTGATGCCGAAGTGGAACCCCATCTCCATCTCCGGCTACCACATCCGCGAGGCCGGCTCGACCGCGGTGCAGGAGGTGGCCTTCACGCTGGCCGACGGCATCGCCTACGTGGACGCGGCCGAGAAGGCCGGCCTCGACGTCGACGAGTTCGCCGGCCGGCTCTCCTTCTTCTTCAACGCCCACAACAACCTGCTCGAGGAGGTGGCCAAGTTCCGCGCCGCCCGCCGCCTCTGGGCCCGCATCATGAAGGACCGGTTCAAGGCCAAGGATCCGCGCTCCTGGATGCTCCGCTTCCACACCCAGACCGCCGGCTCGATGCTCACCGCGCAGCAGCCGGAGAACAACGTGGTCCGGGTCACCCTGCAGGCGCTCGCCGCGGTGCTGGGCGGAACCCAGTCGCTCCACACCAACTCGCGCGACGAGGCGCTCGGGCTCCCCACCGAGTCCTCGGTGCTTCTCGCGCTCCGCACCCAGCAGATCATCGCCAACGAGTCGGGGGTCGCCGACATCATCGACCCGCTGGGCGGCTCCTGGGCCATCGAGGCCATGACCGACGAGATCGAGGGCAAGGCCGTCGAGTACATCACCAAGATCGACGCCATGGGCGGCATGGTCGAGGCCATCTCGAAGGGCTTCGTGCAGCGCGAGATCCAGGACGCCGCCTATGCCTGGCAGCGACAGGTCGAGGACAAGGAGCAGGTGGTGGTGGGAGTGAACAGCTACCGCACCATCGACCCGCCGGTGACGGTGATGCGGGTCGACCCGGCGCTCGAGGCCGCCCAGGTCCGCCGCCTGAAGGAGTTCCGCGCCCGCCGGGACGGCACGGCCACGAAGCAGGCGATCGACGCGGTGCGAGCAGGTGCGAAGGGAACCGACAACCTGATGCCGCTCATCCTGGCCGCGGTGAAGGCCAACGCCACGCTGGGCGAGATCTCCGACGCCATGCGGGACGTGTTCGGCGAGTACCGGGAGACGGTGGTAGTGTAGCGACTGGTGAGCGGCGACCCGAAAAACGCGAACGGACAGGGTCCGCCGGTCCTGCAGCGTGTGGCGGCGACGACGCCTGCTGCGCCGCCGGCCACGCCGGCGCCCGGCCCGAGCCACGGCCTCGCCGCTCCGGAGGTCACGGTGGCCGCGGCCATCGCCGCCGGGCTCCCGGCCGCGGGATCCCTGAACGACAAGGGCGCGCTCCACCTCCATTACCTCGCCGCCGCCACCCAGGCCTCCGGGCGCCTCGTCCTCGAGGTCGACGCCGCCATCTGGGCGCTCATCTACCGGCGCGGCGTCGTCGAGCACGCCTTCTCGAACCGCGAGAAGGAGGACCTGGCCCAGTTCCTGGTCGGGCGAGGGCTCCTCGGGCCCGAGCAGGCCGCAGACGCCCGGCAGCTCGCACCCACCTTCGACGGCGACGTCCTGGGCGCGCTCGTCGAGCTGCGCCTCCTCGACCCGGCGGCGCGCTTCCAGGAGCTGAAGGAGCACGGGGCCGGGCTGGTCTGGAAGACACTCCTGGCGGAAGGGGGCACCTGGCGCTGGGAACCCGGCGTTCCGCCCCCGCCGTTCGGCTTCCCGATGGGAAGCCGGTGGGGGATCCTCGCCGACGCCGTGCGCCGGATCGACCCGGCCGCGGTCAAGGCGCGCCTGGGCGTGCGCTGCGCACTGGCGGTGGCACGGGCTCTCGGACGCGTGGCACTGCCCGATCTGATGCTGAATCCGCAGGAGACCCGGGCGGCGGCCCACATCGACGGAGTCCGCAGCCTGGAGGAGCTCTGCGCGGCCATTCCCGGCGACGCCGACGCGCTGCGCAGGGTGGTCCTCCTGCTTGCCGAGACCGAGCTCGTGACCTTCGGAGCGCCGCGCATCGGAGTGGAGAAGCCTGCCGCGCCGCCGCCCAAGGCCGTTGCATCGCCGCCGCCGCCTCCTCCGGCCCCGAAGGCTTCCGCGCCCAAGGCCCCCCCGCCGGCGCCAAAGCCCACGTCCACGTCCACGAAACCCGAGCTCACCGCCACGAAGCCCGCTGCAGCGAAGCCCGCGCCCGCCGCGGGGCCGACGCTCGACTCGCTGCGCGCGGAGGCCGAGCGCCTTCGTGGCGCCGACCATTTCCAGGTCCTGGGCGTCACCCGCGATGCGGATGGCTCGCGCGTCAAGGCGGCCTACTTCCAGCTCGCCAGGACCTTCCACCCCGACGCGGCCAAGGACGGCGAGGACCTCGAGGCGCGGACGCTCCGGGCCGACATCTTCGCGCGGGTGGCCGCGGCCTGGGCGGCGCTGGAGAACGACGCCGCCCGCTTCGCCTACGGCGAGGAGCTGCGAACCGGCGTCGGCGCCCAGGTGGACATCGGCCGCATCTACCAGGCGGAGCAGGCCTTCGAGAAGGTGGTCGCGCTGGCCGCTGGCCGCGCCTACGCCGAGGCCCTGCAGAAGGTGGACGAGGCCATCGCCCTGTACGACGAGGAGCCCGAGTACCACGTCTGGAAGGCGTGGCTGGAGTTCCTGCTGGCGCCGGAGGCGAAGCGCCGGTCCCAGCGAGCCGTTTCCGAGAAGGTCATCGAGGCGGCGCTCGGGAAGAGTCCCAAGTGCGTCGCGGGCTGGCTCTTCCTCGGCCGGATGGCCAAGATCACGACCGACCTTCCCGCGGCCGAGCGCTACTGGAAGCGCGGTCTCGAACAGGTCAAGGACCCCGAGGTGGAGCGCGAGCTCCGCTTCCTCAAGAGGTGAACGTGTCCGAACCGACCAGCCCGAAGAAGCGATCGCTCATGCCCTCGTCGCCCCTGCGCCGCCAGCTCCGCGCCGCCGGTCACCACCTTTCGCCGGTGGTTCAGGTGGGGAAGGAGGGGATGACGGAGGCGGTGCTGCGGCAGCTCGACCGGGCACTCATCGACCACGAGCTCGTCAAGGTGAAGATGGGCACCGAGACGCCCGAGGACCGGTTCGAGTCGGCCGACGCGCTGCTGGCCGGCGCCGCGGGGGCCCAGCTGGCCCAGATCCTGGGCCGGACCCTGCTCGTCTACCGGCGCCACCCCGAGAAGCCTCGATACGAGCCGCTTCCGGTGGTCCGCTTGAAGCCCCCGTCCCGAGCCGACCGGCAGGCGAGGGCCGCCGAGGAAGCGCGGACCCGGCGAGCGGAACGGCCGAGGCGGACGACGCGGGCGGAGCGGACCACGCGATCGACGCCAGGGAATCGAACCACGCGACCGACGCGGACCGATCGGACGACCCGGCCGACACGAACGGACCGGCCCGACCGGGCGACCCGGACCGAGCGGACTGGCCGGACCGAGCGGACTGGCCGGACCGGACGGACTGGCCGGACTGACCGGACGACGCGGACGCCTCGAGCGGACCGGCCGCCCCGGACGGTTCGCCCCGGACGCCCGCCCCGGCGCTAGCGTAGTGCAGGCTGCCGTCCCGCTGCCGGTCGTACCGCGACGGGACGTTCTGCTCGAAATACCGGCGCGTCTCCTCGAGGTCCTCCTCGTCGGCGACGCCCTTCTCGATCAGCACGGTCTCGGCCACGTCGGCGCGGAGCGCGGTCCGGGAGACCTCGGCCTCCACCGACTCGATCCGGGCGGCGATGCCGCGCATCTGGTCGGCCAGCCCGTCCGCCTCGGCGCCGCGGATGCGGAAGCCTCGCAGCGCCACGATGGCGAGAGTCACCGGGACCGCGAAGAGCACGCCGAGGGCGAAGGCGATCATGGCCCGGGCATCCTACGGCCTCCGATCCGGGGTCGACAAGGACCATCGACGGCGATATCGATGGATCGTGGCCCTTCGCCCCCAGATGACACTCGCCGTGAAGCGGCTGATCCGGGACCTGGCCACCCGCCTGCCCGAGCTCTCCCACGTGAAGCCGGGCCGCATCCTGGTGGTGGCCGGGGAGGCCCGCCGCGCCTCGCGCGCCACCATCCGCCCGGCCCACTTCCGCGAGACCCGGGCTCGCGGAGGCCGCGGCGGACGGCGCAAGCCCCTCATCCGCATCCGGGGGAGGAAGATCCTCTACGTCATCACGCTGCGCCCCCTCTGGTTCAGGGCCTCCACGCCCGAGCAGCGCGTCTCCACGATCCTGCACGAGCTCTGGCACGCCAGCCTGCGCTTCGACGGCACGCTCCACCGCGGCCGGGTCCACACCCGCCTGCCCCGGCCCGGCTACGAGCGGCGCATCCGCGCGCTGCGCGACCGCTACCTGGCCCAGGCCCCCGAGGAGATCCTCGCGCCATTCACCTACAGTGGCGTGGTCCGGGCGCGCATGTGGCTGGAGCGCCCGGCAGGGTTCTACCGGGTCGGGGAGTACGGGGGTCGGCGAACCTACACCGAGAAGCAGCTCTTCCTCGGCCTGGTCCGCATGAAGAGCCCCGTGCCGGGGGCGCCGCTTGCCCGGCGACGCGTCCGGGGATAGAGCACGGGGAACGCACGATCGGAGGTTGCTCACGTGAAGGTCGCCATCCTCACCGGAGGCGGGGACTGCCCCGGACTCAACGCGGTGATCCGCGCCGTGGTTCGCCGCGGCGAGCAGCACGGTCTCGAGTTCAGCGGCGTGCGGGACGGCTGGAAGGGGCTCCTCGACGACGACACCTTCCGCATCACCCGCCAGAACACCTCCGGCATCCTGCAGCTCGGGGGCACCATCATCGGCACCTCCCGCACCAACCCGTTCAAGCGCCCCGACGGCCCGAAGGCGGTCATGGACACGCTGGTCCGCCACAACATCGGCGCGGTGGTGGCCATCGGCGGCGAGGACACGCTGGGCGTGGCTTCCCGGTTCCACCAGGAGCTGGGCATGAAGGTGGTGGGCGTCCCCAAGACCATCGACAACGACCTCTCCGGCACCGACTACACCTTCGGCTTCGACACCGCCGTGACCATCGCCACCGAGGCCATCGACCGGCTCCACTCCACCGCCGAGGCCCACAGCCGGGTCATGGTCTGCGAGGTGATGGGGCGGCACGCCGGACACATCGCGCTCCACTCCGGCATCGCCGGCGGCGCCGACGTGATCCTGGTCCCGGAGCGCCCCGTCGACCTGGGCGACGTGGTCCGTCACATCCGCGCCCGGCAGCGGCGGGGGCGCCGCTTCTCCATCGTGGTGGTGGCCGAGGGGGCCAAGATGGCGCGCAGCAAGGAGGCCACCGTCTCCGACTCGCTCGACGACTTCGGCCACGTGCGGCTGGGAGGCATCGGCGCCTACCTGGCCAAGGAGATCGAGCGGGAGACCGGCTTCGAGGCCCGGGTCACGGTGCTCGGCCACGTGCAGCGCGGCGGCACGCCCACGGCGCGCGACCGGGTGCTGGCCACGCGCTACGGCGTCTTCGCCTGCGACCTGGTGAAGGAGGGGCGCTGGGGAATGATGGCGGCGCTGCACGGCGACGAGGTGGTGGCGGTGCCGCTCCTCGACGCCACCAAGGAGCTTCACCTCATCGACCCGAAGCTCTTCGAGATCGCCGAGGTCTTCTTCGGCTGAAGGGTCGGATGGCCACGCGACACGACGTGCAGCTTCCGGCAGGAGCAGAGGGACGGCTCGATCGCGCCGTGGCCGACGCGCTCGGCGTGGGCCGGGCCGCCGTGAAGGAGGCCTTTCTCCTGGGCCGGGTGCGGGTCAACGGACGCCGCGTCGGCCGGAGCGACCGGGCGGTGCCCGGCGCGATCGTGGTCATCGACCTGGAAGGGCCTGCCGGGGCGCCCGAGCCCGACGCCGGCGATCCGCTCCACGTGCTGGCAGGCTCGCCTCGCTGGATCGTGGCCGACAAGCCCGCCGGCGTGGCCACCCACCCGCTGCGCGCCGGCGAGCGCGGCACGCTGGCGAACGCGGTGGTGGCCGAGTACCCGGAGTGTGCCACCGCCTCGCGCGACCCGCGGGAGGGCGGAGCCGCCCACCGCCTCGACGCCGACACCAGCGGCTGCGTGCTCTTCGCCCGGGACCGCGAGGCCTGGGAGCACCTGCGCCGCCAGCTCACCGAGCGGACGGTGGAGAAGGTCTACCTGGCGCTGGTGTCTGGACGGGTCTCGTCGGGCGGCGTCTGCTCGGTCCCGCTGGCGCAGCGCGCGGGACGCTCGGTTCCGGTGCCGGACGAGGGGCGCGGCGACCGCCTTCCCTCGCGAACCGGCACGCCGCGGCCGGCCGAGACCCGCTGGCACGTGGCGCTCAACTTCGACCGGCACACCTTGCTCGAGGTGCGCATCCCCACCGGCGCCATGCACCAGATCCGCGCCCATCTGACCTTTCTCGGCCATCCGGTGGCGGGGGACCTCGACTACGGCGGGGCCGCGGCGGCATTGCCCGGTCTCGACCGCCATTTCCTGCACGCCTGGAAGCTGGGCTTCGAGCGTCCGGAGGGCGGCCGCGTCGAGGTGCAGAGCCCGCTGCCGCCCGAGCTGGCCGACGCGCTGGCCCGGCTCGGGCCAGCCGAGGGAAGCTGAGGGACGCCGAGGCGGGGCCTACTGCGGCGGAGCGGGCGGGGCGTCGCCGGCCGGCGCGCCCTCGGCGGCTTCCACGATCATCGGCGGGTCGGTCATCATGCCGATGGTGTTCACGCCGGCCTTGTGGGCCTCGTCGAGCACCCTGACCGCGAACTCGTAGCGCGTGCCGTCCTGGGCGTTGAAGAACATCACCTTCGAGAGGTGCCCCTCGAAGACCGGCTTCAACTTCACCATGGCTTCCTCGACCGTCAGGTCCTGCCTGTTCAGCATCACGCGCCCGTTCTTCAGGGCGGTCAGGACGATCTGATCGGGCGGCACCGCGTCGGGGGGGACGATCTGCGTGTTGGGGGGCTCGTACTCCGGCACCCGCATGTACATCTGCTTCTCGGCCAGCGGCGTGAGCACCATGAAGATGATGAGCATCACCAGCACCACGTCGATGAGCGGCGTGACGTTGATGTCGGTCATGGGCGACTTGGAGCCGAGCGCCATCGACATGGCTACTTCGCTCCCTTCACGTCGCCCTCGTCCTTGAGCTGGGTGGCGGCGAGCGACACGCCCATCACCCGGGTCTTGGTGACCTCGAGGATGACTCCCCGGATGACCTTGTAGTCCACGTCCCGGTCGGCCTTGAACATGATGGGCACGCCCGGCTGCTTCTGCATGGCTGCCTCGAGGGCCGGCGCGATGTCGTCCTTCTTCACCTCGTCCTTCTCGATGTACGACTTCCCGTCGCGCGTCACCGAGAGGATGATGGGATCGCCGCCGCTCTTCAGCTCGCTGACCAGCTTGGCGTCGGGCAGGGTGACCGGCTTGCCACGCTGGAGCATGGGCGTGATCACCATGAAGATGATGAGGAGCACCAGCACCACGTCGACGAGCGGCGTGACGTTGATGTCGCTCTTGACGCTCTTGCTGCCGATGTCCATCGACATGACGGGGTTCCCTGGCCAGGCCTGCCGGGCCTAGCGCCCTTCCTTGATGATGAAGTCGACGAGCTCGGTGGTCGAGTCGTTGACGTCCACCATGATCTCCTCCACCCGGTTGGTGAAGTAGTTGAAGAACATCACGGCCGGGATGGCCACGAGCAGGCCGAAGGCGGTGGTCACGAGCGCCTCGGAGATGCCGGCGGAGACCGAGCCCAGGCCGCCGGAGCCGGTGGCGGCCATGGCCTGGAAGGCGGTGATGATGCCGGCCACGGTGCCGAGCAGCCCGACGAAGGGCGCGGTGGAACCGATGGTGGCGAGCGAGCCCAGGCCGCGGCGCATGTCGGTGATGGTGCGGAGCGTGCCGCGGTCGATGGCGCGGTTCACGGCCGCGACGACGTCGAACTTGCCGATCTCGTGCTCGCCGCCGTGCGCCTGGTGCGCATCCAGACCGTGCCGGTACTCCTCGAGCCCCATGCCGAGCACCTTGGCCAGGTAGCCCTTCGAGTACTCCTTGGAGCGGGCGAGCTCGACCGCCTCCTTGAGCTTGCCGGCGGGCAGGAGCGTGGCGAGCTCGACCGCGAACTTCCGCGAGGCCGCGCCGGCGCGCGAGTAGGTGACCATGCGTTCAACCGCCACGGCCAGCGACCAGACGCTCATGATCGCGAGGACGATGCCGATGAACTTGGCGAACGGCCCCATGGAGCGCCACATGCTCATGAGGTCGAAGGACATCACCGGTTCGGTGGCGGTGAGCATCAACTGGTTGACGACGTCGAGCACGGGAAGGGACATCGGCGTTTCTCCTGATGGATGAGACGGTGAGACGAGAAGGGGTGGCCTACTGGAAGCGGAAGGGCTGGATCACCCAGATGGCGTGGGGGCGGCCCTGGGCGTTCGTGCCCGGGGTCCACTCGCAGGAGGTGATGGCCCGCTTGATGGCGTCGCCGATGCGCGGGTCGGCAACGGGAGTCAGGATCTGGATGCTGCCGACCGCGCCGTTCGAGTAGACCGCGAACTTCACGGTGACCGGGCCGGAGACCATGTCCATCAACTGGGGCGGGATCTTCATGTTCTCGGCGAGGCAGCCCTTGTCGGCCAGTCGCGGCGTCGTGAAGCCGGTGGTCATGTACTGCGGAGCCTCCTCCACCGAGCGCTGGGTGGGGGCCTGGCCTCCGACCACCCCGCCGACCACGCCGGTTCCGTCGCCGTCGCCGTAGTCGTACTCCTCCTCCGGCTCGTTGGGATCGGCGGGCTTGATCTCGTCCTCGACCGTCTTGGGCTGGACCATCGCCATGGCGGGGACCTTCTTCACCTCGGTCTTGGGGCGGTCCGAAGGCGGCTTCTTGGCGGCCGGAGGCGGGGGCGGGGCCGGCGGCTTGGGGGCCGCGGCCTTCACGAACTTCACCTCGACCACCGGCTCGGACTTCGCCGCGGCCCTGATTCGCTCGCCTGCCACGATGAGAAAGGCGACGAACAGGACCTGGGCGACCGTCGAGCCGGCGAGAAACGCGCCGCGTCTGGCGACGCGCTTGCCACCTTGGATCTTCGTGACTTCGTCGAACACGCCGAGCCCTCGTTTGACGTGAGAATCAGCCCGGAAAGGGAGAGCGATAGGGAAAGCGAAAGCGGCTCTCTAGCCCCCCTCCGGCGGCTTGTCAACATCTACCACCGAGCTGCAAGGCATGCCGGGCCGCGTCACGGGAAGGCGATAGCGGTGCGCGCAAGCGGAATCATTTTCAACACGCAGTACCCCATTGACATTCCCGGCAGCGGTGCGTAGAAATCGCTGACTCGGCGGCACGGCAGCACACCATCGGTTTCAGCTTCGTCGCATCTCTCCAGGGAGACAGTCACCATGAGGAAGAACCTGCTGAACCTTCTGCGGCTCGTTCCGATCGCGCTGCTGCTGTGCGCAGGGGTCGCGTCCGCACAGTCCACCGGCGTGATCACCGGCGTCGTGACCGACGGATCCACGGGCAAGCCCGTCGTCGGCGCGGTCATCGTCGCCACCAGCCCCGCGGTCCAGGGCGAGAAGACGGCCGTGACCGGTTCGGATGGCGCGTTCACCATCTCCAGCCTTCCCGCCGGCACCTACAGGATCGCGGCGCAGCTCGGCAGCTACAAGCCGGCCGAACGCTCCGACCTCGTGGTCAAGGCCGACACCACGCTGCGCGCCAACCTCGCGGTGGTTCCCGAGGCCGTGCAGATGGAAGAGGTGGTGGTCACGGGCAGCCGCGTGCGGCGCCTCGACCTCACCGCGTCGGCCCCAGTCCTGGTGGTCAACCGCGAGCAGCTCGTGGAAAGCGGCAAGGACAGCGTCGGCGCCTTCCTCCAGACCCTTCCTCAGCAAGCGAACGGCCCCAACAACCAGGTCAACAACGGCGGCGACGGCACGTTCGTCGTCGACCTGCGCGGCCTCGGACCCGACCGGACCCTGGTGCTCCTGAACGGTCGACGCATGGTCTCCGGCGGGCAGGGCGCCAACTCGAACGTCGACCTGAACTCGATCCCCTTCGCGGCCGTCGACCGGGTCGAAGTGCTCGCGGACGGCGCCTCGGCCATCTACGGCTCCGACGCCATCGCCGGCGTCGTCAACCTCATCACCCGCAAGGGCTACGCCGGTACCGGAGGCACTGCCCAGTTCGGCGTCTCCAGCAACGGCGACGGGCAGTCCTGGGACATCAACGTGAACTCGGGCGTCGCCGGCGACACGGGCAGCGTCTTCTTCAACGTGGGCTACTTCTGGCAGGAGGCGATCTTCCAGGGCGCACGCGACTGGGCGAAGACGGCGTACAACTACGACTACACGACCCCGGTAGCCGACGGCGGCGGACCGTACCCGCTCGGCAGCAGCACCATCCCGAACGGTCGCTTCGTGCTCCCGGCGTCGGCCAGGCGAACCAGTTCGCGACCGATCTCCGGGCCGCATTCCCGGCACGGCGACCAACTTCATCTGGCAGCCCGCCGGGACGGCGGGGACGGTCTGCACCACCGTCGGCGGCCAGCAGTCCTGCTGGCGCCCGTACGTGTCCGCGGGGCAGGTGAACGACACCTACAACTACGCGGCCGTGAACTACCTCCTCACTCCCGCCCAGCGCGTCTCGCTCTTCACCGCGGGTGACGCGAAGCTCGGCACCGACAAGTACTCGCCCCGGTTCTTCTTCGACGGCCTCTACACCAACCGCACGGCGGACACGCTCATCGCCCCGGTTCCGGCGGCCCTCGGCAACTTCGGCGTGACCATCGACCCGAACAACCCCTACAACCCGACCGGCGTGCGAGATCTTCACCGCCAACAAGCGCCTGGTCGAGGCGGGCGGCCGCGCCCAGACCTACGTGAACGACACGTTCCGGTTCACCATCGGCATGGACGGGAAGCTGCCGCTCCCGAGCTGGATCTGGGACACCTCCCTCGTCTACGGCCGCGCCGACGCGGTCACGACCCAGGAGGGGTCGCTGGTGCTCTCGAAGCTCCAGAACGCCGTCGGCCCCGGCTTCGGGACGCCCGGGAACTATCAGTGCGGCACCCCGTCCGCTCCCATCACCGGCTGCGTGCCGTTCAACTACTTCGGCGGCCCCGATGGCAACAGCGCCGCAGCCGTGAACGCCCTCGCCTTCAACGGCACGGCCCGAGGGTTCAACCAGCTGCTCGACTGGCAGGTCAACTTCAGCGGCGAGGTCTTCAAGGTCCCGACCGCGAACCGCTCCTCCTCGCTGGCCATCGGCAACGAGCTCATGAAGCAGTGGGGCGGTTTCACCCCGAACCCCATCGCCGGGACGAACGACTCGAGCGACGGCAACCAGCTGGCGACCAAGGGTGACTTACCTCACCAACCAGACCTACGCCGAGCTCCTCGTCCCCGTGGTGAGCGACATGTTCCTGCTCAATGACGTGGAGCTGAGCCTGGCGGCCCGGTACTCCTGGTACAACACCTTCGGATCGAACTTCAGCTGGATGGCCGGTGGTCGCTATCGCCCGATCCGGGACGTGACCCTGCGCGGAACCTACGCGACGGGCTACCGCGCCCCGAACATCAACGACCTGTACCAAGGGGTCGCGGAGAGCTTCCCGCAGGTCGCGGACCCGTGTGCCGGCCCGTTCGTGCCGCCAGCCGTGGCTCCCCCGAACTGCGGCGCCGCCGCAGGCAACGGCGACATCTCGACCCAGCTCAAGCAGATCGTCGGCGGCAACCCCAATCTGACGGCTGAAACCTCCAAGAACTGGACGGTCGGGATCGTGTTCGAGCCCACCTTCGTGAAGAACCTGTCGGTCACCCTGGACTACTGGTCCTATGACATCACCAACGCCATCTCCGCCGGCTTCGGCGGGGGCCTCGGCGCAGGGGTGATCCTGAGCGGATGCTACAGCGCCGCGGGAACCTACTGCGACAGGATCCGCCGCGACCCGAACACCCAGTACATCGTCGGCATAGACGATCTTGCAACCAACGTGGGCTCGGACAAGACGGCCGGCCTGGACATGGCGGGCAAGTACACGCTGCCGACCGACTTCGGCAGGTGGGATTTCGGCGCAATGGCCACCTGGACCAACTACTTCGATCGCACCTTTGCATCCGGCCCGGTGCTCCACGCCGTGGGAACCTACGACCTCGGCATGTACCCGAGGTGGAAGGGCAACGCCAGCGTGGGCTGGACCTGGGATGACCTCTTCGCCGGCGCTCGCTGGCGCTTCGTGGGAGGCTTCACCGAGTGCGGCAACTCCGACGGCGACTCGGCCGGTGGCCTGTGCTACGACAACCCGAACGCCGCCATCTACCAGCGCTCGGTCGACTTCTACCACGTGACCGATCTCTTCGTGAGCTACAACCTCAAGACGTCCATCGGCAAGACCAGCTTCGGCGTCGGCGTGAACAACCTGTTCGATGCCAAGCCGTCGGTCATCTACAGCGCCTTCTCCGCCCAGGCCGACCCGTCCCTGTACGACTGGGTGGGGCAGTACTGGTACTTCCGGATCGGACAGTCGATCTAGTAGGGTAATGACTTCACGGGGCGGGTGGGCGCTCGTCGCCTGCCCGCCCCTTTCTCTTTTCGGGGGCTGCGGCCAGAGCGCCGGGCGTCCCGCGTGGTGACGCACATGACCCATGGAGAGCAGGGATGCATCGGTCGCCTGGCCGCCGTCGCGGGAGTCGCGCTGCTGGCGGGCCTCCTCGCGCCTGTGCAGGCGCACGGGGCGTCGCCGGGCGCGATCAGCGGCGGCAACTTCTCTCCGGGGCGTCCGGCCGCCCTCGTCTTCGGGCCCGACCCGGACCAGCGATGCACCGGCAGCATCTTCTCGCGGCTGCCCGGGGAGGTCGAGCGGCAGGCCAAGCCAGCGAACGTGACGCCGCCGAAGCCGGACGGCGCCCTGTGCGCCATCGCCAACTCCTTGCTCGGCTGGACCGAGCCGGGCGCCCCCCGCGACGGCGTCCTCGCCTTCATGTCCGGCCACGTGGGGCTGGCGTCTCCGGCGCGGCAGGCCTTCGTGACCACCATCGGGACCGATGACGACGTGCTCATCTCCGAGCGGCTCGCCGAGACCGTGGTCCGCCACGGAAAGAACTACCAGAACGCCCGGTACGGCGCGGCCCTCTACATGATCCCAAGGGAGGACCGGAACTCGAGGCCCACCTTCCGCGTGGTGCTGGTCCTCGGGGAGGAGCCGGTGGCCCTGGATCCGCTCCCGCGCCGCCTCGCCCTGGGACAGAAGGCGATGCTCACCGGCCAGCTCCAGGGCGATCTCGAGAACCCGAACGTGATCCTCTCCGATGCGAAGGGGCAGGCCTCGTCTCCGCCCCAGGCGCCGGGAAAGGGCTTCAAGGCGGAGCTCCACTGCGGGGAGAAGCCCGGCACCATCCGCGTCGAGATCGGCGCGGAGCAGGCCGGGTCGCGGAGGGTGGTGGCGAACTTCCCGGTGGCCTGCGGAACCGATCTTCCCAGCACGGTGCCGGTGGTTGCGGCGCAGTGGCCGACGGAGGTCGCCGCTCAGGAGAAGAAGGTCCTCGAGATCATCAATGGGGAGCGCACGGCGGCGGGGCTCCAGCCGCTCGCCTGGGACCCCGCCGTGGCCGGCGTGGCCCGGAGCCTTTCGGAGGGGCTGAGCGACGAGAACGGGCGGGCCGCAGCGGTGGGTTTGGTCGCGGAGCAACTGAAGAAGGCCGGCGTGGGAACGGCGCTGCTGGTCGTCAACCCGGCGGCGGGTGTCACCGTGGACGACGCGCAGGAGCGCCTGCTGACGAGCCCGGGACACCGGGCCAACTTGATGAATCCGGAGACGAACCACGCCGGCGTCGGAATCACCACGGTGACCGAGAAGAACGGAGCCACCAGGACCTACCTCGCAGAGATCTTCGTCAAGATCCTGCCGCCGGCGGATCTGGTCCAGGTTCGCAAGGACCTCCAGGCGGCCATCGTCGCGCGGCGGGTCGAGGGCAAGGTTCCCGAGATCCCCGTCGACCCCGCGCTCCACGAGGTGGCTCAGAAGTACGCCGAGGAGATGGCGGCGGCCAAGGGAAAGTTGCCGGAGGAGCGGGACACGCAGCTGCTCGACTCGCTCAAGAAGACCTACAAGGGCGTGAACATGCTGGCGGGCGCGTCGTCGGCGCCGCTCGAGTTCGCCAAGGAGAAGAAGGTCCTGGCGAGCGGCAAGGCGCTCGGTGTCGGGCTGGCGCAGGGCGACCACCCGACGCTCGGCAAGAACGCCTTCTACGTGGTCATCCTGTTCGGCGAACCGCGCGAGGCGGCGAAGCCCGCCGCCAAGCCCACGGCCAAGCCCCCGGCCAAGACCCCGCCCGGCAAGTAGCCAGGCGGGGCGGCCGGCTACTTCAGGCCGGCGACCTTCGCGACCGCCTCGGCGTAGTTCTCGGACTTCTTCTCGAGACCCTCGCCGAGGACGAAGCGGGAGAAGCGGCGGATCTGGACGTTCTCCCCGATCCTCCCCACCTGCTCGTTCATCATCTCCTGCACCGACTTCTTGTCGTCCTTCACGAAGGGCTGCTCGAGCAGGCAGACCTCCTTGAAGAACTTGTCGACCTTGCCCTGGGCGATCTTCTCGATGATGGCCTCGGGCTTCTTCTGCTCGCGGGCCTGGGCCTTCGCGATCTCCATCTCCTTCGCGATCACGTCGGCGGGGACCTCCTCGCGCCGGACGTACTGCGGAGCGGACGCCGCGATGTGCATGGCGATGTCCTTCACCAGGGCCTGGAAGGGCTCGGTGCGGGCCACGAAGTCGGTCTCGCTGTTCACCTCGACGAGCACCCCGATCTTGCCGCCCATGTGGACGTAGCTGCCCACCGCGCCCTCGGAGGCCAGCCGCCCGGCCTTCTTGGCTGCGGAGGCGAGCCCCTTCGTGCGGAGGAAGTCCTCGGCCTTGCCGAAGTCGCCGCCCGCCTCGGTGAGGGCCTTCTTGCAGTCCATCATCCCGGCCCCGGTCTTCTCCCGGAGCTCCTTCACGGCGGCTGCGCTGATCTCTGACATGTTCGTTCCTCTCTTTCGACTTCTCGGAAGACGAGGGGGCGGGCCCTGTTCGAGCCCACCCCCGCAGATTCGATCGGTGGACGCCGTCTAGGTGGCGGCGGGCTCCTCGGTGGTCGTCGGGAGGACGACCTCGCCCTTGCGAAGCACCTCGACGTTCGCGCTGGCTGCGCCGCGGTCGTCGCGGGCGTCACGGCGCGGGCCGCGGCGGGGGCCACGGCGATCGCGCTTGTCGCCGCGCTCGCTGGCCGCGTCGCGGTCGTCCTCGACCGGCTCCTCGCGCCCTCCGTGCTCGGCGACCCATGCCGAGTGGCGCGCGCGCCCCTCGATGCAGGCCTCGGCCACCTTGGAGGTGAAGAGCCGGATGGAGCGGATGGCGTCGTCGTTGCCCGGGATGGTGAAGTCGATGCCCTCGGGGTCGCAGTTGGTGTCGACCACCGCCACCACCGGGATGCCGAGCCGGTTGGCCTCGTGCACCGCGATGTACTCCTTCTTCGTGTCGATGACGAAGAGGGCGGCCGGCAGCCGCGTCATGTCCTTGATGCCGCCCAGGTTCTTGTCCAGCTTGTCGAGCTCGCGCCCCAGCGACGCGACCTCCTTCTTGGGAAGCCGGTCGAAGGTGCCGTCGGTGGACATCTTCTCGATGGTCTTCAGCCGGTCGATGCCGGTCTTGACGGTCTTGAAGTTGGTGAGCGTGCCGCCCAGCCAGCGGTTGGTGACGAAGTACATCCCGCTGCGGGAGGCCTCCTCGCGGATGGCGTCCTGGGCCTGCTTCTTCGTGCCCACGAAGAGCACGGTGCCGCCCTTGGCGACCGCGTCGGACACGAAGCGGAAGGCGCTGCGGGCCAGCCCCACGGTCTTCTGCAGGTCGATGATGTAGATGCCGTTGCGGGCGCCGAAGATGTACGGCTTCATCTTCGGGTTCCAGCGCTTGGTCTGGTGACCGAAGTGGACGCCGGCCTCGAGCAGCTGCTTCATCGTGATGGCGGAGCCGCCCGACTGGAGCGCTCCTGCCATCGAGTCCGAGGCGGGGGCGGTCACCGGGGTGGCGACCGCGACGGGGGTGGGGTCGGGAGAAGCTTCGGGCTCGACGGACGGGTTCTGCGGATCCTGCATTTCCATTTGAGTCTCCGGTTTTTGGCCTCCACTTCCCGTTGGGTGCCGGCTGCCTTCGCCCGCGTGGGAGGGGAGGAACATCCTCCATCCGACGCTCGCGACCGGGGGAGCCGACCGGGAAGTGTGCGTATTTACGACGGACGCTTCCTAACACAATGCAGGGTGCGCCACCAGCCCATCTGGACGAGCGCCCCGTCGTATCCCCTCCAGGCCACCGCCCGGGGCGCCGAGCCCGGACAGGCGTGACGGGCGACCCTGTTTCCGAAGAGAAGCGCGGCGAGGCCGCACGTCGGGCAGCGAAAGGCGGCCTTCAAAGTCTCGTGATCCTGGTCGGTTAGCCTCGTATCTCCGGAAAGCGGCGGGCCCGGAGGAGGTCCGAGAAGCCCCCGGGCCCGGTAGGCCTCCAGCTCGGCCAGCTCCGCCGCCTCCCCGCCGATCAGCCGACCAGCCTCCGAGCGTACCTGGGAGGCGCAGGCCGGGCAGGCGGGGAACCCCAGGCTCCGCGCGCACGCGATCCGGGTCTCGCCCCGCTCCTCCCCTTCCCACTCCACCGCAGCGTCCACCTCGGCCACCGGCACCCCCAGGGAGGCGAGGGCCTCCTCCTTTGCCGGCTCGATCGCATGGGCCACGCGGACCTCGACGGCGAGAGCCGGCCGTCCTCCGCGGGTGACGAGGACGTCCGCCCGCCGCGTGCCGACGGTCCCCTCCAGCACCGCTCCGTCCCCCGCCAGGGCCACGTCGACCGGCGCCGCGCGCCGGCAGGTCGGGCACCGCGTCGAGAGCACCACCTGCCGCCGCCCCGCGAAGGCCTCTTCGCAAAGCCACGCCAGCCGCTCCTTCGCGTTCTGGTGCAGCGCCGTCTCGGGGGACGTGAGCGGACAGGTGGAGCCCGGCCGGTGGGCGAAGTGGCGGGCCCGCACGCGCCCGAGGTGGGGCACGAGTTCCTCCGCGCAGCCCGGGCAGGTGAACGGGGCGCGGTCGCCCCGCCGCCGGGGGTCGAGCTCCCCGACCTGCACGCGAGCTCCCGCGCGGTCGCGGGCCCACGACAGAATCACCCGGGGCGTTGCGCCTGGCACGTGGGCGAGTGTATCTCCACCCCCGGAGGTCACATGGCTCTCGAGACGGGAAAGAAGGCGCCGGACTTCACGCTCCTCGATCAGGACGGCGAGAAGGTGAAGCTCTCCGGCTTCAAGGGAAGGACGGTGGTGGTCTTCTTCTACCCGAAGGCCATGACCCCCGGATGCACGCGGGAGTCCTGCGACTTCCGGGACGAGGTCGCGGCCTTCAAGAAGAAGAAGGTCGTGGTCCTCGGGATCTCGAAGGACACGCCCGCCGGGCAGAAGAAGTTCCAGGAGAAGTACGCGCTCCCCTTTCCGCTGCTCTCGGATGCCGACCTCGAGGTGCAGAAGGCCTGGGGAGTCTGGGGCGAGAAGACCATGTACGGCAAGAAGGTCTTCGGGACGATCCGGACCACGGTGATCGTCGGTCCCGACGGCAAGGTGGTGAAGGTGTTCCCGAAGGTGAAGGTCGACGGCCACGTGACGTCGGTACTGGAGGCCCTGTAGCCCGGGAGCGCCAGCGGGGCTCGGGGTCGCCCCGCGCCTTCGCGCGGCGGCCGCTCCGGGACGACCTGGTGGACGCGGCGGTCCTGGAGGTCCTCGGCCTGGTGCGCGAGCAGGGGTGGCTCGCCGACCGGGCGCTCGAGGTCGTGCTGCGCCGGCAGAAGCAGCTCTACTCGGCGGAGCGGCGCGCCACGGCCGAGGCGCTCTACGGGGTGATCAGGTCCCAGGGGCGGCTCGAGTGGGCGCTGGGGAGGAAGGCCGGCATCGCCGAGCTGTACGCGGCGGAGCTGGTGGGCCCGGCCGGCCTCTCGACGGGGGCGGCGGAGCGTCGCTTCGGCCTGGCCCGCGGGGCGCTCGCCGGGCTCGCCGGCGCCGACGCGCGCATCGCGGCCATCGCCGATCCGGTCGAGCGGCTGGCCGTCGAGGGCTCGTTGCCGCCCTGGCTGGCCGAGCGACTGGTCGCCGAGATGGGGCTCGACGAGGCCCGCCTCTTCTCACGTGCAGTGAATATTCGCGCCCCCCTCACTGTGCGGACGAACCTGCTTCGCGGCACCCGGGACGATCTGAGGAAACGGCTCGTCGAGGAGGGGGTGGAGTCGGAGCCCACCATCCTCTCGCCCTGGGGGCTCGTCCTCGACGGCCACGCCAACGCCTTCGGGCTCGAGGCCTTCAAGGGAGGGCTCTTCGAGGTGCAGGACGAGGGGAGCCAGGTCATCGCGCTCTCCTGCGGCGCGCGCCCGGGAATGAAGGTGGTGGACGCCTGCGCCGGGGCAGGCGGCAAGAGCCTGGCGCTGGCCGCCGAGATGCGCAACCGCGGGGAGATCCTGGCCCTCGACGTGGACCAGGACCGGCTCGACGAGGCGCGGCGGCGGGCCCGGCGCGCCGGCGTGGACAACCTCCGGACGCGCGTCATTCCCGCTGGCCCGGAGGCCGACGAGGCGCTCCGCGACCAGGAGGGGAAGGCCGACGTGGTGCTCGTCGACGCGCCGTGCAGCGGGCTGGGGACGCTCCGGCGCAAGCCCGACGCCCGCTGGCGTCTCGGGCCCAGGGACCCGGAGCGGTTCGCCGCCACGCAGGTCGAGCTGGTGAGCCGGTTCTCACGTCTGGTGAAGAAAGGTGGCAGGCTGGTCTACGCCACCTGCTCGGTCACCCGGGCCGAGGACGAGGAGGTCGCTGCGGTGGCGGCCGCCCTGCCGGGCTTCGCGCCCCTGCCTCTCGAGAGGACGCTTGGACCCGAGGCGGCGCGGGCCGCCGGGGCGGCCGGGAACGAGCTGCGGCTCTGGCCGCACCGGCACGGCACCGACGGCTTCTTCGTGGCCGCCTTCGAGCGCCGGTAGAGGACCGCAGTCAGGGAGCGCCCGTGCCCGAGCTTCCCGAGGTCGAGATCACCGCCCGCAACCTCCGGCGGTGGGGCGCGGGGCGCCGGATCGAGCGGGTGCGGACCGACGTCCGGGCCGCGCGCATCTTCCGGCCCGGGGACAGGGGCGCCTTCGCCCGGGCCATTGCCGGGGCGCGCCTCGTCCGGGTGGACCGGCGCGGAAAGCACCTGCTCGTCACCCTCGAGGATCGCCGCGGGCGCCCGCTCGGGCTCTGGTCCCACCTGGGCATGACCGGCAAGTGGGTCTGGCGCGCCGCGGAAGACCCGGCGCCGCCCCACTCCCGCGCCCGCCTCGACCTCGACGACGGCCACGCCCTCCACTACCTCGACCCGCGCCTCTTCGGCCGGCTGCGCACCGTGGCTGGCGCCGACTTCGCCGCGCTGCCGGACATCGGCGCGCTGGGGCCCGACCCGGTCCACGACGGCATCGATCCCGACCGCCTGGGTGACTGTCTCCGCGCCACCCGCCGCGCCGTGAAGGTGGCGCTCCTCGACCAGGCGGTCCTCGCGGGCGTGGGAAACATCCACGCCAGCGAATCGCTCTTCGCGGCGCGCATCGACCCGCGTCGCCGGGGCGGGTCGCTCTCGGCCGAGGAGGTCCGGCGGATCGCCCGGGCCATCGCCGCCTCGCTGCGGCGCGGGATCGAGTCGCAGGAGGGGCCGGAGATCGCCTACGTCGAGGAACCCGGGGCGGAGAATCCGTTCCGCGTCTACGCCCGGGAGGGCGAGCGTTGCCCCCGCTGCCGCGTCCACGAGATCCGGCGCATCGTGCAGGCGCAGAGGTCGACCTTCTTCTGCCCCGGATGCCAGGATGTCCGTCTCTCTCCCGCGGGTCGGCGCGCGCGCGGTCGCCGGTCGCGACCCGGCGCGTGACCTCGCGCGCCCTCGTCGGCTACCATCCTGCCGCGATGCCGCCCGGGGATCTCTCCCACCTTTCCGTCGCCGACCTTCGCCTTCGCTACGTCGAGGAGGGGCGGCCCCTCCCGGCTGAACTGGAGGCGGTGCTCGCCGTCGAACCGCGCGCGGGGGCACGCGCCGTGCTCGCCTCGGTCAAGCGGCGGCGCCGGTCGAACCGCGCCGAGGGTCAGCGTCTCAGAAATCTGCTCCGGTACGAGACGCGCCTCTGGGAGCGAGGAGTGACGCTCGTCGCCGGCGTGGACGAGGCCGGCATGGCGCCGCTGGCCGGCCCGGTGGTGGCCGCGGCCTGCATCCTGCCGCGCGACTACCGCCCGCGCGGCGTCGACGACTCCAAGCAGCTCGACGCCGGGGAGCGGGAGCGGCTGGCCGCCGACATCAAGAAGAACGCCGTGGCCTGGGCCGTGGGCCAGGCAGAGGTGGGCGAGATCGACCGGCTCAACATCTACTGGGCCGGCATCCTCTCCCTTCGCCGCGCGGTGCTCGGGCTCGACCCCCGCCCCGAGCACCTCCTCATCGACGCGCGGCGCATCCGCGACCTGGACATCCCGCAGGACGGCATCGTCCACGGAGACGCGCTCTCCCTCACCATCGCGGCCGCCAGCATCCTCGCCAAGACCACCCGCGACGCCCTGATGGCCCGGATGGACGCGGAGCACCCGGGGTACGGCTTCGCCCGGCACAAGGGCTACCCGACGGCGGACCACGTGGCGGCCCTCCGGGAACGCGGCGCATGCCCCATTCACCGACGGTCATTTGGACCCGTCCGGGACGTGCTGGGGCTGGAGGCCGTGCAGGTCGAGATGTTCAGAGAAGATTGACGCGGCGCGCATCCATGGCTTAAGAACACCGCACAAAGGAAATGCCCGACGGAGAAGGTGCGTCTCGCGGGCCCGGCGGATGAGCCCCGGGCGAGGCGCCCCCCGATCCCGGCGATCGAATGGAAGAAAACCAGAGCAGAGACCCCCAAGAGACTTCAGGCCCCAGCGGGGCGACGCCATCGGGCGGCGCCGGCGGGGAAGGTACGCCCGGACGCAAGCGTCGCCGTTCCCGGCGCGGCCGGGGGCGCAAGGAAGGCGCTGGAGCCCCGGAGAAGACGTCCGGCGAGAACCGTCCGGCTCCCTCGGAGCGGCGGGAGGCTAGGCCGCCCCGCGACGCCATTCGCACCATCGACGTCGGAGGGCATCGCCCGGCGCAGGAGCCAGCGCGGCGGCACGCCCCACAGGCCCCCGCACGACGCCACGCGCCGCCGGAGCCCGCACGGCGCCACGCGCCGCAGGAGCCCGCACGACGCCACGCGGTTCAGGATCCCGACCGGCGCCACGCTGCGCCCCGCGGCCTGGCGCTCGACCCGGAGATGCCGAACCCCTCCCGGGAGCCGGAGATCCCGCTCGAGCGGCTCGACCGCGACGCCGTCAGGGTCATCTCGCGCCTTCGCCACATGGGGCACCAGGCCTACTTCGTGGGAGGGTGCGTCCGCGATCTGATGCTGGATCGGACGCCGAAGGATTTCGACCTCGCCACCGACGCCCACCCCGGCGAGGTCCGCGCCATCTTCCGCAACTGCCGGCTCATCGGGCGGCGCTTCCGGCTGGCCCACGTCTTCTTCCGCGACGGCAAGATCATCGAGGTCGCCACCTTCCGCCAGAACCCGGTGGACGTGGGCGACGACGTCCCCACCGACGCCGACCTGCTCATCACCCGCGACAACGTCTTCGGCACGGCGGAGGAAGATGCGCGGCGTCGCGATTTCACGGTGAACGGCCTCTTCTACGACCCGTTCCTGGGAGAGGTCATCGACTACGTCGGCGGCCGGGCCGACCTCGAGGCCCACCGGATGTCGACCATCGGCGACCCCGAGGTCCGGATGCGCGAGGACCCGGTCCGGGCGCTGCGCGCGGTGCGCTTCGCCGCCCGCCTGGGCTTCACCATCGAACCCGAGGTCTTCGAGGCCATGCGGCGCCACGCCGGTGAGCTGGCCCGCTGTGCGCCGCCCCGGGTGCTCGAGGAGATCTTCAAGATCCTGCGCTGTACGGGTGCGGGGCGCGCCTTCGAGCTGCTCCGATCCGCGGGCATGCTTCCGGTCGTCCTCCCGTCCCTGTCGAAGGCGCTCGACGCCGGAGGCCCGGAGGCCCGGGCCCGCTTCAGCGCCCACCTGGCCGCCCTCGACGAGCTGGTCCGCGCGGGCGAGGAGCCTTCCGACGCCATGCTCCTCGGCGCGCTGCTCATCCACCTCCACGGCCCCGCCGACGGGGAGGACGCCGTGGACGTGCTGCTCGCCGAGCTGGTCCAGACCGCCCGGCTGCCGCGCAAGATGGCCGAGCGGACGCGCATGGCGCTGCGGGCCCAGCGGCTGTTCCACGGGCCCCCGCGCCGGAAACGCCGCGGAAGCCTGTCGGCGCAGGCCTACTTCGACGACGCCCTGCTGCTCCTCCGGGTGACTGTGCGGGCCACGGGGCAGGGTGGAGAGGCGCTGGCCCGATGGGAAGGGGAGGCGCAGCAGCCCGGTCACGGAGGCGGCGGGGAGGAGATCGACCCCGCGCTTCTCGACGATGCAGCCGGGGTCGCCGGCGCCCGGCCCGGCGCCGCCGCCGAGGGGACCACTTCGGAGTCGATCGCCCAGGGGGCCACTTCGGAATCCACCGCCGAGGGCGAGGCGCGAAGCCGTCGCCGTCGGCGAGGGGGGCGTCGCCGCGGCCGTCGCGGGCAGGGGGGAGCCGGAGAGGCCCCGCCCGCTCCGCCGGCCTCGCCCGGAGGTCCGTAGTCCCAAGGCGCCCGCGCCCCGCCGCGCCAGCGCGCAACGCGTCCGTCGCCGCGGAGCCGCCAGAAAGCGCGGGTGGTCGCGGCTGGATGCCGCCGGCGACGGGCGGGCTCGGGGCTCGCGATCTTCGGCGGCTTACTGATGCTCCGCGTCTCCGCCCGCTGCGCGGGCGCGGCGGTGTCCGCCTCGTGGAGGGACGGCGGGCGTCCGAGACGCCGCCGGGACTCCGCCACCCGATCATCGACAGCCGGCGGGCAGCGCAATTCGGAGCGGCGCCTCCGCAGGGGCGCCGAGGATCGAGAGAACCCGCGGACGCGGTGGCTCGGCGCCGTCCAGCCGCGAACGCCCTCCCCCGAGGACCAGCGCCGTGGAGAGGGGCGACTGCCCGACCGGCGGCCACTGGACGCCAGGGGCGCGCCCCGCCGGGCAGCCGCCCGCCCCGCCGCGCGGTCGCGCGCCGGCCTTTTCGAGTACAATGCGCCAGCCCAGGCGCCCGACCCCATGAAGACCTCGACCTCGAACAGCACCGACAAGCCGAAATCCCGCTACAAGCGCGTCCTCGTGAAGCTCTCGGGGGAGGCGCTCATGGGCGACGGCAAGTACGGCATCTCGCCGAAGACCCTCGTCGCCATCGCACAGGACGTGAAGGAGATCGTCGACCTGGGCGTGCAGGTTGCGCTCACCATCGGCGGCGGCAACATCTTCCGCGGCGTCTCCGGCGCCACCGAGGGCATGGACCGCTCCAGCGCCGACTACATGGGCATGCTGGCCACCGTGATCAACGGCATGGCGCTGCAGGACGCCTTCGAGAAGCTCGGCGTGCAGACCCGGGTCCAGTCGGCCATCGAGATGCACCAGATCGCCGAGCCCTACATCCGCCGCCGCGCCATCCGTCACCTCGAGAAGGGGCGGGTGGTCATCTTCGCGGCCGGCACGGGAAACCCGTACTTCACCACCGACACGGCGGCCAGCCTCCGGGCCATGGAGGTCCACGCCGACGTGCTCCTCAAGGCCACCAAGGTGGACGGCGTCTACACCGACGATCCCAAGAAGAACCCGGCCGCGGTGAAGTTCAAGCAACTCTCCTACCTCGACGTGCTGAAGAAGAACCTCAAGGTGATGGACTCCACCGCCATCAGCCTGTGCATGGACAACGACCTGCCCATCGTGGTCTTCGACCTCACCGTGCGCGGCAACATCCGCCGCGTGGCCCTCGGCGAGGAGATCGGGACCACGGTCGGGAAGCTTCCGACCCGCGCGGCCTAGTCCGCGACGACCGAACCCGCCAGGAGGGAACATGAGCGCCGCCGACGACATCCTGAAGGACCTCTCGGACCGCATCGCCCGGACCCTCGAGTCGTTCCGGGCCGACCTCCAGTCCATCCGCACCGGACGCGCCAACCTGCACCAGCTCGATTCGGTGCGGGTCGACTACTACGGGCAGATGACCCCGCTCGGCCAGGTCGGGACGCTGGCGGTGGCGGACGCTCGTTTGCTCACGGTGAAGCCGTGGGAGAAGAACCTCATCCCGGTCATCGAGAAGGCCATCCGCGACGCAAACCTGGGGCTGAATCCCCAGAGCGACAAGGACCTCGTCCGCATCCCCATCCCGCCCCTCACCGAGGAGCGGCGCAGGGAGATCGTGAAGCAGGTGAAGCACAAGGGCGAGGAGTTCAAGATCGCCATTCGCGGGGAGCGGCGCGACGCCAAGGAGCTCACCGAGGCCGCGGAGAAGGACGGCGACATCTCGCAGGACGAGGCCAAGAAGACGCTCGAGAAGGTGCAGAAGGCCACCGACGAGGGCGTGAAGAAGATCGACGAGGTGGTGGCCGCCAAGGAAAAGGACGTGATGCAGGTGTGAGCGGGCTCCTCGGCCCGAACCCGGTACTCCTCTTCGCCGGCTTTCTCGCCGTCGGCGTGCTTGCCGCTACCTTCTTCGCGCTGGCCGGGCGGGCCGCGACGCCGCTGGGGCGGCGGCGGCTCTACGGAATCCTCTGGGTGCTGGTGCTGCTGGTCGGCGGGCCGCTCTGGCTCGTGGCCGCGGCCGGGCTCGGGCTTCTTTAGGGGCAGCCGGCCGGGCCGGAGCAGCCGCGGCGGTTGTCATGAGGCCGCCGGCCGGGCAGTCGCCCCTCTCCGCGGCGCTTGTCCTCGGGGGAAGGCGTTCGAGGCTGGACGGCGCCGAGGCACAGCGTCCGCGGGTTCGCTCGAATCCTCGGCGCCCCTGCGGAGGCACCGCTCCGAGTTGCGCTGCCCGCCGGCTGTCGGAGAACGGGTGGCGGAGTCCGGGCGGCCGCCGCCTGCGCGCCGCTGACGGCGGGGCGTCACTCCCGAACGCGCTGGTACGTAACGGTCTTCACGTCCACCCAGAGGTCGCCCTTCTTGATCGCCAGCGTCACCTGGAAGGAGTCGGCGTCGATCCGCCGCCAGATGGTGTGCCGCGTGGGCGGCCCCTCCGGGGAGCGCTCGTCGAAGCGAAACGCGCCCTGCTTGAAGCCAACGCCGTCGCCGGCCCGGAAGTCGCCGTCGCTCGACCACTGGAAGGTCTCGATGCGCCCCGTGCGGGGATCGAATGCGTAGACCACGTCGACTCCCAGGGAGGAGGAACCGTCCCCGCGCGGCGGGGTCGTCTGGGTGGTCGATCGGATGAAACGTCCGTACTGGATCGAGAAGCACCGGGTGTCGGCGGGCTTGCCGTCGGCGTCGATGCCCTTCCAGCAGGAACCCGCGAGGTCCTTGAGCCACCGGAAACGATCGAGCTGGTCGGGCGGGTCGCCCCGCTTGGCGCCAGCGGTCAGCGGTCCGAAGGCTGTCAGCGCGAGGACGATGGCGGCGACGGATCGCGGGAGCGGGGACATATGGGGACATTTATCGGCGATCCGGGCCGGATGGCGCAAGGAGAGGCCATGCCCCGGGCGCTGGAAGCCTTATCGGGTTAAGTTGGCGGACAATGCGACGCATGCCCTTCCGGCCCGCCGCCGTTGCCGCCTTCATTTTTCTCGCCACTGCTTGCACCGGGGGAAGTGGAGGTCCGGACATCACAGTCACGGTGAGTCCGGCTACCACGTCGCTCGCCGTCGGACAGCCCCAGCAGTTCACGGCCACGGTCTCGGGGATCGCCAGCCAGCGGGTGATCTGGTCGGTGCAGGAGGGGAGCGCCGGGGGCACCATCTCGGCGAGCGGCCTCTACACCGCGCCGATGCTGCCCGGCGACTTTCACGTCGTGGCGGCCAGCGCAGCCAACGTCACGAAGACGGGGACCGCCACCGTTGGAGTCGTCTCGCCCGTCGTGGTGACGGTCAGCCCCGCCACCCCGTCGGCCGCCTTCGGAGGGACCGTGCAGTTCACGGCCGCCGTCTCCGGCGTCACAGACCAGACGGTGACCTGGTCGGTGCAGGAGGGGAACGCCGGGGGCAGCATCACGGCTGCCGGTCTCTACACCGCACCGCTGCTACCCGGCAACTTCCACGTGGTGGCGACCAGCGTCGCCGACACGTCGAAGACGGGAACGGCCGCGGTCCTCGTCGTCTCGGCGGCCACCTGCACGCTTCCCACGCCACAGGCGAGCGCCCTTCCCGCCGCACGGGTCCTGCAACTCGGCGTCCACGCGGTCGGGGAGACGGTGACGTTCGCGGTTCCAGCCGGCACCGGGAGCGTCACCATCCTGCAGCAGGGGACCGAACCACTGGCAGCCCCCTCCGTCACGAACCTGGGCACGCTGGTCCCGAACACGGTCGTCCCTGCCACCATCAGCGTGGGTGGAACCCCCTACTACGTCCAGGACTTGAAACCTCCTGACGACCCGGCGAGCTGGGGAACGCCGGACGGAATCGGTTCCATGTTCTTCGAGTCGTTCGCCCCCTGGACGGGGACGTTCACGGTTCCGAACACGTCCAATGCCCTCGAGTACGTCGTCACGAACGGTGGAGTCCCGGCCGGCACCTGGTCGATCCAGGTCTTCGATTACGCCGCGGGATGCACGCTGCCGACGTGCGTGATCGGTGACGGCGTCTCGGTCTATCCCCCGGGGAAGTACGACCTCCAGGTCCTGCTGAAGCCCGGAGTGGTTCCGGCCACAGGAACGATGGACGTCACCTTCTACCTGGTGACGAACACGCTCACCGCGTCCACCGCATCCACGAACCCGTCGGTCACGCGGATGCGGCAGACGCTCGGCACGTACCTCGACCGGGCAGGCATCACGCTCGGAAGCGTCGCCTACGTGGACATGCCCGCCGACGTGAAGGCGCGCTACGCCGCGGGCGTGAACATCGACGACGACCTGCCCTGCGGAGACATGGCCACCATCCTCCGCATGGCGAATGCGGGAAGCGCGATGAACGTCTTCCTCGTGAACAGCCTCGTCTCCAACCAGGGCGGCACGTTCACGTACGTGGGCGTGGACGGAACCATCCCTGGGCCGTCGTCGGCGGGAGGGACGGTGGCGAGCGGAGTGTTGGTCTCCGTCGCCGACCTGACCTTCGTCACCACCCCCACGTCCTGCCAGGGCACGGTCAACATGGTGGAGTGCGGCGCCGACGAGACTGCCTACATCGTCGCCCACGAGACCGGCCACTTCCTCGGCCTCTACCACGTGAGCGAGAGCGACGGCGTGCTCTTCGACCCAGTGAAGGACACGCCGACCTGCCCGCTCAGCCTGTGCGCTCCCGGGGCCCAGGAGGTCGTCAACTCCGACTGCACGGCGTTCCCGACCGACCCGACGAGCCCGTGCGGCGGGGGCGACAACCTCATGTTCTGGCTCATGGACTTCGCGAGGTCGGCGGGAGGCCTGTCGACCCAGCAGTCGAGCATCATGCGGGCGAACCCGCTCGTTCGATAGGAGCCATCAGTGAACGCCGCCATCGCGCTCCTTTCCGCCCTGCTCCTGGCCGTCCCGCCCGTATCCGACGCGGAGGTCCGGGTGCGCGTGGAGTCCCTCCTCGGCAACATCGACCGGCCGATCCCGGCGTCCCGCTGGAAGTCGATAGGACCAGCCGCCATCCCGGTCCTGGCCGAGATCGCCGCGTCCGAGAGCTGGAGGCCCTCTACCCGGTCCAATGCGCTCGGGGCACTCTCCATTGCAGCGCCGGCCCATGCCGAGTCGATCGCTCGGGCGCTGGTCGACGCACCCGACGTACCGCTGACCGTACGGGAGACCGCGGTGCGAACGCTGGGTCGCGTGCTCTCGCCGGTCCAGCTCCGCGCCGCACTCGCCCCGGTGCTCCGCGCCGCTCGCCCCGTGGGACTGCGGTCGGTCGCCGCCGAGACGCTCGCTCGACACTCCGGGCAGGACGCTTGCGCCGAGGTGCTGGACCAGGTCGCTCTCGAGCGGGCCGCCGATCATCCCCGCTTCGAGCGGGCCGCCGAACTCTGCGCCGCCCGGCGCTAGCGGAACTGCGGCAGGGCTGCGATCCGGGCGAGCGCGTCGCCCGGCGCGTCGGGCGGGAAGGGTGCCGAGGAGCGGGCCAGCCGGGCCAGCCAGCGGGCGTCGAGCGGCCGGGCCGGCAGGGCCGGCGGGAGCGCCGCCGCGGTGGTCTCCTCCTTGGGGCCGGAGGCGTCGCCGTGCCCGACCGCGAAGCCGGCCAGCAGCAGCGCGGACCGGGTGGCGGTGGCGGTCGAGTAGGTGAAGAGCGTGGCGCCCGCGGCGCAGCGGGCGGCCAGCCGGGCAAAGGCGCCGGCGGTCCAGAGTCCGCCATTCACCTTGGGTGAGAACGGATCCCAGTAGACCATGTCGGCGCGGAGCGGCTCGGCGTCGAGCCGGTCGAGGGCCTCGCCGAGACGGAGCTGCCAGGTGATCCCCGGTTCCTCGTGACACCCGCCGTGAAGGAGGGCGCGGGCCGCCCCGGCGTCCTCGGCGGACCAGCCGAGCCGGCGGGCTCCGTCGTCGGAGCAGGCCAGCGTCATCGCCCCCAGCTCCCGCTCGAAGCTGACGAGGGCGAGGGGCCGGTGCCCGGGGGGCGCGGCCCGGGCGGCCCGGATGGCGGCCAGCGCGTTGCCGGCGGCGCCGAGGCCGACGTCGAAGAGAACGAGCGGACCAGGGTCCGGCTCGAGGAGACGCGACGCCAGGCGCGACTGGGCCACGTAGAGCCGCTCCGACTCGACCGCCGCGCCAATCACCGGGTGCATCACCTCGCCCGCCTGGGCGTCTCGGACCGATGGAGCGCCGCTCGAGGTGGCCACGATCTCGAAGCGGACGCCTGGAACGGGCGGGGCCGGAGGCGGTGGCAGGGCCCGGCGCCCCGGGGCGCGGCCGCTGGCGTCGTGCTCGTGCCGGTCGATGGCAGCCATGGTCTCGCGCATGAAGGAGCCGTAGCGCCCGGCCTCGATGGCGGCGCGGGCGGCGCGCATCAGCTCGAGGTAGTGGTGCAGGTTGTGGATGGACAGGAGGCGCGGACCGAGCGGCTCCTTGCACTTCATGAGGTGATGCAGGTAACCGCGACCGTGGCGCCGGCAGGTGGGGCAGCCGCAGGCCGGGGTCGAGCGGCGCGTCGGAGAGCTTGTGCTCGGTCCGGGTGAGCCGGACCCGGCCACTGCCGGTGAAGGCGGTCCCCTGCCAGGCCAGCGTGGTGGGGATGACGCAGTCGAACATGTCGACGCCGTGGGCGATGGCCTCGAGCAGGTCGGGCGGCGTGCCCACGCCCATCAGGTAGCGAGGCGTGTCGCGCGGCAGCAGCCCGGCGGCGATGCCCACCACGTCGAACCGCTCGGCCCGGGTGTCGCCCACCGCCAGCCCGCCGATGGCGAAGCCGTCGAAGGGATGCTGGCCGAGGAAGTCGGCCGACTCGGCCCGCAGCGCGGGCGAGAGGCCGCCCTGCACGATCGCGAAGAGGGCCTGCTCGCCGTTGCTCCGGGCGGCCAGGCTGCGGAGCGCCCAGCGGTGGGTCCGCTCCATGGCGGCGCGCACCTCGACTTCACCCGCGGTGGATGGCAGGCAGATGTCGAGCACCATCATCACGTCCGAGCCGATGGCCTCCTGCATGGCCACCGACGACTCCGGCGTGAGCAGGTGATAGCGGCAGTCGATGTAGCTCTGGAAGCGCGCCCCCTTCTCGGTGACCGTCCGCTCGGCGGCGAGCGAGAAGATCTGGAAGCCGCCCGAGTCGGTGAGGATGGGCCCGTTCCAGCCCATGAAGCGGTGCAGCCCGCCCAGCTGGCGCATGGACTCGAGGCCGGGGCGGAGCAGCAGGTGATAGGTGTTGGCGAGGACGATCTCGGCCCCCAGCGACCGGACGTCTTCCGGCGTGAGCCCCGTCACCGAACCGCGGGTCCCCACCGGCATGAAGGCGGGCGTCTCCACCCGGCCATGCGGCGTGGTGAAGGCGCCGCGGCGGGCGCTGGTCTCGGTATCGCGGACCCCGGGCGTGAAGTGGAACGGCATGCGCCAGCCGGTATAGAACGCCGGCCCCCCTCGGGTCACGCCCTGACCCCATTCGCCGCGACCGGGCCGCCCGCCTCGCCGACCGATCCTCGTCAGCCGGCTCCGGCGCGTACCGCAACTGGCACCGATAGCCGGCTTCCGGTGCCTTCCGTGCGGCGCCTCCGCAGCGGCGCCGAGGATCGCGTCTGCTCGCGGACGTCGTGCCTCGGCGCCATTCACTCACAGCGCACCATGGCGCGAGGACCAGCGCCGCGGAGGGAGGCAGCCGGAACGCCGGCGGCCGCGGAGAGGGGCGACCGGCGTCGGCGGCACCGAGAGCCAGGAAGGCGGAGGCGACGCCCGGCGCCCTCACGCCACCGTCACCCGCTTCACTCCCCGCCTCTCCAGCCAGGCCCCGACCCGCTCCCGCGTGTCCCCCTGCAGCACCAGCGCCCCGCCCTCGACGACGCCGCCACAGCCCAGCGCGCGCTTCAGCTCCCCGAGCCACGTCTCCAGCTCCTTCGCCGGCAGGGCGAGCTTCTCCACGACCGTGACGATCTTGCCGCCTCGCCCGGCTCGCTCCATCCGGACCACGGCGCGGGCCGGCGGAGTGGGGCCGGGCGGCTTCGCGGAGGGCGGCGGCGCGGGGGCTGGAGTCGGGACCGGCGCCGGCGGGAGGCCGCCCATCCGGGCCGCCAGCCCGGCCAGCGCGGCATTGAAGGGACCCGGCGGGGCTGCGTCGGGTGGTGCTTTCTCTCGCTTGGCCATGAGGCGTTCATGATGGCATGCCCCGGCTCGTGCCGCTCCAGCCAGACGCACGGCGAGCCTCGCGGATTTGGTAGGATGCCGCCTCCACCCGCTGTCGGAAACGGAGCCCGCCCTTGCAGATCGTCTGCCTCGACCTCGAGGGCGTGCTGGTCCCCGAGATCTCGGATCGCCTTCTCCGAGCGGACCGGCATCGCCGAGCTTCGCCGCACCACGCGCGACGAGCCCGACTACGACAAGCTCATGCGCTCCCGGCTCGAGCTCCTGCGCCGCCACCGCCTCGGGCTGCGCGACATCCAGCAGGTGATCGCCGGCATGGCCCCGGAGCCGGGCGCGCGCCAGTTCCTCGACGCGCTGCGGATCGCCTACCAGGTGGTGATCCTTTCCGACACCTTCTACGAGTTCGCCATGCCGCTCATGGCGCAACTGGGGTTCCCCACGCTCTTCTGCCACCGGCTCGAGGCGGCCGCCGACGGGTTCGTGACCGCCTACCACCTGCGCCTGCCCGACCAGAAGCGGGCCGCGGTCAAGGCGTTCAAGGATCTGAACTTCAAGGTGATCGCCGGCGGCGACTCGTACAACGACACCGCCATGCTGGCGGAGGCCCACGCCGGAATCCTCTTCCGCCCGCCCCAGAACGTGATGGAGCAGTTCCCGCAGTACCCGGTGGTTCGCGACTTCGCGGCGTTCCGCGCCGCCATCGACGACGGCCAGCGCCCGGATCGGCGGCTGACCGGGCGGGGACGGCCGCCTGGCTCCACGGAGAGTGAACTACTCGATCGTGGACGCCGTCACCGTTCGAGACCCCGCCAGGACGAAGAACCCGGGCAGGTCCTGGACGTTCAGCCCCGGGTTTGCGCTGAACCTGGACCGGTCGATGACCACCGAGCCGGTCAGGTCGTTGCTCACGTAGAACACCGCACCAGCGAGCTCGTGGGCGCCGTTTCCCGACACGTCGCTCCCGCAGACCGTGAGCGTGTAGGTGTTCCCGTCGTTGTAGATCGCGCCGCCGCTCCCTCCGCCCGGCGATCCGGCGCGAGCCGGGTTCTGGCCCGTCCCGACGGCCTGGTTGCTCGAGAAGACCCCGTTCAGCACGGTCCACGAGACACCGATGCTCCCCAGTGCGCCGCCGTTCGACCCCACGTTCCCTCGCCCGGGCGCCCCGAAGGTGCTGTTGACGACGTACACCGGTCCCGCCTGCTGGAACGCGTAGATCGCACCGCCGCCCACGTCGGGACCGGTCGTGGCGCAGCGGTTTCCGAGAAACACGCTGTTCACCACCTTCAGCTGACCGCTCCGCGCGTAGATCGCACCGCCCCCGCTGTCCACGTCGCCGGCTGCCCCGTCCGCGAAGGTGAGGTTCTGCACGACGAGGCGCGGGTGGGGATAGTCCTGGCAATGGTCGGTGATCCAGTGCTGGGCCGGGTCGCAGCCGTTCATGTACAGGATCCGGTGCTTGCCGCCGCCGGAGAGCGTGACCTTCCCTCCGCCGTCGATCACGAGGTCGCCGTTCCGGCCCGCCCCGGCGTCGTTGACGAGCTTGATCTCCCGGGGAAGCGTGATGGTGACAGGATCAGGTCCGCAGTCGAAGGTCACGACGCCCGCCGCAGCTACCGCCGCCTCGAATGCCTCGGGGGTGCAACTGGCCGGTGTCCCGGTTCCCACGACGGTGGTGGGCCGGGAGACATCCTCGGCGACGGCACCAGGCGGGATCGCACAGAGCCTGCTCGGGTTTCCGGCGAGGATGGGCGGGCCTGGCGTCACCGTCACTCCGCCCGTGGCGTCGCCGCTGCCTCCGCATGCCGCCGCCACCGCGGCCAGAAGGGCGACGGCGATGGTCCCCGGCGAAGTCGTTCCCCGTCCCATTGCTCCCATTCTTCACGGCGCGCTTGCCCCGTCCAGAGGCCGCCGGCCGGGCAGTCGCCCCTCTCCACGGCGCTGGTCCTCGGGCGCGGCTAGACCTCGGGCGAATGGCACCGAGCCACCGCGCTCGCGAGCCCCTCTCGATCCTCGGCGCCCCTTCGGAGGCGCCGCTCCGAGTTGCGCTGCCCGCCGCCCCTCCACGAGGCGGACACCGCCGCGCCCGCGCAGCGACCGGCGACGCGGAGCATCAGTAGGCCGCCGAAGATCGCGTCCCCCGGACCCGCCCGTCGCCGGCGGCATTCAGCCGCGACCACCCGCGCCTTCTGGCGGCTCCGCGGCGACGGACGCGTTGCGCGCTGGCGCGGCGGGGCGGGTCGCTGGCGCGGCGGGGCGGGTCGCTGGCGCGGCGGGGCGGGTCGCTGGCGCGGCGCGCTGGCGCGGCGGGGCCCGCGCTACGGCCGCCACCGGTTCGCGATGGGCAAGCGCCGCCCTTCCCCGAATGCCTTGCCCGTGACCTTCAGCGCCGGCGCGGCCTGGCGTCGCTTGTACTCGCTCCCGTTCACCATCCGCAGCACCCGGCGCACCAGATCCTCCGGGTGGCCGCGCCGGACGATCCCGTCCAACGGCAGGCGATCCTCCACGTAGGCCGCCAGGATGTCGTCGAGGACGTCGTAGGGCGGCAGCGAGTCCTGGTCGACCTGACCGGGCTTCAGCTCCGCCGACGGCGGCTTCGTGAAGGTCCGCTCCGGGATGGCCTCCCTCTCCAGGGCGCGGTTCGCTGCCCGTGAAACCCGGTAGACGAGCGTCTTGGGCAGATCGCCGATCACCGCCAGGCCGCCGGCCATGTCGCCGTAGAGCGTGCAGTAGCCGACGGCCAGCTCGCTCTTGTTGCCGGTGGAGAGGAGCAGGGCGCCGGTCTCGTTGGAGATGGCCATGAGGATCTGACCCCGGATCCGGGCCTGGAGGTTCTGCTCCGTGAGGTCGCCCGGGGGGTGGCCGAAGGCCTCGCCCAGCGCGGCCAGGCCGGCAGCGTGCATGGGCTCGATGGGGACCTCGCGGAAGGCGATGCCCAGCCGCTCGGCCAGCACCCGCGCGTCCTCCCGGGAGTGGTCCGAGCTGTAGCGAGACGGCATGGCCACGCCGGTGACCCGGTCCGGCCCGAGCGCCACGACGGCAACCGCGGCGGTGAGCGCGCTGTCGATGCCGCCAGAGATCCCGATGACCGCGCTCCGGAAGCCGCACTTCCCCAGGTAATCGCGAACCCCGAGCACGAGCGCCTGGAACACCTCGTCGGCCTGTCCGTCGGGCGACGGCTTGGCCGGGCGCGGCGAGGAGAGGTCGCGGCCGTCCATGGCCAGGACCCGAACGTCGCTTCCGTCGAGGTTGGCGACGAGCAGCGCCTCCTCGAAGAGGGGCGCCCTCGCCAGGACCCGACCGTCGGCCCCGATCAGCATCGAGCCGCCGTCGAAGACGAGCGAGTCGTTCCCACCCACCTGGTTCACGTAGGCGATCGGCGCCCGGTGGGAGCGGGCCGCGGCGCAGAGCATTCGCTCCCGGAGCTCCGGTTTTCCCATCGCGTAGGGGGAGGCCGAGACGTTCACCACCAGTTCCGCCCCAGCCGAGACGAGGTCGGCGATGGGATCGCGCTGGTAGCGGGGGTGGTCCCAGAAGCGCTTGTCGTTCCAGATGTCCTCGCAGACCGAGAGGCCGAGCCGGAGCCCCACCGACCCTGCCGGCGCAGCCGTGCTCGACTCGGCCGGCAGGAAGTAGCGGGTCTCGTCGAAGACGTCGTAGGTGGGGAGAAGCGACTTCCGCCCCACCGCCGCGATCCGACCATCCTCCAGCAGCGCCACCGAGTTGTAGAGGCCGGGGGGCGGAGCGCCCCGCGCGTGCTCCGGGAAGCCGAAGGCCACCGCGATCCCGCGCGACCACCCGGCAGGCCGCCCCAGCTCCTCGACCGCCGCGTCGCACCGGGCCACGAACTCGGGCATGTCGAGGAAATCGCGCGGAGGGTAGCCCGAGACGGCCAGTTCCGGGAAGGCGACCAGGCTGGCCCCGGCGTCCCGGGCCCGCCCGGTGACCTCACGGATCTTGCCCGCGTTGCCGTCGAGGTCTCCGACGGTGGTATCGATCTGCGCCAGGGCGATCCGCTTCGCGGGCACGGGCGCGAATGGTAGCATCTCGTCCCGCCCATGGCCCAACGCATCCTCGTTCTCGAGACCAGCCACCCCGTGGTCGCGGCGCTCCGCCGGCTCCTCAAGGGCGCCGGATTCGAGGTCCAGGCGGCCGCGCCCGCCGCAGCGCTCCAAGGCATCGATCCCACCGCCTTCGCCGTGGTCGCCCTGCGCGCCTCGTCCCCCGACGGCCCCCGCGCCCTCGAGGCGCTCCGCCGTGCCGACCCGAAGCTTCCCGTGGTCCTCCTCCTCGACGACGAGGACGAGCCGGCCGGGCGCCTCCCCGCCGACGGGTCGCTGGTGTCGCCGCTGACCCGAACCGCTGTCGTGAGCCTGTTCGGGGCGCTGGCCCGCCTGCGCGTCGAGGCCGACCGGACCCGGACGCTCGACCGGGATCTGGCCGCACGGCCGGCAAGCCTCCAGGAGTACGAGTTCTTCAAGAAGCTCCTCCTCGTGGAGGTGAAGCGATCGCGCCGCTACCACTACCCGGTGTCACTGGCGCTCCTCGCCGTGGACGGGTGGAAGGAGCGCGCCGCGAAGCTCGACGAGCGGGAGCGCTCGACCCTGCTCGGGGAGATGCTCGCGCTGGTCGTCGGGGGCGTGCGAGACATCGACCTGCCGCTCCTCTACGACGCCGAGCGACTGCTCGTCTTCATGCCGCACACCGACGCGCTCGGGGCCCGGACCGTGGCCCAGAGGCTGGTCAGGCGCGCCCGGTCCCACCCCGCCGGAATCACCGCCAGCGTGGGCGTATCGAGCTTCGACGGCGAGGGCACCATGTCCTTCTCGACGCTGGTCCGCGGCGCGGCCGACGCGCTGCTCCTGGCCCAGGGCCGGGGTGGCGACCAGGCCGAGCAAGGAACCGGAAAGCCGCGACGCGAGCGAGCTTCGAAGGGCTAGTACTTCCGGTGCGGCGCCTCGCAATTGCCCTCGCAGCGACGTGCGCGTCCCTCGCGCAGGGCTGCTCGGCCGACGCGCCCCTGCCCGAGGTGAAGGTCCACGCCTCGGTCTCCCCGCTCGCAGCCCAGGCCCTCGTGACACTTGCGGTGAATAGGCGGGTGGCGCGCGTGGTGCTGGTGGACGACCCCGTCGATGCCGAGCTGGCCTGGTTCGGCGATCCGCTGCAGGCGCTCCGCCACGAGTCGCTGCTCGTCCCCGGTTCCGCCCCCGACGGGCGCGGCGTGGCCGCGCGATGGAAGGATCCGCCCGGACGGTTCTTCCCGGTCGGCGCCCACGCCCGCGTGCTCCTGGTCAACCCGCGGAAGGGGCTCCCGGTGAGTCCCCGCCACCTGCGCGACCTCGCCGATCCGCGCCTCGCGGGGCTGCAGGCCGTGGTGCCGTTCGGTCGAGGTGACGGGCCCGCCACGATCTCCGCGCTGGCACTCCTGTCCAGCGACGAGGCGGCCCTGGGGCTCGCTGCCGCGATCGCCCGGCAAAGGCCTCAGCTGGCAGCCGACGGAAGCGGCGTGCAAGCTCTCGTCGCGTCCGGCAAGGCGGGCTTCGGGCTGGCCGGGTCGGAGGAGGGTGCAGCCGCAGCCGCGAGCGCGGCCGCGCTGGAGGTGGTCCACCCGGATCAGGACGGATTCGGAACACTGATCTTCCCGACCGCGGGAGCGATCTTGAAGAAGGGAGCCTCCCGGCCGGCGGTGCTCGCGCTCGCCGACTGGCTCTCCGGCGCCGATGCCGAGCAGCTGCTCGTGGCGCGCGTGCCCGGGCTCATGCCGTTGCGTGAAGACGTGCCCTTGCCGCCTGGCGTCAAGTCCGCGCGCGACCTCCGATCGCCGAATCTCGACTGGAATCGGATCGCAGAGGTGGACCGGCGCCTTTCGACCCACCTGGGACGCTGGCCCGTTCCCTGATCGAGGACCCGGCCCACCACGTCGGGGCGTCCCGAAGGGAGCGTAGGAATACTTGTGCTTACAGCCCCTTGGGGGCGCAACGCGGCGTACACGGCCAGGAAACATCGACAGACTGAATCATCTATATGTACCCACCTCATGGTTCATGATTTTGGTCCCTTGTGGGTGCTAACCGGACGGGTCGTTGCTATCCTCCATTTCGGAAACCCGACCGGGTTAGCGGGGGGGCAGAAAAAATCCGCGGTCGGCCGGGTAGGGAGCCATCCTCCCGAAAGGAAATGGACGAACCCATGGCCCAGATCGATATCGAAATTCTTCAACCCTTCGCTGCACGCTTCCTCGAGGGAACCAACCTGACCCCGGCCGAGCGCGCCGAGGTCCTGCGCATCGGACAAGGCTTCGCCTGCAAGGACTCCGCGTCCGCCGCTGGCGTCTCGCCCGAGACGATCCGCGCCCGCCGCAAGCGCATCTACCGGAAGCTCAACGTTCCCGGATCGGCCGAGCTGCTTTCCAAGCTGCTCGCCCTCTCGCTCAAGATGCTCTCGAAGGGAGAGCGGCTCGAGGCCCGTCCGGTGACCGTTGCCATGCCCATGCAGATCCCGGCGCAGGTCCAGCCGGCGATGCGGTAAGCAGTCCAATCGACACCGGTGGCTGGCCTGCCAGCCCGCGACGCCCCGTCCTTCTCCTCGAAGGCGGGGTGTTTTCGCGTCAGGCGGTGAGCCAGCCCTCGATGCGCGCCGCCACCTTGGATGGCGTGAACCCGTACTCCTCGGCCAGCGCCTTCTCCGGCGCGCTCGTCCCGAACCGGTCGATGCCGATGACGAGACCGCCCGAGCCGGCCAGCTTCCACCACTCGATGCCGCGTCCTGCCTCGACCACGGCGACGCGCTGGCCTGCAGGGATGACCTCGCGCCGCCAGGCCTCGGGCTGGGCCTCGAAGCAGGCCAGGCAGGGAACCGACACGAGCCGCGTGGCAATCCCCTTCTGCGAGAGCAACGCCGCCGCTCCCTGCGCGGTGGCCAGTTCACTGCCGGTCGCGACGAGCGTCACCCGGGCGCCGGGCTGGTCGGCGACGACGTAACCTCCCCTCAGGACCTTTGCCGCGTCGAAGCCGGCCGTCCGATCGATCCTGGCGATCTTCTGCCGGCTCAGGATGAGCGCGGTGGGCCCTTCACGACGCGTGATGGCGTGGGCCCAGCCGAGCGCCACCTCCACGCCGTCGGCGGGGCGCACCACGTGCAGGTTGGGGATGGCCCGGAGCGTGGTCAGGTGCTCGACGGGCTGGTGGGTGGGTCCGTCCTCGCCGAGGAAGATCGAGTCATGGGTCCAGACGTAGATGGCCTGGATCCCGGCCAGCGCTGCGATGCGCACCGGTGGTCGCATGTAGTCCGCGAAGACCAGGAAGGTTCCCACGAACGGGATGTGGGCGCCGTCGTAGGCGAGCCCGTTCGCGATCGAGCCCATGGCGTGCTCGCGGATGCCGAAGTGGATGTTGCGTCCCGCGTGATGGCCGGGGCCCACGCCGCCCCCGCCCTTGATCTCGGTGAGGTTCGACTCGGCAAGGTCGGCCGAGCCGCCCACCAGCGCCGGCACGAGCGCCGCGGCCTTCTGGATCATGGCCTGGGAGAGCTTGCGCGTGGCGTCGGATGCATCGGCCCCTTCGAGCAACCGGGCCGCGAGGTCGGCCGGGACGGTGCGGTTCACATGGGCGTCGAGGAGCGTCGCCTTCTCCGGATTCGCGCCCCGCCAGGCCGCGGCGCGCCGCTTCCAGGCCTCGTGCTCGGCCACCTTGCCGCGGACCACGTCGCCCCAGAGGGCGCGCACGTCGTCGGGAACGAGGAAGCGGGGCTCCAGCGGCCAGCCCAGGAACTCCTTGGCAGCCTTCAGCTCGTCCTCTCCGAGCGGCGCGCCATGCGCGCTGGACTTGCCCTGCTTGTTCGGGGCGCCGTAGCCGATGACGGTGCGGACGCGGATCAGGCTGGGGCGAGCGAGGTCGGCCTTGGCGGCGTCGATGGCCTTCGAGATCCCGTCGTGGTCGCGCCCGTCGACCGACAGGACCTGCCAGCCGTATGCCTCGAAGCGCCGGGTCACGTCCTCGCCGGAGAAGGCCAGGCCGGTGTTGCCGTCGATGGTGATCTGGTTGTCGTCGTAGAGGTAGACGAGTCGCCCGAGCCGGTTGTGGCCAGCGAAGCTGGCGGCCTCGGCGGTGACGCCCTCCATGAGGTCGCCGTCGGAGACGATGGCGTAGACCCAGTGGTCCTCGACGGGGTTGCCCGGGCCCAGCTGCGCAGACAGCATCGCCTGGCCGAGCGCCATGCCGATTCCGTTCGCGAATCCCTGGCCGAGCGGGCCGCTCGTGACCTCGACTCCCGGGGTGTGGCCGAACTCGGGGTGGCCTGGGGTGCGAGAGCCCAGCTGCCGGAAGCTCTTCAAGTCGTCGAGGGAGAGGTCGAAGCCGGCCAGGTGGAGGAGCGAGTAGACGAGCATCGACCCGTGGCCGGCCGACAGCACGAAGCGATCCCGGTCGATCCATCGAGGCTCGGCCGGGTCGAATCGCATGTGGCGCGTCCAGAGCACGAAGGCCATGTCCGCCGCGCCCATGGGCATGCCCGGGTGGCCGCTGTTCGCCTTCTGGACGGCGTCGGCGGAGAGCATGCGAATGGTGTTGACGGCCTTCTCGGCGAGGGCGGTGCTCGGGATCTGGGACAAGGGTTCCTCCGGCGGGGGGCGGAGCGGCGGGGCGGAGCGGCGACGCAAGATCGCGCACCGGGAAGGGGAGATCAAGGCCGACTCTCGGGCCAGCGTCAGGCCGGCTCGGAGGCCGCTGCGCGCTCCGCTCGCCAAGGCGCTAACATGCCTGGAAATGGCCCCGATCCGGATCGCCGCCGTCGTGCCGGTCACCGAGGCGGAGGGGCCAGGGGCGCGATTCGCCGTCTGGGTGCAGGGGTGCGCGATCCGCTGCCCGGGTTGCTGCAACCCCCACATGTTCGACGCCGAGGGCGGGGAGGCGGTCGAGCCCGAGGACCTGCTGGCCCGTCTCGACGAGGTGCGAGGCCGGGTCGAGGGGGTCACGCTGCTCGGCGGCGAACCCTTCGAGCAGGCGGTTGCGCTGGTCCCGTTCGTCCGCGGTGCACGCGAGCGGGGAATGTCGGTGGTGGCCTTCAGCGGGTACCGGATCGAGGAGCTCCGGAGGGATCTGGCTGCCCGGCGCGCAGGAACTGCTCGAGCGAGGTGGACCTGCTCGTCGACGGGCCATTCGTGGCCAGCCTTCCCGGGTCGGGCCGCCGCTGGGCGGGCTCGGACAACCAGGAGTTCCACTTCCTCACCGGCCGCTATTCACCGGGGGTCGAAGTCGTCGCGGCGGGCGAGCCGGAGCGGACGGTCGAGCTTCGGCTCGGCGCCGACGGCCGGCTCGAGCGGAGCGGCTGGCCGGAGCGGTAGCGGCGGGCCGGAGCCCTGGCGCCGCTCACCCCTGCCGCGTCGTCCCCTTGGTCGTCGCCGGCTGCTGGTAGAACTCGGAGGTCCGGGTCCGGCTCTCCACCGTTCCGATCGCCTTCTCGAGCGCCTCGGTCTCGGTGAGACAGGTCTTGCCCTTGAGCCCGCGGGTCTCGAGCCGGACCTGGCCGTCGGGGGTGAAGACGAGCTCGATCTCGATCCGGTCCGCCACGGTTCACCTCCAGCGCTGCATGACCACCCGCACCGAGCCGTCGGCCTGCTTCTCCTCCTTGGCGACGGCGTACCCCTTCCGCTTCAGCTCCCCTACGGCCTTCGAGTAGGCCCAGCGCTGGGCGATCCGTCCGGCCAGCGCCTTCCCCGGACCGGCGTCGCAATCCTTCGGGATGAGCGTCACCTTCTCGGTCTTCCTGTCGACCTGGACGCCCACCTCGGCCTCCCCGTCCTTCACCACGTAGTCCACCTCGTGGGAGGCGCCGTCCGAGGTTCGCATCCTCTTCTCGGCGCGGTACTGCGCCCCCAGATCGGCAAGAACCTGGAAGAGGAGCGCCAACCCCTGCACCGACACCACCAGGCCCGCGTGCTGGGACATCACCACCTCCGGGGGCGGCGCCGGCCCGGCGAGAAGAGCGCGATCAGGATGCCGAGCAGCGCCATCCCGGCGAACTGGAGCCGGCCGCGTCCGAAGAGCAGGAGGAGCAGGGGAACGCCGATGGCGACGACGGCGAGGACGATTCGCCAGCCGGCGCCGGGGACGAGGCGCAGGAGCCGCATCCCGGCGCTGCCGGAGGCGCTCCCCGGACCCGCGCATGGGTCCGTCGCCGTACTGCTCGTCGATGCGATCCTTCTCCTGGCGGGCCAGCTCCTCGGCCAGCTCGCGACGCTGGCGGGCCCGGGCGGCGGCATCTCGCTGTCGCTCCTGCTCGCGATCGCTCGCCGCTCGCCGTTCCGCTTCCGCCTCGGCCTTCCGGCTGGCCCAGAGCCGCTCGTTGAAGTCGCGCTGGGCCGGCGTGTCGAGCGCCGCCCCGCAGTTCTGGCACGCCGGGGCGTAGACCGTGTTGTCCATCTGGCAGGACGCACAACGAGTGAATGGCTGGACGCCCTGGCGCGGATCCGCGATCTCGAGCCCACGCTCGGCAGGGGGGCGGAAGCGATCGGTGGACGTGGAGGGGACGCCGGGAGCGGGCGACGGCTGCGCCGATGGCGCCCCGATGCGCTCGAAGCGCTCGTCGTCGGGGACCCGCTCGGGCGCGTCCCCGCCGGCCTGGCGTGGGCGCTCGAGCTTCAGGAAGCGGTCGCGTCGCTCGGAGGACACGGGTCAGCCGAAGCGCGAGGCGATGGGCCGGGGGACTTCCTCGGGAGGCACGGTGGAGGCGGGGCGGGTGCGGGTCTTGGCCCAATCGCGAAGCTTCTGGATGTCCTCCCGCATGGTGGTGGCGAGGGGGAAGGTCTCCGCGACGGCGCGCTCGAGGTGGCGCTGCTCCAGTTCCTTGCCCTCGGCGAAGGCGTCGTAGAGTGCCGCCACCACCACCTGCTCGATCTCGGCGCCGCTGAAACCCTCGGCCGCTGCCGCCAGCGCCGGCAGGTCGTAATCCTCCGGCTTGCGGCCGCGCCGCCCCACGTGGATCCGGAAGATCTCCCGCCGCTCGGGCGCCGCCGGGAGGTCGATGAAGAAGATCTCGTCGAACCGCCCCTTGCGGAGCAGCTCGGGCGGGAGCAGGTCGATGCGGTTCGCGGTGGCCACCACGAAGACCGGAGCGGTCTTCTCCTGCAGCCAGGTGAGCATGGCGCCGAAGACGCGCGCGGTGACCCCGCCGTCGGAGAAGCCGGAGGAGCCCGAGCCGGAGAGCCCCTTCTCGATCTCGTCGGTCCACAGCACGGCCGGGGCCACGCTCTCGGCGACGCGGATGGCGCGGCGCAGGTTCTCCTCCGAGGAGCCCACCAGCCCGCTGAAGATCCGTCCCATGTCGAGCCGAAGGAGCGGCATCTTCCAGGACGAGGCGATGGCCTTGGCGGTCAGGCTCTTGCCGCATCCCTGCACGCCCAGCAGGAGAAGCCCCTTGGGCTCGGGCAGCCCGAATCGGCGCGCCGGATCGCTGAAGGCGTTTCCCCGCCGGGCCAGCCAGGTCTTCAAGTTCTCCAGGCCGCCGACGTTCTCGAACTGCTCCTCGGTCGAGTAGTACTCGAGGAGCCCGCTCTTGCGGATGACCTGCCGCTTCTCGTCGAGGATGAGACCGATGTCCTCCTTGCCGAGGCGGGAGTCGGACGCGATGGCCTTCGCGAAGGCGTTCTCGGCCTCGGAGAGCGTGAGCCCCTGGGCCGCCTTGGCGATGAGGTCGGCGTCCTCGCGCTTCAGGCTCACGGAGGCGCGCTTGCCGCGCACCACCACCTCGGCGATCTCCTTCAGCAGCGCGAAGAGCTCGTCGTGGGTGGGCAGGGGCACGTCGAGGACCGTCAGCTCCTTCTCCAGCTCGACGGGAATCTGCAGCACCGGAGAGAGGAGGATGACCGTGGTGTAGGTGGTCTTGAGCGACTGGGAGAGCTCTCGAAGACCGCGGATCACCGTCGGGTCGTTCAGGTACGGATGGAAATCCTTCAGGACCACGAGTGAAGGTTCTGCGAGCTTCTCGATGGCGGCGAGCGCCTCCATGGGCTCGCGGGCGCCCTCGGCCCCGCCGGTGCGAGCCCCGCCCACGCGGCGCAGGCCGCGGGTCGCCGACCAGGAGAGCAGCCCCTTGCCGTGCCGCCTGGCCAGCTCGTCGAGGATGGCGTCGACCCGCTGCTCTTCCCAGGAGACCAGGTAGATGAGCGGGTAGCGGGCCCGGACGAGCGTGTCGAGCTCGCGGACGAAGCGGGGCTGCTCCGCCGTTCCAGGAGGGTGTGGGGATCCGGCACTCGGGTCGGGGGACGGTCCATCGGCCATCCCGGGGAGCATATCAGGGGGAGCGGAGCCACAGCAGCCGGGGCCTCGGCCGGGAGAGGTCGAGCGCCGCGATGGTCCCGGGCGGGACCGGCGCCGGGCTGCCCGATGCCAGGGCGATCGCCTCGGCGATCTCCGGGTTGTGCCCCACCAGCGCTGCGCCGGGGCCAGCCTGCCGGGCGAGCGCCAGCATCTCGCGCCCCGAGGCGTGCCCGGAGGCGAGGTCGTCGAGCGGCTCCGCCGGGGCGCCGGCCACACGCCCGAGCATCTCGGCGGTCTCCCGGGCCCGGAGGAATGGGCTCGAGAGGACCCGCTTCACGTCGAGTGTCGGGCCAAGCGAGGCGAGGAGCCGTTCGAATCCGGAACGGCCACGCTCGGTGAGCTTCCGGTCGGAATCCCTGCCGTCCGAACCGGCACCCGCCTCGGCATGGCGAACCAGGTAGACCGCGGAGCTCACGCGCCGCTCGTCCCGGCTCTTCCCGTGGCGCGGGCCAGGGCGGCGAGCCGCTCCGCCGTCCCCTGGTCGGCGAGCAGCGCGGAAACGAGGAGGGGCATCCGGTACGACCAGTTTCCGTCGTTGACGGTTCCGGGCACGTTCACCCGCTCGCGGGCGCCGACAGCGTCCTGGAACGGCAGGAGCAGGAGGTCGGAGCGCGACGCGGAGACGAGCTCGAGCAGCGCGTCCCGCACGCCGTCGTCGAAGGTCGCCGGTGCCCGCTTCGCCAGAGCCTCGAGGCCGGGCATCGCGAGCAGCGCGGTCCGCTCGGCTGCCGGGAGCGACTCGTACCAGTCGGCGAGCGAGTCGGTGTCGTGGGTGCCGGTGGTGGCGAGCGAGGTGGCCGGCCAGAGAGCCGGGTTGCGGTACACGTCGCCGTCCTTCTCCCATCGCAGCACCCGGTAGCCGGGGATCCCCTGCCGGGCCAGCGACGCGCGGACGAAGTCGGGCACCGTCCCCAGGTCCTCGGCGATGACGCGAGCGCCCTGGGAGAAGGCCGCCATGACCCGTTCGCCATTGGCGATCTGCGCGGGCTCCTCGGCGGGGACGAATCCGGGCGGGCCGCCGTCGTCGGGGCGGAAATAGCTCCGGTAGAAGCCCACCACGTGGTCCACCCGGTAGGCGCCGTAGAGCTCGGCCGAGCGGCGCGCACGGGCGGCGATCCAGGCGTAGCCGTTCTTCGCCATCTCCTCCCAGCGGTAGACCGGGAGTCCCCAGTCCTGCCCCACGGCGCTGAAGGCGTCGGGCGGGACGCCGGCGCGGGCGTCGAGCCGGAAGTCGAAGGGGCGGGCCCAGACGTCGGCCGAGTCGGTGGCCACCATGAAGGGGAGATCGCCCATGAGGTCCGCACCCGCCGTGACCACCGCACGGCGGGCCTCGTGCCACTGCTCGTCGAGCTGCCACTGCAGCCAGGAGCGGAAGAGGATTCGCTCGGAGAGCGACGCCCGGGCGCCGGCCAGGGCATCGGGATCCCGCGAGGCGAGCTGTGCCGGCCATTCCTGCCAGCTCTTCCCGCCCTGGAGGTCGTCGTGGATCGAGACGAAGAGGGCGTAGTCGGCGAGCCAGGAGGCGTGCCCGCGCCGGTACTCCCGGAACGCCGCTGCGCGCGCCGTGTTGGCGTGCCATTCCTTCTCGAGGAAGGATTGGAAGGCGATCTCGCAGGCCCGTTCCTTGAGGGGTCGGATGACCTGCCAGCGAACCCGGTCGGCGACGCGAAGCTCGGCGAGGAGCGCGCGGTCTGCGGCGGAGAGAGCGTCCCGTCCTCCCGCGGCGAGGAAGTCCTCGGCGGCGTCGAGGGCCAGGTAGACCGGGTCGATGGCAAAGGCGGAGATGGCCGTGTACGGGCTGTCCTGCCCGCGGGCCACCTCGTTCACGGGAAGTACCTGGACGAGGGAGAAGCCCGCCGAGACCGCCCAGCGCGCGAAGGGGGCCAGGTCCGGGATCTCGCCCAGTCCCCAGCTCGAGGGGGAGCGGATCGACGAGAGGGGGATGAGGACGCCGGACTCGCGCATCGGAACGTGGTCTTGTAGCCGGATCGCCTCCGGGTTATCCAGGGGATCGTTGTCGCACACCCCCCCAATCCGCGGAAGGTTCGCGCCGAGCCCCACCGGCCCCCTCCATCTGGGGAATGCCCGCACGGCGCTGCTGGCCTGGCTCGCGGCCCGATCCAGTGCCGGCGCGCTCGTCATGCGCGTCGAGGACCTGGACGGGCCCAGGGTCCGTCCGGGGCTCGAGACCCGGATCCTCGACGAGCTGCGCTGGCTCGGCCTGGACTGGGACGAGGGGCCAGACGTGGATGGCCCGTTCGGCCCCTATCGCCAGTCGGAGAGGAGCGGGCGGTACACGGTGGCGCTCGATCGCCTTCGCGCCGCCGGGCTCGCCTATCCGTGCTTCTGCTCGCGCGCCGAGATCGCCCAGGCGGCGCAGGCGCCCCACGCATCGGACGAGGGGCCTCGCTATCCGGGCACCTGCCGCGACCTCCCGCCGGAGGAGCGCGCCGCCCGGGCCGTCCGCCGACCGCCGGCCTGGCGGTTCCGGGTTCCGGAGGGGCCGGTCTCCTTCCAGGACGGAGTTCACGGTCCGTGCTCGTTCGACGTCGCGGCGACCGTGGGGGATTTCGTGGTGGCCCGGGCCGACGGCGTGGCCTCCTACCAGCTCGCCGTCGCGATCGACGACGCGGCCATGGGAATCACCGACGTGGTTCGGGGCGACGACCTGCTTCCGTCGACGTCGCGCCAGATCCTGCTCTACCGGGCACTGGGGCTCCCGGTGCCGCGGTTCGCCCACGTCCCGCTGGTGGTCGGCGAGGACGGCGAGCGGCTCGCCAAGCGGCACGGCGCGCTCTCGCTCGGGGAGCTGCGCGAGCGCGGCGCGGACCCGGAGGCCGTGGTGGGGATGCTCGCCGCCATCTCCGGGCTCGCGCCTCCCGAGGCCCGGGTCCGGCCGGCGGAGCTGGTCCGGGGCTTCAGCCTCGATGCCATTCCGCGGGGGCCTACCCGCCTGGGGCGCTGACCTGTCGGCCGCCCCGCCTGGCCGTCCGGAATTTCCGACAGGCAGGTGGCATAACCTACCAAAATAGCTCAGGTTGAAAGATGGCAAGCCGCCTGCACAACCTCCAGACAACCAAGGAGGATGTCATGACCCGCAAGACCCCCACCATCATCGGCGCCGCAGTCGGACTGGCTCTCTTTCTCGCACTCGGCCTCCTCCCCGCACTGCTGTACGGCGGCTACGCGGGCGTGATGCTCGCCGGCGGCATCGCCGGGACCCCGGTGCAGGCCACCTTCCTCGTCCGCGCCCTGATCGTGTTCGGCATGGTCCTCGGCGTGACCGGCGTGGGCGCCCTCTTCGCGGTGGGCGGCGCGGTGGTCGGGGCGGCGGTGGCGGCGCTCACCGGCGTGCCGGCGACGAAGGAAGAAGCCAAGCACGGCGGCAAGGCGTAGTCGGAGACTCAATCCCGGGACCGGACGCCGAGCACGGCGTCCACGGTCTCGCGGAGGTAGCGCGCCGCCACCCCGAGCGTCCGGTCGGCACCGCCCGGGGTGCGCGCGAGCAGCGGCGCGACCTCCATGACGTCCCCTCCCAGGAGCCCGACCTCCCTTCCCAGCCGGCGGATGAGCTCGACGACGAAGTCGGGCTCGAGGCCGCCCGGCTCCGGAGTTCCGGTGGCGTCGGCCCAGGCGGCATCGGTGCCATCCACGTCGTTCGAGAGGTACACGCCGCTGGCGCCGGAAGCGCGCACCGCCCGGATCGCCTCGTCGAGCGAGCCACCCGGATCGGCCAGGATCTCCTTCGCCCAGAGCTGACGGACGCCCAGCGTCGACTCCCAGTGGTCCCGGTCGTGCCGGGAGACCCGGATCCCGAGCTGGACCAGCCGGCCGCCACGCCCGAGGAGGTCGTTGGCGTGGAAGGACCAGGTGCCGAAGCAGTACTTCACTCCCAGTCGTTCCTCGAGGAGGTCGGTGTGGGCGTCGACCTGGACGAGGCCCATCCCCTGGCGCACCCGGGAGAGAGAAGCCACCGCCGGCCAGGCGGTCGAGTGGTCGCCGCCGAGGAGGACGGGCGCCGCCCGAGGATTCAGCGAGAGGACGAGGTCCAGGGCTCGCTCGGCGATGGACAGCGGCGATACGGGGAGGCGCGCCGCCGCCTCGGGCGCGATCCCGGGATAGAGCGCCCGGCGCGAGGATTCCTTCTGCGACGCGGACAGCATGTCGTCGTGGAGGAGCTGGGGCACCACGAAGACGTCCCCGAGGTCGAGGAGGCCGGAACCCTGGGCGCGGGAGAGCCAGGACGGATCCTCCTCGAGAAGTCGCGTGCGGATGGCCAGCGGTCCCTGGTTGGCGCCGCGAAGGTGTCCTGCGCCCACGTCGGACGGCACGCCGAGAAGCACGGCCCGCGCCGAGCCGATCCGGGAGAGCCGGTCGCGGAAGCAGGCCTGGACAGCCTCGTCGGAGGAGACGCCGTACAGCCTCCGCTGGGCCGCCAGCTGATCGTCGCGCCCCGCCGAGACGAGGTGAATCCCGCCGCCCGAGGGGCGGAGCAGGAGCGCCAGCTCTTCGATCGCTGTCATACCGTGGGTCGGAGCACTACCGCCGCGTCGGCCGCGACTCCTCGCCGATGCGGGCCCGGACGAGCTCCACCAGCGTGCGGACGCCCACGCCGGTGCCACCCTTGGCGACGTAGCCCCGCTCCTTGTTGGTGCTGGAGGGGCCGGCGATGTCCAGGTGGACCCACGGGGCGTCGCCCACGAACTCCTTCAGGAAGAGGGCGGCGCTGATGGATCCGCCGTGGCGCGTGCCGGCGTTCTTGAGGTCGGCCACGTCGCTCTTCAGCTCCTCCTTGACCGACTCGGTGAGCGGCAGCCGCCAGGTGTCCTCGCCGGCGGCTCGCGCCGCGCCGAGCACCGCCTCCATGGCAGGGCCGTCGGGGCCGAAGGCGCCGACCGTGGTCATCCCCAGGGCCACGATGCAGGCGCCGGTGAGCGTGGCCAGGTCGACCAGCACGGCCGGCTTGAGCGTCTCGACGCCCCAGGCGAGCACGTCGCCCAGGACCAGCCTCCCCTCGGCATCGGTGTTGGTGATCTCCACCGTCTTGCCGTTGCGCGCGATGAGGATGTCGGAGGGCTTGTAGGCCCGGCCGCCGGGCATGTTCTCGCAGGCGCCGACCAGCGCATGTACCGGGAAGGGCGGCGCGAGCTCCGCCACGACCTTCATGGCGGCGATGGCGGCGGCAGCGCCGGCCATGTCGGTCTTCATGTCCACCATGCTCTCGGTGGGCTTCAGGGACAGGCCTCCGGAGTCGAAGGTGACGGCCTTGCCGACGAACACCACCGGGGGCTTCCTGGCCGCCGCTCCCCGGGGAACGTAGGAGATCTTCACGAGGCGCGGCTCCTCGGCCGAGCCGCGGGTGACGCCCAGGAACATGCCCATGCGAAGCCCGGCGATCTCTCTCGGCCCCATCACCTCGGCGTGCAGCCCCGACTCCTTCGCCAGTTCCCGCGCCGCATCGGCCAGGCGCGACGGGGTCAGGTGGAGCGGAGGCTCGTTCACGCGGTCGCGGGCCCAGGACACGGCCCCGGCCACCGAGCGGGCCAGCGCCACCGACTCCTTCACCTCCTTGGACCGCTCCAGGCCCTGCGGGACGACGACGACCAGCGTCTCGATCCTGCGGGACTTCTTCTTCTTGTCGTCGGTCTTGTACCGGTCGAAGCGGTAGGCGCCGAGCAGCGCCCCCTCGACGATGGCCCGGGCCTCGTGGGCGGTCTGGCCGGGCAGGCGCGGGGCGGCGAAGGCGAGGCGAGTCGCGCCGTTCTTCTGGGCCTGCCGGGCCGCTTCCCCAGCGGCGGTCCGGAGCGACTCGAAGCCCGTCCGAGGCAACTCCGCCTCGGCACCCTCCCGCTTGCCCAGTCCGACGAGGAGGATCCGGGCGGCCCGGAGCTTCCCGAGCGTGCGCAGCCCGAGCGACTGTCCGGCCTTGCCCTGGAAGTCCTCCTCCGCTGCTGCCGCGGCCACGTGACCGTCGAGCCGCCGATCGAGCTCGGCGAGGAGGCCCTTGGCGTCGACCAGGTCCTCCTCGAACACCGGGACGGCGAGGACCGATGCTTCCAGCTCCAGCGGGCTTGCGCCCGTCACTTCGATCTTCATGCAGACCTCCCAGGTTGCGCCGCCGCGGGAGCGGCGGAAAGGGCGAAGCGGATCATAGGGTCAGCGGCCGGGTGCCGCCCCCTGAAGGAAGTAGAGCGCCGCGCCGGCGCCGACGAGCCCGAGCACCACCAGCGCGGCGAGGCGCAGGCCACGGCCCCGGTCGGCCGCGGCAGGAGGCGCAGGCGAGGCGGAGCGCGGCGCGGGAAGGGAGGCCGGCTTGTTCACTTGTAGTGACGAGCGGAAAATGGGCGACGGCGCTGGCGTGGGAAGATGGGTCCGACGTCCCATGGTTCGAGCCAGCTCCTCCGCCAGCCCCTCGGCCGAGGCGGGACGGTGGTCCGGGTTCTTGGCGCAGGCACGGGCCACCGCGGCGACGAGGTCCGGGTGGGCGGCGAGGTCGGGTCGCGCCTCGGTGAGCGGCGGCACCGGCTCCCGCGCCTGCTTCAGGATCATGGAGTCGCGGGATTCCGCGGTGAACGGGGTTCGCCCGATGAGCATCCGCCAGGCCATGACCCCGACCGAGTAGATGTCGGCGCGGGCGTCCACGGCCTGGCCCATGGCCTGCTCCGGCGAGAGGTACTCCGGTGTCCCGACCACGAAGCCGGCGTCGCCGGTCTCGGCGTTGGCGGAGCTGGCGACGCCGAAATCCAGGATCTTCACCACGGGTGGAGCGCCGCGCCTCCCGTGGAGGAAGACGTTCTCGGGCTTCAGGTCCCGGTGGATCACGCCTTCGCGGTGGGCGGCCTCCAGGCCTGCGCAGACCTGGACGAGGATGGCGACCGTCTCCGAGGGCGGCAGGGCACCCTGCCGCAGCAGCCGGTCGAAGAGCCCCTCTCCCTCGAGCAGCTCCATGACGATGAAGTACGGGCCCTCGTCGTCGCCGCCGTGGTCGAGAACCCGCACCACGTTCTCGTGCTCGATCATGCCGGCGATGGCCCCCTCGCAGAGGAACCGGCGGACCACGTCGGGCGAGCTGGCCAGGTCAGGGCGGAGCACCTTGACCGCCACCTCGCTCCGCTCCCGGGTGTCCTCGGCTGCGTAGACTGCTGCCATGCCGCCGGACGCCAGGTGGGCGGAGAGCCGGTAACGCCCGGAGATCACCGTGCCGAGGAGCGAGTCGGGCTGGAACGCGGCGCCGTCGGGCATGAGGAGTGAAACCTACCACTCCCGGTGAGGGGAAGGGCCCACACTTCGGGGCCTACTCGACCGGGGGACGCCGGCCGTGGGTGGCGGTGATCACGGTCGCGATGCCGCCGCGGACCATGAAGTCCCCCTGCACCTCCAGGAAGCGGGGCTTGAGCGCGCGCACCAGGTCGTCGCAGATGTCGTTCGTGACCTTCTCGTGGAAGGCCCCTTCGTTTCGGTAGCTCCAGAGGTAGAGCTTCAGGCTCTTCAGCTCCACGCAGCGCCTGGCCGGGATGTAGCGGATGCGGATGGTCGCGAAGTCGGGCTGCCCCGTCAGCGGACAGAGGCAGGTGAACTCGGGCGCCTCCATCGCGATTTCGTAGGGACGGCGAGGGTTTGGATTGGGAAAGGTCTCGAGGGCGCGGGACGGCTTGGTGGACATGGCGGGGGGGAATCTAGCACCCGGGCGGCCCGGGCGCTCGCACCGGTCAGCCGTCGAGCCCGACCCCGCAGCGCGGGCAGCGCCGTTCGCGTTCGGCCTGGGTCGGCACCGGTGCGGTGGGCGGCCCCGGCCGCTCACCGCGGAGCCAGAGGTTCTTTCCGCACGACGGGCAATGAGGGACTGCGAGCACGCGGATCACGAGTGCGAACAGGAGCCCGCCGGCGAGGAGCGGGATCCCGGCGCGCCAGCTCCTGGCGGCGACGGACAGGAACGCCCATCCCAGCAGCGCCGAGAGAAACGCCCAGGGCACGAGACGTCGCGCTCCCCGCGCGCGCTGCAGTTCCCGCCGGACGTGTTCCCAGCCGTCGACCATGACGCGCGGATTGAAACCGATCTGCGGTCCGGGCGCCAGGGGAGGGAAGCCCCCCGACTTCTTGCGCCAGGCCAGGGGATGACGGACAGTTCCGGTCTTCCCGGAGGATCGACAGCATGCTCGCCACGATCGCAGCACTCGCCGCGTCCCTTGCGCTGGCCGCCCCGCAGGCTGCCACGCCCGCCGATCCGGGGCCCGCGGCCCCGGCCCCGACTCCGGTGCAGTGGGCGACGGAGATTGCGGCCCTGCTGCAGAAGGGCGACACGGACGCCGTGGCTGCGAGGTTCGCGCCGAGTCTTGCGTCGATGCTTCCGCCCTGGCGATTCCACCAGGGTTGGGATCGGGTCCTTGAACGCACCGGCAAGCTCGGGTCTTCGGGGACTCCGAAGGTCACCAAGGGCGGGAATCTCGAGACAGTCGTGGTTCCGGGCAAGTTCGAGCGGGCGGAGTGGGAGATGACGATGGCCTTCGACGGGCAGGGGCGGCTGACGTTGATCCGCTTCGCTCCCGCTTCGCCGGCCGCGACAGCGATTGACACGGGCGCCGGGTGGAGGCCGGCCGCCTACGCGAACCCGGCAAAGTTTCGCGAGACCGACGTGAAGATCGGTGCGGAGCCCTGGGTGCTTTCTGGCACCCTCACCCTGCCGGCCGGAAGCGGCCCGTTCCCGGCCGTGGTGCTCGTCCACGGCTTCGGTCCCAGCGACCGGGACGAGACCGTCGGGGGCACCAAGGTGTTCAAGGACCTGGCCTGGGGGCTCGCGACCGACGGCGTGGCGGTCCTGCGCTTCGAGAAGCGCAGCAAGGAGTACGGGGCGAAGATGGACGTGCTCCCGATCACCGTGAAGGAAGACGTCGTGGACGACGCGGTGGCAGCGGTGAACTTGCTCCGCGCCACCAAGGGAGTGGATCCGCGGCGAATCGCGGTCCTGGGCCACAGCCTCGGCGGCACGCTGGCCCCGCGTATCGCGGCGGTGGCCGGGGGCGAGGTCGCTGGCGTCATCGTTCTGGCCGGGCCGACCCGTGCCATTCAAGCGATTGTCGAGGAACAGGCCGCCTACCTGGTGGCATCCGGCGAGGCCACCGAGGAAGACGCCGCCAAGCTCCGCGCCGAGGCGCAGAAACTCCGCACCCTCGACCCGGCGAAGGCGGGCTCAGGAGCGAAGATCCTGAACGCGCCAGCGGTGTACTGGGTGGACTACGCGTCCTACGATCCCGGCGCGACGGCCATGAAGAACGCCGTCCCCATTCTCCTGCTCCAGGCCGGTCGTGACTACCAGGTGACCGGGAAGGACCTGGATGGCTGGCGGAAGGCACTGGACGGCGCCCCCTTCGCGAAGTTCCACACCTTCCCGAACGCGAACCACCTGTTCGTGAACGGCCTGGGAAGGTCGCTCCCCTCCGAGTACCTTCAGCCCGGAAACGTCGCGGCCGAGGTGGTGGAGCTGATCGCCAAGTGGGTGAAGGGGCTGCCGGCGAGGAAGTAGGCGGTGATGCGACTCAGAACTCCAGGACCACCTTGCCGAACGAGTCGTTCCTCTCGAGCTGCTCGTGAGCCTCGCGGACCTGGTCGGCCGGCCAGGCCCGGTCGAGCACTGGCTTCACGCTGCCGGCGGCGATGAGCGGGAGCACGTCGCGCGCGAAGGCCTGGGTGGCCTGGATCTTCTCGAAGAGCGGGCGCGGCCGCAGGACGGTGCCGACGATCCGGCCGCGTGCGCGCATGAGCGTTCCCAGGTCCACGGTGCCCTTCGGTCCGCCCAGGGTCCCGACCACCACCAGGTGACCCTGCGGCGCGAGGGAGGCCAGGTTCTCGGCCAGGTACGGCGCGCCCACGAAGTCGACGACGACCGGCACGCCCTTCCGCCCGGTGATGCGCTTCACCTCGTCGGCGAACCTCGGATCCTCCTTGCCCACGAGGATCCCGTGGTCGAGGCCGAGCCCTCTGGCCTTCTCGATCTTGTCCGGCGTGCGCGCCGTGCCGATGACCGTTCCGCCCATGGCCTTGGCGATCTGGAGGCCCATCGTGCCCACGCCCGAACCGATGGCGTGGAGCAGCACGGTCCACCCCGAGCGCATTCCACCCAGCGTGATCATGGCGTCGTGCGCGGTGATGCCGGCCTCGGGGAGGGCGGCGGCCAGCGGGAAGGGCATGCCGTCGGGGATCCGCATGAGCATGAAGGGGTCGGCCAGCACGTACTCGGCCTGGGCCTCGCCCGAGGTGATGGCCATGACCCGGTCGCCGGCCTTCCAGGCGGCCACGCCCTCGCCCACCTCGGCCACCTCGCCGGCGAACTCGAGCCCCGGCACGTCCTCGCGGAAGCCGGGCGGCGGCGGGTAGAGGCCGCGCCGCTGGAGGAGGTCGGCGCGGTTGAGCGCCGCGGCGCGCACGCGCACCAGCACCTCGCCGCGCTGGGCGACGGGCCGGGGAATGTCCTCGATCCGGGCCATCTCCGGACCACCCTTGCCGCCGAAGACCACAGCCTTCATCCGATCCTCCTCACCCCGGGGGCGCCGAAGTGTCCGGTCGGGGCCCCGAAGGGAGCCTCGCAGTTCGAGCCGTCCGGGCTGCGCGCCACCTCGGCGCGTCCCGGTTCGACGCGGGCGAGAGGATACCCGTCCGCGCGGGGCGGCGCGACCCGCTCGTCCTCGAGCGGGCAGGCCCGCGACGGATCGAGGGCGAGGAGCGCCGCGGCCGGCTCGCAGCACACGGCCAGTGAATAGGAGTCGAAGCTCCCCTCCCACCACATGGTGAGCTCGGCAGGGCAGGTGGCGGTCCGGGCCGCCTCGGAGAGGAGCGCGTCGCGGAAGGCGCGAAACGGGGCGCCGTCGTGGCGCGGGTCGAGTCCCGGCGTGGCGGCTCCGGCGTGGCGACGTCGAAGCTCGTCGAGGGCGAAGAGGAGGATGCGAGCCATCCGGGCTAGGATACCGCCCCCGTGGAACCGATCGTGACTTCCTTCCTCCTCGTCGCCGTGAGCGAGATGGGGGACAAGACCCAGCTGCTGGCCTTCTCGCTCGCATCGCGGTACCGGCGCCCGTGGGTGGTGATGGCCGGGATCCTCGTCGCCACCATCCTGAACCACGCGCTGGCCGCGAGCGTCGGCACCTGGGTGTCCGAGCACGTCCCCCCCCGGGGGATGGCGGGGATCCTGGCGGCGACCTTCATCGGATTCGGCTTCTGGACGCTCAAGCCGGATACGCTCGAGGAGTCGAAGGGACCGTCCGGGTTCGGGCCCTTCCTGACCACGACGATCCTGTTCTTCCTGGCCGAGATGGCCGACAAGACCCAGCTCGCCACCGTGGCGCTGGCGGCCCGCTACCAGTCGGTGGTGATCGTCACCATCGGGACCACGCTCGGCATGCTGGCCTCGGACGGCCTGGCCGTGTTCCTGGGCGAGAAGCTGGCCCAGCGGGTCTCGATGAAGGCAGTCCGGATCGCGGCGGCCGGGCTGTTCTTCCTGTTCGGCGGGCTGTCGGCCTGGGCGGCGCTGCGTGGCTAGACGCGGAACCCCTACACCGAGAAGCGGATGTTGAGGATGTCCCCGGCCTTGACCACGTACTCCTTGCCCTCGAGCCGGAGCTTCCCCTCGGTGCGGGCCTTCGACTCGCTGCCCAGCGCCACGAAGTCGTCGTAGTGCACCACCTCGGCCCGGATGAAGCCCCGCTCCAGGTCGGAGTGGATGCGCCCGGCCGCACGGGGGGCGCGGTCGCCGCGGCGGATGGGCCAGGCCCGGACCTCGTCCTCTCCCACGGTGAAGAAGGAGATCAGGTCGAGGAGCCCGTAGGCGGCCCGGATGAAGCGGGCGCGGGCCGGCTCGGAGAGCCCGAGCGAGGCCAGGAACTCCGGCTGCTCGGCCGGATCGAGATCGGCGATCTCGGCCTCCACCGACGCGCACAGGGAGAGCACCTCGGCGCCCCGCTGGCGCGCCGCCTCCACGACGGCAGGCGGCGCCGGCGCGGCGGCGTCGCTCTCGGCCGCGTTCACGCAGACGAGCAGCGGCCGGCGGGAGAGGAAGCCGTAATGGGCGAGCTCCTTCTCCTCGGCGTCGCTCCACTTCATGGTGCGCAGCGTCAGTCCCGGGTCGAGCTGGGCGTGCAGGCGCTCCAGCTCGTGGTACTCGCCGGTGCCCTTGCCGTGCTCCTTGCGGAGCCGGTCGAGCCGCTTCTCGACGATGGCGAGGTCGTGCAGCACGAGCTCCGCGTCGAAGTCGACGAACTCGCGGACGGGGTCGGCGGGCGTGCCGTCGAGCCCCGGGAAGCCCCGGACCACGAGGCAGAACGCGTCCACCTCGGCGAGCGCCCGGAGCGAGTCGGCGTCGAGCCCGGTGCCCTTGCCAGCCGGCCCGGGCACGTCGACGAACTGCATCTCGGCGTAGGTGGTCTTCTTCGGCCGGAACATCGAGGAGAGCTTGTCGATGCAGGGGTCGGGCACCTTGATGGCGCCGAGGTTCACGTGACCACGCCCTCCTGCACCGCCCTTGTGCAGTCCGGTGATGGCGTTGAAGAGCGTGGTCTTGCCCGATTGCGCGTAGCCGACGAGGCCTGCCTTCATGGGGCAACACGGTAGCACCACCCGCGCAGTCGGTGTAAATGCACCGCATGGCCATAGCCGGCATCCTCCTCGCCGCGGGTTCGGCCACGCGAATGGGGCGGAACAAGCTGCTCCTCGAGCTCGACGGCGAGCCGCTGGTCCGGCGCGCGGCCCGGCGAGCGCTCGAGGCCGGGCTCGATCCCCTGCTGGTCGTGGTCGGGCACGAGGCCGACGCGGTCCGGGCGGCGCTTTCCGGTCTCGGCTGTCGGTTCGTCGAGAACCCGGAATGGCGCAGGGGGCAGAGCTCCTCGCTCTCGGTGGGCGTCGCCGCGGTGCCGCCTGGCGTGGAGGCGGCGGTGGTCCTGCTCGCCGACATGCCCTTCGTCGAGGCGGACACGATTCGCGCGGTCGTGACCCGGTGGCGCGAGACCGGCGCCCCGGTCGTCTCGAGCCGCTACGGGGAGGCGACCGCGCCGCCCACCCTGTACGCGCGTTCGCTGCTCCCGGAGCTGAAGGGCGGGGAGGGGGAGGGTCGCGGCCGCGAGGTGGTTCGGCGGCACCGCGATCGGGCTGCCTGGGTCGAGCTGGCGGCGGCAGCACTCGCCGACGTGGACTTCCCGGAGGACCTCGAGCGTGCCCGCGCAGCGCCCGGGCCGGAGGGGCGTGCCACGACCGACGACGCGGTGGTGCTGGATCGAGCGGCAGCCTGGAGCGACGCGGGCATGGGGGTGGCGCTGGCCACGGTGACGAGCACCTGGGGCTCCGCGCTTCGTCCCACCGGAAGCCAGCTGGCGGTGAACGACCGGGGCGACTTCGCCGGGTCGGTGTCGGGCGGCTGCATCGAGGCTGGGGTGGTGCAGGAGGCGCTCGAAGCCATCCTCGACGGGAAGCCGCGGCGTCTCGCCTACGGCGTGACCGACGAGCGGGCCTGGGAGCTGGGAATGGCCTGCGGGGGGCAGATCGAGGTCTACGTGGAGCGAGTCGCGACCCGGACTGGGCGCGACGTCCTCCACGAGTTGCGGGCGGACGTCCAGGCCAGGCGGCAGGCCGTGCTCTGCACCTGGCTCGGCACCGGCGAGAGGCGGCTCCTCCATCCCATGGATCCCGGCGACGATTCCAATCCTGCGCTCCTCGAGCAGGCTCGCGAGGCGGCGCTGCGGGACAGGTCGCGCGCCGTCGAAACGACGGAGGGACCGGTCTTCCTCCGGGTCTACAACCCGCCGGTCCGGCTCGTCCTGGTGGGCGCCGTGCACATCGCCCAGGCCCTCGCCCCCATGGCGAGGCTGGCCGGCCTCGACGTGTTCGTCGTCGACCCGCGCCGGGCCTTCGCGACCCCCGGGCGCTTCCCCGGCGTGAAGCTCGAGAGCGACTGGCCCACCCCGGCCCTGGCGCGGATCGGCCTGGACCGCCGCACCGCCGTCGTGACGTTGAGTCATGACCCCAAGATCGACGATCCGGCACTGGCGGCGGCATTGCGGTCGGAGGCCTTCCACGTCGGCGCGCTGGGCAGCAGGAAGACCCAGGCGGCCAGGCGCGAGCGGATGCGCGGCGAGGGATTTTCGGAGGCCGACGTGGCCCGGATCCACGGGCCGGTGGGGCTCGCCATCGGCGCGGTCTCGCCCGGCGAGATCGCCGTGTCCATCCTGGCCGAGGTGGTGGCGCGGATGCGAGGTCCCGGATTATCAGGCCCCGCATGACCGCAGACCTGAACCCGCAAGCCCGGCACATGGCCGACGAGTCGATGGTGCGCAACCTGGCGGCCCAGGCCGAGGCGGTCTGGCCGCAGGAGTTGCCCATCCTCCGACGCCACGCGCTCGCGCCCTCGCCGCGGATCCTCGATGCCGGCTGCGGTACCGGCGAGGCCAGCTGGCGCCTCGCCGACGCCTTTCCTGGCGCCACCGTGCTCGGAGTCGACGTCATCGACGCCTCCCTCGCCAGCGCGCGGGAGAAGGCGGTCCGGTTCGGCGATCGGGTCCGCTTCGAGAACCGGTCCATCTACGAGCTCGGGCTGCCGGCGGCGTCCTTCGACCTGGTGGTCTGCCGGCACGTGCTCCAGTCCATCCCCCACGCCGACCAGGTCATCGCCGAGCTGGCGCGCGTCACGAGACCCGGGGGACGACTGCACCTCATCGCCGAGGACTACGCGATGATCCACTTCCCCCGACGCCGGCTCGACCCCATGCGGCTCTGGCCGGAGGCGCCGATGCGCTTCGGCGCAGCCACCGGCACCGACATGTTCATCGGCCGGCACGCGCCGGCCATCCTCGCGGCTCTTGGAGTCTCCGGGATCTCGGTCGACTACCTGGTGGTCGACACGCTGCGGGTTCCCCGGGAGACCTTCGCGCGGATCTGGACGGCATGGCGCGACGGCTATGCCGAGACGGTCGCCGAGCACACCGGGATGACGCCGGCCGAGGTGTCGGCCCACTTCGACGACCAGATCGAGACCATCCGCGACCCGGCCTCGTACGCGGCGTGGCTCGTGCCGGTGGTGAGCGGCGTGGTGCGGTGAGGATCGATCCTGGCCTGAATGAAACGGCCACCCCGGCGGCGCCGAGGTGGCCTCCATGCCCCCGCTCGGGGCAGTCCTCCGGACCTGGCTAGCCGTGGATCGCGACGGTCGCGGAAACCGACGCCATCGGCTGCGGATCGGAGGCGGTCTTCGGGGTGGAGGAGATCTGGGCGACGAAGGCGCCGAGGACGATGGCGAGGCAGCTGACCACCAGGGCGTCCTTCCAGCCGTGAGACCTCGAGACGTTGAAGTGGACGGAATTCTGGGTCGTCATGGCGTTCTCCTTTTCCGCGTTCGGGTTGGAAGCCTCTCGCCTGATTGGAGACAGCGACCGGGAGAATGTGACTGAACCCGAAATCGACAAGAAGGACGGCTACCTGGCGGACCGGGCCTGCCCAGAACCAGATGGGGTAAAATTGCACCGCTTCGGAGGACGACGATGCCGTCACGCCCGCGCCCGTTCATCGCTGCTCTCGTCGTGGTGCTCGCCGCTTGCGGCGCATCCACGCCGCCGGATCGCGCCCCGGGCGCCGAGTCCTTCGTCTCCCAGGCGCCGGGCGGAGCCCGGGGAGCCACGACGGGAGGTCTCCCCACCGACGGCCCCGCCTTCCCGACCAGCGCTCCCGCGCCCTCGTCGTCCGCTCGAACCGTCGAGGAGTCCGACGTCTACGCGCTCGTGGGCACCACGCTCCACGTCCTGAACGGCTACCGAGGGCTCCAGATCATCGACCTCGCCAGCCTCGACGCGCCTGTGCTCCGCGCCCGGCTCCCGGTGGCCGGTCAGCCCGTCGACCTCCACGTCCGCGGCGGCGTCGCCTTCTTCGCCGTCCGGGACGCCTTCGCGTGGTTCTGGGCGGCCGACGCAGGCGCCGTCCGTCCAGCCGCGGGTTCCCAAATCTGGGCCGTCGACGTCTCCCGGCCGGCCGAGCCCGTCGTTCTTGCGCGTCTCGACGTCGAGGGTTCGGTGACCGACACGCGCCTGGTGGGGGACGTCCTCTACGTCGTCTCCCGCCGTGCCTCGTGGCAGGACCTCCTTCCGCTTCCTGGAGGCACGGTCGCCTCGTCGCCCGGAACGGTGGGCGACCTGGCCTTCGTCGCCAGCTTCGACCTCTCCGACCCGCGCGCTCCGCGGGCCGTCGCCCGGGTCGAGTTCCCGGCCTCGGGCTGGGACTCCCACGCTCACGTCACCGACAGTCGAATCACCCTGGCCCAGTCCGGGTGGAGCACGACCGGAGAGGTCACCCGCATCACCTTCGTCGACATCTCCGATCCGGGTGGGGCCCTGGGCGTCGGGGCCAGCCTGGAGGTCCCCGGGCGCATCGCCGATCGGTGGGGACTCGACCACGACGCGGCGACCGGCGTCTTCCGCGCCGTGCTGCAGAACGGGTGGAACGGGGGGGCGACGCTTCGCACCTGGACGTCGGCCACGCCCGGACAGGCTGTGCCGCTCGGCCGGCTCGACATCGTCATTCCGGAGACCCTCACCGCCGCCCGCTTCGACGGGAACCGGGTCTACGTGGTCACCGCCGAGCGGGTCGATCCGCTCTGGGTCGTGGACGCCTCCGACCCCGCCCACCCGGTCCTGGCCGGGCAGCTCCACATGCCCGGGCAGATCGAGTTCATCGAGCCGCGCGGCACGCGCCTGCTCGCGCTCGGCCACACCAACGAGGCGGGGCAGCCCTGGCAGCTCGCGGTCTCGCTCATCGACGTCGCCTCCCCCTCCGCCCCGGCCCTGCTCCAGCGGGTGCTCGTGGGCACTGGCTCCGGAGGCGTGAACGCCTCGGCCGACGACATGCGCAAGGCCTTTCCGGTCCTCGACGCCCTGGGGCTCGTGCTCGTGCCCTACCAGGGCTGGGACGCCGAAACATGGAGGTGGATCGGCGGACTCCAGCTCGTCGACGTCGACCTGGCCGCCGGCCGGCTCGCGAAGCGCGGCTTCGTCACGCACCAGGGCTCGATCACCCGGGGCTTCCCGGTCCCCGGGCGGGCCGGCTGGCTCGCCACCCTGTCCGACGAGCGACTCCAGCTCGTCGACGCCGCCGACCGGGGCTCACCGGTGGAACGGGCCGGGCTGGACCTGGCCCGGCCGGTGACCGAGCTCGTCTTCGTGCGCGGCCAGGCGATCGAGCTCTCCGGCGACTGGTGGCGAGGCGACGCCGCACTCGTCGTCTGTCCGGCGCTCGACCCCGACGCGGCCGTGCCGCTCGCCCGGGTCGAGATCGCCGCCCCGCAGGCCCGGATGTTCCGGAACGGCGACGTGGTCTGGCTTCTGGCCCACGACTGGACCCAGGGCAAGGCCTGGCTGGAGGCGGTGGACCTCTCGGATCCGCTGCGGCCCTTGCGCCGAGGGCGGCTCGACCTCGACCCTGCGGAGGCGCCGGGCGGCAGCGGGTGGGGGTTCTGGGGCTACGGCGACGAGGCGGTGCTCCAGGGAAACGTGCTCGCCGTGCACAGGGGCTGGTACGGGCCGATGCCGCTCGGCACCGGCGTCCCGGCTCCCGACGGCGGTCCCTCCGCGTCCGGCGACGCGGTGGTCCTCTTCGACCTCTCGAATCCCGACGCGCCCCGGCGCGCCGGAAGCGTGTCGCTCTCGGACAGCGCCTGGTCGTGGGGGCTCCGCGCCGAGGCGGGACTGCTCTGGCTCACCCACCACGAGTGGATGTCGGTCGATCGGTCGGAGGTGCGCTTCTACCTCGACCGCATCGACGTCTCGAACCCCGACGCGCCCGTTCTCCTGCCCAAGGTCAACGTTCCCGGCGTGCTGCTCGGCGCCACGGCGGCCGGGTCCCGCGTCTACACGCTCGAGACCGCATGGGATCCGGCGGGCTCGACCGCGACCTCCACGCTCCACGTCCTCGATCTCACCGCGCGAGGCACGGCGCGGCTGGCCGGAAGCGTCGCGCTTCCCGGGTACACGGGCGGCGCGGTCCTCGGGGACGGATTCGCCTACGCGGTCACCCAGGACTGGTCGGGTGGCCGGTCCGACGTCCGGTTGGCGGCGATCGACCTCCAGGCCATCCGCGCTGCGTCGACGCAGGCGATCGACGCCTGGTGGGCCTGGCCGCTGCGCGCCGCCGGGGGAAAGCTCTTCCTCGCGGCAGGCGCGACGGCCGGCTCCTCGGTGCTCGTCTACGGGCTGGGCGTTCCGGCCGCGCCGGCCTTCGAGCGGGCCGCGCAGACGCAGGGGTGGGCCTGGGACGTGGTGGTCGAGGGGCGGATCGCCTACCTGCCGAGCGGGCCCTACGGCGTGGCCATGGTCCCGCTGGCGCCCTGAGCCGGCGCCGAGAGCCGCCGCATGAGGGGAAGCATCGCGATGGCGGCCAGCGTGCCCAGGGTCGCGACCCCGCCCAGCCCCAGGAAGAGATTCACGTATAGTGGAAGAGTCTCGACCGGGTTGGTGACGTTCTCCGGGACGCTCGCGAAGTTGGCCACGAAGCTGCCCAGGTACTGGGAGATGCCCGTGGCCAGGAACCAGAGCCCCATCACGAAGCCGCGGAGCTTGGGCCCCACGTAGCGCGCCACCATGGCGAGCCCGAGGCCGCTGATGAGGATCTCGCCCAGCGAGTAGAGGCCGTAGCCCCCGATCATCCACCAGACCGAGACCTTTCCGGCCTGGGCGAAGCGGCCGGAGAGGCCGAACGCGAAGAAGCCGATGGCGAGGACGGCGAACCCCATGGCGAACTTGGTCGCGATGGAGAAGTCGCCGCGCCCCCGCGCCATCCGGTCGTAGCCCCAGGCCACCAGCGGCCCGAGGACGAAGATCCAGATGGGATTGAGTGCCTGGAGCTGCCCGGGCGGGATCTCGTAGCCGAAGAAGAACCGGAGGTCGACGTTGCGCAGCGCGAAGAGCGTCAGCGAGGTGGACATCTGCTGGTAGAAGATGAAGAAGAGGATGCCCTGTGCGGTGAGCAGGAAGACCGCCAGGAGCCCCTTCCGCGCCTGGGCGTCGCTCCGGGCGATGAGGATGCCGAAGATCCCCAGCATGGCGATCGACGCGACGGAGATGACCACGCGGGCCAGCGCCAGATCCTGCACGACCACGGTGACGAAGACGACGGCTGCCGCCGAGCCGAGGAGCACCAGCGCGAGCTTGGTCAGATTCAGCGGCTCGAAGTCGGGGGCGATCCGACGTGGGCCAGGTGGCGGCGCATGACGAGGTAGTTCACGACGCTCACCAGCATCCCCGCCGCGCAGACGCCGAAGGCCGCGTGCCAGCCGGCCCAGATGGCGATGAGCGGCGTCAGGATCTGGGAGAAGGTCGCCCCGACGTTGACGGCCATGTAGTAGAGCGTGAAGGCGCTGTCGATCTTGGATGGCTCACCCTCGTACACCTTGGAGACCAGGTTGGCCGGGTTGGCCTTGAAGAGGCCGTTGCCCACCGCGACCACGCCGAGGGCCACGAAGAGCGGGCCATCCGGCAGCGCGAGGAGCACGTAGCCGCCCGCCAGCACCAGCGCGCCGAGCACCGTCATGCGGCGGCTGCCCAGCACCCGGTCCCCGATCCAGCCCCCCACCGCCGGGGCGGCGTAGACGAGCGCGGTGAAGGCGCCGAAGGTCAAGTTCGCGCGCTCGTCGGTGTAGCCGAGCTGCTGCACCATGTAGAGCAGCACCACGGCGGTCATGCCGTAGTAGCCGAAGCGCTCCCACATCTCGACGAGGAAGAGGGTGGTGAAGGCGGTCTTCCGGCTGGTCGTGGGAGCGGGAGGGGCGGCGGCGGAGGTATTCATGGGGGCGCACTCTAACCGGAGAGAAGGGCGCTGGTATCATCCAGGGCATGAGTTCGCGCCTTTCCCCGGGACGGCAGCTCCTCGTCGCCCTCGGGCTGGCGGGCGCCCTCGCCGCGGGGGTGGCCCGCGGAGCCGAGGTCGTGATCGCGTGGGATCCGGAACTGGCCCTCCCCGGCGACCGGGAGGCGTACGAGCGGCAGCTCCGGGAGATCGTGCGCGACGCCAGGGCGCGCGCCACCGCCGAACTGGGCATGGAGCTTCGCCGGCCGCTGACCGTGAAGGTCCACTCCCGCGAAGGTTTCGAGCGGGAGTTCGGCAAGGACGCCGTGCACGTCGATGCGGCCCGATTCGTGGGTGAGGTCGTCCACCTGAACGGGGGGACACGGCTCGACGACCGGTTCGCCGGGCTGGTGGTCCACGAGATGGCGCACGCGGTCCTCGACGACCGGGGCACCGCCGCCTCGCTCCCTCTCTGGCTGGACGAGGGACTGGCCGAGCGGCTGTCGTGGAAGCGCCGCGGAATGGACGGCCTGGCGCCGAACCAGGTCGCGGAGCTGAAGCAGGCCGCGGAGACGCACGCACTCACGCCGCTCCCCGCGACACGCGAGATGTCCCGCTTCGGCTATCTCCAGGCCTACGCCGCGGTCCTGTTCCTGGAGACGAGGTTCGGGCGCGACAAGGTCCTGGCCCTCGTGCAAGCCACGCTCGGCGGCGAGCCCTTCGACCGCGTCCTGCAGCGGGAACTCGGCTGGTCGACCGCAGACCTCGAGAAGGCCTTCACCGCCTGGGTGAATCGGCGCTGAGCGACCCCGGTGCTGCCCTTTCCGGCGCCGAACGCGGCGAGAGGATGGCCGTCGTCAGTTGCTTCTCCCGCTCCTCGTGGTCCGCGAGGATGCGGGTCAGCATGGTTGCCTGGGCGGCAAGCCCCGCCGGGGAGGTCGTTCCTGCCCGAGCCTGCGACAGGAGCTCCTGGACGTTCGCCAGGACCGACTCGTGCTCGGCCAGGATCTCCGCGAAGGCCTGCCGCTCGGGCGAAGAGTTCGTGCCCAGGATGGCGAGGAGTCCCTCTGGACTCTCCTCGTGGGCGAAGTGCTCGATGAGCGCGCTGTCGAGCTCTTCGAGGGCGGCAGCCAGCGCCTTGCCGTCGCTGGCCGACTGCTGGATGCGCCAGCCGATGGGGTGGAGCCGCTCGTGGTCCTGGTCGAGGACGCGCTGGGCCCGCTCCACCGAGTCGAGCGACTGAGATCGGGTGTTGGTCGTCATGGCAAAGATTACCCCCCTTCAAGGAGACACCTTGTATTGATGAAAATCAATAAACAATTCTTTAGTCATTTCATCTGGTTGACACGTTGACGGCCCCTGCCTGGTTCGCCGCGGATTGGTAAATCTTGAAAATTTCACGTTTGGCGAAGTAGCCTGACCGCTCCATGACCTCGCGAGAAACCTCGCTGCTCGGAGCCAAGGTCCGGGCGCTGCGTCGCCAGAAGAGCATCAGCCAGGTTCAGCTTGCCGATCGGCTGGGCATCTCGCCCTCCTACCTGAACCTCATCGAGCACAACCGCCGCGCCATGCCGGCGGCCCTGCTGGTCAAGATCGCCGGTATCTTCGAGCTCGACCTGAAGGCGCTCTCCACCGAGCAGGACGCCCGCACCATCGCCGAGCTCATGGAGGTCTTCGGGGACCCCATCTTCGACAACGAGGACGTGACCACCGTCGAGGTCCGCGACCTGGCCTCCCACGCGCCCACCGCCTCGCGCGGGATCCTGAAGCTCTACCACGCGTTTCGCGAGGCCCGGGAGGCGGCCGACAACCTGGCCATCAAGATCTCCGGGCGCGGGGACCTGACCGGCGTCGATTCGTCGCGCATGCCCACCGAGGAGGTCTCCGACCTCATCCAGCGCCACAGCAACCACTTCCCCGAGATGGAGGAGGGAGCCGAGCAGCTCTGGCGGGACGCGCGGCCGGGCGGCGACGACCTGCAGCAGGGGCTCGAGCAACAGCTGCAGCGGGCCCACGGGATCCAGGTCCGGATCGAGCGCACCGCCGACATGGGGGACGCCATCCGGCGCTTCGACCCGGAGAAGCGGGTGCTCTACCTCTCCGAGGTGCTGCGCCGGGGCTCGCGCAACTTCCACCTGGCCTACCAGATCGGACTCGAGACCCAGCAGGCCGCGCTCGACCGCTACGCGTCCGACCCGCTCCTGACCAGCGACTCGGCGCGCGCCCTGGCGCGGGTGCTGCTCGCCAACTACTTCGCCTCCGCGGTGCTCATGCCGTACGAACCGTTCCTGGATGCGGCGCGCCAGGAGCGCTACGACATCGACCTTCTCGGCCACCGCTTCCGCACCAGCTACGAGCAGGTCTGCCACCGGCTCACCACGCTGCGCCGCCCCGGGTCCGAGGGCATCCCCATCCACTTCGTGCGCGTCGACATCGCCGGCAACATCTCCAAGCGCTTCTCCGCATCCGGCCTTCGCTTCGCCCGCTTCTCCGGTGCCTGTCCGCGATGGAACGTCTTCCAGTCGTTCCTCACGCCCGGGATGATCCGCACCCAGCTCTCCCAGATGCCCGACGGCACCACCTACTTCTGGGTTGCACGGTCGGTGTACAAGGAGGGCGGCGGCTACCACGCGCCCCGGACGCCGCTCGCCATCGCCATCGGCTGCGAGGTGGGGCACGCGCGCAAGATGGTCTACGCCGACGGCATGGACCTGGACTCGCGCGAGGCGGTGGTGCCGGTCGGGCTGACCTGCCGGCTCTGCGAGCGCACCGACTGCGAGCAGCGCGCCTTCCCACCCATCCAGCACCCGCTCAAGGTGCAGGAGAACGTGCGCGGGGTGAGCTTCTTCGCGCCGGTCGGCGGAGCGCTAGCCATGGGCAAGGCGCCGTCGACGGCGGCCACGCGGCTCCTCCGCGAGAAGGGCGTGGCCTACACCGAGCACCTCTACCGGTACGAGGAGAAGGGCGGCACGTCGGTCTCCTCCCGGGAACTGGGAGTGGAGGAGCATGCGGTGGTGAAGACGCTGGTGATGGAGGACGACCAGGGCGAGCCCGTCGTCGTCCTCATGCACGGAGACCGGGAGGTCTCGACCAGGGCCCTGGCACGCCAGCTGGGACGGCGATCGGTGCAGATCTGCAAGCCCGAGGCGGCCAACCGCCACAGCGGCTACCAGGTCGGGGGCACGAGTCCCTTCGGGACCCGGAAGAAGATGCCGGTATGCGTGGAGCGGAGCGTGCTCGACCTCCCGCGCGTCTACGTGAACGGCGGGTTCGCGCGGGTTCCTGGTGGGTATCGACCCCAGGGAGATCGTTCGCGTGCTCGAGCCGACCGTGGTCGAGGTGGGGATCGAGAGCTAGGGGCCGAAGAGGAAGCGGACGGCCACGACCGAGGCGGCGAAGCCGGCCAGGTCGGCCAGCAGCGCTGCCGGAAGGGCCTGGCGGTAGCGGGAGACGCCCACCGCCCCGAAGTAGACCGCCAGCACGTAGAAGGTGGTCTCGGTCGAGCCGGCCATGACCGAGGCGAGCCGGCCGGCGTACGAGTCGGAGCCCTCCGATCGCAGCACGTCGGCGACCACGCCCAGGGCGGCGCCGCCGGAGAGGGGGCGCACGAGCACCATGGGCAGCACGCTGGCGGGGATGCCGATGCGGGAGGTCAGCGGTGCCAGGAGCGCCGCCAGGCCGTCCATGGCGCCCGAGGCGCGCAGCATCCCCAGGGCCACGACCACCGCGACCAGCGGGGGGATGACGCGGACGGCGACCTGGAAGCCCTCCTTCGCTCCCTCCACGAAGACCGGGTAGACCTTCACCTTGCGCGTGAGCGCGTAGAGCGGGACCCCGGCCACGACCAGCGGGATGGCCCAGACGGAGACGGCCTCGAGGACGCCCCTAAGCACGGGGAGGCCCCGGGGCAGGCGAGGAGCGGAAGAGTCGGCGGAGCGCCCAGGCCGACGCGATGGCGGCGACGGTGGCACAGGTGGAGGCGAGCAGCGTCGCGCCCAGGATGTCGGCCGGCTGGCGTGCCCCCGCGGCAGCCCGGAGCGCGATGACGCTGGCCGGGATGAGCTGGATGCTGGCCGTGTTGAGCGCGCAGAAGAGGGCCTGTGCGTCGGTGGCCGTTCCCGGATCCGGGTTGACGCGCTCCAGCTCCTCCATGGCCTTGATCCCGAAGGGGGTCGCGGCGTTTCCCAGGCCGAGCATGTTGGCGGCGATGTTCATCGTCATCGCGCCCATGGCGGGTGAGTCGGCTGGCACCGAGGGAAAGAGGCGACGCAGGACCGGGCGAGCCAGCTTGCCGAGCGCCCGGACGATGCCCGCTTCCTCCGCGACCTTCATCAGGCCGAGCCAGAGGGCGAGGATGCCGACGAGGCCGATGGAGAGGCTCACCGCGCGGCCGGCCGACTCGGCGATGGCTCCGGGAAGCGCAGCCATTCGCCCGGTGGCGGCCGCCACCACGACCGACGCGACGAGGAGCAGCACCCAGATGACGCTCATCGCCGAGGATCAGAGACACGCGGGGAGCGAATTGCCAGTTTCTGTTAGAAGTTTGGACGATGAGAAGAAGGGCACGGATGATCCTGGCGGCGGGGGTGCTGGCCTCCACCGCCCCGGCCGCGGGGGCGGCTCCCCAGGCCAAGGGGCATTGCCGTCCCGCGGCGACCCTGGCCGACCTCCCTGCCCGCAGCGGGCCGGAGTGGTACGGGCTGTACGTGGGCGACAAGAAGGTCGGGTGGCTCCAGACCTCCACGGCGATCGAGACGCGTGGCGGGAAGCGCGTGTGGGTGGGGCGCCAGGAGATGCTGGTCGAGGTGATGGTCGGACCGCGCCAGGTCCGCCGCGGGGTCACCGAGGAGCGGGTCTACGAGGCGGGGAGCCGCGGGCGGCTCCTCTCGCTCCAGAGCGCGTTCACCGGTGACGGAGGAAATCGCACCCTTCGAGTGACCTGTGGCCCGGCGACGTGCAAGGCCGAGATCACCGCCGTGGACGGGACCCGCACCATCGAGTTCCCCCATCCCGGCGAGACCGGCGAGCAGCTGGAGGCGGCGCGGCTCGCCGCGGCCACCTGCAAGTCGGTGAGCGGCCCCCAGCTCCAGTCGGACGACCTGCGGGTGAAGCACATGACGAACCGCTACGTGGGCCGGACCACGTTCGGCGGCGCGGGGGTGGAGGTCCCCGTCTCGATCGTCGAGGAGCTGGAGGACGGTGACCGGGTCGCGCCCAGGGTGCTCGTGGCCGACGACGGGCGGATCCTGGAGACCCGGGTCGGCGACGGCATGGTGATCAAGGTCGAGCCGGCCGAGGTCGCACGGCGCCTCGACCTCATCGACCTCTTCTCCACGCTTCGCGTTCCGCTCCCGGAGGCGCTGCCGCGGGACGTGCCCATGGCCATCACCTTCGCGATCCGGGGCCTGCCCCGCGGCTTCGACCTGGACGACGGGCGGCAGCGCGCGCGGCCGGGCGCCGCCGGCGAGACGCTCCTGACCGTCACTGCAAGTGAACCAGTCGCGCAGGCGGCCGGACGGGACGTTCCCCGGGGGAAGCCGGCCGAGCGCGGGGACGAGGACCAGGCCACCACGATCGAGATCGACTGGGACCACCCCGAGATCCGCGCCCTGGCGGCGGCCACGGTGGGGAGCACCCCGGGCACGTGGGCAGCCTCGAAGAAGCTCTCGCGCGAGGTGTACCGCCGGCTGGAGAAGGTCTACGGACACAGCCGGGACCGGGCCAGCGAGGTCCTCCAGGAGGGAAAGGGGGACTGCACAGAGCACACGCGCCTCTTCGTCGGGCTGGCAAGGGCCTCGGGGATCCGGGCCCGGGAGGTGAAGGGGCTCGTCCAGGCCAACTACGGTCAGGGCGGGCCGGGCCTCTACTGGCACGCCTGGGCCGAGGTGAAGGTGGGCGGGGAATGGATCGCGGTCGACCCGACCTTCGGCCAGGACGTCGCCGACGCGACCCACATCGCCCTCGGGCGCGGGACGCGGCAGGATGCCATCGCGCTCGTGGGCGCCCTCAAGATCTCGCGGACCGAAGCGCACAAGCCAACCCCATCCGGAGGATCACCATGAAGGGTCTCGACCACGTCGCCATCCTGGTTTCCGATCTCGACGACGCCATCCGGCTCTACCGCGACGTCTACGGCCTGGAACTCGCCGAGGTCGAGGAGGTTCCCTCGGAGAAGGTGCGCGTCGCCATCTTTGGCCACGGCGCCGGGCGCATCGAGCTGGTCTCGCCGAGCGGGCCGGACAGCCCGATGGCGAAGGCCATCGAGAGGCGGGGCGAGGGGCTGCACCACATCTGCCTCGAGGTGCCCGACATCGAGAAGGCCATGGCCGCGCTGTCGGCCCAGGGCGCCCCGTTGCTCGACGAGAAGCCTCGGCCTGGCGCCGGGGGAGCCCGGGTGGCCTTCGTTCACCCCAAGGGGAGCCGGGGCGTTCTGGTCGAGCTCCGCCAGGGTCCCCGGAACGCTTGACCCCACCGGGAAACGCATGGTTAGTGAGTTCCCCATGACGCGCTTCCTCCCGTTTGCCCTCGCATTGCCGCTCCTTCTCGGCTCGGCTTTCGCGCAGTCCCCCGCCCCCGCCCCCGCTTCTGCGGCTCCCGCTCCCTCGGCCCCCGCCCCGGCGGCCAGCGTCCCGACGGCCAGCACGCTGGGTGGCACGCCCGGGTCAGTCCGAGATGGACCAGCGGATCCAGGAGGCCGTCCAGAAGGAAGTGGCGAAGGTGAAGGAGCAGCTGCGCGACGAGGTCCGCGCCGAGATCCAGGGCGCCCAGTCGGCATCCGAGTTCCTGGGCGACCAGGCGGAGAAGAAGAAGCTCCACTTCCTGGAGATGAACGGCTACTTCCGCGTCCGATGGGACCTCTTCAACAACCTGAACGCCGGCCTGCCCGCGGACCCCACGGGCTGGTACCTCTGGAACGGCAACACCGACATCACCGCCACGCCCCCCAACGGCACGCAGACCAGCGCCAACATGCGCCTGCGCCTCGATCCCACCCTCAACATCTCCGAGCAGGTCCGCGTCCGGGCCCAGATCGACCTCCTCGACAACGTCGTCCTCGGATCGACCCCGATCGGCCGGAACTACAACCAGTTCGAGTTCTTCTCCGGAAGCCAGGTCAGCCCGATCGCCGGCTCCACCTGGTTCGCCAACGCCGTCTCCGTGAAACGCGCCTGGGGCGAGGTCCAGACCCCGGTGGGCATGCTCAGCTTCGGCCGCATGCCGGCCAACTGGGGCTCGGGCATCTACTACAACGACGGCGACGGCATCGACCAGGACTTCGGGGACAACGTCGACCGCATCCAGTTCTCGATCCCGCTCGGACAGTTCCTCGGCGGCCTGGCGATCACGCCGTACTACGAGTGGGCTGGCTCCGGAATCACCTACGCCGGCACGTTCAGCACGGCCGGCATCGGCCAGCCGGTGAACTGGACGCAGGACGACGACTCGGGCGCCCTTGGCCTGATGGTGGCTCGCCAGGACACGCCCGACCAGCAGCGCCGCAAGCTGGAGAAGGGCGCCTCGAGCGTCAGCTACGGCCTGCTCTTCAACTACAAGTCACAACGGTTCGGGCTGCCCTTCCTCTCGCTCCAGTCGCCGACCGGCATCGTGCCGCCCAACGTCGGCACCCCCGTCCAGCTGGTCCGGCGCGACGCCAGCGCCGGGACCCTCGACCTCTTCGTCCGCTGGGTGAGCAAGAAGTTCGAGCTCGAGGCCGAGGCGGTCGGCATCTACGGGAGCATCGGGAACGTCAACTGGGACCCGGCCGCGACCGCGGTCTCGGCGACCATCCGCCAGGCCGCCGGCGTGCTCCGCGGCAAGGCCAAGCTGGGAGACGCCGGGCGGTTCGCCGTGGGCGGGGAGTTCGGCATCGCCAGCGGCGACGAGGCCCCCGGCTTCGGCAACTTCCCCGGCCGGTGCAACCTCGCGCTTCCCGCCGTCGATCCCAACCGCTGCAACCAGATGGCGCTCCCCGGCGCCTTCGACGGTCAGCAGTACAGCGGCACGGCCGCCGTCGACCCGAGCCCCAGCATCAGCAACTATCGCTTCAATCCGGCCTACCAGGTCGACCTGATCCTCTGGCGGCGGCTGCTCGGCACCGTCACCGACGCCTGGTACCTGAAGCCCACCTTCCGCTGGGAAGTCCTCGACGGCCTGAACCTCAGCGCGCAGGTCGTGTACTCGCAGGCGATCTTCGCGACCTCCACGCCGTCCCAGGTCAGCAAGCCGCTCGGCGTCGAGCTCGATCTGGGCGTGAAGTACCAGTCCGACGATGGCTTCGTCTTCTTCCTGGACTACGGCCTGCTGAAGCTCCTCTCGGGCTTCAACATGACGACCACGGTCAACAACGTCACCGCCACCGTGACTCCCAGTGGCGTGGCGCAGAACATCCACGCCGGGCTGGGAATCGTCTTCTAGCGCGAACGCGACCGGTCACTTCACGACGGTGCGCACCTGGAAGGCGGGCTGGGCCTGGATGGCCCGCTTGACCGAGCACTGGTCCGCGACCCGGACCAGCGCCTCCCGGTACTTCTCCGGAAAGCTGGCCGGCACCTCGATGTCGAGGTCCACCCCGGCGAGCGCGCCATCCTCGGCGTAGCGCAGGCGCTCCACGATCCGGATCCCGTCGGTGGAAAGGTCGCGCTTCTGGCAGAAGCCGACCACGAAGATCCCCGCGCAGGTCCCCATCGACGCAGCGAAGAGCGCGAACGGGGTGGGGTGGGTGTCGGTCCCGCCGCCCTGGACCGGTTGGTCGGTCCGCACGACGTGGCCGCCGACCTGGGCGTCCACGCGCTTGCCTCCCGGGAAGGTGACGATGATCTCCGTATCGCCTGCCATGAACGACCTCCTCGCTGCGGGACGGACGGGAAAGGGATGCTGGCCGAGTATCGCCTGGGAGCCAGGCGGGAAGGCGAGGGTTCGGGAAGGCCGGTGCCGTGAGGCCGGTGCGAGGCCGGTGCCGGACATTGTGGTAGCCTTCGCGCCGGATGAGGAAAAAGCCGAAGGGATCCGCCAGGCGGACGCCCCAGCCGGTGTCGCGAGCCGCCCTGGCGGGGGAGGCCGATCCCCGCCTGGTCCGGATGTCCGTATCCATCCAGGACGACGCCGCCCTCCATTCCCAGGACATCCGCGGCAGCCAGGCCCACGTCGCGATGCTGGCCGCCCAGGGGATCGTCCCGGCGGCCGTGGCACGAAAGGTGCGTCGAGGACTCGAACAGGTCCGACGCGAGTTCGCCTCGGGCGCGATCCGCTTCGACCCCCGCCTCGAGGACGTCCACACCCACGCGGAGCGCCGCCTGGGCGAGATCGTGGGTCGGGCCGCCGGATACCTGCACGCCGGGCGAAGCCGGAACGACCAGGTGGCCCTCGACGAGCGGCTCTTCATCGTCGAATCCTGTGACCGCATCCAGCGCGCGCTCGTGGGGTTGATGCGGGTGCTCCTCGCGCAGGCCCGGCGGCACCAGCGGACGCTCCTTCCCGGGTACACGCATCTGCAGCGAGCCCAGCCGGTGTCGCTCGCGCACCACCTTCTCGCCTACGTGGAGATGCTGGGCCGGGACCGCCAGCGCGTGACCGAGGTCCGGCGCCGCGCCGCCATCTCGCCGCTCGGCTCCGGGGCGCTGGCCGGGACCACGCTCAAGATCGACCGGTCGCGAACCGCGCGGGAGCTCGGCCTCGAGGGGATCACCCGCAACTCCCTCGACGCCGTCTCCGACCGGGACAGCACCATCGAGCTGGTCTTCGCCTGCACCCTCGCCTCGGTGCACCTCTCGCGGCTGGGCGAGGAGATCGTCCTCTGGACCACGAAGGAGTTCGGCTTCATGGAGCTGGCCGACTCCTTCGCGACCGGAAGCTCGCTCATGCCCCAGAAGAAGAACTCGGACGTGGCCGAGCTGGCCCGGGGCCGGGCCGGAACCGCCATCGGCGACCTGGTCTCGCTCCTGGCGGTCGTGAAGAACCTCCCGCTCGCCTACAACCGGGACCTCCAGGAGGACAAGCGGCCGCTCCTGGGGGCGCCTCGAATGCTCGTCGAGACGCTCGAGGCGCTGGCCGGAGCCGTGGAGACCGCGCGATACGATCCCGCGCGGATGCGCGAGGCGCTCGAGGGAGGGGAGACGCTCGCCACCGACGCGGCCGAGTACCTCGTCGAGCGCGGCGTTCCGTTCCGGGAGGCCCACGAGGCGGTGGGGAAGGCGGCCGCCTTCGCGACCGGGGTGGGGCAATCGCTCGCGAGCCTCTCGCTCGCGCAGTGGCGCTCCTTCCACCCGAAGTTCGACCGGGGAGTCTCGCGCTGCTTCGATCCGGAGAGGAGCCTGGCCCGGCGCGACATCCCTGGAGGGCCCGCCCCCCGTCGCGTCGCCTCCGAGATCGCCCGGTGGGAGAAGGAACTGAAGGGGGCGCGGTGAGGAGCTGGACGGCGCTGGTGGTCGTTCTCGCGCTGGCCGCCTGCGGCGTGAAGGCGCCGCCTCGGCCTCCGACCGCGGCCCCGAAGGACGTTCCCGAGGCCCAGGGCGCCAGGTGAACCACTTCGAGCGCAAGGACGGCGAGCTTCGCGCCGAGAAGATCCGGCTCGAGGACCTGGCGCGCGCCTACGGCACGCCGCTCTACGTCTACTCGTCGGCCACGCTCCGCCGGCACTGGCGGGTCCTCGACCGTTCGCTGTCGGGTCTCCGGCACCTGGTCTGCTACGCCACCAAGGCCAACGGGAACCTGGGAATCCTCGACCTCTTCGCGCGCATGGGCGCCGGCTTCGACATCGTCTCCGGGGGCGAGCTCTACCGGGTGCTCAAGGCCGGCGGGGATCCACGGAAGGTCGTCTTCAGCGGCGTCGGGAAGACCGACGAGGAGATCGCCTTCGCGCTGTCCCAGCGCGTCAAGTGCCTGAACGTGGAGAGTGGCCCGGAGCTGGCCCGGGTCTCGGTGGTCGCCCGCCGGCTGGGCGTGATCGCGCCTGTTGCACTGCGAGTGAATCCGGACGTGGATCCGCGGACCCACCCGTACATCGCCACCGGCCTGAAGAAGTCCAAGTTCGGCGTGTCGGTGGAGGACGCCAGGCGCCTCTACCGGATCGCCGCCAAGGACCCGGCCATCGAGATCCGGGGCGTGGCCTGTCACATCGGGTCGCAGATCACGACGGTGACGCCCTTCCTGGACGCCATCGCGCGGGTGCGCGCACTGGCCCGCGACCTCGAGCGTACCGGAATCCAGGTCCGGCACCTCGACATCGGCGGGGGGCTGGGGATCCAGTACCGGGACGAGGACCCTCCCCATCCGGACGAGTACGGCGCCGCGGTGAAGCGGGCCATGCGGGGGTTCCGGGGCGAGGTGATCCTGGAGCCGGGCCGCGTGCTGGTGGGGAACGCCGGCGTCCTCCTCACCCGCGTGCTCCACGTCAAGCGCAGCGGGCGAAAGGTGTTCGCCGTGGTGGACGCGGCCATGAACGACCTGGTGCGGCCGAGCCTCTACGGCGCCCACCACGACATCGAACCCTGCAGTGCCGCCCCCCGCCCCCCCGGGACCGTGGACGTCGTCGGTCCGGTCTGCGAGTCGTCCGACTTCCTCGCCCAGGGGCGGAAGATGCCCGTGCCGGAGGCAGGGGACCTGCTCTGCGTGCGCTCGGCCGGCGCCTACGGTTTCTCGATGTCGTCCAACTACAACGCCCGTCCGCGTGCCGCGGAGGTCCTGGTCGCCGGCGACACCGCCCATCTCGTCCGGAAGCGGGAGGCCTGGCCCGACCTCGTCCGCGGCGAGAAGGTCCGACCGCCCGGCCGGCGGTTCCCGGCGCGCCGCCGGATCGGCTAGAGTCATCCACCCACACCCGCGGAGGAAAGCCATGAAGCTGCAGGGCGCGATGGTCGCCATCGTCACGCCGCTCCGGGACGACAAGCCGGACCTGGTGTCGCTCCGCGACCTCGTCGAGTGGCAGATCCGGGAGGGCACGGACGGCATCGTGCCCTGCGGGACCACCGGCGAAGGCGTGACCTTGACGCTGCAGGAGCGGACCGACGTCATCCGCACCGTGATCGAGACGGCCCGCGGCCGGGTCAAGGTGATCGCCGGCGCCGGCTCCAACTCCACCACCGAGGCCGTCGCGGGCGTGAAGCTGGCCCGCGACCTCCGGGCCGACGCAGCACTGGTGGTGACCCCCTACTACAACAAGCCGACGCAGGAGGGGCTCTACCGCCACTACATGAAGATCTGGGACTCGGTGGGCTTCCCGGTGGTGGCCTACAACGTCCCGAGCCGGACCTCGGTGGACCTGCTGCCCGAGACCGTGGAACGCCTCGTCAAGGCCGGTGCCATCGCCGGCATCAAGGAGGCCACCGCCAGCATGGACCGGCAGATCCAGCTCGTGGAGCGCTGCGGCCGGGACACCATCGCCTACCTGTCCGGCGACGACTTCACGGTGGTGCCGTACATCGCCTGTGGCGGTCACGGCGTCATCTCGGTCATCGGCAACGTCGCCCCGCGGGCCATGAAGGAGCTGGTCGTGGCCGCACGGAAGGGCGACCATGCCGCGGCGCTCTCCAGGCAGGTGGCGATGGCGGAGCTCAACCGGCTGATGTTCATCGAGACCAACCCGGGCCCGGTCAAGGCAGCCGTCGCGCTCCTCGGCAAGGCCGGTCCCGAGATCCGGCTGCCCGCTCTGGCAGGTCTCGGAGCCCAATCTGAAGAAGATCCGCGACGCCATGGTCGGGTTCGGCCTGGTCGTCGAGGCTTGAAACGCGCGCCCGGCGCGCAGCCCGGCCCATCGGAGGACGCATGGTGAACGTCGTGGTGACCGGGGTCGCCGGCCGCATGGGCGGCCAGATCCTCCGGATGCTGAGGGACGCCGGGAACCTGACCCTGGTCGGCACGGTGGAGCGCCCCGACTACGCCGGGCCGAAGGACGCCGGGGAGGCGGCCGGCCTGCCCAGGCTCGGCGTGAGGGTCGCCGACGATCTTGGCGCCGCTCCTCCACGCCGTGAAGGCCGACGTGGTCGTCGACTTCACGAGCCACGAGGCCTCGGTGAAGAACACCTCCGTCGCGGCCGCGCACGGCGTGGCCATGGTCATCGGCTCGACCGGATTCTCGGCCGACGAGAAGGCCCGGATCCGGATGGATGCGGCCCGTATCCCGGTGGTGCTCTCCCCCAACATGAGCGTGGGCGTGAACGTGATGTTCGCGCTGGTGGCGCAGGCGGCCCGGGTGCTCGGCGACGCCTACGACGTCGAGATCGTCGAGATGCACCACGGGAAGAAGAAGGACGCGCCCAGCGGGACCGCGGTGCGCCTGGCCGAGGTGGCCGCCGAGTCGCTCGGGCGCGACCCGGCCCGGGACGTGGTCTACGCGCGCCACGGCATGATCGGCGAGCGCACCCCCCGGGAGATCGGCGTCATGAGCCTCCGCGGCGGCGACGTGGTGGGCGAGCACACCGTCTTCTTCGCCGGGCAGGGGGAGCGGCTCGAGGTCACCCACCGGGCCACCTCTCGCGATCAGTTCGCCCGCGGCGCCCTGCGTGCTGCACTCTGGGTGAAAGGAAGGCCGCCCGGCCTCTACGACATGCACGACGTGCTCGGACTGCGGGGTGGAGCGTGAGGACCTGTCGCTTCTCCAGGCGGGGACAGGAGAGCTACGGCGTCATCGAGGGCTCGGAGGTGCGCGCGCTGTCGGCGGCGCCCTGGGACGGAGGCCTGCCCGAGGGGCCGCGCTTCCCGTTCGCCGACGTGACCTTCCTCGCGCCGGTCCTCCCTTCCAAGGTGGTCTGCGTGGGGCGGAACTACCGAGCCCACGCCAAGGAGCTGGGAAACGAGGTGCCGAAGGAACCGCTGCTCTTCATCAAGCCCTCCACCGCCGTGATCGGGCCCATGCAGGAGATCCGCATCCCCGAGGCCTCGAAGGAGGTCCACCACGAGGCCGAGCTGGCGGCGGTCATCGGTCGCCCGCTCACCGGGGGGAACGCCGTCGCGGCGCGCGAGGCCATCTTCGGCTGGACCTGCCTGAACGACGTCTCCGCCCGCGACATCCAGCGGGCCGAGGCGCACTTCACCCGGGCCAAGTCCTACGACACCTTCTGTCCCATCGGCCCGGCCGTCGAGACCGTCCTCGACCCGATGGACCAGGTGGTCATCTGCCGCGTGAACGGCGAGCAGCGCCAGCGCGGGTCGACCCGCGACATGGTGTTCGACCCCTACGCGCTGGTGGCCTTCGTCTCGCAGGTCATGACGCTCTTGCCCGGCGACCTCGTCTCCACCGGGACGCCGGAGGGGGTCGGGCCCATCCGGCGCGGCGACTGGGTCGAGATCGAGGTGAGCGGGGTCGGCATCCTCAGGAACCCCGTCGTCTGATGCGCGCCTTCGTCGCCGTCGGGTCGAACCTCGGCGACCGATGGGCGCGCCTCGTCCTGGCGGCCCGGGCGCTCCGCGAGGCACCCGGCGTGGCGGTGCTGCGGGCCTCGCGGGTCTGGGACGCGGCGCCGATCGGACCACCGCAGCCGCGCTACCTGAACGCCGTCCTGGAGCTGGAGACGACCCGAACGCCTCCGGCGCTCCTGGGAATCCTCCGGGAGATCGAGCGAGTCGCCGGACGGAGGCGGGACCTGCCCTGGGGACCCCGGACGCTCGACCTGGATCTGATCCTCTTCGGCGACCTGGTGGTCTGCACGCCGGAGCTGACGATCCCCCATCCGGAGATGTGCCGTCGCCGATTCGTGCTGGCGCCGCTCGCCGAGCTCCGCCCCGACCTCCCCGTTCCCGGCACCGGCTCGACCGTGGCCCGCCTGCTCGAAAGTGCACCGGAGCTCGACGTCGCGCCGATCGGCGGCTATCCGCTCTGACGGTGGAGGGGGATACCCCTCACCTCGACGCGAGCGCCTTGCCCGCCGCGATCACCTTCGCGACCGCCGACGGAGGGAGCGGCTCGCAACGCCCCAGCGCTCGTGCGGCGGCCGCGATCTCGCAGACCCGCTCGAGCGTCTCCATTCGATCGAAGGCCTGGAAGAGGTCGCGCCCCAGCGCCAGCGCGCCGTGCCGCTCGAGCAGGATGACCTGGTGGCCGCTCCAGAAGGGGGCGAGCGATCGCGGGACCTCGTCGGTGCCAGGCGTCGCGAAGGGGGCCACGGCGATGCGGCCCAGGACCAGCACGGCCTCGGGGAGGAGGTCGTTCGGCGGGTCCAGACCGGCCACCGTGAAGGCCACCGCGGTGAGTGGGTGGGCGTGGACGACCGCCAGGACGTCGGGCCGTGCGGTGTAGGCGGCCAGGTGCATGAGCAACTCGGTGGAGGGCCGGCCGCGGCCGCGCACCTTCTTCCCCGAGAGATCGACGACCACCAGGTCGGCGGGTCGAAGGTGGCCCTTGTTCGCGCCCGAAGGCGTCACCAGCAGCAGGTCGCGCGAGAGCCGGCAGGAGACGTTCCCCTCGCCTGCGCCCAGCAGGCGGCGGTCGTGCAGCCTCCGGCAGACCTCCACGAGGTCGCGTCGCAGCCCGGCTTCGGTGCCCTTTGCCATGCGGGTACCCACCTGGTATCAGAGGATGCGGGCCGCGAGCAGATCCTGCACGTCGAGGAGCCCGACGGCCCGGCCGGATGCGTCCACCACGGGCACCTGGTCGATCCGGGCCTCGCGCATGACGCGGGCGGCCTCCACCAGCCGCTCCTCGGGCCGGACGGTCCGGGGGTTCCTGGTCATCACCGTGGAGACCGGGGCGTCGAAGTCCACCTGTTGCCGCTCCACCAGGCGCCGCAGATCACCGTCGGTGAATACCCCGAGGAGCCTGCCCCGGGCGTCCACCACGGTGGCCGCGCCGGGGCGCCCCGGCGTCCGGGTCATCACCGCGACCGCCTTCTTGAGCGGGGCGTCGGCGCGCACGAGCGGGTTGGCGTCTCCGCCCCGCATCAACTCGTGCACCTTCATGAGGTGGCGCCCGAGCTTCCCGCCCGGGTGGTAGAGGGCGTACTCGTCGCGGCCGAAGGGGCGATTCTCCATCACCGCCATGGCAATCGCGTCTCCCATCGCGAGCAGCGCGGCCGTGCTGGTCGTGGGTGCGAGCCCGAGGGGGCAGGCCTCCTCGACGTCGCCGATGGCGACCACCAGGTCGGCGCCCCGGGCCAGGGGATTCTGCTCGTCGCGGGTCACCGCCACGACCCGCGCGCCGATCCGCTTCACCGCGGGGAGGAGGCGGAGGATCTCCTCCGACTCGCCGCTGTTGGAGAGCGCGATGATCACGTCGCTGCGCGAGACGCGGCCCAGGTCGCCATGGGCCGCCTCGGCAGGGTGCAGGTAGATGGAGTGGGTGCCGGTGGAGGCCAGCGTGGCCGAGATCTTCTGGGCCACGAAGCCGGGCTTGCCGATCCCGGTGAGCACCACCTGCCCCTTGCAGGCCAGGATCCACTCGACGGCGGTGGCGAACGTCTCGTCGAGCCGCAGCGCGCCGATGGCCCGGGCCTCGGTCTCGAGCACCATCCGGCCGTAGGCGACGAGCGCCTTCCTGCGAGCGGAAGCGCCGCGAGGCGCCGCGGACCTCGCCTTGCGGCGGCCAGCGGATTTCCCTCTCGACAGCATCGGCGAACTTGTAGCACCTTGCCCCCGAACCCACCATTCCGGAGGCGACGTGAAGTTCTTCATCGACACCGCGGACGTCGGAGAGATCCGGAAGGCTCTCGACCTCGGCCTGTGCGACGGCGTGACGACCAACCCGTCCCTGGTCGCGAAGACCGGCCGCCCGTTCGAGGACGTGCTGAAGGAGATCGTCGCGCTGGTCCAGGGGCCGGTCTCGGCCGAGGTCACGTCGGTGGCCTTCGACGGGATGATGCGGGAGGCCCACCACTACGCGAAGTTCGGGCCCAACGTGGTCATCAAGGTCCCGCTCATCCTGGAGGGGCTGAAGGCCGTGAAGGCGCTCACCACGGAGGGCATCCGCACCAACGTCACGCTCTGCTTCTCTCCAAGCCAGGCGCTCCTGGCCGCCAAGGCCGGCGCCACCTACGTGTCGCCCTTCGTGGGTCGGCTCGACGACGTCTCCGAGGACGGGATGGCGCTCATCGCCCAGATCCTGGAGATCTACCGGAACTACGAGTTCGGGACGCAGGTGCTGGTGGCATCCGTTCGGAACCCGCTGCACGTCGTGCAGGCGGCCCGCATGGGCGCCGACGTCGCGACCATCCCCTTCGCCGTGCTGACCCAGCTCGCGCAGCATCCGCTCACCGACCTCGGCCTGGCGAAGTTCCTGGCCGACTGGGAGAAGGTGCCGAAGGGCAAGGGCTCTACGCCAGCGTGACGCGGAAGAGGCGCCGCTCGACGAGGCCAAGGGCGCCGGCCAGGTCTGCCCGCGACAGCTTGGCCCCCTCGGCCCACTCCTTCAGCGACAGGCACTCCTCGGTCACGTAGAGGACGAGGATCTGGAGCGCGGCCTCGTCGGCCGGGCCCTGGCAGGCCGTGGGCGCGCGATTGCGCATTCCCTCGTCGAAGGCCTCGTGCTCCCGCAGCAGGTCGAATCGCGCCAGCTCGAGGGCGAGGCGCAGGACCTCTTCGCGCGGGGCCACCTCGAGCCCGGCGGCCCAGCGCCGGCGCAGTTCCTCCGTGACCCACTCGACGCCGGGAGGCGGCCAGGCGCTGAGACGACCCGCCAGTTCCTCTGCGAAGCGCTCGAGGATGACCTCCTTCACCGGCTTCTTCTCGACGTCGTAGAGGTGATCCCATCGGCGGTCGCGCACGGGGCGATTCTACGTTAAGAGCCGGCGGGGCATTCGGGTGTATCCTCCGCCCCCCCAATCAGAGGAGGCAGAGCGCCGGATGCTGGTCGTCATGAAGCCAAACGCCACCGAGGCCCAGGTGGACGCCGTCGTCGAGAGGATCCGGTCCCTGGGGTTCTCCCCCCATGCCATCCCCGGTGCCCAGCGCACGGCCATCGGCATCACCGGCAACAAGGGAGGGCTCGACCCGGCGCTCTTCGAGAGCCTCCCCGGCGTCCGCGAGGCCATCCGGGTGTCCCAGCCCTTCAAGCTGGTGTCCCGGGAGGTCAAGGAGGAGGACACCGTCCTCGACGTGAGCGGGGTCGCGATCGGCGGCAGGCGGCTGGTCGTCATGGCCGGTCCCTGCTCGGTCGAGTCGAAGGAGCAGGTCCTCGAGGCTGCACGCGCCGTGAAGGCGGCGGGGGCCACCATGCTGCGCGGGGGCGCGTACAAGCCCCGCACCAGCCCCTACGAGTTCCAGGGGATGGCCGAGGACGGCCTGAAGCTGCTGGCGCTGGCCCGCGAGGAGACGGGTCTGAGGATCGTCACCGAGGCCATGGACCTGGAGACCCTGGCCATGGTCGCCGACTACGCGGACATGGTGCAGATCGGCGCCCGGAACATGCAGAACTTCTCGCTCCTGAAGCAACTCGGAAGGATCGGCAAGCCGGTCCTCCTGAAGCGCGGTCCGTCGGCCACCATCAAGGAATGGCTCATGGCCGCCGAGTACGTGGTGGCTCACGGCAACGGCCAGGTGGCCCTCTGCGAGCGAGGCATCCGCACCTTCGAGACAGCCACCCGCAACACCCTGGACCTGAACGCCGTGCCGGTGCTGAAGTCGCTCACCCACCTCCCGGTGATCGTGGACCCCTCCCACGGCATCGGCCTTCGCGCCCACGTACCGGCCATGGCCCGGGCCGCGGTGGCCGCCGGCGCCGACGGCCTCATCATCGAGGTCCACCCCTGCCCGGAGAAGGCCCTCTCCGACGGGCAGCAGTCGCTCACGCCGGAGGAGTTCGCCGGACTGATGGCGCAGGTGCGGATCATCGCCGGAGCCGTCGACCGCCCCGTCTAGCCTTCGCATCCGGCGCCCGCCGCCGAGGAGCCCCCATGTTCGTCGCCATGAAGCCGCACGCCACCGAGGCCGAGTTCGACGCCGTCATCGACAAGGTCCGGTCGCTGGGCCTCACCCCGCACCCCATCTCCGGCATCGAGCGGCGCGTGGTGGCGGTGGTGGGGAACACCGGAGCGGTCGACCCCGACGACTTCGCCATGCTCCCGGGCGTGGCGGAGGCCCTGCGCGTCTCCCAGCCCTTCAAGCTGGTCTCCCGCGAGGTGAAGGAGGAGGACACCGTCATCGACGTGGACGGCGTGAAGGTGGGCGGCCGGGCCATCGTCGTCATGGCCGGCCCCTGCTCGGTGGAGTCGAAGGACCAGATCCTCGAGACCGCACGGGCGGTGAAGAAGGCCGGGGCCTCGTTCCTCCGCGGCGGGGCCTGGAAGCCTCGAACCAGCCCCTACGAGTTCCAGGGGCTGCGCGAGGAAGGGCTGAAGCTGCTGGCGCTCGCCCGCCAGGAGACCGGACTCAAGGTCATCACCGAGGTGATGTCCACCGACACGCTGCCCATGGTGGCCGAGTACGCCGACGTCCTGCAGGTCGGCGCGCGCAACATGCAGAACTACTCCCTGCTGGAGCGGCTCGGCGCGGCCAGGAAGCCGGTCATGCTGAAGCGCGGCCTCTCCGGGACCATCCGCGAGTGGCTCATGGCGGCCGAGTACATCGTGGCCAACGGCAACCCCAACGTCATGCTCTGCGAGCGGGGCATCCGCACCTTCGAGACCGCCACCCGCAACACCCTCGACATCAACGCCATCCCGGTGGTGAAGTCGCTCTCCCACCTGCCGGTCATCGTCGATCCCTCCCACGGCATCGGGATCCGCAAGCACGTGGCTGCCATCGCCCGGGCCGGCGTCGCGGCCGGCGCCGACGGCATCATGGTGGAGGTCCACCCCAAGCCGGAGAAGGCGCTCTCCGACGGCCACCAGTCGCTCACCATCTCCGAGTTCGACGAGCTGATGCGGCAGGTGCGCGTCATCGCCCTGGCCATCGAGCGGCCGGTGATGTAGGCGGGCGCGGGGAGGAACCCCAAACCGCCTTTCGCCTCGGCCAAGGGCGGTCACGGAAACTGGCTGCCCTGGTCCGGGAGGACCTCGATAGGGTCGCCCGCCCAGGAAGGGGGGGCAGGCGACCGGCGCCAGGACTGGCCCGGGCCTGGTCACGCGGCAGGAGACGATCGTCGCTTGCCTGGAGCAGTCGCCGCCGGCAGGTCAAGTCGCGGCTTCGTCCGCCGCTCTGCGGCTTCAGAGACGGCGGACAGCCTTCTCGTAGAGACCGGGGAACCGGCCCGTCGGGTCGTACTCGCGCTTCAGCGCATCGTACGCCCGCCGATCGTAGGTGTCCCAGAACGCACGCTCGTCGAAGGTGCTGCGCGAATACAGGCTCTTCTTGCCGTCGTGGTGCGCCACCAGCCGCTCGACGATCGCGTTGAAATGACCGTCCGGATGCCGGCTGTGCACGGTGTCCCAGAACCCGAAATTGACGTACGGCGTGTCCGTCCGCAGCCGATACAGCGGATACCGGTCGGTGGTGACCCGGAACGGGCAGACCCAGACCGGCGTGATGCCGACCTCGGCGTGAAGCTGCGCCAGGAAGGCCGCGGCGTTGGCGAGCGGGATGTCCACGTCCTGGATCACCGATTCCGCGCGCGGACGCAGGAGCTCGAGCGCCTTCAGGGGATAGCGCTGTGCCGCACGCATGATCCTCTGGTAGGTGACGCTCGAGAGGAGCCGGGGTCCGGCGAGCAGCCGGACGGGCGCGAGGTGCGCGCCGACGTTCCGGCTGCACCAGAACCAATCCGTGTCCCAGCGCCACAGGTAATCCCGGGTCGTCAGGTGGTCGTCGGGACGCTCACGCAGGCTCTTCCAGAACTGCCGCATCCACGTGTAGTCGCTCGCCCGGCGGCCAGGCGGCAGCGCCTCGACCGTCCTCGCACGCGTGAGCACGAAGTCGCCGGTGCCGAAGAACACGCCGTCGAGATAGTCGCAGCTCGGGTCCGCGAACTCCGCGGCGACGACGGCGAAGAATCGGTCCGCGTCCACGAATCGCTCGTGCCTCAGCTGCACGAAGGGAGCGACGGGGACGAGCCGGATGGTCAATCGTGTCGCATAGCCGAGGCTGCCGTAGGAATTCGGGAAGCCGCGGAACAGGTCCGCGTGCTCCGCCGGCGAGCAGCGCAGCACGCGGCCGTCGGCCACGAGCACGTCGAGCGTGGCGACGGTCTCGTGCACCAGGCCGTGGCGAAACGAGCTCGACTCGATGCCCAGGCCGGCGGTCGCGCCGCCGACGGTGATGCTCTTCAGCTCGGGGACGACCGCAGGCGCGAGCCCATGAGGCAGCGTCGCGTCGACGAGGGCGGCGTACGTCGTCATGCCCTCGACGTCCGCGGTGCGAGCGTCCGGGTCTATCGAGATCACGTGATCGAGCGTCGTGCCGTCGAGGAGGACCCGATCGGCCGCAAGCCGGGGACGGAACAGGTTGCTGGTGCGCTTGCGCAGGCGAACGGGGCCGGTCGAGCCGCGCAGCGCGGCCGCGAGCCGCTCCACCCGGCCGCGGTGCAATTCGATCGTGGCGGGAGAATCGCTCATCTTGCCGGTACGTAGCGCGTGACGTCCCCCCGGCTCAGCACGAGCTGCCAGAGATTGAGCGTGCGCGCGCGAAACGCGCCGGCGCACGAGTTGAGGTAGTAGCGCCACATCCGGTAGAAGCGTTCGTCCATCGCCGGGTGCTTGCCGAGCGTCGGCCCTGCGGCCCGGAAGTTCTCATCCCATGCAAGCAGTGTCCGGTCGTAGTCCGGCCCGAAGTTGTGCCAGTCCTCCAGGACGAAGAGCCCCTCCTTGGCCGCGGTGAGCTGCTGCTCGGACGGAATGACGCCGCCCGGGAAGATGTACCTGGAGATCCACCGATCGGTCGTCGCCATGCTGACGTTGCCGCCGATCGTGTGCACCAGGGCGAGCCCGCCGGGCGCGAGCCTCGCCCGTGCAATCTCGAAGAATCGCCGGTAGTTCTTCGGCCCCACGTGTTCCATCAGTCCGATGCTGACGACCCGGTCGTACGTCTGCGGATCCGAGGCGGCCTCCCGGTAGTCCTGCAGGCGGAACTCCACCGGCAGCCCGTCGCACCAGGCGCGGGCGAACTCGACCTGTTCCCGGCTGATGTTGTAGCTGACGACGCGGCACCCATGGTGAATTGCCAGGTGCCGGGCGAGGCCCCCGAAGCCGCCGCCGAGCTCGAGCACCGACATGCCGGGCTGCAGGCGGAGCTTCCTCGCGATCAGGTCCAGCTTGCGGTCCTGCGCCTCGTCGAGCGTCTGGTCCGCGCCGTCGGGACCGTAGTAGGCACAGGTGTACTGCATGGTGCGGCCGAGCATCGAGACGTACAGCTCGTTCGAGAGGTCGTAGTGCTGCCGCGCCACCCGCCTCGAAAGCCGGCGCCCCTGCTGGTTGGCGAGCTTGCTCCACGCGACCTGGGCCAGCAGCCCGGCGGTCACGAGCCGGCGGTCGATCCCGGCGGCATGGATGCGCACGAAGAACTCGTCGAGCTTCGCGGCGTCCCACCATCCGTCCATGTAGGCCTCGCCGGCCCCCAGGGTCCCGTCCCCCAGCACGCGCGCGTACAGGCGCTCGTCCTGAACCTGCAGGTCCCAGGGATTGCCGCCGTTGATCTCGATGCCTGCGGCCCGCAGCAGGGCCGCGACGTGTTCCTTCGCCGCCATGGATACGACCCGACCGCCCGACGGGCACCGGCCCTCTTCAGTACGAACGACATATCGCTTGTGCGAGTAGGAAATACAAACCGCCTTTCGGGTCGGGTAAGCGCAGTTACGGAAACTGGTTGCCTTGGTCCAGGAAGATCTGAAGGGGTTCGCCCGCCCCGGAAGGGGGCCGGCGACCGTTACCAGGACAAGGCCGGGCCTCACCGGCGAAGGCGGGGATGATTCAGTCGGCGTAGAGGGGGTCGGCGCCGGCGTAGTTCGGGCCGGGTTCGTTGAAGTCCGGCGGTGCCTGGGCTCTCGCCACCGGTGGCCCCCGCGAGTCGAGGCCGAGGTGAAGGAGGATGCGCCTGGTCACGGCGTCATCGGCGATGAAGGCGATGAGCCGGAGCCTGCCGCCACACTCGGGGCATGCGAGGACGTCCACGGCGAAGACCTTCTTCAGCAGGTCGGCCCAGGGGACCCGGTAGGTGCGAGCTCGGGGGTTCGCCTTCGGCCTGGACGAGGGCGGGGAAGGGGCGGGCTCCGGAGCCACCGCAGGCGCAGGAACGACCCGGGCCCGCGCCGGCGCTCAGCGCTCGAGCGCCTTCGCGAGCGACGCCACGAACCGGCGCACCCGCTCGGCCCGCGCCTTGCGCGCGCCGCCCTCGGCGATGCGCTGCACGATGGCGCTCCCCACCACCACCCCGTCGGCGAGCTTCCCGACCGCGCGGGCCTGCGCAGGCGTGCTCACGCCGAAGCCCACCACCACCGGGACGGGGCTGCGCTTTCGCACGGCCTTCACCTTGGCGCCCAGATCGGCCGGGAGCGAGGTCCGCGCACCGGTCACGCCGGCGACGGAGACGAAGTAGACGAAGCCGGTGGCGGCGTCGCAGGCGGCCGCCACCCGGGGCGGCGTGGAGGTGGGTGCGAGCAGGAAGACCAGCTTCACCCCGCGTGCAGCGGCGGAGGCGCGGAACGAGCCCGCCTCCTCGGGTGGCAGGTCGGGCAGGATGAGCGCATCGACGCCCGAGGCCACGCAGGCGTCGAGGAAGCGCTCCTCGCCGTAGGCGAGCACCGGGTTCACGTAGCCCATGAGCGCGATGGCCGCCGGCGTGCGGCGCCGCACCTCGGCGGCGAGCCGGAGGCAGGAGACGATGGTGGTGCCGGCGCGCAGCGCCCGCTCCCCCGCGCCCTGGATGGTCTTCCCGTCGGCGATGGGGTCGGAGAAGGGCATCCCGATCTCGAGGATGTCGGCGCCGCCGGCGGCGCAGGCGAGCACCATCTCCCGGGAGGTGGCGAGATCGGGGTCGCCGGCCATCACGTAGGTGACCAGCACTGCGCTGCCTCGCTTCGAGGCAGCGCTGAACGCCTCCCCGATCCGATCCGGTCCGGAACTCACCGGGACCTCCGAGCGCGCTTCGTCGGGCGCTTCCCGGGTCTTGTCGCGGGCCGCCTCGCCTTCGCACGCGGCCGATTTCCCTTGGCGGCCGGCTCCTGCTGTCGCTCCTGCAATGCCCGTCTCACGTGGTCCACGTCCTTGTCGCCGCGCCCCGAGACGTTCACCATGAGAAGACCTCGCGGGCCGAGCTCCCGGGCCAGCTGGCGCGCCGCCGAGACGGCGTGGGCGGTCTCCAGCGCCGGGATGATTCCCTCGGTCCGGGCCAGGTAGCCCAGCGCGTCGAGCGCCTCGTCGTCGGTGGCCTGCCGCAGCTCGATCCTCCCCTGGTCCTTCAACCAGGAGAGCTCCGGCCCCACCCCCGGGTAGTCGAGGCCGGCGCTGATGGAATGGGCCTCGACGATCTGCCCGTCGTCGTCCTGCAGGACGTAGCTCCTCGAGCCGTGCAGCACGCCGGGGCGTCCGCGGGCCAGCGCCGCGCCGTGCTTGCCGGTCTCGAGGCCGTGCCCGGCCGCCTCGACGCCCACCAGCCGGACGCCTGGATCGGCGATGAACGCCGAGAAGATCCCCATGGCGTTGGAGCCGCCGCCCACGCAGGCCACCACCGCGTCGGGGAGCCGCCCGCAGAGGGCCAGCACCTGGGCGCGTGCCTCGTCGCCGATGATCGACTGGAAATCCCGGACCATGGCCGGGTAGGGGTGCGGCCCGGCCACCGAGCCGATGATGTAGTGGGTGTCGCGGACGTTCGTCACCCAGTCGCGGATGGCCTCGTTCATCGCGTCCTTGAGGGTCCTCGATCCGGAGACCACCGGGACCACCCGCGCCCCCAGGAGCTGCATCCGGAAGACGTTCAACGCCTGCCGCTCCACGTCGAGCGCGCCCATGAAGACGTCGCAGGGCATCCCGAAGAGCGCGGCGGCGGTGGCGGTGGCCACGCCGTGCTGGCCGGCGCCGGTCTCGGCGATGATGCGCCGCTTTCCCATCCGGCGGGCCAGGAGCACTTGACCCAGCGTGTTGTTGATCTTGTGCGCGCCGGTGTGGCACAGGTCCTCGCGCTTGAGCACCACCCGGCACCCGCCGGCGTCGGCCCCCATGCGCAGCCCGTCCCCGAGCGGCGTGGGTCGTCCGGCGAATCGGGTGAGCAGCCGCGTCAGCTCCTCGCCGAAGGCCGGGTCCAGGCGCGCCTCGCGCCAGGCGCCTTCCAGCTCGTCGAGGGCCGGGACCAGCGTCTCCGGGACGAAGCGGCCGCCGTAGGGGCCGAAGTGTCCACCGCCGTCGGGGAGGCTCATGGAAGCTGGACCTCCTGGACGGCGGCGAAGAAGCGGGACATCCTGCCCATGTCTTTCACTCCTGGTGACGACTCGACCCCGCTGGCCACGTCCACGGCGTACGGGCGAACGGCGCGGACCGCGGCGGCCACGTTCTCGGGGGTGAGCCCCCCGGCCAGGATGACCGGCGCCACCTCGGAGACCCCCTCGGCCAGCGACCAGTCGAAGGGCTGGCCGCTCCCGCCGTAGCCGCGGGACGGGGTGTCGAGCAGGAAGGCCGAGACCTCGTAGGAGAGCAGCCTGGAAAGGGTGCGGACCTGGTCCACCGGGATGGCCTTCACGACCGGCAGGGGCAGCCGCGCGCACAGCTCCGGCGGCTCGTCGCCGTGGAGCTGGAAGACCTGGATGCCCGTCTCGGCCGCGATGGCACGCATCTCCCCCTCGACCTGGTTCACGAAGACGCCCACCGGGGTCACGAAGGGCGGGAGGCGGGCGATGATGACCCGCGCCGCGGCCGCGGTGATGTGGCGCTTCGAGCTGGGCCAGAAGTTGAAGCCGAGCGCGTCGGCGCCGAGCCGGACCGCCGCGAGGGCGTCCTCGGCCCGCGTCACCCCGCAGATCTTGATGCGAACCCGGCTCATCGCGCAGCCGCCATCTCCCGGAGCAGGACCCCCGGGTCGGACGCGCGCACCAGCGCCTCGCCCACCAGGAAGTTCGCCGCGCCGCAGCGGCGCAGCCTGGCCACGTCCGCGGCCGTACGGATGCCGCTCTCGGCCACGCCCAGGACGCCTTCCGGCAGCGCCGGCAGGACCGCCTCGCTCGCCGCCAGATCCACCTGGAAGGTCCGGAGGTCGCGGTTGTTGATGCCCACGATCCGCGCTCCGGCGGCCACGGCCAGACTCCGCCTCGGCGAGGTCGTGGACCTCCACGAGCGCCGAGAGGCCGAGGGCGGCGCAGTCGTCGAGCCGGCGGCGAAGCAGGTCGCCGGGCAGCGCCGCCACGATGAGCAGCGCGGCGTCGGCGCCCCAGGCGCGCGCCTCGAGGAGCTGGTAGCGCTCGAGCACGAAGTCCTTGCGAAGGAGCGGTGCCTTCACGCGGGCCCGGGCCGCCGCCAGGTCGTCGAGGGAGCCGCCGAAGCCCGGTCCGTCGGTGAGGATCGAGATGGCGGCCGCGCCCGCCACTTCGTACCGGGCAGCCTGGGCCGGGGCGTCGAGGGCGGCGTCGATGGCGCCCGCCGAGGGGCTCGCCCGCTTCACCTCGGCGATGATCCGGACCGCTCCGCCCGGGGGCGAGAGCGCGTCCTCGAGGAGCCGTGGCAAGGGCGTCGCCGCCGCACGCGCCTCGAGCTCCCTCTCCGGAAGCGAGGTTCGGCGAGCGGCCACCTCGAGGGCCTTGCGCGCCAGGATCTCCGCCAGGATGGTCATCCGCGGCTCGCCGCCACGAGCAGGTCGAGCCTCTCCCGAGCCGCACCCCGGCCGATGGCGTCGGCGGCGAGGCGCACCCCGGCCCGGAAGTCGGGCGCAGCCCCAGCCGCCACCAGCGCGGCTGCGGCGTTCGCGAGCACTGCATCTCGCGGCGCGCCCTTCTGGCCCGAGAGCACGTCGCGCGTGATCCGGGCGTTGTGCGCGGCGTCGCCGCCGGAGAGCGCCTCGGCCGGCCAGCGCCCCAGGCCCAGATCCTCGGGAGTCAGCGTGAAGGTGCGCACCTCGCCTCCCACCACCTCCGCCACCTGCGTGGTGCCGGTCACGGCGATCTCGTCCTGCCCGTCGCCGTGGACCACGAACGCGTGGATGGTGCCGAGCGCGGCCAGCACGCCCCCGATGATCGGCACCCAGCGGGGCTCGTAGACCCCCATCAACTGGTGCCGGGCGCCGGCCGGGTTGGCGAGTGGCCCGAGCAGGTTGAAGACGGTGCGGATGGCCAGCTCTCGCCGGATCCCGGCCACCGCCTTGAACGCGGGGTGAAGCCGGGGGGCGAAGAGGAAGCCGATGCCCACCTCGGCGATGCAGCGCTCCACCCGGTCCTTGGGCGCATCGACGTCGACGCCGAGAGCGGCCAGCACGTCGGCCGATCCGCACTTCGAGGAGACCGAGCGGTTGCCGTGCTTGGCCACCGTCACGCCCGCCCCGGCCACCGCGAAGGCGGCGGTGGTGGAGATGTTGAAGGTGTTCTGGCCGTCGCCCCCGGTGCCGCAGGTGTCGACGAAGACCTCGCGGTCGACCCGGACGTGGTCAGCCCGGGCCCGCATCACCTCGGCGGCACCGGCGATCTCCTCGACCGTCTCCCCCTTGAGCCGGAGCGCCGCGAGGAAGGCGCCGACCTGGGCCGGGGTGGCGCCGCCGTCGGCCACCTCGCCCATCAACTCCACCATCTCGGCACGGGTGAGGTTCCCACCGGAGACCAGCCGCGCGATGGCCGGAAGGATCATGCTCGCCTCCATCCCTTCACCCGGGCGAGCCAGTTGCCGAGCAGCGCCTTGCCCTGGCCGGTCAGGATCGACTCCGGGTGGAACTGGACGCCCTCGACCTCGAGCCGCCGGTGCCGCAGCCCCATGATCTCTCCCTCCCGGGTCCGGGAGGTGATGCGCAGGTCCCGGGGCAGCGATGCGCGCTCGACCACGAGGGAATGGTAGCGACCGGCATCGAACGGGGAGGGGAGGCCGGCGTAGATTCCCTCGCCGCGGTGGAGCACCGGGCTCGCCTTGCCATGGACGATCCGGTCGTTCCGAACCACCTTGCCCCCGAAGGCCTGCCCGATGGCCTGGTGGCCCAGGCAGACACCCAGGATGGGCACCTCGCCGGCGAGAGACCGGATGGCTTCCAGGCTCACGCCGGCCTCGTCGGGCGTGCAGGGGCCCGGCGAGACCACGACGGCGCGGGGGCGAAGCGCCCGGATCCCGGCCACGTCGATCTGGTCGTTGCGAAAGACCCGGACGTCGGCGCCAAGCTCGCCCAGGTACTGGACGAGGTTGAACGTGAAGGAGTCGTAGTTGTCGACGAGGACGATGCGCGGCTTCATGCGCCGGCCCTCCCTCGTCGCCGGGGCGAACGCCGCGCTGCACCGGATCCCCTCACCGCCGAGGCCTTCGTGTCCAGGTCGCGCGATTCGGCCTGTGCCACCGCCGTGAAGAGGGCACGGGCCTTGTTGACCGTCTCCTGGTACTCGGCCGCCGGCTTCGAGTCGTAGACCAGCCCGGCGCCCGACTGGACCGAGACCTTGCGGCCAGACTGCACGAGCGTCCGGATGGCGATGCACATCTCCATGTCGCCGCCGCGGTCGAAATATCCCACGGCGCCGGCGTACGGGCCCCTCCGGGCCGGCTCGAGCTCGTCGATGATCTCCATGGCCCGGACCTTCGGCGAGCCGGTCACCGTGCCGGCCGGGAAGCCGGCGCGAAGCACGTCGATCGAGTCGAGCCCTCCGGCGAGCCGCCCCTTCACCTCCGAGACCAGGTGCATGACGTGGGAGTAGCGCTCCACGGTCTTCAGCTGGGTCACCCGCACCGATCCCACGGCGCTCACCCGACCCACGTCGTTGCGCCCCAGGTCGACGAGCATGACGTGCTCGGCGTTCTCCTTGGGATCGGCCCGGAGCTCCTCCTCGAGCTGGCGGTCCTGCTCGGGATCGGCCCCGCGCCTCCGCGTCCCCGCGATGGGGCGGAGCGTCACCTCGCCGTCCTCGAGCTTGATGAGGGTCTCTGGAGAGCTGCCCACCAGGGCCTGGCTGCCGTTCTGCAAGTAGAAGAGGTAGGGGGACGGGTTCACCCGCCGCAGCGCGCGGTAGACCTCGAAGGGCGGGACGCTCACGTCGGCGTCGAAGCGCTGCGAGAGCACGATCTGCTGGCAGTCGCCGGCCTTGACGTACTCCTGGGCGCGGCGGACCGCCCGCTCGAATGCCTGTCGCGATATCCGGGGTCGAAGCTCGGCGGCCTTCTCGGCCGGCGGGGATCGTCGGTCGCGAAGCGGGCGCGACAGCGCCGCCATCGTCCCGCCGATCCGGGTCAGCGCGGCGTGGTAGAGGGCGCGCGGGTCGTCCCCCTTCTTGCAGCGGACCTCGGCGATGACGTGCAGGGAGTGGCGCAGGTTGTCGAAGGCCACGATCTGGTCGAAGTCGAGGAAGAGCGCGTCGGGAAAGCCGAGCTCGTCCCCGTTCGCGATCGGCACCCGCGGCTCGAAGAGCTTCACCGCGTCGTAGGAGAGGAAGCCGACGAGCCCGCCGGCGAAGCGCGGCGTGCCCGGGATGCGCACCGCCTGGTGGGAGGCCAGCTCGCGCCGGATCCACTCGATCGGGTCGCCGGCCTGCCCGAGGCGCCAGGAGAGCGAGCTTCGCGGACCGGCGCCGAGGAAGCTGAAGCGGCCCGACCGCTCTCCCCCTTCCACCGACTCGAGGAGGAAGGCCTGGCGCTTGCCGCGGGAAAGCTTCAGGAAGGCCGAGACCGGCGTCTCGGTGTCGGCCTCCACCTCGACGCGCACGGGGATGGCGCGGCCCGGCCGGCAGACCCGTTCGAACGTCTCGAGGTCGGGAGAGGCTTTCAGGAGATCAGGGCCAAAGAAACACCGTCATGCCACGACCCGCCTGGCCGGACCGGCGATCTCGGCCACGTCCTTCCCGACCACCCGGTTCTTGGCGTCGACCAGCACGACCTGCGGCACGTGGGTTCGGGCCTCCGCCTCTTCCATCTCGGCAAAGGTCGCGAGGATGACCATGTCGCCGGGGCGGTTCAGGTGGGCGGCTGCGCCGTTGATGCAGATGATACCGCTGCCCCTCTCCCCCTGGATGGCGTAGGTCTGGAGCCGGGTCCCCCGCGTGATGTTCCAAACGTGGACGGCTTCGTAGTTCCAGATTCCGGCGGCGTCCATGAGGTCCTCGTCGATGGAGACCGACCCCTCGTAATCGAGGTCCGCATGGGTCACCGTCGCGCGGTGAATCTTGGACTTGAAGAAGGTCCGGCGCATGATCAGGTTTTCTACCCGGATGGAGGGCTCCGATCAAGGCATCTGGTGACATGGCGGCTGGACAGGTCCCGATCGCGGCCAGGCGGCTGCGCATCCTGGCGGAGGCTCGCGCGCAGGGCGAGCCCTTCCTGAGCATCGATCCGGCCAGGTTGCGGTTCCAGCTCGGGACCTCCCACGCCGACCTCCGGGTTCCGGTGGACCTGGCCGGCGACGCTGCCGCCATCGTCCGGAGCGCCGTGGACCAGGTCGGGCTCTTGCTGGCCACCCACCACGGCCGGTTCGTACCGCCGGAGGAGCTCGATCGGCTCTACCTCCGGGAGGACTACGCATCGCTGCCGCGCGTCGCAGATCTATTGGCGCCGGCCACCGGCGGGCCGGACCTCCGCAACGCCGCGGAGATCGCGCTCGCGGCCCATCCCGCGCTCCAGGGAGGAATCGTCACCGCCTGGATGGGGCCGGGCGGCAAGGGGCGATCGCTGACCGCGCTCTGGATCGCCTCGCTCCGGACCGCCGCCGCCGAGATGGCAGCGTCGCCCGATCGGGAGGAGACGCCGCTGCTCGTGGCGCTGGCGCTCTCCGGCGCGCTCCACGCGGCTGGCGCGGGACTTCGCGAGGTCCTTCCCGGACCGCCTCACGACCGCTGGCTGCGCGCCGCAGCGCTCACCGCCCTGTGGGTCGCGGCGAGAACGGGCGTGGCCCGCTTCGCCCGCGACGCCGGGCTCCGCTCCGACGATCCACTGGTCCTGCGCCTCGAGGCCATCCTGAACCCGGGGGCGCTGGTGGGCGGACGGGGAGGCGTTCTCGGTGGGGTCCTGGGCGGCGGGTCCACCCTCTACGGTCCGGAGCTAGCGGCGGGCGTGCCGCAGGCCGAGGAGATCGTCGCGCGCCTCGCGGCGGGCGGAGACCCGGACGCCGCTGCGGGAGACGTGGCGGAGGCACTTTCGGCCGACGAGGAGACGTCGCGACGGGCCGAGGCCGCGGTGGCGGTCTGGCGGATCCGGCAGGCGCTCTCGGCGGCGGTGGTCGCGGCGGAGGAGGCCAGGCAGGTGGGCGCGATGGCAGAGCTGCGGGTTCTCCTCGCGGCCCCCGGGGGGCTGTCGGTGGCGCTCTCCGACGAGGCGGGGCGAGGCGACCTGGCCACCAAGGCCCAGCAGCTCCTCTCCCGGTCGGTTGCCGGGGAAGGCGCGGGAGCGCTCGACGTCGTGGTTCGGTCGCTTCGGGGATGGAAGCCGCGGGAGCCGGTCGCCGCCCTGGGGCTGCGCGGGGAGGAGGCGCGCGAGCTCTACGGGCTGGCCGCGGCCGGAATGCTCGCCGACGTGGCGCTGGAGCGGCTGGCGGCTCCGGCGCGCAGGGTGGTGGTCCCCTTCTCGGGCGCGGGCCAGGGCGGTCCAGACGCCGAGTGGGAGGCGGGCCGGCTCTACCGGATCTCCGCGCGGCCCGGGCCCATCCTGGCCGTGGCCCAGGAGCGCCCGATTGCCCATCTGTTCGCCGACGTGAAGGACTTCACGCGCAGGACGAGCCTGCTCGGGCAGGCTTCGATGGCCGAGTTCCTCCGGCGCGAGTTCTACCTGCCCATCCTCGCCGCGGCCAAGGAGCGATTCACCGGGATGGAGCATCTCTCCGATCGCGGTGGGATCTCCGTGAACAACCTGCTCGGAGACGCCATCTCCCTCTCCGGCGACATCGAGGCGCTGGTGTCGCTGGCGGGGGAGATCCGGAGGCTTCTCGCCGCCTACGAGACGCGACTGGAACGGGAGGTCTCCACCGAGGCGGTGGCCGGGCGGGTGACGGCGCTCGAGGCGCGCTACCGGGGGGAGATCGCCCGTTCCCAGGCGTCCCGGGGCGAGGCGCGGGGCGAGGCGGAGCGCGCCGCGCCCGGAAGCCCGGAGCGGACCGAGGCCCTTCGCCGGGCAGCGCTGCACGCCGCGGCCGCATCGCGCCTCGCCGCCGAGATGGAGCGCTCCGTGTCGCGGACCCGCGGGGAGGGGCTCGAGGCCGGGGTCTTCGTCTCCTTCGGCACCGCGCCGCTGGTCGTCTCCATCGACGACGAGGCCTTCGGCCACAACCGGGTGGCCATCGCCGAGAAGATCAACGAGTCGGCCCGCGGCACCGCGCGAGCTTCCATGGCGCGGGCGCGAGCCGACCAGCTCCTGGAGGCCGCCCGTGCCGCCCGTGGCTCCCCCGGCCTGCGCCACGCCTGGAGCGTATTCATCGGCCAGCCGCTCTCCATCGCCATCCCGCCCGACGCCGCCACCGAGGCGCTGCGCGCCGCGCGGGCCGGGGACATGACCGCCGCGATGCGGGCGGTGGCCAAGCCGGTCCGGCGCGGGCTGGAGGCCGCGGCCCGGGCCGAGGACGAGGGGGCGGGCGACGTCTACAACGCCGGCGCGGCCCTCTCCGAGGAGTCGCTCTCGGCCTGGCTCGCCTCGATGGGAGACCGGCGCATCGTCCGGCGCGTCGAGCTCGACCCTGCCGACGTCCCCCAGGAGGTCGGCGCACAGTGGTGGTTCGGGACCGGACCCGAGAGCCTGGTCGTCACCTTCCACGCCGACGGCCGCCCTGCCGAGATGTTCCGGCACGTCGGGCGCGCCTGGTTCAAGGGACTGGGCGAGGTTCCGATCTGGGAGATCGCCGCCGACACCGGCGGACCGGCGGCCATCTTCCAGGCGATGCGGGCGGCCTGGCTGGGCCGGCGCGCTACCCCTTCTGTGCCCGCTTGACGTTCTCGTCGCAGATTCGCTCGTAGAACGAGGCGTCGACCTTCACGCCGGCCTTCTTCATCTCGGCGACCCGGGCCAGCTCCTCGTCCACCAGCTTCTGGAAGACCTCGTACGGCTGGGCCCCCACCACCTGGCGACAATTCACGTAAAGTGTAGGCGTCCCCTGGGCGGCGAAGCGGGCGCCGAGGCGGGCGTCCTCCTCGACGCGGGCCCGGGTGGCCGGCGACGCGGAGGCCGCCTGGAACTTCTTCAGGTCGAGACCCAGCTGCTTCGCCCATGCGTCGTACTGCGCCGGGCCGAGCTGGGCCTGGTTCTGGAAAAGGAGGTCGTGCATCTCCCAGAACTTTCCCTGCTCGCGGGCCGCCTCGGCAGCCAGCGCCGCCGGCATCGCCTGCGGGTGCATGGCGAGCGGGTAGTTCTTCCAGACCACCCGCACGTCGCTCGGGTAGGCCTTCTGGAGCGCGGCCAGCGTGGGCTCGACCCGGGTGCAGAACGGGCACTGGAAGTCGGAGAAGACCACCACCGTGACCGGAGCGCCCTTCTGCCCCTTCTGGGGATCGTCGGGCCGGAAGTCGACCTTCTGGGCACTGGCCGGGGGCGCCGGCGGCGGCGGCGCGGCCTGTGGCGCCGGCTGCCCGGGAGGCGGGTCGATCATCACGGGGGCCGAGGCCGCCCGCTCCATGGTCCGCGCGTACACGTCCTTGGCCGGCACGCCCGACTTCACGAGCGCCTCCGCCTTGGCGAGTTCCTCGTCGATCACGCCCTTGAAGACCTCGAAGGGGACCGCGCCGGCGATCTTCCGGCCGTTCACGAAGAAGCTGGGCGTGCCGTTCGCGCCCACGCCGTTCACGAGCGCCTGGTCGCGCTTGATGCGGGCCTCGTGCCGGTTCTCGTCGAGGGCCTTTCGGAAGGCAGTCATGTCGAGCCCGGCCGCCTTGGCGGCCTGCTCGAGGGCGGAGCGATCGAGCGCCGGCGCCGAGTCGAAGAGCCGGTCGTGCATGTCCCAGAACTTGGCGGATTCCACCCTGGGCGCGCGCTTCCTCGGTGGCGACGGCGGCGGGCATCGCCTTGGGGTGGAACGGCAGCGGGTTGTGCTTGAAGACGAACCGGACCTTTCCCGGATAGGCCTGCTCGATCTGCTTCATGGTCGGCCCGACCCGCTTGCAGAACGGGCACTCGAAGTCGGATGACTCGACGATGGTCACGAGCGCGTCGGCCGGGCCCTTCACCGGAGAGTCGTCCACCGGGATGCGGTAGACGGCCTTCGGGTCCTCCTGCGGGCGCTGGGGCGGGCGTGCCTGCGCCGGCAGCTCGGGCGCTCGGGGGGTGGGCCCTGCGACCCGCGGGCCGCCTCCCATCATCCGATCGCCGACCACGCCGAGGACCACGCCGATGATGAGTGCCAGGATCCAGCTCGTGTGCTTCATCTGTGTCGCTCCCATGTCGCGGGGCCGCCACTCGCGGCCCGTGTCTAGAATCGGGCGAAGGCTCCGGCGCGAACGAGGAGCGGCACGCCGACCCCACTCGCGAGAGGGAAACCGCTGTCGAACTCCACCATGAAGCCCAGGACGTCGGTGATCTTGAGCGCGACGCCGGCGCCCAGCAGCAGCCAGCGCCACTCGAGGTAGCCGACCTGGGTGGAGGCGTCGAAGGCGGCTCGAAGGAAGACGGGCGTCTCCGGGATGAACCACTCGATCCCCGGCCGGATTGCGAAGGAGGTTCCGGGCGACATCCCGAGCACCATCGTGAGCTGGGGCGCGATCCCGAAGAAGACCTCGTAGGCCACTCCGACCTCGAACTCGAAGACGCTCGGCGGGGAGTAGGCCGACCCCGCGCCCAGTTGACCGCCACCGCCGATGTCGGCCGAGACCGTGAGTCCCACCGGGCCGGACCCCGAAGGCGCCGGGGCCGGGCGCGCCACGCCCGGCAACGCCAGGAGCGCCGCCGCGGCAAGGGGGAGGATTTGTCGCGCCATCCGTTTCAAGTTCAGGGGCCCGGAGGGTATCGCCGCACCCTCCTTTGGGCAAGGAACGCTTGCTTGCGACATAAACGCTCGCGGCGGTTGCTCCCTTCCCGGTGGGGCGGTAAACGGAGCGGCGATGATGGAGGTCACCCTGCCGGCGCCCGACCGCACGCTCGACACCTCGGGGAGGCTCTGCCCGTACCCCATCGTCGAGACGGCGCGGGCCATGAAGACGCTCGCCCCCGGAGCGGTGCTCTGCGTGGTGGCCACGGATCCCGGCATCGCCACCGACATGCCGATGTGGTGCCGGGCCACGCGCAACGAGCACCTGGGCACCTTCCAGGACGGCGCTTCCTGGAAGAGCTGGGTCCGGAAGCGGGTCCCGACTTGACCGCGCCCGTTCGCAAGGCCATCGCCATGATCTCCGGCGGGCTCGACTCGACGCTCGCGCTGGCGCTCGTGAAGCAGCAGGGCATCGAGGTGAAGGCGGTGAACTTCTACACCGGCTTCTGCATCACCGAGACCCAGCGCCGCAAGGGCGGGCGCCCGGACGGCACGGTCCCCCAGAACGAGGCCCTGCGCGCAGCCGCCGACCTCGAGGTGGACATCGAGTACGTCGACATATCCGAGACGGGTTACCTCGATCTCATCGTGAACCCCCGCTACGGCTACGGGTCGAATGCCAACCCCTGCATCGACTGCCGGATCTTCATGATGACGAAGGCCCGCGAGATCATGGAGCGAGAAGGGGCGTCCTTCGTCTTCACCGGCGAGGTGCTGGGCCAGCGTCCCAAGAGCCAGAAGCGCGACGCGCTGCGGGCCGTCGAGAAGGCGAGCGGCCTGGTGGGCCGGATCGTGCGACCCCTCTCGGCGAAGCTGCTCGAGCCCACCATCCCGGAGCTGGAGGGCATCCTCGACCGCTCCCGGCTCCTGGACATCCACGGCCGATCGCGCCAGCGCCAGATCCGGCTGGCTCGCGAGCTGGGCATCGTCGAGTGGCCACAGCCCGCCGGCGGATGCTGCTACCTCACCGACGAGTCCTTCTCCCGCAAGTTCTTCGACATCCTCGACGCGCGCGAGCTGGCCGGGGAGGAGCGGCGAATCCGCAAGGAGGACATCGTGCTCCTCTCCACCGGCCGCCACTTCCGGCTGTCGAAGGCGGCGAAGCTCGTGGTGGGGCGTAGCGAGGGAGAGAACGCCATCCTCGAATCCTACGGCGAGGGGCGGGCCCGGCTCATGGCCCGCGATCTCACCGGCCCGGTGGCGCTCGTCGAGGGCACCACCACCTGGGAGGAGCGGCAGCTCGCCGCTCGAATCGTGGCCCGGTACGGCAAGGGGCGGACGTTGCCCCGGGTCGAGGTGGAGTGGTCCGAGGACGGCGTGGTCGAGGTCCTCGAGGTCGAGCCGGAGCCCGACGAGACGCGCATCGAGTCGATGCGCATCTGATTTTCCGGCTTTACAAGTTCAACTCCCCGTCGTCACGAGGCTTTGACAGTCGAATATCGCCCATTCTTGATCTGGGGCAATGGGGAAGGCATCCCGAAGCGGCTACTGCTTCGGGGCGGGCCACGCCGGGTCGGCACGGCGCTCCATTCGATCGAGAGGTTCACGCAATGGCGAAGACGAAGGGCGTGAAGCGAACCTTCTCCTTTGGAGGCGGCCGGGCCGAAGGCAGCAGGGACATGAAGGAGCTCCTGGGTGGAAAAGGCGCCGGGCTCGCCGAGATGAGCAACAACGGCATCCCGGTCCCCCCGGGCTTCACCATCACCACCGCGGCCTGCACCGAGTTCTACGCGGCGGGCAAGCGACTGCCCCGCGGGCTCGAGCCGGAGATGCGCGCCGCGCTCTCCAGCGTGGAGTCGCTCACCGGCAAGGGCTTCGGGGACGAGGGGAACCCGCTGCTCGTCTCGGTCCGCTCCGGCGCCCGGGTCTCGATGCCGGGGATGATGGACACCGTGCTGAACCTCGGCCTGAACGACGCGACCGTGAAGGGGCTCGCGGAGCGCGCGGGCAACGAGCGCTTCGCCTGGGACAGCTACCGCCGCTTCTGCGCGATGTTCGGCGACGTGGTGCTGGGCATGAAGCCCGAGCGCAAGGAGGACCGCGATCCATTCGAGGTAGTGCTGGAGCGGAAGAAGCACGAACGGGAGGTGAAGCTCGACTCCGACCTGCCGGTCGACGCGCTGCGGGAGCTGGTGGCCGAGTTCAAGGCCGAGATCAAGGCCCGCAGGGGCGTCGACTTCCCCGACGACCCCATGGAGCAGCTGCTCATGGCCGTCGACGCGGTCTTCCGCTCCTGGGAGAACGATCGCGCCATCGCCTACCGCCGCATGTACGGCTACCCGTCCGACTGGGGCACGGCGGTCACGGTCCAGTCGATGGTGTTCGGCAACATGGGCGAGGACTCCGGCACGGGGGTGGCCTTCACCCGCGACCCGGCCAGCGGCGAGGACCTCTTCTACGGCGAGTTCCTGGTGAACGCGCAGGGGGAGGACGTGGTGGCGGGCATCCGGACGCCCCAGAAGATCGGCGAGATGGAGGCTCGTTGGCCGGAGATCGCCCGGCAGCTCGAGGCGGTTCGGCACAAGCTCGAGTCCCACTACCGGGACATGCAGGACATCGAGTTCACCATCGAGCGCGGGCGCCTCTACGTGCTGCAGACCCGCACCGGCAAGCGCACCGGCCTGGCCGAGGTGAGGATCGCCGTGGAGATGGCGGAGGAGAAGCTGATCACCCCCCACGAGGCCGTCCTCCGGGTGGCTCCGGCGTCGCTCGACCAGCTGATGAAGCCCGTCTTCGACGTGGCCCAGTGGAAGCGGGCCGTGGCCGAGGGGAAGTACCTGGCGCGCGGGCTGCCGGCCGGCCCGGGCGCGGCCACCGGCCGCATCGTCTTCTTCGCCTCCGACGCCGAGGAGTGGAAGGGGCGCGGCGAGACGGTCGTGCTGGTCCGGCACGAGACCAGCCCCGAGGACATCCGGGGCATGGACGCCGCGGTGGGATTCCTCACCGCCTTCGGCGGCATGACCTCCCACGCCGCGCTCGTGGCCCGGCAGATGGGCAAGATCGCGGTCGTGGGCTGCGACGCGCTCACGTTCGACTACAAGGCCCGCACCATGACGGTGGCCACCGCGGCCGGACCCCGCACGCTGCGCGAGGGCGACTGGATCTCGGTCGACGGATTCACGGGGGAGGTCGCGGAGGGCAAGGTCGACACCCAGCCCTCCGAGGTGGACGCCGTGATCAAGGGGACGCGGAGCGAGCAAGACGCCCCCCTCTACCGGCAGTACGCCCGCCTGCTCGGCTGGGCCGACAAGGCGCGGCGCCTCATGGTGCGCGCCAACGCCGATCAGCCCGACCAGGCGGAGATCGCGGTGAAGCTGGGCGCGCAGGGTATCGGCCTGTGCCGGACCGAGCACATGTTCTTCGGCGAGGGGAAGATCGGCCCGATGCGGGAGATGATCGTCGCCGAGACCGAGGCCGAACGGCGCGCGGCGCTGGCGAAGCTGCTCCCGTTCCAGCGGGCCGACTTCGCGGGCCTGTTCCGGGCCATGGGTTCACGACCGGTGACCATCCGGACCATCGACCCGCCGCTGCACGAGTTCCTCCCGCAGGACCAGGAGGGCGTCGTCGAACTGGCGCGCGCCGCCGGGAAGTCGGTGGCCCGGGTCCACGCGCGCATCGACGAGCTGCACGAGTCGAACCCCATGCTCGGCCACCGCGGCTGCCGGCTGGGCATCACGTATCCGGAGATCACCGAGATGCAGGCCCGGGCCATCCTGGAGGCGGCCATCGATGTGGCGGCCGAGGGGGTCAAGGTGAAGCCCGAGATCATGATCCCGCTCGTCGGCACGCGGAAGGAGCTCGACGACCAGGCCACCGTGGTCCGCGCGGCCGCCGAGAAGGTCTTCGCCGAGCGCGGGAAGCGGATCCCCTTCCTGGTGGGAACCATGATCGAGGTGCCGCGAGGCGCGCTCACCGCTGGCGAGATCGCGAAGACCGCTGACTTCTTCTCCTTCGGCACGAACGACCTCACCCAGACCACCTTCGGCCTCTCCCGCGACGACCTGGGCCCGGTGCTCTCCAGCTACATTCAGAAGGACATCTTCGCGGTCGATCCGTTCGTCACCATCGACCGGGAAGGCGTGGGCCGGCTCATGCGGATCGCCATCGAGGACGGCAGGCGCACCAAGCCGGACCTCAAGCTGGGCATCTGCGGTGAGCACGGCGGCGATCCGAACTCGGTCGAGTTCTGCGACGCGATCGGACTCGACTACGTCTCCTGTTCCCCGTACCGCCTCCCGATCGCGCGCCTGGCTGCCGCCCAGGCCGTGCTGAAGCGGGGTGTCTCGGAGCGGTCCAAGGCGAAGAAGGCGCCGAGGAAGAAGCTCGGAAAGAAGGGCGCGCCGAGGAAGGCCGCGCCACGGAAGGCCGCAAGGAAGAAGGGCGCGCCGAGGTAGGTGCACCGGGGTGTCGCGCCCACCGCGAGCGTGGGAAGCGGGGTGTCCTTCGCCGGGCGCCCCGTTTCACTTTTTGACGGTGTACCGTCCTTCGACGACAATGAAGGCATCTCGATGACACGACCCCGTCTCGCTCCGTGGCTACTGGCCGGCTTCGGAGCCCTCTTCGTCTTCCTGGCGCTTCCCTGGCCGCTCACCGCTTCGGGCATCGACGCCCCGGCGGGTGCGGTGGTTCTCGCCGGGCGTCACGAGCCGGAGCCCGCGCCCGTGCCCAATTCCCCGGCGAGGGTTGCCCCGGTGATGATGGCGGTCCCGCGCGCTGTCCCGCCTGCCGAGCTTCGCCTCGCGGAAGCGGTCCTCGACCGGGTCGCCGACCACTACGTCGCGCCGCTCGGCTCCGGGCGCGCCGTGCTCACCACCGTTCCGCGGCTCCAGGGGCGAATCGAGAAGCTTCTCGCCGACTATCGGGTCCCCTGGGCGGCCGCCGTCCTCCTCGATCCGGCCACCGGTCGGGTGCTCGCCATGGCCGAGCACTCGCAGCGCGAGCCGGGCAAGCGCGGCCTGTCCCTCGACGCCCGCGCCCCCGCCGCCAGCGTCTTCAAGATCGTCACCAGCGCGGCCCTGCTGCATCGCGGATTCGAGCCAGGCGCCGAGGTCTGCTACCACGGCGGCCAGCACCGGGTGATGCGGGCCAACCTGACCGACGACCCGCGCCGGGATCGCCGCTGCCTTTCGCTCTCGTCGGCGCTGGGCAAGAGCGCCAACGTGGTCTTCGCCAAGCTCGCCGACAGGGGGCTCAACGCCGGCCTGCTGCGCGCCGAGGCCGACCGTTTTCTCTTCAACCAGACCATCCCCTTCGCCCAGCCGATCGAGACCTCGCGCGCCGACATTCCGGAGGAGCCCTTCGCGCTCGCCACCACGGCCGCCGGCTTCGGCCTGGTGCGTCTCTCGCCGCTCCACGGAGCCCTGGTGGCCGCCATCATCGCCAACGGCGGGGTCTTCGTCCCGCCCGACGTGGTGGCCTCGACGACCGGCGCGGTCATGCCGACCATGACCGGGCCTCGTCGCGTCCTCGACGAGCGGGTGGCCGCCGAGCTCGCCGCCATGATGCGGACGACCGTCACCGAGGGCACGGGGCGCCGGGCCTTCCGCGCGCCGCGTTCCCGGATGTCGTCGATGCAGGGGCTCACCGTGGCGGGAAAGACCGGGTCGCTCTCCGAGGCTAATCCCTTCCGCGACTACTCGTGGTTCGTGGGGTTCGCCCCGGCCGAGAATCCGAAGATGGCCTTCGCCGTGGTCGTCGTGAACGATCGCAACTGGCGGGTGAAGGCGCCCTACGTGGCCCGCGCCGCCGTCGAGGCCTGGGCCGACTGGGAGAGCGGGAGGCCCGACGCTCCGGCAGCGCGCGTCAGGGCCCGCAAGACGCCGTAGACCGCGCGCAGGGTCGGAGCGCCCGTCAGCCGGCGCGCAACTCGATCACGCCAGCGTCCACGAAGCCGCGGAAGGCCTTCAGCACCTCGAGCTCGTCGAGAGGCGCGACCTGCGCGATCTGGCCCAGCGCTCGCCGCCCGTCGCAGCGCGAGAGCAGGTACTTCCCGGACGCGTCGAGGCCGAGGGCCGCGATCTCCGCGGCCGAGAGTCGAGGCACCGGGATCGCGCGACGGTCGAGCGAGGCTCTCAGGGACGCGCCCAGCGCCTCTCTCGCCGATGCCAGTGCCTGCCGCGCGGCGTCCGAGCCCGGCGCGGCGGCGAGGGCCCGGACCGCAACCGCCTCGGCTTCGGCCGGCTTCCCGGCTGCGAGCAGGCGTCGCGACTCGTCGAGCATCGCGTTCACCTGCGACGCCTCGCCCGGAACGGGGCCGACAACTTCCTCGACCGGCACGGCGCGGAGCACGCCCTGCCTGGCCAGGGCGTAGAGCCGCTGGTAGAGGTGGAACTCGGTGGCGTGCAGGGCGAGTCCGATCTCGTCGATGGTCCGCCCGTGCAGGGCCAGCGCGATGAGCTTCCCGTCGATGGTGTCCTCGCTGGCCGAGGCCGGGACGCGGGCCTCGTCGATCTCGATGGTGGCGCCGCTGCTCGGGAACTGGGCCAGGAAGGCGTCCCAGGCCGTGGCGCGGAACTCGGCCTCCTTCAGGATGTCGGCGAGCGGTACCGACACGCCCAGGTCGTCGTCCGAGGGCGGCGGCGGCTCCTCGTCGACGCGGAACACGCCCGACTCCCACCGGAAGACGTCGAGGAGCGTCTCGCGGATCTTGATGGCCAGGACCTCGCGGATGGTGCGGGGCAGCACCAGCCCGACCATGGCCAGCACCTTGCCCAGCCGGACCCTGGTCTCCTGCTGGGTGCGGAAGGCCTTCGAGAGCTGCTCCTCGTCGAGGTGGCCGAAGTTGATGAGCAGCTGCCCCAGGAACTCGCGCGGGTCGGTGGACGCCGCGCCCACCGCGCTCCCCTCGCGCAGGTAGACGGTCTTGCGAACCGCGCCACGCTCGCAGGTGAGGGAGCCCGTGATCGCCCGGCGCGAGAGAAACTCCACCAGCTCCGAGAGCGGCATGAGGGAGAAGCTTCCGGCGAGGCCGCGCACGGCTCCGAGTCTCCCCGGAAAGACCCGTGGCGGCAAGGATGCGACCGGTGTATGACCGCCGGCGCATGGACGCTCCGGAGACGAAGGCCCCGAGTCCGCAGGGGAAGGCCAGGCTGGTGGTCGTCGCGGGCGTGATCGCGCTGGTGGTCGCCGGGGCCGCGGGATGGAAGGGCTGGCAGCTGTTCGTCGAGGAGCCGCGGCGCGCCGAGATGGCGCTCCAGGCGTTCGACTTCACGCCGGCTGCCAAGGTGGTGCCCGCGCCGCCCATTCTCGGGTACACGCCCGAAGGGAAGCCCTTCACGCTCGCCGACGCGAGGGGGCAGGTGGTCTTCGTGAACTTCTGGGCGACGTGGTGTCCGCCCTGTCGCGAGGAGATGCCCTCCATGCTCCAGCTCGGGCGCGAGCTGGCGTCGCGCCACCCCGGCAAGTTCCGGATGGTGGCGGTGTCGGTGGACGACGGATGGCCCGAGGTGCGCCAGTTCTTCGCCGGCCGGTTGCCCCCGGGCATCGACGTGCTTCTCGACCCGGAGCAGGTGGTGACGAAGGAGTACTACTGCCTCGCCCGAGGCGGATGCCCGGATTCCTTCAAGTTCCCGGAGACCTACGTCGTCGACCCATCCGGAAAGCTCGTCTCGTACGTGGTCGGGCCCCGCGACTGGTCCGACCCCGCCGCACTGCGGTACATCGAGCGCCTGTTTCGGTAGGCGCCTCGCGACGGGAGCGCCGCTTCGCGACACCCCACAAGGGGCGTGCGGTGGCGGCTCGAAATTTCATTCTTGCAACATCCTGATATTGCTAAATAATATCGACAACGAGCCTCGCCCTTGGCGAAAGGGGTTCGTCCTTCACTTGTTCGTCCAAGGGGTTCCTGTTGAAGGTTTTTGGACGCATGCCATATAACTATCGAGATTTCCGTGAAATATCGGCTCTCCGCCCGGGGCGGAGCGCGGAGGATACGTGTCGGAGAAAGCGACGGGCATCCCGGTCGTGATCGCAGGTCTCGGCGACGTCGGACGCGCGATCGCGCGAGCCGCCCTCGCATCGGCCGACCTTCGCATCGTGGCAGCCATCGACCCGGCCTTCGCGGGACGCAAGCTCGACGAGTTCGTCGGGACTCCGACCGGGCTCACCGTGGAGATGGACGGTGCTCGCGCCTTCCGCGCCGCGCGCGGCGGCGTGCTCCTCCAGGCAACCTCGTCTCGATTCGCCGAGGTTCTTCCCCAGATCGAGCAGGCGGTGAAGGGCGGCCTCAGCGTGGTCTCGACCTGCGAGGAGCTCTCCTACCCGTGGCTATCGCACGAGGAGGAGGCCGACTCGCTCGACGCACTCTGCGAGAAGAACGACGTCGCGGTCGTCGGGGCCGGGGTGAATCCCGGTCTCGCCCTCGACCGGCTCCCGGCGCTCCTCTCGCAGGGCACGGGGCAGGTGCGGCGTCTGGAGGTTCGACGGGTGGTCGATCTTTCCTCCGGTCGCCCCTCGATTCTCCGCAAGGCCGGTGTCGGCCTCACCGAGTCCCAGTTCCAGCGAGCCGTCGAGGCCGACGAGATCGGCCACGTCGGACTGGTTCAGTCGGCCACGCTGGCTGCGCTCGGAAGCGGCCTCGACGTGGACGAGCTGGAGGAGGACGTCGAGCCCATCCTGGCGACGCGCGACGTCGCAGGGCCCGTGCCGGTCGCGAAGGGATGCGCGCTGGGCATCCGGCACGTCGCCCGCGGCTGGCAGGACGGTCGAGAGGTGATCCGGGTCGAGTTGCTGCTGGCGGTGGGCGCCGAGGACCCGCGCGACGAGGTGATCATCGACGCCGACCCGCCGCTTCGCCTGATCGTTCCCGGCGGCTTTCCGGGAGAGACCTCCACGGCCTGGTCCGTGGTCCACGCCGCGGCGGCCGTGCCCATGCTCCAGGGGCTCGTCACCGTCCTCGACCTTCCTCCCGGGCGTTCCTGAGCGAGGCGCGCATGCTCGACAAGACCCTCATCGGCCGCGAGAGCGAACCCACCGTGGTCGAGGTGGAGAAGGGCGCCATCCGGCGTCTGGCCGAGGCTGTTGGCGACGCAAACCCCCTCCACGCCGACGAGGCCGCGGCCCGCGCGGCCGGCTTCGCCTCCCTGGTGGCCCCCCTGACGTTCCCGGCGGTGCTGTCCCTGAACGAACGGTTTCGTCACTCGCTCGACCTGGGCACGCGCTCGCTCCTCCTCGGGGAGGAGTCGATCGAGTACGGGCGCCCCATCGTGGCCGGCGATCGCCTCACGGTGAAGAGCCGGGTGGCCGACGTGCAGGAGCGCGCCGGGACCAGCGGGGCGAGCGACGTCCTCGTCCTCGAGACCGAGGGGCGAGGCGCCGACGGGGAGTTCGTCTTCCGGACGCGTGAGTCCTTCATCCTCCGGCGCGGCTAGGGAGGGAGGCACGGTGCTCTTGGCACGTCAGCTCTACTTCGAGGCGGTGAAGGTCGGCGACGAGCTCCCGCCGCTCGTGAAGCCGCCGGTGGATCGCTCGCAGATCGCCCGGTTCGCCGGGGCGACCGGGGACTACGGCCCGCTCCACGTCGACGAGCCCTTCGCCCGGAACGCCGGCTTTCCCAGCGTGCTCGTGCCCGGGATGCTCACCACGGGATTCCTGGCCGAGCTCGCGTCAGACTGGCTGCGCGGGGCGCGCATCCGGCGCTTCAGCGTACGATTCGTGAAGATCGTCTGGCCAGGTGACGTGGTCACGGTTCGCGGCCGGGTGGTCGACCGGCGCTTCGAGCCGGGCGGGAAGTACGCTGCGGACATCGAGGTCTGGGGAGAGAACCAGCGAGGCGAGCTGGTGGTCCGTGGCGCGGTGACCGCGCAGCTCTTCTACAGCGCCGAGGACGAGACCCGGCAGCGGAACGGGCAGCCCCCCCTTCACGTGACCCAGGCCGAGGAGGAGGAGCGGCGCGCCAAGCTGTCGAGGAGCACGGCACCGGCCCGTCCGGCCGTGGGGACGGCCCGTCCGGCCGCTCCGAAGGCGGCCCCGGTCCCCGCGCCGAAGGCAGTTCCCAAGGTCGTCGCGAAGGGCGCGCCGGCGAAGAAGCCCGCGCCGGCGAAGAAAGCTGCGCCGGCGAAGAAGGCTGCACCGGCGAAGAAGGCTGCACCGACGAAGAAGAGCCCGCACCGAAGAAGGCCTGCACCGAAGAAGGCTGCACCGAAGAAGGCTGCACCGAAGAAGCCCGCAGCGCGTCCAGCCAGGAAGCAGGCCGGCAAGCGGCGCTGATGCTGCTCCTCGCCCTGGGACTCCTGGCCGCCGCCGCTCCGCCGCCGGCGACCCCGCATCCGGCGGCCGTTCAGGCCGCGCTCGTTGCACGTGGCGACGAGGCCTTCGCCTCCCGCGGCGACCCGGCCCGGCTTGCCGAGGCCATCGATTCCTACGGTCGCGCGGCCGCTCTTCATCCGGGCGACGCCGGGACAGAGATCCGGCTGGCCCGCGCCCAGGCCTTTCGAGCACTCGCCGAGCCGGACGTCGCTCGCGAGGCCTGGGTCGCGTCGTCGCGCGCCGCCGAGCGAGCGCTTCGCAAGCTCTCTCCAGGCTGGGCCGCCGCCATCGACGCCGGCGACCTTGCCGGCGCCCCCGCTCGGGTCGGACCGGAGGGCGCCGTGGCGCTCTACTGGCTCGCGCTCGCCACCTGGTCGTCGGCCCAGTCGAAGGGGCTCGCTGCCCTTCTCGCGGTGAAGGACCCGGCGCTCGCCGCCATGGAGCGGGCAGCGGCACTCGACGGCGCTGCCGACTGTGCCGGGCCGCACCGGGCGCTCGGGGCCTGGACGGCCGCGCTGCCGGCTGCCGTGGGCGGAGGGGTGGCCCGCTCGCGCCGCCATTTCGAGGAGGCGCACCTGCGCGGGGCGGGCTGTCTCCTCAACCGGGTGCGAGAGGCCGAGACGCTCATCGTCCTGCTTCAAGACCGGGCGGCCTTCGAGAAGGCCCTGGCGGAAGTCGAGGCCGCGGCCGATACCGACCCGCTCTGGGCGCCGGAGAACCAGGTGGCCCGACGCCTCGCCAGGGACCTGCGTGGGCGCGCGGCGCGGTTATTCTGAAGGAGAGGGGAGGTCGCATGGAGAAAGAGACCCGAGGGGAAGTGGGAAAGGCGGGCGCGCCGGGCGCGTCGCCTGCACGGAAGGGCAGCCTGGGGAGCGCGATGGTGTGGATGTTCGTGCTCTCCCTCCTGCTCTTCTGGCTGCCATTGCTCGGCATGTTCATCGCCGGACTGGTGGGCGGACGGAAGGCCGGGAGCGTGGGCACCGCGCTCCTCGCTGTGTTCCTGCCCGGACTCGTGGTCGCAAGCCTCATGTTCCTGCTCGCCACCGCGCTCACGGGAATGCCGCTCCTCGGGGCCATCGCAGGATTCGGCACCGGCGTGCTGATCGTCGCGAACGTGGTGCCGCTGCTGGCCGGGGCGGTGGTGGGCGGCCTCCTGGCCTGATGGCGTAGACTGCGGCGATGGACGACCCGAAGCTGGGAACACTCGCAGTGCATGCCGGGGAGGGCGAGACCCTGGCGGTCGCCTCGACCACCACGCCGGTCTACCTCGCCACCACCTACCGGTTCTCCAGCGCCGCAGAGGCCGCCGCCTATCTCGAGGCTCCGGAGGGTCGCTGGCTCTACGCCCGCCTGGAGAACCCAACCGTGGTGGCCGCCGAGCGGAAGATCGCAGCGCTCGAGGGCGCCGAGGCCGCGGCCTGCTTCGGGAGCGGGATGGCGGCCATGACGGCGGCGCTGCTGGCCTCGCTCCGGTCCGGGGATGCGTTGCTCCTCTGCGACACCGTCTACGGGCAGACCACGCGCCTGGCCCGGGACGTGCTCGAGCGCTTCGGTGTCGAGATCCGCACCGTGCCTCTCGACGGCCTCGCCGCAGCGGTCGAGTCGGCCCCGGCCAACGCCCGGGCACTCGTCTTCGAAAGTCCCACCAACCCCACCCTGCGCGTGGTGGACGTGCCGGCGGTGGCGGCGGCCTGTCGGCGGCGCGCCATCCGCTCGGTGTTCGACGCCACCTTCGCCTCGCCGGTGAACCTCCGGGCGCTGCGGCTCGGCGTGGACCTGGTGGTGCACAGCGCGACCAAGTACCTGAACGGCCACTCCGACCACCTGGGCGGGGCGGTGGCCGGCTCGCGGGCGCTCCTCGACGGCGTGTTCGCCATGCGACGTTCCACCGGCGGCAACCTCGACGCCGGCGCGGCCTACGACCTCATCCGCGGGATGAAGACGCTCGAGGTCCGCGTGCTGCGCCAGAACGACACGGCGCTTCACGTGGCCCGCGCGCTGGAGGGTCACCCGAAGGTCGAGCGGGTGATGTACCCGTTCCTCCCGAGCCACCCGGATCACTCGTTGGCGCGGAAGCTCCTCCGCGGCGGCGGCGGCGTGCTCTCCTTCACCGTACGTGGAGGCTACCCGGCGGTGGCCCGGGTCCACGACGCGCTGCGGCTGGTGGCGAGGGCCAGCTCGCTGGGCGGCGTCGAGAGCCTGGCCTCCATTCCGGTGATCTCGTCCCACCGCCACGCCACCGATGCCGAGCTCGTCGCCCAGGGCATCGGCCGGGGAACGCTCCGCGTCTCGGTGGGGCTCGAGGATCCCGCCGACGTCGCGGCCGACCTTCTCCAGGCCCTGGAGCATGCGTGAGGCGTTGGGCGGCGGTGGTGGCGCTGGCGCTCGCGGCCGGGTGCGCGCGGGTCCCACCTCCCGACCTCTCCCGGGACCCGTCCCTTCTCCTCGAGCAGGTTCGCGTCGCGCAGGATGGCGTGAAGGCCTGCCGGGGGTCGGCGCGCCTCTCGGTTTCCTCGTCCAGTCCTTCGGGGTCGCTGGACGCCTGGGTGGCCGCCGAGAAGGGCGGGCGCGTCCGCGTGGACGTCTTCGACTTCTTCGGAAATCCGGCGGCCGTGCTGGTGGCCAGCGGCGGCCGCTTCGCCCTCTACGACGCCCGCGCCGGCGCCCTGTACCGGGGCGACGACTCGCCCGAGAACCTGGCGCGCCTCGTGCCCGTGCCCATCGCCGCGAGGGACCTTGCCTCGGTGATCTGCGGGAGCGCGCCCATCATCGATGGTCGCGCCGTGTCGGCAGAGGCCGGCGACGGCGTTCTGCTCCTCGAGATCGCGGGCGAGTCGGGGCGGCAGGTCCTTGCCGTCGGGGAGGGCGGCGCGGTGGAGCGTGCGAGCTTCCTGCCGGGCGCGCGCGGGGGCACGCCCTGGAAGGTCGCCTTCTCGGCGTTCCGCCGCACGGCGGGGCAGCGCATCCCCGGAGAAGTCGAGCTTCGAGGCGGCGGCGCCGAGGTCTCTCTCCTCTGGAAGGACGATCTCGAGGTGAACCAGCCACCCGATTCGCCCCTGTTCCAGCTCGACCCGCCGCGCGGCGCGCGTGTGGTGGACCTTCCGACCCGTCCCACCCCCTCACTCAAACCCTGACCCGGATTCCCTCCGGACGTGGGACCGGGGGCGGTTCGGCTTGAATCCCCGCCGGAATCGACTAGCTTTGCCCCTCCCCGTACCCCGGAAAGGCCCGACGACGTGAACATGGAACTCCTCGCGGTGCTGAAGGCCGGAGGCATCGCGATGTGGATCATCGCGGCCTTCTCGGTGCTCGCCGTGGCCGTGGCCATCGAGCGCGCCCTCGCCCTTTGGCGCTTCTCCGACAAGGCGAAGAGCCTGGCCGACGCGGTGACCCGCTCGCTCCTGCGCGGCGACGTCGAGGACGCGCGCGCCCAGGCCGAGCAATCCAGCTCGGCGGCGGCCGAGGTCTTCCTGGCTGCTCTCGTCCCGACGCCCCCGGGGAAGCGCCCGCCCACGGACGCCCGGATGGAGGCGACGGTGGAGCGGCAGCGGCAGGAGGTGAACCAGAAGCTCCGCGCCCGCCTCTGGATCCTCGGCACCATCGGCGCCACGGCGCCCTTCGTGGGCCTCTTCGGAACGGTTGTGGGCATCATGCGCGCCTTTCACCAGATGGGCGTCACCGGCCAGGGGGGGTTCAGCGTGGTCGCGGCCGGGATCTCCGAGGCCCTCATCACGACCGCCGGCGGCATTGCGGTGGCAATCGAGGCCGTGATTCTCTACAACATGTTGAACGTGCTCGCCGGAAGGCTCCAGCTCCAGCTGAAGCTCCTCACCGAGGAGTTCCTGGAGATCGTGAAGGAGGTCCGTTCGGGCGAGGCCGGCAGAGCGGAGGGTTCCTGAAATGTCCATGAACAACCCCGACGACGAAGGCGGGACCGGCACCGGCGGGGGAATCTTCGCCGACATCAACATCACGCCGCTCACCGACATCTTCCTCGTCCTCCTCATCATCTTCATGGTGACCACAACGGCCATCGCCGAGGCCGGCGGCCAGAACGGCGGCATCAAGGTCAGCCTGCCGAAGGGCGGCCAGGCCAACGCCGTGAAGGAGGTCCACGACCTCGCCATCGCCGTGCTCGTCGACGGTCGGGTGGTGGTGCAGGGCAAGGTGGTGGACCCGGACGCCCTGAAGCAGATCCTGGAGAAGGCCCACGCCGACAATCCCGAGACGCTCGTCCTGGTGCAGGCCGACGAGGGCGTGGCTCACGGCAAGGTGGTCGCGGTGATGGACATGGCCCGGCGCCAGGGGCTCCCTCGCCTCGCCATCGCCACCCGCGCGGATTCACCGTAGGGTCCCGACCTCGACCCGGAAGCCCGGGAACGATACAGTCCAGCCGTGGTCAATCCGCCCCGCAAGCGACTCGGGGAGATGCTCCTCGAGGCCGGAGTCGTCGACAACACCCAGTTGCAGGCGGCCCTCGGCCACCAGCGGCGATGGGGTGGGCGCGTCGGCCAAGCCCTCGTCGATCTCAAGATGGCGACCGAGGAGCAGATCGTCTCCGCGCTGGCCACCAAGCTCGGCTTCGAGCGGGTCGCGCTCGACCAGGTCGAGTACGGCCCCGGGCTCGAGCTGGCCCTGCGCCTCGTGCCGCACGAGTTCGCCGAGAGAAACCAGCTGCTCCCGTACGCCGCCGACGCGAACAACCTCCTCGTCGCCATGGCCGACCCCTCCAACGTCGGCGTCATCGACGAGCTGTCCTTCCGGACCGGGCGGCGGGTGAAGATGGCCATCGCCGGCGATCGCGAGATCGCTCGCGCCATCCGGCGTCTCTACCTCGCCGACAAGCTCGGCGTGGAGGCCATCTCCTTCGACGAGGACGACGAGGGGCCCGTGGAGATGGTCGGCCCGCTCGACCCGGGATACGCGCCGGGCCGCGACGAATACTTCCAGAAGGCAGCGCCCCCGGGCGCGGCGCCCCCGGCGGTTCCGGTCGCACGGGTGACTCCGGTGTCGGTGCCTGCCTCGCCGCCCCCTGTCCTCCCGTCCACCGGTGCTCCCCCTCCGCTACCGCAGAGCCCCCTCGTGACTCCGACGTCGGGGCCGGAGGCCCGCCTGGCCGACGCGGTTCGCCGCCTCAGGCTGGAGGACGACCGAGCGGCCGCCAGGGATCCGGCGGCGCCGGCACCCGAGATGGTCGTCGAGATCCTTCCAGAGGGCGAGGGCGAGTTCGGGCCCCGCATCGAGGCCATGCTCGACGGACTCGACCGGATCGGCCTCCACGAGGGAGGCCCGCCGGAGGTCATCCGCCTCTCACGACTGACCTCGGCGATGATGCGCCTCATGCTGCGCAAGGGGCTCGTCACCGAGGACGAGCTGGTGGCCGAGTTCGTCCGGACCGGGAGCGTGGGCCCGTCGCCGGGGCTAGTTGAGCGCCGCCGGGACAGCCAGCGCGAAGGGTGCGATCTCGGCGAGGAACCGGGTGCCATCCTCGCGGACCATCGTGTAGGTCCCGCGCATCTGGCCGAGCGGCGTCCGCAGCACGCAGAAGCTCGTGTACTGGAAGGACTGTCCGGGCTGGAGAAGGGGCTGCTGGCCGATCACCCCGTCTCCGGTCACTTCCTCCCGCTCGCCGCGGGCGTCGGTGATGATCCAGTGCCGGGCGAGGAGCTGGGCGCTCCCGGCCCCGCCGTTCGAGATGCGCACCGTGTACGTGTAGAGGAAGCGCCCCTGCGCCGGGGCCGAGCGGTCGGCGCGGAACTCGCTCTGAACGGAGACCTCGATCCCCTCGGTCACGGCGGTGGACACGGGAGGAGGGTTAACCGCGCCAGCGCCTCCGTGCCACAATGGGTGGATGGCGCTCGAGACCCGGCTGCGGGAGATTCTGGACGAAGTCCGAGGCTCGCGGGGGCGCGTGGTGGCCCTCACCGGCGCGGGCATCTCGGCCGAGAGCGGCATCCCCACCTTCCGAGGCAAGGAGGGGTTCTGGGTGGTGGGGTCGAGGAACTACATGCCGCAGGAGATGGCCACCCACGCCATGTTCACGATCGAGCCGGAGGAGGTGTGGAGGTGGTACCTCCACCGGTTCGGGGTGGTCCGGCAGGCGGCGCCAAACGCCGGGCACGAGGCCCTGGTGCGACTCGAGCGCGGCCTGGGGGAGCGCTTCACCCTCGTCACCCAGAACATCGACGGCCTGCACCGTCGGGCAGGGGCGTCGGACGAGCGGACCTACTGCATCCACGGGGACGCAGCCTGGATCCGATGCAGCTACGACTGCGGCGTGGGGCGGCTGCCCTTGCCCGACCTGACCGTGCGCGATCCTCGCAAGCCGCTCTCGGCCGAGGAGCGGGCCCGGCTCACCTGCCCCCGGTGCGGCGGCTGGCTGCGCCCCCACGTCCTCTGGTTCGACGAGAGCTACGACGAGGAGAACTACCGGTTCGATTCGACGCTCCGCGCGGCGGAGGCGGCCGACCTGCTCCTCGTGGTGGGAACGAGCGGCGCCACCAACCTTCCCATGCGCGTGGGGCAGCTCTGCTTCAGCGGGGGCTCGGCGCTCGTCGACGTGAACCCGGAGGAGAACCCCTTCTCGGAACTGGCCGAGCGCAGCCCGCGCGGGTTCTTCGCCCGGGGATCGGCGACCGAGCGCCTGCCGGAGATCGTGGCGGCCCTTCTCGACGGCTGATCGCTTCCGGGACGCCAGTGGCCGCGGCGAGCCGGCGAGCCGGCGAGCCAGCGAGCCACCGCGCCAGCGCGCAACGCGTGCGTTGCCGCGGAGCCGCCAGAAGGCGCGGGCGTGCGCGACTGAATGCCGCCGGCGACGGCCGGGCTCGGGGGAGGAGAGCTACGGCGGCCTACTGATGCTCCGCGTCGCCGCCCGCTGCGCGGGCGCGGTGCAGGTGGCGTTCGGCTCGCGGGCCGATCCGGCCGGCGTCGGAAGCGCAGCCTGGGGTGCGATTCGGAGAAGTCGGTGAGCGCCGCGGTCCTGGAGCACCGGTCCAGGTTCTTCGGAGCCGAATGGCGCGCGGCTCGGCGCCGACTCCCGTGCGCGACCCCGCACGCGACCCCGTACGCGACCCCGTACGCGACTCCCTGACGCGGTTCCCACCGTCACCGACGCGCCCGCGCAGCGTTCGGCGACGCGGAGCATCAGTAGGCCGCCGAAGCTCGCGCCCCCCGAGACCCGCCCGTCGCCGGCGGCATCCAGCCGCGCACGCCCGCGCCTTCTGGCGGCTCCGCGGCGACGGACGCGTTGCGCGCTGGCGCGGCGGGGCAGGGGGCGGGCCACGCGACGGGGCACGCGGCCGGGCGCGCGTCGGGGCACGCATCAGGTTCGCAAGGACTCGAGCCACGCGATCCAGGCAGCGGATAGCCCGACGCCGCGGGCGCCGCGAAGGAGCGCGTCGAGGTAGGCCGGGGCCGGGGGTCCGTCCGCCGGCAGCCGGCGGGCGGGCGAGACCCGATAGGCGAGCGCCGCCACCGGGCCGGCCTCGGTCTCGATCGTCACGGGAACTGCCTCGTAGAGGCCGGAGACGGCGCCCTCCTTGTGGTCGACCAGGCCTCGCGCGTCGCCCGGCATGGGCACCGCGAGCCCCTCCACCTCGTCGCCGGCAGACGGGGCAAGGCTCGCCACCGGACCGCCCCACATCTTGCTGGGTGCGTCGAAGGCGAGCCGCCAGCCGCGCAGCCGGGCGGGGCGCGCCGGGGAGAAGTCGGGGAGGCGGTAGCCGTGGTCGTGGGCCCAGGCCGCGAAGGCCTCGGCATCGAGCGACGAGCCGTAGACGAACCAGGTGAACCCGGCGGAGGGACCGGCCTGATGGGCCCGGCCAACGACGTTCAGTGAACCTGCCATGAAGGACTCCGCTGCCGATCCCGATCGTGCGACGCGATCAGGTGAGGACGATGTGGGCGATCTCCGGTGGGCTGCCCAGCCGCATGGGCGGACCCCAGTAGCCGGTGCCGCGCGAGACGAAGATCTGCGAGCCGTTGCCATCGGCCACCGGATAGAGGCCGTGGAGGTAGGGGTAGACGAGCGCGGTGGCGAGCGTGAAGGGGAAGATTTGCCCGCCGTGGGTGTGGCCGGAGACCTGGAGCTCGACGCCGGCCTGGGCGGCGGCCTCCACGCCACGCGGCTGGTGCGCGAGCAGGACCAGCGATCGATCGGGGTCACGACCGGCAATCGCCGTCGCGAGGTCGGGGCCGTGGCCGGGAGCCATCCCGGCGGAGCGCCAGTCGTCGATGCCGGCCAGGTCGATGGAGGCGCCCCGGTCGCCGATCACCACCCGCTCGTTTCGCAGCACGCGGACGCCGAGCTTGCGGAGGTGCTCCACCCAGGCCGCCGCGCCCGAGTAGTACTCGTGGTTGCCGGTGACGAAGTAGACGCCGAAGCGGGCCGAGAGCGCGGCCAGCGGCGCCACCGCGGCCTCCAGCGTCCGGACGCTGCCGTCCACGAAGTCGCCGGTGAGAGCGATGACGTCCGGGCGGAGCGCATTGGTGGCCGCCACCACGCGCCGGACCTCTTCCTCGCCGATCGTGCGGCCGATGTGAAGGTCGGTGATCTGGGCGATGGAGAGGCCGGACAATGGACGAGGCAGCCGCGCCAGCCTCACCGGAACCTCGTGGATCTGCGGATCGCCCAGTGCGCTGCTCACCGAGAAGGCCGCGGCCCCGCCGGCGGCGAGCACCGCCCCGCCGGCCACCGCCCGGGCCACGAGCAGCCGCCGCTCCGGATTGGCCGGCGTCTCCGGCGCATTGCGCAGCCAGTCCGTCAGCGCGCCCACTCCCGACAGTGCGAGCCGGATGATGTCGACCACCACCAGCGAGGAGAGCAGGAAGAAGGCGAGGCCCATCCACAGCATGGCGCCGAAGACGAATCCATCGGCCAGCGCGCCGGCCCGGGCCCGCATCAGGAGGAACGAGCTCGGAACCGCCACTGCCGCAGCGACGATGCCGATGGTGAGCAGCCGGCGCCAGGGCTCGCCGACGTCGGTGTCCCGGACGAGGCGCGTCCAGATGTAGTAGTGCATGCCGCCCACCACGGAGAGGGCGACGGAGAAGAAGAGGGCGAAGGACAGGGTGCGCGACACGATGGGGGAGAGCTAACGGGAAAGGGACGCCGCCGCTGCCCCGGGAACCCGATCGATCTTGGCGGCGAGGATGAAGTCGTTCTCGGTGAGGCCTCCGGCGGCGTGCGTCCAGATCTCCACGTTCACCGTCGAGTAATGAACGCAGAAGTCGGGGTGGTGCCCCTCTCCCTCGGCGATCTCGGCCATGGCGTCGACGAAGGCCATGGCGGCGCGAAAGTCGGCGAAGCGGAAGTGCTTCCGGATCCGGTCGCCGGCGAGCTGCCAGCCCGGGACCGACGCGAGAAGCGCGTCGAGCTCGGCGCCCTCGACCCGGGGCACGCCGCCCTCGCACGGGACGCACTTCTTCAGGGTGAGGTCCATGGCCCCTGCCTAATCGATGGTGGGGCGCTGCGCATCCCGCACGGCTATGCTCCGCCGTCATGGAAAGAACATTTTTCGCCCTGGGCGCGATCTCGGCCTGCATCGCCGTGGGCACCGGCGCGTTCGGCGCACACGGTCTCAAGACGCGGGTGACGCCGGAGATGGTGGCCGTCTTCGACACCGGCGCCCGCTACCAGATGTACCACGCGCTCGCGCTCCTCGCGGCGGCCTGGGCGGCATCCCGATGGCCCGGCGCGGCGATCACCTGGGCCGGCTGGCTCTTCGTCGCCGGGACGGTGGTCTTCTCCGGCAGCCTCTACGCGCTCGTGCTCACCGGCGTGCGAGGACTCGGGGCGATCACTCCCCTGGGCGGCTTGCTCTTCCTTGCAGGCTGGCTGGCGCTGGCATGGGGCGCGATCCGCGGGTGATCAGGTGGGGAATCACCCCACCTCGATCGGCAGCCCGGCCTCGGCCCAGGCGACCACGCCGCCGTCGAGGCTGAAGGCCTTCTCGCATCCGCGCTGCGACGCGGCGGCCGCGGCGGTGACGCTGCGGATCCCGTGTGCGCACACGAAGATGGCGCGCTCGCGACCCTTCCTGAGCCCTCGCGCCGGGTCCCGGAGCAGGAGCCCGAGCGGCAGGTGACGTGCGCCGGGGATGTGTCCCTCGGCCCACTCGTGGGGTTCCCTGACGTCCACCAGATCCACGTCGTCGTGGGCGAGAAGGTGGACCGCCTCCTCGGGCGAGATGCGAAGCACCGGCATGAGGTGCACCCATAACCGCCGGGCCCGGCGCCATCCCGCGAATCTGCGGGGGGACCTGCTTCCGGGCTAGACTGCCCACTTCATGAGCAGCCCGCCACAGGACCGCTTCCCCTCTCAGATCAAGTACCTGGCCTGGAACGAGGGGTGCGAGCGCTTCTCGTTCTACGGGATGACCTCCATCCTCACCATCTACATGGTGAACAACCTCAGGGTGCGGGAGCCCGACGCCGCGGCCTACTACCACCTCTTCGTCTTCGCCGTGTACCTGACGCCGCTGCTGGGCGCATGGCTGGCCGACCGCTTCTTCGGTCGCTACCGGATCATCCTCTGGCTCTCCCTGGGCTACGTGTTCGGCCACGCCGCCATCGCCATGTGGGACAGCCCCACCGGGCTCATCCTCGGGCTCTCGCTCATCGCCATCGGCGCCGGCGGCATCAAGCCCACCGCGGCGGCCTACGTGGGCGACCAGTTCGACGCGCGAAGCCAGCACCTGCTCGAGAAGGTCTACGACCTCTACTACTGGATGATCAACCTGGGGTCCTTCACCTCGATGCTGATCATCCCCGAGTTGCTGGAGCGCTTCGGGCCGTGGGTCGCCTTCTCGGTTCCCGGCGTGCTCATGGCGTTCGCGCTCGTCATCTTCTGGCGAGGCCGTAAACTGTACGTGAATGTCCCGCCCACCGGCCCCAACCCGAACGGCTTCTTCCGGGTGGTCCGTTTCGCGATCGAGAGGCTGGGGACGGGCCGCCCGGGTGTCCACTGGCTCGACGCGGCCCGGGAAAGGTTCCCCATCGAGGCGGTCGAGGGGGCCAAGGCGGTCTTCCGGATCGTCGGGGTGTTCGCACCCATCGCGGCCTTCTGGGCCCTCTTCTTCCAGTACGGGTCCTCCTGGGTGTTGCAGGCCGAGCGCATGAACCGGGACTTGCTCGGCTACACGGTGAAGGCGTCGCAGATGGGCTCCTTGAACGCCATCTTCGTGCTCGTCACCATCCCGATCTTCGCCGGCCTGGTCTACCCGGCGCTTCAGCGCCGCGGCGTGAAGGCGCTGGCGCTCCAGAAGATGCAGATCGGCATGTTCGTCACCGTGCTCTCCTTCGTCTGGGTGATGGGCGTGCAGATCGCGCTCGACGCAGGCCTGCGGCCCCACGTGGCCTGGCAGGTCCCCGCCTACCTCTTCCTCTCCATCGGCGAGGTGCTGGTGTCGGTGACGGCGCTGGAGTTCGCCTACACCCAGGCACCGGCCTCCATGAAGAGCGTGATCATGAGCCTCTGGTACGTGACCATCGCCGCCGGAAGCCTGCTCACCGCCGGGGTGGCGAAGCTCAACCGCTTCCGCGGAGCCTGGTACTTCGCGTTCTTCGCGGTGCTCATGGTGCTCGGGGCGCTGGCGTTCGCCTGGGTGGCCCGGCGCTACCGGCCGAGCGCGGCCGCCCTCCCGGCCGAGGCCGCGCCCGGGGACGTCCCGTGAGTGGCGCGGTCCGCGCCGCGCCGCGCGATCGCTTCCCGCCCCAGATCCCCTTCATCATGGCCAGCGAGGGGGCGGAGCGATTCTCGTTCTACGGGATGCGCTCCATCCTCACCGTGTACATGGTGCAGTTCCTCCTCCTGGCCCGGCACGAGGCGGAGGCCAACTACCACTACTTCGTGATGGCGAACTACCTGATGCCGCTCGTCGGCGGGTGGCTCGCCGACCGGTTCCTGGGGCGCTACCGGGTCATCCTCTGGCTCTCCCTCGGCTACGTGGCCGGCCACGCGGTGGTGGCGGCGGTGGAGACCCGGGCCGGGCTGTACGCCGGCCTGGCCCTCATCGCCATGGGCGCGGGCGGCATCAAGCCCTGCGTCTCGGCCTTCGTGGGAGACCAGTTCCGTCCCGACCAGAAGTCGCTTCTCGCCAAGGTCTACGGACTCTTCTACTGGATGGTGAACCTGGGAAGCGCCACGTCCACGCTCCTCATCCCCTGGCTCCTGAAGAGGTACGGCCCTCCGGTGGCCTTCGGCGTCCCCGGCGTGCTCATGGCGCTCGCGCTCGTCATCTTCGTCTCCGGCCGCAAGCGGTACGTGTACGTCGCGCCCACCGGTCCCAACCCGCACTCCTTCGTGAAGGTGGTGGCGACGGCGCTCTCGCGGCGAGGGCAGCGGCCGGCCGGGACCGACTGGCTCGGGGCCGCCCGCGCGGTCCACCCGGCGGACGCGGTGGACGGCGCCCGCGCGGTGTTCCGGATCATGGGGGTGTTCGTGATGGTGACCGGCTTCTGGGCGCTCTTCGACCAGCACGGCGCGTCCTGGATCCTGCAGGCCACCCGGATGAACCTGGACGTGGGGACGGTCGAGTTCCTGGGGCTTCGCCTGGGCGGCTTCCGGCTGGAGGCCTCCCAGATCGGGGCCATCAACCCGTTCATGGTGCTGATGCTGGTGCCCGTCTTCCAGGGCGTGCTCTACCCCGGGCTCGTTCGACTTGGGGTGAAGGTCTCGCCGCTCGGGAAGATGAGCGTGGGCATGTTCGTCACCGTGATGTCCTTCGTGGCCATGGCCGTCCTGCAGTCCATCATCGACGGCGGCGGCCGGCCCCACGCCCTCTGGCAGGTCGTGCCCTACCTCTTCCTCACCGCGGGCGAGGTGATGATCTCGGTCACCGGGCTCGAGTTCGCCTTCACCCAGGCGCCGAAGACGATGAAGAGCACCATCATGAGCTTCTGGATGCTGACCACCGCGGGTGGGAACCTCGTCGCCGCGGTGGTGAGCCAGTGGAACCGGTTCCACGGGGCGGCCTACTTCGCCTTCTTCGCGGCGCTGATGCTCTTCTGCGCGATCGGCTTCGTGGTGATGGCGCGGCGCTACCGGCCGGTCGAGTCGATCAACGTCTGAGCGGGAACGCCGTCCACGAAGGCGAGGCGAGCGCCGAGCGTCGCCGGGACCTTCGCGCCCGGGAGCAGGAGCCCCACCAGGTTGAGCGGGTCGGCGCCGGAGAGCTCCACCCGCTCGGCTTCCTTTGGCGCGCGTCGCACCGCCCGCATCGCCTCGACGGCGGCCGGCAGCGCGAACTGCTCGCCGGAGAGGCCAGCCACGAAGCGGCCGCCGCGGATCTCGCCGCGGGCCTCGAGCGAGCGGTAGACGGGGAGAAGCTCGCGCCAGGGCGGGGAGAGCGGCTCGCGGGCCATGAGGTCGCGGAAGACGACGCCCCATCGAGCGAGGAACTGCCTGGCCATGGGCTCGAGCGGTGACGCAACCGGTGCGTCGGCGGGCGATGGGGGCCGGAGAAGCGCCCAGCGCCCGCCTCCCTGCCCGGGCCGGCGCGGCCGGTGGCGCGGCGGCGGGTCGAGGAGCGAGCGAAGCCCGGCGAAGCCATCGCAGGTGACGAGCCCTGCCGAGACGAGTTCCCAGAGCGCGCCGTCCACCTCCCCGGGCAGGCGACCCGTCATGGCGGCCAGGTCGGGGAGGAAGCAGGCGCCGCACCGGGCGAGCAGATCGACGAGCGCCCGGGCCGAGGCCCCGAGCGCCGGGGGCTCACCCCAGGCGGCACGGAGGAGCCACGGCAGGTCGGAGCGGAGCGCGAGCGTGATCGGCGCATGGCGGGTGGGAGCCGGGCGGCGTCGCGGTCCCTCGCCGGGGTCGACGGTCACCGCGAGCCGGCCCCACGCCACCTCGCCGGAAAGGCAGAGCGCGTCGAGCAGGCCAGGCTCGTAGCCGGCCACGCGGGCCGGAAGGATCTCCCGCTCCCAGGCGCCCGCCGCCGCGTGGAAGCCCTGGAGCTGCCCGACCACCTCGGTGACGCCACGCGCCCCGTGGAGGCGTGAGCCGGGAGCCGCGTGCTGCCAGCGGAGCAGGAAACGAACGAGATCGGCGCCCGAGACGGGCTCGATCTCGCGGCGCAGGCGTCCGAGCGTGGCCCGGTGGATCCGGGCCAGCAGGCCCCTGTCGCACCAGTCGGCGCCGGGGACGCCGCCGGGGAGGAACGAGCCGCGGAGAACCAGCCCCTCCGACTCGAGCCGGTGCAGGGCAGCCACCACCAGCGGCTCGGGCAGCCCCAGCCGCGTCGAGAGCGACGAAACCGTGACCGGTCCGAGCCTCGCCATCCAGCCGCGCAGCGCGCGGGCCGCCGCCTCGTCGGGCGAGGCCGGTGCTTCCTCCGTGGCGACCGGGGGGAGCGGAGGGTCGAGCGGAGAGAGGTCGATGCCCGGCTCGGCCGAGAGAGCGCGCCACGCACCCGACCGCTCCGCCGCCACCCAGACCTCCCGCCCGGCGAGCCTCGCCCGCCCGGCCCGGCCGGCGCGGAGGAGGCCTTCGAAGAACTCGCGCCAGGGAGCCCCCTCGGCGGCCGGCAGGAATCCCACGTCGAGGAGCAGGTCGTGCAACTCCTCGGCGTCCCGGGCTTCCGGGCGCGCCTGCTCCACCACCTCGCGCAGTGCGTCCGGGTCGAGCGCGCCGAGACCGGCCGCCTCGGCCGCCGGCAGCGCGCGGCGCAGGACCACTGCGCGAGCCCGGCGCTCCTCGAGCGGCGCGTCGTCGAGGAAGGCCCAGGGCTTTGCGCCCAGGATCTCGTGGGCGAGCGGGGAGGGCTCGGCGAGGTCGCGGGCCACCAGCCGGACCTCGCCTGCCTCGATCCGCCGCAGGAGCCTCTTCAGCCCGGCGGCGTCCATGGCCTCGCCCAGGCAGTCGCGCAGCGCCTCGGCGACGAGCGGGTGGTCGGGCGGCTCGACCGGCCCGGCGTGCAGGTCGGCGTTGTCCTGGCACGCCACGGCGAGGGGGAACACCGCCGCGAGCAGGTCGTCGGACCGCATGCGGGCGATGGGGGGCGGGACCTTCCGGCCGCCCAGCATCCGGGGAAGGGCGAGCGCTCGGGTGGCGTCCCAGCGCCAGCGAATCGGGAACATGGGCGACTGCAGCGCCGCCTGGACGAGCACCTCGTCGATGCGCTCGGAGGAGAGCATCTCGAAGATCGACTCGAGCGGGAAGGAGTGCTGCGGTCCGAGCGAGAGGAGCACGCCGTCGTCGTTGGCCGCCGCCTGCAGCTCGAAGTCGAAGGAACGGCAGAAACGCTTTCGCAGCGCGAGGCCGAGCGCCCTGTTCTGCCGCGCGCCGAAGGGGGCGTGGAGCACGAGCTGCATGCCCCCCGCCTCGTCGAAGAAGCGCTCGGCGACGAGCGTGTCCTGGGTGGGCAGAACCGAGAGTGCATCCCGCCCGGCGGCCAGGTAGTCGACCGCCTGCCGGGCCCCGGCCTCCGGGAGCGCGCCGGCGGCAACCAGCCAGCCGATGGCCTCCTCCCGGCGGGGGAGCAAGGGCTCGATGTCGGCGCGCAGGCGCGACACCTCGGCCGAGAGCGCCGCGCTCCGCCCCGGAGCCTCGCCGTTCCAGAAGGGGACGCCCGGCGCGGCCCCGCCCGCGTCCTCGACCCGGACGATTCCCGACTCGATGCGCCGGATCCGCCAGGCCGTGTTGCCGAGCAGGAAGACGTCGCCGGCCATGCTCTCGACGGCGTAGTCCTCGTCCAGCAAGCCAACCACAACCCCCTCCGGCTCGGCCACCACCTGGTACTGGGCGTTGTCCGGGATGGCGCCGCCCCCGGTGAGGGCGGCGATGCGGGCGCCGCGGCGGCCGCGGACCACGTGGTTCACGCCGTCCCGGTGGAGGAGCGCGCCTGCGCGGCCGCGCCGCGTGGCCATCCCCTCCGAGAGCATCGACACCACCGCGTCGAACTCCGTGCGCGGAAGGTCGCGGTAGGGCCAGGCGCGACGCACGAGCGCGAAGAGGTCGTCCTCGCCGAGCGGCCGGCACGCCGCCTCGGCCACGATCTGCTGGGAGAGCACGTCGAGCGGGTGGCGAGGGGGCGCGATCGTCTCCAGATGCCCGGCCCGCAGCCCCCGCACCAGCGCAGCGCACTCCACGAGCTCGTCCCGGCTCATCGGGAAGAAGCGGGCCTTCGGGGTCGCCCCGCGCCAGTGTCCGGATCGGCCGGCGCGCTGCAGCGCGACGTGCAGCGCCCCCGGGCTTCCCAGTTGCGCCACCAGGTCCACCGTGCCGATGTCGATGCCCAGCTCGAGCGAGGCGGTGGCCACGACCGCGCGAAGCGACCCCGACTTGAGCCGGTCCTCCGCGTCGAGGCGCCGGGTCCGCGAGAGGCTCCCGTGATGCGCCGCCACCGCCGCGTCGCCGAGCCGCTCCCCGAGCGCGTGCGCGGCCCGCTCGGCCAGCCGCCGGGTGTTCACGAAGACCAGCGTGGTGCGGTTCTCCCGGGCCAGCTCGGCGATCCGGTCGTAGGTCTCGGCCCACTGCTCCTTCGACGCCACCGAGGAGAGCTCGTCCTTCGGGATCTCGATGCCCAGGTCGAGCACGCGGCCGCGACCCACCTCGACGATGGCGCAGTCGGCGGCGCCGCGCCGGACGCGCCCGGCGCCCACCAGGAAGCGCGCCACCTCCTCCACGGGGGTCACGGTCGCCGAAAGCCCGATGCGCTGCGGCCGGCGCGTGCAGAGCGCCTCCAGCCGCTCGAGCGAGAGGGCCAGGTGGCTCCCTCGCTTGTCCCGGGCCACGGCGTGGATCTCGTCGACGATGACCTTGCGCACGGACGTGAGCGACCGGCGCCCCTTCTCGCTCGTGAGCAGGAGATAGAGCGACTCGGGCGTGGTGACGAGCACGTGGGGCGGCCGCTTCATCATGGCCTGGCGGCGCGACGAGGGCGTGTCGCCGGTCCGCACGCCGGCCCTGATCGACGGCGGCCGCAGCCCCGCCGCCGCCGCGGCCTCTCGCAGGGCGGCGATGGGTTCGCGGAGATTCTTCTCGATGTCGTTCGACAGCGCCTTCAGCGGCGAGACGTAGAGGATGCGGGTCTCGTCGGGGAGGTCGCCCTGGAGCCCCTCGCGAAAGAGGGAGTCGATGCCGGAGAGGAAGGCCGCGAAGGTCTTGCCCGAACCGGTGGGTGCGGAGACGAGCACGTCGCGCCCGGCCTGGATCTCCGGCCAGCCCGCGGCCTGCGGCTCGGTGGGGGAGCCGAAGCGGGACTCGAACCAGCCCGAGACCACGGGGTGGAATCCGGGGAGCACGCACCCGATCTATCGCGGGGGGACGACAGGCGCCCGGACCCGGGCTAACCTGCCGCCCGTGCTCTTCAAGGAAACCGCCGCGGTCCGCCTGCTCGGGCTCCGCATCCCGGTGATGCTCTTCGTCGCGCCCCACGTCATCGAGCTGGACGACGAGGGAGCGGCCATCGGGATCCCGCTCGGCTGGCGCACCAGGAACCACGTGGGCTCCATGTACGTGGGGGTGCTGGCGGCCGGGGCCGATCTCGCTTCCGGGATGAACGCCTTCGCGCTCATCCGCGCCAGCCACCCCAGGGTCGTGCCCGTCTTCAAGTACGCGAGGATGGAGTTCCTCAAGAGGGCCGACGGCGACGTGGTCTTCCGGACCCGTGACGGGCGACGCATCGCCGAGGCGGTTGCGACGACCGAGCGCACCGGCGAGCGGGTCACCCTCCCGGTGGACGTCGTGGCCACGGTCCCGGAGAAGTACGGTGACGAGCCGGTGGCCACTTTCACCATGGGTCTCTCGCTGAAGAAGAGGACGTAGACCATGCGCCTCCCTCGCTCCCTCCTCCTGGCCGCGCTCCTCGCCGCCCCGGCGATCAGCGCCGCCGCAGGCCCCGGCTGGATCTCCGACGACTGGCCGAAGGCCATCGCCGAGGCGAAGGCCCGGAAGGTGCCGGTCTTCGTCGACGCCTGGGCCCCCTGGTGAAAGACCTGCAACTTCATGCGCGCCACGGTCCTTCGGGACCCAGCGCTCGTGAAGATGGCCGGGCGGTTCGTCTGGCTCGAGATCGACACCGAGAAGGAGGGCAACGCCGCGTTCCTCGAGAAGTTCCCCATCGAGGTCTGGCCCACGTTCCTCGTCATCGACCCGGCGACGGAGAAGCCGGCGCTGAAGTGGCTGGGCACGGCCACCGCGGCGGACCTGGCCAGGCTCCTCGCCGACGGTGAACGGGCGGTGAAGGGCGCGCCAGGCCAGGGCGCCGACGCGCTCCTGGCGCAGGCCGACCGCGAGAACGCGGCCGGGCACACGGCGGAGGCCATCCAGCTCTGGGAGAAGGCGCTCGCCAGGGGCGGTCGCACCTGGCCTCGCCGGGCGCGAACCCTCGAGTCGCTGGTGCTCGGGCTGGATGCCAGCAAGCAGCCGCTTCGCTGCGCGGAGGTCGCGGCCGCCGAGGCGCCCGGCATGGCGCGCGGTCAGTCGTTCGCGAACGTCGTCTCGGTGGGGCTCTCCTGCGCGCTGGACTCCGACGAGCCATGGGCAAAGAGGGCCGTCGCGAAGCTCGAGCCGCTGGCGGCCGAGGCCGTGAAGCTGCCCGGCGTGCTGGCCGACGACCGGGCCGGCCTCCACGAGAGGCTCGTGCAGGCACGCGAGAAGGCCGGGGACGAGAAGGGGGCCACCGCCCGTGCCGAGGAGTGGTGGGCGTTCCTCGTCGCCGAGCGCGCGGCGGGGAAGACCGCCGAGGCCCGGACCATGCTCGACTCCTGGATCGTGGGCGCGGCAATGGAGCTCCACGACCCTGCCCGCGCGGTCCCGCTCCTCCAGGCATCGGAAGAGGCCGCGCCGAAGGACTACAACCCGCCCTACCGGCTGGCGCTGCTCTACCTCGAGATGAAGAGGCCCGACGAGGCCCTTGCCGCCTCCGGCCGGGCCTTCGCTCTCGCCTACGGGCCGCGGAAGATCCGCGTGCTGGCCCAGCGAGCGACCATCCTGGAAGCCAAGGGGGATGCCGCCGGTGCGCAGGACGCGCTCCGGGCCGCCATCGAATACGCCGCAACCCTGCCGAAGGTGCAGCAGAATCCGCGCCTCGTCGAAAGGCTCGAGGCGCGGCTCAAGAAGCTGCAGGACGGCTGACGGCGCGGCGCTACTTGACCAGGATCCCGGCCTTGATGAGATCGGCCACCAGCGACGCCGCGAGCGACTGGGCCGCGCCCTGGGCGCCCTGAACGTTGAAGGTGTCGGAGTGGCCGGCCCAGACCAGCGTCTCGGGGGAAGTGCTGGTGGAATAGACGCTGGTCTCCGCCACCACGTTGGTCTCCTCCGAGACGTACCCGGGCGAGTAGGCCATGCCGCCCCCCCAGCCATACCCGTACGCGCCGTAGTAGCCGCCGGTGTAGTACGCCTGGGGCGGAACGTAGACCTCGGAAGTCTTCTTGGTGAGCCGCTGCACGATGACCAGGTCGACCTTGTTGTCGGCCACGTACTGCCTGACCTTCTCCTTGTCGAGCTGCCCGGGCGGGAAGACGCTGGATGCCGTCGCGGCCTGGAAACCCTTGTTCACGAACGCCTGGGCCAGCGCGTTCTCGAAGGAGACGCGGTAGGCGTCGTTGGGCATGATCGCGATGACGAAGATGCGGTTCACCGGGGTGGCCTTGTAGTTCGGATCCCGCCAGACCTGGACCATGTTGGTGGTGGTGCAGGAGGAGAGGACGAGCAGGGCGACCGTGGACGCACAGGCGCGGAGGAGCGACTTCATGGGGGTTCCTTCTTTCTCGATCCCGCCGGAAGATCCCGTTCGGGGGGGTTGGATATCCAGAAGACTTTAATCGACCCTGGTGCCGCGTCCCCGGGAAAGATGAGGGCCGGGCCGGCTCAGGGCACGAGGTAGCGAAGGAGGTTCACCTCGAGTGGGCCATTCCAGAGCCGGTGGGTCCACTCGGGCCGGAGACCCAGGTTCCGCTCGAGCTGGGGGTTGCCGGAGAGGACCAGGACGCTCCACCCGTGGAACCGCTGGAAGGCCTCCCCGAGCCCACGATAGAACCCGACCAGCTGCAGCGGCTGGCCCCCGATACGTTCGCCGTAGGGCGGGTTGGCGCAGATCGTCCCCCGGTCGCCGAAGGGCTCGATCGTTCGGGCCTCGGCGAGCTCGATCCGGATGTCGGCCGCCACGCCTGCCGCCAGGGCGTTGCGCCGGGAGGCGTCGAGCGCCTCTTCCGACCGGTCGCTCGCCCGGATGGGAGCCGGCGCGGCCGGGAGCGCTGCGGCGCGAGCCTCCTCCTTCATGCTGTCCCACGCCGACTGCCACTCACCCCGGTAGCGTGGCCAGCGCTGGAAGCCGAAGACGCGCTTCAGGCCAGGAGCGATCCTCCGGGCCGAGAGGGCGTGCTCGATGGCGAGCGTCCCGGAGCCGCAGAGGGGATCGAGGAAGGGGAGGTCGAGGTCGGCGCCGCCCAGCGCCAGGATGGAGGCGGCCAGCGTCTCCTTGAGGGGCGCGTCCTGCACCGTGTTCCGGTAGCCACGCCGGTAGAGCGGGGCGCCGGAGAGGTCGAGCGACAGCTCGGCCTGCCCCCGGGCCAGGTGCACGACGATGCGGACGTCCGGGTCCCGGGTGTCCACGTCGGGGCGGGCGCCCAGCCGGTCGCGCAGGCAGTCGACCACGCCGTCTTTCACCTTGAGTGCGACGAACCCCGCGTGGTGGAGTCCCGGCGCGGTCCCGGTCGCGTCCACTGCCAGCGTGGTCTTCACGGTGAGCCACTCGGTCCAGTCGACGGCGCGGACCCCCTCGTAGAGCGCCGCGGCGTCGGGCGCCGGAAAGCTCGAGAGCGGCGCGAGCACCCGCATGGCGGTGCGCGACCAGAGGCAGGCCCGCATCCCGTCCTCGATCCGGCCCTCGAACGAGACCGCGCCGCGCCCGCCCTTGGCGTGGCGCATCCCCAGCCGGGCAAGCTCCTTTCGGACCGCTCCCTCGGTTCCGCTCGCGCAGGTGGCGACGAGCCTCAAGCCGAGGTCTCCACCCCGCCCCAGGTCGCGGCCCTCCAGCCGTCCTTGCCGGATCGCTTGGCCTGGTACATGAGCTCGTCCGCCCGGAGGATCATCTCGTCCACCGACGCCGGCGGGGTGACGAAGGTTGCCACGCCGATGCTGAAGGTGACCCGGTCCCACCGGCTGGTCAGCGTTTCCCGCAGCTGCGCCCGGAGCCGCTCGGCGAGCGCCGTGGCGCCCGGGCCGTCGATCTCGGGCAGGAGGATCCCGAACTCGTCGCCGCCCAGGCGGGCCACGGTGTCGTGCCCGCGGACGGCCTCCTGAAGCGTCTTCCCCACGGCCGCCAGCACCGCGTCACCGCCCACGTGCCCGAGCCGGTCGTTCACCGCCTTGAAGTCGTCGCAGTCGATGTAGAGCAGGGAGAGCGGCCTCCCGTGGCGCCGGGCCCTCTCCAGCTCGACCCAGGCCGACTCGACGAAGGCGCGGCGGTTGGCGAGCGAGGTGAGGGAGTCGGTCCGGGCGGCCTGCTGCTCGTGGAGGAGCCGCTTCTTGAAAGCGTCCAGGACCCCGGAAAGGAGAAGGAAGACACCCAGTTGCTGCGCGGTGTTCCAGGCCATCACGGCGGGCGCGACCTGCTCGCCGGAGATGCGAGAAGTCTCGAGCGAGCAGGCGGCCGCAAGGACCGCCAGGCCGGCGCCGGCACCCAGGCCGGCGAAGAAGGTCCCGAAGCCGATGGGGCCCACGTAGAGGAGGGTCAGGTCGACGCCCGGGCCGGCGTACACGTCGGCGGCCGCCACCGAAAGCACCAGCGCTGCGGCGATGATGGCGGCTCCCGCGGGCGAGAACCCATGGAACCACTCCCTCACGCCACGGCGGAGGTCGCGGGCGGTTCCGTGGAGATGGGCCTCGGGGACCTCGTCGTGGTGCTCCAGTTCCGTGGCGTCTCCCTTGGCCGCCATGCTAGCGCCAAACGCCCCGGAGAGGTCGAACCAGTGCCCTCCATGGTACGGGGAACCGACCACCTTTCCCGACACGGTCCCTTCCGCCGCCTCCCCCTGGCGGGGCCCCGGCCGTCACCCAGTCTTGCCCCATTAGGCACGGGCCCGTCACCGGGCGCTGGGATAAGAGTCCACCGTGCCCAACGTTCTGGTGGTGGACGACGAGCGCGACCTCGTCAGCCTGCTCGACTTCAACCTGCGTCAGGGCGGTTTCGAGACCACGCTCGCCTACGGCGGAGAAGAGGCGCTCGCCGCTGCGCGCCGCCGGCCACCGGACCTGGTGCTCCTCGATCTCATGCTGCCGGACATGACCGGGACCGAGGTCTGCCGGCAGCTCAAGAGCGACCCCCGCACCCGCGCCGTGCCGGTCATCGTCCTCACCGCCAAGGGCGAGGAGCTCGACCGGGTGGTGGGCTTCGAGCTGGGGGCCGACGACTACGTGGTGAAGCCCTTCAGCGTTCGCGAGCTTCTCCTGAGGGTGAAGGCGGTGCTGCGCCGGGCCGGCCAGCAGGGGAGCGACAAGCCGGTGACGGAGGTCGGCGGGATCCGCATCGACGTCGACGCCCACCGGGCATGGGTGCGCGGCGAGCTGCTCGAGCTCACGCCGCTCGAGTTCAAGCTGCTCGCCATGCTGGTCACGCGAGCCGGCCGGGTGCAGTCGCGGGAGCGGCTCCTCTCCGACGTGTGGGAGATGTCGAGCGAGCTCGAGACCCGCACCGTCGACACCCACGTGAAGCGGCTGCGGGAGAAGCTGGGCCCGGCGCGCGACCTGCTCGAGACCGTGCGGGGCGTCGGCTACCGGCTGCTCGATCCGGCCGACGGGACCTGAGCCGTGGCCGTGTTCCGCGACCCGGTGCAGGCGGCCATCCGGGCCCTGGAGGCCGAGCTGGGTGGCGGTCCCCGCGCCGAGTTCGCTCCCGGAGTCGATCGGCTGGCCGTGCTGCTCGCGCAGCGCGAGGAGCAGTTGCGGGCGAGGGAGCGAGTCCAGCCGGAGCGAGAGCTGCTCGCCGCCATGCCCGACGCTGCCGGCCTGGTGGCCCCGGATGGGAAGGTCCGGGTCTCGAACTCCGCCCTCGACGGCCTGGCACCCGGCGTGCGCGCCGTCGGGCTCACCGTGCTCGAGATCACCCGGAACGCCGAGCTGGCGGAGGCGGCCCGCAGGGCGCTCGAGGGGACACCCAAGCGGCTCGAGATCCAGCTCGGCAAGCGGACCTGGGTTGCGCACCTCGTCCCGCTTCTTCGCGGCGAGGTGCTGGTGCTTCTTCGCGACGTCACCGATGCACGGATGGCCGCGTCCACCCGCCGCGACTTCGTGGCCAACGCCAGCCACGAGCTGCGGACGCCGGTCTCCGCCATCGCCGGCGCCGCGGAGACGTTGCTCTCCGGAGCCATGGACGACCCGGCCCAGGCGCGCACCTTCGTGGAGATGATCGCCCGCAACGCCGAGCGGCTGGCCCGCCTGACGAACGACCTCCTCGACCTCTCGCGAATCGAGTCCCGGCAGTGGCCGGTTCGGCTCGAGCCGGTGTCGGTCGAGGCCACGGCCCGGCGTGCGGTGGAGGTCTGCGCCGAGCCCGCCCGCCGCAAGAACATCGAGCTGCGCGTGGAGATCCCCGAGGGCACCGCCGTGATGGCCGATGCCCGCGCGCTCGAGCAGGTGCTCGTGAACCTGCTCGACAACGCGGTGAAGTACACGCCGGAGGGGGGGCGGGCCACCGTGTCGGCGTCCGGCTCCGGCGACAGCGTCGACGTGGAGGTCGAGGACACCGGTCCCGGCATCGAGCGCCACCACCTTCCCCGGCTCTTCGAACGCTTCTACCGGGTGGACCCGGGTCGCTCGCGCGGCTCGGGGGGCACCGGGCTCGGCCTCGCCATCGTGAAGCACCTCGTCCAGATGCAGGCCGGGGAGATCGACGTCGAGACCGGAGCCGGAGGAACCTCCTTCCGGGTGCGCCTGCCCCGCTCGACGGTCCAGGTGGAAGCGTCAAACCATCAGAAATATTGACGAAAAACGTTCGCTTCCGGCTCCTCCAGTCTTCACGGCGCCGTCACCGTCCCGTCACGTGCGCCCGTTACATCTCCGGTCGAAATCACACGACCCTCACGCGATCGATTCCGACTGGAGAATCTCCGATGACGAAGAAGCTCGCCCTGGCCGCCCTGCTCACGCTGGGCTTCAGCACCGCCTCCGCCGCCGACCCGCTCCTCATCACCGGGGCCGGCGCCACCTTCCCGTTCCCGCTCTATTCGAAGTGGTTCTCCGAGTACAACAAGCTCTACCCGGACATCCGCTTCAACTACCAGTCGATCGGGTCGGGCGGCGGGATCCAGCAGTTCACCGCCGGCACGGTGGACTTCGGAGCGACCGACGCCCCCATGAGCGACGCCGAGCTCGCCAAGGTCCCGGACGCCGTGCACATCCCCACGGTGCTCGGCGCGGTGGTGGTGACCTACAACGCCCCCTTCACCGGCCTGAAGCTGACCCCGGCCGTGCTGGCCGACATCTTCCTCGGCAAGATCACGAAGTGGAGCGACCCGGCCATCGCGAAGATCAACCCGGACATCAAGTTCCCCGACGTGGCGATCACGGTGGTCCGCCGCTCCGACGGATCGGGCACGACCTACGTCTTCACCGACTACCTGACCAAGATCTCGGCGGAGTGGAAGGAAAAGGCCGGCACCGGCAAGAGCGTCTCCTGGCCCGTGGGGCTGGGCGGCAAGGGCAACGAGGGCGTGACCGGGCTCATCAAGCAGACGCCGGGCTCGATCGGCTACGTGGAGCTCGCCTACGCGAACCAGAACAAGCTGCCGGTCACGTCCCTGCAGAACAGGGACGGCAACTTCGTGCTGCCGACGCTCGAGTCCACCTCGGCCGCCGCCGCGGGCGTGGTCCTTCCCCCCGACTTCCGCGTCTCGGTCACCGACCCCTCCGGCAAGAACGCCTACCCGATCGCCTCCTTCACCTACCTGCTCGTCCACAAGGATGCGAAGGACAAGGCCAAGGGGGACGCCATGGTGAAGTTCCTCTGGTGGGCGGTGCACGCCGGTCAGGCCATGGCCATCCCGCTCGACTACGCGCCCTTGCCGAAGCCCGTCGTGGCCAACGTCGAGAAGACCATCCAGGGGCTGCTCGTGCAGGGCAAGCCGGTCGCGCTTGCGCCCGTCAACTGACATCGCCTCCGCTCGCGCGGGACCCACCCCAGCCCGTTTCGCCCACCTCGGCGACCGGGCCTGGGGCTGGGGCCTCACCATCCTGGGCGGGACGATCCTCGTCGTCGCCGGACTGATCCTCCTCGAGCTGGGGCGGGTCGCGTCGCCGGCGTTCGACCACATCAGCATCTATCGCTTCCTCACCTCGTCGGACTGGGACCCGGTCCAGGAGAAGTTCGGCGCCCTGCCGTTCATCTACGGCACGCTGGTGACGAGCATCGTGGCCATCCTGGTGGCCCTCCCGGTCTCGGTGGGGCTCGCGCTCTTCCTCTCCGAGATGGGGCCCAGGCGGCTCCGGCCCCCGGTGGCCTTTGCCATCGAGGTGCTGGCCGCCATCCCCAGCGTGATCTTCGGGCTCTGGGGGCTCTTCGTGATGGTGCCGTGGCTTCGCGAGTTCCTCCAGCCGGCGCTGCAGCGCACCCTCGGCTTCCTTCCCTTCTTCCGGGGCCCGATGATCGGTCTCGGGTTCCTGGCCGCCGGGCTCATCCTGGCGCTCATGATCCTGCCCACCATCGCGTCGGTCACCATCGAGGTGCTGAAGACGGTCCCGCCCGCGCTGAAGGAGGGGGCGCTGGCTCTCGGAGCCACCCGCTGGGAAGCCATCCGGATCGCGGTGCTGCCCTATGCCCGCCCAGGAATCCTCGGAGCGACCTTGCTCGGCCTCGGCCGCGCGCTCGGCGAGACCATGGCGGTGACCATGGTCATCGGCAACTCCCCGGAGATCAGCGCGTCCCTCTTCGCGCCAGGGTATTCGCTGCCCGCGGTGATCGCCAACGAGTTCGCCGAGGCCACCGGAGACGTGCACATCGGCGCGCTCGCCTCGCTCGGCCTGGTGCTCTTCGGCATCACCCTCATTCTCAACGCCGTGGCCCAGATCCTGATCATGACCGTGGCGCGCGGCCCCCGGGGGGCGAAGGCATGAACCCGCTCCGCTGGCGCCGCTTCGTGAACGTGTTCTGGACGGTCGCCAGTGGCACGGGCGTCCTGGTCGCGCTCGTCCCGCTCGCTTCCCTGCTCTGGCTGGTGGTGTCCCGCGGCGCGCCGGGGCTCTCGGCATCCTTCTTCGTGAGCCTTCCCACTCCGGTGGGCGAGCCCGGCGGCGGGGTCGGGAACGCCATCGTCGGAACGTTCTTCATGGTCGGCCTGGCGAGCCTCATGGCGCTGCCGGTCGGGGTGGGCGCGGGCGTCTACCTGGCAGAGAAAGGGGACGGCCCGGCCGGCAGGGTGATCCGCTTCACGGCAGAGGTGCTCGCGGGGGTTCCCTCCATCGTCATCGGCATCGTCGCCTACGGCCTCATCGTCACGCAGATGAAGCGCTTCTCCGCGCTGGCGGGCGGCGTGGCGCTGGCGCTCATCATGATCCCGTCGCTGGCTCGTTCCACCGAGGACTTCATCCGCCTGGTGCCGGCCGCGCTCCGGGAGGCATCGCTCGCGCTCGGCGTTCCAGGGTGGAAGACCAGCCTTCGCGTCATCATCCCCACCGCGCTGGGGGGGATCGTCACCGCGGTGCTGCTGGCCGTCGCCCGGGCCGCAGGCGAGACCGCGCCGCTGCTCTTCACGGCGCTCAACAACCAGTACTGGAACACCGACCCGACGCAGCCCACCGCGTCACTCACCGTCCAGATCTACAACTACGCCATCAGCCCATACGAGGACTGGCACTCCAAGGCGTGGACCGCGGCGCTGGTTCTCCTGCTGCTGGTCGGACTGCTCAACCTGATGGCCCGGCTCCTCTCCCGGAACCGGATGGCGGGGGCGCAATGATCTCCAACCTGGAAATGGCAACTCCGATGAAACCCTTCGAACGACCAATTTCCGAGTCTGGGCGCCTGTCCGTCGCCGAGCCCGTTGCCCCAGAGCCAAAGCTCACGGTGCGCGACCTGAACGCCTGGTACGGCAAGAACCACGCGCTGCACGGCGTGAACCTGACCGTGACGCCCCACTCGGTGACGGCGGCCATCGGTCCGTCGGGATGCGGGAAGTCCACCTTCCTGCGCTGCCTGAACCGCATGCACGAGCTCATTCCCGGTGCCAGGGCCGAGGGCACGCTCCTCATCGACGGCAAGGACCTCCTCGGGCGCGACGTGGATCCCGTGACCCTGCGCCGCCGGGTGGGCATGGTATTCCAGCGCCCCAATCCGTTCCCGACCATGTCCATCCGCGACAACGTCGCCGCCGGATTGAAGCTGAATCGCCTTCCGCGGGAACCACGACGAGATCGTGGAGCGCACGCTGCGCCAGTCGGCGCTCTGGGAAGAGGTGAAGGACCGGCTGGGCGCGAGCGCGCTCTCGCTCTCCGGCGGCCAGCAGCAGCGCCTGTGCATCGCCCGCGCCCTGGCCGTCGAGCCCGAAGTCCTCCTGATGGACGAGCCGGCCAGCGCGCTGGACCCCATCGCCACGGCCAAGATCGAGGACCTGATCCACGAGCTGAAGGAGCGCTATACCATCGTGATCGTGACCCACAACATGCAGCAGGCCGGGCGCGTCTCCGACCAGACCGCCTTCTTCTACATGGGCGACCTCGTCGAGGTCGGTCCCACCGAGAAGATCTTCACCAACCCCTCGGAGAAGCGCACCGAGGACTACGTCACCGGGAAGTTCGGGTAGACCATGGCCCCAGACACCCACACCGACAAGGTCTACGAGTCCGAGCTGCGGGATCTGCGCGACCGCCTTCTCGAGATGGGCGGCAAGGTCGAGGCCGCCATGGCCGGCGCCGTGCGCTCCCTCATCGAGCGGGACGCGGCCCTGGCCGAGAAGGTCATCGCCCAGGACAGGGAAGTGAACCGCACCGAGGTGGAGATCGACGACATGTGCCGGCGGCTGCTGGCGCTGCGGCAGCCTGCCGCCAGCGACCTGCGCTTCATCACCACCGCCCTCAAGATCGTCACCGACCTCGAGCGAATGGGCGACCTCGCGGTGAACGTCTCCGAGCGAGCCATGGACCTGGCGCAATCCCCGCCGAGCCGCCCCTTCCACGACCTCACCGCGCTGGCCGACCTCTCCGGTTCCCAGCTGGAGAAGGCGCTCGACGCCTTCGTGGAGAAGAACGTGGAGAAGGCCGAGGAGGTCATCGAGGGGGACGACCTCCTCGATGCCATCTACCACCGGCTCTTCAACGACCTGCTCGCCTACATGATGGAGGACTCGCGGGTCATCCGCCGGGCCACCAGCATCATGTTCGCCGCCAAGCAGCTGGAGCGGTTCGGCGACCACGCCACCAACGTGGCGGAGATGGTGGTCTACATGGTCCGCGGCACCGACGTGCGCCACCCGGGCAGCCGGGGCGGCGAGGGCGCGCCGGTCCCGAGCGCGTGAGTACTCACTTACAGTCAGCGTCGCCACGAAGTCGTTGCCGGTTCGGAACGGCAAGGGCTGCCGCCCTTCCTAGCTTCTCCCACCTGCGGCCACGCCGGCCACGGGGGAGAAGCCAGATGAGTGGAGCTGCCGCAGTCGCCGCGCTGGCCGTCATGGTGTCGGCCGCCGATCCCGCCGCACTCGCGTTCTCCGAGTTCTTCCGCCCTGCCTCGGCCAGGCTTCAGCCGTCCGACAAGCTGACCGGCCTCGACGGCCGGCGGGTCCGGCTCGTCGGCTTCATGGCCCAGATGGAGGACGGCCCCTCCGGTCGCATTCGACCTGCGGCTGTGTCGGTCGAGCCTCGGGAGGGCTCCTTCCGAGGTCGCCTGGGTGGAAGTCGGGCAAGACCGGTCACGGCGCCGACGTCCGGGAGCGGGTAGTCCCTTCGGAGTGACGCCTGGAAGGTTTGCCGATCCGTCACGGCGCGGATCGTCCCACGCGGTATATAGACACCATGCGCTGGCGGCTTGGCCGTGCTGTCCGAGAGCGCTGCCCCCGCTTCGTCCTCCGGCGAGGCGGGGGCGCTTGGCTGATTGGCTCCGGACTTGTGACCGGAAATCGTCACGCAGTCTCCATCCCAACACCCCGGAGCCGACTAGCCGATCGACTATCAGATCGACGATGGCCCCAGCCCATCCCGACCGGCAACTCCTGCTCCTTGGCGTGATGGTCTGGGTGTCCCTGGTGGTCATCGTCGCATTCATCGTCCGATTCATGATCCACCGGCCCGCTCGGCCGAGGCGGCGGCACGGTTCGCGTTCGTCGTTCCCCTGGCTACCGCAATGACTTCGCCGACCGCGGTCATCGCCGACGGCTTCCTGCTAAGGTAGACGCGGATCGCTTGAACGATCTCTTCGCCACGCTCTCGAATCTTCCCGGATGGCAGCTCGCGCTCGCGGCGACATGGCTCCTCCTCCAGGCGGCGGTGATCCCGTCCTTGCCCGAGGAGGTGGTCATCACCACGCTCGGCGTCCTCTGGAGCCAGGGCAAGGTCGACTTCCTCACGGCCTACGCCGCGGTGCTGGCCGGGCTGCTGCCCGCCAACTCGGCGGCGGTGCTCTTCGGGGGCCTGGCAGAGCGCGGGCTCCTGCGCTTCGGGCCGGCGCGGCGGCTCATCCAGTCCGACGCGGTCCGGAGCGCCCGCGCGGCGGTGGTGCGACACGGACGCATCGTGGTGGCGGTGACCCGGTTCGTCCCCCTGGTGCGCGGGCCGGTCTACCTGGCCTGCGGGGCGTCTGGGATGACGGTACGTCAATTCTTCGTGGTGGACGCGATGGCCGCGCTGGTGCAGGTGCCCCTCCTGCTCCTCCTCGGGGCGAAGGTGGGGGAGGGTGCGGGATTGCTCGCCGAGGCCTGGAGCGGATTGGCTTCCTGGCGGTGCTGCTTCTGGGCACGGCGGCGACGTGCAGGTGTTTCGCACCGTGCGGGAAGGCTCCGAAGCCGGGCGTGAAGTAGCGCCAGGCCGACTTCACCTCTCCGTAGGGGCCGGTCGGCGTCGCCCGTGGCGGCGGTGGTCGTCCGGCAGCTGGCAGCTGGACGTCCCGCCCCACAGCGCGTTCTCGACACCGTCCTCGCGCAGCTCGAAGGCGTTCACGTCGTCGGCGAGCTGGGAGCGCAGCTCGGAGAGCACCATTCGGCGCGCCATCGGATCGGTCACCGGGAAGAAGAGCTCGTAGCGCCCTTCGAAGTTGCGGGGCATGGCGTCGAGGCTACCGGCGTGGACGAGCCAGCGACCGCGGTTCCGGAAGGCGGCCACCCGGGCGTGTTCCAGGAACCGGCCCACCAGGCTCCGCGCGTGGACGCCGGGAGCCACCTCGGTGAGGGTGGTCCGGGCGATGAGGTCCACGCGGGCTCCGGCGGCGGCGGCCCGGGCCAGCGCCGTGAGGATCCTCGGGATCGGTCACGTGGTTGAACTTGAGGATCACGTGGCCGCCCGGATGCGCCTCGGCGGTGATTCGCTCCAGCAGCAGCGTCCGGATCGCGCTGCTCGTCTTGAGGTGGATCATGCGAGGCGTCCGGCCGTGCTCGAGCGCGTCGAAGAAGAGCTTCACGTCCCGGGTCAGGCGGCGGTCGCCGGTGAAGAGGGAGAAGTCGGTGTAGAGCCGCGCGTTGCGCGTGTTGTAGTTGCCGGTGCCCAGGTGGACGAACTCGCGCGGGCCGCGCTTCACCCAGATGGCCTTGGCGTGGACCTTCCGGGACGGGAGCGGCAGGACGCGGACGCCCGAGTTCTGGAAGCGAAGGCCCCACTCCAGATTTTGCAGCTCGTCGAAGCGGGCCCTGGCCTCGAGCAGGACCGCCACGTCCTTCCCGGCGCGGGCGGCCTCGATGAGCGACTCGGCGAGGACGTTGTCGTCGCCGACCCGGTAGAGGGTGGCCCGCATGGCGCTGACCTTGGGGTCCCGGGCCGCGGCCCGGGCGAAGTCCTCCACCGCGTCGTACCCCTGGTACGGGTGGTAGAGCATCACGTCCTTGCGCGCGATGCGTGCGAAGGGATCGGTAGCGAAGCCCGGCACCATCCAGGGGCGCAAGCGGCCGGAACTCGGAGCGCGGCCGGGGCGTGGTCCACCAGCGTCGAGACCATTCGAAGGTCGATGGGGGGCTCGACCCGGAACACCTCCTCCGCCTCCAGCCCCAGCGCGATGCGGATCGACTCCGCCCAGTGTCCGGGGAAGTTCTTCTCCACCTCGAGGTGGCTGGGGCGCCCGTCGAGACGGGTCTCGAGCGCCGCGGGCAGGTCCTCCCAGTCGAGGCCGAGCTGATCGATGGCCGCGAGCCGGATCACCCGCAACTCGTGGAGTTCCAGGTCTCGCCCGTCGAGGAAGAGGTCGCTGCGGACCCGGAGCAACTCGCCCAGCCGGACGAACGTCCCCTCGCGCCCCGGGATCTCGATGAGGCGGGGCAGGCTGGCGGGAAGGCGCACCAGGTGCTCGAGCACGCCCACGCCGGTGGCGAAGTAGAGTGCCTCGGTTCGGACCTCGCGGACCGCGTCGGCCCGGAGCACGTCGGTGCGAGGCGCCACCTGCTCCGCCAGGAAGGCGCCGAAGTAGTCGAGTTCCTCCCGGGAGAGCGACGAGACCGGGACCACGCGGATGGCGTGCTCCTCGAGCGAATCGAGGAAGGTGCGATAGGTCTCGCCGGCCGCGTCGACCTGGTTTCGCGCCTCCTTCAGCAGCGCCCGGTAGGTCGCCGTGCCGCGTTGCTCGAGAAATGGGCGGGAGATGCGGGCGGCGAAGAACTCGTCGAGGTTGGAGGCCCAGATGGAGAGGAAGCGGACCCGCTCCATCATCGGGAAGTCGCTCCGCCGGGTCTGGTCGAGGACCCGACGGTTGAAGTGGAGCCAGGACAGTTCTTGGTTCACGCGCACGGACCCCAATGGACCACACCATCGGTGACGAACGCGTGACGATCCGGGCATGGCACCCGGCGGGGGCTCGCGGAACGGCCCGGAAGATGTCACCGGCCGGACGCGTGGATGACTCCGGAGCGGGCCAGTCTTCTCGGTGCGATGGCTCCACGGGCGACGGGCGGATTCGGGTGGGGGAGCCTCCTCTGGTGGAGGCCCGAAGAAGATGACGAACCACGAGCTGTACGCGATCTACCTCCTTGCTTACGCAGACGCATCCCACTTCCGGAGCGGCGGCTTGCCCAGCGCGCCGAGCCGGCTGGCGTCGAGACTTCGCCAGATGATCTCGGTCGAGCACACGATCGAGGAGCTGGCGCGGCACGAAGCCACCAACGGAACACCGGTGCGGTCGCGCGCCGCCTTCGAGCGCGCTCTCGCGGACGGTGCCCGTGTGCTCGGGGCCCTGAGCCCGGGCAGAGAGGTTCCCGCCTGACCCGGAGGACCCATTGATGACCTGGACGCTCGTCGCGCTGGCCTGGCTCGGCGTGGTGGCAGCCGCACTGCAACTCGCCGCCCTTCGCCGCCACCTGTCGAGGCCTCCGAGGACGCCGGCCGACTTGCCGCCCATCTCGGTGCTGAAGCCGCTCTGCGGCATCGACGACGACCTGTGGAGCAATCTCGAATCCTTCGCTGCCCTCGACTACCCCGACTACGAGGTGGTGCTGGGCGTGCGCGATCGCGCCGACCTCGCCTGGAACGTCGCAGCGGCGGCCGCGGCGCATTGGCCCGGGCGTTTCCGCACTGTCCTGCAGCGCGGAGAGGCTGGCCTGAACCCCAAGGTCAACCAGCTCATCGGGCTGGCCGCGGCGGCACGCCACGACGTGCTCCTGGTCTCCGACTCGAACGTTCGCGCTCCCGCCGGCTACCTGCGCGACGTGGCCGCACACCTCGCCGATCCGGGCGTGGGACTCGTCACCCACCCGGTCGCCGGGGTCGGGGAGGCCACTCTGGGCGCGGCGCTCGACAATCTCCATTCCGCCGCCAGCGTGGGGCCGGCCACCATCGCCGCGAAGTGGCTCTCCGGCCGGGACGTGGTGGTGGGCAAGTCGATGGCGTTCCGGCGCCGCGATCTCGAGGCGCTGGGGGGCTTCGAGTCGGTCAAGGACGTCCTCGCCGAGGATTATGTACTTGGAGTGAACGTTTCGCGCCGGCTGGGGAAGCGCGTGGCCATCGGTTCGATGGCCATCCTGAACGTGAACGCCAGGCGAAGCGGGCGGGACTTCCTGTCCCGGTACGGCCGCTGGTGCGTCATGCAGCGCAAGATCGTCGGCACGCCGGTCTACGCGAGCCAGTTCCTGCTCTACCCCCTCCCGTTCGCGGCGGCAGCGCTCGCCTCCGATCCTGGCGCGCTCACGCTCGCGCTGGCCGTCCTGGCCGTGGGAAGCAAGGCGGTCCTGGACGGCGTCACGGCGCGGACCCTGCGCGGCTCCGGCTTCGGAGCCCGGGTCCTCCTCCTGTCCCCCTTGAAGGACCTTCTCTTCCTGGCGGCGTTCCTCCGCGCCTTCCTGGAAAATACCGTGGAGTGGCGGGGAAATCGCCTGCGGGTCCTGTCCGGGTCCAGGCTGGAGCGCCTCGCCGCCCCCGCGGCAGACGGCGCCCTCGTCCTTGAGCGCTGACCCCAAATGGGGCCCCCCAACGGACCTCGCGATCCGGCCCGGGGTGCCTGTAGATCGTCCCCGTGCCCGAGGAGGCCAGGATGCGAGGCAAGCGGGAACGTCTATTCGAGTGTGCGTACGGCTCCGCCGACGGCGAGTCGCGAACCGTCGTCCGCGCCTGGACGCCCGTCGAGGCCGCGCAGACCCTCGAGGAAGCGCTGGTCCGTGCCGGCAAGCTCACCCCGGGTGAGATCACCGTGCGTGACGCCCGTGGGCGGGTGATGCTCCGCGTCCCCGCGGTGGGCCGGGCGGGAGCAGGCCTCTCCGGCGCCGCCTGATCGAACGCGAAGTCGTCGCGCGGTCGTTTCGGGAGCGCCATCGGGTCCGCGGTAACCTTTCCTTCACTCGAGGCGAAAGGCGAACGCCGGATGCAGACCCTGGTGCACATCTCCGACCTCCACATCGGACGCGACGAGGCGACGGACGCGTCGGCCCGGAGGCTGGTCTCGATGCTGGTGGAGGCCCGGGTGGATTCGGTGCTCCTGACGGGCGACGTCACTCACCGCGGCCTCGCCTCGGAGCTGCACCGCTACGAGCTGATCTTCGCTCCGCTGCTCGATGCGCGACGCCTCCTCGCCGTTCCTGGAAATCACGACCGCATGGGCGACGACGCCGCCCGCGGCATCATGCGCGCCGGCCGCGTGGCGGTGAGCTCGCTGCCGGGCCTTCACGTGGTCCGGCTGGACTCGACCGCACCCCACAACCGATCGCTCGTCGACGGGCACGGGGCGCTCTCCGCCCAGGACGTCGCAGACGTCGAGCTGGCGCTCGACGACGCGCCACGGGGTGCGGTTCCGGTGGTGATGCTGCACCACCACGTGCTGCCGCTCCCGGTGGAAGACCTGGCCGAGAAGCTGGCGACCTTCATCGGCCTGCCTTGCGCCGACGAGCTTCCCCTCGGCGAGGACCTGCTCGGCAGGATCGCCGGGCGCTGCCGGCTCGTGCTCCACGGTCACCGGCACGTGCCGGCGGAGTTCCGGGTCGCCCTGCCTGGCGCGCCGGGGATGCGCATCCTGAATGCGGGGAGCACGACCCAGCTCGGACGTGCCCGCATGCTCGCCCACCGGGACGGCGAGGTCGCCTGGGAAGGGTGGATGGCGACGAACCGGGTGGAGCCCCGGGCGTGGGTCCCGGCGCCTCGCCGGATTCCCGTCGGCGTCGTCGCGCCCGCGGCGGCCTGAAGGTCGCCGGGGATCCAGGCATCCGGCTGCTCGCTCTGCGGGCAGGGCTGCTCGATCTTTGCGCCGGTGGGCGTTCCGAACGGTTCAAAAGAGGCAGGCGTCTTGCAATACGCCATAGATTCCCGCACATGCGCCTGCTCCTGCAGCACGACTCCCTCTACCGATTTCCTCGCCCGGCAGCCCTGGGTCCCCACCAGATCCGGCTTCGCCCCGCCAACCACGCCCGGGCCCGGATCGAGACCTACTCGCTTCGGGTCTCCGAGCCGGCCGAGATCCGCTGGCAGCAGGACCCTTCGGGCAACCACGTCGCCCACGTCACCTTCCCGAAGGGCTCGAACCTGCCCGAGCTCGCCGTGCGGGTCGAGATGGCGGTCGACATCCGGCCGGTCAACCCTTTCGACTTCTTCATCGACGACCGGTGCCAGGAGTCCCCCTTCTCCTATCCGGAGGAGCTGCGTCCGGAGCTCGAGCCATTCCTGAGCACCAGCGACCCGGCGCTGGGCGGCGGCCCTCTTCTCGAGGCCTTCCTGGCCAGGCTCCCGTCCAAGGGGAAGACGGTCGACCTGGTGGTCGAGCTGAACCGGCTCGTCCACGAGTGCACCCGCTACGTGATCCGGGAGGAGCCCGGCGTCTGGACGCCCGAGGAGACCCTTCGCCAGGGGCGGGGAAGCTGCCGCGACTCGGCGATGCTCCTCGTCTCGGCTCTCCGGTCCCGCGGCCTCGCGGCCCGGTTCGTGTCCGGCTACCTGATCCAGCTCACCGACGAGGGCATGATCCCCGGCGAGCCCCGGGGGGTGGGGCGCGACGTCGTCGACCTCCACGCCTGGGCCGAGGTCTTCCTGCCCGGCGCCGGCTGGATCGGGCTCGACGCCACGAGCGGCCTCTTCTGCGGCGAGGGGCACATCCCGCTCGCCTGCGTTGCCAGCCCCGCGCTGGCTGCCCCCGTCATCGGGACCTCCGACGTCGGGGCCGACTCCTTCTCGTTCGAGATGCGGGTGGGGAGGCTGGGGCACGAGGCCCGGCCGACGACCCCGTACTCCGAGGAGACCTGGAAGGCGCTGCTCGAGGGATCCGACCGCGCCGACGCGGCGCTCGACCGGGCCGGGCTCGAATTGACCGTGGGTGGAGAGCCCACCTTCAACTCGCGGCTCCACCCCGAGGCGCCCGAGTGGCGATCCGAGGCCATCGGCCCCACCAAGTGGGAGCAGGGGGTGGCGCTCGCCGCAGAGCTGCGCGACCGGCTGGCGCCGGGCGGAGCCATCCTGCGGCGCGAGGGCAAGTGGTACCCCGGCGAGAGCCTGCCCCGGTGGGCGCTCGACGTGGTGGGGCTCCGGGACGGGACGCGCCTCTGGTCCGGTGGAGGCGCGCGCCGGGAGGCCAGCCCGGCCGCCGCCGAGATGCTCGTCCGGGCCATCGCCGCGCGCCTCCAGCTGGCCGACGCGGCCCCCATGGCGGCCCTGGAGGATCCCTGGCATCACGTCCGCGACGAGGCCGACCTTCCACCAGGAGTGAATGCCCTGGAGGCGAACCTGGCCGACGGCGAGGAGCGGCGCCGGCTGGCCCGCGTCCTCGACCACGGGCTCTCGACGCCGGTGGCCTTCGCGCTGCCGCTGGCCCGCATCGAGGGAGCCTGGCGCACCGCCCGATGGGAGTTCCGGCGCGAGGCGCTCTTCCTCATCCCGGGCGACGCCCCGGCCGGGCTTCGCCTTCCGCTCAAGTCCCTGGGCGGGCCGCTGCCCCCGCCGGCCGAGACCGAGCCTTCCTACGTCATCGACCCGCGCACCGAGGAGGTCGCCCTGGCCCGCCGCCGGGAGGAGGACGCCCGCAAGGAGGCGGCCGGCAGCCAGCTCGCGGCCGAGGTCCGCAAGCCGCCGGTGAAGCTGCCGGCGGTTCGCACCGCTCTCTGCGTCGAGCCGCGCGACGGCGAGCTGTTCGCCTTCCTTCCGCCCCTCCCGTCGGCGCCCGACTTCATCGAGCTGGTCCGGGCCGTCGACGCCGCGGCCCGGGAGACCGGGCTCGAGGTCCGGCTCGAGGGCTACCCGCCTCCCTGGAGCCCCGAGGTGATCCGCTTCTCGGTGACACCCGACCCCGGGCGTCCTGGAGGTGAACGTCCAGCCGACCCGCAGCGGACGGGCCTGCGCCGAGCAGATCGAGCAGGTCTTCGACGCCGCGCTCCACGTCGGGCTGCACGCCGAGAAGTACATGCTCGACGGGCGGCAGGAGGGGTCGGGCGGCGGCAACCACATCACCCTGGGTGGACCGCGGCCGCTGTCGAGCCCGTTCGTCGTTCGCCCCGACCTGCTCGGGAGCCTGGTCACCTTCGTGCAGCACCACCCTTCGCTCTCCTACCTCTTCACCGGGCTCTTCGTCGGGCCGACCTCGCAGGCTCCCCGGATCGACGAGGCCCGCCACGACTCGCTCTACGAGCTGGAGATCGCGCTCGCGCGCCTGACCGACCGCACCCAGCCGGCCCCGCCCTGGCTGGGCGACTGGCTGCTGCGCAACCTGCTCGTCGACGTCACCGGCAACGGCCACCGCGCCGAGATCTCCATCGACAAGCTCTTCGACTGGCGGAGCCCTCACGGGCGCCAGGGGCTCGTCGAGCTTCGCGCCTTCGAGATGCCGCCCCACCCGCGCATGGCCGCGGCCCAGGCCATCCTGGCCCGTGCGCTCGTGGCGGCCTTCGCGAAGGAGCCCTACTCGCACGGGCTCGTCCGCTGGGGCACCGAGCTGCACGATCGCTTCCTTCTGCCCTTCTGGCTCTGGCGGGACATGGAGGAGGTCCTGGCCTTCCTCGAGGTCCGGGGAGTCGGCTTGCCGAGCGAGGCCTACCGCCCGTTCGTCGAGTTCCGCTGCCCGGTGGTGGGGCGACTGCAGGCAGGCGGGGTCTCCGTCGAGATCCGGAACGCGCTGGAGCCCTGGCCGGTCCTGGGAGAGGAGCCCGGGGCGGGCGGCACGTCTCGCTTCGTGGACAGTTCCGTGGAGCGGGTCGAGGTCCGCGCCGAGGGGCTCGAGACCGAGCGCTGGGAAGTCCTCGTGAACGGGCTGTCCGTGCCCCTGCGCTCGACCGGAACGGCCGGCGAGCACGTGGGTGGGATCCGGTTCCGGGCCTGGGCGCCGCCGTCCTCCATCCAGCCCCACCTCGGCATCCACCACCCGCTCCACTTCGACCTGTACGACCGCTGGGCCGGGCGCTCGGTGGGCGCCTGCGCCTACCACGTCTGGCACCCCGAGGGGCAGGGCTACGACGCCGCGCCGCTCACGCGATTCGAGGCCGCGGCGCGCCGCGCCTCGCGGTTCACCGGGGAGGGGCCGCTTCCCTGGCCGACGCGCCCGGTGACCACGGTGCCGCACCCGGAGTATCCGCACACCCTCGACCTCCGTCGATACGCGGGCGACCACCCGATGCCGGCGCCCGACGAAGAGGGTCGGAGCACGAGTTGAGGGATCTCCTTCCCGAATGCCGCGCGCAGGACGAGGCGCTTCGCGCCGCAAGACTCGAGATCTGGCTGGGCGCGGAGCCCACCTTCACCGATCGAGCCTCGCAGGAGGCGCACTGGCTGGGGACGGCAGAGGGGGGCGACAAGGAGGAGCGAGCGGCCACCCTGCTCCGTGCGCTTTCCGAGCGCCTGGCCAGGAGCGCCAGGCTCGTCCGGACGGAGGGGCGCCGCTACCCCGGCGAGGAGCGCCCGCGCTTCTGCCTGGGTGCGCTCTATCGCCCGCGGGTCGGCGACGAGCCGTGTGCGCTCGATGCCCAGGGGCTCACCGGCCCGGCCTGTCCGCGCCCATCGGCGGTCGAAGGGGAGCGTTGGCTCACCGTGGTGCCCGACCCGGCCGTGGTCGAGGTGAACCTGGCGCCCGCTCCCGACCTCGCCACCTTCGCCTTCCACGTCGAGGCGGTCTACGCGGCGGCCGCCGAGGCCGGCCTGTCGCCGGAGCGTTTCCGCTGGAACGGCCACGCCGGAGATTCCGGCGGCGGCGGCCAGCTCACCCTGGGCGGACCGACGCCGGAGCAGAGCCCGTTCTTCCTCCACCCGCGCCTGCTCCCCTCGCTGGTGCGCTACCTGAACCACCACCCGGCGCTCTCCTACGCCTTCGCGCCGGAGTGCGTCGGCAGCGCCGGGCAGGGGCCGCGGCCGGACGAGGGGGTTCGCGAGCGATTCGACGAGCTGGGCGTTGTCGCTCGACCGGCTGGCCCAGCGCGGCTCCCCCGGGCCGGAGGAGCTCTGGAGCTCGCTCGCGCCGCTCCTCGTCGACGCCTCGGGCAATTCCCACCGGGCCGAGGTGAACGTCGAGAAGCTCTGGAACCCCCACATCCCGGAGCGCGGCCAGATGGGCGTGGTCGAGCTGCGGGCGCTGCGCATGCCGGCCACGCCGGAGCGGCTGCTCGCGCTGGGTGCGCTCTTCCGCGGGGTGGCGGCGCGGCTGGCGCTCGACCCGTACGAGGAGCCGCTCCTCGACTGGGGACCCGAGCTGCACGACCGGGCGTCGCTCCCTCACTGGCTCGGCCAGGATCTGAAGGGGGTGCTCGCAGACCTGGCCTTCCACGGACTGGGGCTCGGTCGCCAGCTCGTGGCGGCGCTCGGACCCGAGCCGGAGGAGATCGCGCGCGTCGAGCTGGCGGGCGCCACGCTGGTCGTCCGTCGGGCCGTCGATTTCTGGCCGCTCGTCGGCGATGTGGCCTCGCAGGAGGAGTCGACGGCCCGGATCGTCGACTCCAGCTCGGAGCGGGTCGAGCTGCTGGTGAACTCGCCGGGAACCGTTCCGGGACGGGTCGCCGCCCAGGGCGTCGAGGTGGCGCTCGAGGCCGCCGGCGGGGCGCTCCACGTGGGGGCGGTCCGCTTCCGGGCCTTCGCTCCCAGCCCCGGCCTGCACCCCGGCCTCGGTCCGCACGATCCGCTGGTCGTCGAGTGGGAGCGGCGCGGCGAGGCGATCCGGGTGGAGCTGCACGGTTGGAAGCCGGGCGGCGGGGCCTACGAGACGCTGCCTTCCGATCGGGCCGAGGCCGAACGGCGCCGGCGCCAGCGGGTGGTGGTGCGCCCGGGTCGATTCCGCAACCCTTTGCGTGCGCCATCCTCGCGGCTCACGCTCGACCTCCGCCGCCTGCAGGCGGCGCTTCCCACCTGAAGGACGCCTGAGCCCCGCCATGGATCCCTCCGCATCGCTCCTCGAAGACTACAAGGGCCTTCCCGGCACGTGGGACGAGCTGTTCACCGCGAGCGGCGCCCCGCGCCTCCCGTTCCGCCGGGCCATGGACGTGCTCGACGCCCACTCCCGCGCCGGCTTCGCCGCCTGCCAGGGGCTCGCGGAGCGGGCGCTCCTCGACCAGGGAGTGACCTTCTCGGTCTACTCCGACCAGCGGGGCACCGAGAAGATCTTCCCGTTCTGCCTGGTGCCGCGCATGGTCTCCGCGCCCGACTGGGCTCGTCTCGAGCGCGGCCTGGTGCAGCGCGTTCGCGCGCTCGAGCTCTTCCTCGCCGACGTCTACGGCGACCAGCGCATCCTGAAGGACGGTGCCGTCCCGGCCGACCTCGTGCTGGCCTCGAAGAGCTGGTTCCCCCAGCTGCGCGGCGTGCGTCCGGTGGGGGGCGTGCGCATCCACATCGCCGGCATCGACCTGGTCCGGGATCCCGAGGGCACCTTCCGGGTCCTGGAGGACAACCTCCGGACCCCGTCGGGCGTCTCCTACGTGCTCGAGAACCGCATCATCTCCAAGCGGGTCATCCCCGAGATGCTCGACGCGGCGCGCGTCGAGCCGGTCGACGCCTATCCCATGCGCCTGGCCGACTCGCTGCGGTCGGTCTCGCCGGTCGATCCGTCGGAGACCTCGGCGGTGGTGCTCACCCCGGGGCCCTTCAACTCGGCCTACTTCGAGCACAGCTTCCTGGCCCGGACCATGGGGCTCGAGCTGGTGCAGGCCGCCGACCTCTTCACCAAGGGGGATCACGTCTTCTGCCGGACGACCCGCGGGCCGCGCCCGGTGCACGTCATCTACCGGCGCATCGACGAGACCTATCTCGACCCGGAGGTCTTCCGCCCCGACAGCCTGCTGGGCGTGCCCGGGATCCTGCGCGCCTGGGCCAAGGGCAACGTCACGCTCGCCAACGCTCCCGGCAACGGTGTCGCCGACGACAAGGCGGTCTACCCCTTCGTGCCGGACATCGTGCGCTACTACCTCTCGGAGGAGCCGCTGCTCGCCCAGCTCGACACCTGGGTCTGCGCCCGCGACGACGACCGGCGCTTCGTCCTCGAGCACCTCGGTGAACTGGTGGTGAAGGCGGTCGACGAGGCCGGCGGCTACGGCATGCTCATGGGGCCCCAGGCGACGAAGGCGCAGATCGAGGAGTTTCGCCAGCGCGTCCAGGCAGAGCCGCGCAAGTACATCGCCCAGCGCCGCCTCGAGCTCTCCACCTGCCCGACCTGGGTGGAGGGGAAGAGCCGGCTGGAGCCGCGCCGGGTGGACCTGCGCCCCTACGTCCTGAACGGGCGGGACGGGCCGTGGGTGCTGCCCGGCGGGTTGACCCGGGTGGCGCTCGTGGAAGGCTCCTACGTGGTGAACTCCAGCCAGGGCGGCGGCTCGAAGGACACCTGGGTGCAGAAGCCGGAGGCCACGTGATCTCCCGCGTCGCGGACCACTGCTTCTGGCTGGGGCGGTACCTGGAAAGGGTCGAGTCGACGGCCCGCGTCCTCGGGGTGACCCGGAACCTGGCCCTCGACGTGGGGATCAACCCTCGGCACGTCTGGCTGCCCGTCATCATCGTCTCGGGCGAGCAGGAGCGGTATGCCGCCTCGGGCCAGGGACGCCCCGACGACGGCGAGCGCATCCAGGACTACATGACCTGGGACGAGCAGAATCCGAGCTCCATCGGCCGATCGCTCGCGGCGGCGCGGGACAACGCCCGATCCATCCGGGAGGTGGTCAGCCTGGAGACCTGGGAGGCGCTCAACGCGCTCTACCTCTGGGTGGGCAGCCCCCGGGCGCGCACGGAGTGGCGCGAGGACCGGCACGCGTTCTACCGGCGCATCCGGACGTCGATGCAGTCGCTGCAGGGCATCGTGCGCGGCACCATGCTCTTCGACGACGCCATGCACTTCATGCTGCTCGGCACGATGCTCGAGCGCACCGGCCAGACCTCCCGGATCCTCGACGTGCACCACCACGCCTTCCAGGCGCTGGGGACCCACGAGGTCATCGAGACCGCGCTCTGGCTGGCCCTGCTCCGGGCCTGCTCGGGGTTCGAGCCCTTCATGAAGGTGCACCGGGGGAGGGTCAGCCCGGCCGCCGTGGCCCGCTTCCTGGTGGTCGATCCGATCTTCCCCCGCTCCGTCCGCTTCTCGCTGCGGGCCGCGGTCTCCCGCTTCGAGCGGATCCGCCCGCCCGCCGAGGTCGACCTTCCGGGCGAACGCAGCGCGGCGCGGCTTCGGGCCCTGGCCGGCTGGGTGGCCGCGCTGGAGAAGGACTTCGACGTGGCGGGCCTCCACGAGCTGCTCACCCACGTGGTCGACGAGACCGCGGCCATCGCCGGCGTCATCGGAACCGAGCTCCTGGGTTATGCTCCGGCGCCCGCGGCCGAGATGTCGGCCCAGTGACCCCGCACAAGACATGCCCAACCTCCTCGCGATGTCCTTCGAAGGCGAGCTCGCGCCCTCCTTCGACCTTCGATGCCTGTCCCAGGGCGAGGTACCGCCCGATGGCTGGGGCATCGGCTACTACCCCGGCGGCGAGCTGGCCGCTGCCGTGCTCAAGGAGCCGGCGCCTCCCAGCGGCTCGATCCGCTCCGAGCTGATCAAGGCGTGGGAGCACCTCGAGTCCTCCATCTTCCTGCTCCACGTCCGGCGCGCCACCTGGGGCGCCATCTCCGACGCCAACACACAGCCCTTCCTGAGGGCCTGGGGACGGCGCGACTGGCTCTTCGGGCACGCCGGGTCGCTCCGCTCCCGGCTGGAGTTGCGGGCAGGCGCCCCCTTCGAGCCGGTGGGGGCCACCGACACGGAGCTCATCTTCTGCGAGCTGATGAACCGCTTCGCCGAGCGGGGCTGGAAGAGCCTGGGCGAGGCCGACCCGCGCGCGCTCCTCGAGTGGCTGGGCAGCATCAACGACAACGGCAACCTCACCTGCGTCCTCACCGATGGGCACGACCTGGCGGTCTACGCCGACCGGGAGTCGGCGGGCATCTGGCTGTGGGAGGTGCTTCCCCCCTACGATCGGCTCACCTTCGGCGACGGGGAACTGGTCGTCGACCTGGGCAAGCGAGGGGTGAAGAGCCGCAAGGGCGTCGTGGCGAGTTCACATCCGCTCCAGGTGAACGGCGAGGACCGGGAGTGGCGCGCCGTGCCCCCCGGCCACCTGGTGCTCCTGCGCCAGGGGGCGGTGCGCGAGGTCCTGGCCCCGTGGATCATCCCGGGCGGCCATCCGCCGCTCCCCGGCACCCAGCGCCGCCAGATGGCGCGTCCCGCCAAGGCCCCGCCTCGCCGGTTCAAGGTGGTCCACCGGACCTCGTACCGGTACGACAGGCCGGTCGAGCGGAGCTCGCACGTCTTCAAGCTCTCCCCCGCCGACGACCGGCTCCAGCGCCTGCTGTCGAACGCCATCGAGGTGTCGGTGGACGGGCCGTACCGGGACTACGAGGACGTCTTCGGAAACCAGGCCCGCCGCATGGAGGTCGACCAGCCGTACGACGCCATGGTCATCACGTCCACCTCGCACGTCGAGGTGCTCGACGTCGACCCGCTCTCCTACCGGCCGCTGCGGCAGCGGGCGCAGATCCCGGTGGTGTGGATGCCCTGGCACCAGCAAGTGTTGCAGCCCTTCCTGCTCCCGCTGGAGCTGGCCGAATCGGAGCTGAGAGAGCTCAGCGAGTACGCCATGAGCTTCGCCGTGCGCAACGACTTCGACCTCGTCGACACGCTGCTCGACGTGAACCAGTCCATCTTCCGGGAGTACAAGTACACTCCGGGTGAGACGACGGTCTTCACCACGCCCTTCGAGGTCTACACCAACCGCCGCGGCGTCTGCCAGGACTTCACCAACCTCTTCATCTGCCTGGCGCGGCTGCTCGGGCTCCCGGCGCGCTACGTCTGCGGCTACCTCTGGACCGGCCCCAAGAACCCCAACCAGCGCCAGGCCGAGGCCTCCCACGCCTGGGCGCAGGTCTACCTGCCCGAGGTGGGATGGAAGGGCTTCGATCCCACCAACGGCATCCTCACCCAGACCGACCACGTGCGGGTGGCGGTCGGGCGAAGCTACCGCGATGCCACGCCGACCGCCGGGACCATCTTCGTGGGCGGGGGCGGGGAGAAGCTGGAGGTCGAGGTGCGGGTCGAGTCCACGGGCGAGGCTTCAGCCGAGCCAGAACCGGGATCCGCTCGCTAGAGCCCGAAGTACCCCAGGCCGATCCGCGACATGGCCCCCGCCGCGCTGCCGAGCGCCAGGCCCACCGCCACGTCGAGCGGGTAGTGGGCGCCCAGGTAGACGCGGGAGAGGCCGATGCCCACGGCGAGAGCGAGCGCCAGCGGCCCAAGGCCGAATGGCGCCCCGGCCAGCGCCACGGCGGCGGCGAAAGCTGCCGTGGTGTGGCCAGAAGGGAAGGAGAAGCGATCGGGGTTCTCGGCCAGCGCCTCGAAGCCGACGATGGCGCAGGTGGGGCGCGGGCGGTGGAGCGAGCGCTTCAGCGCCTGGGAGAAGAGTGTCCCGAGCAGCGTGGCGGCGGCGAGCCGTGCGGAGAGGACGGTGAAGGGTGCGCCCGCCGCGAGCAGGACCAGGACGGCCACGGTCCAGGACGAGGTGTTGCCGGCGCGGGTGAGGGCTCTCGCCACCACCGTGCGCCACGGTCCGTGGAGCCGGCGCGCGGCGACGAGGAGCCGCTCGTCGATCGCGAGGAGCCTGGCGAGCCGGCCCACGCGCTCGGAGAGCTCCGGCGCTGCCGGGATCTCGGACGCATCGGTCCCCGCCGCGGAAGCGGTCAGGGCCATCGGGACGGTGTCGCGCAGCTCGCTCACGGACGGAATCATGCCCGCGGCGTGTCACCGGCGCATGTTTGCCGGGTCACGTTTGCGTGACGGGCCAGGCGCGACAATTCGTCAGGAAATCCAGCATCTTCAAGGAACAGTCAAGGGGTGTAGACGAGGAAACGGCATCGGATCCCCCCGTTCTGGACCTCGATCGCCCTCGCCGGATTCCCCGGGAGCATCCTCGCCATCGCCGGGTTGCCGGCCAGGACTCCCACGGTCCAGCCACCGAGGCGCGCCAGCAGCGACCCGAGCGCCTTCCATGACTCCTCGACCTCGCGGTCGAGGCGGATCCCGTACGGCGGGTTCACGAGGCAAAAGCCCGGCCCCGGCGGCGGCTCGACGTCGCCCGCGTCGCGCCGCTCGATGCGGACGAAGGGGACGACGCCTGCGGCCTCGGCGTTCTTTCCGGCGAGTCGCACCGCGCCGCCGTTCCGGTCGGAGGCCAGGATCGGCGCCGGCGGAGTCCGCGTGAGCGCGGTGAGCCGATCCCGAACCGCCGAGGTACGCGCACGGTCATGTCCCGGCCACGCCTCGAAGGCGAAGCTGCGTCCGATTCCCGGAGCCCTGCGCGCGGCCAGAAGCGCCGCCTCGATCGCGATGGTTCCCGACCCGCACATGGGGTCGAGCAACGGGCGGTCTCCGTCGAATCCAAGCTCGAGGAGCAGGCCGGCGGCCAGGCTCTCCCGCAGCGGCGCCGCGCCCACCCGCGCGCGCCAGCCCCGCTTGAAGAGGGGCGACCCGGCGGCGTCGGCGGAAAGGATGGAGCGCTCCCCGTCGGGCCGCGCCTCCAGCTCGACGCCGGGGAGGCGCCTGGCCAGATCGCGGCGGGCCGAGGCGATGGCGCTCGCCGGACCTTCCCAGAGCCGGACCTTCACGGCGTCGGCGGCTCGGGAGCCGAGGCAGGCAAGCGCGGTGGCGTCGAGCCCGTCCGCCTCCGCGCCACCGGGGACCGGGCGCGCGTCGAGGCCGAGCCCCGCCAGCTCCCGGGAGAGCGCCGGCTCGAGCCCCGGAGCGCAGGCGGCGAAGATCCGCTCCTGGCCGCGCTCTCTCATGCGTCGGGTGGCCGATTCACGGTTGGTTCAGTCCGGGGAATGGGCAGCCGCGAGAGCAGCGGGCGCAGCGCGAGGTAGAGGAGCCAGGTGGCGAAGGGCGCCACCAGGAGCCAGGCCGCCATCGCCCGCGCGTTCGCCTCGGCGTACTTCACCACGGTCGGCCAGATCCCGGCGGCCAGCTCGGCCTGGACCTGGCCGAACGAGAAGGGGACGGGCGGTCCACGCGTGACCCAGGCGCCCATCTTGAAGAACGGGATGAAGAGGATGATCTGCAGCGGGTAGGCGGCGTAGTTCGCCGCCACCACCGCGACGTGGTTGAGCCGCAGCACCGCGGAGAGCGCCAGCGCGAAGAGCGTGGTGACGCCCAGGACGGGCATGACCGACACCACCACCCCGAGGGCGAGCGACAGCGCCAGCTTCTCCGGCGTCACCCCTTGCTTGAGCTGCTGGACGACCGGCGCGACCACGCGCCGCCGGAGCGCCTCCTTCACCTTTTCCATCGTGCCCGGATCTTAACCCGGACCCCTCGCGAAAAACGCGCGCTTGGGGTAGATCGGCGCCCGCCATGATCTCGGTCCAGGACGTCACAAAGGCCTTCGGGCCCAAGAAGCTCTTCGAGGACGTGAACGTCACGTTCTCGCCGGGGCGCCGCTACGGACTCACCGGCCCCAACGGCTCGGGCAAGTCCACCTTCATGAAGATCCTCTCCGGTGACGAGGAGTCGGACACCGGCCGCGTCCACCGGCCGAAGAAGGTCGGCATCCTTCGCCAGGACCACTTTCGCTACGAGGCCGACCGGGTCATCGACGTGGTCCTCATGGGCAATGCGGTGCTCTGGAAGGCCATGAAGGAGAAGGACGACATCCTGGCCCAGGCCGACGTCTCGGAGGAGGACGGGCACAAGCTGGCCGAGCTCGAGGGAACCATCGCCGAGGAGGACGGCTACGAGGCCGAGGCCCAGGCCGCGGAGCTGCTCCAGGGGCTGGGCATCGGCACCGGGTGGCACGAGCAGCCCATGAAGAGCCTGGCCGGCGGCCTCAAGCTGCGCGTGCTGCTCGCCCAGGCCCTCTTCGGCTCGCCGCAGGGACTCCTGCTCGACGAGCCCACCAACAACCTCGACCTCGACTCGATCCGATGGCTGGAGGCCTTCCTCCACGACTACCAGGGAGTGCTCGTCACCATCAGTCACGATCGGCACTTCCTGAACGCCATCTGCACGCACATCGCCGACATCGACTACGAGGCCATCATCACCTACACCGGCGGCTACGACAGCATGGTGCGCCAGAAGGGCGAGGTGCGGAACCGCATCGAGTCGGAGAACTCCGAGAAGAAGAAGCGGATCGAGCAACTCCAGGAGTTCGTGGCCCGCTTCTCGGCCGGGACCCGGGCCTCGCAGGTTCAGAGCCGGAAGACCCAGATCCAGAAGCTCCGCCTCGAGGATCTCAAGCGCTCCAACATCCAGGCCCCCTTCATCAAGTTCGAGCCGAGGGCGCAGAGCGGCAGGCAGACGCTCGAGATCCGCGACGTGGAGAAGCGCTTCCACGGCAACGAGGTGATCCAGCCCCTCACCGCGCTGGTCAGCCGCGGCGAGAAGATCGCCATCATCGGCAAGAACGCGGCGGGGAAGTCCACGCTCGTGAGGCTGCTGATGGGCGAGATCGAGCCCACCGCGGGCACCGTCAAGTGGGGACACCAGGCCATCCTCGGCTACCTGCCGCAGGATCACGCGGGGCTCATCCACCCCGGCACCACCGCCTTCGGGTGGCTGCGCGAGCACGAGGACAAGCTCTCCAACGAGGAGATCTCCGGCCTGCTCGGGCGCATGCTCTTCTCCGGCGAGGAACGCATGAAGCCCACCGCGACCCTCTCCGGCGGCGAGACCGTGCGCCTCCTCATGGCCAAGCTCATGATGGAGAAGCCCAACGTGCTGGTCCTCGACGAGCCCACCAACCACCTCGACCTCGAGGCCATCGCCGCCCTGTCCGAGGGGCTGAAGCGCTACGAGGGCACTGCCCTGTTCGTCACCCATGACCAGCAGCTCATCGACGAGGTGGCGACCCGGATCTGGCACGTGCGCGCCGGCGAGCCGGTGAACGACTTTCCGGGGACCTTTTCCGAGTACCTGGAGAAGCACCCGGACCTGGCTGCCCAGCACCGGTAGCGGCGCCGGCAGCCGCGCCGGTGGCGGCGCCGGTCAGCGGGCGAAGAAGGCCGGCAGGTCGGTCAGAGAGCGGACCTCGATCTCGGGAACACCGGGGAGGCGCTCGGGGGGCTGCCCGGTCCGGTTGCACCAGGCCACCCGGAAGCCGAACGCGCCGGCGCCGTGTGCGTCCCACGCGTTGGCCGAGACGAAGCCGATCTCGCCGGGGAGCAGGTCGAGCTGGCGCGCCGCCAGGGCGTACACCTCGGGTGAAGGCTTGTAGATCCCGATCTCCTCCACCGACAGGACCACGTCGAGCAGGTCGTCGAGCCGCGCGTTCCGGATGCCGGCGTCGAGCATTCCGGTCGACCCGTTGGAGAGGACGGCGAGACGCAGTCCCTGCTCCCGCAAGGCGATCAGCACGCCGCGCGCGTCGGGGTAGGCGTCGAGCTGGAGGTAGAGGTCCATGAGCCGCTTGCGCAGCGCCGGGTCGTGGATGCCCAGGCTCTGCAGCGCGAAGTCGAGCGCCTCGCCGGTCACCTGCCAGAAGTCGACGTGGCGTCGCATCAGGCTGCGGAGCCACGTGTACTCGAGCTGCTTGCGGCGCCAGAGGTCGGCCAGGGCCCGCCAGCGCTCCCCGAGCGCGTCGCCCGCGCGCTCGGCGGCGGAGGCGAAGTCGAGCAGCGTCCCGTAGGCGTCGAACACCACCGCGCGGACCGTGGCCATGCCCGCAGCCTAGCGCTATCCTCCGCCCCTCGCCATGCGCCGCCGCGTCATCCTCGCCGGGTTGCTCGTCGCCACGGTCGTGGCGCTTCTCCTGGTGACCCCCTGGCGCGCCTGGCTGGAGGGATTCTCGGGGTGGGCGCGCGCCGCCGGGCCAGCCGGGATCGCCGCCTTCGCGCTGGCCTACGCCGCGGGTTCCGTCCTGGCGCTGCCGGTCTGGCCGTTGACCGTCGCCGCCGGTATCGCCTGGGGGACCGCGCGGGGCTTCGCGGTGGCCTTGCCGGCCAGCGCCGCCGGCGCCGCGCTGGCCTTCATCGCCGGGAGGACCTTCCTTCGCGGGGTGGTGGAGCGTCGCGTCGCCACGGACCCGCGCCTGGCCGCTCTCGATGACGCCGTCGCCGAGCAGGGGGCGCCGCTCGTGGTCCTGCTTCGGCTCTCGCCGCTCGCTCCCTACAACGTCGTCAACTACGCCCTCTCCGGGACGCGCCTCTCGCTCGCCGGATTCGTCCTGGCATCGACCATCGGCATGGCGCCCATCACCTTCGCCTGGGCCTGGGCGGGCGCCACCTTCGGCAGCCTGGAGGGCATTGGTGGACAGGCGGCGCAGGGGCCGGGCGCCGCCGCGCTTCAGTGGAGCGGCCTGGCCGCCACCGTGGCCGTGGTCTTGCTGCTCGGGCGCGCCGCGCGCCGCGCGCTGGCCCGGCGCCGGCGGTAGGATGCACCCATGCGCCGCAAGGTGAACCGAGACGAGGTCGCGAAGGAGCTGCTCCCCGGCGAGTCGAGGGCGCTCCTCCAGGAGTTGCACCTCCTCACCCGGGACGGCGACCTGAACGCCGACAGCCTGCGCAAGCTGAAGCAGGTGAACCACCTGGTCCGCCTGCTCGCCCCGGCCCTCGAGGACGTCCTCTCCCGCTTCGGCGACCCGGTCATCGTGGACTGCGGCTCGGGCAAGGGCTACCTCGGCTTCATCCTCTACGAGCTCTTCGTGGGGCCGGCGGGGAAGGGGACGCTCATCGGCATCGAGTCGCGCCCCGAGCTGGCCAGGGCGGCCACGGAGCGGGCCGCGCGGCTGGGCTACGAGCGGATGCGCTTCATCGCCGCCGACGTGACCGGCGCCCCGGTACCGCCCCGCGTGCACCTCGTCACCGCGCTCCACGCCTGCGACACCGCCACCGACGACGCGCTGGTGCTGGCTTCCCGCCAGGGCGCCGACCACGTGGCGGTGGTGCCCTGCTGCCAGGCCGAGGTGGCGCGCCAGCTCGCCGGGCGTCGCGGCGCCGACCCTGCGCTGGCCGAGATGCACCGGCACCCCTGGCACCGGCGCGAGCTGGGGTCGCACCTGACCAACGTGATCCGCGCCCTCGCGCTCGAGGCCCTGGGGTATCAGGTGACGGTGACCGAGCTGGCCGGGTGGGAGCACTCCCTCAAGAACGAGCTCATCCTGGGGCGCAAGCTTCACGGGGAGTCGCGCCCGTCGCGGGAGCGGCTCGAGGCGCTCCTCGCCGCCGCCGGGGTGCGGCCCAAGCTGGTCCGGGAGCTCTGGGGAGGCGCCCCCGAGGCGGCTCCGGCGCCCCCGTGAAGAAACGTTTCGGGATGGCCCCGTCCTTGTCTTTCCGGGGGGCTGCGGATATTCCTCCCCGGATGCCCTCCTTCCTCCGGGTGGGGCGCGCGTTCGCCGCCGCGCTCCTCCTGTCCGTCGGCGCCTGCAAGGGCGGATCGCCCGCTGCGCGCCAGCGCCCACCGCCCGCCGTCACCGTCGCCCCCGTCGTGGTCCGCGACGTGCAGGTGGAGATCCGCGCCCCGGTGGACCTCCGCCCCCTCTTCCAGGCCGACGTGGGGGCCAAGACCCTGGGCTACCTCGACGCCGTCCTCGTGGAGCGCGGCGACATCGTCAGGAAGGGGCAGCTCCTGGCGGTGGTGAGGCCCTCCGACCTGCCCAGCCAGATGGAGGCAGCGCGGGTGGCCTTCAATCTCGCCAAGGTCAACAAGGCCCGGGCCGAGTCGCTGGCGCCGGCCGGCGTGGTCTCGCAGCAGGAGCTGCAGAACGCGCAGAGCGCCTACGCCAAGGCCGAGGCCGATCTCCAGGCGGTCTCGACACGCTTCGGCGAGACCCGCATCGAGTCCCCCGTCGACGGCGTGGTCTCCCAGCGCCGCCTCGACCCGGGCGCGCTGGTGGGGCCCAACGCCGGCACCGGGTCGATCCTCACCGTGCAGAAGAACGACGTGCTTCGCGTCTTCATCCCGGTCAACGAGAAGGATGCACCCGTGGTGAAGCTCGGCCAGGCCGCCTCGGCCGAGTTCGACGCCCTGCCCGGGAAGCGCTACTCCGGCAAGGTCGTCAGGATGTCCCCGGCCTTCGACCCGGTCAGCCGCACCGTGGACGCCGAGGTGCACCTCGTCAATCCGGGCGAGCTGCGCCCCGGGATGTACGGGCGCGGGACGCTCGTCACCGCCAACCACCCAGCCTCGGTCGTGGTCCCCGCCTCGGCGGTGCAGATCTCCGACGGCCGCTACTACGCCTACGTCGTCCAGGGAGAGAAGGCGAAGCGGGTCGAGCTCAAGATCGGCGTCGACGGCGGGAACTGGTTCGAGATCGCAGCCGGCCTGAAGGCAGGAGACGAGATCGTCACCGCCGGCACCGACACCCTGGCCGACGGGAGCGCCATCCGCCCGGTGCGCGGGAGTGGATCCCTACTCCGGCAAGGCCACCGGCCCCGCCCCTGCCCCGGCGCCTGCCCCCGCGCCCCCGCCTGCGGCGAAGTAGGGAAGGGACCGAGACGCCATGTGGCTGACCCGCCTCGCGCTGCGCAACCCGATCTTCATCCTCATGATGTCGCTCATGGCGCTGGCCCTCGGCTGGGTGGCGCTGACGCGGCTTCCGGTCGACCTCTTCCCCAACATCGACGTCCCGCAGATCCGCGTGGCCACCTTCTACACGGGGGCGGGGCCCGCCGACGTCGAGAAGTCGATCACCGTGCCCATCGAGCGGGCCGTCTCGGCGTCGCCGGGCGTGGACCGGGTGGAGAGCATCTCCAAGCAGGGCTTCTCGGCGGTCACCGTCTGGTTCCAGTACGGCGTGAACCTCGACAACGCCCAGTTCGAGGTGCAGCAGCGGGTGGCCCAGATCCTGAACACCCTGCCCCCGGGCATCGACCAGCCCTTCATCGTCAAGTTCGACGTCTCCAACATCCCGGTGGCCTTCGTCTCCATGAGCGCCGAGGGGCTCGACGAGCGGGAGCTCTACGACCTCGGCTACAACGTGGTCGAGCCCCAGCTGGAGCGGATCAAGGGGGTGGCCAGCGCCCCCATCGGCGGGGGAAAGATCCGGGAGATCCAGGTCCTGGCGCAGAACGATGCGCTGCGCTCCCGCGGGCTCACCGTGCTCGATCTCGTGAACACGGTGCGGGCCTCCAATCTGCTCTTGCCCAGCGGAACGCTGCGCGCCGGCGACCGCGACTACAACGTCTTCTCCAACACCCAGATCGGCGCGGCCCGTCCGCTGGGCGACGTGGTCGTCCGGCCGGCCACCAAGGGGACCGGCAACGACCGGGGGGCTCCGGTGCGGATCTCCGACGTGGCCCAGGTGCTCGACGGCACCGCCGACCAGACCGAGATCGCCCGCGTGAACGGGTCGCGCGGGGTCTACTTCCGGGTGCTGAAGCAGCCCGGGGCCAACACCGTCGACGTGGTGGACCAGTTGCGCAAGGCTCTTCCCGGTCTTCGCGGCATTCCATCCAGCGTGAAGTTGACGGTCTCCTTCGACCAGTCGGCCTACATCCGGGCCGCCATCTCCTCCCTCGAGCACGAGGCGCTCTGGGGCAGCGGCCTGGCCATCCTGGTCATCCTGCTCTTCCTGGGCAGCTGGTCGGCCACCGGCATCATCGCCATCGCCATCCCGCTCTCCATCGTGGCCACCTTCGTGCTGCTCTACTTCTCCGGGCAGACTCTCAACGTGTTCACGCTGGGTGGATTGGCTCTGGGCGTGGGGCGGCTCGTCGACGACTCGATCGTGGAGCTGGAGAACATCCACCGGCATCTGGAGATGGGGGGCGACCGGAAGAGCGCCGTGCTGGCCGCCGCCCAGGAGGTGGCGATGCCCATCTTCGTCTCCACCGTCACCACCATCGTGGTCTTCTTCCCGGTGGTCTTCCTCACCGGCGTGGCCCGCAACCTCTTCATCCCGCTGGCGCTCACCATCGCGTTTTCCCTGATGATGAGCTTCCTGGTCTCGCGAACCGTCACCCCCATCCTCTGCCTGAAGTACCTGGACACGGGCGGCCACCGGATGGGGCAGGAGGGGTTCGGGCGGCGGATCACCCGGCAACTGAACCGGTTGGACGAGGCCTACGCCGCGTCGCTGCGCTGGGTGCTCGGGAACCGCTGGAAGGTGATCGTCGCCATCCTGGTCTTCTTCGTCGCCACGCTCGGCCTGGCCGGCCGGGTCGGGACCGAGTTCTTCCCGGCCACCGACGAGAGCCAGTTCCAGGTCATCTTCAAGGCGCCGGTGGGCACCCGCGTCGAGCGCTCCGAGGAGATCACCCGGCGAATCGAGAACACGGTCCGGGACTCGCTGGCTCCCGAGAAGTCGACGGACGGCGGCCCGGTGGCCACCACCATCATCTCCACCGTGGGGCTGCCGCAGGGGCGCAGCGCGCTCTTCACCTCCAATTCCGGCCCCCACGCCGGCAGGGTGCAGACCTACCTCGTCCCGCACACCCAGCGCTCGCTCACCGACGAGGAGGTCGCCGACAAGGTGCGGGCCGGTCTGCGCGACGCCATCCCGGGGGTGCAGTCCTACTTCTTCGTGGGCGGCATCGTGAAGCGCATCCTCAACTTCGGTGCCGCCGCCCCCATCGACATCGAGATCGTGGGGTACGACCTCGACGCCGGGAGCGATTACGCGAAGCGGCTCCTGCCGCGGCTGCGGGCGCTCTCCGGCCCCGGTGGCCGTCCCATGCTCGCCGACCTCCAGATCTCCCGGGAGGAGAACTACCCGGAGCTCGACGTGGTGGTGGACCGGGAGAAGGCCGGCATGCTGGGGGTCTCCGAGCAGCAGGTGGCCCAGACCGTGCTGGCCAGCCTGGTGGGGAACACCCAGTTCGCGCCGGTGCCCTTCACCGACCCCAAGACCGGAAACCAGTACTTCATCAACGTGCGGCTGGCCGACTCGGGGCGCAACGAGGTCTCGGATCTGAACGAGGTGCTGGTGCGGGCCGCCGACGGCTCGGTGCTGCCGCTCGCCAACGTCGCCCAGGTGAAGCGATCGGCCGGCCCGGTCCAGGTGGACCGGAAGTACCTCCAGCGCGTCGTCGACGTCACCGCCAACACCACGCCCGGGGTCGATCTGGGAACGGCCAGCGCCGCGGTGGAGAAGGTGATCGAGGAGGTCCCGCCGCCCGAGGGCTTCTCGGTCCAGCTCTCCGGCCAGACCCAGGCGCAGCGCGAATCCTTCGCCAGCCTGCGCTTCGCCGCCCTCATGGCGCTGGCGCTCGTCTACATGATCCTGGCCTCGCAGTTCAAATCGCTGCTCGACCCGCTGGTCATCATGTTCTCGGTTCCGCTGGGAGTGAGCGGCGTGTTCATCGCGCTCTGGCTCACCGGCACGACGCTCAACGTGAACAGCTTCATGGGCATCATCATGATGGTGGGCATCGTGGTCTCGAACGGCGTCCTGCTGGTAGACTTCGCCCGGGTGCTTCGCGAGCGGGGGCGCCCGCTGCTCGAGGCCACCGTCGAGGCCGGCAAGACCCGGCTCCGCCCCATTCTCATGACCACCATCGCCACCATCGCCGGCCTTCTCCCCATGGCGCTCGGAATCGGGGAGGGCAGCGAGACCAACATGCCGCTGGCCCGGGCCGTGATCGGCGGCCTGACGGTCTCCACCTTCTTCACCCTCTTCCTCATTCCCGCGCTCTACACGCTGCTTGCCCGCTTCGAGAAGCCGGCCTCGACCGACGACTCGGAGCAGCCAGAGGGAACCGTGGAGGCCGCCACGTGAGAGTCATCGCCCTCTCCTGTCTCGTGGCCCTGCTGGGGACCGCCCCCGCCCTGGCGCAGACCGCCGCTGGCGCCGCCGCTGGCGCGCTCTCCCCGACGCTGGCAGCGCCCCCCGACGTGGTCCTGCAAGCCCACCTCGCCGCGCCCGAGCCGATCACCTTCGAGGAGGCGGTGAAGCGGGCGCTGGCCTTCAACACGAACGCCCTCGTCGCCGCGCAGGAGATCTTCCGCGCCGAGGGGCTCATGGGGCAGGCCCGCGCGGCCGCGCTCCCCTTCGTCGGGCTGGGCGGGACCTGGACGATGCTCGATCACGACCGCATCGTGGGAGGACGGCTGGTGCAGCCCGGCCAGTCGGTGCAGGGGACGGCCACGCTGGCCGTGCCGCTCCTCGCCCCGTCGCGCTGGTACGGCTGGGCGCACGGGGTCGAGGGGGTCGAGGTGGCCGCGCTCTCCGACGCCGACGTTCGCCGGACGGTGGCCATCACCGCGGCCCGGGCCTACCTCACCGTGGTGGCCGCGCACCGCGTGGTGGACGTGAGCGCCAGCGCCGCCAAGGTCGGCCGGGATCACGAGGATTACGCGCTGGCCCGGCGCAAGGGGGGCGTGGGAAACGAGCTCGACGTGAAGCGGGCCGAGCAGGAGCGCTACGCGGCCGAGGTGCAGCTCCAGCTCGCCTACATCGTCCTGGCCCGCGGGCGCGAGGCGCTCGGCGTGATCTGCGGTGCGAGCGGCGCGCTCGACTCCACCACCGTACCCCAGGTGAAGTTCTACCCGGACCTCGGCCAGGCCGAGGGCGGCGTGGAGGGCCGCCAGGACGTGAAGGCGGCGGTCGGACGATCCCGGCTCGCCGAGGCGATCTGGAACGACAGCTGGAGCGACTGGATGCCCGTGCTGGCCGGCACCTTCCAGGGGTACGTGCAGTCGAACGCCGTGGCGCCCACCCCGCCCAGCGGCTGGGTGGCCCAGCTCGTGCTCTCCTTCCCGCTCTTCGAGGGTGGCCTTCGTCCCGCCCAGTCGAAGGAGCGGGGCGCGCTGGCGCGCGAGGCCGAGGAGGCGCTCCAGGGGCTTCTCCGCCAGGCTCGCTCCGAGGTGCGGATCTCCTTCGAGGTCATGCGCTTCGCCTACGCGGGCTACGCCGCCGCGCGCCGCGGCGCGGAGAGCGCGACCGCGACGCTGGACCTGGCGGGCATGGCCTACCGCGCCGGCGCCACCAGCAACCTCGACGTCATCGACGCCGAGCGCCGCGCCCGGGACGCCGCCACCACCGCGGTCATCGCCGAGGACGCGGTGCGGCAGGCGAACCTCGATCTGCTCTCGGCGGCTGGCCGCTTTCCGTGATTCCGCCGCGGGTCGGCGGGGGAGGGGAGGGCGGATGGCGCGCCATGCTGGCCGTGTGGCCCTCCGTCGTCGGCGGGCTGGTCTTCCGGTACGCGGCCTACGCCGCCATGACGGCCATGGCGCTCTGGGCCGAGATGCGGCCGGCGCCGACGCTGCCCGACGCCCTGCTGGCTCACCTGCCGTACGTGCCCTGGATCGACCGGGCCAATTACTGGATCTGGCTGGCCGTCTACCTGCCGCTCACCGTGGCGTTGCTCTGGACCGAGCCGCGACGCTGGGTTCGATACATGGTGACGGGCGGCCTCGTGTCGCTGGCCCGGGGCGTCACCATCGCGCTCACCGGCCTGGGCGTTCCCGATCCAGCCCACGCCGGTCCGGGCATCGGCGCGCGGGGTTTCGGAACGGCCTTCGCCGAGCTCCTGTCGCCGTTCGGCGTGTTCGACCGAGGCGCCATCGCCGCCTACCTCACCAAGGACCTCTTCTTCTCCGGCCACGTGGCGACCACGCTCCTGCTCTGGCTCTACCTGCGCGGACGATCGCGGCTGGCTCCCGTTGCACTGGCGGCGAACCTTGCGGTCACCGCGTCGGTGCTCCTCTCCCACATCCACTACTCCATCGACGTGGTCGGAGCCTGGGCCGTCACCTTCGCGATCTTCGCGCTGCGCGAGGGGTGGCCGGGGCCGAGGCGAAGCCTGCCTACCCCTTGAACAGCCGGACCACGCCCGTGGTGAGGGGCTCGAGGTAGGTGACGAGCAGCACCCCCACCGACATGATCACCAGGAACGGGAAGGCCTTCTTGTAGACGAAGGGCAGCGGCTTCCCGAAGCGCTGGGCGGAGAGGAAGAGGTTGAGTCCCATGGGCGGGAAGAGGAAGCCCAGCTCGAGGTTGGCCAGGAAGACCACCCCCAGGTGGACGGGGTCGATGCCGTAGGCCAGCCCGAGCGGCGCCACGAGCGGCGCCACCACCACGATGGCCGAGTAGATCTCGAGCACGCTCCCCAGCACCAGCAGCACCACGTTCAGCATGAGCAGGAAGAGCGCCGGGCTCTTCACGTGGGTGGTCATCCAGGCCACGAGCTGGGTGGGGATCTCGGCGTCGACGAACCAGCTGGTGAGGCCGAGCGCGACGCCGAGCAGGATGAGCACGCTCCCGACCAGGGTCCCGGCGTCGAGGAGCACCTTGGGGAGCTGGCTGAACGGCTTCAGCTCCCGGAAGATCACCAGCTCGACGAAGAGGGCGTAGGCGGCCGCGATGGCCGAGGCCTCCACGATGGTGGCAAATCCGGAGACGACCACCACGATCACCAGCGTGGGAAGGCCGAGGTCCCACTTGGCCTCCCAGAGCGAGCGGAGCGCCTCCAGCGGCTGGAACTTCTGGCGTGGGGCCTTGCAGCGCACCCCCATCCAGACGCCGTAGGCGGCCACCAGCACGATCATGAGGATGCCGGGCACGAGTCCGCCGATGAAGAGGTCCTCGATGGCGGTGCCCGCCACCACGCCGTAGAGAATAACTGGGAGTGAAGGAGGGAAGAGCAGCCCCAGCGAGCCGGAGGCGGTGACCAGCCCCACCGAGAACCCCTCCGGGTAGCCGTCGTCGAGGAGCGCGGGCAGGAGCAGGCCGCCCAGCGCGAGGATGGTGACGCCGGAGGCCCCGGTGAAGGTCGTGAAGATCGCCGCCACCGCAACCGACATCACCGCCAGCCCGCCCGGCATCCAGCCGAAGAGCCCTCGGTAGGCTCGCACCAGCCGCTGCGCCGCTCCGCCCTCGGCCAGCACGTAGCCGGCGACCGTCAGGAGCGGGATGGCCGCCAGCGTGGGCGACGACACCAGCGAGAAGGTCTGCGTCGGGACGGCGGCGACCGGCGTGCTGTCCTTCACGAAGAGCACCATGGCGATCCCCGCCATGCCCACGAAGACCGGCGCTCCGAGCAGGAAGGCGATCCCCACCGCCGAGCCGAAGGTCCAGATGATCGCCCCCGGAGACGCGAGCGGCCCGAGGAGGGACCCGAAGCGGGCGGCGGCAGAGGCGAAGACGCGTCCCGGGGCGCCCAGCGAGTCGAGTGGCCACGCGCCCGGGTCGGGAAGCGAGGCCTCGCTCCAAAGGAAGGTGAGGAAGACGACCGAGAGGCCGCCCAGCCGGAGGAGCCAGCGCCTGGGTCCGGGCTTGGCCCTCCAGGCGAAGACGACCGACATGGCGGCCAGCGTGACCGGCATCACCGACATGCTCCACCAGAAGGGGATCCCGCCGATCACCATCCGGCCATCGCTCTCCACGTGAACCAGCTTCGCCGCCGCGTAGGCCAGCACGGCGGTCACGGCGGCCGACACCCAGCCAGTGAAGACCTTCACCGCCTCCCGGGCCCGGCCATCGGGGAAGAGGTCGAGCGTGGTGAGGTGGAGGTGCTTCCCGGCCCGGGTGGCGAGCAAGGCCCCGAGAAAGCCGATCCAGAGCGTGAGGTGCTGCACCAGCACCGTGGCGCTGGGGATCGACTGGCCTGTGAAGCGCCGCCAGAGGGCCCCAGCCACGGGCAGGACCACCATGGAAAGCAGGACCAGCACCACGAAGAGATCGCCGACGCTCCCGAAACCCTTGCGGATCATCCCGCCGAGCCGCCCGGGCGGGACCTGGGGAGCCGGAGCCTCGCTCCCCGAAGGGGGCGTGCCACCGATTGATTCCACTGGTTCGGTCATGGCGTCATCATGTGGGTCGCGATTGACGACCCGCGAATCGGCGCTTAGAGATAACACGCGAACTCCCGTGAATACCTGGAAAATTAGACTTCTCGCCGCGGCGCTGGCTCCGCTCTTCCTGTCCGGTTGCCGGACGGCCGGGGCCAGGATCGCCGCGGGCGCGTTCGCCGGAAGCGGCGACGTGATGGCCCGCGACGACGATCCCGAACTGGTGCGGGAAGCGATCCCGTTCGCCCTGAAGACGATGGAGGGATTGCTCGCGGAGATCCCGGAGGACGACGGCCTGCTTCTCAGCCTCACGTCCAGCTTCACCCAGTACTCCTGGGCCTTCGTCCTCCAGGACGCCGACATGGCCGAGATGGCGGGGCGGACGGTCGAGGCCAGGGAAGGGCACGACCGGGCGAGGAAGCTCTTCCTGCGTGCGCGGGACTACGGGCTGCGGGGCCTCGAGCTGCGCTACCAGGGCATCACGGCCAGGCTCCTCTCGGCGCGCGACCTCGAGCCGGCGCTTGCCCTGATGGAGGCCAGGGATGCGCCGCTCCTCTACTGGACGGCCGCGGCCTGGGCGCTCGCGATCTCCAACGGGAAGTCGGACATGCAACTCGTCTCCCAGCTCCCCGCTCCGGTGGCCATGATGCGCCGAGGAATGGCCCTCGAGCCCTCGTTCGACCACGGCGCCTTCCAGGAGTTCTTCGTCACCTACGAGGGAGGGCGGAGCGCGGCCGATGGTGGCGGTGCGGCGGTGGCGAAGACCTATCTCGACCGAGCCCTCCAGCTCTCCGGGGGAAAGAAGCTCGGGGCGCTGGTGAGCTACGCCGAGTCGGCGCTCGTCCAGAAGCAGGACCGCGCCGAGTTCGAGCGCGTCCTCCAGCAAGTGCTGGCCGTGGACGTGCATGCCGCCCCCCAGTTCCGCCTCGGCAACATCCTGGCCCAGCGCCGCGCCCGCGCGCTGCTCGCCCACGCCGACGACCTCTTCGCCTGAACCAGGAGAGTCCCCAAGTGAAGAAGATCCTTCCCGCCCTCGCCGTGGTCTGTCTCGTTGCCGCCGTCCCGGCGATGGCCCAGCAGCAGGTGCAGGTGAAGCTCGGCACGCTCGCGCCCAACGGATCCACCTGGCACGAGCTCCTCAAGGAGATGGCCGAGAAGTGGGCCCAGGCCTCGAACGGAACGGTGAAGCTCCGCGTCTACGCCGGCGGGACCCAGGGCAACGAAGGGGAGATGGTCCGCAAGATGGCGGTGGGGCAGCTCCAGGGCGCCGCCGTCACCAGCGTGGGGCTCCACGACATCATCGCCGAGCCGCAGGCGCTGGCGGCGCCGCTCATGTTCGACAGCGCCGCCGAGCTGCAGAGTGCGCTGGCGGTGCTCGAGCCGAAGCTCGACGCGCTTCTCGAGAAGAAGGGCTACGTGGCGCTCAACTGGGGAGCCATCGGGGCCGTCAAGCTGTTCTGCACGAAGCCATTCAAGACGCCGGCCGAGGCGGCCGGGGCAAAGGTGTTCGCCTGGGAGGGCGACCCGGGAAGCGTGAAGGCGTGGAAGGCGGCCGGATTCAATCCGGTGGTGCTCTCCTCGACCGACGTGATCACGTCCCTGCAGACCGGCATGATCGAGTGCATCCCCAACGTGCCGCTCTACGTCCTCACCGCGCGCCTCTTCGAGAGGGCCCCGTACATGATCGACGTTCCCTGGGGGTGGCTGGTGGGCGCCACCATCGTTCGCAAGGACGCCTGGGACAAGATCCCTGCAGACCTCCGGCTCAAGCTGCTCGCCATCGCCAAGGATCTCGGCAAGCGGGTCGACGCCGAGGTGGCCAAGCTCAACACCGAGGCCGTCGCCGCGATGGAGAAGCAGGGGCTCAAGGTGGTGAAGGTCGACGCCGCGGCCTGGCGCGTCGTGGCCGAGAAGTCCTGGCCGGTGGTGCGCGGCGAGGTGGTGCCGGCCGCCTTCTTCGACGAGGTGAAGGCGCTCCGCGACGCCCAGCGGGCCGGCAAGAAGTAGGGGATTCCCGCCCTCCGGGCGCGCAGCAGGGCGCGTCAGTCTCCGCCCGCGGCGAAGGTCGCCACGTCGCGCCGCAGCGCCTTGCAGCCGAAGAGGAGCGTCATGTGGCCGCGGGGGAACTCGCGGAGCGGGATGCCCCAGGCGCTCGCGATGGCCCGCGCCCCACCCACGGCGATGGCGTCGTGGCGTCCCCCGGCGACGAGGACCCGACCGGCCGTCGGGCGCCGCCGGAGGGGCACGAGCCAACCGAGCCTCCGCGCCACCTCCTCGCCGGCCGGCACCGGCGCACCGGCGCGCTCCGCCAATCTCGCGTAGCGCCCGCCAATGGCGGTCTCCCGGAACACCGCGGCCAGGTCCGCCGGAGGGGCCACGAGCGCCGCGCGGTCGATCCGCTCCGGCCCGGTGGCCACCCAGGCAGCCACCAGCGCGCCGAAGGAGAGCCCGACGAGCACCACCTCGCCGCCCTCGGCTGCCGCTCGCCCGGCACAGGCCCGGGCCTCGAGCACCGCCTGCTCGAGCACCTCCCGCATCCGGCCCAGGTCGGGCGAGACCATCCCCTCGCCACTGCGCTGGCCGGGCGGAGTACGCTCCAGGTGAAGCGGGGGCACCGGGAGCCAGACCTCGAACCCGGCGCGCGCCAGGGGCCGTACCCAGCCGGAAAGGACCGCTGGACCGCGGAACTTCCACGGGGGAAGCAGGATCGCCGTGCCGCGCCGCCGCCCCGATGCGGGCGTGAGGCGCATCGGGGGAAGGGATCCCGGCGACCCGAAGGGCTCGAGGGGGCCGTTCGCTCCCGGCCGCCAGGGGATCGCAGGCCGCCTCACCGCGCCCTCGACCGCCATGGCGAGGCGGTCGAGCATGCGGTGCAGGGTACCCCCGCCAGATGAGTTGCCCGGGTGGCTCACCCCGCGGATGGTACGCCGGGAATGGCTCCCCGACCCAGGCAGGGCAGGTCGCGCCCGCCCGGGGATCCGCCCCACCCGGTGTTTGCCTTGGGCGCCCGGAGCCGCTAGGACCCTTACAGCATGGTCCGAGCCACCGCCGACGACGAGGGAACCCCGGCCGCCACGCCGGGTCGATGTCCTACACCCAAGGTGAACATGCCGGGGAGAGGGACCTTCGTGGGCGTCGCCTGGAGCGCCGCCGTGGGCGCCGGGAACCAGATCGTGGCCGCCGGCCTCGAGTGCTCGCCCGACCGGGTCCGGCTGGAGAGGCTCTGGCGCCCGTTCCAGGACGCGCCGGCACGGCACAACGTCATCGAGCGGATCGGCGGCTGGCTCGCCGAGGAGATGCAGCTTGCCAAGGGCCGCCTCACCGTCGGGTTCGATTTTCCCTTCAGCCTGGCCGAGACCCAGCTCCGGCAGCTGGGCATCCTGCGCCAGGCCATCTCTGGCCCGGCCGCGCTGGGGCGGGCACTCGGCGAGCGCTACATGGCTGCGGGGGCCGACGTGGGTGCCGCCGCCGACGCGGTGCGTGGCGAGGTGGGGCGCGATCGGCCGCGCGTCACCGACTGCTACCGCGCCGTCGTCCCGCCGTCGGGGCGGACCACCGCCATGCGCCGCGCCCTCTTCGGCATCGTGGCCCTGTCGGGCGTCAAGGCCGCCTTCCTGCCCTGGGACGCGCCGCATCCCGATCGCCCGTCGGTCGTGGAGGTCCATCCTCCGCACCTGCCCCGGGCCCTGGCAGGGATCTGCGGGTACCGCGACGGGGACGGAGCCGGGCGCCCGGCGGTTCGCGCCTCGATCTTGCGCCTCCTGCGTGGTGCGGCCCGGCTCCGCTTCGAGATGGAGCAGGCCGCCCAGATCATCGGCGACGGGCAGGGCGTCCACCTCGACGCCGTCCTGGCCGCGGTGGCGGCAGCGGCCGCCCAGGCGGGCTCCTTCGAGCAGGTTCCCCACAACGTCCCGCGCAGCGAGGGATGGATCTACTCGATTCCCGAGGAGCCGTGGCGAGGCTGACCCTGGCGTCGCGGGCGGCGGCACTCGAGGAGGTCCAGCGCGACATCCGCGCGCTGATGCTGCCGGGCTTCGCCGGGCCGCCGGTTCACGGGCCACCGGTGGTCTCGCGCCTCTTCCTGCTCGGCCAGGCGCCCGGACCGCACGAGGCGAAGTTCGGCCGCCCCTTCGCCTGGACGGCCGGCAAGACGCTCTTCGCCTGGATGGCGCGCTCCTTCGGAGCCACCGAGGAGCAGTTCCGCGAGCGGGTCTACATGGCGGCGGTGGTTCGCGCCTTTCCGGGCAAGACCAGCGGCGGGGGCGATCGGGTTCCCTCCCCGGCCGAGATCGAGGCCAGCCGGGGCTTCCTGGCCCGCGAGCTCGACATCCTGCGCCCCCGCCTGGTCATCCCGGTGGGCCGCCTCGCCATCGAGCAGGTGCTCGGTCGCGGCGCGCGCCTCGACGAGGTGGTGGGGGGACGGGAGATTCACTGCGAGTACCACGGGGTGGCGGTGGACGTGATCCCGCTCCCCCATCCCAGTGGCGCCTCCACCTGGTTCAAGGTCGAGCCGGGGAGGACGCTGCTCGGTCGAGCCCTCGACCGGCTCGGCGCCCATCCCGAGATCCGGCGGGCCTTCCCGGCGCGCTGACGCCGAATCCGGGTCGGGCGCGTCCGAAGATCACCGGACCACGAGCGACTGGGCTGGCAAGTTGGGAGCCAGGCTCGCGCCGCTGTTGACGTCGGTGGCGGCGACCGTGCCATCCAGGGTGAAGGTGCGCGCCTGGGTGCCGGTGCAGGTCCAGGTGAACGTGAGCGAGGCTCCGCCGCCGATCACCTGCGGCAGCGCCGGCGCTGCCGCCGTGCAGGTCCCCCGGTTCGACGGGGAGATGCTGGGCGTCACAGCCGCGACGTTCACGGAGGCGCCGCCTCCGTTGCGGAGCACCAGGGTGACGGTGGTGGAGGCCCCGACCGAGATCGTGGCGGGGCTCGCAGCGAAGGTGGTCACGGTCAAGCTGGCGGGCACCTGCACGAGGACGGGGTTCCCCGTGAGCGTGGGGCTCATGTCCGCGCCGGAGGCGGCGTCTCGGGCCACCACTCCTCCCCCGAGCACGAAGCTGCCCGCCGCGGCCGCCGTGCAGTTCCAGGTGAAGGTGAAGGTGGTCCCGCCGGCGATGGTCCGCGGAGGCGCGGGCGCGGCTGCCGTGCAGGTCATGCTCGTGGTGGGCGTCGACGCGGGGGAGACCGCGGTGACGGTACTGGACGTCGCGGACGGGTTCGAGAGCCGGAGCGTCGCGGCGATGGGCTGCCCCACGTTGGCCGTCGACCTGCCGAGCGTGAACGAGGACACCGCCAGGGCCGTGGGGCTCGACACGGCGACCGTCAACGGGGCGACCGCCACGTCGAAGTCGAGGGCCGTGCCGGTCGCCCTGCCGATCACGCTCGCGCCGAGGAGGTAGCTGCCGGCCGCGGTCGCCGTGCAGGTCCACGTGAAGGTGGCGGTGCCCCCGGCCGCGAGAGGCAAGGGCGTCGCGGGTGCGGGTGTGCTGCAGGCGGCGCCGGAGGCCGGGCTCGCCGAGGGCGTGATCGCCCCGATCGTGGCGGCGTCGGTGCCGGTGTTGGCGAGGTCCAGGGTGAGCGTGACGGGAACGCCCACCATCCCCGGGGACGGGCTCGCCGCGAACCGGGTAACCGCGAGGGCGGCTCCTGACACCGTCACCGCGTTTCGCAGGCTCGCAGTGGTGATGAGCGATCCACCGGAGATGGCGTCGGTTCCGGTGGCCGTCACGGCGAACCCGAGCGAGCCGGGGCGCCGCGCGGTGAAGCTCCAGGCGAAGCTGGCGCTGGAGCCGGGCGTGAGAGAGGGGATGGTGGCGGGGACGGGGCCGACCACGACTGGGTCCAGGAGAGCTGTTCCATCCACGGCCGGCACGCCGGGAACGATTCCGACCGCGGGAGCGCTGCCCGGATTCGCGACCTCCAGGTGGAGGAGGAGCGTCCCACCGACGGCGACGATGGTGGGAGCCACGGAAAGGGACCCGAGAAGCCCGGCGCGGCCCACAGTGACCTTCCCGGTCGCGGCAGCGGACGAGGCGACGGGCCACCCGCCGTTCCCATCCATTCCCGCTGCGCCACCGGTCAGGCCGAGGACTCCCAGCCCATCGCCGGCCCGGTACCTCCAGATGAACGTTTGCGCCTCCCCGCCTGGAATGGTCGCCGACGAGGGGGAAGGGCCAGATTCCACGGCCGCCGGCACGCTTCCGGGTGCGAGGGCGAGGGGTCCTGGCGCCACCTCCACGGCAGCCGCCTCGCCGGCGTTCGTCACCACCATGGACACCTCGAAAGGGATTCCCAGCGCGACGGCGGGAGGAGCGGAGAGCGTCGCACCGAGCGCGGCCGGCCGCTGGACCGCCACCTGGGCGGCCGTGGCGCTCGCGGCTCCGAGGGTGCTTCCCGAAAGGACGTCCGTGCCGGAGACCGATGCGCCGAAGGTGAGGGTGCCCGCGGCGGCGGCGACGAAGGTCCAGGAGAAGACCCCCTGGGCTCCGGGAGCGAGTGACGGGATGGAGGCCGGGACCGGTCCGGAGGCGAGCGACACCTCGACGCCCGACGGCGCCGTCGCGGTCGGCGCTACGCCCACGACCTCGCCGGACCCGCTGTTGGTCACCGTGGCGTCGACGGGGATGGCCTGCCCGACGCTGACCACGGTGGGCGCCGCGCCCACCGTGACCATGAGTGCACCAGGCGGGTCGGCCAGGACGGTGAAGGCGGACCCGAGCTCGCCCTGCCGCCCGAATGGTCCTTCCACGACGAGCGAGTACGGGCCGGCGGCGAGGCCGGCAGGAACGGTGGCGTGAAGGGTCTGCACGTCGATCCACGCCACCTCCTCGAGCTCCTGGCTGCCCAGCCAGGCGCGGAAGGCTGAATCCACGGCAGGTGCGCCTCCCGACGCCGCCTGGCAGGGGCGCACCAGGAAGTCCTCGCCCCGGATGACGACCCGGGTCGGCCGGGTCGTGAATCCCTGGGACGGCTCGACCGTCCCGGGCCGGGGGGTGGTGTTTCCGGAGACCGAGCAGGCCTGGAGCAGGACGGCGGCCGCAACCGCCGCGCTCGCCACGGAAGGCCTGGCCAGCGGAGACACCGGATGCGATTATCCACTCCCGGATGCGGGTCCCTCGACCCGGATGGGTCACAGCCCTACGTACCCACCCTCGCGTCGCTTCCCCTAGCCGCGCCCGCGCTCCGCGGCGTCGCGGATCTCGCGGACGGCCGCGCGGTAGTCCTTCGCGCCGAAGACAGCGGTCCCGGCCACGAGGACATTGGCGCCGGCCTGGGCCACCACGCCCACGGTGGAGGCCTTGACGCCGCCGTCCACCTGGATCTCCAGCTCCTGGCCGCGCTCGTCGGCCATTCGACGGAGCCGGCGCACCTTCTCGGTGACCGCCGGGATGTAGCTCTGGCCGCCGAAGCCCGGATTCACGGTCATGAGCAGCACCATGTCGACGTCCCCGAGCACGTACTCCAGGCAGTCGAGGGGCGTGGACGGGTTCAGGGCGACCGCCGGCCGCGCGCCGGCGGCGCGGATGGCCTGGATCGTCCGGTGCAGGTGGGGCGAGACCTCGGCGTGCACCGAGATCAGGTCCGCGCCGGCCTTCGCGAAGGGCTCCACGTAACGCTCCGGCTCGACGATCATGAGGTGGGCGTCGATGGGCAGCCGCGTGACCTTGCGCACCGCCTCCACCACCAGTGGGCCGATGGTGATGTTGGGAACGAACCGGCCGTCCATGACGTCGACGTGGATCCAGTCGGCGCCGGCGGCCTCGACGGCGCGGACCTCTTCGGCGAGCCGCCCGAAGTCGGCGGAGAGGATCGAGGGGGCGATGCGGATCGGCATTCCCATGACTACAGTCTAGTGCACCAGGCGCGCCGCGTAGAACCCGTCGCCGCCGTGCAGGTCGGGGAGGGTGAGGAGATCGCCCTCGGGGGTGAGGAGGTCGGGGGGGATGGTCGCGGGGGGAGGGGCCCGCCGCGTGGCCCCGGAGAAGCGGGCGATCAGGTCCGGCCCCTCGGCCCGGGAGAGCGCGCAGACCGAGTAGGTCACCGCCGCACCCGGCTTCGCGTAGCGGAGCGCGCTTCGAAGGATCGCCTCCTGGAGATCGGCGAAGCGCGGGAGGTCGGCGGCGGTTCGCCGCAGCTTCAGCTCGGGGTGGCGGCGCAGCGTTCCCAGCCCGGAGCAGGGGGCGTCGACGAGCACGGCGTCGAAGGTCCCCGGCTCGATCCCGGGGATTGGCTTCGAGCCGTCGGCGCAGATCACCCGGAGGCCGGCGTGTCCCCGGCGCTCCGCCTCGCGCCGCAGCGCGTCGGCCTTGCGAGGGTGCATCTCGACCGCCACCACCTCGGAACCGGGCGGGAGGATCTCGGCCAGATGGAAGGCCTTCCCCCCCGGGGCCGCGCACAGATCGAGCACGCGGACCGGGCGGCCGACGCAGGTCACCGGCGGCGAAGAGGGTGACGAGCTGGGCCGACTCGTCCTGGACCTGGAAGGGGATTCCGGTCGCGGCCCGGGACACCTCCTCCACCGAGGCGCCGGAGATGGACACGCCGTGCGGCGAGCGCTGGGTGGCGCGGGCCTCGATCCCGGCGCCTTCGAGCCGGGTCACGAGCTCGTCGCGCCGCGGGGAGCGGAGGACGAGAGGCGCCGGCCGGTTCATGGCGGCGGCGAGCGACCGGGCCCGCGCCTCGCCCAGCCAGGCGATCCACTCGGTGGCGAGCCAGCCCGGCAGCGACTCCGACACCGCCAGGTTCGCCACCGGGTCGAGTTCGGCCGGAGGAGGCGAGGGCGGAGACGGGGCGCGCGACAGCGACCGGAGGACCGCGTTCACGTAGCCGGCCGCCCGGCCGTGATCGACCCCCTTCACGAGCGCCACGGTCTCGCCCACCGCCGCGTGGGCGGGCGTCCGGAGGAAGAGGAGCTGGTAGGCCCCGAGCCGGAGCGCGACGCGCGCCGCTGGGTCCACCTGGTCGACCGCCCGCCTCGAATGCGGCGCCATGGCCGCGTCGAGCTGAAGGGCGCGGCGCAGCGTGCCGTAGACGAGCTCGGTGGCGAGCGCCGTCTCGCGCGGGTCGATCGCGCCGGCCTGGTCGAGCGCCGCGTCGAGGGCGCGGGAGGCGTAGGCCCCGCCCTCCTCCACCCGGCGGAGCACGTCGAAGGCGATCTCCCTCCCGTTCATGCGCCCAGCACCGCGCCTTCTGGCAGCGGGTGACCCTTCAGGAATTCGGACGCCGGCACTCGCCGCTTCCCCTCCACCTGTACCTCGCGGAGCAGGAGCGTCGTGCCGCCCCCGCACCCGACCAGCAGACCCTCCGCCGTGGCCCGTGTCGCGCCAGGTTCGAGCGCCGCGCCGAGCCCGGAGAGGGCCGTTGCCACCGCCGAATGAACCTTGAGTGCGCGCCCCGAGATCGTGGTGAAGGCGCCTGGCCAGGGGCGGAAGCCGAGGACCCGGGCGGCGAGCCGCGAGGCGGGAAGCCGGAAGTCGAGCCGCCCGTCCTCCTTCGTCAGGACGGGGGCGAGCGTGGCCCTGGCGTGGTCCTGCCGCACCGGGATGATCTGCCCGGACTCGAGGAGCCGCAGGCCCAGGACGAGCGCCTCGCCACCCAGCGAGGCGAGCCGGACGGAGAGCGCCTCGGCGTCGTCGTCCCCCACGAGCAGCGCGCGCTGCAGGAGGATGTCGCCGGTGTCGAGCCCGGCATCCATCTGCATGACGGTGACGCCGGTCTCCCGCTCGCCCTCGGCCACGGCCCACTGGATGGGCGCGGCGCCCCGGTAACGCGGGAGGAGAGAGGCGTGGACGTTCACTGCGCCGTGCGGCGCTAGCCCGAGCAGGTCATCGCCGAGGATGCGGCCGTAGGCCACGACCACGAGCAGGTCGGGCGCGAGCGCGCCGAGAGCAGCCGCCAGCGAGCCGTCGCGGATCTTGAGCGGCTGCAGCACGGGGACTCCCCGAGCCCGGCCCCACGCCTTGGTGGCCGGCTCGCGAAGTTCCTGTCCGCGTCCGGCGGGGCGATCGGGCTGGGCCACCACCGCGACCACCTCGTGGCCAGCCCCGGCGAGCGCGTCGAGCGACGGGACGGCGAAGGCCGGCGTGCCGAGGAAGGCGATGCGCATGGCCCGAGGTATACCGCGGAAATCGTTCGGCCGACCGGGTGGCGAACTCAGTCCCTGCCGCGACCGTTCCTGCGCTTCCGGGACGCCGCTTCCTGCTCCTTCTTGGCGGCCTCCTTGGCGGCCGTGCGCTTCCTGGGATCGAAGGAGGAGGGAAGCACGTCGAAGGGGAGGAGCTTCGCGAGCAGCGGGAGGAGCACCATCCCGCCGGGCGCCGCGAAGATGGCGAGAGCCGGCACCGCCTTGGCGAGGTCGATGAGCTGCTCCTTCACCTTTCGCCGTTCGGGGGCGTCGAGCGTCTGGCCGGCAGCGGCCTTGGCGAGCAGCGTGCCCAGCTCCCCGGTCCGCCTCAGTTCCTCGGCGATCGCGTCCAGGTTCTCGGTGACCACGGTGGCCACCTTGTCCACCATGCGCTCGCCGAACTCGTTCCACTCGTCGGCCAGCTCTCCCCATTCGGCCTCGGCCGGCAGCCCGAAGGCCCGGAACCATTCCTGGTGGTCGGCGTGGAACGCGGCAGCCTCCACCTGCATGGCGGCCAGCCGCTCGGGCGCGATCTCGGCGGCCTGGGCGAACCGCGCCAGGTATTCCGCGCGTGGCGTCGAGCCTGCCGGCATGCCCAGGGCGGCGAGCAGGAGTTGCTCCACCAGGAAGTGGCGCAGCCTGGGCGGAGTATCGGCGACGATCTCCTCCGGGTCGCGCGGCGACGAGGAAGCAACCCGGGCGGCCTGCACCCTCTCCCGGTCGAGGCCGACGCGCTCCACCTGCCGCGAGACCACCCGCCGGTCTGGATGGGGGGCGAGCGGGTCGGCGGCGGCGAGCCCGGCCAGCGCCTCGACGAGCAGCAACTCCTCGTCCCGGGCCTGTTCCAGGTTGTCGGTGGCGGCGACGGCGTCGAGCCGGCCGGCCTGGTAGTAGTCGAGCGCCATGCGCGCCAGCAGGCGGCGCTGGATGGTCACCGTTCCGGCGTAGAGCGCCAGCCCGTTGGCGGGGTCGCCTGGGGGGAAGTGGATCCGGAGCATCCGCTCGCCGGCCTTCACCAGTGCGCGCCGCACGACGGCGGGGGAGGGAACCACCCCGTCGCCTGGAGCGGCCTTCACGGCCAGGGCCAGGTCGCCCGAGCCGGCGGCGAGGATGGCGGCCAGCTCGGCTCGCCGGAGGGCGGGTTCGTAGGGGGTCTCGAGCAGGGCGGCCAGGTCGAGGATCATGCCGACGTGGCCGTCCATGGTTCCCACGGCCGACTCGTCGTCCTGGGCCTGCCGGTCGAGGAGCCGGTGGCGGAGCGACCTGGCCACCAGCATGCGCGCACGGGCCTCGATGTCCGGCCCCTCCGGATCGGCGTCGCGCAGCTCGCGCGGCATGCGGCCGCGAACCGCCGCCGGATCGTGATCGGCCAGCCGGGCGTCGATCGCCAGGACCAGCCAGTCCTTCGTGTCGAGGGCCCCACCCATGAAACGCGGAGTGTATCCTGCGCGGCGCCGCGGCGGGACTCCCCCCGGGCCACGCCCTACCGGATGGCCTTCACCTTGGTCCGCTTGCCGTCCTCGGCGGGCTCCTCGGGGGCAGGAACGGCGACGGGTGCGCGGTGGATCCCGAACTTCTCGAGCACCAGCCCCTCGATCTTCTGGAGGACCTCGGGGTGCTCCCGGAGGAAGGTCTTGGCCTGCTCCCGCCCCTGGCCGATGCGCTCGCCGTCGAAGCTGTACCAGGCGCCGCTCTTCTCGACGATGTTCTCGTTCGAGGCGAGGTCGAGGAGGTCGCCCTCCTTGGAGATGCCGACGCCGTACATGATGTCGAACTCGACCTCCTTGAACGGAGGCGCGACCTTGTTCTTCACGACCTTGACGCGGGTGCGGTTTCCGATGACCTCCTCGCCGTCCTTGATGGCCCCGATGCGCCGGATGTCGAGTCGCTGGGTGGCGTAGAACTTGAGGGCGTTGCCGCCGGTGGTGGTCTCGGGGTTGCCGAACATCACGCCGATCTTCATCCGGATCTGGTTGATGAAGATGACGATGGTGGACGATTTGGAGATGGTGCCGGTGAGCTTGCGCAGCGCCTGGCTCATGAGCCGCGCCTGCACGCCCATGTGGGCGTCGCCCATCTCGCCCTCGAGCTCGGCGCGGGGCACCAGCGCGGCCACCGAGTCGATGACCAGCACGTCGATGGCGCCCGAGCGCACCAGCGTCTCGGTGATCTCCAGCGCCTGCTCGCCGGAATCGGGCTGGGAGATGAGGAGGTCGTCGGTGCGGACGCCCAGCTTGCGGGCGTAGCCCACGTCGAGGGCGTGCTCGGCGTCGATGAAGGCGGCGATGCCTCCCTTCTTCTGCGCCTCGGCCACCGCGTGCAGCGCCAGCGTGGTCTTGCCCGACGACTCCGGGCCGTAGATCTCGATGATCCGTCCGCGGGGAAGCCCGCCGACGCCGAGCGCGATGTCGAGGGAGACCGACCCCGTCGAGATCGCCTGGATGTCCTTCACCATCGCCTCCTCGTTGCCGAGGCGCATGATGGAACCCTTGCCGAAGGCCTTCTCGATGGAAGAAACCGCCAGCTCGATCGCCTTTTCCTTCTCCGGTGCCACGGGCATCTTCACCGCTCCTTGTCGGGGCGCGCCGCGCCCCCTCGTACGTCCGTTCGCTTCGCTGCGACGACCCGCCTTCTAGCAGGGGGGTCCGACATTTCACCTGAACGGAAGAATACTGAACATCCGTCCAAAGGCAAGTGAATGGCCAGCCCGTTCGCGCCCTATATTCCCGCCATGCGCCTCCACCTCGTCGACGGGACCTTCGAGCTATTCCGCGCCCACTTCTCCCAGCGGCCCGGCCACCGGACGCCCGGAGGAGTCGAGGCAAAGGCCGTCGTCGGGCTTGCGTCGAGCCTGGCGGCCCTGCTCCACGACCCCGCGGAGGCGGTCACCCACGCCGCCGTCGCCTTCGACAACCCCATCCGCTCGTTCCGGAACGACCTCTTCCCCGGGTACAAGACCGAGGAGGGCGTGCCGCCCGAGCTGCTGGCCCAGTTCGACGCGGCCGAGGACGCGGCGCGCGCTCTCGGCCTCGTGGTCTGGCCGATGCGGGAGTACGAGGCCGACGACGCGCTCGCCTCTGCCGCGGCCCGGCTCACCGGGAGCAGGTCGAGCAGGTGCGGATCCTCTCGCCGGACAAGGACCTCGGCCAGTGCCTCGCGGGAAGCCGGGTGGTGCAGGTGGATCGCATCCGTCACCGCGTGATCGACGAGGCCGCGCTCCGGGCGCGGCGCGGGATCGCGCCGGAGAGCGTCCCGGACTTCCTCGCCCTCGTCGGGGACGACGCGGACGGGATCCCGGGGCTGGCCGGGTTCGGGGAGAAGACCGCGTCGGCGCTGCTGGGCGAGCCACCTTCATCTCGAGGAGATCCCGCGGGAGGCGGCGCGCTGGCCGGCGTCGGTGCGGGGTGCAGCCGTGCTGGCCGCGACGCTCGCCTCGAACCGGGAGTCAGCGCTGCTCTACCGGCGGCTCGCCACGCTGGTGTCCACGGTTCCGCTGGGGGAGTCGCTCGAGGATCTCCGCTGGCCGGGCATCCCGCCCGATCGGTTCGAGGACTGGTGCGGGAGGGTTGGGCGCGGACCGGTTGCTCGCGTCGGTGCGGCGGCGGACGGCGGGGAAGGCGACGTAGGCGAGCTACAGCGACGCGATCTGCAGGAGGAAGCCGATCTGCAGGGCGAGCGTGAAGACGACGATGGCGAGGTTCTTCATGGCGGTTCTCCTTCTCCCCGCCTCTACGGGAGAGCGCGCCGCTTATTTCCCCTCCACCCCGTCCTGGGCCGGTCCCAGGGAGAACCGGGCCAGCACCTCGTGTCGAGCCCCCTCCGAGGAGAGGTGAGACCGGAAGAGGGAGATCTCGCCGGCGCGCCACTGGATGGCCTCGGCGGCGGCCGCCCCTGCGATGGCCCCGCCCAGTCCGGGCGCGCCGCGCCCGTCGCGGGAACGACCGACGGTGACGTGTGGGGTGAGCGGACGCCCTTCCACCGCGAAGCCCAGCGGCGCGAGCCGGCGCCCCAGCTCCCCGGCGAGCTCGGCCAGGCCGCCCGTGTCGCCGGAGAGCCCCATGCCAGATCACCCTCGCCCGGCGCGAGCTGGGGAACCCGCCGGCCCCGCGTACCTCGAGCCGCAGCGGCCGCGACCCGGCCGCCGCCCCGGCGATCGCCTCGCGCACCTGCATCCAGGCGTTCCTCCGGCACGGCGCCGAGGAACTTCAGCGTCACGTGGAGGCGGTCGGCCGGGGTCCAGCGCACCCCGTCGGCGTGGCGCCCGGCGCTGCGCCGGAGGTCGGCCTGCCACCCGGCCAGCCTGCGCCGCACCGGGTCGGGTGGGTCGAGCGCCGCGAAGAGCCGCAGGTTCAAGTCGCGCGACCTCCGCGCCACCTCACTCCACGGTGACGCTCTTGGCGAGATTCCGCGGCTGATCGACGTCGGTGCCCTTGAGATCGGCCACGTGGTAGGCGAGGAACTGCAGCGGCAGGATGGTGAGCAGCGGCGCGAGAAGCGGCGCGCACGAGGGCACCACCAGCGCGAGGGTTGCCAGGCTGGCCGCGTGCGTGTCTCCCTCGGCGACCACCGCGATGACCTGTCCGCCGCGGGCCCGGACCTCCTCGATGTTGCCGAGCGTCTTCTCGTAGCTCGGCTCCTTCACCGCCAGCACCACCACCGGCAGGTCCTCGTCGATGAGGGCGATGGGGCCGTGCTTCATCTCGCCGGCGGCGTAGCCCTCGGCGTGGATGTAGGAGATCTCCTTCAGCTTGAGCGCGCCCTCGAGCGCCACCGGAAACTGGCTGCCTCGCCCCAGGAAGAGAACGTCGCGGGCCGATGCGCAGCGCTTCGCCACCGGGATCACCGAGGGTTCCTGCCGCAGCACGTGCTCCATCTGCTTCGGAACCTTGACGAGCGCCTCCAGGTGCTCGCGGGCGGCCTCGGCCGTGAGCGTCCCGCGCAGCCGCCCCAGCTTCACCGCCAGCAGGAAGAGCGCGGCCAGCTGGGTCGTGAAGGCCTTGGTGGAGGCCACCCCGATCTCCGGGCCGGCGTGGGTGTAGAGCGTGCCCTGGCACTCGCGCGGAATGGCCGAGCCCAGCACGTTGCAGATGGCGAAGGCCCGGGCGCCCCGCTTCTTCGCCTCCTTCACCGCGGCCAGCGTGTCGGCGGTCTCGCCCGACTGGGAGATGGCGAGCACGAGCGTCCGCGGCCCGACCACCGGATCCCGGTGGCGGAACTCGCTGGCCAGCTCCACGTCCACCGGCAGCCGTGCCAGCTGCTCGATCATGAGCCGGCCGGAGAGCCCGGCGTGCCAGCTCGTGCCGCAGGCCACCACCACCACCCGGTCGACCTCCTTCACCCAGGCCGGGTCGAGTTCCATGCCGTCGAGGACGACGTTCCCTTCCTCGAGCGAGACCCGCCCGCGGATGGTGTCGGTCACCGCCCGGGGCTGCTCGAAGATCTCCTTGTGCATGAAGTGCTTGTGACCGTCCTTCTCGGCGGCCACGGCGCTCCACTCGATCTTGCGCGGCTTCCGGGAGATCGGGTGTCCGTCGGCGTCCTCGATGGCGATGCCCTCCGGCGTCAGGACCGCCAGCTCGCCCTCCTCCAGGTAGTTCACCATTCGAGTGTGCTCGAGGATGGCCGGGACGTCCGAGGCGAGGAAGCTCTCCCCCTCGCCGTACCCCACCACGAGCGGGCTGGCGTTCTTGGCGGCCACGATGGTTCGCGGCGCCCTGTCGGACACCACCGCGATGGCGTAGGTCCCGCGGACCTGGCGCAGCGCCAGGCGCACCGCCTGGGCCAGGTCGCCCCTGGCCGGGCCTTCCAGCGCATCGGAGATCAGGTGGGCGAAGATCTCGGTGTCGGTCTCCGACGTGAACCTGTGTCCCTTCGCCTGGAGCGCGCTCCGGAGCTCCAGGTGGTTCTCGATGATGCCGTTGTGCACCACCGCCACGCTGCCGTGCCGGTGCGGGTGGGCGTTCTCGTCGGAGGGGCGCCCGTGGGTGGCCCAGCGGGTGTGGCCGATGCCGGTGGTGCCGGCGACCGGCGCGTCGCGAAGCCGGTCGATCAGGTTCTGCAGCTTCCCCTTGCTGCGCTGGATCTCGAGCCCCGCCGGCCCGATGGCCGCCACCCCCGCCGAGTCGTATCCGCGGTACTCGAGCCGGCGCAGCCCACCCACGATCAGGTCCACGCATGGCCGAGGACCGACGTACCCCACGATTCCGCACACGGTCTAGTGTCCCCTTCCCGGGTTCTTCGCCGCGGCCCGCTTCCGGGCCCAGCCGTTCTTGTTCACCTGCCGTGAACGCCCCAGGGCCAGCGCCCCGGCGGGGACGCTCTCGGTGAGCGTCGAGCCGGCGGCCACGTAGGCCCCCTTCCCGATCGAGATGGGCGCCACCAGGATGGAGTCGGATCCCACGAACACGCCGTCGCCGATCCGGGTGGGGTGCTTCTTCTCGCCGTCGTAGTTGCAGGTGACCGTGCCGCAGCCGACGTTCACGTCCGCGCCCACGGTGGCGTCCCCCAGGTAGGTGAGGTGGTTCGCCTTGGAGCGCTTGCCCATCGAGGTCTTCTTCAGTTCCACGAAGTTCCCGATGCGGACCCCCTCGGCGAGCCTGGTCTCCGGGCGGAGCCGGGCGAAGGGGCCGACGATGCAATGCGAACCGACCTGGGCCTGGTTCATGTGGCAGTAGGGCTGCAGGTGGACGCCGTTGCCGAGCACCGTGTCGACGAGGATGCACCCCTGTCCGATGACGCAGCCAGAGCCGATGCGGGTCGTCCCCCGCAAGCGCACGCCCGGTTCGATGACCGTGTCCGGACCCACGGTCACGCCCTCGTCGGAGTCGAACCTCTCCGGATCCTCGATGGTCACGCCAGCCTCCATGAGCGAGGAGGCGATGCGGCGGGTGAGCGCGCGGATGGCGAGCGACAGGTCCTCCTGGTTGTTCACTCCGGAGGCCTCCACCGGCGAGACCCGGACGGCGACCGCGCCGGGGCCGTCGGCGGCCAGCGCCACGAGGTCGGTCAGGTAGAACTCGCGCTGGGCGTTCTTGGCGTCGACGAGGGAGAGGGTGGACCAGAGGAAGTCGGCGTCGGCGACGTAGAGGCCGGCGTTGACTTCCTTGATTTGCCGCTCCTCGGCGGTGGCGTCCTTCTCCTCGACGATGAGGGCCGGCCCCTTGCCCGGCGAGTGGACGACGCGACCGTAGCCCTGGGGGTTCTCCAGATCCATGGTGGCGAAGGCCAGCGACCCGGGCGCCGTGCGGGCCGAGATCACCGCCTCGAGCGTGCGGGCCGTGAGCAGCGGGGTGTCACCGGAGAGGATGACGATGGCGCCGTGGTGGCCGCGGAGCGACGTCTTGGCGGCGAGGACGGCGTGGGCCGTTCCGAGCTGCTTCTCCTGGCGGGCGAAGCGCAGCGGGGAGCCGGGCAGCGCCGACCGCAGTGCGGCCTCGACCTCGTCGCCCTGGTGCCCGACCACCACCACCACCGGGCTGGCGCCGCTCTCCAGCGCCCGCTTCACCGGGAAGTAGACCATCGGCTTCCCACAGACTTGATGGAGGACCTTGGCGCGCTCGGTCTTCATGCGCGTGCCCTTCCCGGCGGCGAGTACGATGGCGGCGAGCGGGGCGCTTCCCTTGCGCTTCTTCGAGGGTCTCGGCATGACGCCGAGGCTAGGGCCGCGGAGGGCGGGAATCAAGGACCGCGCCATGCTACCCATGGGTGCATGCCCCCGGCACTCCTCCTCCCGCTCCTCCTCGCCCACGTCGCGGTCTCGCCCAGGGGGGCGGTCGCCGCCGCCCATCCCGCCGCCAGCGAGGCCGGGGCGGCCGTGCTGCGGGCTGGCGGGAACGCCGCAGACGCGGCCGTGGCCGCGGCCTTCGCCCTGGGCGTGGTGGAGCCGCAGAGTTCGGGCATCGGAGGAGGGGGGCTGGCGCTCGTCTACGTGGCCCGGGAGGACCGGGTCTACGCCATCGACTTCCGCGAGACCGCGCCTGCGGGGGCGACCGCCGGGATGTTCCTCCGCGACGGAAAGCCGGACCCGCGCGCCTCCCGATGCGGGGGGCTCTCGGTGGCGGTGCCAGGCGCGGTGAAGGGATACGCCGAGATCGCCCGCCGCTTCGGCCGAAGGCCGCTCTCTGCGCTCGTGGAGCCCGCAGCCAAGCTCGCCCAGGAAGGGGTTCCGGTGGGGCGCCACTACCGGCGGGCAGCGGTCGCGGTCGAGGGCTGCCTCGGCGACGACCCCGCCGCGAAGCGGACCTTCCTCGCATTCGCGAAGGGGACGTCGGAGGCTCCGGAGCCGGGGTGGCGCCTCGTCCAGAAGGACCTCGCGGCCACCCTGCGCCGGCTGGGGCGCGACCCGGAAGCCTTCTACCGGGGCCCCCTCGCCGAACGCATCGCCGTTGCGGTCCGGGCCAGGGGCGGGATCCTCACAGCAGCCGACCTCGCCGCCTACCGGACCCGGGAGCGCGAGGCCCTCTGGGGAACCTACCGGGGCCACCGGATCGCCGCCTTTCCCCCGCCGTCGGCCGGCGGCGCCATCGTCCTCGGACTCCTCCAGGCGCTCGAGGCCGAGGCTCCCGGGGCCGCCGGGCGCGCCCAGGAGCGATTCCTCCACACCTTCGTCGAGAGCGCGAAACGGCTCTTCGCGCGGAGAGCCGGCGCGCTCGGCGATCCCGACTTCGTGCCCGGCGCCTCGACCGCGGCGAGCGAGATGGCCTCGAAGGCCTTCGCCGCCCAGATCCGGGCCGGGATCGGGGAACGGGCGACGCCATCCGACGCGGTGGGCCCGGCGGCTCCGGCCGGCCATACCTCTCACGTGTCGGCCGTGGACGCCGAGGGCAACGCGGTCGCGCTCACCACCACCGTGAACCTCCAGTTCGGTTCCGGCGTGGTGGTTCCGGGGACCGGCATCCTGTTGAACGACCAGATGGACGACTTCGACGCCGCTCCCGGCGTGCCGAACGCCTTCGGGCTCGTGGGCGGGGAGGTGAACCAGCCGGCACCCGGAAAGCGCCCGCTCTCCTCCATGTCTCCCACGCTCGTCTTCGGGCCCGACGGCAAGTTTCTCCTCGCGGTCGGGTCACCGGGAGGTTCCACCATTCCCTCCACGGTGGCCTGGGCCATCCTCCACGTGGTCGACGACGGCATGTCCCTCGACCAGGCGCTGGGCATGCCCAGGATTCACCATCAGTGGAAGCCGGACGTGATCGTCGCCGAGCCCGGGGCCCTCCAGGACGCCACGCGCCAGGCGCTCGAGTCCCGGGGCCATCGGGTGGAGGAGCTGAAGGCCCCGTTCGGAAATCCCCAGGCCGTCCGGATCGACCCGGCCACCGGTTGGCGGGAGGGAGCCAGCGAGCCGCGCGGAGAGGGGCGGGCCGCAGTGCCGTGACGACCTTCTTCGACGTCCACCTCCGCACCGCTTCGCTCGGCTCGCGCGACGTGGCCGACCTGCGATTCTTCCGGGTCGAGGGGGCGCTCTGCCCGCTCGCCGAGACCGGGTCGCCGGCCACCGCGCCGCAGCTGCGCCGGGACTGGGAGGAGCTCACCGGACGTTCGGTGAAGTCGCTCCGGCGGGCCGGGCTGGGCGCCTTCGCGGCCGTCGCGGTGCCGCCCGCCCGGATCCCCGCCCGGGGCCTGGAGGCCCTGCTCGCCGAGCTGCCCGACTTCCTGTCGCGGAGGGGCGTGGCCGCAATCGGGCCGGTGGGCACGGGGAGCGGTACGCCACGGGAGGAGGATCTCTTCTCGCGCCAGCTGGAGATGGCCCGGGAGCTGCGCCGCCCGGTCCTCGTCTCCACGATGCCCCGGGAGGCGATCCGCCTGACCCGCCGGGCGCTGGCCATCCTCCGGGAGAGCGGGGTGGAGCCCGGCCGCGTGCTGGTGGACGGGGTCGACGCCGGCACCGTGCGGATCGTGCGGGCGGTGGGCTACGGGGCGGTGCTATCGCTCTCGGCGGGTCCAGGCGCGGCGGAGGAGGCGGCCCGGATCGTCAGCGAGCTCGGCCCGGAGGGCATCGCGCTCGCCTCCCATGCCGGCGACGGTCTCGGCGACCTGCTTGCGCTCCCACGCGCCGCCGACCGCATGTCGCGGCTCGGCCTCTCCGACGCCGTCATCCGCCGCGTGTGCGGGAGGAACGCGCTTTCGTCGCTCGGGCTCGAGCCGTCGGCGGTGCGGAGCGCTTCCGCACCCATCGCCCGGTCCGTCCCCCGGCCTTCTCGATGAGCTCGATGGACTCGATGCGCATGCCGCGCTCGTAGCGCTTCAGCATGTCGTAGACGGTGAGGCAGGCCGCCGCCACCGCGGCGAGCGCCTCCATCTCGACGCCGGTGCGGTCCACCGTGCGCACCGTGGCCTTCACCCCCACGCCCCCGGCGCGAGGGATCACCGCGACCTCGATGCCGGAGAGCGCGATGGGGTGGCAGAGCGGCACGATGTCCGGCGTGTGCTTGGCGGCCAGGATCCCCGCCAGCCGCGCGGCCGAGATCACGTCGCCCTTCTCCGCCTCGCCGCGCCGGAGGATGCCCAGCGTGGCCCGCGACATGGACACGAAGCCGCCGGCCACGGCCACGCGCTCGGTGCGGGGCTTGTCCCCGACGTCGATCATCTGCATCGCGGCACCCTCGATGAGACGGTCAGTGAATACCCTGATCGGCGAGCCATCGCTCGGCGTCGATGGCGGATGCGCAGCCCGACCCTGCCGCGGTGACCGCCTGACGGTAGGTGGGGTCGGCCACGTCGCCCGAGGCGAAGACCCCTTCCCGGCTGGTTCGCGTGCTGGGCGCCTGGACGTTCAGGTAGCCCACCTCGTTCATGTCGAGCTGTCCCTTGAACACGCCGGTGTTGGGCTCGTGCCCGATGGCCAGGAAGAGCCCCTGCGCCTTCATCTCCCAGGTGCGCCCGTCCTGCGTGCTCTTCAGCCGCAGCCCGGTCATGGCCTTGCCGTCGCCGAGCACCTCCTCGACCACCGCGTTCCAGACGAACTCGATCTTGGGGTTCTTCCGGGCCCGCTCCCGCATCACCTTCGACGCCCGAAGCTCGCCTCGCCGGTGGATGAAGAAGACCTTGGTCGCATACTTGGTGAGGAAGTTGGCCTCCTCGACGGCGGTGTCGCCGCCGCCCACCACCGCGACCTCGACCCCGCGGAAGAAGAAGCCGTCGCAGGTGGCGCAGGCCGACACGCCCTTGCCCTGGTAGGCCTTCTCCGACGGGATGCCCAGCCACTTGGCCGACGCGCCGGTGGCCACGATGACCGCGTCTGCGGTGTACTCGACCTCCTCGCTCCAGAGCCGGAACGGCCGGCCCGAGAGGTCGACGCGGGTGACCTCTCCGGGAACGAATCGCGTGCCGAACCGCTCGGCCTGTGCCTTCATCCGCTCCATCAGCTCGGGGCCCATCACGCCCTCGGCGAAGCCGGGATAGTTCTCCACCTCGGTGGTGATGGTGAGCTGTCCGCCCGGCTGCATCCCCTCGAATAGCAGGGGTGAGAGGTTGGCGCGTGCCGCGTAGAGCGCGGCGGTGTAGCCAGCAGGGCCGGAGCCGATGATGGCCAGCTTCTCGTGCTGGGGCATGTTTCCTCCGCGTGTGATCGGGGCTCGAGGGGATCTAGCCCCTTGGAGCCCCGATGTCACGGAGAGGTTCGGGTCGCCGGGCCCGTGCTAGCATTCTGGCGTGCACTCCACGGTCCTGCGCCGCTGCGCCCTCTTCGAGTCGCTCTCCGCCGAGCAGGTGGAGAAGGTGGCCGAGATCGCGACCGAAAGGCACGTCGCCGAGGGACAGCCCATCTTCCGCGAGGGCTCGACGGGAGACGAGATGTACGTGATCGTGGCCGGGACGGTGCGCATCTCCAAGGAGATCCCCGGTGCCGGCGAGGAGGCGCTCACGCTCCTCGGCCCGGGAAGCTACTTCGGCGAGATGGCCGCCATCGACGACGCCCCCCGCTCCGCCGACGCCGTCGCCCACACCGCCTGCGGACTCCTCGCCATCCGGCGCGAGGACCTCGACCGCCTCATGTTCCTGGACAAGGACCTGGCCTACGCGGTGCTGTGGGCGTTCGTGCGAACGCTCTCTTCCCGCCTGCGCGAGACGACCGAGAAGCTGCGCTCGTTCTTCACGCTCGCGGGTCTGTCGGGCGGGGCGTAGGCACAAGAAAACGAGGCACGTCGAATTCTCGGGGGGGACGAGAACTCACCGTGCCTCGGACTCTGAGGAGCCAGACAGCAGCACCACTCCCCAGGCAGTGCTGCGCGGTCCATGCCAACGTTCTGAACTCGTAAGTATCTGAATTTACTTGCCATTACATTCGACTCCGCCTGGGTTTTTCCTTACCCAGGGTCCAGGCATCCGACCTGGGCCTACCCGGGCCGCCGCGCCCAGAAGAGTATTCGCTGGTAGGTGTACGGGTACGGGCGCTCGTCGGGAATGGCCTTCAGGATGCGCTCCCGGTAGGTGTCGACGTAGCGTTCCCACAGGTCCTGGGGCAGGCGCTTCTCGTAGTCGGTGAGCAGGGTTCCGCGGCACCACTCCACGATGTCGGCCGGCTCGGAAAGCTCGTGGACGTAGACCTGGAGGCGAACCTCCTGCTCGGCGAACCCGACCCGCCGCAGGAGAAGCGCGTACTCCACGGGGGTCAGCACCGAACGGTGGCGCACGTACCCCTTCAGCGCCGAGGCGAAGGGCTCCTCCCGGGCAAGCTCGTTGGCGAGCCGGTGCGAGGCGTGGGTCTGGTTGGCAGGGACCTGCACCGCCAGCTGTCCACCGGGAGCCACGCACCCGGCGAGCCGCTCGAGGAGAGCGGGGTGATCGGGAAGCCAGTGGAGGGCCGCGTTCGAGAGGACGAGGTCGTATCCTCCCGGAGGCGCCTCGAATCTGCCGATGTCCCCGATGGCGAAGGAGAGCCCGTTCTCGGCCAGGATCAGCGCCTTCTCCAGCATGGCCGGCGAGGAGTCGATGCCGAGCGTGGACCTGGCCTCCAGCCGCTTGTGCGCGTCTGCGGTCAGCTCGCCCGTTCCGCACCCCAGGTCGACCACCCGCATCCCGGGTCTGCGGCGGACCATCGCCAGCAGGTCGTAGAACGGGCGGGAGCGCTCGGCGCGGAATCGGGCGTAGAGCTCGGGCTTCCAGACGTCGTGGTGCATGGGCCCCCTCGGGGTCGGGAGGATATCACTCGCCCGGCCGATCCAGGCGGCCCGGTGGGGCCATGCCGCCGGGGGAGGGAATGACGTTGACCGGTGGGTGGTTGTCGAGAACAATCCCCGCCTTCCACCCCACCAAACAGGGAGTCCCATGCCGTTCTCGCCCCGCTCGTACCTTGCGGTCGTCGCCGCCCTCGGCGCTCTGGCCTGCACCTCGCCGTCCACCACCCAGGCCAAGCCCGCCGCCCCCCCGGTCGCCGATCCGAACGCGCCCGTCGCCAAGATCGGCGCCGAGGTCATCTCCGGCAAGGAGCTGGAGGAGTTCGCGAAGGGCGAGTTCAAGAAGCTCGACCAGCAGTACCAGGAGCAGCTCTACCAGATGAAGCGCCAGGCCCTCGACTCCATGGTCATGAAGCGGATCGTCGAGGCCAAGGCCAAGGCCGCCGGCAAGACCGCCGAGGAGTTCGTGAAGGCCGAGCTCGTCGACAAGCTGCCGCCCCCCACCGACGCCGAGGTCCAGCAGGTCTACGACGCCGCCAAGGCCCAGGGGCGTGACCTGCCCCCCATGGCGCAGGTGAAGGAGACCATCGTCCGCTTCATCCAGCAGCAGAAGGCCCAGGCGGCGGCGCAGGCCTACTACGACAAGCTGAAGGCCGAGGCCAAGGTGGAGATCCTCCTCGCCCCCTACCGCGCCCCCCGCCAGAACGTCGAGGCCAAGGGCCCGTCGCGAGGTCCGGCCAACGCCCCCATCACCATCGTCGAGTTCTCCGACTTCGAGTGCCCATACTGCGGCCGCGGCGAGGAGACCGTCGCCGAGGTCGTCCGCGTCTACGGCGACAAGGTCCGGGTGGTCTACCGCGACCTGCCCCTGCCCATGCACCCGAACGCGCCCAAGGCCGCCGAGGCCGCGCACTGCGCCGGCGAGCAGGGGAAGTACTGGGAGATGCACGCCAAGCTCTTCGCCAACCAGCGGGCCCTCGAGATCCCCTCGCTGAAGGGCTATGCCAAGGATCTCAAGCTCGACCAGGCCAAGTTCGACAAGTGCCTCGACTCCGGCGCCACCGCCGCGCTGGTCGAGGAGGGGCGCAAGGCCGGCACCGAGCTCGGCATCACCGGCACCCCGGCGTTCTTCGTGAACGGCGTCATGATCAGCGGCGCGCAGCCGTTCGACGCCTTCAAGGAGATCATCGACGTCGAGCTGGCCCAGAAGTAGACGACTCGGATTGGCGAGCCCGGCTCCTCCCCGCTAGGTAAGGGAGGACCGGGCTTTCCTCATGGGCGCGTACGACCACGGCAACATCTCCGCGATCGCGGAGCGGCGGAAGACCCGACGCATCCACGTCGGTTCCGTTCCAGTGGGCGACGGGGCCCCGGTGGTGGTGCAGTCGATGACCACCACCCAGACCACCGACGTGGAGGCCACGCTCGCGCAGATCCGGGCCCTGGCCGCCGAGGGTGCGGGCGTCGTGCGGCTGGCCGTGCCCGACGGCGACGCCGCCTCGGCCCTGCCGGCCATCGTCGTCGGCTCGCCGGTGCCGCTCGTCGCCGACATCCACTTCGACTATCGCCTGGCGCTCCAGGCCATCGAGGCCGGCATCCACTGCGTGCGGCTCAACCCCGGCAACATCGGGAGCCAGGGCCGGGTGCGCGAGGTGGTGAAGGCGGCCCGCGAGCGCAACGTCCCCATCCGCATCGGCGTGAACGCCGGCTCGCTCGAGGAGGACATCGTCGCGAAGCACGGCTGGCCCACCGCCGAGGGGATGGTGGAGAGCGCCGAGCGCCACATCCGGCTGCTCGAGGACCAGGGCTACCGGGAGATCAAGGTCTCGCTCAAGGCCCACGACATCGGCATGACGGTGGCCGCCAACCGGCTCTTCTCGCAGCGCTTCGACTACCCGCTCCACCTCGGCATCACCGAGGCCGGCACGCTCATGACCGGCACCATCAAGAGCGCCGCCGGCCTGGGCATCCTGCTCGCCGCGGGGATCGGCGATACGATCCGGGTGTCGCTGGCCGCCGACCCGGTCGAGGAGGTCAAGGTCGCGCGCAGCCTGCTCAAGTCGCTCGGCCTCCAGTTCGGCGGGGCCACGCTGACCGCCTGCCCCACCTGCGGCCGCTGCTCGGTGGCCATGATCCCGATCGCCGAGCGGGTCGAGCAGCGGCTCTCGAAGCTGAAGGGCGCGGTGAACGTAGCCGTCATGGGCTGCGAGGTGAACGGCCCTGGCGAGGCGGCCGCGGCCGACGTGGGCGTCGCTTACGGGCACGGCGGCGTGGGCCTGCTCTTCAAGAGCGGCAAGATCGTGAAGCGGATGAAGGCCGAGGACCTCGAGGAGGCGCTGGTGGCCGAGGCCGAGCGCATCTCCGCCGAGCGCGAGTCGAAGTAGTCAGGCCGAGACGTCGCCGCCCAGGTACGCCGCCTGGACGCGCGGGTCGGCCGCCAGCTCCCTGGACGGCCCCTCGAGCACGATGCGGCCGCGCTCCAGCACGTAGGCGTGGTCCGATATCTGGAGCGCCAGCCTGGCGTTCTGCTCCACCAGCAGAACCGTCGCCCCGTCCCTGTGGATGGCCTTCACCAGCTCGAAGATCCGCGCCACCAGCAGCGGGGCGAGCCCCATCGACGGCTCGTCCAGGAGCAGGATGCGCGGGCGCATGAGCAGCGCCCGTGCGAAGGCCAGCATCTGCTGCTCGCCCCCGGAGAGCGAACCGGCCGGCAGCCTCCGCCGCTCCCCCAGCACCGGGAAGCGATCGTACTGCGCGTCGATGCGCCGGCGGATCTCCGCGCCTGCCGGGCGCGGGGCACGGCTCTCGGCGGCCATCAGGAGATTTTCCTCGATGCTCATCCGGGCCAGGATGCAGCGCCCCTCCGGGACGAGCACGATCCCCTCGGCGACCGCGCGATGTGCCGGGAGGCCGGTCACGTCGCGCCCCTCGAGGAGCACCTGCCCCCGCTCCGGGCGAAGCAGCCCGGCCACCGCGGCCAGCGTGCTGGTCTTCCCCGCGCCGTTCGGGCCGATGAGCGTGACCACCTGTCCGGCATCGACCCGGAGCGACAGGTCGTTCACGGCCTGGACGTGGCCGTAGGAGACGCGCAGCCCCTTCACCTCGAGCAGCGGCGTCCCGGGGGCAGTCACGCGGCCGCCTCCCCGCCCAGGTAGGCGGCGATGACGGCGGGGTCGCTGGCGACCTCGGCGGGCGTCCCGTCGGCGATGACCTTGCCGAAGTCGAGCACGGTGATCCGGTCGCAGACCTTCATGACCAGCTTCACGTTGTGCTCGACCAGCAGCACCGAGTGTCCGGCGCGGGACACGCCGCGGATGAGCTCGGCGATGGCCGCCACCTCGCCGGGGTTCATCCCCGCGGTCGGCTCGTCGAGCAGCATCACCCGAGGTGAAGAAGCCAGGGCCCGGGCGATCTCGACGCGCCGCTGCTCGCCGTAGGAGAGGTTGCTGGCCCGCTCCCGGGCCCGCTCCGCCATCCCCACCCGCTCGAGCAGCGCCAGCGAGGCCTCGCGGGCGCCCCGCTCCTCCACGGCGGCGGAAGGCAGGAAGAGCATGCGGCGCCAGAGCGGCGCGTGACGCTTCAGGTGGGCGCCCACCAGCACGTTGTCTGCGGCGGTGAGCGCCGGGAAGAGCCGGATGTTCTGGTAGGTCCGCGTCACGCCGAGTGCGGCGATGCGGTGGGACGGGAGCCCGTCGAGCCGCACCCCGTCGAGCCGGATGGTGCCGGAGGTGGCCGGGATGAGCCCGGAGATGAGGTTCAGCAGCGTGGTCTTGCCTGCGCCGTTCGGCCCGATGAGGCCGTGCACCTCGCCGGCCTCGACCGCCAGGGAGGCGCCGTCCACCGCGGCCAGGCCGCCAAACGTCCTGCGCACGTCCTTCAGCTCAAGCAGCATGGGCCTCCCGCCGCGCCCGCCGCCGGGCGCGCAGGCGGCCAGGCAGGGAGGAGATGCCCTCGGGCAGGAAGAGGATGACGAGCAGCAGCACCAGGCCATTCACGAAAAGACGAAGCGGGCCGGGCTGGAGTCCAACCCGGGAACCGACCTCGCGGAGCACCTCGGGCAGCAGGGTGAGGAAGGTCGCGCCGACCACCGGTCCGTAGAAGATCCCGGTGCCGCCCACCACGGCGTAGACCAGCATGTCCACCACGCGGGTGAAGGAGTACGTGCCGGGGGCGACCATGAAGGTGTAGTGGGCCTCCAGCGCACCGGCCAGGCCGGCGAACGCGGCGCCCAGGGCCAGCATGGCGAGCTTGTATCGGGCCACGTCGATGCCCATGGTGCGGGCCGCCGGCTCGTCCTCCCGGATGGCCTCCAGCGCGTATCCGGCTCGCGAGCCCCGGACGCGCCAGAGCACGAAGAGGGCGACCGCCAGCGCCGCGTAGATCATCCAGATGGCGGTGCGCTGCGGGACGGCGGTCAGCCCCAGTGCACCATTCGTGAAATCCAGGTTCACGAAGAAGAGGCGCACCACCTCGCCGAACCCGATGGTGGCGATGGCCAGGAAGACGCCCTTCAGCCGCAGGACGGGAAGCCCCAGCGGCACGGCCACCAGCGCCGGGAGCAGCGTGGCCACCGCCAGGTTCAGCGCGAACGGGGCCCGGGTGTGGAAGGTGAGGATGGCGGACGCGTAGGCCCCGATGGCCATGAAGGCGGCCTGGGCCAGCGAGAGCTGGCCGCAGGAGAGGGTGGTGTAGACGGAGAGTGCGAGCAGCCCGTTCAGGCCCACGAAGGCCACGGTGGACTGGTAGGTGAGCCAGAAGTCCTGGAGGCCGCCGAGCGACACGCGGGGTCAGGCCTCGCGGAGCGCCGCGGATCCGAGGAGACCCCGAGGGCGAAGCACCAGCACGAGGAAGAGGACGCCGAAGGCCACCGCGTCCCGGTAGGACGAGCCGATCCAGGCCACGGTGAAGACCTCGAGCAGCCCGAGCGCCATGCCGGCCAGCGCCGCGCCGGGCATGCTGCCCATGCCGCCCAGCACGATGACCGCCAGCCCCTTCAGCTCCACCGAGCGCCCCATGTCCGGCGCCACGTTGTTGAAGGCCAGCCCGAAGAGCACGCCGGCCGCGGCGCCCAGCGCCGACGACACGAAGAAGGAGGCGGAGATGATGCGATCCACGTTCACGCCCAGCACGCGCGCCGCCTTCGGGCTCTCCGCCACCGCCCGGATGCGCCGCCCCAGCTGGGTGCGGCGCAGCAGCCAGGTCAGGCCGGCCAGCATCACCAGCGCGATGGCGATGATGATGATCTGCAGCTCCGAGACCACGGCGTCGCCGATCTTGAGGCTGCGGGTGGGCACGGTCCCGAATGGGAAGCGCTCCACGTCGGGGCCGAAGAACTGGACCACGCCCGCCTCCAGGATGGTGGCCAGCGCGATGGAGCTGATGAGCCCGGCGATGTTGGAGTCGCTCCGCCCGCGCAGCGGCTTGAAGGCGATGCGGTCCACCAGCATGCCGAGGAGGCCCCCGAGGAGGACCGCCACCGGGAAGGCGGCCACCATCGGCATGTGCAGGTGGACCACGAGGACCAGCGCCGCGTAGGCGCAGACCATGAAGACGGCCTGGTGCGCCAGGTTGAGGATGTCGAGCACGCCGAAGACCAGCGTGTACCCCAGCGCGAAGAGCGCGTAGATGCTCCCCAGGAACAGGCCGTTGACGATCTGCTGCCCCACGCGGCGCCGCCCCGGGGGCTACTGGAGGATCTCGAACTTCCCGTTCTTCACGATCTGGACGGCGGCGGGGTGGCTGCCGTCGCGGCTGGGGAGGAAGGAGAACTTGCCGAGCGGCGTGGGCAGGTCCTTCACCTTCGAGAAGCCGGCCTTGATGTCCTCGCGGCCGCCCTTCATGCCGGCCTGTGCGATGGCGTCGGCGATGACCAGGACGCCGGTGTAGGCCTGGGCGCAGAACTGGTCGGGGTCGTTGCCGCGGGCCTTCTGGGCGGCGATGAAGGCAACGTTGACTGGATCGGTGGAGGCCTTGTTCCAGGCCGTTCCGATCATCACGCCCTCGGCGGCCGGGCCGGCGTTGGCCATGAACTTGGGCGAGTTGAAGCCGTTGCCGCCCATGATGGGGACGTTCCAGCCCAGCTGGCGGGCCTGGCTGACGATGGCGGCGGCCTGCTCGACCAGCGCCGACACCATGAGGAACTGGGGGTTCTTGGCCTTCAGCGCGGTGAGCTGGGCGTTGAAGTCGCGGTCCTTGGTGGCGAAGGTCTGGATGTCGACGATGGGGATGCCGGCCGCCTCGAGCGACGCCTTCATGACGTCGAATCCACCCTTGGTGAAGACGTCGTCGTTGCCGTAGAGGATGGCGGCGTTCTTGAAGCCGACCTTGGCCTGGGCCGCCTTGAGGGCCGACGGGATCACCTGGGCCTCGGTGAGCGAGACGCGCCAGATGAACTCGCCGATGTCGGTGATGCCCTTGGCGGCCGTGTTGGAGACGGCGACCACCGGGGTCTTGCCCTCCTGGGCGATGGGGTCGGCGGCGGTGGCGGTGGTGGAGAGGGTGGGGCCGACGATGGCGCTCACCTTGTCGCGGTTGATGAAGCGCTGGAAGACCGCGATGCCCTGCTCCTTGGAGGTCCCGTCGTCCTCGAGGACGATCTCGAGGGTGATGCCCTTCAGCTTGCCGCTCTTGTTCACATCGTCGATGGCCTGCAGGACGCCGGCCTTCTGCTGCGCGCCGTAGGCAGCCGCGTTGCCCGTCAGCGAGAACGCGGCGCCGATCTTGACGGTTTCGGCGGCGGCGGAGAGGCAGGGAATGGCGAGGACTGAAGCCGCCGCGGCGGCGAGCCAGCGAACCGAGATCTTCATGCAACCTCCGGGTGTGTCGAGGTGGGGACCGAGGGTCGTACCATCCGGTGAGACGGGTGGACAAGAGGCACCGTCCCAGGGCCGGCCAGGGCGAATGTCCCCATCCGGGGCCCTGTTCCAGCGGTGAAGGACATGTCTGCATGTTTCCACAGCTTCCAAAGAAAAATTGATCGCCGTCAACTGGAAGCGACCCGACTGGGGCCATGACGCGCTGCAACTTGCGATGTCACCAAACGCATGCGAGAAGTTCGCACAACCGCCCAGGGGCCGCCGCCCCGGCGAATGGCGCCGTTCCCGCTCGGTTCAACCGGAGGATACACGTGAGAATCAAGGCTCTCTTTAGTCTGGCAGCTCTCGGATACGCCAGCCTGGCACTTGCCCAGGCGACACCCGCGCAGAGTGTAGTCATCGAGGAGAAGAAGACCGAGACGGTCACCGTCGTTGTGAATCAGGCGCCGAAGCCCCCGGCGTTCGTCTTCGAGCTCCACGGCTTCACCTCGGTCTCGTTGTGGGCGCAGGACGCCCTGTTCGGCGTCAACAGCAACAACCCCGCCAACGGCCAGCTGGCCCTCGGCGTCATCAAGACGCTCGACACGGACAAGCCCCTCTTCGGCGCCGACATCCGACAGACCCGCCTCAACTTCTCGGTCCGCGGCCCCGAGGTCCTGGGCGCGGTCCCGAAGGCCGTGGTCGAGATCGACTTCGTCGGCGGCGACAGCCCCGGCGGCTTCGGCGACGTCAGCGTGTGGCCCCGCCTCCGTCTCGCCTACACCGAGCTCAACTGGGGCGGGAAGCACATCCTCCAGTTCGGCCAGCAGAACATGCTGGTCATCGGGCTCATCCCCCAGTCGCTGCGCGGCATCGCCGTCCCGATGACCTACACGGCCGGCACCGTCGGCTGGCGGTCGCCTGGAATCTTCGGCTACCATACGTTCGGCGGCGACACGAATTTCGAGTTCGCGTGGTCGGTCCAGCGCTCGGGCTGGGCGAACACCCTGCAGACCAACTTCGTCACCGGCGGCGTATCGTCCGGCATGCCGGCCTTCGAGGCCCGCGGCAAGCTCAACTTCGGCAAGGTGTTCTCCGCCTGGCTGGCAGGCCACTACCAGCAGGCCGACCGCAACGGCCCCGGCGTGGGGGCCGTCCCGAACGGGAATACGAACATCGAGACCGTGGTCGGCGTGTTCGGTATGAAGCTCGACACCGGCCTGCTCGTCCTTCAGGGCAGCGCCTGGACCGGCAAGAACGCCGCCCCGCTATGGGGCAGCTTCTTCGCCTTCTCGACCACCCCCGGAGCCGCCGGGAACATCTTCGGCATGGGCGCCTGGGCCCAGCTCGGCCTGAACTTCACGAAGCAGCTCTCTGTCTGGTACACCCTCGGCATCGACAAGCCGAGCTACCCGGACATCTTCGCCACGAACCAGCCGACCTTGCGCAACATGAACCAGGTCGGCATGCTCCGCTACCAGACGGGCGCCTTCGCGATGGGCTTCGAGTGGCTCTATTCCCGGACGACCTACAACCGCGCGAACTCGATCTCGAGCGCCTTCGTCGGTACCGCGTCGGGCAGCGTCAGCGTGCCGCTCCCCACGCCGATCCCCACGACCAACACGCAGGCTCAGCTCGCCCAGAACAACGTCCTCACCGGCAACCAGTTCTCGCTCTCCTTCAACTACTACTTCTAGCTGAAGGCTGAGATTCGCTTCGCACCGCCTCCGCGCCTCCTTGGCGCGGGGGCGGTTTCGTTCTATAGCTTCACGGCCATGGCCGAAACCCTCGATTTCCGACGCGTTGATTACCCGGAACCGCACCGGGAGCGTACCCGCCGCCTGCTCGCCGCCCACCCGGAGGCGAAGCTCTTGCAGGGGCCAGAACCCTGGTCGATGCCAATCCTGCTGGGCGTCGTCGGGCTGCAACTGGCCCTGGCCTGGGCGCTGCGCGACCAGAGCTTCTGGCTGGTGCTGCTGGTGGCCTGGCTGGTGGGCGCCGTGGCAGACCACGCGCTCTGGGTGCTGATCCACGAGGCCACCCACAACCTGATCATCCGCACGCCCTGGGTGAACTCGCTCTCGGCCATCGTCGCCAACCTGCCCATCGTGTTCCCGGGCGCCATCGCCTTCCGTCGCTACCACCTGCTCCACCACGCCTGGCAGGGCGATCCCGAGATCGACGCCGACCTGGCGGCCCCCGCGGAGGCGCGGCTGGTCGGGCGCTCCACGGTCAAGAAGACGCTCTGGCTCCTCTTCTACTTCCTCGCCCAGGCGCTCCGGGCCACCCAGCTCCGGCGCATCAAGTTATGGGACGCCTGGTACGTGGCCAACGTGGTCGTGCAGGTGGCCTTCGCGGTGGCAGTGGTCCACTTCGCCAGCTGGACGGCACTCGGCTACCTGTTCCTGTCGTCTGCCTTCGCCATCGGGCTCCACCCGGTGGGCGCGCGCTGGATCCAGGAGCACTACCTCACCTTCCCGGGCAACCAGGAGACCTTCTCCTACTACGGGCCCATGAACGTCTTCGCGCTCAACGTCGGCTACCACAACGAGCATCACGACCTGATGCGCGTTCCCTGGAGCCGGCTGCCGGCCCTGAAACGCATGGCGCCCGAGCTCTACGAGCCGCTCCACTTCCACCGCTCCTGGGGAAAGCTCCTCTGGCGGTTCCTCACCGACCCCGAGATCACGCTCTACAGCCGCGTCGTCCGGCAGGGGACGGCCGGAACCGGTCGTCTCGAACCCACGGCCTAGGTGCCAGCATGCAACTCGCGCGCTACAGCCGGACCTTCATCCCCACGCTGAAGGAGGCCCCGGCGGACGCCCAGGTCGCCTCGCACCGGCTGCTCGTCCGGGCCGGCTTCGTTCGCCAGCTCGGGGCCGGGATCTACGACCACCTCCCGCTGGCCCGCCGGTCGCTCGCCAAGGTCGAGCGGATCGTCCGCGAGGAGATGGATGCCATCGGCGGCCAGGAGTTCCACCTGCCGGCGCTCCACCCGGCGGAGATCTGGAAGGAGAGCGGCCGCTGGGACGTGATGGGCGACAACATGTTCCGGCTGAAGGACCGCAAGGGCGCCGACTACTGCCTGGGCATGACCCACGAGGAGATCTTCACCGCCATCGCCCGCGACGAGCTGCGCAGCTACCGGCAGTTGCCCCAGGTCTGGTACCAGATCCAGACCAAGTTCCGTGACGAGCCACGCCCCAAGTCGGGCCTTCTCCGCGTTCGCCAGTTCACCATGAAGGACGCCTACTCCTTCGACGTGGACGCGGCCGGCCTCGACAAGAGCTACGACGACCAGCGCCAGGCTTACGAGAAGATCTTCACCCGCTGTGGACTCGACTTCGTGGCCGTGCAGGCCCACTCCGGCGCCATGGGCGGCTCGGGCTCGCAGGAGTTCATGGTTCGCACCGAGGCAGGCGAGGACGACGTGGCCGCCTGCCCGAAGTGCCGCTACGCAGCCAACACCGAGACGGCCCGGAGCCGCGGACCGATCCGGCCGGTGGATGCCGGAGAGCCCCTCGGCGCTCCCCGCAAGTTCCCCACCCCAGGCGTGCGCACCATCGACGGGCTGGAGCGACCCCCGCACGGTCGCCCGGCCGCGCGACAGCTGAAGACGCTCGTGTACATGGGCGACGAGAAGCCAGTCCTGGCCGTGGTCCGCGGCGACGACGACCTCGACGAGGCCAAGCTCCAGACCGCCACCGGCGCGGCCCAGGTCCGGCCCGCCCGCCCCGAGGAGATCCGGCCCCTGCTCGGCGCCGACGCGGGATCGCTGGGCGCAGTCGGCGTCCGGAACGTCCCGGTCCTCGTGGACGAGTCGCTGGCGGGCGCCGCCGGCATGGTCACCGGCGCGAACGAGAACGACTGCCACCTCGAGGGCGTGGAGGTGATGCGGGACCTCTCCGCCGGCCGCCTCGCCGACCTCCGCAAGGTGAAGGCGGGCGAGGGGTGCCCGCGCTGCGACGGGGCGCTCGACCTCTTCAAGGCGCTCGAGGTCGGTCACATCTTCAAGCTCGGCACCAAGTACTCGGTCTCCATGAAGTCGAGCGTGCTGCTCGCCGACGGCAAGGAGAGCCCCATCGTCATGGGCAGCTACGGCATCGGCGTCGAGCGGGTGATGGCGGCCGCCGTCGAGCTGCACCACGACGCCGACGGGATCATCTGGCCCTTCTCCATCGCTCCGTTCCACGCCACCGTTCTCACCATGGGGAAGGAGCCGGAGCTGGCCCAGGCCGCCGAGGAGGTCGCCGCGGCGCTCGGGCGGGCCGGCATGGAGGTCCTCCTCGACGATCGGGACGAGCGGGCCGGCGTGAAGTTCAAGGACGCCGACCTGATCGGCATCCCGCTCCGCATCGCCGTGGGCAAGAGGGGCCTCGCCGAGGGGAAGATCGAGTGGAAGTTGCGGCGCGGCAAGCAGGTCGACCTCGTCCTGCTCGGCGACGTGGAGGCCCAGGCCCGGGCGCTCCTCGCTGCCGAGGTAAGCTGAGGGGGACCTTGCGCTTCCGCGTCGCCATCGGTCCCGACGGAACGGTCGGCCTCCCGCGGCACGAGGCCGACCTGCTCGGCGTTCTCGACGGCGATCCGCTGGAGATGCAGTCGGTGCCCGGGGCCTTCGCCGTCCTGCGAAGAGCCGGGCGCGGCCTGCCTGCGCCCTACCTGGCCGGCTCGCTCCACTCGCTCTCGGCGCCGGAGGTGTTTCACTTCCTGTCCACGGCGCTCAAGACCGGCACGCTGCTCCTCTCCTTCGGCGGTGGTGGTCACGACGCCCCGCTCCCGGACGTGCCGGCCGGGCTGCGTCGCAAGACGGTGAGCTTCCGCGACGGGCAGGTGACCTTCGCATCCTCCAGCGAGCGCGCCGATCGCCTGGGCGCCGTGCTCTGGCGGAACGGCCTCGTCCCGGCCGCGGAGCTGGCCCGCTGCGGCCGCCTGGTGCAGTCGGCGCGGCCGCTCGGGCAGGTCCTGGTGGAGGAGGGGCTCCTCGACCCCGGCCAGCTCTACGGCGCCATGGGGCTTCAGGTGCGGGACATCGTGCTCGGCGCGTTTCTCGACGAGGACGGGGAGTTCGTCTTCGTGGAGGGGCGCCCGGACGAGCGGAACGCCGTCCGCCTTCCCGAGCGAACGCGCGAGCTGCTTCTCGAGGGGATGCGGCGGCGCGAGGAGGTGGATGGGCTCGCGCAGGGATTGCCCGATCGCGAGGCCGTTGCCGTGCGGTCCTCCGGAGGCACGGGAGCACCCGGCGAGAAGGGGAGGCGCCTGCTCGACGTCCTCGATGGCGTGCGCACCGTCCGTCGCGCCGTCGACGACGCCTGGCTGGGGATCTACGAAGGGACGCGCGTCCTCGACGAGCTGGTGCGCGACGGCTGGGTGGTGCCGGCCGCGCCCCAGCCGGCGGAAGCCGAACCAGAGCCTGTGCAGGCGGTGCCAGCGGGCGGCCCGTTCGAGAGCTACGCCCGCATCGTCCGCCACCTGTTCGAGGAACTGTCCCGCGTCCAGCCGGACGCCGGGAGGCGCCTGGAGAGCTTCTTCGAGCGGCTCCCGCCCGGCCGCCGCGCCGTCTTCGAGGGCGTTCGCATCGGCGCGGACGGGAACATCGACGTGGACCAGTTGCTCCTGAACGCCGGCAGGGGAGCGGCGCGTCCCGGACCGGTGGCCCGTGCCCAGGCGCTCGACGCGCTCGAATCGTTCGTCTCCTTCGCGCTCTTCGAGGTGAAGAACTGCCTGGCGCCCACAGAGGCGGCACGGGTGCTGGCGGAGGTCGGGCGCATGCAGGGGGGCACCCCGTGACGCCGTCGATGGCGTCCGGGCGGGACCGCATCTGCGCCGCGGTCGATTTCCCGTCCTGGCGCGACGCCGAGCCCTTCGCGCGCGCAGTGGCCCCCGAGGTCGGCATGCTCAAGGTGGGGCTCGAGCTCTTCGCCGCAGAGGGGCCGCAGGTGGTTCGAGCCGCCGCCGCGCTCGGCCGTCCCGTCTTCCTGGATCTCAAGCTCCACGACATCCCCAACACCGTCGAGGGCGCGGCGCGCAGCGCGGCCGCGAGCGGCGCGTCCCTGCTCACCGTCCACGCCTCCGGCGGCGACGAGATGATGCGGGCCGCCGTGCGGGGCGCTGCGGGGCGGGTCCGGATCCTCGCAGTGACCGTGCTCACCAGCCTCGACGACGCGGCCCTCTCGCGCATCGGCCTGGCCGGACCGGTGGCCGAGGCCGTGGTGCGGCTGGCGCGGCTCGCGGTGGGCGCCGGCGCGGACGGGATCGTCTGCTCGCCGCACGAGGTCGCGGCGGTGCGGCGTGCGGTCGGTCCCGGTCCGCTCCTCGTCGTTCCCGGGGTTCGGCCGCCCGGCGCGGCGCGCGGCGACCAGGCCCGCGTGGCCACGCCTGCGGAGGCGGTCGCGGCGGGCGCCGACGTGGTGGTGATCGGCCGTCCGCTCCGCGAGGGCGGAGATCCCGCGGCGGCGGCGCGCGCCATCGCCGCGACACTCTAGCGAAGGAGAGTCCGATGGTCGGAGGGCTGTTCGACGGCATCCCGGAGTGGCTGGTGTTCCTGGCGACCATCGCGGCCTTCCTGCTCTCCGCGTGGGGCGGCTACCGACTCGGTGCGCGGGTTCGCGGTCGAGGCGTGTCGAGCGAGGTCGCCGAACTGGGCACGACGGTGGGGGGACTCCTCGGGCTGCTGGGGCTGCTGCTCGCCTTCACTTTCGGGATGGCCGGGGAGCGGTTCGACAGGCGGAAGACGCTGGTGGTCGAGGAGGCGAACGCCATCGGCACGGCTTACTTGCGGGCCGACCTGCTCCCGGAGCCCCATCGCGCCCAGGCGCGTGATGCGCTCCGCGACTACACGCAGTCGCGCCTGGATGCGGTCGACCCCTCCCGTCGCGCCGAGGCCATCGCCCGTTCCGAACGGATCCAGGGCACGCTCTGGAGCACCACCTCGGCCGCGGCAGCAGTCGCCCCCACCGCCCCCGTCGCGCTCTTCGTGTCGGCCGTGAACGAGGTCATCGACATGCACGCCCGACGGGTATACGCCTCGATGCGCAACCCCATCCCTCCGGCCATCTTCGCCACCCTGTACGCCGTGGCCGTGCTGGTTCTCGGAGCCCTGGGATACGCCCGGGGGCTCGCGGGCGATCGGACCAAGGCAGCGACCGCCGTCCTCACGCTGGTCCTCTCGGTTGTCATCCTCCTCATCCTCGATCTCGATCGGCCGGCCGAGGGGCTCCTCACCGTGAGCCAGCAGGCCATGCAGGACGTGCGGGCGATGATGGGGCCGAAGTAGGCCGGCGCGGACGGTCGCCGCGCTTCTTCGAAGTGCCGGCGTCCGGAAGGCCTCGTCTCGGCCGCGCTTGTCCTCGCTATCCGGGGGACGCGGGGTCGCCGCGATCGCGAGCGACGCATCGGCCCCGGTGAGGCTCCGGCGCGGGGACTCCAGTTGTGACGCTGCGGAGGCGCGGCGACGACGAGGCCACCCGGGCGCCTGACGGGTGAGGGCGGGACCGTGTCGCCGGCGGTCAGGGCTTGCGTTCGACGACCCCGCACGCGATGCGAGCGCCAGCGTTCCCGGCCGGATCCGACTTCATGTCGTCGGGCGCGGCATGGAGCACCACCGCGGTCCCGCCATCGGGGAATAGCGATCCCGGCCCCGCGTCGAGCGAGGCGCCACGCGCCAGGAACTCTCCCTTGCCCGTGCCGTCCGGGCCCACCGACAGGTTCGGCATGTCGCCGGCGTGAGCGCCCTTCGCGTTCTCCAGGCCGTGCTCCTTCGAGCCCGGGTTGAAATGGCCGCCGGCCGACTTGAAGTCGGGCCCCTCGCACTTGCCGACGGCGTGCACGTGGAAGCCATGGAGGCCGGGAGCAACTCCGCTCACGGTCACCGCGACCTTCACGCCTCCCTCGCCCGGCGTGAGCGTTGCCGTGCCGACGGCCTTGCCCTGCGCGTCGCGAAGGGTGGCTGTCGCCGCCGGAGCGGCGGATACCAGAACGGGAGTCGAAGCGATGAAGGCGGCGAAGGCGACGGCGAAAGTGGTTCGCATGGGCACTCCTCCTGAGCGGCCATCACGCCGCGCGTCGATCCCTAACGCTGGGCGGGCGGGGCGCCACCGCGTCGACACAGGTCACGCCTCTCTGGGGTGCCGGCGTCCGGGTGGCCTCGCCTCGGCCGCGCTTGTCCTCGCTCTGCGGGGGACGCGGGGTCGCCGCGATGGCGAGCGACGCATCGACCCCGGTGAGGCTCCGGCGCGGGGACTCCAGTTGTGACGCTGCGGAGGCGCGGCCACGACGAGGCCACCCGGGCGCCTGACATGAGAGGAGCGGGACGTTTCGCCGGCGCGTTCGCGTCGCCGGTGCGCACGTTCGGGCGGGGCGCCACGGCGTCGACCCTCGTCACGCCGGCGGTGGAGCGTCATCGCCCGACCCACGACAGCCGGCTTCCGGTGCCTTCCGAGTGGCGCCTCCGCAGGGGCGCCGAGGACGGCGTGAACTCACGAGCGCGGTGTCTCGGCGCCATTCACGTCGCGAACGGCCGCCCGCGAGGACAAGCGACTGCGGAGAGGGGCGACCGTCGCCGGCGGCCCCGGAGGGGCGAGGCCGACGGACCGAGGATCCGTCGCCGGCGGCCCGGATCGCGCCTCACCGCCCGATGCGCCGCAGGAGGACGTACACCGCCCCCGCCCCCCCGTCCTGCGGCCGCGCCGTGGCGAACGCCAGCACGTGCCTTCCGAACCTCGCCGTGGCGAGCCAGCTGCGCAGCGCCTCCTTCAGAACCGGCACCTGGTCCTTCGAGTGGAGCCCGCGCCCGTGCACGAGCAGCACGCAGCGCTTGCCCTGCTCCCGGGAGCGGCGCAGGAACTGGTTCACCTCGGCCTTGGCCTCCGCCCTCGACTGTCCGTGAAGATCGAGATGGGCCTGCACCGAGAACTCCCCGCGCCGGAGCTTGCGCACCAGGCCGGGGTCGAGACCGGAAACGCGTCCCTCGATGAACTCGTCGCCGTCGGAGATGTCGAAAGGGGCCTCGCCCGAGACCAGCGCCTCCAGCTCCCGGATGGCTTCGAGGTCGGGATGCCAGAACTCCTGGGCGGGGACGCTCGGTGCGGCGGGTTCCACCACCTTGCTCCGCCCCTCCACCGGGCGGGCGTCGGCCACGGCCTCGGCCCAGAGGTCGGCATCGGAAAGCTCCGGCGGGGGAGCCGGTGGACGCGCCGGTGGGGACGGAGCCTTCGGAGGCGGAGCGGACGCGCTCCGCCGAAGCTCCTTCAGCCTCCCGAATGGGTTATGGAAAGGCTTCTTGTTCGCCGCCACGCCTCCGGGACTATAACTGGCCGGCATGCCAGAACCCATCGTTGCGGCCCGGGACGTCGCCAAGGTCTACCAGCTCGGAAAGACCGAGGTGCACGCGCTTCGCCACGTCGACCTGGTCGTGGAGCGCGGAGAGTTTCTCTCCATCGCCGGACCGTCCGGGAGCGGAAAGACCACGCTCCTCAACCTGATCGGCGGGGTGGACGTTCCGTCCTCGGGCACCGTCCACGTGGACGGCGAGGACACCTCGAAGCTCACCGAGCGGGCCCTGACCCGGCTCCGGCTCGACCACATCGGCTTCATCTTCCAGACCTTCAACCTGGTGGCGGTGCTGACCGTCTTCCAGAACGTGGAATTCCCGCTTCTCCTGCAGGGACGCATGACCTCGGAGGAACGTCGACGGAGAGTGAACGAGCTTCTCGAGTCGGTCGGCCTGGCCAGCCATTCGCGCCACCGACCCAGCGAGCTCTCCGGCGGCCAGCGGCAGCGCGTGGCCGTGGCCCGGGCGCTGGTCGCCCGGCCGCCGCTGGTGCTCGCCGACGAGCCCACCGCCAACCTCGACTCGAAGACCGGTGGGACCATCATCGACCTGATGCGCGAGATGAACCTTCGCGACGGGACCACCTTCATCTTCTCCACCCACGACCCCAAGGTGATGGCCCATGCCAGCGCCATCGTCCGGCTCGAGGACGGTTGCGTGGTGGGGCGCGAGTCGCTCCAGGGGGTCGAGGCCCGCTGATGCCCGCCTCCTCCCGCGTCCGCCAGGGAAAGATCCTGGTCGAGATGGCCATGAGGAACCTCGTGGCCAGCCGGGTGCGCACGCTGGTCGTCGGCGGGATCGTCGCGCTGGGCGTGGTGGTCGTGGTGCTGGGCAGCTCGCTCCTCGACTCCATCGACGCCGGCATGACCCAGAGCATCCAGGGCAGCCTGGGTGGCCACATCCAGCTCTACAACGCGAAGTCCCGCGACCCGCTGGCCCTGTACGGCGGGACCATGGGCGAGTCGCTGCTGGAGCCCATCGAGGATTTCGCGAAGCTCAAGGCCGCGGCCATGGCCGTGCCCGGCGTGAAGCTGGTCGTGCCCATGGGAATCGATCAGGCCATGGTCTCCATGGGGAACGTCTTCGACGTGGCGCTGGAGCGGCTGCGCGCCGACGTCCGGCGCAGGGAGGAGCAGGGCGCGCCGGCCGAGGACCCGGACTACGAGGCCCACAAGGCCCACCTGCGCCGCATGGCCACGCTGCTCCAGCAGGAGCTTCGCCAGGCCCGCGAGATCGCCGACGAGACCTCGGGCGTCTACAAGGACCGCAAGGCCGACTTCGACGCGCTCGAGCAGGCCGTGCAGGGCGGCTTCTGGGACAGCTTCGATGGCGACCCGCTCGGCTCGCTCGAGTTCCTGGAGAACCGCGTGGCCCCGCTCTCGCTGGACGGCGGGTTCACCTTCATCCGCTACGTGGGCACCGACCCGGAGGCCTTCCAGAAGGCCTTCCCCGGCGCGCAGGTGGTCGAGGGGACCGCCATCCCGCCTGGGCAGCGCGGCGTGCTGCTCGGCAAGCTCTACGCGGAGGAGTGGCTCAAGCTCCGCGCCGCCCGGCGGCTCGACAAGATCAGGGAGGCCCGCGAGCTCCACGGGCGCAGGATCTCGAAGGACGAGGAGCTCCAGCGCTGGGTGAAGGAGAACACCGGGCAGACCCGCGACATCCTCCTGCAGCTCGACCCGGTGCGGACCCGCGAGGCGGTTCGGCGGCTCCAGGCGGCGCTCGGGAGCAGCGAGACCGACCCGGCCAGGCTCGTGGCCGCGCTCCTCGACACCGACGACGCGAACTTCGACGAGCGCTACCGGATCTTCTACGATCGGCTGGCGCCCCTGCTCCAGCTCTACTCGGTGAAGGTGGGCGACACCATCACCATCAAGGCGCCGTCCCGCAGCGGCTACGTCAACTCGGTGAACGTGCCGGTCCACGGCTTCGTCGAGTTCCGCGGACTGGAACGCTCGGCGCTGGCCGGGATGATGAGCGTGATGGACGTCCACTCCTGGCGCGACCTCTACGGCTACCTCACGCCCGAGCGGGCCGCCGAGATCCGCAAGCTGAAGGAGCGAGCCGGCGCCACGTCCATCGCCCGGGAGGACGCCGAGGCGACGCTCTTCGGCGGTGGAGACGGCGGCGACGCGGCGGCCCCGACGGCGGCGCCGCAGGCCATCGACGAGTCCAGGCTTCTCGGCACGACGGGCGCGAGGCAGATGCGCGACGAGCTCTTCCAGCGCCGTTACGGACAGGCCGAGACCGACCAGGGCGTGGCGCTGAACGCGGCCGTGATCCTGGAGGACCCGCGCCGCATCGCCGAGACCATGCCGAAGCTGGTCGAGGCGGCGCGACGGGCCGGCATGGAGGTGAAGGCCATGACCTGGCTCGAGGCCTCCGGAATCGTCGGTCAGTCGATGGGGCTGCTCCGGATGGTCCTCTACCTGGCCGTGCTCATCATCTTCGCGGTGGCGCTCGTCATCATCAACAACGCCATGGTCATGGCCACGCTCCAGCGGGTGAAGGAGATCGGCACCATGCGCGCCATCGGGGCGCAGCGCCGCTTCGTGCTGGTGCTGGTGGTGGTCGAGGTGGTGACCACCGGACTGGTCTTCGGCGGGCTGGGGGCGGGGCTGGGCATCCTCATCGTGCAACTCATCGGCTGGACCGGCGGCATCGCGGCCACCAACGACACCATGTACTTCCTCTTCTCCGGGCCGGCGCTCATCCCCCGGCTGGGAACCGCCAGCCTGTTCTCGTCGGTGGCCATCGTCTTCGCGGTGAGCATCCTCTCGGCCCTCTACCCGGCGATCCTGGCCATGCGCGTGACTCCCATCGAGGCCATGCAATCGGACGAATGATGATCCGGACCGACATCGCCATCGCCGCGCGTAACCTGGCCCGGCACACCCGCCGCAACGTCCTGCTCGGCTCCGCCATCGCGGGCGTGACGGCCATGCTCGTCCTCCTCGGCGGCCTCACCACCGGCATGCGCGAGGCCATGCTCCAGTCGGCCACCACGCTCATGACCGGCCACGTGAACCTGGCCGGCTTCTTCAAGATCACCAGCGGCACCGCCGCCCCCATCGTGGCCGGATGGGAGAAGCCCTGGGACGCGGTGAAGGCCCAGGTGCCGGAGCTGACCTACGCAGCGCCCCGCGGGCGCGGCTGGGCCAAGGCGGTGGCCGACGGCGTCTCGATGGACCTCATCCTGGCAGGGGTCGAGCTCGATCGGGAGCCCCGCTTCCGCGAGGTGATCCAGGTGGTGGACGGCAACCTCGACGAGCTGCGCATGCCCGGCACGATCCTGATCTTCCAGGACCAGGCCAAGCGACTCGGGGTGAAGCCGGGCGACACCATCACGCTCTCGGCGCCCACCACGCGCGGGGCCAGCAACACCGCCGACGTGCGGATCGCGGCGGTGGCGCGCAACATCGGGCTCCTCTCGGCCTTCAACGCCTTCATCCCGGCCGAGACCTTGCGCCATCTCTACCAGCTCAAGGCCGGGACCACCGGCGCGGTGCAGATCTACCTTCGAGATGCCGACGACTCCGCCAAGGTGGCGGCCCGCCTTCGCGCCGCGCTGCGCGACGCCGGCTACCGGGTCATGGACCCGGATCCGCAGCCCTACTGGCAGAAGCTGATGTTCAAGGTGAACGCCGAGGACTGGACCGGCCAGAAGCTCGACGTGACCACCTGGGAAGACGAGATGAGCTTCCTCTCCTGGATCATCACCGCCGTCACCTGGCTGGGCAACGTGCTCGTCACCGTGCTCATGGTCATCGTGGCGGTGGGGATCGTGAACACGCTGGCCATCGCCATCCGCGAGCGCACCCGCGAGATCGGCACGTTGCGGGCCATCGGCATGCAGCGCAGCCAGGTGCTGCGCCTCACGCTCCTCGAGGCCTTCCTGCTCGGGCTGGCCGGAGCGCTGGTGGGGGCGATGCTCGGCGCGGCCGGGGCCGCCGCGCTCAACGCCGCGCGAATCGAGCTGCCAGAAACCATGCAGTACTTCCTCCTGCAGCGAAACCTGCACCTCGCCGTCCACCCCGGCCAGGTCGCCGTGTACGTGGCCTTCGTCACAGGGCTGACCACCGCCGCCGCCATCTGGCCGTCGGCCTACGCGGCCCGTCTCCGGCCGGTCACCGCCATGCATCACATTGGGTGAACCCCATGCGCAAGCTCCTCCTCCTCGCCCTGGCCCTCCTCGCCGTCCCGCGCGCCGCCCTGCCGCTCGGACAGGAGGAGACCGACAAGGTCATCCGCACCATCGACGAGCGGGAGCGCAACTCCGGCGACTGGAAGGCGCTCGTCTACATGGAGGCCAAGGAGAAGGACAAGACAGACGTCGTCTACGAGCTGGTGGTCTACCGGCGCGACAAGGAACGGAAGCTGCTCTTCCTCTTCCTCGAGCCCAAGACGGAGCAGGGCAAGGGCTACCTGCGCATCGACAAGAACCTCTGGTTCTACGACCCACGGGTGGGGCGCTGGGAGCGTCGAACCGAGCGGGAACGCATCGGCGGCACCGACACCCGCCGAGGGGACCTGGACGAGTCGCGTCTCGCCGAGGAGTACGTGGCGAGGTGGGAGCAGGACGAGAAGCTCGGCAAGTACGAGGTTCACCGGATCCTGCTCACCGCCCGGCCCGACGTCGACGTGGCCTTTCCCACGGTGCGGCTCTGGGTGGATCAGGCCACCGGCAACGTTCTCAAGCGGCAGGAGATGGCGCTGTCCGGCCGGCTCATGCGGACCGCCTACTACCCGCGCTGGAAGAAGGTCTGGAGCGAGTCGAAGAAGTCCGACGTGTGGTACGCGGAGGAGATGCGCTTCTACGACGAGGTCGAGAAGGCCAACCAGACGCTGGTGCTCATCAAGTCCATCGACCTGCGCCCGCTCGACCCGAACCTGTTCACCAAGGCCTGGCTCGAGTCGAAGAGCAGATGACAGCGCGCGCCGCCATCCTCGCCCTCCTTCTCGGCCTGGTCGCCGCGCCGGCAGCGGCCCAGGAGCGCCCCAGCGAGGAGGACATCTTCGGGAAGCCCGCGGCGCCCGCGGCGACACCACCGGTCGCGGAGAAGCCGTATCCGCAGCCCCCGCCCCCCGCCGGGCCGAAGCCGCCCGCCGACGCGAAGCTCGAGACCGCGAGCCCCCAGCCCGAAGGCTTCGGCGCCCCGCCGGCGCCCCCCGACCCGCTCAAGATCGGCGGCATGCTCTACCTTCGCCTCGACACCCAGTGGCAGAAGGGGCTCGCGCCCTCGCAGTGGCTGCTCACCTCGCCCAACCTGATCGACCTCTACCTCGACGTCCGCCCCAACGACCGGGTGCGCGGCTTCGTGCTGGGCCGCGCCCAGGTGAACCCGCTCGTTCCACCGACCGTGCAGTCCACCGTGCTGGGCCAGGCCTACGGGACGCAGGTGGTGCTCGACCAGGCCTGGATCCGCTTCGACGTGGAGCGCGCCGTCTTCGTCGCCGTGGGCAAGCAGCAGGTGACCTGGGGCGTGGCCCGCTTCTGGAATCCCACCGATTTCCTCCACTTCCGCAAGCGCGACCCGCTCTCGGTGTTCGACCAGCGGCAGGGGGAGTGGATGCTCAAGCTCCACGTTCCCTGGGAGAAGGCCGGCTGGAACTTCTACGGCTTCGCGCTCTTCAGCGGCTACGAGACCGTCGACAGGATCGGCAAGGTGGGCGGGGCGCTGCGCGCCGAGGTGGTGCTGGGGCCGCTCGAGCTGGCGGCCGAGCTCGTGGCCCGGTCCGGGACGTTGCCGCGGGTGGGCCTGGACGCCTCCTTCGCGCTCTGGGAGATCGACTTCTACGGCGAGGTCTCGCTGGGGCGGGGAACGCCCAACGGGCTTCCCCGGTGGAACATGCTCGCGCCGCCCGACTGGCAGGCCGTCCCACCCAATCCCGGCCTCTATTCTCCGTACCAGCCGGGCTTCGCGCCGCAGGCCACGGTGGGCGCATCGTGGACCTGGAAGTACGACGACCAGCACACGCTCACCGTCGGCGCCGAGTACTTCTACAACTCGCTGGGATACGCCGACCCGGCCATCTACCCCTGGCTCATCTTCAACAACCAGTACGATCCGTTCTACGTGGGGCGAAACCAGGTCGGCCTCTACGTCCTCTTGCCCAAGCCTTTCCAGTGGTACGACACGACCTTCATCTTCTCCACCCTCGCCAACCTGAGCGACACCACCTTCATCAGTCGCATCGACTACTCGGTGCTGCTCTTGACCTACCTGCGCCTCGAGGCCTACGCCTCGGTGCACTACGGAACGCAGGGCGGTGCCTTCCGCTTCGCCATCGACGTGCCCGCCTTCCCGCCCTACCTGGCGGAGCCGGTGAACTACCCCCCGCCCGTGGCCGACTTCGGCGCTCGCGCTGCGGCTCAGCCTTTGAACCCCGAAAGAGGAGGAGCGACATGGCCGAGTTCCGGATCCAGAGGAAGACGAACCTCACCTTCGACGAGGCTCTCGCCAGGGTGCCCGACGTGCTCAAGGCCGAGGGCTTCGGCGTGCTCACCCAGATCGACGTGAAGGACACGTTGAAGCAGAAGATCGGCGTCGACTTCCGGCGCTACCGCATCCTGGGCGCCTGCAACCCCAAGCTCGCCTTCCGGGCGCTCACCGCGGAGCTGGAGGTGGGCGTGATGTTGCCCTGCAACGTGGTGGTCTACGAGGGGGACGACGGCAAGGCGGTGGTCATCGCCATCGACCCCGCGGCCACCATCGCGGGCACGCACCCGGGGTTGAACGTGCTGGCAGGCGAGGTGAAGGCGGGGCTGACGCGGGCGCTGGAGGCCATATAGCACCGCGCCGCTTGCGGCGCGGAACACGCGGAAGGCGAAACGGTGCCGGCCCCTGCCTGGGACCGGCCCGTTGAGCGGCCTTGCGGCGGGGGATCGCCCCCCGTGAGGCGGGTATTCCGGCGCCGGGACTCGCGTCCCGGCGTCGGTGGGGTCAAAACACGAACTGCTCGCCCTGGGCCCGAAGCGCGGTGATGGCCGCCAGGTTGACGATCGACTGCACGCTGGTCCCCATCTGCAGCACGTTGACCGGCTTGTCCATGCCCAGCAGGACCGGGCCGATGACCTCGGCGCCGCCCATGGCCTCGAGCAGCTGATAGGAGATGTTGGCCGAGTCGAGGTTGGGGAAGACGAAGACGTTGGCGTCCTCCTTGAGCGTGGAGAAGGGGAACTCGGGCACCCGGACCTCCGCGTCGGTGGCGATGTCCACCTGGATCTCGCCGTCGACCTCCAGGTCGGGGCGCATCTGCCGGACCAGCTCGGTGGCCTTGCGCACCTTGGCAGGGCTCTCTCCCTTTGCCGCGCCGAAGCTCGAGTAGGAGAGCATGGCCACCCGCGGGACGACGTCGAAGTAGCGGGCCAGGTCGGCGGTGGCCACCGCGATGTCGGCCAGGGCCTGCGGGTTCGGGTCGATGTTCACGGTGGTGTCGGCGAAGAACTTGAAGTCGTCCTTGGTGACCACGATGTAGACGCCGGCGGCGCGGCGCCCCTTGCGCGTGCCGATGATCTCCAGCGGGGCGCGGATGCCGTCGGGGTATCCCACGGTGAGCCCCGTGACCATCCCGTCCGCGTCGCCGCGTTCCACCATCACCGAGGCGTAGTAGTTGCGTGCGCGCACCTGGCGGCGCGCCTCGGCGAAGGTCATGCCCTTGCGGGCGCGCAACTCCCAGAAGCGCGCCACGTACCGGTCGTAGTCGGGGCTCTCCTCGGGGAGGATGACCTGCACGCCCTCGAGGCCGTCGAGCCGCCGCTCCTCGATGGAGGCGCGGATCTTCTGCACCGGCCCCAGCAGGATGGGCTCGCAGAGCCCCTCCTCGCGGAGGATCTGGGCGGCGTGCTGGATCTTCTCGTTGTCCCCCTCGGGGAAGACGATCTTGGCCAGCTTGGTGCGGGCCTTGGCGTGCACCAGGCTCATCACGCCGTGGAGCCGGCTCTGCCGCTTCTTCAGACGTTCGCGGTAGTCGGCGAGGTCGAGCGACAGCCGGGCCACGCCGCTCGAGATGGCCGCCTCGGCCACGGCCGGCGCCACCCAGAGCAGCACGCGCGGGTCGAGCGGCTTGGGGATGATGTAGTCGCGGCCGAAGCTGAAGCGCTCGCCGCCGTAGCCGCGGGAGACCGACTCGGGCACGTCCTCGCGGGCCAGCTGCGCCAGCGCGCGAGCCGCCGCCATCTTCATCTCCTCGGTGATGGCCCTGGCGCGAACGTCGAGGGCCCCGCGGAAGATGTACGGGAAGCCGAGGACGTTGTTCACCTGGTTCGGGTAGTCGGAGCGGCCGGTGGCCATGATCACGTCGTTGCGCGCCGCCTTGGCGTCCGGGTAGCTGATCTCCGGGTCCGGGTTGGCGAGCGCGAAGACGATGGGGTCGCTGGCCATGGAGCGGACCATGTCCTGCGACATGAGCCCCTTGGCCGAGCAGCCCAGGAAGACGTCGGCGCCCTTCAGGGCGTCCTCGAGCGTCCGGGCCTTGGTGTCGACCATGAACTCCGCCTTGTACTCGTTCATCCCCTCGGTGCGTCCCTTGTAGACGACGCCCTTGGTGTCCACCAGGAGCACGTTCTCCTTCTTCACTCCCAGTTTCAGGTAGAACTTGGTGCAGGCGATGGCCGAGGCGCCCGCGCCGGAGACGACGACCTTGAGCTTGTCGAGCTTCTTGCCGGCCAGCTCGGCGGCGTTGATCAGCGCGGCACCGGAGATGATGGCCGTCCCGTGCTGGTCGTCGTGGAAGACCGGGATGTTCATCTCCCGCTTCAGCCGCTCCTCGATGACGAAGCACTCCGGGGCCTTCACGTCCTCGAGGTTGATGCCGCCGAAGGTGGGCTCGAGCGCCTTGACCACCTCGCAGAAGCGGTCGATCTCCTTGGCCTCAATCTCGAGGTCGAAGACGTCGATGTCGGCGAACTTCTTGAAGAGGACGCCCTTGCCCTCCATGACCGGCTTGCCGGCGAGGGCCCCGATGTCGCCCAGGCCGAGCACGGCCGTGCCGTTCGAGATCACCGCGACCAGGTTCCCGCGAGCCGTGTAGGCGTAGGACAGATCCGGGTCCCTCTCGATCTCGAGACAGGGTTCGGCGACTCCGGGGCTGTAGGCGAGCGACAGGTCGCGCGCGGTGGCGCAGGGCTTCGTCGGGACGACCTCGATCTTCCCGGGGCGACCCGTGGAGTGATAGGCGAGCGCCTCCTCCTTGCGGATCTTCTTCTTCGGGGTCTCGAGGTTCTTGGGGGGGGAAAAGTCGGAGGCCATCGATGCTCCCTCTGGTCAGTGGAGGGAGCACAGAACCCTGATCCTGCCGGCCTGTCAACGAAAGAAAATGACGCGCCGCGCAAATGTAAAAATTGTAAAGACGGATTTTGCTCAGGCAGCCGTTTACCGGACGGGCGTCGGATCGAACGCCCTTCCATGGGCGGCGAGCACCTCGGCGACTGCCTCGGCCACGGTTGCCACGATGTCCGTGCAGAACGAAAGCCTCTGCCCGGAGCCGAATTCGACGAACTGCCCGGTGAGGTCGTTGCACACGAGCGTGGCGCTCGCGCCTCGATTCACCCGGGCGCGAACCTTGGCGAGGTATTGCACCATCGCCTCCCGAAGCGCGGGGGTCACCTGGCCTGTCGGGTCCGGGTCGCCGAGCAGCTCGCCCAGGACGAGCTGGCCCGCCATGACCGCGCCGCACAGCCCTTCGCCGGTGATGCCGCCCTTCCTCAGCGCCTGGTACGGGCGAGTGGGCAAGGAGAACGTCTCGGCCATCGCGATGCCACAGCTGTGGTGCGGAACCTCCTTTCCCTCGTAGAGGACGCGGGCCTTCTCGCGCACGCGGGCGACGACTTCCTGAAGAGCGACGTCCATCTCCACCTCCGGCGTGATTCTACCGGCGCGGGCCTCCGCGGAGTAGATTGCTGCGCCGTGAGTCCACTCCGCATCGCCATGGTCATCGACGCCTGGGACGACGCGAACAACGGCGCGGTCGTCTCGACCCGCCGGTTCGCCGAGCTCCTCCGGGAACGGGGCCACACCGTGGACGTCCTCGCCACCGGCGTGCCCGCGCCGGGCAAGATCCTGCTCAAGTCCTTCGTCATCCCGACGCCGGGCAACATCATGGAGAAGATGAGGCTGCCCTTCGCCTGGCCCGACCGGCGAATCCTCGAGGAGACGATCGGGCGCCAGGACGTCGTCCACAACCAGTTCCCGTTCTATCTGGGGATCAAGGCCATCGGCGTGGCCCGGAAGGCCGGGGTGCCGGTGGTCTCGACCTTTCACGTCCAGGCCGAGCACCTGCTCCACAACGTGGGGGTGCGCAGCCCCACGCTCGTGGACTGGACCTACCGCTTCTTCCTCCGCACCACCTACAACCGATCCGACGCCGTGCTCTGCCCGAGCGCCTTCGCCGAGAGGGAGCTGCGCCGCTACGGCCTGCGCGTGCCCTCCACCGTGATCTCGAACGGCGTCCCCCCCGAGTACCGGCCCCTGCCACGCGAGGAGTGCGAGCGGTTCGAGGGGAAGTTCACCATCCTGTCGGTGGGGCGCCTGGCCCGGGAGAAGCGGCACGACCTCCTGATCGAGGCCATCCGAAAGTCGCGCCACGAAGGGCGCATCCAGCTCGTCATCCTCGGGGACGGGCCGCAGAAGGCGCGGCTCGAGGAGCTCGGGAAGGTGCTCACCCACGCGCCGGTCTTCCGGTGGCTCAAGCCGCACGAGCTCATCCGCTACTACGGCGGTGCCGACCTCTGCGTCCACGCGGCCGACGTCGAGGTCGAGTGCATGTCGGTGCTCGAGGCCATGGCCTGCGGCCTACCCTGCGTCATCGCCCGCTCCCCGCTCAGCGCCACCTCGCAGTTCGCCCTTTCCGACGACTTCCTCTTCGAGGCAGGGTCGCGGGAGGAGCTCACCGCGCGGATCGACCGGTGGATCGAGGACCCGGCCGGGCTCGAGCGCGCGCGCGAAGGGTACCGCGAGGCGGCCCAGGGCTACCGGGTCGAGGCCTCGGTGGATCGGCTCGTCGAGCTCTACCGGCAGGTCATCGCCGGTCGCAGGTCCGTCAAGCCCGGAGGACCCCGACCAGCCGTTCCCGGATGATGGCCTCCGCCTCGGCCATGATCCGATCGATGAGCTCCTTCACGGTGGGGATGTCGTGGATCAGGCCGGCCACCATGCCGCAGGACCAGACGCCCGCGTCCATGGCCCCCTCCAGCATGATCTTCGGATAGACGCCGGCCACCTCCTCGCGGACGTCCTCGAAGGTGAGCTTCGACCCGAGGGCGCGCTCCTTCTCGAGCAGGCGGTCGGCCGCGACGTTCCGGAGCACGCGCTCGGTGTTGCGGAGCGGGCGCATGACGAGCCGGGTGTCGAGCTCGCTGGCGGCGACGATGGCCCGCTTGACGTTCTCGTGCACCGGCGCGTCCTGGGTGGCGATGAAGCGCGTGCCCATGTTGATGCCGTCGGCGCCCAGCGCCAGGGCGGCCACCAGCGAGCGGCCGTCGGCCATGCCGCCCGAGGCGACGAACGGGATCTCGAGCTCGTCCGCGGCGCGCGGCAGCAGGATGAAGTTCGGGACGTCGTCCTCGCCGGGGTGGCCGCCGCACTCGAAGCCGTCGACGCTCACCGCGTCGCAGCCGATCGACTGGGCCTTCAGCGCGTGGCGGACGGACGTGCACTTGTGGATCACCCGGATCCCCGCTGCGTGGAGGAAGGGGAGCACCTGCTGCGGGTTGTTGCCCGCGGTCTCGACGACCTTGACCCCTCCCTCGACGATGGCCCGGACGTAGCCGGGGTAGTCGGGCGAGGCGAGGGCCGGCAGGAACGTGAGGTTCACGCCGAAGGGCTTGGCGGTCATCTCGCGGCAGCGACGGATCTCGTTCGCGAGCAGCTCGGGCGTTCGCTGGGTGAGCGCGGTGATGATGCCGAGCCCGCCGGCGTTCGACACCGCGGCGGCCAGCTCGGCGAAGCCGACGTAGTGCATGCCGCCCTGGATGATGGGGTGCTGGATGCCCAGCAGTTCGGTGATCCGGGTCTTCATGGCGATGGGTCTCCGTTCGTTCCAGGGCAGCCTACTACCGCCTGCGCTCCTCGAGCGCCTCCATCTCCTCCACCGTCCGCGGCCAGTCGTCCTTGAGCAGCCGCGCCAGCGACCTGTCGGAAAGGATGCGGCCGCCGGTCTGGCAGCGCGGGCAGTAGTCGGTCTCGTTCGCGGCGTGGACGATGCGCTGGACGGCGGTGCCGCAGGCCGGGCAGGGCTGCCGGTGGCGTCCGTGGACCGCCATGCCGTCGCGGAAGGCCGTGACCCCCTCCGGGAACTCGCCGCCGGCCTCCTGGCGCAGACGCACCGTCCACTCCGAGAGAACGTCGCGCACGGCCCCGCGAAGCCGCTCCACCTCGCCGTCGTCGAGGCGGGAGGTGAGCTGCATGGGCGACAGGCGGGCGCGGTGGAGGATCTCGTCCGCGTAGGCGCCGCCGATCCCGGCCAGCAGGCGCGGGTCGGTGAGGGCGCGCTTGAGCGTGTGGTTCTCCCGCAGGAGCGCCGCGCGAAAGGCCTCCGGCGTGGCCTCGAGCGGCTCGAGGCCCCCGCGGTCGAGCGCGGCCAGGGCCGCGCGCCCGGACACGGCGTGGAGCGCCGCCCGCCGCTTCGTGCCCGCCTCGGTGAGGGTGAGGGTGCCGTCCGGGAAGTCGAACGCGGCCAGCCCCGCCTTGCCCGGCAGCTTCACGCCGGCGGGCTTCCAGTGGAGGCGCCCGGCGATCATGAGGTGGAGCACCAGGAAGAGGTCCCCCTCGAAGCCCAGCACCACCCGCTTTCCCAGCCGCGAGACGGCCTCGACGCGCCGCCCCGAGAAGGCCGACAGGGGCGGCTCCACGGTCCGCAGCAGGAAGGGGCTCCCGAGGCGCACCCGCTCGAGCGGCTTGCCGGCGACGCGGTCGCGCAGGGCCTCGACGTAGACCTCCACGTCCGGGAGCTCGGGCACGGTGCGGGATTGTACCGGGAAATGGTAGAGATCCGGACGTGCGCCCGCCCCGCCTGCCCGCCTTCCTGGTGAACGTCCTCGCGGCCGTGTCCTACGTGATCTCGGTCGTCGTCATCGTGCTCGGGCTTCCCGTGCTGGCGCTCCTCGTCGCGGTGACGCTTCCCTTCGACGCGACCCGCCGCATCCCGGGCCTCTTCCTGCGGCGACTCGGCTCGACCCCGACCTACGTCTTCCCGTTCTGGCAGGTGCGGATCGAGGGATCGCAGCCGGCGAGCGGCGCCTACGTCTGCACGTCGAACCACCAGTCCTTCCTGGACATCTTCGCGATGTCACGCCAGCGCCGCGAGATGAAGTGGATCGCCAAGGAGGAGGTCTTCAAGATCCCCCTGTTCGGCCTGTACTTCCGCCTCTCCGGCGACATCCCGGTGAACCGCGGCGATCGGGAGAGCGGCGGGGCTGCGCTCACCAGGGCCCGCTGGTACCTGGATCACGGCATGCCCGTGATGATCTTCCCGGAGGGCACCCGCTCCCGCGACGGGAAGATGGGGGCGTTCAAGCCCGGCGCCTTCCGGCTCGCCATCGAGGCGCAGGTGCCCGTCCTCCCGGTCGCGGTGACCGGTTCGGCCTACGGCATGCCCAAGGGCAGCCCCTGGATCCGTCCCACCTTGGTGCTCGTCCGCGTGCTGGAGCCCATCGAGACGAAGGGCATGACCGGCGGCGACGTGGTGAAGCTGATGGGCGAGACGCGGGCCCGCATCGCCGCGGCGGAGGCGGAGCTCAGCGCCGAACGGGCCGCGCTGGGGTGGGAGAGCCGGAGTTGACCGGCGGTGTCGGCAAACACTCGGCATCGTGGCGCTGCTGGTAGAATCCCCCGCCATGCGAATCGCGATCGCCCTGCTCGCCGCCCTCGTCGCCTCCGCCACCTCGGCCGCCACGCCCGTCCCGGAGACGCCCGGCGTCGAGGAGCTGCGCCGCCTCGAGGCCCAGTACGCCCCGGTGGACCTCGTCGTGGATCTCTCCAGGCTCCCGGAGGGTGAGCGACTGGCTCTCGCCCGCCTCGTCGAGGCGAGCCAGGTCGTGGACGCCCTCTTCCTGCGCCAGGAGTGGGCGGGCGCGGACGCCATGCTGCTCTCGCTCCAGGACGACCCGACGCCTCTCGGCCGCGCGCGCCTGGCCTTCTTCCTGCGGAACAAGGGTCCCTGGGACCGGCTCGATCACGACCGGGTCTTCATTCCCGGCGCGCCGCCCAGGCCGGAGGCCGGAACCTTCTACCCGCCCGGCGCGACGAAGGAGGAGATCGCCCGGTGGACGGCGTCGCTCCCCGCCAAGGAGCGAGCCGAAGCGGGCGGCTTCTTCTCGGTGATCCGGAAGACCCAGGCCGGGCTCGCCGCGGTTCCCTACTCGGTCGAGTACCAGAGCGAGCTCTCGCTCGCCGCCTCGAAGCTCCGCGAGGCCGCCGCGCTCACCGCCGAGCCCACGCTGAAGCGCTTTCTCGAGTCCCGGGCCGCCGCGCTCCTCTCCGACGACTACTACGCGAGCGACGTGGCCTGGATGGAGATCGACGCGGCCGTCGAGCCCACCATCGGTCCCTACGAGACCTACGGCGACGGCTGGTTCAACGCCAAGGCGGCCTTCGAGGCCTTCGTCACCGTGCGTGACGAGGCGGAGACGCGCAAGGTGGCCCGGCTCTCGTCCGAGCTGCAGGACATCGAGGACCACCTTCCCATGGACCCGGCCTGGAAGAACCCGAAGCTCGGCGCCCTCGCCCCCATCCGCGTGGTCAACCAGGTCTTCGCCGCCGGCGACGGGCGCCGCGGCGTCACCACCGCCGCCTACAACCTGCCCAACGACGAGCGGATCCTCCTCGAGAAGGGGTCGAAGCGGGTCATGCTGAAGAACATCCAGGAGGCCAAGTTCCACAAGGTGCTCCTCCCCATCGCGGCCGTGGCGCTCTCCGCCGCCGACCAGAAGCGGGTCAGCTTCGACGCCTTCTTCACCCACATCCTCATGCACGAGATGGTGCACGGCGTCGGGCCCCACGAGATCCTGAGGGTCACGGGGCGCACAACGGTTCGCGAGCAGCTCGGCACGACCTCCCCGGCCATCGAGGAGGCCAAGGCCGACGTGGTCGGCCTCTTCGCGCTGCAACGCCTGGTCGATCGCGGCGTCCTGCCCAGGGACCTGGAGCGGACCATGTACTCGACCTTCCTGGCCTCGGCCTTTCGCTCCATCCGGTTCGGCATCGACGAGGCCCACGGCCGGGGCGTGGCCCTTCAGCTCAACTGGTTCCTCGACCAGGGCGGCGTCGCGGTGGGCAAGGACGGCCGCTTCTCGGTGGTGGACGGGAAGATCCGCGGTGCGGTCGAGTCGCTCTCCCGCGAGATCCTGACCCTGCAGGCCAACGGGGACGCGGCCGGCGCGAAGGCGCTTCTCGACCGCATGGCCGTGGTCCGCCCGCCGGTCGCGAGGGTGCTCGAGAAGCTGCGCGGGATCCCGGTGGACATCGCGCCGCGCTTCGTCACTGCCCGGCAGCTCACCCAGTGATCCCGCGCCAGAGCTGGAGCGCGCCCATCCCGGCCATGAGCGCGGCGGAGGCGAGTCCCAGCCCGCGCGCCGTGCGCGGACCGATTCGCCCCGCCAGCCCGAACGCCACCACCAGCGCCGCCTTTCCCCCCACGAGCAACAGGTAGAATCCGGCCAGGAAGGCGATCCCGCTCGCCGGTGCGGCCCGCCAGGCCTCGATCAGGATGGGGCCGCACACCGTGCTCCAGAAGATCCACGGGCCGGGACCGGCGGCGTTCACCACCGCCGCGCGGAGGAAGGAGCCGCCCGCACTCTCGGGGGGGCGGCTTGACCCACCGTACGTGTCACCCGCGGTGCGAAAGGCGCCCCAGGCGAGCCAGGCCAGGAAGAGGCCGCCTGCGACCTCCAGGCCCCGCAGGAACCCCTGCGGCATCCCGGTCGAGGGCGAGCAGGATCACCGCCACGATGGGGCCGTCGCTCACCAGGGGTGCGAGCGCCAGCGGCAGGGTACGCCGCACCCCGACGCGGGAAGCGCTGGAGAACAGGAAGGCCTGGAAGGGTCCCGGCGAGGCCGCCGCCGAGAAGCCCAGGGTTACACCTTGAGTGAATAACGAAAAAATCGCGCCCACGAGTCCAGTATGTCGCAAAGGCTGCGCGGTGACGCTTGATTCGCGTCAACCCAGCCCTCGAATCCGCCCCAGATCGCCCTCCCGCAGAGGGAACGCTTCTTGTAATCTCTCGCCGCGCGCCGCTCCAGGCGGAGGGAACGATGAACGAGGAATACCGGTACGACTACAAGACGGTGGAGGGGTACATCCTCTCGTCCATCGTCTGGGCGGTGGTGGGGCTGGTGGTGGGGCTCCTCATCTCGGTGCAGCTCTTCGCCCCGGCGTTGAACTTCGCCCCCTGGGCGAGCTACGGCCGACTTCGCACGGTGCACACCAACATCCTCGGCTTCGGCCTCGGGATCGGGGCCATCTTCGGCCTCTCCTACTACATCGTCATGCGCCTCACGCGGAGGACGCTGCTCTTCCCGAGGCTGGCCCGCCTGCAGCTCTGGCTCTTCAACATCGGCATCCTCGCCGCGCTCGTCACGCTCGCCATGGGCTACACGCAGTCGCTCGAGTACGCCGAGATGGAGTGGCCCCTCGACATCGCCATCGTGATCGTCTGGGTGATGTTCGCGGTGAACGTCTTCGGGACGATCCTGGCCCGGCGCGAGGAGCAGATGTACGTCTCGCTCTGGTTCATCATCGCCACCGTGGTCGGCGTGGCGGTGCTCTACATCGTGAACAACCTGGCCATCGTGGCCGGGCCGATGAAGAGCTACCACCTCTTCGCCGGCGTGAACTCGGCCAACGTGGAGTGGTGGTACGGCCACAACGTGGTGGGCTTCGTCTTCACGACCCCCATCCTGGCGATGTTCTACTACTTCCTCCCCAAGTCCACCGGGCTGCCCATCTACAGCCACCGGCTCTCCATCGTGGCCTTCTGGTCGCTGGTCTTCGGCTACCTCTGGACCGGGGCGCACCACCTCGTCTACACGCCGCTGCCCGACTGGATCCAGACGCTCGCCATCGTCTTCACCCTCTTCCTGATCGCACCGTCGTGGGGCTCGGTGGTGAACGGCTACGGCACCATCGGCGAGGACTGGTCGAAGATGAAGACCGAGTACCTGGCCAAGTTCTTCATCCTGGGCATCACCTTCTACGGCCTGCAGACCGTGCAGGGACCCACCCAGGGTCTCCGCGTCGTCTCGCAGCTCATCCACTTCACCGACTGGGTCCCGGGCCACGTGCACATGGGCACCATGGGCTGGGTAGCACTCACGGTGACGGCCTCGATCTACTACGTGATCCCCAGGATCTACGGGACCGAGATCTTCAGCGTGAAGCTCGCCAACGTCCACTTCTGGCTGGTGCTGGTCGGTCAGCTCATCTTCTCGTTCACCGGCTGGATCACCGGCATCCAGCAGGGCGCCATGTGGAAGGCGCTCACCCCGGAGGGAACGCTCAAGTACACCTTCATGGAGGGGCTGGTGAAGAACTACCCGTACTGGCACGTGCGGTCGCTGGGCGGGACCATCTTCATCGTGGGCATGCTGGTCTTCGTGGCCAACGTGCTCATGACCATCAAGAAGGGGCGCGCCCTCGAGGCCGCGTAGGGGAGAGGACGAGCCATGGCGGCAAAGATCTACAGCAAGCCCATCCTTTTCACCCTGATGGTCACGGTGGCGGTGCTGGCCGGCTCCATCGTGATGATGGCCTACCCCATGCTCCGGGCGGACATGCACCCGAAGCTGGAGAGCCTGCGCCCGTTCACGGCGCTGCAGCTCGCCGGCCGCGACGTCTACCAGCGCGAGGGCTGCGTGAACTGCCACACCCAGACGGTGAGGCCGCTGCGCACCGAGGTCATGCGCTACGGCGATTTCTCGAAGGCCGGCGAGTTCTTCTACGATCGGCCGTTCCTCTGGGGATCGAAGCGGACCGGCCCGGACCTGGCGCGTGAAGGGGGCAAGCGCCCGGACGCCTGGCACCTGGCCCACTTCGAGAATGCCCAGGCGGTCGTGCCGCGATCCAACATGCCGCCCTACGGCTGGATGAAGGCGAACAAGCTCGACGCCGCGTCGGTGAAGGCCCACATGGACGCGCTCGACCTGCCCTACACCACGCAGCAGATCGCCGAGCTCGCCACCCGGACCGAGCTGGACGCGCTGGTGGCCTACACCCAGCAGCTCGGGCACGCCGTGGCGAAGAAGTCGGCTGCAGGTGGGTTCGACCTCTCCGCCACCAACCCTTTCCGCGATTCTCCGCAGTCCATCGCGGCGGGCGCGGTGCTCTTCGCGGCCAGCTGCGCGGTGTGCCACGGTGACGAGGGGCACGGCGGCATCGGGCCGTCCTTCGTCGACGGCCACTTCCTCGGCCAGAAGGGCTACGGCACCGACGGCGAGTACTTCGCCATGATCTCGGCCGGGAGCGAGGCCAAGAAGGCCATCGGCCGTCCCGGCTCGCCCGACGGGGGCATGGAGGCCTACGGCGGCCAGATCCCGCCCGACGGCATCTGGCAGCTGGTGAGCTTCATCCACGCCCAGCAGAGGCACGAGGCCAGCGAGCCGCCCCAGACGGAGAAGCGAGAGCACGAGACCGGCGGAAAGCACTGAGAGGATCGACGGCCATGAACGAACTTCCCGACACCGCGGACGCGCTCGAGGCGAAGGAGACGGCCCGCAAGGTTCCCCTGGGGTGGTGGGCGCTCTTCTGGGGGCTCATCGTCTGGGGCATCTACTACGCGTGGACCTACACGCCGTCGCTGGGCGGCTGGTCCCAGGAGAGGGCCTTCGAGGAGTCCACCAAGGCGGCCGTCGCCACCTCCGGCGACGCCGGCGCCAACATCTTCACGACCATCCTCTTCACCGTCCTCCCGACGATGGCGGCCATCGGGCTCTACCTGGCCGCCCGCCGGCGCAAGCCCGGGAAGGGATAGGAACCATTGAAGCCCGAGGGCGTGCCCGGAGACGACTGGGTCTACCTGGCCTTCGGCCTGCTCCTCAGCGCGGCGCTCCTCTGGGTGATCGTCCACTACTTCTCGGGGAAGCGGAAGAAGGGCATCGAGGAAGTGAAGTACAAGATGCTCGATGACGACGACTAGGCGGATCGGGACCTGGCGCCGGGGAGCGGGGATCGCGCAGGCCGCGATCTTCCTGGGCCTGCCGTTCCTGACCGTCCGGGGCGAGAGCGCGCTGCGCTTCGACGTCCCGACGCTGCGCCTCCACCTCTTCGGAGCCACGCTCTGGATGGACGAGTTCTTCGTCCTCCTGCTCGGGCTCCTCGCGGCCACCTTCGTCTTCCTGTTCGTGACCTTCCTCTGGGGGCGGGTCTGGTGCGGATGGAGCTGCCCGCAGACCGTTCTCGGCGACCTCACCGACTCCCTGGCCTCCGAGCGGGCCCGCAAGCGCCGGCGGCCGGCGCGGCTGGCGCTGGCCTGGCTGGCCGTGGCCGGCGTGTCGGTCCTCTTCTCGGCGGCCACGCTCTGGTACTTCGTGACGCCCGCCGAGTTCTTCTCCGGACTCCTCGCCCTCGATCTCGGGCCGGTGCTGGGCTGGAGCTGGGCGGTGCTCGGCACGACCCTCTTCCTCGACCTGGGATTCGTGCGGGGGAGCTTCTGTGCCAGCGCCTGCCCCTACGCCAAGCTGCAGGGGGTGCTCTTCGATCGCAGCACGCTCGTCGTGGCCTACGACGTCGGTCGCGACGCGGAGTGCATCGACTGCTTGGCCTGCGTTCGCGTCTGCCCGACCGGCATCGACATCCGCGATGGCCTGCAGGCCGAGTGCATCGCCTGCGCACAGTGCGTGGACGCCTGCGCGCCCATCCTGGCGAAGTTCGGGCGACCGACGCTGGTCGACTACTTCTGGGGCGCCCCCGGGGAGCGCCCGCGGTTCCTGCGGCCCGTGGTGCTCGGACTCGGCGCCGCCTCGCTCCTCGCCGTCGGGGGCACGGTGGCGGCCGGCATCCACGCCGGGCGCACGAGCCTGGATCTCACCGCGGCCTTCTCGTCCACGTTCTCCCCCCGCTTCGGTCCCGACGGCCGGGTGGTGAACGCCTACGAGGTCTCCTTCGAGAACCGCGGCCGCGGGCCGGTGACGCTGCGCCTCTCGCTCTCCCCGGCGAGGGGCGATGCCACCGTGAGCCCGGACCGGGTCGACCTGGCGCCAGGAGAGCACCGCCGCGTGCTCGTGGTCGCCTCGGCTTCCGGCCTCGGCCCCGGACCGGCGGTGGATGCCACCCTGAGCGCGACGGGGCCTGGCGGTGATACGGTCACGGCCCAGGTCCCCATCTTCCTGCCGAGGGCTCCGTGAAGCTGGTCATCGCCGCCATCGCCACCGTCGTCCTGGGAGTTGTCGCTGCCACCATCTGGGTCGCCTCCCAGAGCTACGAGCGCACGGTGGTGGCCAATCCCTACGAGTCGGGAATCCACCACGACGTCGACCGGCAACGTGCCCAGGCGCTGGGATGGGCCCTGGTCGTCGACGAGGACGGGCTGCGCGCAGGCCAGGAGGCGGTCCTCGCCGTGACGCTCTCCGGCAAGGGCGGCGCGCCCCTCGACGGGCGCCGGCGTGACCTTCCGGGTCTCCCGGCCCGGAACCAACCGGTTCGACCGATCCGCTCCGGCGCGGCCGGAGGGGCGCGGCCGCTACGTCGCCGCGCTGCCCATGACCGAGGCTGGATTCTGGGACCTCGACGTGGTGATCGAGCGCGGCGGCGAGTCGCTCACGCTCGGCAAGTGGATCCACGTCGGCCGGCGCGGTCGGCGAGGGCATCCACTGCGACGCGGGCGCGAAGTCCTGCGCGTCGGACGTGGGCGACCTGCGCATCGTCCTCGACCTCTCTCCGCGGCCGCCGCTTCCGCTGAAGGAGCTCGAGGCGGCGGTGCGCTTGACCCGCGGTGGCGCTCCGGTCTCCGGCGCCGAGGTGGCCGTCGAGCTCTCCATGCCCGGCATGTACATGGGGGAGAACCGGATCCGGCTGCCCGCCAGCGGCGACGGGCGCTACGCCGGCAAGGGCCTGCTCCTGCGCTGCGCCAGCGGCCGGCGCGACTGGGTGGCCGAGGTGGTGGTGCGTCTGCCCGGTGCCGGGGAGCAGCGGGCCCGATTCGCGTTCCAGGCGGCGGAGTAGGGCGGAGCCGGGCTCCGAGACCGGCCAGGCGCCTCCCGATGGATGCCTCCCTCCCCATCGCTCTCGCCACCGGTTTCCTGGGCGGGTTTGGCCACTGCGTGGCCATGTGCGGGCCGCTGGTCGGGGCGCTCGGCATCTCCGCGCCGCCCGGGATCCCGGCGCGCCGGGCGCTCGCGCCGCAGCTCGCCTACCATCTCGGGCGCATCACCACCTACGGCCTGATCGGCTCGCTGATGGGGTTCTTCGGCTCCTTCGTCAACGTGGCCGGGCGGCTGGCCGGCGTCCAGGACGTGGTGGCCGTCCTGGCCGGCGCGCTCCTGGTGGCCATGGGGGTCGGCGCGGCCTCCATGTCACTGTGGGTGAAGTCGGCCGAAGGGCGGCTGGCCGGGCAGGTGATGTCTGCGGTGCGGAAGCTGGCCGGCCACGAGGCGCCGATGGGCGCCTACCCGCTCGGCCTGGTGCTCGGCCTGCTCCCCTGCGGCCTGTCCTACTCGGCCTTTGCCGCCGCGGCGGCGACCGGCTCGCCGGCCCGGGGACTTCTCCTCGCGCTCGCGTTCGGGCTCGGGACGCTCCCGGCGATGCTCGTGGCCGGCGCGGTGGTCGTGGCGCTCTCGGCCCGCGGCCGCGGCCTCCTCTACCGGCTGGGCGGCGGGCTGGTGGCGCTCCTCGGACTGCTCTTCGTGCTGCGAGGCCTCCGCGTCCATGTCCCTTGGCTGTGATCACTGCCTGCTCGACTTCCCGGAGCGGGAGGCGGTGCGCGAGACGGTCGACGGCGTCGACCTGGTCTTCTGCTGCACCGGATGCCAGGGCATCCACCGGCTCATCCGCGACGAGGGGCTCGGGGCCTTCTACGACGGGCGGAGGTGGGAGGAGAGGGGGCTCGCCGCCCGCCCGGAGTCGCCGCAGGAGGTGGAGGCCTTCCGCGCCGCGGTCCGTCCGGCCAAGGGCGGCCTCTCCGAGGTCGACCTCTACGTCGAGGGTATCCGCTGCGCCTCCTGCGTCTGGCTGAACGAGCGGCTTCTCTCCCGGACGCCTGGGGTGACCTTCGCGCGGGTGAACTACGCCACCCATCGCGCCCGCATCCGCTGGGATCCGGCCCGGGCCAGCCTCGAGGCCGTGCTCGGGCGCATCCGCTCCGCCGGCTACCTGCCGAAACCCTACGGCGAGAGCGAGGGGCAGGCGGCCCAGCGGCGCGAGACGCGAGATCTCCTGGTCCGGCTCGGCACGGCGGGCTTCCTGTCGTCCCAGCTCATGGTGGTCACCATCGCCCTCTATGCCGGCTACTTCCAGGGCATCGACGCGGAGACGCGCAGGCTGCTCGAATGGGTCGGGCTCGGCCTCACACTCCCGGTGTACTTCTATTCCGGGGCGCCGTTCCTCCGGAACACGGTGTCGAGCCTGCGCCACGGGCGCTTCAACATGGACGCGCTCATCGCGCTGGGCGCCGGCGCGTCGCTCGCCTACAGCGTCTGGCAGATGGCCCGGGGCGGCGAGGTCTACTTCGACACCGCCGCCATGATCGTCACCCTCGTGCTGGTGGGGCGCTACGTCGAGGCGGCGGCCAAGGGACGAGCCTCCGAGGCGGTGGCGAGGCTGGCCGCGTTGCAGCCGCGCGAGGCGCGGCGGATCGAGGACGGTCCCGGAGGCGGCGTGGAGGTGCGCCGCGTCCCGGTCGCGGAGCTTCGCCCCGGAGACCGGGTCGAGGTGGTGCCCGGGGAGCGGGTGGCCGCCGACGGCCTGGTTCGCGAAGGGGAGAGCGAGGTCGACGAGTCGCTCGTCACCGGGGAGTCGCGCCCGGTGGCGAAGCAGCCCGGATCGCCGGTCATCGGCGGCACCATGAACCTGCACGGCTCGTTCATCCTGGAGGTGACCCGCACCGGTGCCGCCACCGTGCTGGCCGGCATCATCCGGGCGGTGGAGGAGGCCCAGGCCTCGCGGCCGCGCATCCAGGCCGTGGCCGACCGGGTGGTGGGCGTCTTCGTGCCGGCCATCCTGCTCCTCGCGTTCGCCTCGACGGCCTGGCACCTCGCCCGCGGCACGTCCGCCGCCCAGTCCCTCATGATCGGCGTCTCGGTCCTGGTGATCGCCTGCCCGTGCGCGCTGGGGCTGGCCACCCCGCTGGCCGTGCTGCTGGCGACCGGCGTGGCCACCAGCCGCGGCCTCCTCCTGAAGGGCGGCGACGTCTTCGAGCGGGCCGCTGGAGCGAACGAGGCACTGCTCGACAAGACGGGCACGGTGACGCGTGGGCACCCGGAGCTGCGGGAGGTGGTGGTCGTCGCGGGCGGGCTTGCTGCAGAGGAGGCGCTCCGGCTGGCGGCCGCGGTGGAGCGCCGCTCCGAGCACAGCCTGGGGCGCGCCGTCGTGGAAGCGGCGCGCGAGCTTCCCGACGGGCGGAGCCCGCCCGGAGCCGGAGGTGGCGGGGTTCGCGGCCGTGCCCGGGCGCGGCGTGGAGGCGAGGGTGGACGGCGCCGCGGTGCGGATCGGGACCCGGGCCTTCCTGGCCGAGGCGGGCGCGGTCGTTGCTCCGGCCGACGACGCCCGGGCCCGCGCCTTCGAGGAGCGGGGCGACACGGTGGCCTTCCTGGCCCGCGACGGCCGGCTCCTCGCGATGCTCGTCGTCGCCGACGCATTGCGCCCCGAGGCGCGGGAGGCGGTCGACGAGCTCTCGCGTCTCGGCCTTCGCGTCTGGCTGCTCTCCGGCGACAACCGGCGCACCACCGAGGCGGTCGCGGCTCGGCTCGGCATCGCCGACGCCGAGGCCGAGGTGAGTCCGGCGGAGAAGCGGGAGCGGGTGGCGGCGCTGCAGTCCCGGGGGCGGCGCGTGCTGGTGGCCGGCGACGGCGTGAACGACGCCCCGGCGCTGACCCAGGCCGACGTCGGCGTCGCCATGTCCCGCGGCACCGACGTGACCATGGAGAGCGCGGAGGCGGTGCTGGTGCGGGACGACCTGCGGCTCGTCCCGGAGCTCGTCCGGCTCTCGCGAAGGACCTACCGGATCATCCGCGAGAACCTCTTCTGGGCCCTGGTCTACAATGTCGTGGCCGTGCCGCTCGCCATGGCCGGGGTGCTTCACCCCATCGTGGCGGCCGGGGCCATGGCGGCCAGCTCCACCTTCGTGGTGGCCAACTCGCTGCGCATCCGGCGCGCCGTGCCCGTTCGTGACTCGAGGTGAATGGTGTCGCTGGGGTTCCTCATCGCCATCTCGCTCGGGCTCGGGGTCGCCGCCTGGCTGGGGTTCCTCTGGTCGGTGCGGAGCGGCCAGTACGACGACCCGGAAGGCCCGAAGTACCGGATGCTGGAGGAGGAAGAGGACGAGTCCCGGAAGGGGCGTGGCGCGAATCGGATGGACGACCCGGGAGAAGGTCGGTAAGTACGACCGGTTGCCACGCGAATGTCACCCTGTCCGGAGCGAAGAGCCTGATCGTGAGTGACGTCCAGCCGAGCCTGCGCACCGGAATCGCGCCCCTCGTCGCGCTCCTCGCCTCGCTGTCGCCGGTGCTGGCGCGCGCGGCCGACGAGATCGCCGAGAAGACCACCGAGAAGACCACCGTCATCCTGGTCGACCGGACGCCCAAGCCGCCCTGGGAGACGCCGGCCTGGGCCTATCCCGAGCGCGGCCTGACCTTCTTCCCGGAGGGACCGGGCAAGGGCAAGGATCGCTGGGCGGTGGGCGGCCTCTGGCAGATCGCCCCCATGTTCACGGCCAGCTACATACGCGGCCTGGGCGCGGGCTTCAGCGTCGACGCGCGGCTCCAGACCATCATCCTCTACAACCAGCTCGGCGTGGGCGGACAGTGGGCCACCATGGTCGGTCCCTTCAGCCTGGGCGTGATGGCCCACGTGAACGGCTTCTTCGGCGCGCTGGGCAAGGCCGTCGTCGCCACGACCTCGTTCGACACCACCGGCGTGGGGCATCCTCCTCGACCCCGGCGCCAAGGCCGGCATCCAGGTCGCGAAGGACTCCTGGCTCACGCTCCAGTACGAGGCCTACCTGTCCCTCTACCAGTCGACCAAGCTGGGGACGCTGACCATCAGCGACGGCTCCGCCAGCTACGCGGGCTTCGGGCTGACGCTGGTCATGGAGTACTCCCCCAAGAAGGAGGGGGTCTTCTACTACGGCGTGAGCCTCTACAACACCGCGGCGAACTATCCCATCTTCTTCAACGTCGAGACGAGCGGTTCGTCCGAGGCGATCAGCTCGCAGAAGATCTGGTACATCGGGCTCCTGGCTGGCTATGAGTTCTAATCTTCGAATTCTCGTCCTGGGCCTCGCTGGCCCTGACCACCGCGGCCTGCATGTCGCGGCAGAGCGAGCAGCAGCCGCCCACGTTCCCCGAGGGCGGGCTCGTCGGGCGGTCGACGCCCCCGCCCAATCCGTGGTCGCTCCAGAAGGCGCTCGACGGCGTCTACGACACCTCGAGCCGCTTCGGATCGAACGTGGTCGTCCACGCCAGCCAGTGGGGCGGCGTGAATCCGGGGACGGGCATGAAGGCCTCGGTCTCCATTCTCGCCGCGGAGCACCTGGCCTTCGCCATCATGCAGCCGGGTTGCTTCCTGGACACCACCGGAGAGACGCCGCGTCACGCGCCTGGTCCTCGAGGGCTACTGGCGATACCTCGACGAATCGGATCCCAGCCCGACCAGCACCGGGCTCATCCGGCTCTTCGTGTCGCCCCCGGAGATCATCGAGTACGTGTGCAACGCGCCGGCCTGGGATTCCCACCGGCCCGCCGGGAGACCCGCGTCCGGCGCCCGCCGTCCACGCCGCCTTCACGGGCTCCACCGGCAACGGCGTGAACGCCCCGGGTTCGCCGCTCACGGTGAGCTGGCTGCGAGCCCGCAAGAGCCGGCAGAACGCCGAGGGGAAGACGACCTTCTTCGTGGGGGTCCACCACGGCGGCTGCCAGAGCAGCGACAACTGCGGGATCTCCGAGAACACGCCCGAGACGTCCATCCTGGCCACCCAGCTCGGCGGGGGATACCTCGAGATCGACGTCCACCTCACCAAGGACCAGGTCCCGGTCTTCTTCCACCTGGGGCTCAACCCGGCCGCCGTGCAGGGGCTCTACTGCACCGGCAAGGTCGAGGACTACACCTACGCCGAGCTGCTCGCGAACTGCCGGCTCCGGAATGGCGAGGTCATTCCGCGGGTCGCGGACATGCTGGAGTTCATCTACACGCGGACGAACTTGCCCACCTATCTCGACAGCAAGAGCCCGGACATCATCGTCCCGGTGAGCCAGATCCTGGGTCAGCTCCAGCAGGACCTCGTGCCCTGCAACCCGAAGCCCCCGGGCTCCCCCGCGGTCTGGCCGCCCGCCGGGAAGAAGTGCCTCTTCCCCGGCAGCGCGCAGGTGTGGGAGCGCGGCATCATCGGCCTGCCCGCCGCCGAATACGTGACCACCTACAAGCAGGCGCTGGCAGCCGGTCAGCTGGCGCCGAACCAGCACTGCCTCGTCGAGGAGAACGCGTCCGACGCCACCAGCGTTCCCTGCGTCGCGTGGATGCCGCGCTACACGCGCGGACCGATGACGAGCGAGGTTCAGTCGCTCCAGCAGCAGGGCTTCATCGTCGGCTACTGGACCATCAACGACTTGAACACGATCGACGCCTTCCTCACCACGGCCGTGCCGAACGGGATCCTCACCAACTATCTCGGGCTCCTGAACCAGCGCTTCGAGATGGTGGGAACCACGCCGCCGTACACGCCGTACCGGGTGAGCACGCCGTGAGATATCTCGTCCTCGCCGTCGCGCTTCTCGCCAGCTCCGCCGCCCGGGCCGATGGGCCTCCTGCGGCCGCCGAGGAGAAGGTGCACACCGCCTGGGAGATGGACCTCTTCGCCGGCTACGGCCAGCTCGCCTTCCCGACCCAGGACATGGTCAACGTGGCCTGGTCGAACGGCGGCCCGGCCTTCGCCCTCAGCTTCGCCTACCGGGGGGCGCACTTCACGCACCCCTTCGTCGACATCTCGTACATCCCGATCCTCTCGAGCGCCAAGTACGTGAACGTCTACGTCCCGGGCGGGGCAAGCACCCTCTACGCGACCAACTCCTCCTACGCGCTCGGCCTGGCCATCGGGCCGGGCTGGGACATCGACTGGTTCCGCGTCCGGGTGGGGGTGGGGCTCTACGACGTGTTCGTGAAGACCGACGTGAGCGATCAGCCGAACAAGGTCTCGCAGATCGGGCTCGGCTTCATGGCCAGCCTGAGCGCCATGGTGTGGCGCCCCGACCCGTTCGCGCTGGGCGTCGAGGCCCGCCTGGTGGCCTTGACCTTCCCCACCAACGGGATCTACCAGTCCATGTGGTCGGTCGGTCTCACCGGCCGCTGGGACTTCGCCCGCAACTAGTAGCTCCCGGCTACGGGCCGGCAGCACCACCTCGAAGGTGTCGAGCGGGCGTCGGCGGCTTCTTCCACTCCTCGCCCGGCACGCGAACCGGGATGACCCGGCCCGAAATCCCGTCCGGTCCCAGCTCGAGCATCACGAAGTTCCGGACCTCCTCGACGAAGATCGCCGAGCCCTCCTCCCGCTGCGTCCCTGGCTGGAAGAACCGTCCACCGGCGCCCCCGCTCACCACGTAGTTCACCGGGCGCCCCTCGAAGCCCGGGCGGACGATGCGCTCGTAGGCGTGGACGTGGCCGGAGAGGACCAGCGCCACCGGGTGGCGGTCGAGGATCTCCTCCACGACGCGCCTCTTCACCCAGGGTGCGCCTCGCTCCTCCCTCCCCGACGAGAACGGCGGGAGGTGCAGGAGGACGATGGCGCGCTGGCCCGCCCGGTCGGCGTCTGCGAGCTGCGCCTCGAGCCAGGTGAGCTGGGGCCCGCCCTCCGGCATGGGATCCCGGTCGCCGAACATGTCGGTCCCGGTGTCGAGGACCAGGAACCGCCAGCCCCCGCGGTCCACCGCGTACCAGAAGGCGTCCGTGGGGAGCTCCGGGGAGCCCGGCGGGGAGAAGAGGCTCGCGAACTGGGCCTCGTCGACGAGGTGGTAGGCGTCGTGGTTGCCCGCGCGCGGCGAGGATCGGGATGCCGGCCTGCCCGCAGCGGCTCGGTGTCCTCCAGCCAGCCGTTCAGGTCGGGGAGAGGGCGCGGCGGGGCCACAGCGCCGAGCAGGGTCTCGTGGATGGCGGCGGGGAAGGGGATGAGGGTGAGGAGCGAGACCCAGGCGTAGCCGCGAACGTACTGGGGCCAGATGGGCACCAGGTACTGCCAGCCGCCCCAGTCCGGCATGTGGCCGGCGGGGAGGTGGTCGATGGCGTCGCCCGCGAAGAGGACCAGGTCGGGCTTCTCCTTCAGGATGGCGGCGACCACGGCCCGGTGAGCGGCGCTGTTGCCCTGCGAGTCGCCGTAGACCGCCACCCTCATCTTCTCGGGCGGCGCCTGCGGCAGCGGCGGGCTGGCCCGGCCGGTGGTCTTGTCGAGGAGGTCCGGCCGGATGGGCGCGTGGCTCATGGGGCCGCAGGCGGCCGAGGCCGCGGCGACGATGGCAACGGTGATGCGTGCGGAGCGGGCGGCCATGGGTTCCTGCTACCCTCCCAGGCGCCGCTCGGAGAAGACCGGCAGCCCGTCCGACTCGAGCAGGCCGGCGATCTCGGCGGCCGGCCTTGACGGTGGGTGAAGCTGGCCGGAGGCGTGAAGGTCGAGGAAGCGCTTCACCTGCGGGAAGGCCTCGGCAAGCACCCCTCGCACCGCTGCCTGCATCTCGGTGTCGACCACGCCGGGCTCGTAGCTCACCAGCGAGAAATCGACCGGCAGGGCGGTACCGGGAGCGAACTCCCGCGACTCGGCCCCGATCACCTCGCCGGCCATCCGGAGCGAGGCCTTGGTGGCGCAGTAGACCGACCAGCCGGCGTAGGGGTGCCTGGCCGCGCCCGAGGAAACGTCCACCACCCGGAGCTTCGTCCCGCGGACCCGGCGCAGGAAGAATCCCAGCAGCCAGATGGGCGCGACCGAGTTCACCGCGAAGGCGCGGGCCAGCCCGGCGGCCGGCAGGGCGCTCGTCGGCCCCACCGGCTCGAGGGTGGCGGCGCCGTTCACCAGCCCGACCCGAGGTCGGCCGTCGAGCTGCAGTTCCTCTCCCAGGCGCCCCTCGAGCGTCTCCTCGAGCCGGGCGGTGTCGGCGAGGTCGAGCCGGACGTGCCGGTATCTCGCGTGATGCACGGGAGATGGGCGCCGGGCCACCCCGGTCACATCCCAGCCGCGGCGCAGCAACTCCTCGGCCACGGCCAGGCCGATGCCGGAGCTCGTCCCGGTGACGAGACAGAAGGGAGCGGGCCCCGGTGACTTCCTGCGCCATGCCGTCGCTCCAGGTCAGTGGACGAGGACCGCCTTGGGATAGGCGGCCCGGAATCCACATCGTTCTAGCGTGCGCTGGGAGGCGGTGCCCGGTTCCGTGGCGGAGGCCGCCAGGTCGCACCCGCGCGAGAAGGCCCATGCAAGCCTCGCGCGCACGAGCTTCTCCTGAAGCCGGTGGCCACGGGAGGCGGGCAGCACGCCGGCGCCGGAAAGCCAGGCCACACCGCCCTCGGAGGAGGAGAGCGCCACGGCCACCGCAGCCCCCGCCACCTCGGCCAGCCAGGGCACGCTTCCGTCCGCCACCAGCATGGCCCCCAGCGCCTCGCGCTGGGCCTCCGACTGCGTGGGCGTGCCCAGGAAGGACCGGGAGAAGATCTCCACCCACTCGGCCGCCTCGGCCGGCTCGGCGATGCGGATGGGCCGCCCTGGCTCCACGGCCTACGGCTCGCGGGTCCAGACCTGGAAGAATCGCTCCAGCTGGTAACCGCGCCGTCCCAGCTCCTCCGTGAGCGATGCGTCGGCGAACGGCGTGACCTCGATGCGCACCGGTCCGCCGCCCAGGCCAAGGTGGGCCTCGATGCGGTCCACGTCCCTGGCGGTCACCGGCGCCCCGATGCCCATGCCGATGGCCGCGGAGAACGGGGAGCGGACCCCGTGCGAGACGGCGAGACCTCCGCCCACCACGAGCGCGGGAGCGCCCGAGCCCCGCGCGGCCCGCGTTCGCTCCAGCTGCATGGCGTGCGCCCGCTCGATGCGGCGGGCCAGCGCCACGAGGTCTTCCGCCCGTCCGTCCACGCGAGGATGCTACTACGGTCGGACGCCCAGCTCCGAAAGGACGCGAGTGGCGCCCGAGACCTGGCTCGCCACCGAGCCAATCGGCCGGCGACTCAACCCCCGCCCGGCGCCCGAGCCGCCGCGGCGATGTCCCTCGCCAGCGACCCCGAGCGCGCGCCCGAGCGCGGCCACCGATCCGGCGGTGTCTCCGGGCGCTCCTCGCTCGCGGACCCGGGTCTCGCCGGTGACGGGAGCCCGCCCTCGCAGCGTCACCGTCCATCGGGCCTCGAGGGTCGCGCCTCCGTCCGCGTCGGCCTCGAAGCGCAGGAGGTCCACCGACGCGGAGACGTCCGGAGGGGCGCCGAGCGGCCACGGCCAGCGGACGACCTCGCCGGCGGGCAGCCCGGCGCGGAGATCCTCGGCGAGCGCCCGCGCGACCAGCTCGTCGAGCGGCGCCGCCCATCGGTCGGACGTGGCGTAGGCGATCTGCTCCGGGCCGAGGCGAGTGGCGATCTCCGGCCGCGACAGGTACGGAGGCAGGGTCACCGGACCCAGTCCCAGGCTCGCCGCGCGGGGCGGCGGTCGCGACCGGCGGTCGGCCGGTCGGCCGGGAGCGTGTAGTAGCGCGAGGTCTCGGTGCGCGGGCCCAGGCAGGCGGGAAGAAGTCCGAGCAGGGCGACGGCGGCGGTGCGGTGTCTCATGGTTTCCCCTCCGGGCGTCCGCGAAGGATCTGGCTCGGGTCCCGCTCCAGGCTGTCGGCCAGCACCCGCAGCGAGCGCGCGGCCTGCCCCACCTCGCGGAGCGTCTGCTCGAGCTGGGCCGGAACCGGGGCGCCAGGCGAGAGGGACAGCTTCACCTCGCGCAGCGTGGCGTCCATCTGGTCGACCGCCGCGGCGAGCCGCTGCATGGCGCCCCGGGCATCGCCAGCCACGGAGGGGACCTCCTTCTCGAGCGCCCGGGCGGTGTCGCGGATGGCGGCGAGCGCCCGGTCCATGCTCTCCAGCGTCCTGGGGACCCCTCGCCCGGCATCTTCGAGGCGCCCCGAGGCCCGGGCCACGCCCGCCGCGGCCGCGCGGAGGTCGACGACGAGTCCCTCGAGATCGAGGGCCTGGAGCTTTCCCATCAGCTTGGCCGCGTCCGCCTGAAGTGCCATCAGGCTCGGCTCCAGGTACACCGGGATGACCGGGTAGCGCAGGGGGAAGGGCGGGGGTTCCGGCGGCGGCGCGTCGGCCACGATGTCCAGGTCGACGTAGCGGCGCCCGGAGAGGAAACTCTCCAGCGCGAGGCGCGCCCGCAGCCCGTGCGTCACGAGCGTCCTCACCACCGCCGGGTTGCCCAGGTCGGTCGTCTCTCCGATCTCCCGGATGCGGGACGGATTGAGCTCGATGATCACCGGCATGAAGAGTTCCCGCAAGGGCGCCTCCGGCGAGCCGATGGAGAGGTGGATGCTCGCCACCCGCCCCACCGGCACGCCGCGGAACTTCACCGGAGCGTCGACGTCCAGTCCGGCGATGTCCTGGGAGAAGACCACCGCGAAGCGAACCTTGCTCTGGAAGATCCGGCTGGAGCCGAGGTAGATGATCGCCGCCACGCCGAGCGCGGTGGCCGCGAGGACGAAGATGCCGACCTTCCTGGGGCTGAACCTGCGAGCCATGGCAACTCCTCAGGGGAGGATACCCCCGGCGAAGAAGGCGCGGACCGCCTCCGGTCCGGAAACGCGAAGCTCGCCCGGAGGCCCCTCGGCGATGGAACGCCGGCTCTCGCCATCGAGAAAGAGCGCGCGCGTGCCGATGCCGAGGATGCACGCCACGTCGTGGGTGACCACCACCACGGTGGTGTGGAGCGCGTCGCGGATCTCCAGGATGAGCCGGTCGAGCCTGCGGCCGGTGGGCGGGTCGAGGCTGGCCGAGGGCTCGTCGATGAAGAGGATCTCCGGGTCGAGCGCGATGGCGCGGGCCAGGCCGGCCCGCTTCTGCATGCCGCCCGACAGCTCCCACGGGTAGTACTCCTCGAATCCGTGGAGCCCGACCAGCGCGAGCTTCAGCTCCACCACCTCCCGGATGCGTTCCGGGCGAAGCTTGGTGAACTGCTGCAAGGGGAGCGCCACGTTCTCGGCGAGCGTCATCGACGTCCAGAGCGCGCTGCCCTGGTAGAGGACGCCCACGCGCCGGAGCATGCGCTCGCGATCCGACGCTCCCGCGCGGGTGAAGCTCTCGCCGCCGTAGAACACCTCCCCGGAGGCCGGTTCCTGCAGCCCCAGCATGTGGCGGAGCAGCGTGCTCTTGCCGCAGCCGCTCCCGCCCATGACCACGTAGATCTCGCCCGGCTCGATCCGGATGTCGAGGTGCTCCATCACCACCCGGTCCCCGAAGGCCATGGTGAGGTCGCGCACGCCGAGGATCGCTTCCGCCATGTTCAAAGCCCGAAGAGAAAGAAGACGTACTGGTAGATGCCGCAGGCGATGATGATGGCCACGATGCCGGTCACCACCGCCTGGGTGGCGGCCACGCCGACCTGCTCCGAGCTGCGCTCGGCCTGGAGCCCGCGCGCCGTCCCGGTCAGCGCCACCAGCGCCCCGTAGGTCGCCGCCTTCACGAGGCCTCCGATGATGTCACCGGTGGTGACGGAGTGCGCGGTCTGGCGCAGGTAGGAGGCGAGTGCCTGGTTCATCATGGTGGTTCCCACCGCGGCGCCGCCGAGCACGCCCATCAGGTCGGCGAACAGGACGAGGAACGGCATCATGAGCGTCAGCGCCACCACCCGGGGGACGACCAGGAACTCCACCGGCGAGATCCCCAGCGTGCGCAGCGCGTCGATCTCCTGGGTCACCTTCATGGTGGCGAGCTGGGCCGCGTAGGCGGCGCCGCTCCGGCCGGCTAGCACGATCGCCGTGATCAGCGCGGCCATGTCCCGGACCACCGCGATGCCCACGATGTCGGCCACGTAGTACTCGGCGCCGAACCGGCGCAGCTGGGTGATGCCCACGAAGGCCAGGATGATGCCGACGAGGAAGTTCACCAGCGCCACGATGGGGAGCGCCGACGGACCGGCTCCCTCGAGCAGGAGCCCCAGGTCCTGGCCGCGGAATCGCGCCCGCCCCAGGAGAAATCGCAGGAGGCCGAGTGTCGTCTCGCCCACGAAGAGAGAGGCCGCACGGAGCTTTTCCCGCCGGGCGAGCGCGCGCACCCCCAGCCGATCGAGCAGCCCGCCGGGTGGGAGCGGCGGCGCCGGCGGGAGCGCGGAGTCCTGCACCAGGGCGAGCATGCGCTCGAGCGTCCCCGGGAGCCGCGGGTGCTCCACTGCGATGCCGCGGGCGCGACAGGACCTGAGAAGACCGAAGACGAAGACCACGAGGCCGCTGTCCCAGTCGGCGACGGCGGAAGCTTCCAGCCGAACCGTCGCGGCCCCCTCCCGATCCAGTTCCCGCTCGACGTCGGCCACGGGGGGAAGGTCGTCGGCGAGGCGCCAGGCGCCGCGCAGTCGCACGACGAGCACCGCACCGCCCGCCCGAGACATCTCGATCGCGGCGGGTCCCGGCGAGGCGTTGCCCTCGTTGGCCATCTCCGGCAGAGTACCATCTGGCCCTGGACGCAAGACGGCCCCGCCAGGTGCAACCCGGCGGGGCCTCGGGTGTTGCGAAGGACGGGACCTACTTGATGCCGGCCTTGTCGGCGGCCTTGTCCACGCCCTTGTCGACGCCCGTCGCCGCGGCACCGTGGGCGTGCGGCGCGGCGGCGGCGCCCACGGTACCCGTCTTCTTGACGCCTTCGTCGACGCCCGTCTTGGCGGCCTTCTTGCCCTCGGTCTTGGCGGTGTCCTTGACCTGCTGCCCGGTGGACTTCGTCTGCGCCTTGGCCGAGTCGGTGGCGGCCTGGCTGGAGGCCTTGGCGGAGTCGGTGGCGGCCTGGCCGGAGGCCTTGCCCGAGGCAGCGGCAGCGGCGCCGGCGTCCTTCACGGCGGCAGACGACGGCACCTGGGGCGCCGCGGGAACCTGGGCGAAGGCGACTGCGGGAACGGCGAGGACGGCGACGAGGACGGCTCGAACGGTGTTCTTCATGTGCTCTCTTCCTCCGAAAAGTGAATGACTGCGGTTGAACGCGACAATCTAGGCGTTCCGTCTCCTTTTCGCCACCAAACCACCCGATCGGGACCCGACCGGGGGAATCCGGCCGGGGAGACGGACGGTTGACGCCGTCCCCCCGCGAGGTTTGGATGGGGCCCATGCCGAGCACCCAGTTGACCTTCCGGAGCCGCGAGGAGCACCGCGCCTGGCTCGAGACCCAGTCCCGCCTTCCGCTCGGATTCAGGGTGGGAACCACGCGATTCGAGTTCACGCCGGTGGAGGTGCCGAAGCCGGCCTGGATGAACATCACGGTCATCGCCGCCGACGCATCCACGCCGTCCTTCGCCGCGATGTTCACCCGCAACGCATTTCCTGGAGCGCCGGTGATCGTCGGGCGCGCCAGGCTCTCCGAGCCGAACCTCGCCGCCTGGGTGGTGAACAACAAGATCTCGAACGTCTGCGCACCGGGCGGCGTCGAGGCGGCCGAGGAGGTGGCGGCTGCCGCGGCGCGGTTGCTCGGCGTCGGCGCGCGCGAGGTCCTGCCGTCGTCGACCGGCGTCATCGGCTGGCGACTCCCGGTGAAGGCCATGGTCGAGGCGCTTCCGCGCGCCGTCGCCGCCCTCCAGGCGGAGAGCATCCTCCCGGCCGCCGATGCGATCCTGACCACCGACCTCTACCCCAAGGTGCGCCGGGCCGCGGTGGGGGAGGGGAGCATCGTGGGGATCGCCAAGGGCGCCGGGATGAACATTCGATGAGCGAACTGGGCAAACGGTTGGGGGTCCAAGACCAAGTTCAAGGATTACGCCTTCGACGGTCTGTTGAACACGCTGCAACTGAACAAGGCCGACGCCGGTGATTTCTGCCCTCGCCATCACCGAGGACCGCCAGCAACTGGCCGACTTCACGCGCAATTACTATCGTGGCGAAGACGCCGTCCTGGCTGCGCCGCTTTCGCCGATCACCGATATCAAAACGAAGGCCGATATGGCAACCCGGCGGGTAGGAGTGCCGGGGTACGGTCTCGATACGTGGATGCAGAAAAACCTGGTGGATACCAATAAAATGCCGAGCGCCAACCTGAGGCACTACAAGCAGGCAGCGGACGCCATCAGTGATCTGAAAGCGAGCCGGATCGATCTCGTTATCCTCGACCGCTTGCCGGCCGACACCTACGTGTCGAGTGGGCAGGCCAAGCCGGTGGGGCACAGCATGTACGTGCAGGACTACGGTATCGCGGTGCGGCAGGGCTCCACTCTGCTACCCGAGTTGAACCGGGTGCTGGCCGAGGTCGTCGCAGACGGCACGGTGAATAAGCTTGCGGAGAAATACCTGGCGGTGCCATGGATCAGGTGCTGCCCGTGCCGACCCCGACGGCGGCGCCCGCGGTCTGCCCACCGCGGAGCCAACGGCCACACCGGCGCTCTTCGACTTCATGGCGTACCTCAAGGACGTGACTCTGGACGACCACGACGGGACCCAGCCGCCGGTGGTGCAGCCGGGCCAATCGTTGCGCAAAGTTTGGACTGTACGGAATAGGTCACGACGACCTGGAGCCCGAACTACAAGCTTGACTTCGCTCGGGCGATAGGGTGGGTGGGCAGCCCGTGCTGATGGGGCAGCCGGTGGCTCCCGACGCCACGAAGGATATCGCCGTAGACCTGGTTGCGCCGCAGGCGCCAGGCACCTACACGGGGGTATGGCAGATGAACACCGCGGGCACGCGGTTTCCGGAAACAATCTACGTGAAGGTCACCGTGTCCGGACCGCCCACGCCCGTGCCGTCGCCGACGTCGCCACCGCCGAGCGGCCTGCCCACCATTCAGTATTTCACTGCAAACCCGGGTTCCATCCAGGGCGGCCAATGACATTCCTGAGCTGGGCCGTGCAGGGCCAGGCGAGCCGCATCGCAGTGGTGCGCAACGGCGCCACGCTTTGGGACTATACGTCGGCGAGCGCCAGCAACAAACAGGATTGCCCTCCCGGCGGCACGCAGACGTATGAACTGCAGGCCTTTGGGCCGAACGGTAGTGGACCGAACAAGGCGTACGCGGTCGTTCAGGTCCAGGGCGGCAGCAGCGTGCCCAACATTGAGTACGGTAGGTGAACCCGACCTCCATTACCCAGGGCCAGTGTACGACTCTGAGCTGGAACGTGCAAGGCCAGACCAGCCGCGTCGCGCTGGTGCGTAACGGCTCCCGCTCGAAGACGGCAATCGGGCGAACGGCAGCAAGCAGGATTGCCGGCGCCAGGTGGCACGGCGACCTAAGAACTGCAGGCCTGGGAGAACAACAGTGGCCCGGCCAAGCGGCAAACCACCGTTCAGGTGCAGGCCAACCCGCCGCCCTGTCAGCCCAAAACCCTCAACGTCACCGATGGCAACTGCGGACAGACGCAAACCATGCAAATCTGCGATACGCTGGTGGTCACGCTCCATGTCAATGGCGGCACCGGTTACTCATGGACGGCGACCGACTATGGCGAGCCGGTACTGACGTTTAGGGGGGCGGAAATCCGAACTCGGAGGTACGCCGGGCGCGCCCTGTGAGTACCGCTGGCAGTACCATGGGGCGAACACCGGATCGACAACGATCCGGTGTTCTCTTGGGCATCTGGGAGCGACCCCAGCAGTGCAGCTTCCCGGTCAACGTGAAGTGACGGAGCCGGCCCGACTGTGAAAACTGATCGTAGGATGGCATCTACATTCGGAGCCCTTCGAGGTCTCGCAGACGGAAGGAGACGATTCGTGCTAGTCCTGCGCCTGGCGTGCCTGGGTCTGCTCTTGCTGTTTGCAGCG
>CAVOWI010000017.1:0-349778 GCA_963700085.1 uncultured delta proteobacterium
GATCGAGCCCGACCTGGCCACCATGCTCGTCTACGTGCTCACCGACCTGTCGGTTCCGCGGAACGAGCTGCGGGCCGCGCTCGAGGAGGCCGTGGAGGCGAGCTTCCAGGCCATCACCGTCGACTCCGACACCAGCACCTCCGACACGGTGGCGCTCGTTTCCTCCATGCGCCGGCCGGCCCCCGACCCGCGGGCCTTCCGCGAGGCGCTCTGCCGCGTGACTCGCGACCTGGCCGAGGACGTGGTTCGCAACGGGGAGGGGGTCCACCACGTCATCCACGTGGTGGTGCGCGGTGCCCCCAGCGTGCGGGTGGCGCGCGAGATCGGCAAGTCGATGGTGAACTCGCCGCTCGTGCAGTGCGCGGTGAACGGGAACGACCCCAACGTGGGCCGGTTGCTCGCCGCCATCGGGAAGCAGGCCGGGAGAACCGGCCTGGCGCTCGACCCGGCCGCGGTGCGATTGGGCATGGGTGGCGAGGTCCTCTTCGAGAGAGGGGCCATGCGCCTCGACCCGGAGAAGGAGCGGCGTATTCACCAGCAGTTGAAGGCGGCCGAGCTCTACGCATCGGTTCCGCCCGCCGACGGGCTGACCTTTCGCCCTTCCGTCGACTACCCGCCCCACGAGCGGTCGGTGGAGATCGAGGTGGATCTGGGCATGGGCGCCGCAGCCGCCGAGGTGCTCGGCGCCGACCGCAGCCACGAGTACGTCACCGAGAACGCCGACTACCGCAGCTGAGTCGGTGGCGTGCCTTCGGCGGGGGCGGCTGGCGCGGCCGCAGCCTTCGGCTCTCCGGTGGGCAAGGTGGCCGCGGCCGTCGCGATCAGGACCTGCCCCGTCGGCCCCTTCTCCAGGCGGTACTGGACGGTGGTGAGGCGGGACGGACAGCAGAGCGGGTCGGACGGGGCGTACCGGGAGAACACAGTCACGAGCTCGCCGGCCGAGACGAGCTGGGGGATCTGCGCCGCCCCGTCTGTGCGGGAGTCCATCGGATCGGGCGAGATCGTCCCCGCCAGGCGACCCCCCGCGAAGACGAAGAACTGGTAGCCGAGGGGACGGCACATGCCGTCGAAGGCCGACTGGCCGCCCACGACCTCGGTGCCTCCGAAGCGCTGGGACGCTCCCATGAGCTTCCACCCGGCCGCGATCACGGCCCGGTCGGCCGCCGAAGCGGCTGGCCGGACCAGCCTGGCGCACTGCGTGGCGAGCAACGGATCAGGCGTGAAGGTCGGCGCTCGCGGGATCTTCGCCGACGGGTCGTTCCAGGCCGGAGGCGCCGCAAGGTCGAGCCAGGCCGCCGACGTGGTCAGGCAAATCGCGAATGCCACCCTCGACAGCATCCTGGCTCCTCTCCCGGCGCTCGCCGGCCACAACCCTGGATCTAGCGGCCCGGAGCGGGCGCGCACGAGCCCCGTGGGGCAGGTACGTAGTATCCTCGCCGCCGATCTCGCCCGTGATCCCCGCCGACCACCATCTCGCCCTCGAGGAACGGATCTTCCGCGCCGTCAACGTGGACGCCGGTAGCTGGGTCGACGGACTGGCCCGGACGCTCTCCAGCCCGGTCTTCGGAGTCATCCTGGCCGTCCTCCTCGCCATTGCACTCTGGGTGCATCGACGCGAGCGGGGATGGCGCTGGGTCCTGGCGCTGGGCATCGCGCTGGCGCTGACCGACGCCCTCGGCTCCCAGGTCCTGCGGCCGCTCCTCCTGCGGGCCCGCCCGGTCTACGCCCTTCCCCCGGGAACCGTTCGCCACCTCTCCCCGGCTGCGAACTCGGGCTCGATCCCCAGCCTGCACGCCGCCAACTTCTTCGCCATGGCGGTGGTCGGCGCGGCCGGGTGGCCGGCCCTGGCGCCTCTCCTCTTCTCCCTCGCCGCCGCGGTTGCGTGGAGCCGTATCTACGTCGGCGTCCACTGGCCCGGGGACGTCCTGCTCGGAGCCCTGTGGGGAAGCCTCTGGGGCCTGGCCAGCGTCACCTTCCTGCGGCGGCTGCTGGCGCGCAACGGCCGAAGCCCTTAGGCCACCACGATGGCACCGGTTCCCGCGCCATCGGAACGTTCTGCTCCGTACCGTCGGTGAACCTATTCATCCACTCGTCGCCGTAGACCTGGCGCGCGGCAAGCTGGTTGTGCGTTCGGCAAGTCAGCCGGCAGTTGTCGACCGTGGACGGGCCACCCCTCGCGCGCGGGACGACGTGGTCGATCTCGAGGCGCAAGGTCGCGCCGCAGATCCCTCCGGAATCGAGAGGCCACTGGCACTTTCCCTCATCGCGCGACCACACCTCCCGCCGCACCACGGCGGGGACGTGGCCCGGGTTCCTCGCGCGGCGCGGGTTCTTCTGCGGCTTCTTCACCTCTGCCCGTCGCTTGGCCTGCTGCGCCAGCAGGAGGTCGAGCGCGGCCTCGATGACCTCCTCCGCCGAGCCGCCCGGCTGGGCGTGTCCCTGACCCTTCCGCGCGGCGTCGAGCTTGTCGATGAACTGCTTCGACACCGTCATGTGGAGGCGGCGCAGGTCGGCAGTGAGAGGCTCCAGCTGCATCGGCGACGGTGGCCTCGTTTCTGGGGACGCCGGCCCGGTGAACGATCTCGGTCGCCGCCAGTTCAACCGGTTGAACTTCGGCAGGACGAGGAAGCCCCGTCACCACCTCCCGCCTCGGAATCACGGTTGCCGGAGAGATCTCCACTGCGATCGCCTTCGCCTCCTGCTTCGACCGGTGGAAGAACTGGGGCAGGACGATTGCGCTGTTCTCCGGCGTGATGACCCGGGCCAGCTCGAGCACGACCGTGATGCACAACTTGCCTTTCCGGAGAGGCTCCACCACCTCGGGGAACTTCTGGACGAGATGCGCCGCCACCTTCCGGTAGTGGGCAGAGCCCCGGGACAGTCCGAGCTCCCGGTGCAAGAAATCGAAGAGGCTGGCATGGCCGAGCTGCAGCCACAGCCGTTGCCGATCAAACTCGGCCAGCGCCACCAGAAAGTCAGCCATGGCGCCCTGTTCGCAGCGGAGAAGAACAGCAAGACGTCGGGACGATTCGCGTGCTTGGTTCATGCACGAAGGATCTCACGGGATATTTCGTCCTCCCCAGACGCGCGAGGCGGCCCACCACGACGATTTCCCGCGCGGAGATCTCGAACCTCGCCAGCGACCCCGTACGCGACATCCTGGGGCGATGCGGCCGCGCGGCAGGCCTTCCCGGCGCACCCCGCGCGCCGATTGCAACTCCCTCGCGAACTCGTCAAGACACTACGAGTGAACGCCCCATCTGGCCGACGGCCGATCCGCGGACCTTCGCGTCCTCGGAACCGCCGTCAGTGAATCTGCCGGGCCACGCTGCCGTCGGCGCGGACGGCCACGGCGAGCGGCACCACGGCCACTCCGTACTTCCGGGCCAGCTCGGGCCGGCGCGACACGTCCACCAGCACCGGAGCCCTGCCCGACGCCGTGAGCCGGCCGGTGAGCGACTGGCAGTCCCCGCAGAGCGGATGGGTGAACTGGACCACCGCGTCCCGCCCCGGGGCGGCTCCCACCTCGGCGAGGTCGATGTGTCCGGGAGTCCGGCCGCGGATCCCGCGCAGGAGCGCCCAGCCGCGGTACAGGGAGCAGCCCAGGCAGAAGCCGGTGGCGGCGGCCAGGAGGGCCAGGGCAGCCACGGTGCCGCCGAGCAGGTTGCCCAGGAGGTGCCACCCGAGCAGGTGGGCCAGGGTTGCCGATCCCAGGAACCCCGCCCCGACCTGGTTCGCGAATTTCACGGGTCGTGAATCCTCGATCGGGCCTTCCCCGAGCACGGGCTGCACGAAGGCGAAGTAGATCCGGCAGGCCAGGCACCATCGCCTTCCCAGGAAGAGCCCCAGGGAGATCTGCACCGCCGCCAGCGCCAGGAGCGGCCACGCCCCGCTGACCACGGCCGACAGCGCGAGCAGCCCGGTCAGGAGCTGGTTCAGCCGCGGGGCCCGGGCGTCGATGACGGCGAGGTCGCGGTAGGGATCGGCGGAGCGGTTGGTGCGGGCGGTCGACATGTAGTCCGCTATAGCGGACGGTCGTCCGTGGCGCCATCCGAAAAGGCCGGGGCCCTGCCTGGGACCTGGATGGGGCACCCCGGGCGGCGAGGCCCGCGCGCTCTTAACGAAGGATGCATGCAAAGGAACACGCTCGCCGCCCTGGTGCTCGGTGCCCTGCTCGGACTCGGAATCGCCTTCGCCGGGTTCACCCTGGCCGGCGCGGTGACCCGGATCCGCGAGTCGCAACGCTCGGTCACGGTGAAAGGGCTGGCCGAGCGGGAGGTGGACGCCGACCTGGCCATCTGGCCGGTCACGTTCAAGGACACGGGCGAGGACCTGGCCGAGCTTCAGAGGCGGGTCGACGCGAAGCGCGACGCGGTCGCCGCATTCCTGGTCGAGGCGGGATTCCCGCGCGAGGAGGTGAGCTTCGCCGTGCCGCACATCCAGGATCGGCAGACCGAGAACACGGGGCAAGCGGGGCGACCTTCCGGGCCGCGCTATCTCGAGCAGGCCACCGTCATCGTCCGGTCGAAGAACGTGGCGGCGGTGAAGAAGGCCATGGATCGCTCCGGCCAGCTGGTGGGGCGCGGCGTCATGCTCTCGCAGGACTGGGACAACCGCCCCCAGTTCCTCTTCACCGGGCTGAACGCCATCAAGCCGGAGATGATCGAGCAGGCGACCGTGAGCGCGCGGGAGGCGGCCGCCAAGTTCGCCAAGGACTCGGGCAGCCAGGTGGGGAAGATCCGGAGCGCCTCTCAGGGGCTCTTCACCGTGACCGACCGCGATCCCAACTCGCCCGAGCGCAAGGTGGTCCGGGTGGTGACCACCGTGGAGTACTTCCTCGGAGACTGATCCGCCCGGCTACACGTCCGGAGCCGCGGCCATCTCGGCCAGCTCCGCGGAGCTGGCGCGCTTCGTCGGCAATACCAGGTTCAGGATCACGCCCACGTAGGTGGCCAGCGACATCTCGCCGATCTCCACCGGCCCCAGGTGGATCTTGGCGCCGCCGATGCCGATGACCAGGATCACCGAGGCGATGATCAGGTTCCGGGTCTCGGAGAAGTCGACCTTGGCGTCCACCAGCATGCGCACGCCCGCCGAGGCGATGATCCCGAAGAGCAGGATGCAGATGCCGCCCATGACCTGGGTGGGGATGCTGCGGATGAGCGCGCCGATGGGAGGGAAGAAGGACATGGCGATGGCGATCACCGCCGCGCCGCCGATGACCCACACGCTGTACACCTTGGTGATGGCCATGACGCCGATGTTCTCGCCGTAGGTGGTGTTGGGAGGCCCGCCCAGCAGGCCGGAGATCGCGGTGGCCACGCCGTCCCCGGCCAGCGACCGGTGCAGCCCCGGGTCCTTCACCAGCTTCTGGCCGACGACGTTCTCGGTGACGATGAGGTGGCCGATGTGCTCGGTGATCACCACCAGCGAGATGGGGGCCAGCGTGAGGATCGCTCCCCACTGGAACTTCGGCAACGTGAAGTGGGGAATCGCCACCGCCTTGGCCGCAGCCACCCCGGACAGGTTCACCTGGCCCACCGCGAAGGCGACCACGTAGCCGCCCACGATCCCGATGAGGATGGGGATGACGCCCAGGAAGCCCTTCAGGAAGACCGCCGCCAGGATGGCGATGGCCAGCGCCACCAGCGCAACCTTGAAGTACTCGGGGTGGTAGGTGCCCGTGCCGCCCTGCATGGCCATGACGTTCACGGCCACGCCGGCCAGCCCCAGGCCGATCACCATGACCACCGGGCCGATGACGACGGGCGGCAGGAGCTTGTCCACCCAGCCGGTGCCGAACTTGCCGATGGCGGCGGCCACCACGATGTAGATGAGCCCCACCGTGACGCAGCCGCCCATGGCGATGGCCACCCGATCGTCGGGGGCGATCTGGCCTGGCTTCACCGCCAGGATGCCGGACAGCGCGGCGATGAAGGCGAAGGAGGAGCCCAGGTAGGCGGGGATTCGCCCCTTGGTGATGACGATGTAGACCAGAGTCCCCACACCGCTCGTGAAGAGCGTCACCGAGGTGTCGAGCCCGACCAGGAAGGGCACGAGCACGGTGGCGCCGAACATGGCGAAGAGGTGCTGCAGCGAGAGCGGGAGTGCCTGCAGGAGTGGCAGGCGCTCGGTGATTCCGACGGTGCGGGGGCTCATGGCGCCTCCGGTCAGTGAATGGTCCACTGCACCATGAGCTGGGGAGCGGAGACCGTCTTCCGCGTCGGGGCGTTCGGGAAGACGTTCTGGTACGAGTGGATGTACCACTCGCATCCCAGGTAGAGGCGGTTGCCCTTGCCGCCGGCGAGGCCGAGGACGTCCACGAGCAGCTGGGGCTGGGTCATGATGTCGAGCTGGCCGTTCGGGTTCGGGAACATGTCGAGAAAGCCGGTGAAGACCCAGGGCACGGGGCCGGTCTTGAACGGGATCGTCCAGAACGGGCTGAACTGCCAGGTGTTCTGGAACTGCGTGAACCCGCCGGTGATCGCGCTGTACCGCCAGTAGAAGTTGAAGCCGATGTTCATGTACCCGGGCATCTCGAAGTCCATGCCCGCGCCGGCCATGTAGGCCTGGAAGCCGGCGCCCTGGTTCACCTCGAAGGCGGCGCCGTAGTTCCGGATGAACCCGAAGAGCGGCTTCTTCTCGCCGATGATCCGGTTGACGAAGACGCGCGGGTGCCACTCGGCGTAGAGCGAGGCGTTCTGGCCGGAAGCAGTTGATCTTGTTGCCGCTCTGGAGGTCGGCGAAGAAGAAGCTGTCGCCGTACTTCCACTCGGTGAAGTTGTTGAAGGTGAGGGTCATCATCCCCCTGCTGGGCGGGTCGTAGCCGAGCAGGTTGTCGTTGAAGTTCCAGCCATAGAGCCACTGGACGTTGGTGGTGGTGAAGCCGACGAACTCCTGCTCCACGTCCGTCTGGGCAGCGGCCTGGGCGGGGGAGAAGGCGAGGGCGGCGACGGCGATGAGCGCGGCGAGGAAGGGAAGCTTCCTGCGGAGGAGCGACGAGTCCATGGCGGTTGTGAACCCCGGTGGTGGATGGGTGAAAGGAAGCGGCGCAACCTAGATCGGTCGTCTGACGTTGTCATCCTGGAAATGGGCGCCAATCGTGTTAATCAGCACGGGGAGGCCCACCGTGAACGTCGTCTTCCTGTCCCCCCACTTTCCCCTCAACTTCTGGCAGTTCGTGGCCCGCCTGCGCGACGTGGGCGCGAACCCGCTGGCCATCGCCGACGAGCCCTGGGAACGCCTGCGACCCGAGCTGCGGAGCGCGGTGTCCGAGTACTACCGGGTCACGGACATGCACCGGTACGACGAGCTGGTCCGGGGCCTGGGGTTCCTCACCTTCCGGCACGGGAAGATCGACCGCATCGACTCGATGAGCGAGTACTGGCTCTCGACCGAGGCCCGGCTGCGGGAGGATTTCAACGTCTGGGGGCTCCGCCCGGCAGATCTGGCGGTCGTCCAGCGCAAGACCGGGATGAAGGGGCTCTTCGCCAGGGCCGGCGTCCCGGCCGCCCCGGCCCACCTCGTTCGCGACCAGGAGGCCGCCCGGGCGTTCGTCCGCCAGGTCGGGTTCCCGCTCGTCGCCAAGCCCGACATCGGTGTGGGGGCCTCCCGCACCTGGAAGCTCGAGACCGGCGCCGATCTGGAGTCGTTCCTGAGAACCGTGCCGTCGGTGGACTACGTCCTCGAGGGCTTCGTGGACGGCGACATCGTCACCTACGACGGCCTGGCCGACCTGGACGGTCACGTGGTCTTCGACGCCTCGCTGCGGTACAGCCGCGGGATCATGGAGGTCGTGAACGAGGACGCGGACGTCTGGTACCACGCGGCCCGGGAGATCGAGGCCGACCTGGCCGACGCGGGCAGGCGCCTGGTGAAGGCCTTCGACATCCGCGAGCGCTTCTTCCACATCGAGTTCTTCCGCCGTCCGGACGGGTCCCTCTCCGCGCTCGAGGTGAACGTCCGGCCGCCCGGCGGGATGACCGTGGACATGTGGAACTACCAGAACGAGGCCGACCTCTACCGGACCTGGGCCGACCTGGTGGTCCACGGAAAGGTCATGGAGCGATTCGAGCGCCCCTGGTTCGTGGCCTACGTGGGGCGGAAGGACCGGTTCCGCTACGCCCTTTCCCTGCCGGACGTCCTGTCGCGCTTCGGGTCGCTCCTCGTGCACCACGAGCGGGTGAACGACGTCTTCAGCTCCGCCATCGGAAACTACGGCTTCATCCTGCGGTCGCCGCGCATCGAGGAACTGGCGGCCGCGGCGGCCGCCATCCAGCAGAAGGGCTGATCGGAGAGGGGACGCGATGCAAGTGGAGCGACACCGCTGGAACAGCCCGGCGCTCGGCCAGGAGATGGAGGTCGAGCTGTACGGGCATGCGGGGCGCCCGATCCTGGCGTTTCCCTCGCAGGACGGCCGGGTCGGCGACTTCGCCGGCTTCGGCATGGTGGAGGCGTGCCAGGAGTTCATCGCCGCGGGCCGGATCCGGCTGGTGGCCGTGGACGGCATCGACTGGCAGAGCTGGACGAACGCGGCCGTGGCTCCGGCCGAGCGGGCCCGGCGCCACCTCGACTACGACCGGTACGTGATGGACGAGCTCGTGCCCTTCGTCCGGCGCGCGGTGGGGCGCGAAACCATGTGGACGACCGGCTGCAGCATGGGGGCCTTCCACGCAGCGAACTTCTTCTTCCGGCGCCCGGACGTCTTCGACGGCGTCATCGGCCTCTCCGGCCTCTACTCGGCGAGGAGCTTCGTCGGCGACCAGTGGGACGACGCCACCTACTTCAACAGTCCGTTGCAGTACCTGCCCGGCCTCGCCGATCCAACCTACCTGGAGCGCTACCGGCACTCGACCATCGCCTTCGCGGCAGGACAGGGATCCTGGGAGGAGGACAGCCTCGCGGACACCCGCGCGCTCGAGGAGATCCTGCGCGCCAAGGGCATCCCGGCCTGGTTCGACTACTGGGGCGCCGACGTGGCGCACGACTGGCCCTGGTGGCGGAAGATGCTGCCCTACTTCCTCGACCGGCTGGCCGTGTAGCGGGCGAAGCGGGGCTATCCGCCCGCAGGCTCGTGGCGTGGTTCGTAGAGCGCCGCCAGGCGGGGGCCCAGGAGCTCGAGCAGGGCCGCCCGCTTCACCTTGAGTGTTGGAGTGATGATGGACGGGTGGTCCGCCGGGGAGCCCGGCAGGATGAGGAGCTTCTTCGGCTTCTCGTAGTCGCTGAAGGCGTGGAGCGCGGCGCGCACCGCCGGCAGAAGCGCCTCGGCCGCGTCTCGCCCGTCGGCGGCCAGCCGGGCCAGGAAGTCCGGGGCCACGAAGACCGCCGCCGATACGAATGGCCGCCCCTCGCCCAGCAGCACCGCGCCCTGGAACGGGGGGGTGCCGGCGATGGCCAGCTCCAGGGGCTCGGGCGCGAGCTTCTTGCCGGTGGAGAGCACCAGCAGGTGCTTCTTGCGCCCCTCGATGCGCAGGCAGCCCTCCTCGTCGATCCGGGCCCGGTCGCCGGTGCGGTAGAAGCCGTCGTCGGTGAAGGCGCCAGCCGCGTCCTCCGGCTCCAGGTAGCCGGAGAGGAGCAGCGGCCCGCGGAGCAGGAGCTCGCCGTCCTCGTCGAAGCGAAGCTCGTGGTCGGGCGTGAGGAAGCCGGCCGAGCCGGGGCGGCGCGGGACGTCGAGGAGGTTGGAGGAGACCATCCCGGCGGTCTCGGTCATCCCGTAGAGCTCGACGCAGGGGATCCCCAGGCCCTCCAGGAAGCGGAAGAGCGCCGGTGACGCCGGGGCGCCGCCGGCGAAGAGGGAGCGCATCCGGCCCCCGAGCCTCTTCCGAAGTGGCCCACCCACCAGCCGGTCGGCGACGCCGGTCAGGATCCGATCGCCGATGGCGCGGCTGCCCTCCACCCGGACGCGCACGCCGGCTGCCAGCGCCGCACGGGCGAGCTTCCGCAGCGGCCCGGGGAGCGAATCGACCTTCTCCTCCACCGCGGTGCGGAAGCGGTCGTAGACCAGCGGCACCGAGAACGCATAGGTAGGACCAAAAGTGAATGCGCGCTCGATGTCCTCGCGGCGCTGGACGAGCAGGAGCGCGTGCCCCTGCGCGAGTGCCAGCATGAACTGGTCGTGCCCGGCCACGTGGGCAAACGGGAGGAAGTGGACGCCCAGGTCGCCGGGCCCCGTGCCCACCGCCGAGTTGCCGGCGTCGATGGCGTGGACGATGGCGCGCTGGGGAAGGCGAACGCCCTTGGGACGGCCGGTGGTGCCGCTCGTGAAGAGGAGCAGGAAGGGGTCCTCTTGCCCCACGGCGTCGACGAGGCCGTTCCAGCGCGCGTCGTCCATCGCCGCGGCGCCGTCGCCCACGACCTCGGAGACCGGGAGCTGCCGGACGCCGGGCAGGAGGGCTCCGGGCGGCAACGGCTCCTCGGCGATCACCGCGGCGAGGCCTGCGGCGACCAGCTGGCCGGCCACCGGCGCGAGCTTCTCCCACTGGGCCGGGCCCGAGACGAAGACCACCTTGGGCCGGACGCGCAGCGCGATGGCGCGGGCGGGCTCCTCGGACAGGTTCGCGAAGAGCGCGGCGGGCTCGGCGCGGAGCGCCTGGGCGCCGAGGGCCACCTCCTGCCAGGCCGGCGAGTTCTCGGCCAGCATGAGCATGCGGTCGCCCGCTCGCAACCCGGCGGCGGAGAGGGAGGTGGCGGCGCGGCGCACCGCCACCTCGAAGTCGGCAAAGGTCACCTCGGCCGGCGCGGCGTCGCGAGCGGCCGGGTCGAGGACGCGCAGGAACGTGGCGTCCGGGCTCCGCCGCGCGGTGGCGCGGAGGAGGGCGGGCAAGGTGCGGTCGGCAAACCGCGTCAGCTGGATGGTGCGCATGGTCCCGGGGAACATGAGGGAAGCTTGTCACGACTTCGTCACGAGTGCCTGGCCCGCCGTCCCCCCCGGGGTTAGAGTGCCGCTCCGATGGATGCGGAGGGGCAGGCGTATGGATCGAAGGAGTGCGGGAGCTGCCGCTGGTGGCGCCCCATCCTCGAGGATGCGCGCGGCCCCATCGGACCGTGCCGCTACGGCGCGCGGACCGGGGATTTTCCAGGAACGGCCCCTGCCTGCGAGAAGTACCTGGGGCGCGCCGACGCGATCCCGGCTCCCGAGCCCCCACGCGACGTCCGGCGGTCGCCGGCCGCGCGTCCGCCAGCCGTCCACCGCGCCTCCCTGCCCCCGCTGCCCGAGGAGATCCTCGACATGACGCGAGAAGAGTTCGTGCAGTCCATCCGGGAAGCCCTGCGGGAAGACGCGTCCGAGGTGCCGCTCGCCCCGAAGTGGGAGGGCGGGACCATCCTGGTGAAGCCAGCCGATCCGGCCCTCCAGGCCAAGGAATTGCCGATCGACGCCCTCTTCCACAAGGTGATCATGGTGAGGGACCGGCTGCGGGTGCTCGAGCAGAAGCTGAACACGCACCCCAGGCTCTCCGACGCGGAGAAGGTGGAGATGCAGGTGTACGTGACGAAGTGCTACGGCAGCCTGACCACGTTCAACCTGCTCTTCCGCGACGAACGAGACAGGTTCGTCGGCGACAAGATCGGGTAGTCAGCAACGCACCGTCCGCTAGCCCCGCAGGTCGAACAACAGGACCTCGGCGTCCGCGCTCCCGGCACCGGCCAGGTCGAGCGCCGCCTCGGCGGTGGCAGCCAGCCCGTCACCGGCCCGGAGCCGCTCTCCGTTCACCGTCACCTCGCCTCGCGCGACCTGGACCCAGGCCGACCTGCCGCTCGCGATCTCGTGCCGCGCGCTCTGTCCGGGGCCCAGGATCCCCGAGAACACCGAGGCGTCCTGGTGGATCGTGACGGAACCGTCGCGGCCATCGGGGGAGGCCATGAGCCGCAGCCGCCCCCGCCGCTCGGCCTCCGGGAAGGCGCGCTGCTCGTAGCCGGGCTGGATGCCCCGTGCCCTGGGCTGGATCCAGATCTGGAGGAAGTGGACCAGGTGCTCCGCCGATGCGTTCCTCTCGCTGTGGACCACGCCGGACCCGGCGCTCATGCGCTGGAGCTCGCCGGGCCGGATGGTCGAGCCGTTGCCCATCGAATCCTGGTGGCCGAGCTCTCCCCCGAGCACGTACGACAGGATCTCCATGTCCCGGTGAGCGTGGGAGCCAAACCCCTTCCCGGGCAGGACGCGGTCCTCGTTGATGACCCGCAGGTCGGAGAAACCCATGAAGCGCTCGTCGTGGTAGTCGGCGAAGGAGAAGGTGTGGCGGGTGTCGAGCCAGCCCATCTCGAAGTGACCCCGGTCCTCGGCGCGCCGGATGGAGATCATGGCGACCGCGCCTAGAAGGCGAACGCCCAGGCGAGCAGCGCGATGCCACCCATGCCGATGACCATCGATCCGGCCCAGACCACGCGACTCCGGGTCAGCGCCGCAACGGCGCCCAGCGCGATGGCGACCTGGAAGAGCGCGACCGCGTTGGCGAAACGGTGATGGCCATGGAGCAGGTGCTCCGACTCGTGCACCTTGACATCCCGCTCCTTCTCGAACTCGAGGGCCTTCTCCTTGATGGCCTCCTGCTCCTTCTCGTACCGGACGATCTTCTCCTCGGCCGAGGCGGGCGGCTCCTTCCCGGCGGCGAGCCAGGTGGCGCGGATCGCCTCCTGCACGGCGCCCTTGACCCCCTTGGCCTGGTAGTAGGCCCACTGGTCGGAGGCCTGCGACTGAAGCTGGGTGGCGTCGGTGCGGAGCAGCAGCGCATGGTTCACCGTGGCGCCGGCCCGGAGCGCGGCCACGCTGGCCAATACGGCGAGGAGCGCGGTGGTGAGTGCGATCCGGCGAAGGAAGCTGCCCCCGTCCTTCTCCAGTTCCTCGTGGATGACCTCGTGCAGCTTCTCGGTCTCGATCTCGGGACCTTCGGGCATGGACTCCTCCTCGCGGCCGGTCGCCGCCGGTCCAGTCTACAGGAAGCCCAGCCGCGGATAGCTCGCGTCGAGGAGCGCATCGGTGGCCGCGGCGGTGCGTCCCAGGAAGCGCTCGAGCAGCGTGGCGTAGAGACTGCGGAAGTCGACGGTGAAGAGCATGTTCTTGTTGCGGTCGAGGTTCGCGAGGTCCGGGTAGTCGCCGTAGAACCCGCCCTTCACGGCGTTTCCGACCGCGAAGGAGAGGCCGGCCGTGCCGTGGTCGGTGCCGCCCTTGTTCTCGGGAACGCGGCGCCCGAACTCGCTCCAGCCCACGATGACCGCCCGGTCCTGGGCGTTTCCGTCCAGCGTGTCGATGGCGGCGAGATCCTTCCAGAAGGCCTGGACCGCTCCACCCAGGGTGCGCATGAGGTTCGAGTGGTCGACCGCCTGGTTGCTGTGGGTGTCCCAGCCGCCGATGCGGGCGAAGAAGACCTGGGCCGGCAGCCCGTTCGCGATCATCTGCGCGACGAGCTTCAGCTGGGTCGAGAGGCTCGAGGAGAGGTTCGAGCCGTCGAGCCGTTTCACCGGATAGTCAGCGTCGCCGGGGTAGGGCACGCTCGGGGTCCGCGCCGCGAGCGAGCCGTCGGTTCCGAATCCATTCTGTGCGTCGAAGAAGAGTTTCGACACCTGGGCGACCGATGCGTACCCTGGGCTGGACGCCGGGTCGGCGGAGGTCGATCCCGCCGCCGTACCGAAGCCGCTCTCGAGCAACGCCGTGTCGAACGGCGCGCCGATGCGGTTCGAGCGAAGCCAGGCCGGGTAGACGTAGCCGCTCGGCCCGGTGATGGAGACGAAGCTCCGGGCGCTGCCGCGCAGCATGACCGGGAGATCGCTCGTGACCGTGATCCCCCGCAGAACGTCGCCCGCCGGATCGAAGGCCAGATCGGCGTAGCGCCCCAGCCAGCCGGTACCGTCGGGCATCGCGGAGCCCTGCCCCCAGAGGTCGCCGGAGACGAAGTGGGAGAGGTTCGGGTTGTTCATTCCGATCCCCGGGATCCACGCCACCCGGCCCAGGGCGTGGAGGTCCGCCATCCCGGTGAAATCCTGGTGGAGGCCGAAGCCTCCTCCCAGTTCGGCGAGCTGGCCGGGCGGGACCGCCAGCGTCGGGCGGGCCGCGTCGTAGGCGATGCGATTCGCACCCGAGAGCGGCGGCATCATGCTCAGCCAGTCGTTGCCGCCGTCGAGGTCGACGAGGACGAGGATCGGCTTCGTGGGTGGTGGCGGCGGCGTGCCGCTGCCAGCGGACCCGGATCCACCGCAACCCGCCGCCAGCAGGGCTCCGCCGGCGCCAAGACCCTGGAGAAACCTTCGCCGGGTGACCATCGCCATGGTTTGCTCCTAGTAAAGCTGCCCCGACGGGGAGCAGAGGATGAGGTAGGCGAGCTCCCGCGCCCGGAGCTGTGCGGCGGCGTCCCAGCTGAACCCGGACGGCCAGAGCGCCTGCAGCCAGCTGCCAGAGACGGCGGCCGGGATCGGCGCCGGCTGCAGCAGCGCCAACAGGCGCGAGAGGACGTCGGCGGGCGAGGAGGGCGCGGCGGGGAACCAGCGCACCACGTCGGTCGGGAAGAGAAGGGCGTCGGATCCCCCGGCGGCCTGCGCGGCGCCAAGCGCGAGGGCCGCCGCCTGACGGGTCCGAAACCGGATCGCGTTCGTGTTCAGCCAGGCCACGTCCTCCTTCCAGCCGTTCGGGCCGGAAGGGTCGAGGAGCTTCATGCCAGCCTGATCGAAGCTCGAGACCACGTTCGTCCAGGCCGGGAAGCTCGGCCTCGCGCCATCGGCCTCGGCGAGCGACGGGGTGAGCGCGCGGGCGGCCCGGACGATCCAGGAGACCGGTCCCTCGACCAGCGCGAATCGGTGTGCCGGGTCGAAGAAGTAGCGCGAGCCGAGCAACGTCTTCATCACGGTGCGCAGGTCGAAGGCGGAGGCCTGGATCATTGCCGCCACGTCGCCGGCGTCGCTGGAGGTGAAACGGGGCGTGACGAAGTGGAGGAGCAGGCGCTGGGCGAGGAACCGGGCGCACTGGGCGCCGCGGCTCGAGAGGATGGATCGCAGCGCGTCCTCGCCTGGCGCCATCCCGGCCGGCGGGTTGCCGATGTCGAAGGTCCGATCGAGGAAGGTGATCGTGCCGGTGGCGTGCATCCGGGACAGCGTCGGCGCGCTCCCCAGATACCAGGCGTTCCCGTCCGGGTTCGCCGACCCGTCGTAGACGCGGAAGTTGGCATCGGAGGCCACGCGGCGGGTGGGGTTGGTTGGGTCGGCGACGATGGCGGCGGCGGGAACGGTGAAGCTCCATCCGGAGAGCGCCCGGGCGAGCTGCGAGATGTCGGTCTGGGAGTAGCCGTTGTCCACGCCCAGGCTGTAGAGCTCCATCACCTCGCGAGCGTAGTTCTCGTTCGCGACGTTGGTCCCCGACGCGCTGTTCTGGACCGAGTCGAGCCAGAGCGCCATGGCCGGGTCCTTCGAGACCGCGACCAGAAGGTCGTCGAAGCGCGCGAGCCCCCGCGTCCGGAACGTGTCGTGCTGCTTCAGCAGGAAGGCGACGCTGTTCACCTTGTGGAAGCCGGTCGCGAAGAGGTTCGACCAGAAGAGCGCCATGCGCTCCCTGAAGGCGTGGGGGTCGTACTGCATCCGGAAGGCCAGGCTCGCCTGGGCGCGCCCGAGGCTGTTGCGCCAGGCCTCCGGTCCCTCGACGAGGAAGGCATGCGGTGCGGCGACCAGGGGTGCGTCGACGGCTCCCACGACCGTGGCGTTGGCGGTGCGCTTCGGCTCGTCGACGACGTCGGCGCGGGTGGCCAGCACGTCGAGGAAGAGGGCGCGGTCGAGGCCGGCGCCGTCCACCCAGTCGCCGAGGGCGGTGGCGGGTGAGCGGGCAGCGAGGGCCGAGGCCGCGACGGGCGAAAGGCCAAAGCCGGCACGCCGTCCCAGGTGGGCGGCGTCGTCGGTGGTCCAGGAGGTGACGGGAGTCAGGTCGGCCATGTGGCCTCCGCTAGAAGGGTGCGCCGTCGGCAATCCAGGCCATGAACGCGTCGACCGTGCCGGTGCAGAGGTTGGGTCGTCCGAGCGGCATTCGCGCACCGTAGCCGCTGCCTCCGGGCTGGTCCTGGGAGACCTTGGCCACGATCCAGGAATGGGAAGCGTCGCGCGGTGCGACCCGAAGGTAGCCGGAGGGCGCGTTCGCGGGGGCCACGCCGACCAGGTCGTCGTAGACGTTCCGGGGGGTTCGGGAGAGGGAGGTCGAGTAGTCGACGTGGCCGTTCGCCGAGGGTCCGCCGTGGCAGGTCGTGGTCGCGGCGCCGCAGCTCGGCTGGATGGCCGGGAGGATGTCCGCCGTGAAGGTCGGGTGTGCCGGCGCCACCGCGATCGGGCAGGTCTCCGCGGGCGTCCCCCCGCCGGAGGCGGGTTGTGCGCCGCCACAGGCGGCGAGGAGCAGGAGGGACGAGACGGCGCTATGATGCAGACTGGTGCGGGCCATGATCCTCTTTTCTTGATCTCGCTCAACAACGCCTACCATGTGTCCTGGGAAATCGTCGATGTGGGACCTCTCCCACCTCGACCGACCTTCCAGCCGCGAGAGGGTCCAACCATGCATCGCGACCCCGCCGTCCGGACCCGTCCGCTGCTCCGGGGGGTGGCCCACCTCGTCGCGGCGCTGGTGGCCTTGCCCGCGGTCGCGTGGCTGGTCCTGGCGGCCGGGTCCCAGTCGGCGGCAATCGGCGCGGGGGTCTACGGAGCGTCGGTGGTCGTGTTGTTCACGGTGAGTGCGATCTACCACCGGGTGTTCTGGACGGATCCAGGGATTCGCTCGATCGTCGGTCGCATCGACCACTCGGCCATCTTCCTCCTCATCGCCGGGACCTACACCCCCTTCTGCCTCCTCATCGGCCCCGGAGGCGGGTACGCCCTCCTCGCCACCGTCTGGGCCAGCGCCGCGCTCGGCATCCTTCTGGTGGTCTTCTTCCCGCGGACGCCCAAGCCGGTCCGGTCCGCCCTCTACGTGCTTCTCGGCTGGCTCATCGTCCCGTTCCTCCCGGCGCTCCACGCCGCGCTCGGCGGGCGCCCCTTCCGCCTCATCCTCGCCGGCGGGGCCTGCTACACGGTCGGCGCGGTGATCTACGCCATGCGCCGGCCCGATCCCTTCCCCCGCGTCTTCGGCTTCCACGAGATATTCCACCTGCTCGTGGTCGCCGCCGCGACCTGCCAGTTCCTCGCGGTCCACGCCGCGGTTCTGGCCATGGGCTCTCCGGGGTAGAATGAACCCCATGTCCACGGCAGACCCCCGCGAGGCGCCCAGCCCCGCCTACGCCCGGTGGGCCACGCCGCTGCTCAACGACCCGCGGGACGTGACGTTCGTCGCCCTGATGATGCAGTGCGCGGCCCTGGCGGTCGCCGGGGTGGGGCTCTTCTTCGCCGGCCCGCTCTTCTGGTGGCTGGTCCCGTTCTACGGCGTGGCCCTCTTCGCCGGACTGATCGACCGATTCACCCTGATGCTTCACTGCACGTCACACCGGCAGCTCTTCAAGCCCGGTCACGCCTTCCTGAACCAGGTCATCCCCTGGGTGCTCGCCCCGTTCCTGGGGCAGACACCGGAGACCTACTTCGCGCACCACATGGGAATGCACCACGTCGAGGAGAACCTCGAGGGCGACCTCAGCTCGACCATGCGCTTCCGGCGCGACCGGATCGGCGACTGGCTCCGGTACTACGGGCGCTTCATGGCCCTCGGGGTCCCGGACCTGCTCCGCTACTTCTCGCGCAAGGGGAAGCCGAGGCTGCGTCGGCGGGTCCTGGTCGGAGAGGGCGCCTACTGGACCGCGATGATCGTGCTGCTCCTCGTGAACCCGGCGGCGACCTTCGTGGTCTTCCTCCTGCCGCTCCTCGTCATGCGGGCCATGATGATGGCGGGAAACTGGGCCCAGCACGCCTTCCTCTGCCCGGAGCAGCCGGGAAATCCTCTGCGGGCCAGCATCACCTGCGTCGGCACCCGCTACAACCGGCGCTGCTTCAACGACGGCTACCACGCGCTCCACCACGTCATGCCCCGCTGCCACTGGACCGAGCACCCGGCCCAGTTCGAGAGCCACATCGACGAGTACGCGAAGAACGACTCGGTGGTGCTCGAGGGGGTCGACTTCTTCCAGGTCTGGCTCCTTCTCATGACCGGGAACTGGCAGCGGCTGGCCCGCGCCTTCGTGCGGCTCCCGGGAGCGCCGCAGCGGACGGACGAGGAGGTCATCGCGTTCTTGAAGACGCGGGTGGTACCGTTCCCGGTGCCAGCGGCGAACGCACCGCCGGCCTGACGGCCGCCCCCGCTCGTCCCGCGCGGCCCCCCCAGGCATGCACCCGGGTGGGCCGCTGCCGGCGCGCTCCCGGTGGGGCATGATCCACGGGGGGTGACGCCATGCCGGTCCGGGGCCAGGGAACGCCCGCGTTCGAGGCGGTCGGGATCACCAAGGTGTACCGGATGGGCGAGGTCGAGGTTCACGCCCTGCGCGGCGTGGACCTCCGGATCTGGGACGGCGAGTTCGTCGTCATCCTCGGTCCCTCGGGTTCTGGAAAGTCCACGCTCCTGAACGTCCTGGGCGGGCTCGACGCCCCCACCGCGGGCGTCGTGCGCTACCGGGAGCACGACCTGGCGACCGCGGACGACCGCAGGCTCACGGCCTATCGTCGCGAGCACGTCGGCTTCGTGTTCCAGTTCTACAACCTCGTCCCCAGCCTGACCGCGCGGGAGAACGTGGCGCTGGCCGCCGAGATCGCCCCGCACCCCGTCCCCGCCGAGGAGGCCCTGGCGCTGGTGGGGCTCTCGCCGCGCATGGACCACTTCCCCTCGCAGCTCTCCGGCGGGGAGCAGCAGCGGGTGGCCATCGCGCGCGCCATCGCCAAGCGCCCGGATGTGCTGCTCTGCGACGAGCCCACTGGCGCGCTCGACGCCGCCACCGGCCGCTCGGTGCTCGAGGTCCTGGAGAGCGTCAACCGCGAGATGGGCACGACGGTCGCGGTGATCACCCACAACGCCTCCATCGCCGAGATGGCGGACCGGGTGGTGCGGATGGCCGACGGGCTGGTGGCCCGGGAGAGCTGGAACGAGCGGCGCCGCTCGCCGGCGGAGATCTCCTGGTGACGGCCCTCCACCGCATGCTCTGGCGCGACCTGGCCCGGATCCGCGGGCAGGCCATCGCCATCGGGCTGCTCGTGGCCTGCTCGGCGGCCACCTTCGTGGCGTCGGTCACCACCTGGCGGGCCCTGGAGCGATCGCAGGAGTCCCTCTACGACGTCTACCTCTTCCCCCACGTGTTCGCCGAGGTCCGGCGCGCGCCGGAGGAGCTGGCGAGACGCGCGGCCGCCCTCCCCGGCGTGGCGGAGGTCGAGACACGAGTCCTCTCCGAGGCGGTCGTCGACGTGCCCGGGCTCGGCGAGCCCGCCAGCGCGATGCTGCGCTCGATTCCACCCGGCGGGGAGCCCCGCCTCGACCGGCTCCACGTGCGGGAGGGGCGGATTCCCGCGCCTGGCGAGTCGAGCGCGGTGCTGGTCAGCGAGGGCTTCGCGCGGGCAAACCGGCTCGGGTCGGGAGACTGGATCTCGGCGGTGGTCAACGGACGGTGGAAGTCGCTCCGGGTCGTGGGGATCGGCGGGTCCCCCGAGCACCTCTTCGCGGTCCGTCCCGGAACCCTGCTGAACGACGACCGTCACTACGGCGTGATCTGGATGTCGCGGGACGAGCTCGCCTCGGCGCTGGACCTCACCGGCGCCTTCAACTCCATCGCGCTGCGGCTCGCGCCCGGAGCGCCGGCGGCGCCGGCCATCGAGGGGCTCGATCGCCTGCTCGCTCCCTACGGGAACCGGGGAGCCTACGGGCGGGACCGACAGGTCTCCAACCGGCTCGTCACCGACGAGATCTCCCAGATGCGGGCCCTGGCCAGCACCGTCCCGGTGGTCATGCTGGGCGTCGCCTCCTTCCTGCTGGCGATCGTGCTCTCGCGTCTCGTCGCCACGCAGCGGATGCAGATCGGGACGCTGAAGGCGCTCGGCTACGGCAACGCGCGGGTGGGGGCGCACTACATGACCTTCGCAGCGCTGCTCGTCGCGGGGGGCGTGGCCGCCGGCGTCGCCGGCGGGTACGGGCTCGGGCGGTGGCTCTCCGTCGTGTACGCGCGGTACTACCGCTTCCCGTCCATGCTCTACGAGGCGGAGCCGGGAGTGGGAATCCTGGCGGCGGCGCTCGCGCTCGCCGTGGCGCTCGCGTCGGCGTCCGGGGCCGTGCGGCGAGCGGCGCGGCTGGCACCGGCCGAGGCCATGCGCCCCGAAGCACCACCGACCTTCCGGCCGTCCCCCCTCGAGCGCCTCGGACTGGGTCGCCTCCTGTCGGCGAGGGGCCGCATGGTCCTTCGCGACCTGGGGAGGCGACCGGTTCGGACCGCGCTCTCGGCGGTGGGGATCGCTGCGGCCGTGGCCTGCACGATGGTGGCCGCCTTCACCCGCGACGCCTCCTGGATGCTCGTGGATCACGAGTTCTCCCGGGTCGCGCGGGAGGACGTCGCCGTCTACTTCACCGAGGCCCTCTCCGAGGGCGCGCTTCGCGAGCTCCGCGCGCTGCCGGGGGTGGTCCGGGGCGAGGGGTTCCGCAGCGTTCCCGCCGCGCTCCGGTCCGGCCCCCGCAGCCACCGGACCGCGCTGCTCGGGCTCGATCCCGGGGCCAGCCTTCATCGGATTCACGGCCTGAACGCCGGCGCCGTGGAGGTGCCGCCGGCCGGGCTCGTCCTCAGCCGCCGGCTGGCCGATCAGATGGAGCTGAAGGTCGGCGATCCGGTCCGGCTGGAGGTGCAGGAGGGCCGACGGCCGGTCGCCGACGTCCGTGTGGCCCGGCTCGTCGACGACATCGTCGGCGTGCAGGCGGTGATGGAACGCTCCGCCCTGGACCGGATCGCCGGGGAGGGACCGCGCCTGTCGGGCGCCTTCCTCCAGACCGACGCGGCGGTTTCCGGCGTCCTGAACGACCGCCTGCGGCGGCTGCCCAAGGTGGCCGGGATCGTGCTCACGGGGGCGACCCGGGCGGCCGTGGTGAAGATGCTTAACGACAGCCTGGTCTGGTTCACGAACCTCCTCACCGTCTTCTCGGTGCTCATCGCGATCGGGGTGGTCTACAACGGGGCGAGGCTCGCGCTCGGCGAGCGGGAGAGGGAGCTGGCCACGCTCCGGGTGATCGGCTTCACGCGCGACGAGGCCTGGCGAATCACCACGGGTGAACTCGCGGTCCAGGTCCTGGCCGGGATCCCGATGGGATGGCTGGCCGGTTGGGGCTTCGTGGAGCTCACCGCGTGGGCCACCGGGTCGGAGCTCATGCGGCTTCCGCCGCTGGTGACCCCGGCCAACTGCGCGGTCGCGGCAGGCGTGGTGGCGGCCTCCGCGGCGCTCGTGGCGCTCCATACCCGGCGCGCGCTGGCCCGGCTCGACCTGGTCTCGGTCCTCAAGGCGAAGGAGTGACGACATGAAACGAGGACGCAGGCTGGTCTACGTCGCAGCGGGAGCGCTCATCGTCGCGGCGATCGCCTGGGCGCTCTGGCCCGCGCCGCTCGAGCGTGGAGGTCGCCACCGTCACCGCGGGACCGCTGCGGGTGACCGTGGAGGGGCCCGGTCGAACCCGCGTGCGCGACCGCTTCGTGGTGGCGGCGCCGGCGCCGGGCCACCTGGGCCGGATCGCCCTGGTGGCCGGAGATCCGGTGGCCGCCGGGCAGCAGGTCGCGGTCATCCGGCCGGCCACGCCGGTGCCCATCGACGACCGGTCGCGTCGGGAGATCCAGGCCCGCCTGGAAGGGGCCGGGGCTGCCGAGGCGGAGGCCCGCGCTGCGCTGGAGCGGGCTCGAGACGCCGCCGACCTCGCCCGGCGCGAGCAGGCGCGCGCCCGGACGCTCGCCGAGGGCGGGTCGCTGCCCGCGCGGGACCTGGACGCCGCGGACGCGGCGGCCGCCGGGAGCGCCCACGCGGTGGAGATGGCCGAGTCCGCCGTGCGCAGGTCGCAGCGGGAGCGCGAGGCAATCCGCGCCCAGCTCGACCCGAGAGCCGGACCGGGCGGCGCCCCCGTGCCGGTGAGGTCCCCCGCCGCCGGACGGGTCCTGCGCGTGCTCCAGGAGAGCGAGGGACCGGTGGCGGCCGGCGCGCCGCTCCTGGAGATCGGCGACCCGTCGCGGCTCGAGCTCCGCGTCGACCTGCTCACCACCGAGGCGGTCCGGGTCCGGCCCGGCGCGCGGGTCGAGATCGTCCGCTGGGGAGGCGAGGGGGCGCTGGCCGGGCTGGTGCGCCAGGTGGACCCTTCGGCCTTCACCAAGGTGTCCGCGCTGGGAATCGAGGAGCAGCGCGTCTACGTGCTGGTGGATCCGGTCGGCAGGTCCGGGCTGGGCGCCGCTCGGCGACGGCTTCGCGGCGGACGCCCGGATCGTGGTGAGCGAGCGAGGGGACGCGCTCCAGGTTCCCGTGGGCGCTCTCTTCCGGAACGAGGGAGCCTGGGCGGTCTTCGTGGTGGAGGAGGGCCGGGCCCGGATGCGGAAGGTCCAGGTGGGCGAGTCGAGCGGGGATGCGACCGAGGTGACTCGAGGGCTCGCGGCGGGCGCTTCCGTGGTCCTGCACCCCGGCGACCGGATCGAGGACGGAAAGCGGGTTCGCGCCGCGCGTCAGCCCGGCGGCCGCGGGTAGTGGATGCAGCACCACCACGCCGGGGATGTACTTCAGATCTGCCCGGTCTGGCCCGCGGTTCCATCGGGTCTGCCGCATGTCGATGAAGGCGTCGTCCTTCGTCTCCTCGAGCGGCGCCCCCCACTTCTTCACCAGCGCGTCGCGCAGCCGCGCGTAGGCGTCGGCGTCGACGGGCTGCTTCTGGGGCGTGCGCAGGCTGACCAGCGACAGTTTTCCGTCAGTGAAGATGAAGCGGACGTCGAAGGTCAGCCCCTCGAAGGCGAACCCGTCGATGGCCGCGGCGATGACGTTCCCGTCGGCGAGCTTCACCTCGGGAGAGAGGAGCCGGGCTTCCTTCGGGAAGGCCGCCAGCACCTCGTCGGGCGTCATGCCCCATCGAGCGGCCCGCCAGGCCCCGGGCGCGGGCGCGGCGGCCGGGGGGGACTCGGACGTGAGCATTGCGGACAGGGCGAGTAGGACGATCATGAATCGCAGTGTATCGCGACGAACCGGCCGTGGCCTCCAGCGGAACCTCGGTTATCATTCGTCCATGCGCACGCGCCTCCTCCTCTGTCTCCCCCTCGCCGTGCTCGCGGTCCTTTCGGATCCGGCCGCGGCCGAGGAACTCGTCGCGCCGTCCGGGCCGGAGGTGCTGCCCGAGTTGCCCCCCGACTCGGTGCAGATCCCGGTGAAGGAGCCCCCCGGTTCGAAGGAGGACAAGCAACTCTGGAGGGCCGCCGGGGACCTGGGCAACCAGTTGACCTCGCTGCGCTGGACCGGCAACGGGATGCACTGGAGGATCCGCAACGAGGACCTCCTCGGCCGGCTCGACGCCGCGGCCAAGGCCGACCCCGCCTCGGCGCCCCGGATCGGGGAACTCCGGAAGCGGCTCGTCGCGGCCCAGGTCGATAGCTACGCCGACCTAACCGGCAAGTGGCCCATCGACCCGACGCGCGCCTGTCAGTATCCACGGTCGATCCTGGGGAGCGCGATGGAGGTGGCGGCGACCCGGGACTACCGGGCCCAGCTCGACCAGGCGCGCACCAACGCGGCTCGGTGCGTCGACCTGGCCCGTGCGACCCTGGCCCGGGTGCGGCGCTCCACGGACGCCCTCGGCCGAGCCATAGACGGGGCCGAGAGTGCCCTGCCTGCACTGCCCTCCGCGCTACCCCCTGCTCCCACCGGAACATGACCATGCGCGCAACCATCGTCGCCGCAGCCACTCTCCTCGCGCTCGCGGCTCCCACGGCCCGCGCCGTGCCCACCTGCGAGGGGCGCCTCTCGGGCAAGGTCTCTGGCACCTTTGCCTGCGACGTCTCGCTCGTCGAGCCTGGAGATGGCGAGGCCACCTTCGTCGTGCAGCCGCGCGGGCCGATTCCCGACGTCCCGGCCTATGCGCCCGGCGCGTTCCGCATGCCGCTCCCCGTCGCGGCCGGGACCTACACGCTCGACGACCTCGGCATGGGAAAGGCCAGCGTGGCGGCCGAGGGAGGCGTGCTCTACACGGCGACCAAGACCTCCGGGCAGCGGGGAGAGGTCACGCTGGTCCTCCGCACCGTGACGCCGGCCCCGGGCGCAAAGGGCGCCTGGATCGTCCACGGCACTTACCGGGCACGGCTCATTCCCGCGGGCGCCGGCAAGCAGGGAGACGTGGTCGTCGAGGTCACGTTCTGAAGAGGCTCGCGCTCGCAGTCGTTGCCATCCTCCTCGTCGGAGGTGTCGCCATCGCCGTCATCCTCGCCGCCGGCGGGGACGTGTCGGGACCAGAATCCTTCGCTCCGTCGGTCGCGATTCCGCCAGAGCCCGGCCCCGTCCCGCTCGGGCCGCTTCCGGGAATCGGCGCCGATGGCAGGATCGTCGACTCCGATCCGGGGGCGCCAGTCGTGTACGACCCGGCACCGGAGCCGCCCGACCCCGACTCATGGGAGGCCGTTCCGGCAGCGGCGCGACCTGCCGCACTGGGGCGAATCGGCCCGGTGATGAACAACGAGCTGGCCAACCTCCAGCCCAGCCTGGCCCAGTGCCTGGATGAGGAGACCCAGGCCCGAAACGGGCAGTTCCCGGTGTCCCGGTCCCTCGACGGCCGGACGCCGGACGAGAACAGCACGACCTTGCTCGTGCTCCACCTCGACCTCACGCCGGGCCAGATCCGCATCGTCGACGCCCCGGTTGAGTCCCAGGGAAGGGCGTCCGACGGCCGGGTGGCCTGCGCGCAGCGCATCCTGCGCGGCCACGTCATCCGCACCCCGGTTGTGCGCAGCGCGGGGCGTGCGCGGATGGTCTTTCCGCTCAACCCATAAAAGAAGGGGGCGGCGCCGCATGGCACCGCCCCCCGAGTTGCGTGGTCCTATCGGCCGGCTACGGAACCACGAGGCTCGTGCGCATCATCTCCGAGTCCTCGTGCGAATTGATGTGGCAGTGCCACACGTACGGACCGGCGGTGACGGCCTCGTAGACGAAGTCGGCCGCGACCGTTGCGCAGGCGGGGAAGGTCCCCGTACCGCAGGGCGTTCCCGGAGCGTTCGGAGCGCCCACCGGGTTCTGGCTGGTGCCGACGCCGGCGCCCTTCCACCGCGGCGTCCAGTCGGCGACGATGGTCGTCACCATGTCGGGCGGCACCTGCACGACGTCCTTCCAGCCACCCTCCACGCTCGCAGGCGTGACCAGGACGGGCGCGCCGATGAGGTACGGGAGACCGAGCGTGCTCAGGCCGTTCACGTCCGGGATGACCTGCATCTCGTTGCCCGGGCTGGGGCCCGGATTGCAGGTGGGGGCGCCGCACAGGTCGTTCTTGTAGCCGAGCGTGTCGAGCATCTGCCGGCTGACGATCTGGTGCTTCACGAGGTGCGGGTGCATCGGGTGGGTGTCGACCGTGAGGTTGATGAACTGCCAGGTCTCACGAGTCCCGAAGTTCGGCGTCTCGGTGACCTTGTACTCGAACGGAACGCCGTTCAGCTGCATGCCGAGGGGGAAGAGGGTCAAGCCGTCGACCTTCTCGTTCAGGTAGACCTGCCGCACGATGGGCCTCGTCTGGCCGGTGGGCAGCGGGGCTGCGCGCAGGTTGACGAAGGTCGGGTCGAGGACCCTGCTAGGATCCTTGGGCATACAGGAGGTCGCGCGGTTGGCGGAGGCCGGAAGCGTGCTGTCCCAGGTGAGGAAGGCCGGAGCGTTCGCCATCGCGCAGCCGCGGATGCCCGGACCCTTGGCGCTGCGGACCTCGAAGCGCATGAGGACGTTCATGTCCGGCCACGGGGACGGCCCGAAGAGGGCGGTGTTCTGGGGAGGGATGCCGTTCGGGAACGGCGCCGCACCGGAGTTGGTCAGGTAGACGTTGGCGTCGGCGAAGGCGCCGATGCCGTTGCCCAGGTTGCCGAAGTCGATGAGCAGCTCGTAGCGCTCGCCCGGGCACATCGTGAGGGTCGTGGTCCTGACCGGATTCTTGAGGTAACCCTGATCGTTCGCGATGACGTAGAAGGCGGTGTTGTTGGCGGCTGCGGTGCCCGGCGCCGGGGCGAGCTGGTTCGTCCGCCGGGTATTGAGGCCCGTGGTGTAGCAGCGGGAGTCGGAGCCGTTCACGAGGCGGACCCGGTACCAGCCGGTCTCCACGGTCTTCTTGGGCCAGAGCACGCCGTTCACGAGCGCGTGGTCACCGAAGTATTCGGGAACCCAGGTCGGGTGCACCAGAGGATTCACTCCCGGTGTCACGGGCGTCTGGCCGGTCACGCCCAGGCCGGCGGGAGCCGGCGGCAGCGGAGTCTGGCCCAGTCCGTTCGAGAAGTTGATGCTGCCGTCGTCGTTGAAGGCGCGATCCTGAACGGCCAGGAAGAGGTCGTACAGGGGGATTCCGAGCGCATCGCGCGGCTCGGTGACCGGGTCGAGCCAGGTGTACTCGGCGCCCGTGGGCAGCGCGACGTTGCCGTCACCGATCCAGCGGAGCGAGGCCGGGACCGAACCGTGGTGCGCCGGGTCCTTCACCGGGAAGAAGCCGGCGGGGCCCGCGATCACGTTGTGGTGGGTCTTGCCGATGGTGTGGTCGTGGAACCAGATGGTCGCCTCTTCCTGGATCATCGGGTACGTGTAGATGTCCGCGTTGCCGTGGGCGGCGCTTGAGGGCGATGTTGGTGGGGTTCTCGAACGGGGGCATCACGTAGGTTCTGGCCGACCATGTCGTACTTGACCGCGGTGACAGCGTTGCCGACCCACTTCATCGCGAAGCCGTCGGTGGAGGGCGGGATCTCGCCGCCGTGCAGGTGGGTGACCCAGGAGTTGTCAGGCTGCTGCGGGCTGCCGTACTGGTTGACGCCGTCCGGCGGGACGGTGCCGGCGAGGGAGCTGGCCAGCGCGTGGTCGATCTTGGCCTTCACGCCCATGAAGGTGCGGTCGATGGCGCAGGGCCAGTCGGCGGCCTCGGGGTGCGGGCAGAGGACGTGGTTGTTGGGGAACTCGTTCACCCACTTCACGACGACCGGCGTTCCCGTGGTCCCGCGGATGCTGATCGAGGGCCAGGTGGCGACGTAGTTGTTGGCTGACCAGGGCGAGGCGGTGCCCGGCGCAAAGAAGGGGTTGCAAGTCTTGCCCGATGGCAGGAGCCGAGGGTGCCCGCGCGGCCGCGACCGTGCAGAGGTCTTTCCGAGCAGGTGCCGATGTTCGAGAGCACCTGCGTGACCGGGCCACCGCCCTGTTGATCTGCCCGACGCCCCAGATCGGCGTGAAGAGCGGTGCGCCCAGCGGAATCCTGCCGGCGAAATTGGTGCAGTAGGTGGCGCGGAAGCTCGCGCTCGCGTCGGGCGGACAGGAGCAGCCGGCGAGCCTGTTGCAGGTGAGTCCGGTCCACTGCATGCCGTTCGGTACCGGACGGTTGGCGGGCGGATTCCGGGAAGAGGCCGGCCGAGGCGATCCCTGGAAGCCGTTGGCCTCGTGCAGGCCGATCTCGTAGTAGTCGGCGCCCGGGTACTTCGTGCTTGTCCGGCGTGTAGTCGGGAGGGTTCAGCACCTCCCACTGGAACTTGGCGTCAGAGTATTTGGATCGATGGGCGCGAGGGTCTTGAACGGGAACGCCGACGGCGCGCCGCAACCGGCCCAGCCTCCCGCGGAGCGCTGGCTCACGCCCGCGCCGGCCTCGCACTTGAAGCTGGTCGAGACCTGGCAGGTCACAGAGGGGAAGGGTGGGGAAGAGCGCCCGGTGCGCGCTGCCGGCCAGGCACTGCCCGGGATACGGGTAGACGACCTGGTAGTTGGTGCCTGATGGACCGGAAAGGTTCTGGAGCGGGAAGGCAGCGTTCGCGGCTGCCGGGTCGGTGTTGAGTCGCGTGAAACGGAGCTGCGCACTCGCCGCCGACGCCCAAGCGAGACCTCCGACTGCTGCTGCTACGGCGACTGCCCTCTGGATCCGTGTCACGACTGCCTCCTCGATTACCGACCAGGCGGAGCACTCACTTTTGGTGAAATGCTTCCCCCCGCTGGTGTGCTGCCGATATTTCCCAGCGTGAACCCCCTGTCCGCGCTGGCGTCCGGCGTGGGGGAAATCCTTGACTCCTTCGCCGTGGAGCGCATGTACCTAAATGTGGGGACACTGGCCTCCGGTCGTGATTGACTGCAATCAAGCTGGGGACCTAGACCCAAAAGGGTAACACTTCAAAATTGTTCAGGTAAACGCCACCCGTGTGACAAGAAGTCGCAGCGATTACGGCTAGTTATTAGAAAATCGCCATGACAGATTTCTATGTCCTTAAGGGGGGCGCATCATGGCCTGGCTTCCAGGCCCCAGGCGGCGCCGCGGCTCCAGGCCACGACAGGGCGATCAGGGTAAGGAAGAAATTACGACCCAAAATGGACAATGTAAGTAGATTTTCATGGGCCGGCTCGGGAGGCCCCATTCCGCCGCGCGTCGTCCGGGGCGAGCGTGGGCCGGGCGGCCTGCCTGTTGACTCTGAGTGAATTATCTCGATCTGGTGGTATCTTGCCGGCTCCCATGGCGCGCATCGACTTCGATCCACAGTCCTCCGGCCCCCGGAAGTCCGGGCGTCTCGGCATCGGCCTCCTGTTCCTCGTCCTCGTGGGCGTCGCGGCGGGCGCTGGCTACCTCTTCGGACGCCGCGCGCCGGTGCCTGCGCCGGCACCCGCACCAGCCGCGGTCGCCGCTTCCCCGGCTGTAGTTGCCTCGCCGCCGATCGCTGCAGCGCCGGCGCTTCCCGCTCCCGCCGCACCTGCTCCTTCGCCCGCCGTCGCCCCCGCGCCAGCCGGGCCGCGCCGCCTCTCCGCTGCGCTCTCCGGCCCGTTCGAGGAGACCGTCACGATCGCGCTGGGCCCGGGTTCCCAGACGCTCGCCGCCGAGTTGACGCAGGTGGCGAACCGCCTCCTGGTCTGGGACCTCCAGGTGGCCAAGGACGGCCGCAAGGGCGACCGGGTCGAGATCCTCTTCTCGCCGGCGCCTCCGGGAGGCACCGGGGCGAACAGCTCGCAGGAGCCCGTGATCGACGCCCTGCGCTTCACCTCGCAGAAGAAGGGCAAGACCATCTCCGCCTACCGCTTTCAGGCCCCGGGGGCGAAGTACCCGCGCTACTACCGCGCCGACGGCAGCGAGGTCGAGGAGCGCCTCGTCGAAGGTCCGATCCGCGAGTACGAGCAGATCACCTCGCTCGTCAAGGACGGCCGGAAGCACAAGGGGGTGGACTTCCGAACGCCGGTGGGCACGCCGGTCTACGCCCCCTTCGACGGCGTGGTCGAGCGGCGCAACTGGAAGTTCGCCGCCAACGGCAACTGCCTCGACCTCCTCGACCCCGCCACCGGACGCCACGCCATCTTCCTGCACCTCGACGTCGTCCCGAAGACCATGCAGAAGGGGCGGGCGGTGAAGAAGGGGGAGCAGATCGCCTCGTCCGGCAACAGCGGCCACTCCTTCGCGCCCCACCTTCACTACCAGCTGGAGGGGCCGGGCGGCCGCGTCCTCGACCCCTTCACCGTCCACCGCACGCGCCGCGAGTCGCTGCCTGCGGCCGACCTGACCGCCTTCCAGAAGGAGCGGGCCCGGCTCGACGCGTTGCTCTCACCGTGACAGGAGCACCGGCGTCGTCATGCTGCGCAGGATGTCGTGGGTCAGGCTGCTGCGGGGCAGGTAAGGGAACCCGCGCTGCCCGTGGGCGCCCAGGACGGTCAGGTCGGCGTTCCAGTCGGCGGCCCGGTTCAGCAGGTGATCGGCGACGTGCATCTCGTCGATGATCAGCCGCTCGTAGCTGGCGGTCACGCCGTGGGCGGCCAGGTGGGCCACGATGTCCACCGGGGGCACCGATCCCGCGTCCCCCGAGCTGGGGCGCTGGATGGCGAGGATCGAGACCTCGTCGGCCCGGGTCAGGAACGGAAGCGCGTCGTTCACCGCGCGCGCCGACTCGCGGCTGCCGGTCCAGGCGATGAGCACCCGCTTGCCGACGTCGGGGTAGCGTCCCATGGACGGGACCACGAGCAACGGACGGCCGGCATCCTCCAGCGCCTGCTCAATCAGGTCCCCTGGAACGCGGGCGCCCTCGTCCTGGTGCTGGCCGAAGATGGCCAGGTCGGCGTAGCGGCAGCACACCACCGTCCAGCCCACCATGTGGGCGTAGTCGCCGCCGTCGATGGCCCACCAGTCGGTGGCCAGGCCGGCGGTCCGCGAGTCGAAGGCGATCCGCGCCGCGGCCCGGTCGGCGGCGAGGCGCTCCGGATCGCGTCGCTCGGCGATGCCCGGCCCCATCGCGCCGCTCTCGGCGAAGAGGCCGGTCAGGCGGGCGCCGAAGCGGCGGGCAATCGTCACTGCGAGTGCGAGTCTTTCCTCGGTGCGGGGGCTGGCGTCGAGGTGGACGAGCAGGTGCTTGAGGGGCATGGCCGTGGCTCCCGGAGGGGGGTGCCCTCAGGTTCCCTCCATTCGACCCGCTGGGGAATGGCGCAGATGGGGCGTCAGGCCCCGAGAGCCATGGCCGCGACGGAATGGAGCCATCGCCGGAATGCACGGAGGGTGAACGACGGCCGGGTGACGACTCGCATGGCGGGCCTCCCCTGTTCCCTCCCAGGGATGGGGCAACCAATAGCAGGGTTGCCGGGCGGCGCCAGGCCCATTCGGTCCGATCCGGACTTGCCGGCGCCGGCCGCCAGCATTGGTTTACGCCCCGGAAGAGCCCGCGCGCGCGCCTCATCGTTTCCTATGGGGGCCGCGATGACGTCCGCGCGCGGACGCGACGTCCGGCCGCCGTGGCGAGAGCGAGGTGTCGGTCATGAGACGGATCCCCTGTGCCTTGACCTGCGTCTTCACGATTCTCTCGGGGTGCGCGGCACACGAGGCGGCCTCCACGAAGTCGCCGCAGGCGAGCGCAGTCGGGACCTCCGCGCCTGGACTCTCCACCGCGGAGGCGCAGTACGGGGTGGTTCACTTCCCCGTCTCCTGCACACCGGCCGCCCAGGCCCAGTTCGACCTGGGGGTGAGCCAGCTGCACTCCTTCTACTTCCCGGAAACCGTGAAGACCTTCACCCGCCTCTCCGGGAGCGAGCCGGGCTGTGCCATGGCCTACTGGGGGCTCGCCTTCGCCCAGATGCCGAATCCTCTGGTGCCCCCCTTCGACCCCGCCGCGCTGAAGCGCGCCAGCGACGCCGTGGAGAAGGGGAAGTCGCTCGCCTCCACCCAGCGGGAAAAGGACTGGCTCGCGGCAGCGGAGCCGCTCTACCGGGACGCGGAGACCGTGGACCAGCTCGAGCGGACCCGGCGGTACGCGACGGCCATGGAGGCGCTTGCGTCCCGATACCCCGACGATGCCGAGGCGCAGATCTTCTTCGCGCTGGCTCTTCTGCAATCCGAGGACCCACACGACCGGACCTTCGCGAACCAGTTCCGTGCCGCGAAGATCCTGGAACGGCTCGAGGCCACGCGACCCCTCCACCCGGGCATCGTTCACTACGAGATCCACGCCTACGACTACAGCCCCATCGCCAGCCAGGGGCTCGCCGCGGCCAACAGGTACGCGGCCATCGCCCCGGCCGCGCCGCACGCCGTCCACATGCCCTCGCACGTCTACTCCATGCTCGGGATGTGGGATCGCTCCATCGAGTCCAACCAGGCCACGCTGGTCGTCGCGCAGGACTACGCCACGAAGAACTTCCCGCCGGGCGTGACGCACGGGGCAGCCCCGCACTCGCTCGATTTCATGGCCTACGCCTACCTCCAGCAGGGCAGGGATCAGGAGGCGCTGGGAACGGTGGCCGACACCGCGGCGATCCAGAAGCTGAACGTCACCTCCCTCGCACAGGCCACGGGGCTGGCCGCCGTTCCCGTGCGCTACGCCCTGGAGCGCGGCGCCTGGGCCGAGGCCGCGTCTCTGGAGATCCGCCCCACCACCTTCCCTTACGCCGAGGCCGTCGGCCACTTCGGGCGGGCTCTCGGCGCGGCCCACCTCGGGAAGCCGGAGAACCAGGTCGAGGCTCGCGCGGAGATCGAGAAGATGAAGAAGCTCCGCGCCGCCTACCTGGCCCGTCCCGACCAGGCCTTCTGGGCCGAGCAGATCGAGATCCTCATCGACTCCGCGTCCGGATGGCTCGCCCGCACGGAGGGGGATGACGCCAGGGCCGAGCAGATGCTGCGCGCCGGAGCCAATCTGGAGGATGCGAGCGAGAAGCACGTGGCCATGGAGAACCGGGTCTTCCCGGTCCGCGAGCAGCTCGGCTACCTGCTCCTCGAGCTGGGCCGGGCCGAGGCTGCGCTCGTGGAGTTCCAGGCCTCCCTCAAGTCCACCCCGAACCGGTTGCGCGGCTACTACGGGGCCGCCCGCGCCGCCGAGCTGGCCGGTTACTCCGCCATCGCGAAGGACTACCAGGAGCAGCTGAGGCTGCTCACCGCGAATGCGACGGGGAGGCGGGTGGAGATCGAGTACGCCAGGCAGGCCGTGGCCGTCGGCCGCTGAGCGTGCGGCGGGGACGGGGCGTCCGAGGACGCGAAGGTCCGCGGTTCGGCCTTCGGCCAGATGGGGCGTTCACTCGTGGTGTCTTGACGCGTTTTCGGTGAGATCTCGGCGCCGCGGACCTCGCGCTGCAGGACCGGGCCTGTCGATGCCGCATTCCGCCCAGGATCGACGCATGGTGTTCCTGGCGAGGTTCGAGATCTCCTTGCCGGATGTCGGCCGCCTGGGCTTCCTCGCGCGTCTGGAGAGGGCGGAATTTCCCGTGCGAAGGTGGATCCATGAACGCACGTGAATGGTCCCTCCGTATCGCCGATCTCCTCCGCCGGGAACGCGCCTCCGTCGTCGACGTGCTTCTCGCCCTCGCCGAGTTCGACCGGCTGGCCCTGTACCGGCAGCTCGGCCACGCGAGCCTCTTCGACTTCCTTCACAGGGAACTGGGGCTGTCCCGGGGCATGGCCCACTACAGGCTGGTCGCCACCCGGCTCGTGGAGCAGTTCCCCGAGGTGGTGGAGCCCCTCCGGGATGGAAGGCTTTGCATGTCGAGCGTCATCGAGCTCGCCAAGGTCATCACCGAGGTGAACCGGGCTGATGTCCTTCCGAAGTTCTTCGACAAGTCCCGCCAGGAGGCGAAGCAGGTGGCGGCGGAGATCCGGCCGGCGGAGGTGGTGCCGGTGAGGACGGTCGTCACCAGCGGCCGAGCCAGTTCAACCGTTGAACTGGAGTTGATCGGGGTCAGTCCGGAGACCGCTCGGGCGCAGGTGGAGCGCCCCGTCGCGCCAGCGCCACGGACCGTGGTCGAGCCGCTCACCCGCCAGGAGAGCCGGATGCACGTCACGGTGTCGCCGGCGTTCATGACCTTGCTGAAGAAGGCCAGGGCGGGGCAGTCACACGTTCAGCCAGGAGCGACCGACGAGCAGGTGCTCACCGCGGCGCTGGAACTGCTCATCGAGAAGCAGGAGAAGCGAAAGGCTTCCGTGCCGGCCAAGGTGAAGCGGGAGGTGAGGGCCCGCGACCAGGGCAAGTGCCAGTGGCCCGTGGTGGGCGGGGGAGTGTGTGGCTCCACGGTGCGGCTGGAGGTGGATCACGTGATGCCGCGAGGGAAGGGAGGACCGTCCACGGTGGAGAACTGCAGGATCCTGTGCAAACCGCACAACCTGGAAGCCGCACGCCATACCTACGGCGACGACTGGATGGACCAGTTCACCCGGGGAAAAGGAGGCAACGTCCCCGTCGCGCGGGAAGCCGGGGATTCGATGATGAACTGAGGTAACAACGTTGGCGCGGCAGCGGGGGGACCGCCGCTCACCCGCCCTTGAAGCTCGCCATGGCGGCCTTCACGAAGCGCGACCGGACCTGCTCGCTCGCGAGCAGCCGCTCGACCGGCGGCAGCGAGGTGATGGCCTTGGTGGCCTGCTGCAGGAAGCGATTGCCGAACCCCTCGCCGCCGTCGAAGAGCAGCTCGGCGAGTCGGTTCCGCTCGAGTGCCTGGCGCACCGCCTTCTCCACGGGGTTGGCCGGCACGGGCTGGCGGTGGCCGCCGCGCTCCATGTGCATCGAGTCCTTGTGACAGGCGGTGGCGCAGACGCCACACCCGATGCAGACAGTCCTCGTCGATGCGAGGGGCGAGTCGTGTTCTTGGGCTTCGCGGCCTGGCGGGCGGGGACCATCTCGATGGCCGCCACCGGGCAGGCGCGCGCGCAGCGGGAGCAGCCGGAGCACCTCGCCGCGTCGCTGCGGGGCAGGAACCCGCTGCCGTTCACCGCCCGCAGCCCCCACCGGTTCGCGGCCTGCAGCTGCTCGCAGCAGCACCCGCAGCAGTTGCAGACGAAGGTGGGGCGGTCCTGCACGTTGTCGGCGATCTGCACGAGCCCCCGCTCCCGCGAGGCCGTCAGGATGTCCATGGCCTCGGCTCGCTCGACGGCGCGGCCGAATCCGCGGCGCGTGACGAAGTCGGCGCCACCGTTCAGGGTCAGGCAGACGTCGACGGGGGCGTCGCAGGCCGTGCCGAGGTGCTCCATCTTGTGACGGCAGTAGCAGAGCGAGACCGCCCAGGCCCGCGCCTCGCCCACCACGTGAGTGGCCCGCTCCCAGTCGAGCACGTCGGGGAGCGGGTCGTCGGAGAGGGCAGTCTCGTGGACCAGCGCCCGCCCCACCACCGTGTCCCGTCCCAGCGCCTCGCGGGCGAACGCTTCGTCACCATGAGTGTATGCGCGCAGCGCCTCGGCCATGCGCTTCTTCGGGATCGAGTCCTTGGCCCGCATGAGCGAGTACTCGAAGAACCCCACCACCGGCGGCGAGAGGAGATACGAGACCTTGCCGGTCCGGGGATGGACGAGGTCCATCACCACCCCCTTCTCGCACATGGGGTCGAGGCGGGCGGCCAGCTCGGCCTCGGGCACGTTCAGCCGGCGGGCGAGCTTCTCGAGGGAGGTGGGGCGCCAGGGCAGCCGGGCGGCCAGGGCCGCCTCCTCGGGCGTGTAGAGGATCTCGAGAATGTCCTTCCAGCCCTGCCAGGCGGCCGGGTCGGACGGCTCCGGGAGCGCGACCGTGCCCACGTCGAGCCGTCCGACCAGGTCGCGGTACTGCTCCTTCAGCTTTCCGAGGTGTCCCATGCGGGGAATGGGTAACACATCTCGTAGCTTCGTCGGAGGGGGCCTGCCCGGCCGCCTGGCCCCTCCCGGGGACCCCGCCCTGGCCGATCCCGGGCCGTGTGGGGAGATGTAGGATTCAAGCGGAAACCGAGGTTAGTTCAGATGCGCTCGATCACGACGTCGATGGTCTCGTGCAGCAACTGCGGCTGGATGACGGCGAACGAGTTGATCCAGCAGGGGCTCTGCCTCACTTGCAGTCAATTCCACAGGCGAACGGGGATCGACCGTCCGCCTCCCGACACCCTGGAGCACCTGCACCGCGGCGAGACCTGGCCCGGATCGACCGATCCGCAGTTACGGGCCATGCTCGCGCGGGCCCACTTCGATCCGTAGCGCCGCGTCGAGACGCCGTCACGCCCGCCGCAGCACGTGGAGCGTCGTCACCTCGCCGGCCCTGGCCGCGTGCAGCGGGTCTTCCCGGTCCTTCGACCTCGGATGCGAGGGCGAGGTGGATCGCACGGCCACCCGCTCGAGGCCTGCCTCGGCGAAGGCCGCCTCCAGCCAGCCAGGCGGCCGGAGCCCCAGCCGGACGGCCAGGTCCGAGATCACCAGCATCGCCTCGCCCCCCGGCGCGAGGTGTGCCGGCAAGCCTGCGAGGAAGCCCGAGAGAAACCGGCCCCCGGGATCGTAGACCGCGCGCTCGAGCGGCGTGTGGGCGTCGGTCGGGATCCAGGGTGGGTTGCACAGGACGAGGTCGGCCTGCCCGTCGGGGAAGAGATCGGCCTCCCGCACCTCGACCCGGTCGGCCAGCCCGAGCCGGATGGCGTTCTCCCGGGCGCAGGCCACCGCACGCGGTTCACTGTCGGTCGCGACGACCCGGGCGCCTCGGCGGGCCGCCAGGAACGCGAGGACCCCGGTGCCGGTCCCCACGTCGAAGGCGACCTTTCCGGACAGGTCGCGGCCGGCGAGCGCCGCGCCGACCAGGTCGGCATACTCGCCGCGGATGGGGGCGAAGACCCCATGGTGCGGAAACACGCGCTCGCCCAGCGCCGCCACCGGGACCCCGTTCCGCCGCCACTGGCTGGCCCCCACCGCGCCCAGCACCTCGCGCAGCGGCAGCAGCCCGTCGCCATCGGGACCCGCGCCGAGCGCCTCGGAGAGCGCGTCGGCCACGTCCGGCGCACGGGGCAGGGGGATTCGCCAGCCCTGCGCCACCGGCACGAGCAGCCGGTTGAGCAGGAGATGAGCCTCGCGCCGGCGGTGCCGCTCGCGCCGGAAGGCCTCGGCGGGCGGGACGACCTTCGAGGCGCGTGGGGTGAGCCTTCGACCCAGCGCGGCGAGCAGCTGGCGCGCGTTCTGGAAGTCCCCCTCGTAGAGGAGCGACTCGCCCGCCCGGATGCGACGGAGTGCTTCGTCGGCCGTGGTCCGGTCGTCGGCCATGCCCAACCGCTTCGGCGCCGATGCCGCGGCCGAGAGCCACAGGGCCTGGCGTGGAGAGTCCGGGGACAAAGGAAGGGTGACGTTGATCGCTGTCATGTGCGGGTCGCGGCCGCAGCTTGCCACGTTTCCGCAAGCGACCCGACTTGAGGTACCTTCTCGTCCTCCATGCGGGCCAATCTCAAGTACTTCAAGATGTCCTTCCTCGTGACTGGTCTGGGGCTCGCGGCCGGTGCGGGGGTCGGCTGGTACTACCGCCACACCGGCGCCGGCGTCGCGAGCACGGTCTTCATCGTGGCCGTCCTCTCGGTGCTCGAGATCTCGCTCTCCTTCGACAACGCCGTGGTCAACGCCTCGGTGCTCCGGGACATGACGCCCCTCTGGCGCCACCGTTTCCTCACCTGGGGCATCGCCATCGCCGTCTTCGGGATGCGGCTCGTGTTCCCGCTGGTGGTGGTGAGCGTGGTCGCCTGGGTGAGCCCCTGGGAGGCGCTGCGTCTTGCGGCCTTCGTGCCCGACGAGTACGCGCGCATCCTCACCAGCGCGCACGTCGCGCTGGGCGCGTTCGGAGGCGCCTTTCTCGGGATGGTCTGCCTGAAGTACTTCTTCGACGCGAAGAAGGACATCCACTGGATCGTGCCGGTGGAGAGGCAGCTGGCGCGGCTCGGCAAGGTCGAGGCCGCGGCCCTGGGCATCATGATGGTCGGGCTCTACACCTTCTCGCGCTACCTCCCCGCCGGGAAGGCCCACGAGTTTCTCGTCGCCGGCCTCTTCGGCCTGGTGATCTTCATCGGGGTCGACGGCATCGGCGCGGCGATGGAGGTGGGCGAGGACGCCATGAAGAACGTCCACCGGGCCAGCGCCGCCAACTTCGTCTACCTCGAGGTCCTCGACGCGAGCTTCAGCTTCGACGGCGTCATCGGGGCGTTCGCCTTGACGAACAACCTCTTCATCATCGCCATCGGCCTCGGCGTCGGCGCCATGTTCGTTCGCAGCCTGACCGTGATGATGGTGGAACGCGGGACGCTGGATGCCTACCGCTACCTGGAGCACGGCGCGTTCTGGGCCATCGGGGCCCTGGGCTTGCTGATGCTCATGGGCACGGTGCTCGACGTGCCCGAGGCGATCACCGGCCTCATCGGCGCGGCCCTCATCGGCCTCTCCGTCTGGTCGTCGATCTACTACAAGCGCCGGGTCCACGCGCAACCGTTCGCGACCGGGGAGCCGTAGCCGAATCCGGCATGGTAGCGCGCATCCTCCAGATCATCCTGCCGGTCTTCGCGCTCGTCGCGGCGGGCTGGGCGTACGGCCGCTTCGTGCGCCCCGACACGGGATGGTTGAACCGCATGAACATGGAGGTGTTCGTCCCGGCCCTCATCCTCGCCTCGCTCTCGCGGCGGGACTTCTCGCTCCGCGAGAACCAGGGGCTCATCCTGGGCAGCCTCGTCGTGGTTCTCGCGTCGGGCCTGCTGGCCTGGCCGGTGGCTCGCCTCCTGCGCGTCAGCCCCCGAACCTTCGTGCCGCCAATGATGTTCAACAACTGTGGCAACATGGGGCTGCCGCTGGCGCTGCTCGCGTTCGGGGAGGCGCGCCTGCCCGCGGCGGTGGCCATGTTCGCCACCTCCAACCTGCTGCAGTTCACGCTGGGTACCTACCTGGTCCGGCGAGACGCGCACCACGGCCACCTGCTCCGGAGCCCCATGGTGCTCGCCACGGTCGCCGGCGTGGCGCTCTCCACGCTGGGCTGGACCTTGCCGGGATGGGCGGGCACTTCCGTGGAGATGCTCGGGCAGGTGGCCCTGCCCCTCATGCTCTTCTCGCTCGGCGTCCGGATGATCGGCGTGTCGCTGCGGGATTGGCAGGTGGGGCTGGTCGGCGCGGTGGTGCGCCCGGTGGTGGGCCTCGCCGTGGCCTTGCCGCTGGGCCGGCTCCTCGATCTCGCCCCGGTTCCCTACGCGATGCTGATTCTCTTCTCCAGCCTGCCGCCGGCGATCCTCAACTTCCTGCTCGCCGATCGCCACAACCAGGAACCGGAGAAGGTGGCGTCGATCGTGCTCATCGGAAACCTGGCGAGCGTGGTCTTCGTGCCCATCGGCCTGGCGATCGCGCTGCGAGGGCTATAGCACCGCGCCGCTTGCGGCGCGGAACACCCGGGCCTGCCCTCAGTCCGCCCCCATCCGCTCCATCTCGCGCCGGATCCGCACCACCTCGGACGCCGCGTCCACCAGGACGTCGTCCCAGCGCACGACCTGTCCGTCCGCCACTGCCCGGCGCAGCCGCACGCCGTGCGAGAGCCCGATGGGCAGCGCGCCGGCGGCGAGCGAGGCGGCCGCCGGCAGGAGCGTCCCGAAGACCAGGTGGCCTCCCTCGCCGTCGAGGACCTCGCCGGCCCGGAGGTCTCGCTTGGCCGTTGCCACCGCGTCCGCCCGCCACCCGTCGGGCCGGCCGGTCGGCTCGCCGCGCAGGCCCACCGAGGCCACGCTGATCCCGAGCTCGAGTCCGATGAGGTGGAAGGGCTTGTACATGGCGGCGTACCCGCCGCTCTCGTCGGTGACGAGTCCGTACTCCGAGAAGCAGCGCTTCACGTAGTCCGACCCGGCCGCGAAGGTGACGTAGACGCCCCAGCGAAGGTCGCGGAACACCGGGCTGCCGTCGCGGTCGAGGCTGGAGACGACCTCCACCTGCCCGGCGTGGTGAAGCTGCCCGCCCGCCTCGCGCGGACGGAGCACGCCCGGAAGGTCGTCCACGCCGCAGGGAGGGAACTCGAGACCGCCCGGCGCCGGCGTGAGGCCGGTGGCGTTCGCGACCGCCGCCATCTCGATGGCCGACTTGGTCCCGTCGAGGAACGAGTTGAACATCCTGGGGTTCAGGTCGCCCGCCGCCACCTGCTCGGGTGTGAAGCCGTAGTGGTGCCAAACGGTTTCCGGCGTCGAGCGGTGGAACGCCGGCAGGTACTTCGTTCCCTTGCCAGCGGCCACGACCTCGAAGCCCGCCGCGCGCGCCCAGTCGACCATCTCGCAGATGAGCGCGGGCTGGTCTCCATAGGCGAGCGAGTAGACGACGCCCGCCTCCCGGGCCCGCCGCGCCAGCAGCGGGCCGGCCAGCGCATCGGCCTCCACGTTCACCATCACGACGTGCTTCCCGTGGGTGCAGCAGGAGAGCACGTGACGGACGCCAGCGACGGGGCTCCCGGTGGCGTCCACCACCACTTCCACCGGACCGGCCGAGATGGCGCGCTCCGCGTCATCGGTGATCCAGGTCGTGCCCCGACGCACCGCCTCGTCGATGCTGGTTGCCTCGAATCGCTCCGGGGTCCATCCCACCCGTTCGAGCGACTCCCGCGCCCGGTCGGGCCGGAGGTCGGCCACGGCCACCACGTGGACGCCCGGCGTCCGCGGCACCTGCGAGAGCCACATCGCCCCGAACTTGCCGGCGCCGACGAGCGCGACGCGCAGCGGCCGCCCCTCCGCGGCGCGCGCGCGAAGCAAGGCGTGGAGGTTCATGCCCCGGCCGTCCGGACCGCCTCAGTTCCCCCCGCCGTACAGGACCCTCGGCAGCCAGAGCCCGATGTCCGGGAACATGTAGAGGAGGAAGAGCATCAGGACCTGGATGGCCATGTAGGGCATCATGCCCGCGAAGATCTGGTTCAGGGTGACGTGAGGCGGCGCCACGCCCTTCAGGTAGAAGGCGGCCATGGCCACTGGCGGCGACAGGAAGGCCGTCTGGAGGTTGATCGCCACGAGGAGGCCGAAGAAGAGCGGGTCCACGTTGAAGTGGCCGAGCAGCGGCAGGAAGATCGGCATGAAGATGACGATGATCTCCGTCCACTCGAGCGGCCAGCCCAGGATGAAGATGATGAACTGGGCGAGCAGCATGAACTGGATCGGCGACATGTTGAGCGAGAGCACCCAGGTCTCGATGATCGCCTGACCCCCGAGCAGCGCGAAGGCCGCCGCGAAGATGCTCGACCCCACGAAGAGCCAGCACACCATCGCCGTCGTCTTCGCCGTGAGGAAGACCGACTCCTTCACCACGCTGAAGGTGAGCCGCCCATACGCAGCGGCGAGAACCATGCCCCCCGTGGCGCCCATGGCGGCGGCCTCGGTGGGGGTCGCCCACCCAAAGATGATGCTTCCCAGGACGGAGAGGATGAGCGCGGAGAGCGGGAAGAAGGATCCCAGCAGCATCTTGAGGATCTGGAACCGCTCGCCGGTGAGCAAGGCGTAGGTCGCGATCAGGGTGGCGAGCCCCGCAGCCACCACGCCCCAGAACCAGAGGGGCGCGGGCACCGTCTTCGTGGGGGGAGGGGCCGAGAAGGCCACCGCGGCCACCGGCTGGGCCCCGTCGGGGGTTGTGGGGGGCGCGGCGACCAACTTCTCCGGCTCGGATTCCGGAGGTGCCTGGAGCCCCTCCGGCGGCGGCTCGGCGAGGCCGCCCTCGGCGACCGGCGCTGCCTGCTCGATCGTCGCGCCGATCTCCTGTAAACCGCCGGTATCGATGATCTCGACGGTGGTGGCGGCCTGGTGCAGGAAGAAGACCAGCACGAAGACCATGACGATCGGAACGAACGCCAGGCCCATCTGGACGAGGAGCTTCCCCGACGAGATCCCCGCCTTGCCCCCGCGGAGCGCCGCGACCATGGCCGGGACGGCGAGCCTGTGGCGCCCCCCGGGAAGGTTCTCCGCCCACTCCGGCAGGGCGACGTGGCTCTCCTCCGCCGTCGGCTTTGGCGCCAGGCTCGGGTTCAACCACGCCCGGATGATCACGTATCCGACGTAGAGGCCAGCCAGCATGATGCCAGGGAAGAAGGCGCCGGCGTAGAGCTGCACCACCGACACGCTGGCGGTGGCGCCGTACAGGATGAGCAGCACCGACGGGGGAATGAGGATGCCGAGCGTCCCGCCGGCGGTGATCACGCCCGCCGAGAGCTTGATGTCGTAGCGAGCGCGGAGCATGGCCGGGAGCGCGAGCAGCCCCATGAGCGTGACCACGGCACCGATGATGCCGGTGGCGGTGGCGAAGACCGCGCAGGTCATCAGCGTGGCCACCGCCAGCGAGCCCGGGATCCGGCCGATGGCGAGGTGGAGGCTCTTGAAGAGCTTCTCGATGAGGGCCGCGCGTTCGACCAGGTAGCCCATGAAGACGAAGAGCGGAATGGAGATGAGCACGTCGTTCGTCATCACTGCGTAGGCGCGCTGCACCATGAGCATGAGCGTCTGCCGGGCGGCCTCGGGCACCGGGGCCTGGAAGCGATAGGCCAGAAAGGCGAACATCACCCCCATGCCCATGAGGGTGAAGGCCGTGGGGAAGCCCAGCATGATGGCCACCACCACGAGGCACAGCATCAACAGGCCCAGATGCCCGCCGGCCATGTTCCACGGCGCCGGAAGGAAGAAGATGGTGGGGATGAGGATCGCCGCCATCAGGATGAAGCCGAACCAGAGCTCCTTGCGGATCTTCACGGCTTCGGCTCCTTCCGCTGCTCCTGCTCGATGACGAACTTGTCGAGGGCCTGGATGTCCTCGTCCTTCACGTTGACCATCTTCTTCAGCTTGTCGACGTCCACCTCCTGAACGTCCTGGGCGCGCGACGGCCACTCCCCACTCCTGAGGCAGATCACGCAGCGCGCGATCTCGGCTGCGCCCTGCACGATCATCAGCGCGCCCGCCAGCGGGATGATGGTCTTGAAGGTGTAGATGGGGGGGCCGTCCACCATCACCGACGACATCTCCTTTATCTTCCAGGCGTCGATCGCGTAGAAGGTGCCGGCGAAGGTGAGCGCCAGCACGCCCGGGATGAAGAAGACGACGTACAGGATGAGGTCGAGCGAAGCCTGGACACGTGGGGAGAAGAAGCCGTAGAGCACGTCGCCGCGGACGTGGCCGCTCTTGGCGAGGGTGTAGGCCCCGGCCATCATGAATCCAGTGCCGTAGAGCTGGAGCTGGGCGTCGAACACCCAGGCGTGAGGCGCGTCGAAGAAGCGCCGGGAGAAGATCTCGTAGGTCATGAGGAGGCTGAGCGCGAGGAAGAGCCAGGAGAAGGCCTGGCCGACCCACGTGCTGACGCGGTCGATGCGGAGAAGGATCTTCTGCATCCGGAGCTCTCCCGGTGCGGCGTGGGATGGCGAAACGGGTGAAGCGGCCGCCCGGGGTCCACCGGGCGGCCGGTGCTCGAGCTAGGTCTTCGCCTTCTTGGCCGGGAAGAAGTGGGCGTGGGCGGCCTTGAAGTCGCAGTAGGTGTCGAACTGCCACTTGCCGGCGCGCTCGGCGAAGAGCTTCTGGGAGTCGTACACCTTCTTGAAGAGCGGGTTCTCGGCCGACTTCTTGGCCGCCACCACGTCCCACATCTCGAGCTGCCTCTTCAAGATCGCGTCGGGGGTCTTGTAGAACTTCACGCCCTGCTTCTCCGCCATCTCCTTGTAGTCCGTGGAGTAGCGGTCGATGGCCTTCCAGGACATCTCGGCCGACGAGGCCTGCACCGCGTACCAGAGGATCTTGCGCAGGTCCTCGGGCAGCGCGTCGTACTTCTTCTTGTTGAAGAGGATCTCGAACTGCTCGCTGGCCTGGTGGTAGCTCTGCAGCATGCAGACCTTGGCGACGTCCGGGAACCCAAGCGCTCGGTCGGAGGAGGCGTTGTTGAACTCGGCCGCGTCGAGCAGGCCGCGGTCCATGGCGGGCACGATCTCGCCGCCCGGCAGCGCGTTCACCGCGGCGCCCATGGCGGTGAAGATGTCGATGGAGAGGCCGACGGTGCGGTACTTGAGCCCCTTCATGTCGTCCATCTTGGACACCGGCTTCTTGAACCAGCCGAGCGGCTGCGTGGGCATCGGGCCGTAGAGGATCGAGACCACGTCCATGTTGATGGCCTTGTAGATCTCCTCGAGCAGTTCCTTGCCGCCGCCGTACATGTGCCAGGCGAGCACCATGTTGGCGTCCATGCCGAAGGCCGGGCCCGAGCCCCAGAGCGCGAGCGCCGTGTTCTTGCCGTAGTGGTAGACGACCACGCCGTGGCCGCCGTCGAGCGTGCCCTTGTTGACGCCGTCGAGCAGGTCGAAGGCCTTCACCACGGAGCCGGCCGGCAGCACCTCGATCTTGAGGCGTCCGCCCGACATCTCGTTCACCTTCTTCGCGTAGTCGAGGGCGTACTCGTGGAAGATGTCCTTCGTCGGCCAGGTCGACTGCCAGCGCCAGATGATCGGCGTCTGGGCGACGTGGATGGTGGGGAGAGCCACCGCCGCGCCCGCAGCGGCAGCGCCCACGGTGGCCTTCTTGAGGAAATCGCGTCGTGACGGCGTTGCCTTCGTCTCGTCGGAAACGACCTTCTTCTCTTTCACGATTGGCTCCTGGCTGTGGGAAAACTACCCGGCGGAAGCATCCTAGTGAGGTTGCGCGGACCTGGGAATAGCCCTCTCCCCTGGCAACCCTTCCCGGCGCTCCGCTAACATGTCGCCTCCTCGAGAGGGCCTTCCATGAACGGTTCCGCCTCACCCACGGGCGCATCGCCCCTGCCGCGCGCGGCATCGGCGCAGACGCGGCTCCTGCTGCCCTTCCTCTTCGAGCGGCGCGCCGCCGACCGCGCCGCCGAGGCACTGGCCGGCGCGACCTCGGGAATCGCCCGCGGGCTCTGGACGCGGGAACCCCCGCGAAAACTCTACCGATACCGGCTCGAGATGACCGGCCAGCTCGACCGGTTCCTCTTCTCCCACGGGGACAAGGGGACCGTGGAGGGAGCCTACCTGCACGCCTCCGGCGAGCGGATACGGCGCTGGCTCGGGGCGCTCGACGTGGACCTGGGCTCGCGGGTCGCCCGGGTCGGGCTTGCGCCCACTCCCGGGGTCGAGCTCTTCCTCACCGCGCACGGCGCGGGCGTCCTCTCCCTGTGCTTCGACCTGGGCGCGGACGTGGAGCTGGCCTCGGTCCTCGAATTGAACCGGCGGCTCTCCATCCTGACCCGACCGGGGGAGCGCGCCCCGTGGCTGTCGGCGCCCTGGCCCGAGGGGACCGCCCCCGTTGCCGGTGCCGAGGCGCCCCAGGCCGGCACCGTCCCGCTCGGTGATCGGCTGGGCCGGCCCGGCGCACGCTTCTCGCTGACCGAGCTGCTGGCCGAGCTGCTCGAGCCGCTGCGCGGGATGGGGATCGCCCCGATACAGGAGTCGCTCTGCGCCTACTCGGTGGTGGCCCTGCCCCACGATGTCGAGGTGGGCGCCGCAGAGACGCGCAAGTGGACCGGCCCGCTCCTGGCCTCGCTGGCGCAGGTCCACGCCGTGTTCCGCCCGGCGCCGGAGCGGGGCAAGCTCGGCGTGCCGAACCTCTTCCTCGGGGCGAACCACTGGGCGGCGGCGAGCCTCCAGGGCGCGGCTCACGTCCTCGGAGCGCGCGAGGCCCACGCGCTCGGCGAGGACACCGTCGCCGAGGCCCGAGACCGCTACTTCGTGCCCTACCTCACGGCGCTCCTGCAGCGCTGCGCCATCAAGAAGGCGGCGGAGGAGGCCACCGAGATGGTGCTGCGCGAGGACGTGAAGCGCGAGCCGGTATCGAAGCTCCGCTCCGACGTCCTCACCTTCGCGCTGGCCGGTGCGCTTCCCGAGGTGAGCGTTCGCTCGTCCCTCCACCGGTACTACCGGATGTGCCAGCGCGCGGTGGACCTGACCCGGAACCTGAGCCAGGTCAGGAGCGCGCTGGGCGACCTGGAGGCCCAGCTCTCGGCCCGCCAGCAGATGGAGATCGCGGAGGCCCAGCGCGACATCGCCAAGCAGTCGGCCGAGTCGCAGGAGAGCTCCCACCGCATCCACATGTCGCTGGTCTGGATCGAGGTCTTCATCGTGGTGGCGTACGCCGCCGAGCTGGTGAAGTTCTTCGTGATCGAGCTGCCGCACATCCAGGAGCCGCGAACTCGCTGGATTGCCGGCATCCTCGCCATCGGATTCGGCGTGATCGCGCTGGCCTGCTCCGGCCGTGGGACAGCCGGCACGCCAGGAAGGGCAAGCCGGCCAAGGCGAGTGGGTGGCGGCCCAAGGCAGGCCCGCGCCAATGGGGCGCGTCAGGCCACCCATTGGTACGTCCGCCCCCAAAGAGTACTCATCGAGAAAGTCGATCTGTCAGATCGATGGACGGCGGATGTCTGCGCCAAAAGCGGTACTGATTCCCAACTGGACCAAACGCTCTTCTCGGAGGGGGACCAACATGATGAGGATGCACGCGCTCTTCGCGCTGGCCGCCGCCGTCCTGCTCCAGCAGGACCGCCACCGCGCAGGAATTCGCCGACCTCAACAAGCCCATCACGCTGGACATCTCGGGCATGGAGTGCCGTTCGTCACGTCGCTCGAGCCGCTCGGAGAGCTGGCCGCTCACCATCCGGATGTTCGCCAACAAGCCCCTGGGAATCGGAACGGAGCGGGGCCAAGCCTGCCCGCCTTACCACCGGTTCAGGGGTCGGCAGGGCCTGGATCGTCTGGTCCGATCCCGACGGCTGTTCTCTTTCGGGTGCCATCCCGATGCTCCCCGGGGAACGACGTGCTCCTGCTAGCGGACGAGACCTACCTCGAGTTCGCCCCCGGGCTTCCGGCAAAGGGCAGCACGGGCTGATCCGCCCTCAAGGTCAACACTGCACGACTGGGCGACCAAGGTTGCCCAACACCTGAGCAACACGACGGAAGTCGGTCGGGCCTGCCGCTGGAGCTCGGCGCGTCGCCCGCCGTTCCGGGCCTCGTCATCCTCTCCGACACCGGCGTCGGGCGAGAGTTCAGTCTCGGACGCGACCATTGGCATTCACCAGACCGGCAGTGGCGCGAAATCTCGCGGGATTCGTCGACTCGGTGTCCTGGACCGTCAACGACCGCATGCCGTTCCTCCAGCGCACGAGCGTCACGGCCCAGATGAACGTTCCTCACGGCCTGTTCAAGCCGATCCTGTTCGTCGACTAGGCGACTGCCAATCCACTCAGGGCTGGATCTGACGAGATCTGCTGTGGACGCATCGACGGAGGCGCTCCGCACTCTGGAACGCCAGCGGCCGATGCTGACCGCGTTGAACGCCAAGGTGACGACGGTCCGCATCTTCGTCGTCGATGGACCCGCTCCTGATCTCCTCGACGACATGAACGGCGACGGCATCATCGACTTCCGCGACGCGCTCGCTGACCACATCCGAGACGGGGGAAGCCCTACAGGCTGCTCTCCGGCGAAAGGGTCATCCGGTTCCAGACGCTCGAGCAGGAGGAGTTCCCGGCATCCACGTTCGACTTCGACGGGAACGGCATGGTCCACCCGCCTGCTCCGGCCGGCCGGGGCGGCGGTCGGCAAGATCCCGAGATGACGATCACCGCGCTCGCGAGGCGAGACCGCTTCGCCTCGGTGACCTCCTCGAAGGCCGGGATCCGCCGGGCCCAGGCCTCGAGGAACTTGCGGCAGCGGCCGAGGCGTCGCCTGGCGCGCCCCATCTTCGCCTGGATCCCGGCCTCCTCGAGCAAGGCCAGGACGCGGTCGACCTCGAGATCGAGTCGAGGCGCCTGCGGGTCGAGCGGGGCCCGCGCCTGCCTTGGCGTTCGCGAGTGCCTCCGCCAGCGCGCCCGAGGCGCGGTGGGCCCTGGCCAGGCCGAGGCGGTAGATGGCGTACTCGTAGCCGGAGAGGGAGACGGCGCGGGAGAGTTCGCGCCGCGCTTCGTCGAGCTTGCCCTCCTGCAGCGCGGCGAGCCCGGTCACGTAGGCGGCGGCCTTGTCCTGGGTGCGGTCTGGATCGGACGGCGGCGGCGGCCTTCTCGAGCATGCGAACGGCGGTGGCGCGGGCGTCGCCGGTGCGACCCTGCCGGAGCTGGACGCTCGCCAGCGCGAAGAGGTAGCGCGTGATTCCCGGGGTCGGCGCCCGATCGATCGACTCCCGCGCCAGTTCCTCGGCCTTCTCGAGTTCGCGCAGTCTCCAGGGCGTAGAGCGCTCGGTGGCAAGCGCCATCGCCTGGCGGACCTTCTCCACCTCGAGGAGCGGCCCGGCCTGCTCCAGCGTCTGCGCTGCGTCGCGGAACCTTCCCTGAGCGCGCATGATCGACGCGAGCCCGAACGCGGCGTCGATCCGGAAGCGCGGGAGCTCTCCCTCCGCGGCGGCGAGCGGGGCCAGCAAACGCTCGGCCTCGTCCAGCCGGCCCCGCAGCACCTCCACCTCAGCAAGGGCCACGGTGGAGAAGTGGAACGCTGGGTCTATCCGCAGCGCCGTCGCGTACTCCTCCGCCGCCATGTCGAGCACACCCTGCGCGCGAAAGGAGTCGGCCAGGAGGTGGTGGGCGTTGGCGCTCCCCGGCTCGAGCTCCGCGTAGGTCCTGAACTCGGCCAGGGCCTGGTTGAAGTCCTTCATGCCGAGGAAGGCGGAGCCGAGGACGGCGTGGGTCGACGGACTGCGGGCGTCGATCTGGGCCATGGCGCGCCCCTGCTCCACTGCCTTCTGCCACTCGTCGCTGTCGAGGTAGAGCTGGGCCAGGAACTGGCGCGGCTCCAGGTCGTAGGGGTACCGGGCGATGAGCTCCTGGTACTGCTTCACCGCGTCGTCGACGCGCTGCGAGTAAGTAGGCCTCCGCGGCGCGGACGTAGCGCGCCTCGCTGTCCGAGAGCTTCGACGCCTGCGCCGCCGCCGCGCGCGCCTCGCTCACGGCCTCGTCCATCCGGGAGGTGGACGCGAGGACGTTGGCCAGCCGGAAGCGCGCCATGGCGAAGTCGGGAGCCCGCTCCAGCGCCGAACGGAAGAGCCTCTCGGCGTCGCGGTAATGATAGGTCGAGATCGCGCCGAGCCCGCGCACGTAGCTCTCGTAGGCCTCGTTGTTGTGGGTCGCGAAGTCGGCCGCGAAGGTGTCGACTCCCTCCACGAGGGGAATGTGGAGCCCCTTCTTCACGGACTGTGTCACCTCGGTCGAGGCGCCGACGACGTCCCCCCTCGACGCGGAGTCGACCCGGCGCGAGGTGATCTCGTTCCCGGTGCCAGCCTCGACGAGCCGGCTGTGCACCGTGAAGCCCTTCGGACCGCTCAGGACGTCGCCCGTCAGGAGGTGGGTCACGCCGCTCTCGGCCGCGGCCCGCCGGAACGCCGCGTCGTCCGGGGAGGCCCTCCGCAACTCGGCCATGCGGTCCGGTGAGGCGACCCGAACATGGCGTGAGAGCGCCAGGCCGTCCGCCACCAGCCTCGCGATGCCGTCGCCGGTCCAGTCGAGCCCGCTGTCTCCGGTGCGATTGGAGAAGGGGGCCACGCCGACCAGAGGGACGTTGGCCGCCGCCTCCTCGCCAGGCGTGCGCATCCGGTGGGCGACCGACCGGTATGCAGGCCAGGCCACGGCCGCGACGGCCAGCGCCGCCAATGTCGCGATCCAGGCCCGCCGGTGCCGCCTCGCCCTGTAGGCGAGCGACGTCCTCACGTTCTCCGCATCGAGATCGCGCAGCACCTCGCGCGCCGAGGCGTATCGGAGCTTCACGTCGATTGCGAGGCATCGATCGACGATCCCCGCCAGGTGAGCCGGGATGGCGGGGTTGATCTGACGCGCTGGCGACGGTGGTCCTCTTGTCCGCCGCATCATGATCCCGAACACGGTGTCTCCCTGGAACGGGAGTGCACCGGTCAGCATCTCGTAGAGCATGACGCCAGCGCTGAAGAGGTCCGACCGGGCGTCGAGCGGCTCGCCCATCACCTGCTCGGGTGACATGTAGTGAGGCGTGCCTACTACCATTCCCGTCTGGGTCATGGTGGAGACGGCGTCCGACGTCGCCAGCCCGAAGTCCATCACGTACGCGTGCCCGGAGGCATCGACCATCACGTTCTGGGGTTTGAGATCCCGGTGCAGCACGCCCTTGTCATGGGCGGCGGCGAGCCCGTCGCAGACCTGGCGGAAGAGCGCGGTCGCGCGCTCCAGGGGGAGGGGGCGTTCCTCGGCGAGCAGGGTGGCGAGGCTGCGCCCCTCGATGTACTGCATGGTCAGGAAGCGAAGGCCGCCGCTCTCGCCCAGGTCGTACACGCGCAGCACGTTGGGGTGCGTGACGAGGCTCGAGAGCTGGATCTCGCGACGGAACCGGGCCAGCATCGCGGGATCGGCGGCCAGGTGCGGCGCGACGAGCTTGAGCGCCACCTCGCGCCCGAGTTCCAGATCGCGGGCGAGATAGACCTCCCCCATCCCTCCCTTCCCCAGGAGCCGGACGATCTCGTAGCGGGCCCCGATGGCGGAACCGGGCGTTAGCTGACTGACGGATGCGGATGCGCGCGGCGCCTCCCTCGCCAGAGCTTCCATCAGGGCTGAGCGACCGTCGGCCACGGCCGCGGTCGATTGCTCAGGTCGGCCAGCGTCGACTGGTCCTCGCCCGCTGTGCCGGTCTGCGCCGGTGCGCGGAATGCCTCGAGGAGGGCGGACCTTCCCTCGGCAAGCTGGTCCGTGACCTCCGGAGCGGCGGCCGTGTCGGTCGAGTGGCGAGCGCGAGGATCGGCGGTACCGGTCCGGCCGAACTGCTCCATCAGGGCGGAGCGCCCGTCGGGGGTCTCAGGATCGGTCTCCAGCGGTTCGAGGGGTGCGGGCCGCGGGCCGTCAGGACTCTTGTCCATGGGATATGGACTCCACCCTTCTACATCCGAACTCGAAGCGCAACCCTGAGTGCGGGCGTATGGCACCCCTGTCCGATCGGAATCCGATCGGCTGTCATTTGACCTGGATGCGCAACTGTTGTTCAAACAATCAGGACGGGGTGAAGCTGCGCTCACCCCTCGACGAAGGGATCAGGATCGACTTGGCCAGGGGCAGCCATTCCGGAACCTGGACCTATCCCTCGACCGCGGTCAACCCGCAGAACTTCTGAATCTGGCCGAGCAACCTCGGAAGCAACCCGGTCCCGACGGCCGGGCCGACCGACCGCACGATCTGGTTCACCGCCTCCGGTGCCCCTCCGTTCACGGCCCGGATCACGTCCGTCAACGTGGGCGCCACGTGCACGGGAAATGGCTCGGGCAGCATCGTGTCGCGGACCGACGACAACTTCGACTAGGCGGTCGTCCCACAATAGTCAGCGCCCCTGGCAGTGCCCGCGGCCCGGAGACTCCGCTCTCCGGGCCGCTTCTCATTGTGTGCCCGCACGGTCAAGACTCCGCCTCCGCTCCCCCGTCCTCGCCCCCCTCGCCACGTACACCGCGGCGGCCAGGTCCCCCGTCACGTTCACGGTCGTCCTCGCCATGTCCAGCAACCTGTCCACCCCGAGGATGAGCCCGAGCCCCTCGAGCGGGATGCCGTACATCTGGAGGATCATCGCCACCACCGGGATCGATCCAGCCGGCACGCCGGCGGTCCCGATCCCCGCCAGGATGCAGATGCCCATCACGCCGAGTCTGCTGCCCGAGATCGAGCGGAACGCCGAAGAGCTGCGCCAGGAAGAGCACCGTGACCCCCTCGAAGAGCGCGGTGCCGTTCTGGTTCATGGCCGACCCGGCGGTGAGCACGAACCGGGAGACGGCGGGCGGCAGCTTCAGGCTCTCCTCGGCCACTCGCAGCGCGGTGGGGAGGGTGGCCGACGACGACGCCGTGGAGAAGGCCGTGACGATGGCGAGGCGCGAGCCGGAGAAGAACTCCCGCGGGCGCATCCCGCCCAGGAAGTATACTGACAGTGAATAGACGACGAACATCTGGATCGCCAGGCCGAAGAGGACGACGCCGACGTAGGCGGCCAGCTGTCGCAGCACGTCCGGCCCGAGCCGCGCGGTCATCGAGAAGAGCAGCGCCGCCACGCCCACCGGCGCCACGCGCAGCACGAGGCCGATGAGGCGCATCGACACCTCGTAGAGCCCCTCGATGGCCTCGCGCAGGCGCGCCGTGGCCTCGCTGCGAACCAGCGCCAGCCCCACGCCGAAGAAGAGCGAGAAGAAGATGAGGCCGATCATGTCGCCGTCGGCGGCCGCCTTGACCGGGTTCATGGGCACGATGGTCACCAGGCTGATGCTGCCGGCCGCGGGTCGGATGGTCGTGCCCTGCCGCGCCAGCTCCAGGAGTGCTGGGGACGCTCCGCGTCCCGGCCCGACGACGTCCACCAGCACCACGCCGATGACCACCGCGATGGTGGAGACCACCACCGTGTACCCGAGCATCCGCAGCCCCATGCGGCCGAGCTCCTCGAGCTCCAGGCTGGCGACGCCGACGACGAGCGCGGCGAAGAGCACCGGCACGACCAGCATGAAGAGGAGCCGCAGGAAGATCTGCCCCACCGGCTGCGCGACGTTTGCGAGAACCCACTCCAGCCAGGGAGCGCCGCCGCCGAGCGCGTTGGCGGCAAGGCCGGCGATGGTCCCGACCATGATGGCGACGAGCATGCTGCGAGGAGCAGGCATCACGGGAGCTTACGACGGCCGGCGTCCCGCGACGCAACGACTCATCGAGCCCTGTTTGGGGGGCATCTTGCGAAGCTCCGCGCGGAGGTCCAAGATTAGACTCACACGCTTCACAACCGAGGAGGACGAGATAGCGGAGCCGTCGCAAAATACGACAGACTCGCAGTCTCCACCGGCGTGAGCCGGACCGGCGCTCCCCCGTGAGCGCCTCGCAGGAAGCGAAGGAACGAAGAGGCCCCCAGGGGCCTCTTCCCATGTCCGGGTGGTCGGGTCTGGCTGCGATCCGGGTGCGCCCCGCGACAAACCTGTCGCGGTTCAGCCACATGAACCACTCCTTCGGGTGACGCCAGCAACGACTTCACTGACAGTTTCACTAACCCGTGACCTCCGCGCGAGCCATAGGACGCGCCTCGCCGGGATGATATGGAGCGGAGGGATGATCCAGCCACTCGTCCGGATCCGCGCCGCCGCCACCCGTCGCCCGTCGACCGACGAGGCCTGCGCCGGGTGTGCCCAGCTCGGCACGCTTCGCGCGCTGCGCCGGGCGAGCGTGGAGATCCAGGGGGGCATCGGCTGCGACCTCGACGCAGAGAGGGCTTTCGCGACCGCGCCGGGGCGCTGGGCCGCCGTGACCGGCGTCGCCCGGCTGCTTCGCGAGGGAGCGCCCGCGCTGCTCGAGGCGACCGAGAGGGCCGGAGCACGACTTCTGGTGATCGCCGACCGGGTCGCGCCGGTTCGCTCCACGGCCCTGGAAGAATCGCTGGCTCGCACCGGCAGGCCCATCGTCCGGCTCGATCTCGACGACCTCGCCCAGACGGAGGAGCGGGTCCGCCGGGCGCTCGAGGTTCCAGGGACGGTCCTCCTCGCGCTCTCGCCCTGCGTCCGGCGTGCGCCGCGCGGCGAGCCGCTGGTCGTCGAGGCGAGGCTCTGCAATCGCTGCGGCGCCTGCCTTTCGCTCGCCTGTCCGGCCATCTCGGACGACGGCGAGGAGGCGATGCGGGTCGAGGCGGGGATCTGCACCGGATGCGGGCGCTGCGCGCCCCTGTGCCGTTCGCGCGCGCTCGGCTAGACCCCTTCGGGCACGCCCCAAGACCGGTGCTTCCCGGACCGCCGGGTTCGCCTAGAATCGCCTTCACTTCACTGGGGGGGCCCATGTCGCCACGGATCGCATCGCTCTGCGTTGCACTGCTCCTTGCCGCCGCGCCTGCTCGCGCCCAGTTCGGCGACCTGATGAATCGCGCACAGAAGACCGCCGCGGACGCCGCCGCGAAGGCGGCCAAGGATGCCGCCAAGCCACCTCCGGCCCAGCCTCCACCGGCGAGGCGCCGGCCGCCTCTCCCGCCGCCGCGAAGAGTGACAGATGCCCAGCCGGCGACCGCTGCGCCAGCCGACGCGTCCACCGCGCCGCCCGCCGGCGAGGCCTACGGCAACCGCTACGACTTCGTCCCGGGCGACAAGGTGCTCGTCTTCGACGACTTCTCCGACACCGACGTCGGCGAGTACCCGGCCAAGTGGACCATCAAGGGAGGAGGCGGCAACGCGCTGGAGGTCGTGCAGGTCGGGGATCGTCGTTTCCTGAAGTCCCGCTACCAGGTGAAGGACCAGACCTGGGCGCAGACGTGGCTTCGCTACGAGATCAAGGGCGACATGCCCAAGAACTTCACCATCGAGTACGACATGGACCTGGGCGGACCCACGGCGTTCATGTTCTCGAAGTGGAGCGGCTACGGCGGACAGGCGGTGAAGATCCACGCCAGCTCCGGGACGCAAGTCAAGTCCAGCAACGCCAACGGCAAGCTCCCCGTGAAGTCCGGGATCCAGCACGTGGCCATCGCGGTGAGCGGCACCCAGGTGAAGGTGTACGTGGCGGGCGAGCGCGTGCTCTCCGACCCCGACGGCGTGGTGCGCCCCATCACCCGGCTCGGCATCGAGTTCCATCAGCCTTACCCGCGGGAGGAGGGTGACCACCAGATGATCTCGAACGTGCGCATCGCCGAGGGGGGCAAGCCCGCCAAGCAGATGCTGGCCGGCGAGGGGCGAATCGTCACCCACGGCATCCTCTTCGACACCGGTTCCGACGTCATCAAGCCGGAGTCGGGGCCGACCCTGAGGTCCATCCTGGCGCTCCTCAACGAGGACCCCGGCCTCAAGTTCGCCATCGAGGGGCACACCGACGACCAGGGCGGACCCAAGGTGAACGGCCCGCTCTCCGAGCGGCGCGCGGCGGCGGTGAAGTCCTGGCTCGTCAATCAGGGGATCGACGCGGGGCGCCTCACGTCGAAGGGGCTCGGACAGTCGAAGCCGATCGACTCGAACGACACCGCCGAGGGGCGGGCCAACAACCGGCGGGTCGAGTTCGTGAAGGTAGGCTCCTGAGCAGGATGGCCGGGCGGCGGGGCAGCGCCCGGGCTCGAAGCGCGGTACTCTCCGGCGGCATGGCCGCCAGCGGACACCCTCGATTCGTCGCCTTCACCGACGGCTCCGCCCTGGTGAACCCGGGGGGCCCGGGCGGCACCGGGTTCGTGGTCCTCGACCGGGCCCGGATGGCGGTTCGCTTCGGCGGCACGCGCTGGGTCGAGGACGGACCGTCCGGCGTGACCAACAACCGGATGGAGCTGCGCGCGATGCTCGACGCGTTCCACGGCCTTCCCGACGGGGAGACGGTCGAGGCCCGGTCCGACTCGCGGTACGTGATCGACTCGCTCTCCAGGTGGATCCACGGCTGGCGCCGGAAAGGTTGGCGGACGGCCTCCGGGGGACCGGTGCTGAACCGCGACATCATCGAGGAGCTCTCGGCCCGGGAGGCGAGCCTCCGCGTCCGGTTCACCTGGGTGCGCGGACACGTGGGACATCCGGTGAACGAGATCTGCGACGCGCTCGCGTCGGCGGTGGCGCGTGGCCAGCCCGGCCCCGGCCAGGACGACGTCTTCGCCGCGCTCCGGGCCGAGAACCTGCTCGGCGCCGCGGACCTGCCGAGCGTGGTCGCCTCGATCGGGGATCGATCGGGGCCTCTATCGGGGAGACCAAGCCGGACCCGGTTCGGCCGGAGCTCGGCCAGCTCACCATGCGTCTCTGAAGGCGAGAGGACGGACCACGGGATGGACACCTCGAAGTTCTTCGACGCGCTGCTGAGCGCTGCCCACGACTGGAAGGGTCCGCTCTCCCACGACGTGGCGGTCGACTCGCCCATCTGGGGACCGCAGCCCTGGCGCCGCTTCGCCGCGTCGATGGCGGAGTGGCTGGCGCCGCAGTGCCTGGAGGCGAAGGTCGTCGCCTCGGTCTCGTCGCCGGAGCGCACGGTGACCGAGTACGTCCTCCACCTCGACCGGGGCGGCGAGGAGATCGACCTGCCGGTCGCGGTGGTCTTCGCGCTGGGCGGCGGCAAGATCTCGGCGATTCGCGTCTACCACGGCACCTGGCCGCTCGAGGGGAAGCACGCCGTCCGCAAGGCGATCCTGAAGCCGGCCACCGGGCTCGCCGAGCCACCCGTGGTGAAGGCCTACTTCCACGCGCTCGAGCGGGGAGATCTGAAGGGCATCCTGGCCACGCTGACGGAGAACGCCACCATCCGTGAACCCAGCGGCGCCGCCTTCCTGCACGAGGGGCCGGTGGGGCGGAAGGCGTTCTTCGAGGCGGCCTTCCGGGATGGCGGGATCGGCGCGAAGCACTGCACGGCCACCTTCGACGGCAAGCTCTTCGCCGTCGAGTACGCCTGCGATCACCGGGGCCGCGCGCATTTCGAGCCGCAGGCCGGAATGGCAACCTTCGGCCTCGATCCGGTGGGCGGCCACATCGCGACGGTGCGCATCTACGACGACCTGACCCCGCCGGCGCAGGCGGGGTGACGGGGCGACCGCTCCGGCTCAGCGGCGGAAGGGCAGCTCGCGACAGCTCGAGCCCGCGTCGCAGTACGAGCAGCTGTTGAGCACCCACGTGCCGGGCGGTCCGTCCGCGGGCTGGACGAAGAAGACCAGGAAGGCGGCCCCCTTGGTGGTCGTCGCCCAGGTCCACTCCCAGACGCGGCAGGGGAAGGCGGGGATCCCTCCCTTTCCGCCACAGGTGATGACCTTGTCGTTCTCCGGCACGCCGAAGTAGGGGAAGACGACGCCGGTCGGAACTCCGACCGATTCGCCGCAGAGGCCGGAGAAGAACTCGAGGTGCTCCTGGTGGGTCCTGGCGGACGCCTCGGCGCCCCTGGCGCAAGTCTCCTCGGTTCCCTTCTGCGGCACCGGCAGGCAGGCCGCGAAGTCGCCCGCGGACCGGGTCTCGAAGGCGAACCAACGCTTCACGTTCTCGCAGGGCGAGGCGTCGGTGCAGGCGGAAGACTGGGGTGGTGGCTTCCAGGTGAGGTTCTTCACCGCGGTGGCGCTGGAGCCGCAGCCGGCGAGGAGGAGGGCGAGAGCGAAGAGTTTCGTGTTCATCGAAGTCCACTGGCTGCGGTTGCCGAGAGCACAGGGAGGCGGTCCAAGCGACAGAGAGGCGGACCTGGGTGAATGAATTCGACCGGAAGGAACGGCACACGCCAGGGCGGTAAGGAGCGGGCTCAGTAGCGGAGGGCGGGACCTAGTCACGCCGGCGCAAGGTAGCACTTCGAGGTGCCGCCGCGACCCACTCCGCGCTCCCTATGGACGCTGCGAGGTGATTGGCAAGAGTGGTGCTGGAGACGTTGCGACACGGCTTGCCCGGGGATCCCCGTTTGAGCGAGACAAGGCCCCGGGATTTCTAGCCTTCTGGCAACAGGCCAGTGAATCGCCGTCCTGGTCCTATCTCACAGCCAACCGACTTGCGCCGGCCCGACAGCCATGTAACTTGCTACATTCCGCCCGTTGTTCGAATCGACCCGGATGGGTGTCCGCGTTTCCGTCCGGTCCAAACTGAGGATTTTCATGCGAATCGCAATGAAGGCGTTTTCGGTCCTGGCTGTCAGCGCGGTTCTGGCCAGTTGCTCGAGCTCCAGCCCACCGAGCCCGGGTTCCTACACGGTGGGGGGTACCGTGAGCGGGCTTTCAGGCAGTGGCCTGGTGCTCCAGAACAACGGGGGAAACAGCCTGTCCATCTCCGCGAACGGGACCTTCACCTTCACCACGGCGGTGGCGAGCGGAGCCACCTACGTGGTCACGGTTCTCACCCAGCCGACCTCGCCGGCACAAACGTGCACGGTGACAAACGGCAGCGGGACGGTGGGGAGCGGGAACGTGACGAACGTCGCCGTGACCTGCGTCACCGGCGCGTCCACGGTAGGCGGGACCGTCTCGGGTCTGGCAGGTACCGGACTGGTGCTCCAGAACAACGGGGGAGACAGCCTGTCCATCTCCGCGAACGGGACCTTCACCTTCACGACTTCCGTGGCGGCCGGCGCCGCCTACGCGGTGACGGTGCTCACCCAGCCGACGTCCCCGTCACAGACCTGCACGGTGACCAACGGGACCGGTACCATGGGGGCCACGAACGTCACCAACGTCGCCGTGGTCTGCGTCACGGCCAGTTTCACGATCGGTGGCTCCGTGATTGGCCTGCAAGGCACGGGCCTGGTCCTCGCGACACCCGGGCAGTCGAATCTCTCGGTGGCGGCCGGCGCCACGACTTTCACGTTCGCCAGTCCGGCGGCGAGCGGCACCTCCTACGCGGTAACGGTGGTGTCGCAGCCCACAAGCCCGGCGCAGACCTGCACGGTCGGCGGCGGCTCCGGTACCGTGGCGGGAGCCAGCGTGACGAGCGTGGTCGTGAACTGCTCGACGGGCCTCTTCCTGGTTGGTGGTACGGTGAGCGGGCTCACCGGAACCGGGTTGGTTCTCGCCACGGCAGGACAGATGGACCTCTCGATTGCGGCGAGCGCCACATCGTTCTCGTTCGCGAGCGCGGCGGCCTCCGGAAGCGCGTACGCGGTGACCGTGAAGACCCAGCCGTCCTCGCCTTCGCAGACCTGCACGGTGGCGAACGCCAGCGGGACGGTGGGGAGCGGAAACGTGACCAACATCGCGGTGACCTGCACCACCAATACGTACACGGTGGGCGGCACGGTGAGCGGGCTCGCCGGGACGGGACTGGTGCTCGCGATGGCGGGGCAAGCCGACCTCCCGGTGGCGGCGAGCGCCACGACCTTCACTTTCGGGACTGCAGTGCCGTCCGGAAGCGCTTACGCAGTGACGGTCAAGACGCAGCCGTCCTCTCCGTCACAGACCTGCGCGGTGACGAGCGGAGGAAGCGGAACGGTGGGAGGCGGCAACGTCACCAGCGTGGTGGTGGCCTGCACCACGGCCACTTACACGGTGGGCGGCACGGTGAGCGGGCTCGCCGGGGCGGGACTGGTGCTCGCGATGGCGGGGCAAGCCGACCTCCCGGTGGCGGCGAGCGCCACGACCTTCACTTTCGGGACCGCAGTGCCGTCCGGAAGCGCTTACGCAGTGACGGTCAAGACGCAGCCGTCCTCTCCGTCACAGACCTGCGCGGTGACGAGCGGAGGAAGCGGAACGGTGGGAGGCGGCAACGTCACCAGCGTGGAGGTGGCCTGCACCACGAACCGGTACACGGTGGGCGGCACGGTCACCAACCTGAAAGGAACCCTGATCCTCCAGAACGGACTCGCCGACAACACCACCGTCCTGGCGAACGCCACCAGCTACACGTTTGCCACCTCGATGGCGAGCGGCCAAGCCTACTCCGCCACGGTTCTCACCCAACCTTCGAGCCCGATGCAGACCTGCACGGTGGCGAATCCCACGGGCACGGTGGGGAGCGCCAACGTCACCAACGTCAACGTGACCTGCGTCACCGCCCAGTTCACGATCGGTGGAACGGTGAACGGCCTGGTAGGGGTTGGGCTGGCCCTCCGGACGGCCGGCGAGGCGGACGTCGTCGTGCCCTCTGGGGCTACGACCTTCGCCTTCGCGACCCCGCTCGACAGCGGAACCGGCTACTCCGTCAGCGTCGCGCACCAGCCGGCGAACCCGGCCCAGGTTTGCACCATCTCGGGCGCCTCGGGCACCATCGGCTCGGCCAACGTCACCAGTGTTGTCGTCACCTGCCCTGCTCCGCCTGCGGTGATCCAGCATTGGGCCACGCCGACCGCCTGGGGCGGCGACGTGAACGGAGTCTGGCCCGACTCCAGCCCGAACATGGTCCAGCACCTGATCTTCGGCGCTTCGGGTCCGGTGGAGTCGAAGCTCACTGGCGGAGGCAGCTGGACTGCGCCCGCCGGGGCCCCGGCCATCACCACCACGAACGCGATCGCGTATCCCCGGATCCCCCGGCACGGAGCTGGCCCTTTCGGGAGCCCCGGCGCACCGCTCCACTACCAGTGGAGCGGTGACAGCAGCGCCCTGAACCTCCCCCGCGACATGCTTGTCTGCGCGGTGGTGAAGCCCGACTGGGACCCGCTCGGCGTCTACGACCAGGAGCGCATCATCATCGCCAAGGGGAAGCAGGACGACAGCGGGTGGGTTCTCATGCAGATGCACGGGTCCTTCTGCTTCCACTACCAAACGACCACGGGGGCGGGGAACTGGGTGATGGCCGTCACCGGGACGAACTTCACGAATTTCGGCATTCGCGACAACGGCCCGCTGAACACGAGCTACATGGTGGTCTGCGCTGGCCGCGACGATGCGAGCGGACGGATCATCATTGCTGCAAACAGCTACGCCCCTTCGGTGGGAGTCGCCGCGGTTCCCGTGACCTCGCTCTTCACCGGTAGCCGTCCCGCATCCGTGGGGGGTTACGACGACGAGGACCCACGTTTCCTCTTCAAGGGGAAAATCTACGAGACCGCGGTATGGAGCGAGGCGGCCACTCCCGAGAACGTACAGGCCAAGATGGCGCCGGTGCTGGGGCTCACGCTCCCGGGAGGCGGATTCGCCAGCTATGTGCACAACCGTGAGGCCCCGTTCACCACCGGCGCCGACCCCCTGTACCGCACGGCCTGGCGCCACGCGCCTCGGATCTACCCCGGCAAGGGGTTCCTCTTCGGACTGCAGGGGACCAACAAGGTCGAGTTCGCACAAGCTCTCGACCAATGGACGCCGGTCGGCGCGGGGGTGACGGTCACGGCGAACGCCATCCTTCCCCCGAACGATAGCGACATCGTCTCCGCGTCCCATCTCGTCCTTCCGCCCGGCACCGGCATCTCGCTTCCGCTGGCGAGATTCTCGTCGGCGGGCAATGTCGAGGGACAGATCTGGGATCCGGCCAGTCTCCACCGGAACGCTGCGCGTTCGCAGCGACGTGGCCGCCGTTCCGGGTCCTGGTCGGGTTGCCATGGGCTCGCAGAACATCGTCCTCGCGAACTACACGGCGGGCCAGTGGAGCCGTGTGAGGATCACCAACATCAGCTCGGACGGCAACCAGCTGCCCGGCGGAGAGGCGACGGTGTATCTGGAGAACCCGGCCGGTGCGCTCGCGAACATCGACCTCTACGCCTGGGGAGTCACGCTCACCCAGATCGGGCGCGGCGCCGACATCGGCTTCGACCCTGGCTTCACGATGTACGACACGCTGAAGAACTCGGACGACATGGAGGCGCTGGTCCTGCCCCCGGTCCTGGACACCACTGCCGCCACCGGATTCTGCCTTCTCGCCGACGTGGCTCCATTCGAGGGGATGGCCTGGACCGCACCCTTCGCGCTGAAGCGCGTGGCGGTCTCTTGGAACGGCGCCATCGCGGGCACGAGCGCGCAACTCTATTCCGACGCCACCAACATCTGCCTGCGAGTGACGAACGGTGCTTCGTCCCAGGAGACGTGCGGTGCGCATCCAGGCTGGGCCACCGCGAGTTCGCATACCCTCAAGGCCTGCATGGCGCCGGCTGGACTGGCGACGGTCTACGGGGACGGTGCGGCGCTGAGCAGCTCCACCCACGCATTCGTCCCCGACCTGCAGGGCGGCTCTGTCCACGTGGGCGAGGGCGAAGCCGGCACCTGGGAGGGTTACATCTCGAGGGCCAGGGTCTGCCGGAACACGGGCGTTGCCAGCGACTGCAACTGACCCTCCAGGTGCCCCAAGGCGGGTATGAACGTCGGGCCTTCCCGCCCGAGCGTGTCCTATCGATCCGGTGGCGCTCGAAACTCAGCGAGGACGGGCAGATCCAATCTGCGCTCGACTTGCCACCTCTCCACGACCCGACCCGCCCTCAGGTCGGGCAACACCGCGAAGAAGAGGCCAAGGAGAAGGGACAGGGCTCCGCCCACCCCGAACACCTTGAGAGGATTTGGGGCGAACGGCGAGCGGGGGACCTCGGCAGGCCGGATCACCGTGTAGCGGTGCTTGAAGGCTGCACGGGCGGTATCGAGTGCCAGCTGAGCCTCGTTCACGCGGCCGAGCATGTTCTGGAACTGGGCTCGGGCCTCGCGCAGGCGCTCGCTCTCCTGTCCGGGTCCTGCCCTCGATACGCTGGAGGCCGCGGGCCGGTTGGATTCCCCGGTCCGGGGTCGCGGCTCCGCCGCCAGGCGGGCCCTGTACTCCTCGCGGAGCTTTGCCTCCTCGTCGCGTAGCGCCACGAGTTGCGCCGACTCGGGCCCGAAGGCCGCCAACTCCCTCCGCAAGGCGATGACCGTGGGGTGGGCATCGGAGTAGATACCGCGCCGCTCCTCGAGTTGCGCCAGGAGCTCGACTTGACGGCGGCGCCGCGCCTCCTCCAGGTCCCGGACGGCTCGCTCCTTGGCGTCCAGCAGCGACTTGAGCCTGGCAAGTTCCTCGGCAGACTGCTGGGACTGGGTCGAGAAGGTACGCGGAACGACGGTACTGGACGGGGACCCATAATCGGCGGGGAGTGAGCTGCCTTCGGCCGCCTCCACCTTCTCCAGTTGCTGGCGCAGGACGGCAACTCGCCCCTGCATGAGCGCGATCGCCTCGTCGAAGGCAGTGATGTCCTGGACCTGCCGGGCTTCCAGGAAGTTCTGCAGGGCCGCCTCGATGATGTGGTACGCCTGCTGGGGATCGTTCCACTGGACCGATATCGTGACCACGCCGTCGCCAGTCGTGACCTTCAGCGCCCGGTCGAGGCGCACCACGAGGGAGTTCAGGGGATCCTCGTCGTCCCCTCCCAGGAGTCGCGACTTACCTCCCGTTTCGGCCTTCGCCTGCGGAGTCAGGTTCGTCTCCCGGATGATCGCGAGAAGGTTCTCCCGCTGATGTACGAACTCCGAGGCGGTGCGGGTGGGTGCCTCGTCGGCGCCCGCGGTGCGAATCATCGAGGGGAGCGCCTGCTGGCGCTGCGCCAGCAACCGCGTTTCCACGTAGTACGTGGGGGGACGGAGAAAGAAGTAGGCCGTTGCTGCTCCCAGGCCCAGCAGGGACACCGCAAAGAACACCCCGAGACGGCGCCGCGCTGCACCGAGGACGAGGCCGGCCCAATCCAGGGGGGAGGAGTGGTGGGCCGACGGCGCTCCGGTGTCCTCGTATCCGGGCAGGTCGTTGGGAGGCAAGGCGGTGGACATTTCTCTACCGAGTGGGGAAGCTAGCACGAAAGCAGCCGGACCGCCGAAGCTGGACATCACACTTGCGACCGACTTGTCTCGGGGCTGCGGAACGTCAAGTGAATCGGGCCGGTAAATCCGGGGGCCAATGAATCCCCAAAGGGGTGCATCGGATACATGGAAGCAGCGAACATATTCGTGCCGATCGCGCTCGTCGCGTTCGTGCCCGCAGTCGCAGGCCTGTTCGCATGGCTGGGGCCCCGGCGCGGCGTGGTGGTGTCGCTCCTCGCCGGATGGATGCTGCTCCCTTCCTACGACTCCTGGTTCAAGGCGCCGTTCCTCACCAGCAAGGCGATGTTCGTTCCTGTGGTGGTGCTGGTCACCAGCCTCGCCTTCGACGCACGCAGCTGGCTACGGCTGCGCCCGCGCTTACTCGACCTGCCCATGGCCCTCTGGTGCCTGGAGCCGTTCGTCACCTCGCTCGTGAACGGGTTGGGTGCCTATGACGGAGCCCATGCGGTGTTCCACACGACGTCGGTGTGGGGCGTGCCCTACCTGCTCGGGCGAATCTACCTGGACAGTCCGAGGGCGCTGAGCGACCTGGCGAAAGCCCTTGTCGTGGCGGCACTTGCCTACGTGCCCCTCTGTCTCTGGGAGGTGCGCATGAGCCCAAACCTGCACCTGTCGGTCTACGGGTTCCACCCCATGGACTTCCTGCAGGCGATCCGCTTCGGCGGCTACCGGCCCAACGTCTTCATGTCCCACGGGCTCATGCTGGGAATGGTCATGGCGTCGGCCACTCTCGTGGCGTACTGGGAGTGGAGAACGCGCGCCCGGACCCTGCTCGGCGGGATTCCTTACGGTTGGGTGGTGGCGGTGCTGGTGGTGATGACCCTGCTGGTCAAGGCGACCGGAGCGATACTCCTTCTCGCGCTGGGGATGGCGGTTCTGGAGGGGACGCGGCGGATTCGAGCCCCGTGGCTGCTGCTTGCGCTCATTCTCGTGCCTCCCGCCTACTCCGCCGCGCGCATCGCCGGCTGGACCGGCGACGATCTGGTGACCCTCTCGTCGAGCTGGATCGATCCGGAGCGAGCCGATTCCCTGAAATACCGGATGGACCACGAGGACGCGCTCATCGAGAAGGCCATGCAACGGCCAGGGCTCGGATGGGGAAGGTGGGGCCGTTCCCGTATCTTCGACGAGGACGGGCGCGACGTCTCCGTCACCGACGGCATGTGGATCATCACCCTGGGCGTCTCGGGCCTCGTGGGACTCGCGGCGCTGATCCTGATCCTGGCCCTCCCGGTCGTGGCGTTCCTGCGCCGTTTCCCGGCCGCCTTCTGGGGGGACGCGCGCCTTGCCGCCCCGGCGGCGCTTGCGGTGGTGGTGCTACTCTGGGCCATCGATGACCTTCCGAATGCCGTGGTCACCCCGTTCCCGCCCACCATCGCCGGGGCACTTGTCACGTGCTCCCTCCTGCCCCGCGCGGTCCGTCGGCGCAGGTCGAGGGCGGCTCCGGTGAGTCGCCTCGCCGCCCCACGGCCCGGGCAGTCAGCAGCGTAAGGTCCTATGGGCGCGTCCTTCCTCGTCGCCGGCGCGAAGCACCGCGGGGCCAGTGTCACGATCGACGGGAGCATCCCCAGGTGATGCGCCTTGCCGTGGTCGCCATCGGGCGAAACGAGGGGGAGCGCCTGGCCCGATGCCTGGAGTCGCTCGCCGCGGTGGGTGCCCCGGTGATCTACGTGGACTCGGGCTCGACGGACGGGAGCCCGGAGCGGGCGCGACTGGCCGGTGCCACCGTGGTGATCCTCGATCCGGCGCACCCCTTCACGGCCGGGCGGGCCCGCAACGAGGGATTCGCGGCGGCGCTGGAGCGGCTCCCGGATGCCGAGTTCATCCAGTTCGTGGATGGGGACTGTGAGCTCGTGGAGGGGTGGTTGGCCCGAGCCGCGAACGAGATGCTCCTCGGGCCACGGGTCGCGGCGGTTTGCGGAAGGGTACGGGAGCGGGAACGCAACCGGACCATCTACAACCGGATCTGCGACATGGAGTGGGACGCGCCTGCGGGGGAGACTCGCGCCTGCGGGGGAAACATGATGATGCGGGTGAGCGCCTTCGTCGCGTCGGGAGGCTTTCGCCCAGGGCTGATCGCCGGGGAGGAGCCCGAACTTTGCCTGCGGTTGCGCACCGCGGGCTGGACCATCCTCCGGGTGGACCAGGACATGGTCTTCCACGACGCGGCGATGACGAGTTTCGCTCAATGGTGGAGACGCTCCGTCCGGACCGGCTGGTCCTTCGCGGAGGGGGCCTCCATTCACGGCGCCTCGCCGGAGCGCCACAAGCGGCGGGAGATGCGCAGCGCCTGGGTCTGGGGCGTTCTGTTGCCCACGGCGGCGCTGCTCCTTGCCGTTCCGACGCGCGGGGTCTCCCTGGCACTCTTCGCCGGATACCCCGTGCTTCTGGCGCGAGTCTACGCGAAGACCCGTCGGCGCGGGCTCCCTGCCGGCGACTCGCTCCTGCTCGCCGCGTTCACGGTGCTCGGCAAGTTCCCGCAGGCCCTTGGGCAGTTGCAGTTCCGGGTCCTGCGCGCGCGCGGACGTGGCCGGCGGGTCATCGACTGGCGGAAGCGGGGTTAGTCCCGAGCCGAAAGCCAGGCCACACGTTCGGCCTTCTCCCGGCGCCAGTGGCGCAGCCCCCAACCCCCCCAGACCCCCGTGACGAGGGTCCCGGCCACCAGGAAGCCGGTCAGCGCCGACCGGGTCGCCAGCTCCGTGGAGCGTCCGGCCAGGAACGCCAGGAAGGAGATCACGCCCACCGCAAGCGTGTAGAAGACGTCGCCTCGGAACACCGGCAATCCGCGGCGCGCCACTCCGGTTGCCGAGACGAGGTACTTGAGGACCTCGCAGAGGACCAGTCCCGCCAGGGCGCCTCGGAATCCGGCCAGGTGGTATCCGAGCGGCAGGAAGGCAACCATACCGGCGAGCTTGGTTCCGTTTCCGGCAGCAACCCAGTCGGCCCGGCCCCTGGCGAGGAGCGCCGCGCCATTCGTGATCTCCAGGATCTGGAACCAGGCCATGGCGGCGAGGAACTGCAGGATCCACCCGGCGTCGATGTAGCGGGTGTCGTAGAGGACCCGGATCAGGAACGGGCCGCTGGCGAGGAGCCCGGAGACGATCAGGGCTCCCAGCAGCAGGAGCGGCATGCGGACCCGGCCGAACACCTTGTGGAAGTCGCTTCGCTCTTGCAGACGGGCGTAGGCCGGGAACACCACGGCGTAGCCGAGCTTGAGGATCGCCTCGGTGGGCAGGACCGCCAGGTTGGCAGCGATGCCGTAGACCCCCAGCAGCGCCACCGGGATCATCTTGCCGAAGATGAGCCGATCCGCCGGCCCGGCCAGGAAGGTGAGCAGCGTGCTCACGAAGATCCAGCGCCCGATGTGCATGAGGTCCCGCAGCGCGGTGCGGTCGAGGAGCCATCTCGGCCGGACGCCGGGGAGTAACGTGTAGGTGAAGATCAGGCGCACGAGTGCCTGGGTGAGCCCACCACCGACGATGGCCCAGACTGCGCTGGGATCGTTTGGGCCACGGAGGTGGCGGTTCAGCAACGCCAGGCCGATCGTGGTGAGCGAGCCCATGACCTGACTGGTGACCTCCATCACCGTGAGCATGCCCACCCGCATGTGGCGTCGAGCCTGGGAGGGTGACGTCGTCTCGAAGCCGTTGATCACCGCGCTGAAGCCGGCCGCCGGGATCAGCCAGGCGAGGATCGGTTGCCCGTAGAAGGACGCGGCCGGCCCCGCGATGGCCCACGAGGCGCCCCAGAGGACAAAGCCACGAACCAGCGTGATGGTCCACGCAGTCTGGAGGAAGCGCGGGTCGTCGCCGCGGGCGTGCTGGATGATGGCCGGGCCCGTGCCAACATCGGAGAAGAGTTGCAGACCAGTGACGAACGTGTAGACGAGCGCCATCTGGCCGAACACCGCCGGGAACAGCAGGCGGGCCAGGATGACGTTGCTGACGAGCCGCAGCAACTGGGCAAAGACATGCCCGCCGAGGGTCCAGACCGAGCCGCGGATCGCCCCCTCCCGGAGCGACCCACCCTGCGGGGGAAGAGGATGTTCCCGGGGCGCGGAAGCCTCCGAGGAGCTCGCGCTCATCCGAGCGGGCTCCTCATCGGCCGACATCTGTCCCGGGGTTCCATACTTTTTCCTGCCGCGCGTTGAGTTCCGAGACGGCCCGCGCTTTGCCCTTCAACAGGCAGGCCCACTGATAGCTGCGCAGGAAGCTGCGAAACTCCTCGTCACCGTACCTCGGAGCACGCAGGACCATGCTCCGGACGTAGCCGTGGAGCATGGCAAGGCCTCCGAGGATCACCGGGGGGCGCGTCATCCGGTAGGCGGCGGCTGCGAGCATGAAGACCGGCGTGGTGCCCATGTAGTACTGGCCAAAGCCGTGGCGAACCCGGCCCGTCCACCAGTTCTTGTGGCTCGTGCCCATCGGGCGAAGGTGGATGAAGCGCAGTTCGGGGTCGTCCCAGGAGATGGCGATCCAGCCCAGCTGGCGGCAGCGGTGAGTGTCGATGCCGTCCCACATGAGCTCCCTGACGAACCCGCCAATCTGCCGAAAGGCAGCGGTCCTGAAGAACTTCGTCATCCCCACCGATACGTCGTCTCCTATCTTCTCGGACACCAGGTTGCGCACGTCGACGAGCGGGAACTTCACCTGGTCGTCGGGAACCCCCGGCGGGAAGAAATAGGGCTTGCCGGAGCACGTGCCGATGCGCGGCGCGGCCTCCATTCGCTCCATGAGAATCTCGAAGTAACGAGGGGGAAGGTCGAGGTCCAGGTCGAGCTTGCAGACGTACTCGTAGTCCCCGGGTTCGATCGTCGCGTAACCAGCGTCGAAGGCCTCGATCACGCCACCTCCGAGCTTGCGGTCGCCCCGGTCCGGGCGGGTCACCATCCGGATAAAAGGGAAGCGGGCCGCGTACTCGCGGATGATCTCCGGAGTTTCGTCACTTGAGCCGTCGTCCACGATGACCCAAAGTGCGGGGGTGACCGTCTGGCGGGTGACGGAGTCGAGCGTGCGCCGCGCGTACCGGGCCTCGTCCCGGCAGGGCGTTATCAGGCAGTAGCGGCGGGAACCCATGGCGGCACTCCGTGGCGAGCGAAACGCCGAACAATCTACCCCGGAACCTCATCGGTCGTCCGTCCCACACGGACGGGGAAGGGCTCCCGGTCCCCGCCCGGAATGTGCGCTTGACGTGAAGACACGCTCCGGTGAGCGCCGACCAGCAGGGCGCCCACCGGAGCGTAGATTCAGCACGGACCGCCGGCTACCGAACCGCCCCGATGCTCGGCGTTCCGCTAGGCACCGAACCCGCGTCGGTGGCGCTCCACGGCTGGACCGAGATGTACCTGGATCCTTCCGACACCGTACCGCCCGTGTTCGCCAGGGGAGCGCCCGGCTTGAAGTTTGCGGTGGCGGGGTTGGTGCCTGGGCTCTGGAACCAGCCAGCGCATGTTGCGCCCGTGAGGTTGTGGTCGTTCGTTGCCCCTGCGGGGGTGGAGATGCCTCCCCCGCACACGGCATTGTTTGCCACCACGGCTGCGCTCATGCTGTTGATGGTGATGTCGCCACCGTTGTACACGGTGTTGTTCCTGACGATGCCGCCAGTGTCGGAGAGATTTCCCGAGCAGTTGTAGTTGGCCGTGGGCGGGTACGACACGGAAGAGCAGCGATTCCCGGGATCGGGGTACTGGATGCCCTGCGAACCACCGACGACGAGATTGTCTTCGATGACGCAGTTCCTGCAGTTCCCGATCGTGATGCCGTTACCTCCGACATTGTAGACCTGGTTGCGGCGGATGATGGTCCGGTTCCAGGCACCGGGCATGTCGATTCCAGCCGTCTGGTCGATGCCATAGCACCCACCGTTGGCCGTTCCTGGAGGCTCATAGACGAGGTTGTTCTCGATGAGAAGGTCGTCGTGAGGGGTGTGGATGACGATGGCGGAGGCATTGCACCCCGTGCCCCCTGGCCCCCAGGCCGAGCGGCGGATCTCGTTGTTGGTGATGCGAGTATCCTTGGCGACGGCGTAGCAGGCCGTGCCCCCGCCGGTTCCCTGGCATAGCCTCGGATTGGGGCCGACGACTGCGGTGGGCCAGTTGGGACCGCCGTAGGGGGAACTCTGGACGTAGATCGAATGATCGCGGTTCTCGCCGCCACCATTCATGTCCATGTAGTTGCTGTCGAACCAGCAGCTCTGCACGCAGGACGTGCCGGTGATGGGGCCGATGCCGTACGGGTTGTTGGTGATGCGGTTGTGATGGAAGTTCACGTAGCTGATCGTCATCGTCGTCACGCCGTAGTAGGCGTTGTTGACGCCATCACGGAAGTTGTTTCCGCAGATCTCCATGTTTCGGACCCTGCCCCACGGATAGACACCCTGAACGTTTCCCCCGTTGCCCACCACGTCGAGGTTGAGGATCCTGACGCCCGTGACCGAAGGGGCGGTCCATCCGCCGCCGGACTCCTCGTACCAGCCCATCTCCATGAAGATGCCCGAGGAGAAAGCCAGCCTGGGCAGCGCGGATGCCCCGGAGGACGGCGTGTAATCTCGAAGGTTGCAGGTCTGAACGTCTCCCGCCGCGGGGGGCCGTGTGGCGGAATCGGCCCGGCAGTTCAGATTTCGCATGATGGTCGTCGAGCCGAGCCCCGTCCACGAACCACCGCGACAAAGCGCCACGGTGCTTCCGGCAGCCATCGTGTTGAACTGGCTCATGGCCTTGGACCAGGAGCGCCAGGGGGTGCCCGGGCTCGTTCCACTGTAGGAGTCGTTCCCTGCGACGCAGCCCGCCTGTGCCCCCGTGGCGCAGTCGCAAACGTAGTAGGTCGTCCCGGTGGTCCGCTGCGGCTCCGCGGCGCAACTGCCTGCCGGGGCGGGCGGCGGCGGAGGTGTGACCGCAGCCGTCACGGTGACCGTGGCAGTGGCGGTGCGTGTCACGTCGGCCATGGACTGAACCACGACGTGATAGGTTCCGGCGCTTGCGGGGGCCACGTAGTGCCCGGAGGCGTCAACTACTCCACCCCCTACCTCGGTCACGGACCAGCGAACGCTCGTGTCCACCGTACCCGTCACCGCAGCGGCGAAGGCGACGGCCGAAGCCGGGCCAACGTCGGCGCTGGAAGGGCTGATCGTTACCGTGACGCCTGTGGCAGCGTCGACCATTGCGGGCGATGCCGCGGGCTCGCCGCAGGCTGGTGCCAGAGCGACCGCCGCGAGGGCGAGGAGATAGAGTGTAACGCTTCGAGTCATGATCATGGTTCGATGCCTCTCGTGGTGTTCTTCCCGCGAGTCAGCGTGACGTCCGCGAGCCGTTCTGTGGGGAGTGTCCCTGGTTCAGGGCACAAACCTCATGGACTCAATCAACCACGTGTCGAAGCGGTAGAAAACCCCCCAACTGGTCAGGGCCAACGTGGGAAATGCCCCTACATCTCAATGACTTGGACAATTTGTGATATTCGCAGGGGTGCGACTAAGGTAGGCGCAATCAGTACATGACTCATTGAGTCGAAAAATCTATCAGGTTCAGTTTACGCCCCCTTAGCAGGACTCCGGATGGGTCTTTTTTCGAAAAACAATCGCATCGCCGGCCCGATCACGGACGAAAAACCCCGGTCCCGACCCCGGTCCGACCAGGCGATGCGCGTCCAGAACCTAGCTCGGGTCGAGGCCTTATTCATCGTTCGAATGCCCCGACGTCCGGGCCTGCGCCCACCGGCCTGGGGGCGGGGCGGTCGGTCGGGGACCAAAGGACCGAGCCGATCGCAGTCGGGGCCGCGTGCGCGGCGTTCCCCGAATCGACGAGCGGCGAACCGGGGGCGGGCGAGAAGTCCGCCATCGACGGCTCCGGGCCAGGGTTCACGAACCAGGTCGCATAGGTCGAGGTCCGGTTCCCCAGATTGACCTGCACGCCGGGCCCCAGGTCCAGGACCGCGTGCGGGCCATATAGCGCGTTGTTGGCCACCACGTAGCCGCTTCCTTCGCCGAGGTGGCCGGCGAAGATCCCGGCGCTCACGGACTTGTTCCCCTTCGGGACGAAGAAGGTGTTGTTCCGGATGATGCCGCGGGTGCTCTCGAGGGAGTCGGGGGGTGGCTGGCTGCGCTCGTCGGGATACTTGATGCCGACGCCGGTGAAGCGGTCGGCGACGATGAGGTTGTTCTCGACGATGCAATCGGGGCACTCGCTGATGCGAATGGCGACGCCGCCGACGTTGAAGATGCGGTTGCGGCGGATGACCGTGCCGCGGAAGGCGCCGGGAGCGTCGTTGCCGCTGCTCACGTCGATGCCGAAGCAGCCCTCCGAGGCGGTGCCGGGCGGCTCGTAGAGGAGGTTGTTCTCGATCACGAGCCCGTCGTGGGGCTCGTGGACCACCAGGATGGAGCCGACGCAGGTCGTGCCGAGCCCGCGGGCGGAGCGGCGGATCTCGTTGTTGGTGATGCGGGTGCGCAGGGCGGTGATGTAGCAGCCGGAGCTGGCGCAGCGCTGGTTCGGGAAGGTCCCCTTGGGGTCAGGGCTGGAGCCGACGTAGATGGAGTGGTCGCGGTTGGAGGCGCCGCCGTTCAAGTCCATGTAGTTGCTGTCGAATACGCAGTCGGAGGCGCAGGACGTGCCCTGGATGGGCCCAACTCCGAACGGGTTGTTGATCACACGGTTGTGGTGGAAGTTCACGCGCTGGATGGTGCTGGTCACCACGCCGTAGTAGGCGCCATCGAGGCCGTCGCGGAAGGTCATGTTGCAGACCTCGACGTCCTCCACCTTTCCCCAGACGTATACGCCGTGGACGGTGCCGTCGTTCGAGCCGACCACGTCCAGGTTCAGGAAGCGAAAGCCGCGGACGGGGGCCAGGTCCCACTTCTGGTACCAGCCCATCTCCATGAACTTCTGGCCCGGCTTGAACTGGAGGACCGGAGCGACATCCCCCTTTCGGCCCCAGACCGGCTGCGGGTCGTAGTCCCGCATGTCGCAAGTGCTCGAGGCGGAGCACCTCGTGTTCCGCATCGGCCCGGTACCGGACAGCCCAGTCCAGGCGCCCCCGCGGCAGAAGGCCACGGTGCTGCCCCCGGCCATGCTCGCGAACTGCGCCGACGCCTTCGACCAGCTCCGCCACGGGGAAGACTTGCTCGTGCCAGGGTTCGCGTCGTTGCCGGGAATGCAACCGGGTGCGGCGCCCGGGCCGCAGTCGCACACGTGATAGGTGGTCCCCGTGGCTCGCAGCGGCTCGGTGGCGCAGGCAGCCTCGGCCCGCGGGAAATGGGGCGGCGCCAGGGCTACCGGGGCAGCGGATGCCTCGGGTGGTTCCAATCCCGTACGAGTGGCGACGAGGACAACCGTGAGCAGGACCGCGCCGGGGAGTAGCAGGCGAACGATTGTCTGGTGAGCCATGTGAAGGATCCCGATTGGTCGGTGTTGAACCGGGGTCGGCAAGACCGGAAAGAAAGAGGGAACAGCAGGGCCCCGGCATCAGAACACAATTGTCCCCGAAGCCGTCGATAACTTTTCGAGTTCGTTGTTCCAGATGCGGATGAACTGCTCCCACTTCCTTACGAGGCCGGGGAGGACCGACTGGAGCAGTCGTCGATTCATGCAATGAGGGCCCCAGGCCGGGACGTATTCCTCCCCGAGTCGCAGTCCACTTGCTTCTCCATGAGTGTTAGCTCGAGCCCCCCACTCGCGGCCTGTTTCGAGCATGCCCCGGGTTCGTGGGACCTACCACCGCGCCGCGGGCAAGCCCAGGTGGGCTATATTCGGACGCGAGCGAGGGCCGGCCTCGCGAGGTCGGCCCCGTTCTCCCCCCGGCACGAAACAGGACCAAGGAATACGAGATGAGAGTGTTCGTCACTGGCCACAAGGGCTACATCGGCAGCCACCTGGTCGACGTGCTCAAGCAGGAGGGGCACACGGTGGTGGGGTGCGACCTTGGCCTCTTCGACGGGTGCGCCTGGGAGCCGGTGGTGCGCCCCGACGTCGACCTGGTGAAGGACACGCGGAAGATCGACGCGGCGGATCTCGCCGGTTGCGACTGCGTGATGCACCTGGCGGCGCTCTCCAACGACCCGATGGGCGCGATGAACGCCCAGCTCACCCTGGAAGTGAACCGGGATGCCTCGGTCCGGCTCGCCAAGCTCGCCAAGCAGGTCGGTGTCCCCCGGTTCCTCTTCGCCGGAAGTTGCTCCGTCTACGGGAAGGGCGAGAAGCTCGACCTCGCCGAGGAAGATCCCCAGAACCCGCTCACGGCCTATGCCCAGTCGAAGATCGAGACGGAGGTGGAGGTCTCGAAGCTGGCCGACGAGAGCTTCAGCCCGGCCTATCTGCGGAACAGCACGGCCTACGGCCACTCGCCCATGCTCCGCATCGACCTGGTGGTGAACAACCTCCTGGGTTCGGCGCTGGCATACGGCGAGATCCGCATCCAGTCGGACGGCACGCCCTGGCGGCCGCTCATCCACTGCCGGGACATTGCGCGCGCCTTCGCGGCCTTCGCGCGCGCTCCGCGGGAGGCCATTCACGACCGGGCCGTGAACGTGGGCGCCAACAGCGAGAACTACCAGGTGCGCGACGTCGGCGATCTGGTCCAGCGGTTCGAGCCGTCCGCGAAGATCACCTACACCGGCGAGGTCGGCGCGGATCCACGAAACTACCGCGTGAAATTCGATCTCCTCGGTCGGTTGCTCCCCGAATTCAAGCTGCAGTACTCGCTCGCCACCGGGATGGAGGAGTTGCACCGGAAGATGCGGGACCACGGTTTCTCGCGGAAGGACTTCGAGGGAGACCAGTTCGTCCGCCTGCGGACGCTGACGAAGCGCATGGCCCTTCTGGCATGAGGAGTTCACCTTGATCTTCACCGAGACGCCGCTCGCCGGCGCGTACGTCATCGACCTGGAGAAGCGCGGGGACGATCGCGGTTTCTTCGCCCGAGCCTTCTGCGAGCGGGAGTTCGCGCGCCAAGGGGTCTGGCCACGCGCTTCGTGCAGGTCAACAACTCACTCCGCGCAGCGAGGGCACGCTGCGTGGCATGCACTACCAGCTCGCGCCGAAGGCGGAGACGAAGATGGTCCGCTGCATCCGCGGCGGCGCTCTACGACGTCATCCTCGACCTTCGCCCCGGGTCGCCCACGTTCGGCAAGAGCTTCGGCGCGGAACTCTCCGCCGAGAACCGGCGGATGATGTACGTCCCGAAGGGCTTCGCCCACGGATTCGTCACGCTCGCCGACGACACCGAGGCTTTCTACTTCGTGGACGAGTTCTACGCGCCGGAGCAGGAGCGGGGGGTGCGCTGGAACGACCCGCGCTTTGGCATCGCCTGGCCCATCGCGCCGCAGGTCCTCTCCGACAAGGACCGCGCTCACCGCGATTTCGACATGACCTGGCACCTGGGCGCCTGACCGGGACCCGGCCCATGCGAATCCTCTTCACCGGGGCGAGCTCCTTCACCGGCGCCTGGTTCGTGCGCGAGCTGGCGGCAGCCGGGCACCAGGTGACTGCGACCTTCCGTCAACGTGCCGAGGGCTACCCCGACGAGCTCCGCCGCCGTCGCGTGGCGAACGCCGCCGGCGTGGTCGAACCGGTGTTCGGCGTCTCCTTCGGCGACGAGGCCTTCCTGGAGTTGCTTGGACGGGGCGGGTGGGACCTGCTGGCCCACCACGCCGCCGACGTGACGAACTATCGCGAGCCCCGACTTCGACACCGCGGCCGCCCTTCGGACCAACACCCGGAGCCTGCCTGCGGTCCTGGCGGCGCTTTCGCGCCGCCGGCGGACGCCGGGTGCTCCTCACCGGGAGCGTGTTCGAGGGCGGCGAGGGGGCGGGCTCCGCAGGGCCTCCCGCACTTCTCGCCCTACGGACTGTCCAAGGCGCTGACCGCCCAGGTGTTTCGCTATCACTGCGGGCGGGCCGGTGTGCGGCTCGGAAAGTTCGTGATCCCCAACCCGTTCGGCCCCTTCGAGGAACCGCGATACACCGCCTATCTGATGCAAGACCTGGCTCGGCGGCGGGACCGCCAGTTGCGCCAATCCCGCCTACGTCCGCGACAACATCCACGTCTCCCTGCTCGCCAAGGTCTACGCGCGCTTCGCCGCCGGAACTCCCCGAGGCGGGCTTCGTCCGCGCTCAACCCCAGCGGCTACGTGGAGAGCCAGGGAGCATTCACCCAGCGCGTTGCAGCGGAGATGCGCTCGCGGCTGGGCTTGCCCTGCGCGGTGGAACTGAAGCGGCAGACGCGAGTTCCCCGAGCCGCAGGTGCGAATCAACACGGACATCCCCGACGCCGCGGCCCTCGGGCTGGGACGAGGCGTCGGCCTGGGACGACGATGGCCGGCTACTACCGGCGACCTCGGCTCGCACCCCTGACCTGCCGCCGCCGCTGTCAGCCTGCCCAGGGCGCCTTGCCCGAGGCCCAGATCTTCTCCAGCTGCTCGCGATCGCGCTGGGTGTCCATGCAGGCCCAGAAGCCGCGGTGCTTGTAGATGCTGAGCTGGCCGTCGCGGGCGAGCCGGACCAGCGGGTTCGCGCTCCAGCACGCAGCTCTCCTCGCTGCTGACAGGTAGGGCAGGAACCCTCGCTGGAAGAAGAAGTACCCGCCGTTGATCCAGCTCTCGGCGAAGTCCGGCTTCTCGGCGAACTCCTCCACGCGCGCTCCGTCCACCTTCAGCTCGCCGAAGCGGGAAGGGGGGTTCACGCCCAGGACCGTGCCGATGCGCTTCTGAGCGACGTGGAAGCCGAACTCCTCGGCGAGGGGGGCGTCCGTGAGGCCGTCGCCATACGTCACGGCGAACTGCGGTGGCCTCCCCCAGGTACTTGGCCGCGGCCCGTGCCACGCGTGCCCCGGTCATGGTGAGCTCGCCCGTGTCGGCGAGGGTCACCTGCCAGTCCTGCCCGTGGTCGATGGAATGCACCGTGACGTTGTTGGTCTTCAGCTCCACCGTGAAGTCGCTTCCCATGGCGGCGTAGTTCAGGAAGTACGACTTGATCACGTCGGCCTTGTACCCGAGGCAGAGCACGAACTTCCGGAACCCGTGGCGCGCGTAGGAGCGCATGACGTGCCAGAGGATCGGACGGTTCCCCACCGGTACCATGGGCTTCGGACGGAGCTCCGTTTCCTCCCGGATCCGCGTCCCCAGTCCACCGCACAGGACGAACACCGGCACTTCGGCTAGCTTCGTGTCCACCAGGCAGCTCCGAGGTTGGAGAAAGGGTCCCCCTCCCGCTGCGGATGGGGCCACCGGACCTAGATACTACCAGCGCGCCACGGTGCGCCGGAAGAACGCGACCACGGAGTCCCCCATCGCATGAAGCTCCTCATCGTCATTCTCAACTACAAGGTGACCGACCTCACCGTCGACTGCCTGCGTTCGCTGGAGCCGCGCATCGGTGGAGTGCCCGGCGCCCGGGTGGCGGTGCTCGAGAACGGCACGGGTGGCGATGCCGAGGCCCGGTTGCGGAAGGCCATCGAGGAAAACGGGTGGGGCGGATGGGTCGGACCTCTCGGCGGTACATCCCAACCGGGGGTTCACCGGGGGGAACAACATCGTCATCCGAGAGGCGATGGCGTCTTCCGACCCGCCGGAGTACGTCCTCCTCCTCAACGCCGACACATTGGTTCTCGACGGCGCGCTGGAGGCGCTGGTCGAGTTCATGGATCGCCACCCGCGGGCCGGCATCGCGGGGAGCCAGCTGCTCTCCCCGGACGGCGTCATCCAGGCGTCGCCGTTTCGCTTCCCGCGACTGGCAGGGCAGTTCGCACGCGGGTTGAAGCTCGGCATGGCCATGCGAATCCTGGGCCGCTGGGCCGTCGTCCCGCCCACTCCGGCGACCGAATGCGCCGTCGAGTGGGTATCAGGGGCGAGCGCCGTCCTCCGGCGGGCCATGCTGGAGGAGATCGGGCTACTCGACGAGGGGCTCTACACGTATTTCGACGACATCGACCTGTGCCTGCGCGCGTCCCGTGCCGGATGGGAGACCTGGTACGTGCCGGGGAGCCGGATCGTCCACCTGGAGGGGGCGTCCACGGGAATCACGCAGCAGGAGGTGAAGCGCCGTCCCGCCTACTGGTTCCAGGCGCGTCGCCGTTTCTTCTTGAAGAGCTACGGGCCGGTCTACACGGCAGCCTCGGACGCCACCTTCATCGCGGGCCTGGCCTTGCGCCGGGTCAAGCAGTGGCTCTTCGGCGGATCCGACGACGACCCGCCGCACCTTCTCGTGGACTTCGTGCGCCACAGCGTCTTCCGGTCGGGCTTCCGGGTCGCCGAAGTGGAGAACCCGGCCCTCCGGGTCGCCGGGTCGCCACGAACCTGAACTGCAGGAGTCCATCCCGCTCGAGGCCGCCAGGCGAGGTGGGCGTCACGTCAGGTCAAGAGAGCGAGGGACTGGTCATCCATCCTCGGGCGTCCTTCCAGCCTTCCGCACCGCGGTCCGGAGCGCTTCCTCGAAGAGGACCGAAGCGGCGTCCCAGTCATATCCGCTGGCGGTCGAGCGCGCCTCGTCCGACATGGTGCGCCAACGCGAGTCGGGGAGCTCGAGGATTCTCACGATCCGGTCCGCCATCGCTGCTGGGTCCCCTACCGGCACCACGTAGCCGTTCACGCCTTCCTTCACGAAGTCGAGAGCGCCTCCCACGGCCGTGGACACGACCGGACACCGGCAGGCCATGGCCTCGAGGAGGGGAAGCGAGAACCCTTCGCTCGAGCTTCCCGAGATCCAAACGTCACACTGGGAGTAGATGTCGCGGATCCGGTCCTGGGGTGGGCGCCGGGTGTAGCTGGTTCCGTCCGGGAGCGGCAGGTCGGCCTTGGGAGCCTCCAGCCCGAAGGAAGCGAGGCGCAAGCCCGGGAAGTGGCGGCGGGCGAGAGCGAAGGCCTCGAAGCTGGCGCGGCAGCCCTTGAAGTAGTCCGGGGAGTACACGAACCCAACCGTGGGGACGGACTGCTTCCCGCGAGGGGGGGCGTGGAACACCGCGTGGTCCACGCTGTTTGGGACGAGCGACACGTCCTTGTCGCCGTAGAGGTCCCGCATCAAGCCCGACAGCCAGCTGGAGACGGTGATCTTGTGGAGCGGAAGCCGGTAGGTGGCTGCCGCCCGCTCCTTGGGCAGGTGCTCGAAGACCTCATGGCCCTGTACGAAGTAGACCTTCGCGCCCTTGGCCGGAGAGAGCCTCGCCACCCACTCGGCCGTCTCCCACCAGGTCGCCACGACCACGTCCGCGTCGGGCACGTCGACGTCGGTGACGGGCATCCACCGCGGCATCACCCGGTGCGGCACGCTCACGTGGTCCATGTGCGACTCCCCGCGAGGGCGGCGGATGAGGCCGTGCCCCTTCAGCACGGAGCGGGCCTGCTCGCGAAGCGTGGCCTTGATGCGGGGCTGGGAGACCACCAGCACGTCGTGGCCTCGCCGGAGCAGCCGGTCGGCATGGATGGCGATGACGCGGATCCCGCCGCCCAGATCGGCGTACGGCGCCACGAACGTGATCCTCATGGATTGCTCCTTCGCGCCGGGGGCCCGCCAGCAAGGAGAGCCACCAGGGGTACCGCTGCTCGCGTCACGTCGAACTCGTCGAGGACGCGCGCCCGGCCGGCCAGCGCGAGCCTCCTCCGCTGCTCCACATCGGCGGCCAGCGTCGCCATGCAGTCGGCCAGCTCTTCCCATCTCCCCGCTGCGAAGAGAAGGCCGGTCTCGCCGTGGTTCACGAGTTCGGGAATCCCGGCGATGGCCGGAGCCACCACCGGGAGCTCGAGAGCCAACGCCTCCATGAGGACCACCGGCAAGCCCTCCGCGAGGCTGGAAAGGACGAAGAGGTGGGCTCGGGCCATGGCGTCGAGCACCGCCGACTCCGGCTGGGAGCCCAGGAGGACGACCCGGTCGCCAAGGCCGTGCGCCGCTATGGCCTCGCGAATCCGCCCCTCGTCCGGGCCGCCACCGATGAGCACGAGCCGGGCGTCCAGGCCTCGCTCCACGGCGATGGAGAATGCCTGCACGAGGCCGACCTGGCCCTTCTCGGGAGAGAGGCGCCCGACGGAGAGGATCTCGATGCGTTCGCCAGGACCAGGCTGGCGACGAACGGGCGCCGGAAGGCGCTCGATCTCGACGCCGCAGCGCACCACGTGGAGCTTGTGACGGTCGCCGGGGTCCGCAAGCCGGGCGGCCTCGTCCCTCCCGAAGCGAGACACGGTGGCGACGAATCGTGCCGCCGCGATTCTTCTGCGGGAGCAGGGGCGCGAGCGGTCCCCCGAAGTCGGTGAGACCGTGGATGGTCACGCTCCAACCCACTCCCAGGTACCGGGCCGCCGCGAGCCCGACGTGGGAGGCCGCGTTCGCGAAGTGGTTGTGGACATGGGTGACCCCCTGCCGCTCGAGCTCGTCGGCGAGGCGCATCCCTTCGGCGAAGTAGGCGAGCGACCTGGCGAAGCTGCGCAAGCCAGGCAGGCGAAGGCGCACCGTCGCCCCGAGTGCGCTTGCCCAGCTACCGGGACGGCGCAACAGGGTCACGACCTGGCTGCGAAGCAAGGAGAGCCAGGCCGCTGGAAGAACGTAGAACGTGCGTTTCTCCTCGATTCGGTCCTCCACGGAGAGGCTCTCGCCGGGCCGGATTGAAAAGGTCGCCACATCGACGCCGAGGCGTCGGAGCGCAGCCACCTCCCTCCGGATGAAGGTGTGGGAGGGAGCAGGGTACTGGCTGACCAGATAGCCAATCTTCACGCGACGAGCCTCGAGAAGCGGGGGCTCAGGCGAAGGGCCAGTCGCGACGCAGACCGCGCCACCTTGCTCTGGATGTCGCACCTCCGAAGCTGCAGCGGGTCGGTCCCGGGCGCGTTGGCCCCCCAGGTGGTGGTCACTGCCCTCCGGTAGCCTGCTCGCCGAGCCGCCTCGCGAACTCGCGGGTCGCTGTCGCCGTTCGGGTAGCAGAAGGACTCGCAGGGGGTACCCAGCATGGCCTCCAGGCGTGCCTTCGACCCGCCCATTTCCCGTTCCAGTTGAAGGTCGTCCACCAAGGTCAGGATCGGATGGGACAGGGAATGTGAGCCGATTTCGTGTCCACCGGTCGCCAGCGCCCGCAGCTGCTCCCAGCTCATCAGGCCGTCCCAGTCGGCGCACGCGGAGCCTCCCAGGGCCGCCTCCGCGCGGGCGACGAGTTCGAGTCGCTCCCCCGGCGAGAGCGACTTGGCGCGCTGGATCGCGGCAAGGGGTATCGCATGGTCGTCCAGGCCCTTCACGGGACAGAGCTCGGCCACGAGAGTGAGGCCGGTCGCTCGGTCTCCGGCGAGCAGGGCCCGGATGGCGTAGCCCAGGCGATCGTGCCAGAGGAGTTGCCCGCTATCCACGGCGTCGACCGGGACGAAGAAGCTCGCCAGCACCCCGGCCCTGTCGAGGACCGGTCGAGCGTGCTCGAAGTTGTCCCGCTGGCCGTCGTCGAACGTGATGGCGAGGAACGGGAGCTCCGGGCGCTCACCTTGGATCCATCGATCGTGAACAGCGGACAGGGTCCCGCAGGTGTAGTGCGAGCGGAAGAAGTCCACGAACCAGGAGAACTCCTCCACGGTGACGGCGATGTGGTCGATCGGGTACTCGCGGATCGCCGCATTGGGAAGCACCCGGTGGAAGGTCGCCAACGTGAGATAGCCGACGGCGGCGCGAGCCGGGCGCGTCACCCCTAACTTGTAGAGAAACCCGCCGACCACGTCCCGCAAGACGGGCCGGAGGGCGAGCCGAAGTCTCTGCGCCACGGTGCGAGACACTTGCACAGGACCGAAGGGTTCATCAAGCGCGGCCCGGATATCGAGCATACCGACCCGGGAGAATCACCGTCGCCCGACGGAGCGACTGATTCTGAACCCCGGAACCCCGGAGGCGCTCCAGGCCGCTGCCTCTGCTATCCTGCCATGACCATGATGGCGGAACTCCGGCGCGACCGGGCACGGTACTCGGAACTCGGGGGCGCGTACACGCGGCTGGGCTACTGGGTGGGAGCAACCTACCGCCTGGGCATGTGGGCCCACTCGCTCCCGCTGCTCCTGCGCATCCCGGTTCTCGTTCTCTACCGGATCGCGAAGATTCCGTGGGTGGTGATCCTCAACGTGGAGATTCCCGTTGGTCCTCGCGGGGCGCGCATCGGCCCCGGCCTCTGCCTGATCCATCCGCGCAATATCCTGGTCCCCGGAGGCGTCCAGATTGGCGAGGACTTCCTCGTCTTCCACGAGGTCACCCTGGGAACCGGCGCGAAGCCAGGGGTGCCCACCATCGGAAACGGCGTCGACGTGTACGTCGGGGCGCGAATCCTCGGCGGGATTCAAGATTGGCGACGGTTCGATGGTCGGGGCGAACTGCGTGGTCACCCGGAATGTGCCGCCCGCCTCGGTGGTGCTCCAGGGCCCGGCCCGGATCCTGCCCCGCTCCCTTGCCGTGGTGGCTCGGGGCGCGGACGACGCGAAGACGCGAGGCACACCCGACGCCCCCTGAAGGGCGTTCCCGCGCGCCTCGCGCAGCTTCAGCGAGCGTCGACGCGCGCCAGGAGTTCGGCGCGGAGCAGCTTTCCCGCCTGGTTGCGCGGAAGCGCCTCCAGCGACGTGAAGCGGACCGGGACCTTGAAGGCGGGGAGGCGCTCGCGACAGTGGGCGCGGAGTTGCTCCTCGGTCGGCGATGTATCCTGCCGGGGCACGATGAATGCGACGGGCACCTCGCCCATCAGGTCGTGCTTCATCCCGATCACCGCCGCCTCCGCGACATCCGGGTGTCCGCAGAGGACGTGTTCGATCTCGACGGGGCTGACCCGGTGCCCCTTCACCTTGAGGATCTCCTTCGATCGACCCTGGTGGAAGAAGAAGCCGTCCGCGTCGCGGCGGGCGAGGTCGCCCGTCCAGAGCCAGCCGTCGTGGAGGATCGCGGCCGTCTCCTCGGGCTCGTCGAGGTATCCGAGCGTGACGTTGTCGCCCCGCGCCACGAGGTGCCCGGTCTCGCCGGTGGCAAGCTCCGCGCCCGCTCTCGTCCACGACCTGCAGCTCCACGCCGGGGATGGGAACGCCGATGGACCCGCGCTTGCTCCGCGGCGCGCTCCGGCGGGAGGTAGGAGAGCCGCGCGGTCGCCTCGGTCTGTCCGTACATCACGAAGAGCTGGGCGGGCCGGAAGGCCTCGCGCACCCAGTCGATCGTGTCGGGGGCCATGGCGCCTCCCGCCTGCGTGAGGTAGCGCAGGCGCGGGAAGGGGATGCGTCGAGACGTCGACCTGCCGGCGGATGATCTCGAAGGTGAGAGGGACGCCGGCGAACCCCGTGCACCCCTCGGAGGCGATGGCCTCCAGGACCACCCGCGGGAAGGCGAAGCGGTTGTCGAGGAACAGCGAGCCGCCGGCGAAGAGGTGGGTCTGCAGGACGCTGCGGCCGTAGCAGTAGTAGAGCGGCAGGACGACCAGGGCGCGGTCGCTCGGCCGAGAGCCCAAGGTACTCGACGATGGAACGGGTGTTGGCGTCGACGTTGCGGAAGGTCTGGACCACGCCGCGCGGCGCTGCCGGTGCTCCCCGACGTGTAGAGGATGAGCGCGGGCGACTCCGGGCGGAGGTCGGCGGGAGGGCGGGGGCGGCATGGCGCCCAGCGCAGGGTCCAGCCGTTCCGTCCTCCAGCAGCAGCGAGGCCGGCGCGGCCCGGCGCGTCGGCGAGAGCGACGGCGGAAGCGCGCCCGGGTGCACCACCCAGAGATGGTCGAGCCGTGCGCCGGCGGACACCTTGCCCCAGGCGCGTGCGTCGCGCCCCAGCGACCACGGCGTGCCGCACCCGCGTCTGGCGCCACGATCTGCGCCAGGACGTCCGGCCCCCACTCCCGGTTGACCTCCACGGCAGTTGCCCCGAGGGCGTGGATCGCCAGCCCCGCCACCACCGTGGCCGGGAGGTTGGGAAGCGCCAGCAGGACGCGGTCGCCGGGGCGCGACCCCGGCGTGGCGAGGTGGCCGGCGAGGGCGCGGACGCGCTCGGCGAGTTCCCCGTAGGTGAGCCGGACCGAGGGGGTCGCCACCGCCGGAGCCCCGGGGCGCCGCTCCGCGTGGTCGAAGAGCCAGTCGTGGAGGAATGGCGAGCGTCAACGGTCACGTCGCCGGCGTCGCCGGTTGACGAGCGGGACGGACGCCAGGACGGCGAGGAGTTCCCGGGCGGCCCGGATGCTGCCCGGCCTCGTTCAGGTGGCCCACCGTCGTCGCGTGTACGCGGCCGCCAGAGCGGGGACGCGCGCCCGTTCCAGTCGCACGGTCGCGCGCGTCGCCGTCCGGGCGGCGTGGACTCGACTCGGCGCGAGGTCGAAGAGCGGCTCCCGTCCCGGCGTACGCCTTGCGCAGCAGGGCGTTGAACTCCTCGCGGCGGGCATTCTCGGCGAGCCCGTAGGGCGACGCGCCCCACCAGCCGCTTCACGAGGGCCTTGAGGCCGCCCTGGACGGTGGTAGAGCGGCGCCGTGACGTGGACGAACGTCGTGCCCGGGTGCCGGGCGCTGCAGGTCGGCGATGGCTGCCTGGTAGCGCATGAAGAGGGCCGCGACGTCGGTGTCGGCTCGGAAGTCGACATAGCAGAACTTCACGAGCGCGATGTCGGCGCCCGGCGCCGGCCAGGGAGTCCAGCGACCCGGGCGAAGCTCTGGAGCTTCCGGTCCGGGTCTGCCGTTCTCCGCGCACGAACACGTGCGCGACGGTCCCTGGCGGGACCGCGGCAGCGGACGGACACGTCCACGATGCGGAGCGCCACGCCCTCGCGCTGCGCGAGCCTCTGCGACCCCGTCGAGGACGTTCATGCCCACGGACTGGTGACCGAAGAGGACCCTGCGGCGTGCAGGTCTCCAGGTCGTCGGCCCGGAGTGCCCGTCGTCACTCCGCGGCGTCGCGCGCCGGAGGCGATCGCCGAGCGCATGCCAAGCATGGCGACGCGCGAGGACCTGCTGCCAGCATCAATCCATGACTGCATGCTTGCCCTCCGAGGCGTTGCGACTATGCTTCGACGGGCATACGATCCGCTGCCCACCCGTTCGAGGTACCCTGACAGTCCGGGACCTGCGCCTTCGTGAGATGCAATACTACTCGACGAGTCGGAAAGCGACCATGTTCACGCGAGACGTCCTTCGCATCGACGCCGGTCCGGGTCGCCGAGCAGGCCCAGAGGGCGATCCGGGAGCAGGTCCTCGGCACGCTGCAGGCGCCGCGGCGCGGTCGTCGGCATGTCCGGCGGGATCGACAGCTCCGTGGTCGCCTCGCTCTGCGTGCGCGCCCTCGGGCCCGAGCGGGTGGTCGGGCTGCTCATGCCGGAGCGCGACTCGTCGAGCGATGCGCTGCGGCTGGGGAAGATGCTGGCCGACGCACCTGGGGATCCAGCCACGTCGTGGAGGACATCGCTCCGGCGCTGGAGGGGCTGGGCTGCTACGCCCGGCAGCTCGAGGCCATCCGGATGGTGGTGCCCGAGTACGGGGATGGGTGGAAGTGCAAGCTCACCATCCCCTCGCTGCTGGCGGGCGACCGCCTCAGCATCACCTCGCTCACCGTGGCCGATCCGTCCGGGCGCGCAGCGCACCGTCCGCATGACGCCGGCCGCCTATCTCCAGATGGTGGCGGCCACGAACTTCAAGCAGCGCACCCGAAAGATGATGGAGTACTACCACGCCGACCGGCTGAACTACGCCGTTGCGGGGACGCCGAACCTCCTCGAGTACGACCAGGGCTTCTTCGTGAAGCAGGGCGACGGGGCGGCCGACTTCAAGCCCATCGCCCACCTGTACAAGACCCAGGTCTACGCGCTCGCCGAGCACCTGGGAGTGCCCGATCGAGATCCGGCAGCCGTCCCCCCACCACCGACACCTTCTCCCTGGCCCAGAGCCAGGAGGAGTTCTACTTCGCGCTGCCCTACGTCGAGATGGACCTCTGCCTGTGGGCGTACAACCACGGCACGCCCGCCGGGGAGGTCGCGGCGGTCCTGGGGCTCACCGCGGACCAGGTGGAGCGGGTCTACCGGGACATCGAGGCCAAGCGCCGGGTGAGCCGGTACCTGCACCAGGCCGCCGCTGCTCGTTTCGGCGGAGACGGGGGACGTAGCCAGTGTGCGGCATCGCCGGAGTCGTGGCGCTTCGAGACGGGGCGCCGCCGCCGCCACCTCGACGGCCTCGCAGGCCATGGCCGCGGCCATGCGCCACCGCGGCCCCGACGAGTTCGGCCTCTACCGGGATCGACCGCGCCGGCCTGGTCCACGCCCGCCTCTCCATCATCGACCTCGCCACCGGCCAGCAGCCGCTCGCCAACGAGGACGGCACGCTCTGGGTGGTCTTCAACGGCGAGATCTTCAACTACGTGGAGCTGCGGGAGGAGCTCGCTCGCCCTGGGCCACCGCTTTCGCACCCGGAGCGACACCGAGGTCATCGTCCACGCCTGGGAGGCGTGGGGAGAGCGCGCCTTCGAGCGCTTCAACGGCCAGTTCGCCATCGCCCTGTGGGACGCCCGGCGCGGAGGAGCTGGTGCTGGCCCGCGACAGGCTCGGGGTCCGCCCCCTGTACTTCTGCGAGCACGGCGGCGCTCTCTGGTTCGGCGAGCGAGGTGAAGGCGATCTTCGCCGGGGACCCATCCATCCCGCGCGAGCTCGATCCGGTCGGGCTCGCCGAGACCTTCACCTTCTGGACGGTGGTGCCCGCCGCAGTCCGTGTTCCGCGGCGTGACCGAGCTGGAGCCCGGCCACGTTCGGCGGGTCTCCCGCGCCGGGCACCACGGACCGCGCCTTCTGGGCGCCCCGCTATCCGACGGCGGCGAGGGCGCCTTTCAGGGCTCCCTCCGGAGGCGGTGGAGCGCGTCCGCGAGCGCCCTGGAGGAGGCCGTACGGCTGCGCATGCTTCGAGCCGACGTCCCGGTGGGGAGCTACCTCTCCGGGGGCCTCGACAGCTCGCTCATCGCCGCCCTGGGCCGGCAGGTGAAGGGCGAGAAGTTCTGCACCTTTTCCATCCGCTTCGAGGACGCCGAGTACGACGAGACGCCCTTCCAGCGACGCCGTGGCCGCGCGCATCGGCAGCGACCACCGCGAGGTGCTGGTGCGCCGTTCCGACATCGCCGCCTGCTTTCCCGAGGTGGTGGCCCACGCGGAGCGGCCCCTGCTGCGAACGGCCCCGGCGCCGCTCTTTCTCCTCTCCCGGCTGGTGCGCGACGCCGGCATCAAGGTGGTGCTCACCGGCGAGGGCGCCGACGAGATGTTCGGCGGCTACGACCTGTTCCGGGAGGGGAAGGTCCGCCGCTTCTGGGCCCGGCAGCCGGAGTCGACGCTTCGACCCCGGCTGCTGGAGCGGCTCTACCCGTACCTGGCGCGATCGCCCGTGGCCCAGCAGGCGATGGCGCGGGAGTTCTTCGGCAAGGACCTCTCCCGATGGGCCGAGCCCGGCTTCGCGCACCGGACCCGCTGGCAGCCGACGGCGCGCGCTGCAGCGACTCTTCACCGCCGACGTCCGCCGCGAGGCCCGGGACGTCGACGCCGTGGCCCGCCTTCTCGCCTCCCTTCCCGCGCAGTTCCCGGCCTGGTCGACTGCTGGCCCAGGACCAGTACCTCGAGGTCCGCACCCTGCTCTCCGGCTACCTGCTCTCCTCCCAGGGCGACCGCATGCTGATGGCCCACTCCGTGGAGGGGCGCTTCCCGTTCCTGGACCCCGGAGTCGTCGAGCTCGCCAATTCGCTCCCCGCCGCCTTCAAGCTCCGCGTCCTCGACGAGAAGCACGTGTTGAAGAAGGCGGCGGCCGGGCTCGTGCCCGACGAGGTGATCCGGCGCCCCAAGCAGCCCTACCGCGCGCCCGGACGCGCTCTCCTTCGTGGGTCCGGGCTCGCCCGCGTGGATAGCGCGACGTTCTCTCCGAACGCGCGGTGGCGGAGGCCGGGGTCTTCGAGCCCGGATGCCGTGGCGCGGCTCTGGAAGAAGTGCCAGGCCACGGGCGGGGGCGAGCAGTTCTCCAATGCCGACAACATGGCGCTCGTCGGCGTGCTCTCCACCGGCTTGCTCCACGAGCGCCTGGTGCGGGCCCGACCCTGGCCAGGACCCGCCCGTCGACTTCAAGACAGCGGTGGACCGGGTGCCGCAGCCCGGGGCGGGAGCGGAACTTGGATCGTGGGCCGGAGTCGAGGAGCGTGATATGAACCACATGCAGGGCGCCACAACGGGCAGCCCGGAGCCGAGCCAGAGGATGCAGGATGTCCAGCAACGAGTGAAGCAGTTCGTGGTGGAGAACTTCTACGTGAGCGACCCCTCGGAGGTCGGCGACGACACGTCGCTCATCGCCACCGGACTGGTGGACTCGACGGGAATGCTGGAGGTCATCGCCTTCCTGGAGACCGAGTTCGGTATCCGCATCCGGGACCTGGAGATGGTCCCCGACAACCTGGAGACCATCGGCCGGATCGCTTCCTTCGTGGGACGGAAGCGGGCGGCGCGGAGCGGCTAGGCGAGCAGCGCCCCTTTCCGAGCGGGAGGGGCCACTCGTCGTGTCCGGGGTGGGACAATGACGCACGTCCGGCCAGACCCACGCGGGCCCGCGCCTATCCCACGGACGGGCGACCGATGGGTTTGGCTTGGCGGGGTAAGCTGGAACCGTCGGTGCTGGGCAACGAGTGTTCCGGAGGAAGCGTGATGGCGCGGGCGAGCGTGAGCAGGGAGGCGAGATGATCCGGGTCGGCCTTGTCGGCGCGGGCAAGATGGGGATCTCCCACTACGCCCTGCTCGGCGCGAACCCCCGAGTGGAGGTCGCGGCGGTCTGCGACAGCGCCACCTACATTACCTCGGCGCTGCGAAAGCACACCGGAGTCCTCACCTTCAAGGACGACGAGAAGATGATGGGCGAGGCGAAGCTCGACGCCGTCTTCGTGGCCACCCCGACCTCCACGCACTTCGACGCGGCTCGGCGCGCGATGGAGCACGGGCTTCACGTCTTCGTGGAGAAGCCGTTGTGTCTAGACCCGGAGCAGAGCCGCCGGCTCGCCGACATGGCCCGTGAACGGAACCTGGTCAACCAGGTCGGCTACCACAACCGCTTCATCGGCTAGCTTCCGCGAGACGCAGCGGTTGGTCCGGGCCGGCGCGCTCGGCGACGTCTACCACGTCAACGGAAGCGCATTCGGGCAGGTGGTGATCCGCCCGAAGAGCGGCAGCACCTGGCGGGCCAGGAAGGCCGAGGGAGGTGGTTGCCTCCACGATTACGCCTCCCACGTGGTCGACCTCATGAACTTCGTCGTGGGCACCCCGCAACGGGTACTGGGGGCCCACATGCGGAGCATCTTCTCCAAGGACGTCGAGGACGCGGTCTACGCGACCTTTCGCTACCCGGGGGGCGGCAGCGGCCAGCTGGAGACGAACTGGAGCGACGAGACGCACCGGAAGATGAGCACCACGCTCGTTGTCTACGGCACCAAGGGAAAGATCGTCGCGGACCGCCAGGAGTGCCGGGTGTACCTGCGCCAGGGCGCCGAGTTCGAGACCTACGCTGCCGGCTGGAACATCCGCTACATCACGGACCTGCAGGCGCCGGTGGCCTTCTATCTCCGCGGGCGAGGAGTACTCCGCGCAGGTCGAGGCCTTCGTCGGACGCAGTGGAGGGCGGCAGCTCCGGCGGGAGAACTCCTTCGCCAGCGCGTTCGAGACAGACCGGACCATCGACGCCATCCTGAAGGCCGCCCAGGGCAGGAGCTAGCCATGGAGCGAATCCTCTTCGGCGACAACCAGTTCTTCGGCGTCAACCACATGTCGGAGGAGAAGGCGCGCGCCCAGGCGATGCAGTTCAAGGACACCGCCGCCATCATCGAGGTCCTCGACGTGGCCTACGACAGTGGGCATCGAAGGTCTTCATGTGCACGACCCATGACCGTGTCGGCGAGATCGCGGTCACATGCGCGCGGACCCGCAGCGCTACCAGGACTTCATCTCTACCCGTGCATGCCGTACGCCCACAAGTACGCCAACTCGGTGGGCGAGGTGGGGGCGCTGGAGACCATCCGCCGCTCTGCCGCCGGGCGGGGTCGTGGAGACGCTCATCAAGGGGCGCGTTCGCGGCGATGACACAGGACATCGACGAAGCTGATGGAGATCCTCGTCGACGCCGAGATGAAGCGGTTTGCCGGAGCTCAGGACCCCGGTGATCTTCGTCCAGAACGTGGTCACGGACCTGCTCCTGGGGCTGAGGCTCTACGACGTCTTCGCCGCCTTCGACCAGTCACATCCGGCGGAAGTACGGTGCCGAGCCCGGCTTCATCACCATGAACCTTCCGCGGCTGGTGGACGAGTTGGAGAAGGTCGGCGTCGAAGAACCCCATCGTCTGCGCGAACATCAACAAGATCGGCTTCCGGATGTGCGGCGGCGTGGACGCCTACAAGGAGGTGCTGCGCTCCGGGCGCTGCCGGGCCATCGCCATGTCGATCTTCGCCTCCGGCGCCATTCCGCCTCGCGAGGCCATCGAATGGGTGTGCGGGCTGGAGGGGCTCCACTCCGTCGTCTTTGGCGCCTCCTCGGCTGCGAACATCCGGCAGAGCAAGGAGTTGATCGAGAAGGCGTGGGGAGCCTAGCCATGCCACGCCGGGTGCGCCTCCTCAACGTCGACGTCGACGACATCACCATGGACGAGCTCGTGGACTCCTTCCGCGAGGGGCTGCTGCTCACGCTCCACGCCGACATGATCATGAAGCTCCAGAAGGATCGGGAGTTCTACGACCTTCTGCCCCAGTTCGACCTGATCACCTGCGACAGCCAGATCCTGGTGGCCGCGGCGCGGATGCTGGGGACGCCGCTGAGGGAGCGGGTCTCGGGCTCCGACTTCTTCCCCCGATTCTACATGAAACATCGTGACGACCCGGCCGTCACCATCTTCATCTGCGGGGGCGGGCCGGGCGTGGCCGAGGTTGCCCGTGCCAAGGTGAACGAGAAGGTGGGGAGGGAGATGGTGGTGGGCACCGACTCACCGCCGCTCGACTACGACCAGCGGCCCGGCGAGGTGGACCGGATCCTGGCCCGCATCGATGAGTCACGCGCCAGCGCGCTGGTGGTGGGGTTGGGAGCGGGGCGCCAGGAGAAGTTCATCGTCCGGCATCGCGGTCGCCTCCCGCACGTGCGCACCTTCCTGCCGCTGGGCGGGACCATCGACTACGAGGCGGGGACCCTGGAACGACCGGCTCCCTGGGTCACCGACATGGGCCTGGAGTGGCTCTACCGGCTGCTGCGGGAACCGCGCCAGCGCTGGCACCGCTACCTGGTACACCAGCCCCCGGTCCTGTACCACCTGCTCAGGCAGCGCCTGGGGCTGTACCGGAATCCCTTCGCTTCGGGCTGACCGCGGGGACGTCGCGGGCTCAGCGTGGCGGCTTCCTCAGCGACGCGAGGGACGACAGGAACAGCTCTCGGCGGCGCGCCGCCACCTTGGGCCAGGTGTATTCCTGCGCGCGGGACCGCGCCGCGGCTCCCATGCGGGCCCGAAGATCGGGATCGGATGCGAACCGACGAAGTTCGTGGACCCAGGCATCCCGATCCAGCGGGTCGAGCACGCGCCCTTCCACGCCATCTCGCACCACCGCGCCAGCGCCCATGGGCGACGTGATGATGGGGAGCCCGAACGACATCGCTTCGTAGATCACCAGGGGGCTTCCCTCCTCCAGCGTCGGGAAGACGAACACGTCGGCATCCGCGTACGCCTGGGCGACGTCGCGGACGTGTCCGGCTTGATTCACGTCGGGGCGCTCCAGGTGTACTCGAGAGACCGCCCAGGCCTCCTCGAGTACTGCGCCGACGAGGTCGAGCCGCCCTTTCACGCCGGCCGCCGACCAGGCGTCGAGGAGGAGGTTGGCGCCCTTGCGCAAGCAAACCGTGCCTGCGAAGAGAAACACGGGAGGCGCATCCGGTCCGCGGGTCCGGCTTGCAGCTCCCAGCCGCTCCGGGGACCAGCCGTAGCTGGAAAGCAGGACCTTCTCCTCGGGGACCCCGTCATCGAGAAGCGACCGACGTACGTGTGGGCTCGGCGCGAAGATTCGGTCCGCCATGGCGAGTTTCCGGCGCTCCTCCTCCAGGGTCTCGGAGGTGATGCCGTGCGCGGGCGGCAGCCCAGCGCGCCGATAAGCGTCGTCTAGAATTCTCCAAGAAGTGGCCCGGTGGCAGTTGATGCGCTCCACGAAGAGCGGAACCCGCCTCCGCATGACGTCTCCGTAGATCTCCTCCGGCGTGGCCGCCCAGAGGTAGGCCGCGCTGGCGTCGGCGAGGGAAGCCCTGTACCGCCGCCTCAGCGCTCGTTGCGCGAGGTGCCCCGAGCGGTCGAGACGGTAGACGATTCCCTTCAGCCAGGGAGGAACCGCGTCCCGCGTGAAAGGGGTGCGGCCCGACGCATCGCTTGTCGGGATGCAGAGCTCGATTGCGAAGTCAGGCGCCTGCAGCCCGTCGCAGATCGAAAGACAGGCTTGATAATGCCCCGTGCGTCTCCCGTGGCTCGGAAAGCACACGGCGACCCGGTGGCTCGGGATGGTAGTGCTCATGGGCTCCGCCTACATTGTCGCATCAGGTGGTCGCCCGGGCCGAAAATATGGAAGGGAAGACCGGGGAACGCGTCCCGCTGGGTGCCGCCCCGTGTGCCCGCTCCCGGGGGAGGCCTTCCTCCCGGTAGGCAGGGCGGCGGCCACGTTTCCCCACCCCTGGACCGTGTTTCTCCGGTGGGGAAGGGGCAGGAATCGGGGGACGGGATTATGCTCCTGCTGGTCTTTCATCCCCGGGGGGCGTTCAGGACATAGGGGGATGCCTGGCGACGATGAATCTTGGGTCACCCGACACTGGAGCTTCACGCCCCGCGCTCTACGAGCCCACGTCCTCCAGTCGGTGGACCCATGGCGAGTTGCAGCAGGTCGTGTCGTCTCTGGCCGTGCGCATCCGCGACGCGCGCGGCCGCCTCGCCTTTCTCCTCTGCCGCAGCACGCCCGGTGCCGTGGTGGGCTATCTGGCCTGCCTGGAGGCGGGCTGCGCGGTGGCCCTGCTCGATGCCCGGACACCGCCCGGTCCCCTGCGAGATCTCCTGGATCGCTACCGGCCCGAGCTCTGCATGACCGTGGACGATACCTCGCCGGGGCCGGGGTATCGTCCGGAAGGCGCTGGGGACATCGTTCGTCCCTGGTGGCGCGAGGGCGGGGGAGAAACCGTGCCTTCCCATCCGGACCTGGCGGTCCTGCTCTCCACGTCGGGAAGCACCGGCAGCCCCAAGCTGGTCCGCCTCACCCGGCGAAACCTCGAGGCCAACGCGGACGCCATCGTGGCGTCGCTGGGCATCGACGCCGACGAGCGTGCGATGGCGAGCCTTCCCCTTCACTATTCGTATGGACTCTCGGTGCTGAACAGCCACCTCCGCGCCGGCGCGAGCGTGGTCCTCACCGAGGAGTCGGTGGTCTCGCCCCGCTTCTGGAAGCTCTTCCGGGCGGCAAAGTGCACCTCCATGCCCGGCGTGCCGTACACCTACGAACTCCTTGCCCGCCTCGGCTTCGAGGGCATGGAGGTCCCCGTCGCTGCGCACGCTCACCCAGGCCGGCGGCCGGCTCGCGCCGAGCTGGTGCGCCGCTTCCACGCGGAGATGGCTCGGCGGGGAGGCCGCTTCTATCGTCATGTACGGCCAGACGGAGGCCACTGCCCGGATCGCCTGCCTCCCCTGGGACCGGCTTCCGGAGAAGCTGGGCGCCGGGCGTCGCCGTCCCCGGCGGCCGGCTCTCCGTGGACGCCGGCGCTGGGGCCGGAGGCACCGGATACAGGGGGAGATCGTCTACCGCGGGCCCCAACGTGATGATGGGCTACGCCGAGTCGCGGGAGGACCTCGCGCGAGGCGACGACCTGCACGGGAGTACTCCGCACCGGCGATCTCGGGCTACCTGGACGAGGAGGGATTCCTGTACGTCACCGGGCGGAGCAAGCGGATCGGCAAGGTCCTGGGCATGCGGGTGAATCTCGACGAGGTGGAGGCCCGCCTCCGGGTCCGGGGGCCGACCGCGGTCGTGGCGGCGGACGAGGGTCTCGTAATCTACTGCGAGTACGGGGACGGGTCGCTCTTCTCCGAGCTGGCGCGCCGCTCGCACGGGACATGCGGGCCGACCAGAGGTCCTTCCGTTCCATCGACTGGAGGACTTCCCCTGAACGCCAACGGCAAGGCCGACTACCAGCGACTGGGGCAGGCGTGAGGGCGGGTCCGGATGGAGAGAACGGAATGGATCCGGTCGCCTGGCGCGGCTCTGGGCGGAGGTGCTGGAGCGGGACCGGGTCGAGCTGGACGACGACTTCTTCGCCCTGGGCGGCTCCTCCATATCCGTGGGCCAGCTGCTTGCGCTGGTGCAAGCGGAGACCGGCATCGAGTTGACCTTCCGCGACGTATTCGAGGCGCCGACGCTGCCGGGAGCTCTCCGCCGCGATCGAGGCCAGGCGCGCCGGAGCCAGGCGTCGCAAACGCACACATCCGCCGCGTCGAGCCGGCTCGCGAGTACCCGCTCACCCATGCCCAGCGACGGATATGGTTCCTCGAGCAGCTCCATCCGGACCGACCCACCTACCGGATGATCACGGGCCTGCGGCTTCGGGGCGCCCTGCGGACCGAAGCCCTCGAGCAGGCCCTGGGCCAGCTCGTGGCGCGCCACGCTGCGCTCCGCACCACCTTCCACGAGCGCGACGGCGTGCCGGTGCAATCGGTGCAGCCCGCCGGGCCTGTGCCCTTCACGGTGATCGATCTGCGGAGCTCCGGACGGGCCGCGGGAGGACGATGTGCGGCGCGTCGCCCAGGAGGAGGTGCGCCGGCCGCTCAACCTGCGGACCGGCCCCCTCCTGCGCGCCACCCTGCTCCGTCTCGGAGAGGACGACCAGTTCCTGTTGCTTCTGGTCCATCACCTGGTGTTCGATGCCCAGTCGCGCTGGTCGTCCTCCGCGAGCTCGGCGAGTTCTACCGGGCAGCCGTCCAGGGGACGGCCCCGCCGCTTCCGGTCTCCCGGTTGACTACGTCGACTACGCCGTGTGGCAGCAGTCGTCACAGGCCGAGGAACGGCGGGAGCACAATCGCGCCTACTGGCTGGAACAGCTCGGTGAGGAGCCCCCGGTGCTGGAACTCCCCCCGGACCACCCCCGTCCGCCGATACCCGACTTCGAGGGGGCGCGGGAGCCCGTGTCCTTGCCCGCCGGGCTGCCCGAGCGGATTAGGGGGACCGCCGCACGGGAGGAAACCACCGTGGCGTCGGTACTGCTGGCCGCGTTCGAGACGCTACTCCACCGCCACACGGAGAGCGAGTCGATGGTGGTGGGCCTGCTCGTGGCCGGGCGAGGCCGCCACGAGTCCAAGGGCCTCGTCGGGCTCTTCGTGAACGAGCTGGCGCTGCGGATGGAGGTCGCACCAGGGGATACCTTCCTGACCTTGCTCGCCCGGACGGGCCGGTCCATACGCAACGGCCTGAACCACCAGGAGGAGCCGCTCGACGAGCTGGTCCGTGCTGTCCGTAGGGCGCGGCCGATGGGGCAAGTCGCCCCTCTTCCACGTCGCCTTCAACCACAAGCCGCGTCGGGACGCTGCCCTGGACTTCGGGGAGGGGCTCGCCGCCACCGAGACCCCGCTCGACCCTGGTGTCGCGCCCTTCGACCTCACGCTGGTGGTGGACGAGGCGGGGGACGAATCTCCTGCCACCTGGAGTATGCCCGTCAGCTCTTCGAGCCCGGCCGAATGCGGCGGATGGCCGGCCATTACCGCATGCTGCTCGAGGGCCTGCTTCGTGATCCGGACCGGCCTGTCGGCGAGCTGCCCATCCTGGGAGAGGAGGAGCTGCGCGGAACTCGCCGGCCTGGAACGATACGCGGAGTGAATATCCACGGCACAGGCTCATCCACGAGCTCGTGGAGGAGCAGGTGGACCGCGCGCCGGAGGCGGTGGCGGTGGACTGGGGGGAGGAGCAAATCAGCCTACGGCGAGCTGGAGCGTCGGGCGAACCGGCTTGCGCATCATCTCCGGTCCATGGGCGCCGGTCCGGACGTGATGGTGGGGATCTCACTGGAGCGCTCCACCGAGATGGTGGTGGCGCTGCTCGCGATCCAGAAGACCGGGGCGACCTACGTGCCGCTCGACCCGGCGTTTCCTGCGGAGCGGCTCGCGTTCATGGCGGCCGACGCCGCGCTTCCCATCGTCGTGACGCAGCGGTCGCTGCGGTCGGTCCTGCCGCCGCACCAGGCCAGGGTGGTGGAGGTGGACGGGGACGCCGAGGCCATCGGCCGGCATCCGGCGACGCGGCTTCCGGCGGCGGGTCGTCCCGACGGGCTTGCCTACGTTCTCTACACGTCTGGTTCCACCGGGAAGCCGAAGGGCGTGCAGGTGCCGGTTTCGGCGGTGGTGAACTTCCTGTGGAGCGTGCGGAGCGAGCCCGGCCTGTCGGCGGCGGATCGCGTGGTGGCCGTGACTACGCTTTCCTTCGACATCGCGGTGCTCGAGCTCTGGCTGCCGCTCGTCGTCGGCGCCCGCATTGTCCTGGCGAGCCGGGAGGTGGCGGCGGACGGTGCGCGGCTCCGCCGGCTCGTCGAGGAAGCCGGGGTGACGCTGATGCAGGCGACGCCCACGACCTGGAGACTCCTGCTGGCGGCAGGGTGGAAGGGGAGCCCGGGGTTCCGCGCCATCTGCGGAGGCGAGGCGCTGCCGGCGGACCTAGCCGAGGAACTGGTGGCGAGCGCCACGGTGTGGAACATGTACGGACCCACCGAGACCACGGTGTGGTCCACCCTGTATCGTCTGCCCCGGCCCGTCGGGCCTGTCCTCATCGGCCGGCCGCTGGCCAATACGCAGCTCCACGTCCTCGACCGGCGCGGGGATCACGTTCCGGTGGGGGTTCCCGGGGAGCTCTACATCGGCGGCGACGGGGTGACCCGCGGGTACCTGAACCGGCCGGAGCTCACCGCCGAGCGCTTCATCCCGGATCCGTTCCGCCTCGAGCCGGGCGCGCGACTCTACCGGACCGGGGACACCGTTCGCTTGCGGAGCAGCGGCGACCTGGAGTTCCTGGGGCGCGGCGACGGCCAGGTGAAGCTGCGAGGCTTCCGCATCGAGCTGGGAGAGATCGAGGCGGCCCTGGCTCGTTGCCCGGGGGTCGGGGCGGCGGTGGTGCTTCTGCGGGAGGACCGTCCGGGTGACCCTCGCCTGGTGGGGTATGTCGCCTGCGACCTCTCACCGCGCCGGACGACGGGGCCTTGCGCGAGCACCTGCGGCGCACCTTGCCGGACTACATGGTGCCGAGCGCGTTCGTCCGGCTGGAGCGCCTGCCGCTCACCCCGAACAACAAGATCGACCGGCGCGCACTTCCCGCGCCGGAGATCGGGGCCATCGCGGAGGACGCCTACGTGGCGCCGCGGACGCGCACCGAGGAAGTACTGGCGGCGCTCTGGCAGGAGGTGCTCCAGCTGCCGCAGGTGAGCGTGGAGGACGACTTCTTCGCCCTGGGAGGCCACTCGCTGCTCGCCATGCGCGTGGCGGTCCTGGGCCAGGAGCGGCTGGACGTGGACCTCGCGGTCCGCAACGTGTTCGACAACCCCACCGTGGCCTCGCTGGGAGCCTTCGCGGACCGGGAGAGGGAAGCGGGTCGGGTGTCGCGGCGCGTGGCGCGGGTGAGCCGCGAGCAGCCCGTGCCGCTCTCGCCCCAGCAGTTCGCGCTCTGGCTGGAGATCCAGTTCCACGGGGATTCGGACACCTACAACGTGCCCGCGGCCTTCCAGATGGATGCGCGGCTCGACCCGGAGCGGATGCGCCGGGCGCTTCTGCGGCTCGTCGACGCGCACGAGGTGCTGCGTGCCCGCGTGGTGGACCGCGACGGCGAGCCGCACCTGATCTTCGACGTCGGGGAGATGCCCTTCGTGCACCGCACCTCGGCGACTCAGGGCGAACTGGACAGGGAGCTTGCCGAGGATCCTGCATGGCCCGTTCGACCTGGAGGCCGGTCCGCTGTGGAGGTGCGCGTCGTGGAGCGCGCCTGGCGGCGGCTCGGTCCTGGCGCTGGTGGTGCACCACCTCGTGCTGGACAATGCCGCCCTGGGGATCCTGTTGCGGGAGTTGGCGCAGGCCTACGCCGAGCCCGACGAGGCGCTTCCCACCCGGACCCACGACTTCGCCGACCTAGCCGTCGACGAAGGCCGCCGGCTCGCCACCGGTCGCGAGGCGCTGGAGCGATACTGGTGCGAAGCCTTTGCGGGCGTGGACCTCACGCCGGCGTTGCCCCGGCCCTGCGTGCCCTGTCCCCCCGGGGAAGAGGAGCTCGCCTGCGTCACCCGTCGAGTGCTCGGACCGGAGCTGGCAAGCAGGGTACGCGACCTGGCGGGGCGCTGGAGCACGACTCCGTTTCACGTCTACTTCACCGCCTGGCTGGCCCTGCTCCGCACGTACACCGGGACGGACGACATGGTGGTGGGGTCCCTCGTGTCGCTGAGGGATACGCCGGCTTCCGAGGGCGTTGTCGGGTATCTGCTCGCCCCGGTGGTCCTGCGGGCGGAACTCGAAGGGGAGAGGAGCTTCCAGGAGGCGGTCGAGAACTTGGGGCGCCGCTGGCGCGAGGTTCGCGAGCACGCTCGTCTGCCCATGGACCTCATCGTGAGGGCGGTTGCCGGCCAGGGACAGCGCGGGACCATCGGGTCGCCTTTCCAGGTCTTCTTCACGCTGGTGGAGGACGTCACCGGCGTGCTGCACGTGGACGGTCAGGCGCTCGAGCCCATCGCCACGCCCCTGGAGCACGCCAAGTTCAAGCTGTCGCTGTCGGTGGTGGAGCGCGGCGAAGACGCCACGCTGGTACTGGAGGCCGAACGCGGCACGCTCGATCCCGAGATGGCGCAGCGCATGCTCGCCCTCCTGGATCTCCTTCTTCATCGCGCGGTGGAGGAGCCTGACCAGCCCCTTGCCAACCTCCCCACGGTCACGCCGGACGACCGGAAGCGGCTCGAGGCCTGGAACGCGACGGCCCTGCCCTTCCCTCGTGATGCCCGTATTCCTACGCTCCTCGAGCAGCAGGTTTCCCGGATACCCGACGTGCTGGCGGTCGTGGGTGAGCATGCGTCCCTCACCTTCGACGCCCTGAACCGGCGCGCCAACCAGCTGGCCCACCACCTTCGGGCGCTCGGAGTGGGACCCGAGAGCATCGTTGGGCTCGTCGCCGAGCGCTCTCCGGAAACGGTGATGGCCCTCCATGCCATCCTCAAGGCAGGCGGCGCCTACGTTCCGCTCGACCCGGACCATCCCCGCGAGCGGGTGATCATGGTGCTCGAGGACGCTCGCGTATCGGTGGTCGTCGCGGCGCGACGCCCGGAATGGGACCAGGAACTGGAAGGCGTGGAGGTCGTACGGCTCGACGAGGAGCCATGCGCCGCGCGCATCGGGCGGGAAAGCGACGCCAACCCGGAACCGGTCGGAGACCCGGAGAGCCTGGCCTATGTCATCTACACGTCAGGTTCCACGGGTCGACCCAAGGGGGTGCTCGTCTCGCACCGATCCGCCCTGAACATGTGGTTCGGGTTTCGCGATGTCCTTGGCTCCCACGGCATAGACCGCCCACTGCGAGTGAGCCTCGACGCGTCGCTCTCCTTCGACGCCTCGGTGGGGCAAGTCCTGTGCCTCCTTGGAGGCCATACCCTCTACATCGCCCCCGAGGAGGTTCGCCTCGACAGCGCCGCCATGGTGGCCTACTTGCGCCGCCACGCCCTGGACGTCATCGACGTGGTGCCCACGCAGGTCAGGGTCCTCCTCGAGGCAGGCTTGCTCGAACAGGGCCAGCGGAGGCCCGCCGTTCTCCTCGTTGGAGGTGAGGCCGTCGACGAGGCCACCTGGCGACGCCTCGCGGCGGCGGCAGGAGTCGAGGTCTTCAACTTCTACGGACCGACCGAGTGCACGGTGAACGCCACCGCTGGCAGGATAAGTGGGAGCCAGGACCCGCCGCACATCGGAGGCCCGCTCGGAAACATGCAGGCCCACGTTCTCGACCGGAGGGGCGCGCAGGTTCCGGTGGGAGTGGAAGGAGAACTCTACCTCGGGGGCGAAGGAGTGGCGCGAGGCTACCTGAATCGCCCGGACCTCACCGCCGATCGGTTCGTCCACGACCCCTTCTCGGACCGGGCCGGGGCCCGTCTCTACCGCACCGGTGACCGGGCGCGATGGGTGGGCGGGCGTCTCGAGTTCCTCGGCCGTTCCGACGGGCAGGTGAAGCTCCGCGGCTTGCGAATCGAACTCGGAGAGATCGACGCCACGCTGGAGAGCCACCCGGCCGTCCTGTCCGCGGCGACCGTCGTGCGCGGCGCCGGAGAGACCGGGCAGCTCGTCGCGTTCGTCGTGGCTCGCGATCCTGGCCGTCCCCCTCTCCGGCCGAGCTCCGCAGCTTCCTCAAGAAGACGCTGCCCGGCTACATGGTTCCGGCGGCACTGGTGGCGATCGGTGCCCTGCCGCGCACCTCCGGCGGGAAGGTGGACCGGCGGGCACTCCAGGCCCGTGAGGTCGAGATCGAGCGACCCGTCGCGCCCGACGGGCGCCCGGCCTGGACCCCCGTTGGCAAGCGACTCTACGAGATTCGGGGAGATCTCCTGGCCCGCCGCGACATCGAGCCTGGAGACGACTTCTTCGATATCGGCGGGCACTCCCTGCTCGCGGTCCGGCTCATGGCGGAGATCGAGAAAGCCTTCGGAACGAAGTTGGCCCCTGCGGTGCTGATCCAGGCTCCGACCCTGGAGCAACTCGCCGCGCTGCTCGAGGAGCGGAATCCCGCTCCGCCCTCCCGGGTCGTGGCCCTCATTGAAAGAGGAGCAGGGCCGCCACTCTTCCTCGTCACTCCTTTTCACGGAGATGCGCTCATGTTTCGCGAGCTGTCGCGGACGTTGGCGCCAGTCCAGCCGGTCTTCGCATTGCAGCCCCCGCCCATCGTGGGCACGCGCTGCCGGGAGACGGTGGAGGGTGCCGCGGCCGAGATGGTGGAATCGATCATCGAGCTGCAGCCAAATGGGCCGTACTACGTGGCCGGCTACTGCATCGGCGGCCAGATTGCCTTCGAGGTGGCGTCCCAGCTCAGGGCGACCGGGCATCGCGTGGCGTTCCTCGGGCTCCTCGACAGCGTCCGTGCCGATACCGTGGCGGCTCACGCCGCCGGCATGCGCACGAAGAGTGGCTCCGCCGGTTTCTCGAAACGGGCGCGTTCACTCGGTGCGAAGGTTCTGAACGGTCGCCGGAGCCTGGAAAAGGTCCGTGGCAAGGCGAGGAGATTCCTTCTGCGGACGACGTTCGAGTTCTGCCGCCGCACGGGCATGCGGCAACCCCGGTACCTTCAGGACGAGAACGAGCTCGATGGTCTCATCGCAGCGCGCTACCGCCCCAGGCCGTATTCGGGGTCGGCGGTGCTCTTCCGCAGCGACATCGTCCAGCGGCTCCTTTTGCCTCCAGGCGACGGCTGGGCAGGGCTCGTCGAGAGCCTAGAGCAGGTGAACGTGGCCGGCGACCACGTTGCCATCCTGCACCCGCCGGACGTACACAACCTGGGCGACAAGATGACCGAGGCGCTGGAGGCGGCCAGGCGAGAGGCGGCCCGGTGGTCCGACTAGGGCAGGTGGGGAAGCCAGAGAACCTCTCGGATGAACAGGGAGAGTTCCTCGAAGGGCCCCCGCCGGATCGCCACCGCGCCCAGGTAGCCTGGACCGGGCGCGAAGCGGGCGAAGGCCCAGTTGGTGGGGTCGTCACCTATCGGCGCGTGGAACGTGGCGCGGATGGCCTCGCCTTCGCCGAGGTGGAAGGTGAGGGCCGAGAGGGGGAGCGAGAGTCCGCTGCCGCAGGCCTTCAGATACGATTCCTTCAGGGTCCAGCAGCCAAGGAGCCTCTCCCGCCTGGCCTCCGGAGGGAGGGCTTGCAAGGCGCCCACCTCGACCGGCGACAGGAAGCGTTCGGCGAGGTCCTCGAGCGCGCCGGCGCGGACAGAGGCCTCGACGTCCACGCCCACGTCCCGGCCGAGCGCCACGGCAACGGCCACTCGCCCACGAGAGTGTGAGAGGTTGAAGAAGAGCTCCCGGTGCGCTGCCGGGAAGTCCACCGCCGGCTTCCCGTGGGGGCCGGCGAGAAACCGCCAGGTTCGAGGGTCGGCCGGGGCATGAACCGAGAGCACGGAACGCAGGAGCGCGTGGGCGACGAGGTAGGACGCCCGGTCAGCCTCGAGTCGAAACCGGCCAAGCCTGGCGCGTTCCCCCTCGTCTAGGAGATCGAGGCAGGCACGCCGTGCCTCCGGCGTGTCCAAGGCTGCTGGGTCCGCGTGCCACACATGCACGGAAGCCCCGTTTAGGGGGATCCTCTCCCGTGACGCATGGGTGCTCGATGAGCGCGTCGTGGAACCAAGGGGCTGCGACATCTCGCCGGACATCCTACACTCGCCAGGACCCTGGAAGAACGAGTTCAACTTGCTCGAGGGGTATGGCGGTCACTCACTCCCTCCGAGGTCTGATGAGCCGGAAGACAGCAGTGGTCCTGGCCGGTTGGCTCGCCCTGGTCGCAGCCTGCGGCGGGCCGCTATTCCCAGTCCCGGCGGCGCAGCCGCCCGTGGTCGCGGTCGACATCGCGCTCTCGGCGAGGTGGCTCGCCGTGGGCGATTCGGTTCGGGCGACCGCCACTGTTCGTGACGCCCTCGGTGGGGTCGCGATGGGCCGCCAAGCGGTCTGGTCGTCGTCCAATCCAGCGGTCGCGGTCGTCGATGAAACGGGCCGGGTCACCGGTCTGGCACCTGGGACCGCCTCGATTTCCGCGTTGGTCGAGACGTCCCGGGGTTCGGCGACGCTCGAGGTCGTGGCCGAGCCGGTGTCCTCGGTGGACGTCGCGCTCGGGACCTACCAGCTGGCGCCTGGTCAGGCCACGCTCGCCCGCGCCACCCTGCTGGCGCAAGACGGACGCGTGCTTTCTGGACGGTTGGTGGTCTGGTCATCGAGCGATCCAGCCGTGGCGTCCATCGACGTGGCGGGGACCGTCACGGCGGTGGCGGCCGGTACCGCAACCATCCGTGCATCCAGCGACGGAAAGACGGGGTCCGCTGAACTGACCGTGACGGCCATCCCGGGCGAGCCAGGCCCACCCTCGGTACCGGCTCCCGTGGCGTCGGTGGTGGCGTCGGTGTCGCCCGCGAGCGTCATCGTGGGACAGCCGGCGCAGGCCACGGCGACGACGCTCGACGGCGCCGGAAACGTTCTCACCGGCCGGACCGTGGCCTGGTCGTCCAGCAATACGGCAGTGGCGACGGTGGACGCGGCCGGACTCGTCAGCACCCTGGCGGCTGGAAACGTCACCGTCACCGCCACGAGCGAGGGCCGGAGCGGGACCGCCACCCTCGTCGTCACGCCAGTGCCCGTCGCCACCGTGGTGGCGTCGGTGTCGCCCGCGAGCGTCATCGTGGGACAGCCGGCGCAGGCCACGGCGACGACGCTCGACGGCGCCGGAAACGTTCTCACCGGCCGTACCGTGGCCTGGTCGTCCAGCAATACGGCAGTGGCGACGGTGGACGCGGCCGGACTCGTCAGCACCCTGGCGGCTGGAAACGTCACCGTCACCGCCACGAGCGAGGGCCGGAGCGGGACCGCCACCCTCGTCGTCACGCCAGTGCCCGTCGCCACCGTGGTGGCGTCGGTGTCGCCCGCGAGCGTCATCGTGGGACAGCCGGCGCAGGCCACGGCGACGACGCTCGACGGCGCCGGAAACGTTCTCACCGGCCGTACCGTGGCCTGGTCGTCCAGCAATACGGCAGTGGCGACGGTGGACGCGGCCGGACTCGTCAGCACCCTGGCCGTCGGAAGCGTCACCGTCACCGCCACGAGCGAGGGCCGGAGCGGGACCGCCACCCTCGTCGTCACGCCAGTGCCCGTCGCCACCGTGGTGGCGTCGGTGTCGCCCGCGAGCATCATCGTGGGACAGCCGGCGCAGGCCACGGCGACGATGCTCGACGGCGGAGGAAACGTTCTCGCCGGCCGGGCCGTGGCCTGGTCGTCCAGCAATACGGCAGTGGCGACGGTGGACGCGGCCGGGCTCGTCAGCACCCTGGCGGCGGAAACGTCACCGTCACCGCCACGAGCGAGGGCCGGAGCGGGACCGCCACCCTCGTCGTCACGCCAGTGCCCGTCGCCACCGTGGTGGCGTCGGTGTCGCCCGCGAGCGTCATCGTGGGACAGCCGGCGCAGGCCACGGCGACGACGCTCGACGGCGCCGGAAACGTTCTCACCGGCCGTACCGTGGCCTGGTCGTCGAGCAATACGGCAGTGGCGACGGTGAGCGCGGCCGGGCGCGTCAGCACCCTGGCCGTCGGAAGCGTCACCGTCACCGCCACGAGCGAGGGCCGGAGCGGGACCGCCACCCTCGTCGTCACGCCAGTGCCCGTCGCCACCGTGGTGGCGTCGGTGTCGCCCGCGAGCGTCATCGCGGGACAGTCGGCGCAGGCCACGGCGACGACGCTCGACGGCGCCGGAAACGTTCTCACCGGCCGGACCGTGGCCTGGTCGTCCAGCAACACGGCGGTGGCGACGGTGAACGCGACCGGGCGCGTCAGCACCCTGGCGGCCGGAAGCGTCACCGTCACCGCCACGAGCGAGGGCCGGAGCGGGACCGCCACCCTCGTCGTCTTGCCAGTGCCCGTCGCCACCGTGAACGTCACGCTTTCGCCCTCCACGGTGGCCGTGGGAGACACCTCGATCGCCGCGGCCACCACGCTGGACGCAGGAGGAAACGTACTCGTCGGCCGGACCGTCGCCTGGTCGTCCCGCGACTCCTCGGTCGCCACCGTGGACGCGAACGGCGTGGTCTACGCCCAGAGCCTGGGGTCCACCACCATCACCGCGACCAGCGAGGGCCGGAGCGGGTCTTCCACCGTCACCGTGGTTCCTCCGCCGGTCAACAGCGTCACGGTCTCGCTCTCCTCGGTCCGAGCCCATCCTGGCGACACGCTCCAGGCGTCTGCCACTACCCTGGACCGCCACGGCAACGTGCTCACCGGACGCGGCGTGACGTGGGCCTCGACGGCCACCTCCGTGGCCACCGTCAATTCCAGCGGCCTCGTCACCGCGAGGGGCGCCGGGTACGCCTCCATTCGCGCCACGAGCGAGGGAATCACCGGGTCGGGGACCCTCACGGTGCTGTTGGCGGGGTCATCGGTGCGGACCGTTCTCGTCATCGGACCACACCCGGACGACGAGGCCCTGATCGGCGCGGGCCGGGCGCGAACTGCGGTGAACGCCGGTGACATCGTGAAGATGGTGGTGGTCACCAACGGTGACCAGCACGGGCTCTCCACGGGTCTGACCCGGCAGGGCGAGTCGGTAGCCGCCGCGCGGGTCCTCGGCCTTGGGGAGCAGGACGTGATCTTCCTCGGCTACCCGGACACCATCCTCAACAACATCTACACGGCGGGGTCGGGGACCCAGGTCTTCACCGGGCCAGCCGGCGTGAGCGCTACTTACGGAACCCGAGGCCTCGGAGGCGTGGACTACCACCGCTACCTGACCGGCGCTGCGGGGTCCTATGACCGAAACACCATGCACGCCGATTTCGAGGCGCTGATCCGAAACTACCAGCCCGACGAGATCTACACGGTCACGTCCTACGACGACCACCCGGACCACCACGCAGTGGCGCTCTTCGTCCAGGATGCGCTGGCCTCACTCCGCGGGTCAGGCGCGATCCCCCCGACCCAACTCTTCCAGAGCATCGTCTGGGTCCCCGGCGGTGGTGACTGGCCCATGGTGGATACGAGCGGGTTCACACCGACGATTCCTTTCCAGGAACCCCCCACGCTGTCGTCCCGAACGCCGCTGCGCTGGGTGGACACCTACCGATTCCCGGTCCCCCCGGAGATGCTGTCCACGAACCCGTCCACCAGCATGAAATACCAGTGCATCAACCAGTATCGATCCCAGCTCTTCAACTGGCTGACCTCCTTTGCACGGGCAGACGAGTTCTTCTGGCTCACCTCCTACTAGTGCTTCCAGAGCGAGTGTGGCCTGGTGGATCGGCGTGCGATCGGGTCCCCCGTCACGGGGTCACCCAGCACGAGGCGCGTTTCGTCACTTTGCCTGCTTGCGCGGACACCGTCACGTTCGTCGAGGAGGTGACGGTACCTGCGGTGAACTGGAACGTGGCGCTGAGGCTTCCCGCCGGGATGGTCACGAACGACGGGATCTTGGCAGCAAGGGTGTTGTTGGTGGAGAGCGTCACCACCCTGCCGCCAGCGGCTGCTGGCCCGTTCAGGGTAACCGTTCCCACCGAGGCGCCACCGCTCGCCACCGACGAAGGTACCAGCGTGAGTGCAAGCGGTACGGGTTCCGAGGTAACGGTCAGGCTGGCAGACCGCGAGGAGCCTCCGCCCGCCGCGGTGATGTACGTCGTCGTCGCCGTGGCGGGCACTCCGGTAGAGATGGTGAAGGTCGCCGACCTCGCGCCAACCGCGACGGTGACGCTCGCCGGCACCGCCGCCGTCGAGGGAGCGCTGCTCGAGAGCGTTACCCGGAACCCGTTCCCGGCGGCCGCCGAACCGAGGGTCACCGTGCCCGTCGCGAATCCGCCCCCGAGCACGCTCGACGGGGCAATCCCGAGGCTGGAGACGCTGAGTCTCTGAACGGTCAGCGAGGCGGCGCCGGAGACACCGCCGAAGGTGGCGGTGATGGTCACTGACCGGGTCGAGGTGACCTGGGACGTGGTCACCTGGAAGGCGGCGGCCGCAGCCCCGGCGGGAATGGATACGCTTGGGGGAACCTGCGCGGTGGCAGTGTTGCTGCTTGCAAGGCTCACCACCGCTCCTCCGGCGGGCGCGGCGCCTCCGAGATAGACGGTCCCGGTGGCGATCCCGCCGCCCGGCACCGCGCTCGAGGACAGTTCCAGCCTGAAGGGCCCCGGGGGATTGATCGTGATGCTGGCCGTGCGCGTCGTCGTGCCCTGCGCTGCGGTGAGCACGGCGACGGTTCTGGTGGCGACCGACGAGGTGGCCACCGCGAAGGAGGCAGTCGTGGCGCCTGCTTCCACGACGACGCTGCCGGGGACGATGGCGGCGGCGGAACTGCTCGCGAGCGAGAGCACCATTCCGGACGACGGAGCCGGTCCGGTCAACGTCACGGTTCCCGTGCAGGAGGAACCGCCTGGCACGCTCGTCGGACTGACGGTGAGGCTGGCCAGGCCCACCGAGACCACAGCGAGGGTCGTGGACCGGCTGCTCGCTCCCGCGCTCGCGGATAGGGTCACGAGGCGGTCGTCAGCGACCTGGAAGGTCATGACGGGGAATGCCCCCCCCGAGGCGCCCTGAGCCACCACCACGGAGGCGGGCACCGTGGCGGTGCCCGGGTCCATGCTGGCGAGGGTGATCACCGCTCCCGAGGCCACGCCGTTCAAGGTGAACGATCCCTGGGCGGAGGCTCCGCCCAGCACGGTGGCGGGAGTCACGGAAAGAGCAGTGAGCGCCAGCGGCTCGATGGTGAGCGTCGCGTTGGCACTCTTCCCGGCGGAGGAGGCGACGATGTTCACGGATCGCGTCGCCGTCACGGCCCCGGTGGAGACGGTGAAGGTCGCCGATGTGGCGCCGGCCGGCACCACCACCGAGGCCGGAACGCCGGCGATGGCTCCATCGGTTGTCGAAAGACCACAGGTGAACCCACCGGCGGCGGCGGCGGCGGTGAGCGTCACGGTTCCAACCACGTTCTGGCCACCGATCGTCGAGGCCGGGGTCAGGATGAGCCCGGCGATGCCGGCGGCCACGGGGCGCGGCGTGACGGTGAGCGTCGCGGTCTTCATGCCTCCGGGCAGCGCCGCGGAAAGGGTCACCGCGACGGTGGCGGCCACCGTCCCCGTGCTCACCGGGAAGGTCGCCGAGGTGCTTCCGGCGGCCACGAGGACGCTCGCCGGGACCGAGGCCGCTGCGAGGCTGCTGCTCGTGAGGGCCACCAACCGGCCACCAGGGGGCGCCGCCGTACCCAGAGTGATCGTCCCGAGGGCCGGGTCGCCGGCGAGGACGCTCGCCGGCGCCACGGAGAAGGTGTCCGGAGGCGTCGAGGCCCCGAAGACCTGGATCTCCGCGAGGCCGATGTTCCTCCCCGTCGCCTGGTCGACGGTGAAACGCATCCACGATGCCGTGCGCAAAGGGAAATCCAGGAAGAACGCCTTGGCGTCGTTGGGCAGCGTCCCCACGCTCACGCTGGTGCCGTCGCTGAAGTGAAGCGTTCCCGCGAGCACTTGATCGTTGGCATTGGGGCGGTCATAGAGCACCACACGCTGGATCGGAACGGCGGGGGACCAGTCGAGCTGGATCCAGGCGCCCGAAAGCTCCCCACGGGTGGACCACTCCTTCGTCTCGTCCCCCGGGAGCCCCACCGAGGCTCCGTCAAAGCCATCGACGACACCGTCCACCGCCTTCACGCCGTCCTGGAGGAACTGAGTCGACTCGCTGGAGACGGAGATCTTCGCGCCGGGGGCGAGGTTCGCACCGCTCGCCACGGCCGCCGGAGTCACCTGGAGTGGAGCCGTTCGCACCACCCCGCCGACGGTGGCCGTGAGGGTGACGGAGGTCGCGACGGTCACCGTTCCGGTGGTCACCGAGAAGGACGTTGCGCTCGCGCCGGGGGGCAGAGTCACGCTGGCGGGGACCGCTGCCGCCGCCCCGTTGCTGCTGGCGAGCGCGATGACCTGGCCGCCGGATGGCGCAGGGTTGGCGACGGTGATGGTACCGAGAGCCGTGGCCCCACCGGTCACAGATGCGGGAGTAACGGAAAACGCAACGGTCTCGCCGCTTCCCCCACCTCCGTTTCCCGTTCCCGGCGTGACCTTGAGGAAGCCGAAGTTCGTCGTTGCGCCCCCCGCGTCGTCCAGGACCGTCACCGAATACGCCACGGTTCCGTCCACCGTGGCGTTCGGGGCAACCAGGGTGGCCGTGGGGCCATCTCCGGAGATGGTGCCGGCCTCGGTCCACCAGACATAACGAAGGGGATCCCCGTCGACGTCGTGCGCCGACACGCGGACCGTGATGGACTGGCCCCCTGGAATGGAGAGTTCGGATGCGCCGCCTGGCCCGGCGAGGAGGTGGGGCGGAGTGTTGACGGTCGCCCCTGCCGGTTTCCCCAGAACCTCGATCTCGGAGAGGCCGGCGCTGGAGCCTTCGGCGCGATTCACCGTGAAGCGCACCCACGCCACCTGCTTCGGCGGGAAGGTCACGGGCGAGACCTGCCCTCCCTTCGGCAGGGAGGCCACTGCAATGGTGCTCCCGTCGCTGAAGGACAGGGTCCCGGCGAAAACGTTCTCCGAGAGGCTCGGCCGATCGTACAGGTTGACCTGGGCCACCGAGACCGGCGCTGGCCAGTCGAGCTGGATCCAGGCACCGGCGAGCTGGCCGGAGGTGGCCCACTCGTGGACACCACCCACCTGCGAGCCATGAAGGGTTCCGTCGACGGCCTTCGCGCGGCCGTAGCCACCGGAGGAGTTCTCGGAAGAGACGCTGACCTGCGCGCTACTGGCCAGGTTCGCGCCGAAATCAGTGACCCAGAAGATCTCCTCCCGGCGAGCCCATGACGAGTACCAGGCGTAGCTCCCGAAACCGCTCTGGATCGCCCGCCACTTAAGGCTGGTGGCGCGGTCGGACGTCTGCATTTCTGGCGGTACCATGACGTGGCGCAACCGCTCCCACTCGAAGGGAGTCGCGGAATCGAGGCAGCAGCTCGGCTTGTAGTGGGGAAGCCAGGGCGTGAACCCCGTAGCCTCCACCTGCGGCCATTGCGACGGCGCGCCTGGCGCCCAGATGATTCCCTGGAACAGCTTCACCGGCAGGCTCACGCCCGCCCGCTGGAGAGCGAGGATTCCTTCCACGAGGAGCAGGGCCGTCGCCATGTGATCGTCGTGGTCGTCGAAGTAGCTTGGCGCGTAGATCTCGTCCGGACGGAAGGTGACGAGGACGTCCTGAATGTCGCCGAGGAGAGTGTTCCGCGAGTAGGGTCCGGACACCCCGTAGCGGTACCGGTGGTAGTCCATGCCGCCGAGACCGCGGTTTCCGTACGTCGAAGTCACTCCAGCGCTCGACGTGAACACCTGCGACCCAGAGCCGGCCCGATACATGGCGCCCAGCGATCCGTCACCGTAGCCGAGGAAGATCAGGTCCGACTCGGCCAGTCCGATCGCCTGGGATGCCGTGACCGAATTGCCCTGCCGCGCCAAGCCGGTCGACACCCCGTTGATGTCCCCGTTCGTGACGAGCACCATCTTCACGGTGTCGCCCCGGGCTCGCGCCGCCCGTGCGATCCCGGCGGCGAGGAAGATCTCGTCGTCTTCATGAGGGCCGAAGACCAGGATGCTCTTCGCGGAGGCTGGAAGCGGCGCCAGTGACACTGAAAGGCAGGCGAGGCAGGCCAGTCGGAGCGCGCAGCGAACAACGCCGCTCCTGGAGCGCCGGATTTCCATTGTCGAGCCCCCCCCGGGCTTCCAGCCACTTAGCGCGTCCATCCTGCGCCTTCGCCACCCTCGGCGAATACCATGACCACTGTACGGTACTTTCCCCCCTCGTCCTCTTCATTCATTCCAAGGAGTCGGAGGCACGTTCACGCCATCGGGCTCGAGAGTCGCCAAGGTCATCCTGGAGTTCGAGGTCCTGTCTTGCTCCGGAAGACGGTCCCCCTATCGGGGCAGTTCCAATGGGCGGGGCTGGCCGTCGCTGACGCCGCGCGTTATGCTTGGCGTATCCCTTGAACACGGGACGGCATGCCGGCGAACGATTGCAGTCGACGCCTGACATGGTCCCGATATCGCCAATCCAGGAGTAGACATGCTCAGGACCCCAAGTGCGCCGGCCCGATTGCTCGCAGTCTGCGCTGCCCTCATTGTCTCCGCGTGCGGCGCTGATTCGACCGACACCGCCCCGAGCCAGGTTGCCGTTTCGCTGTCGCCAGACGCCGCCCAGGTCCTGCCGAGAGCCGTCATCCCCTTCGTTGCCACGGTCTCCGGCAGCGCCACCACAAGCGTCACCTGGTCCGTCCAGGGAGGGGCGGCGAGCGGCGAGATCACGAGCACGGGCGTCTACACCGCGCCTGCCAGCACTGGCCAGTACATCGTGGTGGCCACGTCCGTCGCAGACGGCACGAAAAGCGCTACCGCGAACGTGACCGTCGTTCCCTCCACGGCCGTCGCCGTCACCGTGTCACCGAAAAGCCGCTCGGTCGCCGTCGGGGGCAACGCGGCGTTCGTCGCGGTCGTCACGGGCAGCAACAACACGGGCGTCACCTGGTCGGTCCAGGGTGGGTCGGCGAATGGCACCATCACGGCGGATGGCCAGTACACGGCGCCCGGCGTGCCCGGAACCTACACGGTCGTGGCAACCAGCGCCGCCGACACCTCCAGGACCGACACGGCTACCGTGACCGTGTCCGCGCCAGGCGGAACAAGCCTGGCGGCACAACTTGCGGTGCTCTCGGGCAAGGCCATCTATTTCGGTCATGCATCGGTGGGAGAGAACATCATCGATGGCATCTGGACGCTGGAGGCAAGCAATACGGGACCGGAGCCCTCGGTCATCAATCAGAGCGGGGCCAGCGCGTCCACCGTCGCGAACGCGCTGCGCCCTGGAGTCCTTTACGGGAACGGGTGGGGGATTTCCAACGGAGACCTTCTCCCCAAGATCGCCATCTTCGACAGTACGATGCGGGGCGGTGTGGGGGCCAAGGCGAACATCGCCATGATGAAGCCCTGTTATTCGGACTTCCCGGGACGGTCCACGCCACAGGAGGCCTTCAACGCCTACGTCGCGACGATCAACGGACTCAAGGCGCTCTATCCGAACGTCACCTTCGTCCATTTCACCTCGCCAGTCAGCTCGGTGAACCCGGACAACGTGAACTCGTACCGCCAAGTCTACAGCAACCTGATCAGGGGCAAGTACCGAGGAGTCGAGCCGCTCTTCGACATCGCCGCCGTCGAATCGACGAGCCCAAGCGGCGTGCAGGTCCTCGTGGATGGCAGCCCGGCGATGTACCCTGGCTACACGACCGATGGTGGCCACTTGAACGCCACGGGCCAGGACGTTGTGGCTCGCGCCCTCGTCGCTTACCTCGCGAGCCTGCCTTAGGTCCAATGCCTTTCACTCACGGCCCGAGGCGAGCGGGGGCTCTCGGGGCCAGTTGCTCATCGTGATCTTCACGGACTTCGGGAAGGCGCGTTCCGGACGTCTTCCGGCAGGACCAGCCGTTCGAGGCTGCGTTCCGCGCTGCGGGAACAAGCGGTTCTGGTCCGGCGACTCCGCTCGCCGGTCACGGCACCATGTAGATGTGCAAGGCGTATGCGCCGAACGTGTCCGTGAAGCTTCCGCTAGAGAGGCTCACCGAGCGCGACTCTCCGTGGACGATGGCGGAGGTCGCATTACCCACGCCTGACAGCTGGATGGTGGCCGGCGCGGGCAGCGCCGCGTTCGTGGTGTTCAGAACGAAGAAGTACTTTCCGGTTGGCGTGTCGCGCCAGCCAGCCTCAAGCGCGGGGTGGGAGAGGGTGGCACCCAGGCTGGGGGGGTTGATCGCGTCCTGGATGACATTGCCCAGGGATGTGATCAGAGCAGCCTGCCGCTTCAACTCTGCAGCGTTCGCCGCAGGAACGGGCCCGCAGCCGCCGTCGCTGAAGCCGGGACGGGTCTGTCCCACGAAAGCGAAGATGAAGATTCCTCGCGCTCCGTGGATGATCGCGTCCCAGATCTCGGCCCGGACACCGCCTGGAGGGACTGTTGGAGAAGCCGAGGTCACGCAGGCGATCTCGATGAAAGAGAAGAAGGTCTTGGAGGGAAGCAGCGCGCGCAACTTGTCCGTGATCGCCCCGATGGAGGCGACAGCTCCCTTTCCGAGTATTGGCGAGAGTTCAGGAAACGTGACCAGGTCCTGCGCGGTGACCACGTGGTCGCCTCCCATGGACCCACGCAACTCGTCATCGTTGTAGCTGCTCCCACCGTACGGGTAGATGTCGTTGCAGACCCAGTCGATGCCCTGGAAGAGCCCCTGATAGTTGAACGACCCGCCCGTGAACGGCCAGCCGTTGGCCGTGGAACTGAGACCATTGATGCCGGAGTTGAGGAACACCGGCACGGAGGGGTCCAGGCTGCGCAGAGCGTTGGCGGTGTTCGTGGCGTAGCCAACGGTGTTGGCGCCCGGGCCAATCGAGGTCTCGATCTCATCCCAGCCAGAGCTGTTCGGCATGACGCCTTCCCAGGAGATGACGTTGCCGGTGCCGCGGTCAGGGTCGGAGGCAACGGTTCTGTAGTCTCCCGCGGAAGGAGGGGAAGCGCCCGTCGAGCCGATGGGCTGACGGATTCGTTTCAGGCCGAGCGCCCGAGCCGCGGAGGCCCACTCCGCCACGCTCTGGCTGGGAACGCCCTGCACGGTGTTGACGCCCATGTCTTTCCAGGCCTGGAAGTCCTGAGGTACCTGTCCGTAAGCGGCGATGGGAAAGAAGCCGTTCAGGAACAGGTGCGTCCCACCACCGCCGCCGCACGCATTGGGTGTGCCGCCGCCGCCGCAAGTCTGGCCAGTGGCGCATGTGTTGCCGCAGGACAGGGTGGCCCCGCAGCCGTCGGGGAAGCTTCCACAGTCGATTCCGCTTCGGCAGGTGAGCGGTTGGCAAGGAGTGCCTGGCTGGACCGTCACCGTGGCGACGTCGCTCTTGGTGGCATCGGCTCTGCTGGAGACCCTCACGTGGAAGGTTCCAGTCGATGCCGGTGCGGTGTAGTGCCCGCTTGCGTCCACGGACCCGCCACTCGGCTCGACCACCTCCCAGGTCACGGAGGTATCGACCGAGCCGCTGACGGATGCGGTGAACGAAAGAAGGGCCCGCGGAGCCACCTGAGCCGTGGCGGGTGCAATCTGGACCGTGACGGCGTCAGGATGGGCGCCCAGAGGGCTGGTGCCCGTGCTCCCGCACGCCGACGAGAACGCGAGCGCGGCTAGGGAGATGGCATAGGCGGAGACTCTTGTCTGGAATCTCATCGTTTCGTTCCTCTGTTTCTTGACCGACCCGGCCAAGCCTTGCTCCACTGTCACCGGGCCATGGCACACGCCTTCTGCTCATAGTTCACCCCGGAATGACGGTCATGCAAAAGACCCCTATGGGTGGAAACCTGAACAAAAACGATAACATCATGATAATCTTGACCAATTGCGTCATGGACGACAGGTCGGCAAATCACCCACCTTTGGGGGCAAGGAGCAATTCAGGCCTCCTCAGGTCTCCTCGTCGGGCGCGGGCAGGTCGGACTGGGACTGGACCCAGATGGCGTTCGCGCCCGCTGACGGGAAGCGTGGCGATGGTCGCGGCATAGGCGCCGCCCTGGGTGACGGATTCCGCACCCGGGGCCTCCTCGATTGACAAGACCACCGCGACGTCCGAGGCCCCGGCGACCGTCGCCGTGAAGGAGCCTGCTCCACCCGCCTGGACGGTCACCAAGGAGGGCGATACATCGACCGACACCACGGGGGTGATGGTGCCGGCTAGCCTTCGCCGCGAGCTGGCGCCATCGGATCGCCTGCCGCGCTGGTGGCGGAGAGTCGTCCCAATCGATCGCTTGCGGCAGGGCTACCGCATTGGAGGGGGGCGGGTAAGCAGCATTCGGATGAGGAGAATCGCCAAGCCGGTGCCGATCTCGACCATGGACTCCCCGCCAGGAAAAGCTACGCTACCTCCGGGGAGCATGGACGATGAGACTCCTAAAGATTCTTTCTGTCTTATTCCTGCTCGGTGCGATGGCTTCCTGCTCGTCAGGCGGAGGAAGCCCCGTTACGCCTGTTCCGACCTGCACGGCGGGGCAGGCCTGCACGCCGAGCGCAGCAGCCGACCCCTGCAAGGTCTACGCCTCGGCCTGTGATGCCACCGGCACCGTGACCACCTGCGCCGTGTCTGGCAACCGGTCAAACGGGTTCGCCTGCGGCAGCGGAAGCGTTTGCTCGTCGGGCACGTGCATCGCCGCCTGCGTGGCAGGAACGGCCTGCACCCCCCCCGGATCGGCGAGCACGTGTCAGCAATACGCGACGACCTGCGACCCCACCCTCGTGCAGACCACCTGCTCGGTGGCAAGCGTCCGGCCCGACGGGGAGGTGTGCGGCACCGGCAGGGCCTGCCACGGGGGAGCGTGCCTGGCGGCTTGCGGCCAACCGTGCTCCCCGCAGGGCACCCCGGATCCCTGCGCGGTCTATGCCACTGCCTGCGACTCCGGAGGGGCACCCACCGGCTGCGCGGTCTCGAGCCGGCTCGCCGACGGAAGCAGTTGCGGAGCGGGGAACGTCTGCCTCGCGGGGACCTGCATCGCCGCCTGCGTCCCGGGCCGGGCGTGCACGCCCACCGGCGGCGCCGAGGCCTGCAAGATCTACACGGCCACCTGCAACGCCACGCTGACGGGATTCACGTGCGACATGACCGGCAACCAGCCCGGTGGGACGGCCTGCGGCGCCGGCGGTTCCTGCACCGCCGGCACGTGCTTCGGCGGTCCGCCGCCCACCCTGAGCCCCGCCGCGGGTCGCTACGCATCTGGCCAGGTCGTGACCATCACCCGTCCGGCCGCGAGCAACACCGTCTACTACACGACGGACGGAAGCGAGCCGGAGAACAGCGCGACGATCACTTCCCCCAGCTTCACCAGCAGCAGCCACGCCGTGGCCCTCCTGGCCAGCACCGCCGTCAAGGCATTCGCCCTCGCAGCCGGGATGCGGAGCACGACCACCACCGCGAGCTACACGATCGATCCGCCGACCCCCGTGCCACCCCCGCCGAGCTTCGGCTCCGGCTTCACGACCGGGGCGGTGCAGTTGAACGGCAGCGCGGTCGTCGACGGGACCCAGCTCCGGCTCACCAACGACGGTCCCGGCGAGGTGGCCACGGCGTTCTACGTCACCCCGGTGAACGTCCTGTCGTTCACCACCGACTTCACCTTCCAGATGACCACGGCCGGGACCGGCCAGCTCGCCGACGGGCTAACCTTCACCCTCCAGAACGCTAGTCTCTTCGCGGTGGGTTCCCTCGGCGGCGGCCTGGGCTACGGACCCGAGCCCCAGCAGGGCAGCTTCGTGTCCAGGATCCCGAGGAGCGTGGCCGTTAAGTTCGACACCTTCAACGACATCGGCGAGGGCGACAACTCCATCGGCGTGTACACGGGCGGTGACGCCCCCGCGCTCCCGGCGGACGCCCTCCCCACGGCGACCATCGATCTCCACAGCGGGCACGTCTTCGCCGTCCACCTCGCCTACTCGGGCACCACCCTGACGGTCGCCATCACGGACACCTCCGTCCCGGCCCCTCGCCCGACGTTCACCAAGAGCTACACGGTCGACATCCCGGTCGCCGTGGGTGGCACCACCGCGTACGCCGGCTTCACCGCCGCGTCCGGGGGGCGCACGAGCAGACAGGCGATCCTGACGTGGACCTACACTCCGCAATGAAGGCCATCGACCTCGAAGGCAGCACCGGAAGGGTTCGCCGTCCTCGGTGTCCTTCACGGGGTCCGTGCGTGGAGGGGCCGTGAGGATCGCGGTCGTCGGGACCGGCTACGCCGGCCTGGTCACGGGCACGTGCCTCGCGGAGAGCGGCCACCGGGTGGCGTGCGTCGACCTCGACGAGCGAAAGATCGGGATGCTCCAGTCCGGCAGCGCTCCAATCTACGAACCGGGGCTGGAGGAGTTGCTCCGCCGCAACGCCAGGGAGGGACGCCTCCGGTTCACCACGTCCATGGACGAGGCGATGCAGGACGTCGACGTGGCGTTCATCGCCGTGGGCACCAGGCTCGACCCCGCCGGGGAGGTGGATCTCTCCGACTTCCATGCCGCCGCGGAGGGGATCGGCCGCCATCTCCGGCGCTACACGGTGGTGGCGATCAAGAGCACCGTGCCGGTGGGGAGCGCCGACAAGGTCGCCGAGATCCTCGGCCGGCTCGCCCGGGCGCCCTTCGACGTGGTTTCGAACCCCGAGTTCATGAAGGAGGGGGCTGCCATCGACGACTTCACGCGGCCCGACCGGATCGTGGTGGGAACGAGCTCCGAGCGAGCGCGCCAGGTGATGGCCGACCTCTACGCTCCGTTCGTGCGCACCGAGCAACCGATCCTGTTCATGGACGCGCGATCCGCCGAGCTGACGAAATACGCCACCAACGCCATGCTGGCGGCCCGCGTGTCGTTCATGAACGAGATCGCCGCGCTCTGCGACCGCGTCGGCGCCGACGTCGACCAGGTCCGGAGGGGAATGGGCTCGGATCGCAGGATCGGCCAGCCATACCTGTTCCCGGGAATCGGCTTCGGCGGGTCGTTCTTCCCGGCGACGCTCCAGTCGCTCACGAAGATGGCGCGCGCGAGCGGGCTCGACTTCGACATCCTTCGCGCGGTCGAGCGGATCAACGAGCGGCAGAAGCGGGTGCTCGTGGACATGGCGCTCGGCCACTTCGGCTCGCTCGAGGGGAAGACCCTCGGCATCTGGGGTCTTGCATACAAGCCCCGGACCGACGACATGCGCGAGGCCCCCTCGATCACCATCATCGAGGGGCTGGTGGGAAACGGAGCGAGGGTCCGCGCGTACGATCCCGTGGCCGCGCCGGTCGCCGCTCGACTGTTCGGCGGGCGCGTCGAGCTCGTGGAGGATCCGTACGCTGCCGCCGACGGGGCCGACGCGCTCTTCTTGGTCACCGAATGGAGCGAGTTCCGGCAGCCGGACTTCGAGCGACTGCGGCGCGTCATGCGCCAGCCGGTGCTCTTCGATGGCCGGAACGTCTGGGATCGACGGAAGGTCGAGGCGCTCGGCTTCACCTACCACGGCATCGGTCGAGCCGCTCCAGAGCAGCCAGTGCCCATCCTTCACGTCTAGCAGGTTGTCGAAGAATCGACCTCATCGGCCTTGGTCGACCCGTCCGCGGGTCTCGGCCGGGGTCGATGTGTTTCTGGGGCCGTCCTGAATGGCTTACGGCGAGGAGGCCCAGCTATGCGGGCGACATCTTGGCCATCCGGAGGAAGCTGTACGCAGTGGCTACAAGGTGAGCGGCGAGCTGCGTGCGGGCCTGGCCGCTGAATCGGGTCCTCCGAAGTAACGTCCAGTTGAGTGGTGTACGGAACTGGCCCTGAAGTTGAGATGGGGGGCCACCGCCTCATCCTTGAGGAAACGCGCGAGCCCGACGGAGACGCCGTTGACGTCGCCGTTGGTGACGAGGATCATCTTCACGGTGTCGCCGCGCGCGTGCGCGGCCCGGGCGATGCCGGCGGCGAGGAAGATCTCGTCGTCGTGAGGGCCGAAGACGAGGATGGGTTTTGCGGACGCGCTGGCCGGCATCACCGCAAGTGCGAGGCCGGCCATCCAGGCCAGTCGACGATGGCTGCACGCCGTCCGTCCGTCGCTCCCTGGATCCCCATGTCGCACCCCCGAGGCGGTCAATCCATCCTGACCGCCCCGATGTGCCGCAAACGGGCGTCCGCCCCTCGTCACATGACCCCACGACCCGCGAGTTCCCGCGGATACAGGGACGGCCCCTCTCGCGGGGCTCAGGCCTCCGCGTCGGCCCCCACGCCGGCTGCGAGCAGCACCGCCCCCATCCCGACCCAGTTGCAGATGCCGATGAGCTTCGCGCCGTCCTCGATGACGATGGGCAGGCTCCAGATGTTGTCCATGATGTCGGCGCCCACCGATGCTCCGAACCCCGCCAGCGCCGCCACCAGGATCACCGGTGCATGACAGAGGAGCACGCGGCGGTTCAGGACCATGAACGCAAGGAACATGAGGGCTTCCGCGGCGTACACGTACTTCTCGGAGATTCCCAGGTGGCCGGGAATGACGTCCTCGTGGAGTTGCGCCATGTCGTCGAGCCCGAGGAAGGCGCTCAGCGCCGCGTAGGACCCCAGCGTGGCCGAGAGCGCTCGCGTACTTGCGTCGCCGCGAAGCTGCCACCAGCCGAAGCCGCCCAGCGCGATCGCGCCGCCCCAGGCCATGAGGCCCAGGTTCGAGAAGAAACCGGTGTACCACTTCACTTCCGCCAGCGCGGCGACGTCCCGCGTCAGCACCCCCATGTCGACCTGCTTCGCGTTGACCACGAGCTGGGCGGCCAGAAGCACCACGGCGACGCCAAGCGATATGGTCACGGCGAGTGCGGCCTGACGTTTCAAGGATTCGTTCACCGGCGCATCTTTCACGAGGACGCCTGCGACTGCAATTCGCCGCCGCCTCAATCCCTCGCCAGCCCCGACCGCACGTTCCCGAGCAGCGCCAGCAGCCGCGGCCCCACGTCGCGCTTCAGCATCTCCGGCTCGAGCTGGAAGGCCGCTCCGCTGCAGCCGATGACGATCGGCCCGGAGCCGTCCTCGAGCACCAGCGGCGCCGCCACGGCGTTGATCTCCCGGCGCCAGTCGCCCAGCCCGAGGCAGAATCCGTGCTCCTCGTGGTCCCGGAAGGCCTGCTCGAGGCGCTTGCGATTCACCGCCCAGTCGGCCGGGCGGGCCAGGCGCATCGCCTCCAGGATGCGCTTGCGCTCGGGAGGCGGCAGCGCCGACACGTAGGCCCGCCCCAGCGAGGTGGTGGCCGCCGGAACGCGCGATCCGATGTCGATGACGAACGACGCGCTGTTCCAGTAGGTGTCGACGACCTGCATGGAGAGCCGGTCGTTCACCGCGAGGTGCACCGACGCCTTGGTGTACTCGGAGAGCTCCTGCATGAAGGGGCGGGCCACGCGGCGCACGTCCATCTGTCCCAGCGCCGCGAAGCCCAGGCTGATGGCGGCGCTGCCCAGCCCGTACTTGTTCTGGGTCTCGGAGTAGCGAAGGTGGCCGAGCCGGGTCAGCGTGTAGGCCAGGCGCGAGACGGTGGGCTTGGCGAGCCCGGTGCGCCGGGCGATCTCCTGGTTGGCGAGCCAGCGATCGCGCGGGCCGAAGCAGCGGAGCACCTCCAGCCCGCGGGAGAGGGCGGTCACGAACTTCCGGTCCACCGGGGAGCTGCGCTTCGTCGCGGCCACGCCCGGAGCCTAGCAGATCGGGCGGCCGCGTTGAGAAATGCGTCCACCGCGTGTTACCGTGCGACACCTCGTTTCGTACCGCGAAACCCGGCCATGCGCGCCCTCCTCTGCACAGAGTTCGGTCCGGTCTCCGACCTTCGGGTGTCGGAGGTCCCGGTCCCCGTCCCGGGCGACCGCGAGGTGCTCGTCCGGGTGGAGGCGGCCGGGCTCAACTACCCGGACGCGCTGGTGGTGCAGGGGAAGTACCAGGTTCGGCCGGCGCGCCCCTTCGTCCCCGGGATGGAGCTGGCCGGCGTGGTCGACGCGGTGGGCGCGAAGGTCACCGAGTTCCACCCGGGCGACCCGGTCATGGCCAGCACCGCCACCGGCGCGTTCGCGGAGCGGTGCGCGGTGCCCGTGGAGCAGGTGCTCCCCCGCCCGGCGGCGCTCGCCTCCGACCTCGCCGCCGCCTCGCTGCTGACCTACGGAACCACGCTTCACGCGCTGGAGGACCGGGCGCGGCTCCGGCCCGGCGAGACGGTGCTCGTCCTCGGCGCCGCCGGCGGGGTGGGAACGGCGGCCGTCTCGATCGCCCGGCTGCTCGGCGCCCGGGTCATCGCCGCCGCGTCCTCCGCGGCCCGGCTGGAGGTGTGCCGCAAGCTGGGAGCCGACTTCACCATCGACTACGCCACCGAGGACCTGCGACTTCGAGTGAAGGAGATCACCCGGGGGCTCGGCGTGGACGTGGTCTACGACCCGGTGGGCGGCGCCCATTCGGAGGCGGCGCTGCGCTCCACCGCCTGGGCCGGGCGATTCCTGGTGATCGGCTTCGCCAGCGGCGAGATCCCGAGGATCCCGCTCAACCTGGCGCTGCTCAACGAGCGGTCGGTCCTGGGCGTCTACTGGGGCGACTGGTCCCGGCGTGACCCTGGCCAGAGCGCCGCCGAGCTCGCCCGCATCGCCGGCTGGCTCACCGAGGGGAGCCTCGCGCCGGTGATCAGCGCCCGCCTCGGCCTGGCCGAGGTCCCGCAAGCGCTCGACGACCTCCTGCAGCGGCGGGTCCACGGGAAGCTGCTGGTGATCCCGTGACCTCCGTGACCCTCTCCGAGCTCATCGGCCGGCCGGTCCCGTTCGCCGAGTTCCTCGGGATCCGCATCTTGAAGCACGAGCCCGGGCTGGCCCGGCTGGAGCTGGCGCTTCGCCCCGAGCTCATGAACAGCTACCACGACGCCCACGGCGGGGTGGTCATGACGCTCGCCGACGTGGCGCTGGCGGTGGCGGCCATCACCCAGGACGGGGCGGCCCGGGGGGCCATCACCGTGGACCTGTCGGTGAGCTTCATCGGACCGGGCAAGGGAACGCTCGTCGCCGAGTCGCGCTGCCTGCGGGCCGGAAAGGTCCTGGCCTTCTCCGAGGGGGAGATCCGCGACGCCGAGGGCAGCCTGGTGGCGAAGGCGATCGGCACCTTCAAGCTGCGACGCTGAGGTCCCGGCCGGCCGCCGTCACGCCGCCACGAGCCGCCCGCCGCGGAGCTCGGGCACCACCGACAGGTGGTCCTTCCGCGCCGCGTACGCCACCTCGTGTCGCAGCCCCCGCTCGAGCATCATCCGGCCCACCCGGCTCCGGGACAGGCAATCGAGCGCCTCGCTCCCGTCGTGGAGGATCCTGGCCGCCAGCGCCGAGTCGGAAAGTTCGCAGCCCATGCCACTCCGGGTGAAGTGCGATACCAGGTGCCCGGCGCCGTAGAAGTCCTCGAGGTTGAAGGCGTCGACCGATCCGGAGCAGACGAGGAGCACCGTCTCTCCCTCCGAACTCCGGACCACGTGCTCCACCACCGCCGCCCCGTTCCCGAGGGCTGCGGCGTACACCCGCGAAGCGCCAGCCGCCTTGTTCACCGCCACCGTCCCGTTGGTGGTCGAGTAGATGAGCGAGCGCCCGGAGAGCGGCAGGTCGAGCAGCGAGAGCGGGGTGGGGTGGGCGAATCCCGCCAGGGTCTCGGCGCCGTACTCGCCCGCGAGCACGTAGGACCCGTCGGGCCGTCCCGCCGCCACCGCCCGCGCCGCGTCCCCGTCGAGCGTGGGGATCACCTCGGTGGCGCCGTGGGCCAGCGCGGCGGCGATGCTGGTGGTGGCGAAGAGCACGTCGAGGACGATCACCACCTTGCCGGGGAGCAACTGCCCGTCGAGCTCCTCCTTCTTCAGGAGGACGTGGAGCTTCGGCATGGCGCGCCCCTATCCCAGGTCGTGGATGCGGCCCCGGTCGAGGGCGCGGGCGGTCTGGGTGCCGAGGACGCGGACCAGGTGGGCGAGCGGCGCGAAGCGGGGGTCGCGGGTGTGGCCGTCCACGTACCGCCGGTAGATCTGCTGGATGATCACCGCCAGCTTGAAGAGCGCGAAGACGTAGTGGAAGAGCACGTCGTCCACGGCGCGCCCGGATCGCTCGGCGTAGCGCGAGACCACCTCCTGCCGGGAGAGGCTTCCCGGAAGGTGGGTGGGGCCGAAGGCCTGGGCCTTCAGCATCGGGGGGTCGCCGGGGTCGGTCCAGTAGCCCAGCGTCGTCCCCAGGTCCATGAGGGGGTCGCCGATGGTGGCCATCTCCCAGTCGAGGACCGCCACCACCCGGGTGGGGTCGGCGGGGTCGAGCACCACGTTGTCGTACTTGTAGTCATTGTGGACGAGCGACGCGCCGCTCCCCTCGGGCATGTTTCGCGCCGCCCAGGCCGCCGCCGCCTCGATCTCCGGGACCTCGTCGGTCTTCGCGGCCAGGTAGCGCTCGGTCCAGCCCCTGACCTGACGCTCGACGTAGCCGACCGGCTTGCCCATCGAGCCCAGGCCGGTCTTCACCAGATCGACGGCGTGGAGCTCGGCCAGGTTGTCGACGAGCGCCGTGGAGGTGGCCCGGAGCAGTTCCGGCGTGAGCGAGAGGCCCGACCCCGACCCGTCGCCCCGCAGGATCACCCCCTGCACCCGCTCCATGAGGTAGAAGCGCGAGCCCAGCACCGACTCGTCGTCGCAGAAGGCCAGCGGGCGCGGCGCCCGGGCGTAGACCCCCTGGAGCGCGGTGAGCAGCTTCCACTCCCGGGCCATGTCGTGCGCGGTCTTCACCTTGGCGCCGAAGGGAGCCCGGCGCAGCACCGCCTCGTGGTCGCCGATCCGGACCAGGTAGGTGAGGTTGGAGTGCCCCTTGCGGAACTGGCGGGCCGTGATCTCGCCCGTCGCGCCAGGAAACGCCGACGCGAGGAAAGGGCGGATCTTCTCCAGATCGAACCGCTCCTCCTCGCGGACCTCGTCGGCCTCGTCGAGGCGGGGGCTGGACGGCCCGGACGGACGTCCGGTCACGCGTCGCCCCGGGCCTTGCCCTTCGCGTACCGCGCGAGGATCCGCTTGGCCACGCTGGAGATGTGCACCTCGTCGGCGCCATCGTAGATGCGCCCGGCCCGCTCGTGGGCGTACCAGAAGGCCAGCGGCGTGTCGTCGGTCATGCCCAGCGCGCCCAGCGCCTGGATGGCGCGATCGAGCACGCGCTGCAGCGTGCGGGCCACCGTGAACTTGATGATGGAGATCTCCTGGCGGGCCGCCGGCGCGCCCTCCCGCTCGATCTTCCACGCTGCGTGAAGCACCAGCAACCGGGCCGAGTCGATCTCGGCGCGGCTCTCGGCGATCCACTGCTGGACCATCTGGCGCGAGCCGAGCAGGTCGCCTGGGGCGAGCAGGCGGGTGGAGGCGTGCTCGCAGAGGATGTCGAAGGCCCGCTCGCAGATGCCGATCCAGCGCATGCAGTGGTGGATGCGCCCCGGGCCGAGCCGGTGCTGGGCGAGCACGAAACCGCCGCCCTCCGGGCCGAGCAGGTTCGAGAGCGGCACGCGCGCGCCGTGGTACATGATCTCGCCGTGGCTCTGCCAGTCTGCGCCGCGGTGCCCCATGATGGAGAGGTTGCCGATGAGCTCGAAGCCCGGCGTGCCGGTGGGGACGATGATCATGCTGGCGCGCTGGTAGGGGTCCTTGGCCTCCGGGTTGGTCACCGCCATGCACACCGCGAAGGCGGAGCCCTCGGCCGACGAGGCGAACCACTTGTGGCCGCGGATCACGTACTCCCCGCCCTCCTGGAGCGCGGTGGTCCCCATCCAGACCGGGTTCGACCCGGCGAACTCGGGCTCGGTCATGCTGAAGCAGCTGCGGATCTCCCCGCGCGCCAGGGGCCGGAGCCAGCGCTCCTTCTGCTCGGCGGTGCCGTGCTCGAGGATGAGCTCCATGTTCCCGATGTCCGGGGCCTGGACGTTGAAGCAGTAGTGACCGAGCGGGCTCCTCCCCAGCTCCTCGGAGAGGTGCGCGAACTCGGTGAGCGGGAGGTGGGCCCCGCCGTACTCGGGCGGCATGTGCGCCGCGAAGAGGCCGGTCTCCCGGGCCTTCTCCCTCACGCGACGCAACTCGGGAAGGATCGCCGCGAAGCCCGCGCTCCGGAAGAGCGGCTCGAGGGGATGGACCTCCTTCCTCATGAAGTCCCGCACCAGCGCCTGGAAGGTCCGAACGCGTTCCGAAACGGAGAAGTCCATCGAACCTCCAGCCAGGTGTGAACAGGGGAGCGGGAGATGATCACCAGAGAGAGGCGCCGCCGTCCACAACCAGGTACTGGCCGGTGACGTGGCGGGAGGCGTCGGACGCCAGGAAGGCCACCGCACCCTTCAGATCCTCGTCGCCGCCGAGCCGGCCGAGCGGCGTGCTCTCGACCACCGTCTTGCCGATCACGTCGAGGAGGCCGTGGGTCATCCGCGACGGGAAGAAGCCCGGGCAGATGGCGTTCACGTTGATGTCGTACTTGCCCCACTCGGCGGCCAGTGCACGGGTGAGGTTCACGGCGGCGCCCTTGCTGGCGTTGTAGGCGATGGTCGACATGCCGGGCGGGTTCCCGGAGAGGCCGGCCACCGACGCCACGTTCACGATCTTCCCCGAGCGGCGCGGGATCATGCACTTTCGCGCCACCAGCTGGCTGAGGAAGAACATGGCGTCGATGTTGAGCCGCATGACCTTGTCCCAGGCCTCGGCCGGGTAGTCCTCGGCGGGAGCGCCCCAGGTGGTGCCGGCGTTGTTCACGAGGATGTCGACCGTACCGAAGCGGGCCAGCACCGGCTCCAGCGTGGCCGGGATGTTCTCCCGGCGCCCCAGGTCGACCGGCACGGTGAGCACCTCCACGCCCAGCGCCCCCAGGTGCTTCGCCGCCACCTCGAGCTCGGGCGCCTTGCGGGCGGTGATGGCCACCCGGGCCCCCATCTCTCCGAGGGCCTCCGCCATCTGGAGCCCGAGACCGCGGGAGCCGCCGGTGACGAGGGCCACCTTTCCGGAGAGATCCAGCAGTCGTTTCAGGCTCATCGGGGGCGTGATCTCCAGGCGATGCGGGGGAACGAAAAGAGGCTATCCTCTCGCCGGCGCGGCGGCCCGGATCCTGGCATTCCCGGCTTGCCACCGTCAATCGCGGCGTGTTACGGGGTGGTCCTCGAGTTCGCAAGCCGGACGATCGTTTCGCAGTGCGAAACGACGGCCGAAACGTTGGCCGGGGCCGCCAGGCGCCGGGGGAGGGCCCATGGACCTCACGTTCACCCCGGAGGAGCAGCGCTTCCGCGAGGAGGTTCGCGCCTTCCTGGAGTCGAGCCTGCCCGCCGCGATGCGGCACAAGGTCCTGGAGGGGCTGCACGTGCCTCCCGAGGACACGCTGGAGTGGCAGCGCACCCTCCACCGCCACGGGTGGGGAGGACCGAACTGGCCCGTCGAGTTCGGGGGCACCGGCTGGGACCCCGTCCGGCAGTTCATCTTCGAGGAGGAGTGCGCCGCCGCCGGCACGCCCCGGCTCCTCCCCTTCGGCCTGAAGATGGTGGGGCCGGTGATCATGCGCTTCGGGAACGCGGCCCAGCACCGGCGCTTCCTTCCGCGCATCCTTTCCGGAGAGGACTGGTGGTGCCAGGGGTACTCCGAGCCCGAGGCCGGCTCCGACCTGGCCTCGCTCCGGACTCGCGCCGACCGCAACGGCGACCACTACGTCGTGAACGGACAGAAGACCTGGATCACGCTGGCCCAGCACGCCGACTGGATCTTCTGCCTGGTCCGGACCGACTGGTCGGGCAAGTCCCAGGCCGGGATCTCCTTCCTGCTCATCGACATGAGGACGCCCGGGGTGACGGTGCGCCCCATCACCATGCTCGACGGCGGGCACGAGGTGAACGAGGTCTGGTTCGAGGACGTCCGGGTGCCGGTGGAGAACCTCGTGGGCGAGGAGAACAAGGGCTGGACCTACGCCAAGTTCCTCCTCGGCCACGAGCGCGCCAACATCGCCGGCATCGGCTCGTCGAAGCGAGAGCTGGAGAGGCTCCGGCGCATCGCCTCGGTGGAGCGGAAGCACGGTCGCCCTCTCGTCGAGGACCCCATGTTCGCGGCGCGGCTCGCCCAGGTCGAGATCGACCTGATGGCGCTGGAGATCACCAACCTCCGGGTGCTCTCGGCCGAGGCGGAGAAGCGCGCCCCAGGCCCCGAGGCCTCGCTGCTCAAGATCAAGGGCACCGAGATCCAGCAGGCCCTCTCCGAGTTGATGGTCCAGGCGGTGGGCCCCTACGCGCTGCCCTTCCGGATCGAGGCGCTGGAGGGCGGCTTCCAGGGCGACCCGGTGGGGCCGGAGTACGCCGCGCCGCTCGCGGCCACCTACTGCAACATGCGCAAGGCCTCGATCTACGGTGGCTCGAACGAGATCCAGAAGAACATCATCACCCAGATGATCCTGGGCCTGTAGGGGCACGCGATGCACTTCAACCTCACCGACGAGCAGACCGCGCTTCGCGACATGGTCCAGCGCTTCCTCGCGCAGGAGTACGCCTTCGACGCCCGCGGCAAGATCCTCCGCTCGGCGGAGGGCTGGAGCCGGGAGATCTGGGCGAAGCTCGGGGAGATGGGGCTGCTCGCCCTTCAAGTCCCGGAGGAGCACGGCGGCATGGCCCCGGCGTCGGTGGAGACGATGCTCACCATGACCGCGATGGGCAAGGCCCTGGTCGTGGAGCCGTACCTCTCGTCCGCCATCCTCGGCACGGCGCTGGTCCGTTCGCTCGGGTCCAAGGCGCAACAGGCGGAGCTGCTCCCGGCCATGGCCGAGGGCACGAGCATCGCGGTCCCGGCCCACGGGGAGGCTGGCGCCCGCTACGACCTCTCCCGGGTGGCCACCTCGGCCCGCCGCGGTGGGGCGGGCTTCACCCTCGACGGGCGCAAGGCAGTCGTGCTCCACGCCTCCGCCGCCGACCTGCTCCTCGTCACCGCACGCACCTCCGGAGAGGTGGACGACGAGCGCGGCATCTCGCTCTTCGCGGTGCCCCGTGATTCACCCGGAGTCAAGCTGATCGCCTACCCGACCATCGACGGGCAGCGAGGCGCCGACGTGACCCTCTCCGGCGTGCTGCTTCCCGAGGGCGCCCTGCTGGGCCCGGAGGGAGGGGCCTTCCCGGCGCTGTCGGCGGCCTGGGACCTGGGCGTGGCCGCGCTCTGCGCCGAGGCGGTGGGGGTGCTCCAGGCCACCCTCGACGCCACCACCGAGTACACCCGGACCCGCAAGCAGTTCGGCGTGCCCATCGCCCGGTTCCAGGCCTTGCAGCACCGGATGGCCGACATGCTGATGCACGTGGAGCAGGCCCGGTCCATGAGCTACCTTTCCTGGATGTACGCCTCCGCGGAGGATGGCCGGGAGCGGCGGCGCAGGCTGTCGGCGGCCAAGGTGACCGTGGGGCAGGCCTGTCGATTCGTGGGGCAGCAGGCGGTGCAGCTCCACGGCGGCATGGGAGTCACGGACGAGCTGGCGGTGAGCCACTGCTTCAAGCGGCTCATGGCCATCGAGATGTCGCTCGGAGACACCGAGCACCACCTGGAGCGCTTCATCACGGAGAGCAAATGAGCCAGGCTCGATACACGACGCGCGGCGCTGTGGCGGTGATCACCCTCGACAACCCTCCGGTGAACGGGCTCGGGTACGAGCTCCGGACCGGGATCGTGGCCGGCCTCGACCAGGCCGCCGCCGATCCGGCCGTGAAGGCCATCGTCCTCATCGGGGCGGGGAAGGCCTTCTCGGGCGGCGCCGACATCAAGGAGTTCAACTCGCCCAGGGCACTCGCCGAGCCCAATCTCCACACGGTGATCCGGGCGGCCGAGCAGAGCCCGAAGCCGGTGGTGGTGGCCATCCACGCGGTCTGCATGGGCGGGGGGCTGGAGCTGGCGCTGGGCTGCCACTACCGGGTCGCGTCTCCCGGCGCGCAGATGGCGTTGCCCGAGGTGAAGCTCGGGCTCCTCCCCGGCGCCGGCGGCACGCAGCGCCTTCCGCGCGTGGTGGGCGTGGAGACGGCGGTCAACATGATCGTGTCCGGGACGCCGGTTCCGTCGGAGAAGCTCGCCGGGACGAAGCTCTTCGACGCGATCATCGAGGGCGACCTGCTCGACGGGGCGGTGGCCTTCGCGACGAAGGTGGCCGACGTCCGGCCACTGCCGCTGGTGCGGAACATCGCGCTCTCGGACCCCCGCGCGCCGGGCTTCCTGGCCGTGGCCCGCAACACGGTCGCCGCGATCGCGAAGGACTACCCGGCTCCCCGGAAGTGCGTGGACGCCGTGGAGGTGGCGGCCACCAAGCCCTTCGAGGAGGGGCTGGCCTGGGAGCGCGACGCCTTCCTGGCGCTGATCCAGACGCCGGAGTCGAGGGCGCTCCGCCACGCCTTCTTCGCGGAACGGGCCGCCTCCAAGATCCCCGACGTCCCCGAGGACACCCCCACCCGCCCCATCCGCTCCGCCGCGGTGATCGGCGCCGGGACCATGGGCGGCGGCATCGCCATGAACTTCGCCAACGCCGGCATCCCGGTCCAGATGCTGGAGGTGAAGCAGGAGGCGCTCGACAAGGGGCTCGCCGTCATCCGCAAGAACTACGAGGGGTCGGCCAAGAAGGGGAAGCTCACGGCGGCCCAGGTCGAGGAACGGATGGCGCTGCTCCGGCCCACCATGGACTACGCGGCGCTCGGCCAGGCCGACATCGTGGTCGAGGCGGTCTTCGAGGACATGGCGGTGAAGGAGAAGGTCTTCCGCAAGCTCGACGAGGTGATGAAGCCGGGCGCGATCCTGGCCACCAACACCTCCACGCTCGACGTGGACCAGATCGCCTCCTTCACGAAGCGTCCACAGGACGTCATCGGGACCCACTTCTTCAGCCCGGCCAACGTCATGAAGCTGCTCGAGATCGTGCGGGGCAAGCAGACCGGCAAGGACGTGCTGGCCACGGTGATGGGGCTCTCGAAGAAGCTCAAGAAGACCGGCGTCGTCTCCGGCGTCTGCGACGGGTTCATCGGGAACCGGATGCTCCACGGCTACCTGAACCAGTGCCTGTCCTTGCTGGCCGAGGGGGCGCTCCCGCAGCAGGTGGACCGGGCCCTCGAGAAGTGGGGCTTCGTGATGGGGCCGTTCCGGGTGTCCGACCTGGCCGGCAACGACATCGGCTGGTACATCCGCAAGCGCCACTACGCCGAGCACCCCGACGAGCCGCGGCAGATCATCGCCGACAAGGTCTGCGAGCTGGGGCGCTTCGGGCAGAAGACCGGCTCGGGCTGGTACCGCTACGAGGCCGGGAAGCGCGACGCCCTTCCCGACCCGGTGGTGGAGGAGATCGTGCTGGCCGGCTCGAAGGAGATGGGCATCACCCGGCGAAAGATCTCGAACGACGAGATCGTCGAGCGCTGCGTCTACGCGCTGGTGAACGAGGGCGCGCGCATCCTCGAGGAGGGCATCGCGGCGCGGGCCTCCGACATCGACATGGTCTACCTGACCGGCTACGGCTTCCCGGTGTATCGCGGCGGCCCCATGCGCTCCGCCGACGAGGCCGGGCTGTTCAACGTGGTCCGGTCGATGGCCCGCTACGCCGCGCTCCCCCACGCCGACCGCGAGTTCTGGAAGCCGGCGCCGCTCCTCGCCAAGCTCGCCGCCGAGGGCAAGTCCTTCACCTAGCACCGGAGATCGCCATGTCCGACGCCGTCATCGTCTCCACCGCTCGCACCGGCCTCGCCAAGTCGTGGCGCGGGGCGCTCAACATGACCCACGGCGCCACGCTGGGCGGCCACGTGGTGAAGGCCGCCGTGGAGCGCGCCCGCATCGATCCCGCCGAGGTGGAGGACGTGCTCTTCGGCTGCGCCCTTCCGGAGGGCACCACCGGCGGGAACGTGGCCCGGCAGATCGCGCTCCGGGCAGGCCTTCCCGTCTCCACCGCCGGGACCACCGTGAACCGCTTCTGCTCCTCGGGCCTGCAGACCATCGCCATGGCCGCGCACCGGGTCATCGTCGACAAGGTGCCGGTGCTGGTGGCCGGCGGCATCGAGCAGATCTCCTGCGTCCAGCAGGAGCTGAACCAGCACATGTTCCAGGACCCGTGGCTCGTCGCGAGCAAGCCGGCCATCTACATGAGCATGCTGGAGACCGCCGAGAACGTGGCCAGGCGCTACGGGATCTCCCGGGAGAAGCAGGACGAGTACGGCGTGCGCAGCCAGCAGCGCGCCGCCGCCGCGCAGGCCGAAGGCAAGTTCAAGGACGAGATCGTGCCCTTCCCCACGGTGATGGGCGTCGCCGACAAGGCGTCCGGCCGCCTGGGGATGAAGGAGGTCACCCTCGACGCCGACGAGGGCATCCGCGCCGACACCACGCTGGAGGGGGTGTCCAGGATCAAGCCGGTCGTCCCGGGCGGGACCATCGCTGCCGGCAACGCCAGCCAGTTCTCCGACGGGGCCTCGGCCTGCGTGGTCATGGACGCGAAGCTCGCCGAGAAGCGGGGGCTCTCGCCGCTGGGAATCTTCCGGGGCTTCGCGGTGGCCGGCTGCGAGCCGGACGAGATGGGCATCGGGCCGGTCGTCGCCGTGCCTCGGCTGCTCGAGCGCACGGGCGTGAAGGCGCAGGACGTGGGGCTCTGGGAGCTCAACGAGGCCTTCGCCGTCCAGGTCATCTACTGCCGCGACCGGCTGGAGATTCCCGACGATCGACTCAACGTGAACGGGGGCGCCATCGCGGTGGGCCACCCGTACGGGATGTCCGGCGCCCGCCTGGTCGGCCACGCCCTCATCGAGGGAAAGCGGCGCGGGGCCCGGTTCGTGGTGGTCACGATGTGCATCGGCGGCGGGATGGGGGCGGCCGGTCTCTTCGAGGTCGCCTAGCGAGGGGAGACCGATGCTCGACGCCTGGATCTACGACGGGCTGCGCACCCCGTTCGGCCGCCACGCCGGCCTGCTCGCCCCGGTCCGCTCCGACGACCTGGTGGCCGGGGTGATGCGCGCGCTCGTGGCCCGGTCTCCGTGGAAGCCCGAGCATGTGGAGGACGTGATCCTGGGCTGCACCAACCAGGCCGGCGAGGACTCCCGCAACGTGGCGAGGCACGCCGCCCTCCTGGCCGGCTTCCCGGTCACCACACCCGCACAGACCGTGAATCGGCTCTGCGCCAGCGGCCTGGCCGCCGTGGTGGACGCGGCGCGGGCGGTCACGGTGGGAGACGGCGATCTCTACCTGGCGGGCGGCGTGGAGAGCATGAGCCGCGCTCCCTTCGTGGTGGCCAAGGCCGAGACGCCCTACGCGCGGGAGTTCCGCGCCTTCGACACCACGCTCGGGCCCCGCTTCCCCAATCCACGGCTGGTGAAGGCCTTCGGCTCCGACTCCATGCCGGAGACCGGCGACAACGTGGCCCGCGACCACGGCATCACCCGGGAGGAGGCCGACCTCTTCGCGCTCCGCTCCCAGGAGCGAACCGAGCGGGCACGCGCCGCCGGGTTCTACGAGGGCGAGATCCATCCCGTGGAGATCCCCGCCGCCGGGAAGGGGGCGCCCACCGTGGTGCGGCAGGACGAGCACCCGAGACCGCAGACCACCCTCGAGAGCCTGTCGCGCCTGCGTCCGCTCTTCGAGGGCGGGGTGGTCACCGCCGGAAACGCCTCGGGCATCAACGACGGCGCGGCCGCCCTGCTGGTGGGCTCGCGCGCCGCCGGCGAGCGGGCCGGGGTCCGGCCGCTGGCCCGGATCCTCGCGGCCGGCGCGTCGGGCGTGGAGCCGCGGGTCATGGGCATCGGCCCGGTCTTCGCAATCCCCAAGGCGCTCGACCGCGCCGGCCTCTCTCTCGCCCGGATGGACGTGATCGAGGTGAACGAGGCCTTCGCGAGCCAGGTGCTCGCCTGCCTGAAGCTCCTCGGCGTGCCCTTCGACGACTCCCGGGTGAACCCGAACGGCGGCGCCATCGCCGTGGGTCACCCCCTCGGCGCCTCCGGCGCGCGACTCGCGCTCACCGCCGCGCGGGAGCTCCGCCGGCGGGGCGGCGGGCGGGCGGTGGTGAGCCTGTGCGTCGGGGTGGGGCAGGGGATGGCCATGGTCCTGGAGGCAAGCTGATGTCGAGCCACGTGCGGACGTCCACCGTCGATCGGATCGCGGACATCGAGATCTGGCGGCCGGAGAAGAAGAACGCGCTCACCCAGGAGATGTACGCGGCGATGGCCGACGCGCTTCTCCGGGCCGAGGCCGACCCCGAGGTCCGCGTCGTCCTCCTGCACGGGCAGCCCGACTGCTTCACCGCGGGCAACGACCTGCACGACTTCCTGGAGGCGAGCCACGGAGGCGGCGTGGCCGCGCCGGCCCCGCGATTTCTCGACGCCATTCGCGGGGCCCACAAGCCGGTGGTGGCGGCAGTGGGCGGCGTGGCGGTGGGCATCGGCACCACCATGCTGCTCCACTGCGACCTCGTGTACGCCGGCACGAACGCGCGCTTCCAGATGCCCTTCGTCCCACTCGGGCTCGCGCCGGAGGGTGGCTCGAGCCTGCTGCTCCCCATGCTGGCCGGGTACCAGCGCGCCGCGGAGATGCTGCTCCTCGGGCGCCCCTTCGGCGCCGAGAAGGCGATGGCCGCCGGGCTCGTGAACGAGGTGGTCCCTCCGGAGAGGCTGCTGGCCCACGCGCGGGAGGCCGCGCTGGCCGTGGCGGCGCTGTCCCCGGAATCGGTGCGGATCACCAAGGAGCTGCTCAAGCGCCCTCACGCACAGGCCGTGAAGGAGCGCATGGCGGAGGAGATCCGCATCTTCGGCGAGCGGCTCGTCTCCCCCGAGGCGAAGGCGGCGATGGGGGCCTTCTTCCAGCGGAAGAAGGGGTAGCTACACCCTCTCCTGGAACGCCTTGCCCAGCAGCCCCTCGGGCCGGATGAGCAGCACCGCCACGATGAGCACGAAGGCCAGCGAGCTCTTGAACTCGAGCGACAGGTAGGCGCCGGCCAGGCTCTCCGCCACGCCGAGCAGCAGCGCCCCCACGACCGCGCCGGGCAGGCTGTTCAGCCCTCCCAGCACGGCAGCCGCCAGCCCCTTGAACATCGGGTCGAGCATGAAGAATGGATCGAGAAGCAGGACCGGGGCCAGGAAGACGCCCGCCACCACCGCCAGTGCCGCGGCCACGCCCCAGGCGAAGGCCAGCACCCCGCGGGTGGGGATGCCGAGCGTCTGGGCGGCCTGGAGGTTCTCGGAGGTGGCCTGCATCGCCAGGCCGAGCCGGGTCTTCTGGGTGATCAGGTAGAGGATCAGGCTGGCCGCGGCGGCGGCGGCCAGCGTTCCCAGCGAGAGCTCGCTCACGAAGACCGGCCCCACCTTCGACACCTTGGTGTCGGAGAGCGGGAAGGGGAAGCGGTCGGGCTCGGCGCCCCATCGGTACACGGTGAGTCCCTGGAGGATGAGCGCCAGCCCCAGGGTGAGGATGATCTGGCCGAGCGGGTTCGCGCCCTTCCGCTGCGCCGGGACGAGCGCTCCGAAGTAGAAGACCATCGCCACCGCCGCCCCGGCCAGCAGCGCCACGGAGAACGCCATCCAGAAGGGCACGCCGGCCGTGATCAGCGCGAAGGCGATGTAGGTTCCCACCGTGGCCATGTCGGCGTGGGCGAAGTTGAGCACCCGCGTGGAGCGGTAGATGAGCACCAGGCCGAGCGCGACCAGCGCGTAGAGGCTTCCCGCCGAGAGGCCGGTCAGGAGGTATTGAAGGAATCGCGCCATGGGCACCTATCGGAACGGCCAGAGACGGAAGTAGAAGCGGGTCTTCAACCACATGCCGTGGAGCCCGAGCGGCTCGAAGATCAGCACCGAGAGGATGGCCGAGCCGAAGAGCACCGGCACCGCCCAGCGGAAGGCGCCGAAGAAGGCGGGCACGAGGATCACGAAGGCGGCGCCGAAGACCGACCCCTCGATGGAGGCCAGGCCGCCCACGATCACCGCCACGAAGAAGCTCATCGACTCGGAGATGTTGAAGGCCTGCGGCTCCAGGTGACCGAGGTACTGGGCCATGAGCGCCCCGCTCACGCCGGTGTAGAAGGAGGAGATGCCGAAGGCGAGCAGCTTGTAGTTCGCCAGGTTCACGCCCATGGCCTCGGCGGCGATGTCGCTGTCGCGCACCGCCACGAAGGCGCGCCCCACGTAGGAGGAGACCAGGTTGTAGGCGGTCCCGGTGAAGAGCAGGAAGATGAGGAAGTAGAGGAGGTAGACCCAGGCGTCCCGGGCCATCCCGAAGGGCGGCGTGAGCGGCGGGATGGAGAGGCCGGTACGCCCCCCCGAGAGCCACTCCACGTTCGCGAAGATCTGGTACACGGCGGTGCCGAAGCCGAGGGTGGCGATGGAGAGGTAGGGCCCCTTGAGGCGCAGGGACGGGAAGCCCACCAGCCAGCCCGCCATCCCGGCCGCTCCGCCCGCGGCGGCCAGCGCCACGGAGAAGGGCGCCCCGGCGATTCGCAGGTGGCCGAAGGTGTAGGCCCCGATGGCGAGGAAACCGGCCTGTCCGAAGGAGATCTGGCCGGCGTACCCGATCAGCAGGTTCTGGCCGATGACGCCGATGGAGAAGAGCCACACCAGGCTGGCGCGGGTGAGCCAGGCCCGCGGCCCCCACCAGGGAAGGAGCGCCAGGGCCACGAGCAGCAGGATGAGCAGCGTTCGCCCCAGCGGCTTGCGGGCGAAGCGCAGTTCCTCCCGGTAGGTCTCGACCAGATCCATCCGTCAGCTCCGGTACAGCGACTCGACGAGCTCGGCGTAACGCGTCTCCACGTTGCGCCGCTTCACCTTCTTGGTCGGGGTGACGTCGCCCTCCTCCTCGTAGAAGCGGCGGGGCAGGAGCGCGAACCTCTTGATGGACTCCACCTGCGAGAGGGTCCGGTTCACCTGGTCCACCTCGTGGGCGATGAGCTTCACGACCTCGGGCGTCTGGGTCAGCTCGGCGAAGGTGGCGAAGGGGAGCCGGTTGTCCTGCGCGAACTTGGTGACGTTGTCCTCGTCGATGAGCACCAGCGCCACCACGTACTTGCGGCGGTCCCCGATCACCACCGCGTCCTGGATGTAGGCGCTGAACTTCAGCTTGTTCTCCACGTAGGCCGGGGCGATGTTCTTTCCACCCGCGGTGATGATGAGGTCCTTCTTGCGATCCACGATCTTCAGAAGCCCCTCCTCCCAGGCGCCCACGTCGCCGGTGTGGAGCCATCCCTCGGGGATCGATGGCCCGCGCGGTCTGCTCCGGGTCCTTGAAGTAGCCCTTGAAGACGTGCGGGCCGCGGGTGAGGATCTCGCCGTCCTCGTCGAGCTTGACCTCGATGCCGGCCAGCGGCTCGCCCACCGTTCCCACCAGGGAACGGCCCGGGCGGTTCACGGCGATGACCCCGGTGGACTCGGTCATCCCGTAGCCCTCCATCAGCGGGATGCCCAGCACCTGGAAGAAGCCGAAGAGCTCGGGCGAGGCCGGTGCGGCGCCGCTCAAGGCGAGCCGGGCCCGGTCGAAGCCGATGCGCCGCTTGAGGGGCTCGCAGACCGTCCAGTAGGTGAGGAAGCGGGCGGCCCGGAGCCAGGCGGGGACCTTCCCGGCGGCGGACGCCTTCATCCAGCGTCGCCCCACCGTCACGGCCAGCCGGTAGAGGCCGCGCTTCAGGAGGGTGGAGTCGGCCATCCGCAGCTCGATGGTGGAGGCGAGCTTCTCCCAGATGCGCGGCACGCTGGCGAAGTAGGTGGGCGAGACCTCGCGCAGGTTCTGGAAGAGCGTGTCCAGGCTCTCCACGAAGTTGACGACGTAGCCCACTCTCAGGTGGAGGAGCACCGAGCCGAGGTTCTCGTAGATGTGCGCCAGCGGCAGGTAGGAGATGAGCTCGTCGTCCACCCGGGCGCCGTTCGCGAAGATGAGCGCCTCCGACATGAAGAGCGCGCTGCCGTGGGTGAGCATGGCGCCCTTGGGATCTCCGGTGGTCCCCGAGGTGTAGATGATCATCGCCGTGTCCTCCGGCGAGACCTCGGCGAGCCTCTCCTGGATGCGATGCGGATCGGCGGCCCGCAGCGCCTCCCCTTCCTTCTCGAAATCCTCGTGGAAGACCACCCGGGGATCCCGGAAGCCCCACAGGCCCTTGGGATCCCAGACCACCACCCGCTCCACCCGGGTCTGCGCCAGGATGGGAAGCACCTTCTCCAGCTGCTCCTCGTTCTCGAGGAAGAGGAAGCGCGCCTCGGAGTGGTCGAGGACGTAGAGGATCTGCTCGGGCGCGGAGGTCGGGTAGATGCCGCAGGTGGCTCCGCCGGCGGCCATGATCCCCAGCGAGGTGTAGAGCCACTCCGGCCGGTTCTCGCCCAGGACCGCCACGTTCTCCTGGTGGCGGAGGCCGAAGGCCACCAGGCTGGCCGCCACCTTGCGGACGCTCTCCGCGTACTGGCTCCAGGTGACGCGGTGCCAGATCCCCAGCGCCTTGTGGCGCAGCGCGATGGCGCCGCCGCGGCGACCGGCCTGGTCGAAGAGCATTCCCGGAAGGCTTCGGATGGCGGTCACCAGCGCCTCTTCTTCCGGTAGAGCCGGAAGCTCTTTCCCTCGGTGGGGTCCGCGCCCCCGATGCCCAGGTAGACGTCGCGGACGTCGGGATGCTCGGCGAGCTCCTTGGGCGTCCCGGTGATCACGACGCGGCCCGTCTCCAGGATCGCCGCGCGGTGGGCCACTTTCAGCGCCAGCCGGGCGTTCTGCTCCACCAGCAAGACCGTGGTCCCGGCGGAGCTGATCTCCACGATGGCCTCGAAGACCAGCTTCGACATCTCGGGGGTGAGCCCCAGCGACGGCTCGTCGAGGAGCAGCAGCTTGGGGCGACGCAGCATCGAGCGGCCGATGGCGAGCATCTGCTGCTCGCCGCCGGAGAGGGTATCGGCCTGCTGGTGGATTCGCTCTCCGAGCCGCGGGAACATGGCGTGGACCCGCTCCAGATCCTCGCGGGCCTCGCGTCGCGGGCGGCCCCACATTCCCAGCTCCAGGTTCTCGCCGACGGTCATCTCCCGGAAGAGGCCGCGGTCCTCGGCGACGAAGACCACGCCGGCCTTGGCCACCTGCTCGGGATGGCGCCGCTCGATGTTCCGGCCGTCGAGCCGGATGGTGCCCTTCTTGGGCTGGTCGCGGAGCAGGCCGGCGATGGTCTTGAGCAACGTGGTCTTCCCGGCGCCGTTCGGGCCCAGCACGGCGAAGATCTCCTTCGGCTGCAGCTCGAGCGACACGCCGGAGAGCGCGTAGATGCGGTCCAGGTAGAGCGTCTCGATGCTCGACACCGCCAGGAGCGGGGGCCCCAGGGACCCGGTCATTGGTCCCCCAGGTAGGCCCGGATCACGCCGGGATGCCGCTGCACCTCTTCCGGCGTGCCCTCGGTGAGCTTCAATCCCCGGTCGAGCACCACCATTCGCTGCGAGAGTCGCGACGCCACGCGCAGGTCGTGCTCCACGAGCAGCACGGTGACTCCGAAGCGGCCGCGGATCTCGTGGATCCAGTAGGAGACCTCCTCCTTCTCCTCGGCGGTGAGCCCGGAGACGGGCTCGTCGAGGAGGAGCAGTCGTGGCTCGGTGGCCAGCGCGCGCCCGATCTCGACCCGCTTCTGCACGCCGTAGGAGCAGCCCGCCACCCGGGAGTCGCGCAGCGCCTCCAGGTCGAGGAACTCGATGATCTCCTCGCACTTCTCCCGGTGCCGGATCTCCTCGCCGCGCATCCGCATCGCCGCTGCGGCCAGGTTCTTCTTGAAGTGAAGGTGGCGCCCGAGCATCAGGTTGTCGAGCACGGTCATGTGCAGGAACAGGCGGAGGTTCTGGAAGGTGCGAGCCACGCCGCGCGCGGTGACGCGGTCGGGGGAGAGCCCGAGAAGGCTCTCCCCCGAGAGCGCGATGCTGCCGGAGGTGGGGCGATACTGGCCGGTGACGCAGTTGAAGAGCGAGGTCTTCCCGGACCCGTTGGGCCCGATCACCGCGAGCGTCTCCCCCTCGGCGATGGAAAGGTCCACGCCGCCGAGAGCGGTGATGCCCCCGAACCTCAGCGTGAGGTCACGAACCTCGAGCAGCGGTTTCCCCAACTCGCGTCCGTCAGAAGAGCGGCGCGAAGGTCTGCCAGGGCGTGATCTGCTGCACGGTGGGGTCGGTGGCCTTGCCGGCGCGCATGAGCCGGACGGCGTTCAGGCCGTGGTGGCGGGTCGGGGTGAAGGTGACGCCGGGCACGAGCCCTTCCTCGGTGTAGTTCGAGATGGTCTGCATCGCCGCGACGAACTTCTCGCGGGTGAGGTCCTTCCCGGCGCGCTTCAACCCCTCCACGAGGATGAGCACGTCGGCGCCGCCCTGGACGCAGAATCCCTCGCGCCCCTTCAGCTTGGGGTCGGCCTTGGTGACGATGTCGATGATCCGGTCCGCGGCAGGCTCTCCGCGCAAGGCGATGGCGGTGTCGAAGTAGGCCCCCTCCCAGAGGTCGCCCAGCAGCCGGAACATCGTGTCGCGGTCGTAGAGGGTGAAGGAGGCGAAGATCTTGGGGCGGTAGCCGACCTTGGCCATCTCCTTGATGAGCCCCGCGCCGTGGGTGGCGGTGGAGTAGAGGAGGATGGCCTCGGCGCCCGAGTCCTTCATCTTCAGCGCCTGGGTGCCCAGTTCACGGTCGGTGACCTCGTAGAAGACCTCGCCCACCAGGGCGACGCCCGGGTTCTTGGCGATGCCGCGCTTGGCGCCGTCCAGCCCCTGCTTGCCGTAGTCGTCGTTCTGCCCGAAGAAGCCCAGCTTCTTCACGCCCTCCTGCTTGGCCGCCTGGCCCACCAGGAACTCGGCCTCGTCGGCGTAGTCCGGGTAGACCTGGAAGACGGTGCGGACCTTCTCCCTCGGCTGCTTCGCGAAGACCTGCACGTTCCCGAGCGGGTAGATGAGGGGGAGACCGGCCTCGGCCACCAGGTCCTTGTTCGCGTTCAGCACCGCGGTGCCCACCGTGCCGACCACCGCGAAGACCGAGTCCTTCATCTCGTTGAAGTTGGCGACGGCTCGGCCGGGGTTGTAGCCGTCGTCCTTGAGGACGATCTTGAGCTTTCGGCCGTGGATGCCGCCCTGCGCATTCACGTGGCTCGCGTAGGCCTCCGAGGCCAGCGCGATGGTGCCCCACGCCGCCGCCGGTCCGGAGAGCGGGCCGGTGATGCCGATGGTGATCTCGGTGTCGGTGACGCCCGGGACCGGGGCTGCCTGGGCCGTGCCGGTGAAGAGGAAGAGGGAGAGCATCGCTGCAGACAGGATCCGGAGCGCCATGGGCACCTCCACTGCGGTGGGGTTCAAGACTTACGAGCGCATACGCTATAACTGACGGGGTTCCGAAGGCATGGCGCGCTGCGTCATGCTTCCTTCGTTGCATCGGAGGTGCCCCTTGCCCGTCGCGATCCAGGAGCAGATCCCGCACAACCACTGCTGGGGCTGCGGAACCCTGAACCCCCGGGGGCTCCGGATCAAGAGCTACGTCGAGGGGGAGGAGACCGTCTGCTCGTTCCAGCCGTGGCCCGATCACATGGCGGGTCCTACAGACGTTGTGAACGGCGGCATCATCGCCGCGGTGGTGGACTGCCACACCGTCTGCACCGCCATCGCCGACGCCTACCGGGCCGCTGGCATGCCCATCGGCGCCGAGCCGCTTCGATGGTTCGTGACCGCGTCGCTGAAGCTCGACTACCTCGCCCCCACGCCCATCGATCAGCCCATGGAGCTTCGGGCGCGGGTGCGGGAGTCGAAGGGACGGAAGCGGGTGGTGGATTGCACAGTCCGCTCGGGCGGGCGGGAGGTCGTCCGCGCCGAGGTCATCGCCGTGGAGGTGCCGGCGAAGCAGCCGGCGAAGCAGCCGGCGAAGTAGCCGGCGGAGTGGCCGCCATGCTACCGAGGACCTCTTGGCCTGGCTGAAACTGAAGTGGCGGAAACCGAAGCCCACGGTGCTCGACCTGGGAAGGTATCTCCTTCGCCACGGCATCGAGCCTCGCGGGGTCCTCCACGTGGGCGCGCACGAGGGGCAGGAGCTCGAGAGCTACGAGCGGCTCGGGTTCCGAAGCATCGTCTTCGTCGAGGCGAATCGCGGCCTCTTCGAGCGGCTCCGGGATCGTCTCCAGGGACGGCCGGGGATCACGGTGATCCACGCCGCCGCCACCGACCACGACGGCGAGGTGGAGCTGAACGTCACCACGAACGACCAGTCGAGCTCCATCCTGGCGCTCGGCGTCCACGCCAAGGTCTACCCGTGGATCAAGGTGGCGCGCAGGGAGAAGGTTCCCGCTCGGCGCCTCGACACGCTCCTCGCCGAGCACGGGCTGAAGGCCGCCGACTTCAACGTCCTCCACCTCGACATCCAGGGCGCCGAGCTTCTCGCGCTGCGGGGGGGCGAGCAGGCGCTTCGCTCGATCGACCTCGTGGAGTCGGAGGTCAACATCGCCGAGATGTACCGCGGGTGCGCCCTGCTCCCGGAGCTGGAGCGATACCTGGGGGACCAGGGACTTCATCGTGCCGCCCTGAGGGCCTTCCATCCAACCTGGGGCGACGCCATCTTCGTTCGCCGGCCGGCGTTCTCGATGCGAGCGCTCGGAGAGAAGGGGGAGCTCGCCGACCAGATGTTCCAGTACTTCGCGTTGACGCGACACGCAGCGCGATGGGACGCCGTCGTGCAGACCCCGCCCTGGGCCGGCCAGGCCCTCTTCGGACTCGACGACCCGGCGCCGGTCCTGGAGTTCCCGGAGCACCGCGACGAGGATCCGGGAAGCGCCGGATCGCTCCTCGACGCCGCCGCGCCGCCGCAGGAGATCGACCTGCGAGGCGTCTACCAGCCGCACTCCCGGGCGCTGCTCCCGGATCGGGACGCGTTCCGGCGGGTCTTCACTCCCGTTCCCGAGATCCAGGCCGCCGTCCAGCCCTTCGTCGACCGGCTGCGCAGTCGCGGCCGTACCCTGGTGGCCATGCACGTGCACCGCGCTCCGGTCGACTGGTACCTGGCCTGGCTCGAGGAGATCTGGCCCCGGCTGGACGCACCGGTCCTCCACGTCGCGAGCGACGACCTCGAACCCTGCTTGCGTGCCTTTCGCAAGTACCGGCCCACGAGCCGGAAGGACGCTCCGCGCCGGGCCAGGGCCATCGGCCCGTACCTCGACATCCACGTGATGGCGCAGGCCGACGCGCTCGCCGTCTCCGGCAGCAGCGCGTCCTTCGTCGCGTCGCTCCTGAACCAGCGGGCCACGCGATTCGTCCGTCCGGTGCTCGAGGCGCAACGGCTCGAGCCGTTCGACCCCTGGGATTCGCCCCGCGGCTGACCGCTCCGCCTCGCGACCAGGCCGGCCACGATGGCGGGGAGCACCGCCCGCGAGTCGCCGAGCAACGGGGTGACCCCTGGCAGCCGGGCCAGCGCGTCGCGTTGCTGGAGGTACAGCCCTTCGGCCCGTTCGATGGTGAAGACGGTTGGGAAATGACCCGCCGCCCACCTGGTCGTCCCGCCGCGAAACGTGCCCGTCTCGACGAAGACCGTGGCCCCCGCGAGCCGTGCCAGCTCGAGGGTGATCGCCTCGGGTACGCCCATGCCCACGATGCCCATTCCCGATCCCTCGCAGTGGTTCTAAAGCTCCCGGTTTCGGGCAAGGAAGTTGGTGGTGGAGAAGAACTCGTCCCCTTCCCGGTACTTCGAGATCGGCATCAGGCCGATCGGCGTGATGCGGTACAGGTCGAAGCGATGTTCGGCAAAGAAGTAATAGAAGTCCTGGAAGAACGTCCGGGTGTCGATGTTGCAGCCCCCGAACTCGAACTGCACGCAGCGCGTCTTCCGGAGCGCGGCCTCGCCGCAGCCGTGCAGCGCTCCGAGCTCGTGCCCTTCGATGTCGAGCTTCACGAGGTCGAGCTCGCGGCCTCGAAGGTTCGCGTCGTAGTACCCATCGAACCGGATGGTCTTCACCCGTTCCTGGTGCTCCAGCTCGATGCCGAAGTGATCGAGCCTCCGCTTCGTCAGGCTCCCCAGACCCGACCCGGCCTTGTCCGCATAGAGCACGCCATCCTGCGCCGCGTCGGAGACGGCGACCGGCTCGATGTGGACCCTCGGATCTCCGGCCAGGCGCTCCCGCAGGATCGCCACGTTCGTCGCGGCAGGCTCGAACACGTGGATCTCGCACTCCGGGGCGCGCCTCCGGATCTCCTGTGCGTACAGCCCCACATTCCCTCCGATGTCGATCGCCAGCGTCGGCTTCCGGCCGATCAGGTCGAAGGCCAGTGCGATCTCCTTCCGGATGGAGGCCTTTCCGTAGCCCTTGCCTTGAAGGTTGGCGCACCCGCGCTCCAGGAACCTGAGCAGGGGGAATGCGGGATTGCCGATCGCCATCGTTCGCTCCTGCCCTTCGCGAGGTCCGCTCACTGCCTCAGCCACGTCGGCGGCAGGAACGAGCCTGGCGTGGTCGGGCTCTGATAGCGAATGTACGGACCTCCGTCGGCGACGACCAGGTCGGGCCTGCCGTCCCCGTTGAGGTCGCCGATGACCACCCAGAGCGGCCCCCAGTATCCCTGGTAGAGCACGGCCGGCTTCAGGGCGCCCGGCGTCGCCGGGTCCTGCAGGAAGACCGACACCGACCCCGGATCGCCGAGCGGCCCAGCGTTCGCAACCACCACGTCCGGCCTGCCGTCGCCGTCGAGGTCGCCCACCGCGAGCGAGCAGGAGCCGTAGTCGCGCGTGCCGTAGCTCACCGCCGGCTGGAACGTGCCGTCGCCGGCAGGGTTCTGGAAGAGGACGAGGAGTGCACCGAGATAATCCGCCACGAGGATGTCGGGATGGCCGTCGCCGTTCAGATCCGCGACCTGCACTCCGGCCGGACTCGTGCCCGCCGCGTAGTCCACTCCCGGAAGGAAGGTCCCCGGCGCCGCGCCGTGGAGGAGCACCGATACCTTGCCGTTCGCGGTCGCGACGACGAGGTCCACGCGGCCCGATCCGATCAGGTCGCCGGTGGCCACGGCGGACGGTTCTCCGCCCACGGTGAAGGCGGTGGCCGGCCCGAACGACCCCGCCACCGCGCCCTGGAAGAACAGCTGGGCGGCGCTCGTCCCGCTCGCCGCGACTGCCACGTCGAGCTTGCCGTCGCCATCGAGGTCTGCGAGGACGAGGCCGTGGGGCTGGAGCACCCCGAGTGCGAGCCCGACCGGTGCCGAGAAGCTCCCCGGACTTCCGGCCAGCTGGAACTGCACGTCCACGACGTGGTTCCCGTTCACCGCAGCCCGATCCGCGACCGCCACGTCGACGAGGCCGTCGCCGTTCAGATCGCCCGCCGCCATCGCGCCGGGAGCGAGGCCGTTCGCGCTGCGAACCGGGGCCTGGAAGGCCACCGGCGCGGTCGATGCCTGGATCCGGGAGACGAGAAAGCTCTGCGACTGCGGCGAAGCCTCGTTGGCGCTCAGCACGGCGAGGGGCCCGGCGCCGCTCAGGGGCACCACGGCCACCGACTGGGTGATGAAGATAGGTGGAGCTCGAGCTCGAGTCACATCCGGCTGCGACGAGCGCCAGGAGGAGGCCACCGACGAGGAGAGCGAACCGGCTTCGGACGTGCGAATGGATTTCCATGGGACACCTCATTTCCAGGAACAGTACAGCCCGACCAGGCGAAGCATTCCTTCAATCGGTATGTACGGAAGGTGCGGGCAAGGTGAGCCTGCTTCGCTGGTCAGCGCGCCTCGATCAGATCGAGCGCGTAGACGCCCTGCGGATCGTTGAGGCGCAGGAGACGCTCGACGTCGGCGACCTGCCCCTGGAGCGCGCGGAGCGCCGGCGGCAGAGGCGGGGACTCGGGCGCCTCGATCCGGAAGCCGACCAGCGCCGCGACGGATGCCCCGCCCTTCATGAGCTTCGCGAGCACACGCTCGTGGAACTTCTGCTCCTCCTCGACGCGCCAGACCCGGTGGTCCTTGGGCAGCTTGGCGCGCTCCGCCGCCGAGGCGATGGCCTCGCGGAGGCCGCCCAGCTTGTCCACCAGCTTGCGCTCGAAGGCGTCCTTGCCGCTCCAGACCCGGCCACGCGCGATCTTGTCGACCTCGTCGCGGGACATCGACCGCGCCTCGGAGACCCGGGCCAGGAAGTCCTCGTAGCCCTTCTCGATGACGGTCTGGAAGATGCGGCCCACCTCGGGCTGCAGCGGCCGGTCGACGCGGAGCGCACCGGAGAGGCGGGTGGTGCCGACGCCGTCCACGCGCACGCCCAGGAAGTGGGCCATGGGCTTGTCGATGGTGGGCAGCATCCCGAAGATCCCGATGGAGCCCGTGATGGTGGCCGGGCTGGCCCAGATCTCGTCCGAGGCGGTGGAGATCCAGTAGCCACCCGAGGCCGCCAGGGTTCCCATCGAGACCACCACCGGCTTGCCGTCCTTGCGGGCGAGCACGAGTTCGCGGCGGATGACCTCGGAGGCGAATGCGCTGCCGCCCGGGCTGTCGACGCGCAGGACGATGGCCTTCACCTTGTCGTCCTGCCGGGCGCGGCGGATGAGCTTGGCGGTGGAGTCGCCGCCGATGGTGCCGGCCGGCTGCTTGCCGTCGAGGATCTCGCCCCTGGCCACCACCACCGCCACCGCGTCGCCCCGCCCGCCGGCACCGCTGCGATCGCCGCCGCGGGCCTCGAGGTAGTCCGCCACCGACACCTGGCGGAAGGTCTTCTCCTCCTTGTCCTCGCCGGCCAGCTCGATCATCCGCGCGCGGATCTCGTCGCGGTGCCCCAGCTTGTCGACGAGCCGGGCGTCGAGGGCCAGCCTGGCCAGGTCGCCCTTGACCGCCGCCACCCGGTCGGGCATCTCGTCGATGTAGCTGGTGAGGGCCGAGGGCTCGAGCTTCCGCGAGCCGGCGACGTCCTGGAGCCACACCGCCCACAGGTCGGAGAGCCACTTGCGGTCGGCCTCGCGGGCCTCCGGTGAGGGGCCGTTGCGGATGTAGGGCTCGACCGCAGACTTGTATTCCCCGACCTTGAAGACGTGCCAATCGATGCCGAGCCGGTCGATGCCATCCTTGTAATAGGTCCGCCATCGCCCCAGCCCCTCGAGGACCACCGCGCCCTGCGGGTGCATCCAGACCTCGTCGGCCGACGCGGCCACCGCGTACGCCCACTGGTCGTAGGCCTCCGCGTAGGCGATGACCTTCTTGCCGCCGGCGCGGAAGTCCGCCACGGCGCCTCGCAAGTCCTGGAGCTTGGTGACCCCGCACGAATCCATCTTGGAGAGGTCGAGGTACAGGGAGCTGATGCGCGCGTCCTCCTTGGCGGCGCGGATGGCGTCCACCAGGTCCTGGAGCAGCGTCTCCTCCTTGCCTCCCCCGAGAGCGCCGAGAATCATCCCGCGCGGCGTCCTGGCGGTGAGCTGCTCCACGATCTCGCCACGGGGAGCGACCACCAGCGCCGCACCCCGGGGAACCTTGGGGCCGCCAAGCACGAGGGCCGCCGCCAGCGCCACCAGCAGGGCCAGCAGGAGCAGGTTCGCGAGGATGCGGCGGGACGTGTCCAGCCCGCGCCAGAAGGTGGAGAAGGCTCGAACGATGCGGGAACGGGGCTTCGCGTCCATGTGGGTGTCTCCGGGAGGTCCAAACCTGTCTAGGCGAGGTGGTCGCGGCGCGCAATGGCGGAGGTGGGGCGGACGTGGGAATGGTTGGCCATTGCCATGGCGTGACAAAACGGAATATGGACACTCACCGGCTGTACGAAGCCGGACCGCCTCGACCGCCAGGAGACACCCGATGCGCCGAACCCTCGCCGCCCTGCTCCTCCTCGTCACCGCCTGCGCCGACAGCAGCAGCACCTCGAACGGGCTCACGGTGGTCAGCCGGAACCTCTACCTGGGTGGGGACATCTTCCTCCCAGTACAGGCCACCGACGCGCATGGGCGCGGCCGTGGCCACCTTCGAGGTGTGGAGCTCCGTGCAAGCCACCAACTTCCCGGCGCGCGCGACGGTGATCGCGGCCGAGATCGCGGCAGCGAACCCCGACGTCATCGGCCTGCAGGAAGTGGCGAAGTGGTCGACCGGCGTGCCGGTGGTCTGCAACCCGGACGGGTCCGGACTCCAGTACGTCAACAACCCGCAGGCGAGCGACGTGCAGTACGACTTCCTCGCCCTGCTCCAGGCGGCGCTCGTGGCGAAGGGGCTCCACTACGACGTGGCGCGGCAGACCCAGTCCCTCGACGTCGAGCTCTGCGCGGTGGATCCGGCGGTCGGCCCGGCGTCGGCTATCGACGTCCGCTACACCGACCGCGACGTCATCCTGGTCCGGACCGGGCTCACCACGCAGAACCCGGCCGGCGGGCTCTACGCGACCATGGTCGAGTTCCCCATTCCTGGCACCGGCGACCCGGGGGTCATCGTGCCCGACCGGCGCGCCTGGAACGTGGTGGAGGTGCAGAAGAACGGGCAGTGGTACCGGGTCTTCGAGACGCACCTCGAGGTCCAGGAGATTCCGACGCCCTGGCCGGTGCCCGGCTACATCTTCCAGCTCGGCCAGGCGGGCGAGCTCGTCGCGACGCAGGTGAATCCACGCGGGGCGGCGAACCCCATGCCGACGATCGTCCTCGGCGACTTCAACACCCAGGCCGAGCAGCCGTTCGGCAGCCCGCTCCGCGCCACCTACAACTTCCTCACGGGGAAGACGCCGTTCCCGGACTTCGGGTATCCGCCCTTCGCGCCGCTCGTCGGCACGGTCTCGCCGCTCGCCGACGCCTGGCCGGTCGCGAACCCCGGCCAGCCTGGGCTCACCTGGGGCTTCAGCGGCGACCTCCTCACCGGGACGCCCACGCAGCGGATCGACCTCGTCCTCACCTGGAATGCGGGTCCGTGGTCGATGACGACCTTCGGCGGCACCGACTTCACCTCGGGCACGCCGCCGCTCCACGCCTCCGACCACCTCGGGATCGCGGCGACGATCGAGCCGCGGTGAGTTAGCGCCGGGGCCCGGGACGTCACAGCCGTCCGCGGCGCGGCCCCCACCGGCCGCGGCGAGGGCGTTCCCTCGGCGGCGAGCGGCGGGACCAGCGAGGTCCCGCTCGGCACGGCCGTCGCAAGTGCACCCCGCTCCACGCGCGAGGGGGTCCACATGTTCTCGAAGGCGATATCCGGTTCTGCCGCCACACCTCTGGAGTGGACCACCGAGTCGCCGGCGCTGCGGCACGGCGACCGGCGCTCGACGACGGCCCGGCGCGCCGCGTCCCCTTCGGCCGTCGCACCGCCCGCATCCGCCGATCCGCTGTCGCTCGCGGGGCTCTCCGCCTGCGTCGAGGATGCCCGGATGGCGGCCCTGTCGGAGATCGACGGTCCGCCCGACCCGACGTTCTTCGCCTCCCTCCGGCAACGGCTCGAGGTGGCCTGCGCGAAGCTCCCGCCGGCCTACCGGCAGGCGGCAGCCGATCCCTTGCTGCGGCTGCTCGACGACCTTGGACCGGGAGGTTTCGCGCGGATCCTGGCGAGAGACCCGGAGAGGCAGGGAGACGCGCGACTCCTGCTCGACGTGGCGCAGGCGGTGCTGCAGCGCGGGGAGGGGTATCAGGCGCGGGCGACGGCAGCCTTCCAGGAGGTGGTGAGCGACCTCTACGACGGTTTCCTCTCCGCCGAGGACCGCCGCGGCGTGAAGCCACCCGATCACGGCGTGACCCCGCCGCTCGTTCGCTGGGGGAGTTCCGCGGGCGGCCCGTACACCTGGCCGGCGACCGTCACCGAGTCACTCGGCGTGAATTCGGCGGTGGTGAGCCTCCCTGCGGCCAATGCCTCGGGCGGGATTCTCGCCTGGCCGGCACTGGCGCACGAGACCGCGGGGCACGACCTCCTCGCGGCCGACGACGGGCTCCGCGACGAGCTTGCACGGGTGGTGAAGGAGCGGCTCGTCGCCGGGAAGATGGCCCCCGCCGTCGCGAGCTACTGGTCGGAGAGAATCGACGAGTCGGCGGCGGACGTCCTCGGGGTCCTGAACATGGGGCCCGCGGCAGCGGTGGGTCTCGTCGGCTACTTCCGCGCGCTCAACGGTGCGTGGCGGGGGACGTCGATGTTGCGAAGCGTCGGGCGGGAGGAGGACCCGCACCCGGCCGACATCGCGCGCGCCTACCTCGCGGCGGAGACGGTGCGACTGCTCTCCTTCGACGGGGCCGCGCGCTGGGCGGACCGGCTCGTCGCGGAGGCGGATCGGGATCTCGGGCGCATCACGCTCGGCGGCGCGGCGGTGACCGCCGGCGTCGCCAAGGCCTCGGCGGCGGTGGTGGCGCGAGCCATCGTGCAGACGCGGATGGCCTCGCTGGAAGGGCGCGCGCTCGGGGAGATCCAGGACTGGCGGAACCGGGACGAGGTCATCGTGGCCGGGTTGCGGCGGGAGCTGAGGGACGGGGGCACGGCGAGCCCTGGCCCGGGTACCTTCGCGGCCCACGCGGTGGCGGCGGGGGTGTACGAGGCGGTGGCGGGAACCTCGTCCCCCGCGGCCGTGATGAAGCGGATGGTCGCCGTTCTCGCCGGGATGCACGACCGGAACCCGGAGTGGAAGCCGTTGCCATCTCCGGGGGGTGTCCGTACAATGTACGGATGACAGCGAGAGGCGATGGACGGGTGGAGCTGAGGGTTCCGGTGGACCGGAAGGCCAGGTGGGAGGAGGCCGCGAGGCGGTCGAAGACGGACCTCTCCGGGTGGGCGCGTCGCCAGCTCGACGAGGCCGCCGATGCGTTGCTCGGGCGGGAGGACGCCGAGCCTGGCCCTCCCACCCGGGAGCAGATCCGGGTGTCGCTCGAGGCCCTCGGTGCCATGGGGCCGGAGAGGGCGGAGAAGCTCCGCGCCAGGGTGCATGCGGCTCGGAGGACGCCATGGCGCGGCCGGTCCTAGCGGATGCCGACGTGCTCATCGACTACGCCGCCGGCACGGGAGCCGCCGGGCAGGTCGAGCGCCTCATCAGCGCCGGCCGGCTACGCTTGCCGGTCGTGGCATTCTACGAGCTCTGGCGCGGGGCCGAGTCCAAGGCGGACCGGGCCGAGATGCGGCGGTTGCTGGCTGGCGTACCGGTCGTCTGGCTCACCCGGCACGACGCCGAGGCGGCAGCTGGCGTGTGGAGCGATCTCACCGAGCACCAGCGAGGCCAGGTGGGGGACCGGGACATCCTCATCGCCGGGATTGCTCTGGCTCGCAGGTGGTCCTTGCTCACCCGGAACCGGCGTCACTTCGCCCCGACCGGGGCGGATCTGCACGACGAGGGAGAGTGAGGGCGCGCGCGGCGCCGCGATCTCGGTCCACCTCGACAGCGGAGCGCTCACGACCACCATCAAGCCGCGAGGCTTCGTCGGCACCCCCAGCGGCGTGTTGCGCAACGTGTAGAGCGTCGCCTCGCCGGCTCTCTTCCCCTTCTCGAACGGGCCGAGGAGGATCGAGACGCAGTAGGACCCGAGGTCGGGGCATCCCTCGCTCTGCGAGAAAGCCATCGGGTATCCGGCGAGCTGGTAGGGCTTCGCCTTGTCGCCGAGGCGCACGTCCTGGTTGATCTGGACCCGGACGTTGAGTTCTTTGGGCGGGAGGGCGGCGCCGACCTCCTGCACGGCGGGGACGCCTCCTCCCGATGTTTCCCAGGGTTGGATCTGGGCCGCGTCTCGGCGATCAACCGGTGCTCCTCGGCATTGAGGCCCTTCATCTCCGCGCGGATCCGAGCCTGGATCGCGGCCATCCTCGACTGCTGCTGCGGGGTGCCCTTCGTGCGGCTCACGACGGAGGCCGCGGCCTGCTTCTCCATGAACTCGGGGGAGACCGTGTACGTGACCCCGAAGGACATGCGGAACATCGGTGATCGAGCCACCGCGTCAAAGTGTTGGTCGCGGCCGGCAAGTATTCGGGTATGCGATTCGAAGCCGTCCTGGGTAGGGCAAGCGCGGCGCGGTAGGATGGACTCGTGCGCTCCCTCGCGAAGCTCCTCCTCCTCGGCCTGGCCATCGGCGCCGGCGCCGCGCTCGGCTGGCGGTTCCTCGGCCCCTCCCGCGTCCCGCCGCCCGACGCCCCGGCCGTGGCGGAGAAGGTGCGCCAGGTGGCCCGCCTCGAGGCGCTCCAGGTCTCGCTCTACAAGAAGATCACCTTCGCCCCCGAGCCCACCGAAGCCGGCTCGGTCTGGGGCGACCTGGCCGGGTGGCTGCGCCACGTCGTGGACCGGCCCAAGGGCAAGGCCATCGTCTTCGCCGAGGCGCGCGTCGGCCTCGACCTGGGCCGGTTCCGGCCCGGCGACGTCACGGTGCGCGGGCGCGAGGCCTTCATCGTGCTGCCGCCGCTCGAGGTGGTGGTGGAGCTCAAGCCGGGCGAGACCGAGGTGATCGGCTCCAACCTCGACTCGGCCGAGACGGCGCGCCTGCTCGAGCTGGCCAAGGACGCCTTTCACCGCGAGGTCATGGCCGACCGGGCCCTGCAGGGGCGCGCGCGGCTCGCCGCCCAGCAGGCGCTCTCGGCGCTGCTCCTGCGCGTGGGGCTCGACCGAGTGGAGTTCGTGGAGGCGGCACCGGACCGTCCGCGGAGCTGAGGCCGGGCCGCACCGGTCTACGGGTAAAGCGGCGCGACGGCCTCCGCCCAGAGCCGGATCATCTCGACGGCACCGGCGTCGTCGGGGTGCAGCCCGTCGGCGAGCCGCTCCCGGTGTGACAGGAACCACCCGTGAAGGTCGGGGCCGGGGAGGAGCCCGAGCCGGGCCGTCACCTCGTCCACGACCGCGTTGAGCCGCGACGGGTAGTCGACCGGGCTGTCGGCGCGAAACGGGATCCGTGCCACCACCGGGATGCGCCCGGCCGCGCGGACCTTGCGAACGACCTCGAGGAGGTCCTTGCGGAAGGCCACCGGATCCCAGTCGTTCGAATCCGAAGCCCAGCGCGATGACCCGCGCGTCGGGGTTCAGCGCCAGCACCTCGTCGATGCGCCGCACGGCGTCGGCGTGGTGCAGGCTGCCGAAGCCGGCCCCGATGACGGCCGGGAAGAACCCGGGGTGACGTCGGGCGACGGCCTCGGGGAAGCTCGGCTGGTGTGCGGGCGCTCGGTCGAAGACGGCCGACGTGATGCTGTCGCCGAAGAAGACCCAGACGTCGTTGCCGCCGCGGGAGAGGTCGTGCACGTCGATCTCGTCCAGGTAGAGGCCCCATTCGAAGACGTCGGGCGAGAGCCCCGTGACCACCATCCGCACCCAGCGCTGCCCGGCGAAGTCGATGGCGTGGGCGCGCGAGCGGACCGGGTTGCCGGCGATGGTGACGGCCGTGCGCCAGGTGCCGTTGGCGCCGTTCGTGGAGTCGGCGGAGGTCTCGATCCGGTAGTCGACCGGGGCGCCGTACTTCCGGTCCGTGTAGTCGTGGTTGCCCGACGAGGTCCAGGAGAGGAGGAGGCGCGACGGGCCGGGGCCGATCTCGATGGCGACCCAGGACGGCTTCGCGACGGTGGGGTGGCCCCCGGCCCAGGAGGCCTTGGTGCGGTAGACGCCGTCCACCACCACCTTCCCGCCGCCCGGGCTCGACTCGACGCGCTTGCCGCGCGAGACGATGGTGAGAGAGGGGCGGGCAGTGGCGCGGGGGCGAGCGTCGCGGGGACGAGTGGCGCGGCAACCGCGGTCCCGCCGAGTGCGACCACGGCGACGAGCGCCCATGCGAGGATGCGCCTCACGCGGCTGACGCCGGCCCCGTGTCTCGGGCCGCCCTCGCGCGATCCGCCTTCCAGACGTCGTAGCGCTCCGCGGCCACCGAGGCGAGCCAGATGAGCACGGTCATGGCGAGGACGCCGACGAGGCCGGACCAGGTGCCGAGGGCCTTGTGGAGAGGGCGGGAGAGCACGCCATAGGGCAGCTCGATGGAGAGGAAGTAGCCGAGCAGGCTGTGGCGCCCCATGGTCCGCAGCCAGGAGAGCCAGCGATCGGCGCTGGCCGGAACGAGCTGGAGGAGGCCGCTCGTGGCCACCACGCCGCCGAGCCGGATCGCCACCCAGGAGGGCGAGGTGCGCCAGAAGTCCTGGTGCGCGTAGAAGCTCGGGAGCCGGTCGCCCGCCCAGCCGGCCGCGGCCAGCGCCACGCCCACGGCGATCCACGTGAAGGGCCGGTCCTTCCCGAGGGCGAGGCGGCCCATCGCGCTCCCTGCGAAGCAGAAGGCCGCCCAGGGGAACAGGTAGAAGATGCCCCGGGGCCACTCGGAGTAAAGGTAGTCGAGGATGCGGCTGGGGGGATGCTGCCAGCCGGCCACCACCGGGGCGAGGAACGCCACCGCGGCGGCCGCCAGCACGGCGAGGACCAGGTGGATCCGGGGCTTGAGACCGACGGTGAAGAGCGCCGAGACGAGCAGCGAGACGGCGATGACGTTCAGGACGTCGACCTTGAGGATCCCTTGCCACCCGTCGGGGACCCGCCAGGCCCCACCGGCCAGGAACCAGAAGATCCGGAGCGCGTAGGCGACCCCGAGCAGCCAGAGGGCTCGCCGGATCGCGCCCATGCGCCGGACGGCAACCGGCACCCCCTTCCGCTCCTGGGCGGCGTCGCCGAGGAGCTGCGACATGCCGGCCATGTAGAGGAAGGACGGCGCGGCGAAGCCGCCGATGACGCCGAGGAGGTCGTGGACGCGGCCGGTCGCGACGGCGTCGGCGCGCCAGGAGTCCCAGGTGTGCCACTGCAGCATGTAGAGCACGGCGAGGCCGCGCTGCCAGTCGAGCCACATCTTCCGCCTAGGCGCGTCGGCCATGGTCGAATCCTTTCACGGCCGCCATCCCCACCCGGGGAGGTCGGCGTCGCCGACGGCGGGAAGCTCGCGCCCCAGCCGCTCCAGGAACCTGCTCACGAAGCTGTTCGAGCTCGGCCCACCCTCGAGCTTGTAGTCGCGCGGCCGGAACTCCTCGTTCAGTGAATCGACGATGGCGCGGATCCGGGCCTCCGTGAGCCCCGGCAGGACGAAGGTCGAGATCTCCTTGGTGGGCAGCTCCCGGACCTCCGGCTCGCCCCAGTAGGCGCCCGCGGCCTGGGTGAAATCCTTCGAGGGGTCCTGGCAGGGGATGACGTAGCCCACGACGCGAGCCCGGCCCGGCAGCCAGCCCGGAACGGCCTCCTTGCCCCCCTGGACGATGAACCCGCCGGTGCGGCCGTCGAGCCGGATGAGCAGCGCCGCGTGGGCCCGCCGCTCCGGAGGTTCGCCCCGGCGGGAGCCGATGCTCCTCACCGCGAACGTGACCGTGGCCAGCCCCGGCTCCGCCTGCGCCGCCGGTGCCGGCACGGGGGCCGATGCGAGAAGCAGGGCGGCGAGAAGGCAAGGGCCGGTCATTCGCCCCGCAGTCTACGTCGGGGAAGGGCAACTACTGAAACCGGCCGCGGAGCGGGTTAGACTGAGCCATGAACGAACGATTCCAGGCGATCGTTTACGGAGCCATCTTCGCCCTGATCGTCGGCTGGGTGCTCCACATCGGGAAGGACGTCCTGGTCCCGATCGCCTTCGGAATCCTGGTGGTGTACCTCATCGTCGGCCTCACCCGGCTTCTCTGCAGGGTCCCGATCCTGGGGCGCGTCCTGCCGGTCCAGATCCGCAATGCCGTGTCCGTGCTGGTCATCTCATCCGGACTGGTCGGTGTCCTGCATCTCCTGATCGCCAACACCGACGACGTGATGGCGCACGCCCCGCAGTACCAGCGCTCCTTGCTCGCCGGCATCCAGAGGGTCGCCGTCCTTCTCCGGATCGAGACGGAGCCGACCTGGACCACGCTGCGCAACGATCTGTTCGGCCAGATCAACCTTCAGAGATTGCTCGGGTCGGTCGTCGTGTCGGTCTCCTCGATGGTCGCGACCTTCATCGTCGTGCTCCTCTACGCGACGTTCTTGATGATGGAGCAGAGGTTCTTCGCCGGCAAGATGGCCCAGATAGCCAGCGAACCCCGGAATGCCGCCCGGATCCGGGAGATCACGAGCGACATCAACAGGCGGGTCGGGGCGTACCTGTCGGTCAAGACGGGCGTCAACGTGCTGCTGGGAGCGGTCTGCTGGGTCATCATGGCGCTCTTCGGCCTCCAGTTCGCGGGCTTCCTGGCCGTGCTGATCGGCATGCTGAACTACATCCCGTACGCCGGCTCCTTCTTCGGCGTCGTCATCCCGGTGGTGATGGCGCTCGCCCAGTTCGGGGAGCCAGGCTCGGTCCTTGCCCTTCTGGCGGCACTGACCGTCGCCCAGTTCGTCATCGGCAACTTCCTCGACCCGTACCTGATGGGCTCCTCGCTCAACCTGAGCCCGATCGCCATCCTGCTCTCGAAGACGGGCCTGTCCTGAATCGATTGGGTGTGGATCTTCTGCGACGGCGCACCTGGCCGCGCCTGCGTGCAGTCGGCATCGCGCTCAGCCTCGCCGCTACGAGGCCGGCGCCGGATTGACCTGGGAGTTCGCGCGGGGCTGGACGTTCAACCCGGAGATCCGTTGCTACCTCGCTCCGGCGATCAGTCCGCGCGCCCTCAGCTCGCTGATGATCACGTCGGCAAGGCCGGGGACCTCTCTCTGCACGCTCGACGGATTCAACGTCTGGGTGTTGCCGGACCAGACGGCGCGTCCCGTCGCCACATCGTAGAGCGAGGTCTCGACGATCGCGAGATTGGATTGCGAGACCTGGGTCACGGGCACCATGGTCGTTCCCCACCCGCCGCCCCAGGCCGGGCCACCCCACACCGGTCCGGTGGTCGCCACCATCGTCGTGGTCACCTGGGTCCGCGTGTCGACGCCCAGCAGGCGAACCATCAGCAGGCCCTGCGCGCCGGACTTCATCACGGCCGCGGTGAACGGCTCCTGGGTCTCGCGCGCGTCGTCGGGGATCACGGTCCAGCCGGCGGCGCCGTCCACCCCCACGGCACGAAGCTTCTGCGCGAAGACGTCCTCGGCCACGCGGCGGTTGGCGAAGTTGACGCCCACGGCCACGACCGCGATCCGGTGCATCGGTCCGCCGGTGAAGTTCGGGTCGAACCAGGCCGACTGAAGCGACGTGGTCTGGCACGCCGCCAGCGTCAGCGTCACGAGAAGCAGCGAGAGCATCGAGGCAAGTTTGCGCATGGTGGTTTCCTCTTACATGGGGAGGCCGCATCTTTCAACTGCGAGCCAGGGGGTCTGCGTATATGGAGTCCGAATGAGTGACATGAAGCGGCACGCGACCCGGGTCCTGCTGTCGTCGCTCCTCTTGCTGGGGTCCTCGGCGACCGCGCTGGCCCAGCAGGCGGGCGCAGCGCCACGGCCGGCCACCGGCCCCGTCACGCTGTTCCAGAACGTTCGCACCTTCGACGGGAAGAGCGAAGGGCTGTCCGGACCGTCCGACGTCCTCGTTCGGGGCAACAAGATCGAGCGCATCGCCCCGGCGGGGTCGATCCAGCCCGGCGCCGCGGCGGGCGCCACGGTGATCCCGGGCGGCGGGCGGGTGCTCATGCCCGGACTCATCGACGCGCACTGGCACACCATGCTGCTCTCGCTCCCGGCGGAGGTGGCACTGTTCACCGACCTGGGATTCCTCAACCTGCAGGCCGGAGCCAATGCCCAGGCCACGCTGATGCGCGGCTTCACCTCCGTTCGCGACCTGGGAGGACCGGCCTTCGGCCTGAAGCGCGCCATCGACGCCGGTATCGTCGTGGGTCCGCGCATCTACCCGGCGGGGGCCATGATCTCCCAGACCGGGGGGCACGGGGACTTCCGGTTCCCCTTCGAGCTCCCGCGCGGAAACACGAGCCCGCTGTCCCGTTCCGAGGTCTTGGGCGCGTCCATCATCGCGGACGGCGTGCCAGAGGTGCAGCGCCGGGTGCGCGAGCAGCTCGCGCTCGGCGCCTCCCAGATCAAGCTGACGGCCGGTGGAGGCGTCTCCTCTCCGGGCCCGCTCGGGATCACGGCCTTCTCCGACGCGGAGCTCCGGGCGGCCGTCGAGGCGGCCAGGAACTGGGGGACCTACGTCACCGTCCACGCCTACTCGACGGCGTCGGTCCAGCAGGCGATCTCAGCCGGCGTCCCGGTCATCGATCACGGCCACCTGATCGACGACGCCACGGCGAAGCTGATGGCGGCGAAGGGGATCTGGTGGAGTCTCCAGCCCTTCCTCGACGACGAGGACGCCGCTCCGATGCCGGATCCCGGCCGGCATGCCGAGCAGCTGGAGGTGATCGCCGGCACCGACCGCGCCTACGCGCTCGCCAAGAAGTACGGGGTGAAGACCGCCTTCGGGACCGACATCCTCTTCGACGCGCGGCTGGCGAAGCGCCAGGGTGCGCAGCTGGTCAAGATGTTGCGCTGGTATACCCCGGCCCAGGCGCTGAAGATGGCGACGGGCGACAACGGCCAGCTCCTGGCGCTTTCCGGAATGCGCAATCCCTATCCCGGCAAGCTCGGGGTGGTGGAGGCGGGCGCGCTGGCCGACCTGCTGCTGGTCGACGGCAACCCCGTCGAGAACATCAAGCTCCTCGAGAATCCCGAGAAGAACCTCCTCGTCATCATGAAGGACGGCAAGGTCTACAAGAACCTGGTCGGACAGCCGGCCCGGTAGCGGCTGGCGGCGCGGCGCGGCGGCGGCGCGTCCGGGTTCCGGAGCCCATTCACCGTAGGTTCAGGCAGTCGAGGATCTCGCCGTAGCGCGGGTCGGACCGAAGCCCGTCGTAGAGGGGGTCCACCTTCACGGAGGCGCCCCAGGCGCCGTCCCGCTCCTGGCAGACGCGCCGGAGGGCGGCGAAGGTCCTGTCCTTGTCGCCCAGCGCCGCCCAGACCGAGGCCATGATCGTGGCCGGGACGTACTCCTTCTTCGAGAGGCTCTCCAGCTCCCGGGCCTCCCGCTCCGCCTCCGGGCGATGTCCGGTCAAGGCATGGACGATGGGATAGGTGTAGCGGTCCTCCGAGAGCGGGGAGGTCTTCTGGAGCTCCGCCAGGGCCTCGGCCCGCTTGCCCTCCCGCGCATAGACCACCGCCTTCGCGATCTCGTCCTGCACCGCGAAGACGTCGGTGACGCGGCGGTCGTAGGTCTCCGACCAGAGGTGGAAGCCGTCGCTGACGTTGATGAGCTGCGTGGTGATGCGGATCTGATCGCCCGCCTTGCGCACGCTCCCCTCGAGGATGTGGGCGACGTGGAGCTTCTGCCCGATCTGGGCCACGTCCTCGTTCTCGCCCTTGAAGGCGAAGGAGGAGGTGCGGGCCGCGACCCGCAGGCCGGGCACCTTGGCCAGCAGGTTCAGCAGCTCCTCGCTCAGGCCATCGGCGAAGTACTCCTGATCCTTGCCTGGGCTCATGTCGGCGAAGGCCAGCACGGCGATGGAGGGCGCCGCCCGCACCGCCGGGCCGGCCTCGACCTTCTCCGCAGGCCGCCGGGCCGCACCGGGCCAGACGAAGAAGTAGATGAGCCCGGGCGAGGCCGACGCGGCGCCGAGCCCCAGGAGGAGCAGGGCGAGGCGGATCCGTCCGGCTCGCGGGCTGGCCGGCGTGCCCGGGCCCTCCGGGGCCGCCGCCGGAGTCCGCTCGATCCCGGTCCGGCGAAGGTCGTAGGCCCAGGAGAGCGCCGCCGAGACCGGGAACCCGAGCGCGAGCAGGCCGACCACCACCGTGGCGCAGCACGGCTTCTCATGGGCCTTGCCGTCGAGGCGGAGCGTCGCGAGAGGCCACGCGCTGGCTGTTCACGAGCCGGTCCTGGGCCGTCAACCGTGGTGGTCCTTGGGCGGCGACCTCGAGAAGTCGGCGAGCAAGAATCCGATGAGCACCGACGGGAAGAGCACCCCTGTGAGGGCTTCCAGGGCTGCCAGCGACTTCGCGAAGGGCAGGACCGGCACCACGTCCCCGTAGCCGACCGTGGTGAGCGTGATGAAGCTCAACCACATGGCGTCCTGCTGGCTGGCTGGCGCGCCATTCATCCGGAGGGATCCTGGCCACGTCACTTCGACCGCCTGGTATGCCACCCCCCAGCCGACCCCGAGGACCACGAAGAGCGCCACGGCACCGAGCAACCGATGCACCGTGATGCGGCCGGGCCGGAAGACGCGTACGGCCAGGGCGGCGGCCACGAACAGGAAGAACGCAAGTTCTGGCCCCTTCTCGACCAGGGTGCCGCGCCCGTACCCGGCGACCCTCTGCACCATCACTGCCAGCGCAAACGCGCCGGCCACCACCGCGAGCCGAGGACTGGGAACGAGAACCAGCACGCCCAGGAGGACCGTGACGACGGCCAGGACGTCGAACACCCAGACGGGAAGAAAGGCGCGCAGCGGCCAGGACAGGACCGTGCTGACCAGGAGCAGGGGGAGGAACACGCTGAGCGCCGCGTCCTGGTTCCGGAACCAGGACGTCCATCCGCCAGCTGGCGCCTTCCCCGGAATCATGCGCGTCGTATCGGATCGCCTTTCCTGCCTCGCTACTCGCTCGCCCGGTTGCTCCGCTGGGCGGCCTCCAGCTTCTTCACGTCGTCGGGCGAGAGCTGCGGCCGGTCGATGGTGAGCGTGATCTTGCCGATCTTGCCGGTGAAGGCGAAGGGGACCTGGTAGTCCTTGTCGTCCACTGGCGTTCCGGTGTCCGAGCCCACGTCGAGGTTCTCGTCCCACTGGAGGATGAGCGGGATGGTCCTCTCCATCTTCTTGGTGGCGACCACCTTGCCGTCGACCTTGAGGACGCCCGTGCCGCTCCGCCCGATGCCGCTCATGTCGTCGAAGGCCAGCGTGCCCATGCCGAGCCCGTCGTACTTGAAGTCGAACTCGAGCACGTGCTTGCCGGGGGCGAGCGCCTCCGCCCCTTCCCACTTGATCCGCTCCAGGTCGAGCGAGGTTCCAGGTGAAGACCGGCTTGCCCTGGAGCAGGTAGAAGCCGTAGCCGCCGAAGCGGCCGCCCTGCGTGATGAGCACGCCCTCGCCGCCGCCCTGCGGGACCTCGACCTCGGCCTTGAAGTTGTACGACGCGTTCAGCACGCTGGGCGCGTCGCCGTTGGGCGTGCCGGTGAGGGGTCGGGTCCAGGTGAAGACGTTGCGCCCGGCGGTGATGCTCGGGCGCGGCGTGATGAGGCGGGTCGCCACCGTCGCGTCGAGCGGCATCACGCCGTACTTCTTCGCCTCCCGCCAGAAGATCTCCTCCATCTCCTTCACCTTCTTCGGATTCTTCGCGGCGAGGTCCTCCGACTGGGTCCAGTCGCTCCGGAGGTCGTAGAGCTCCCACGGGTACTTGTCGGGGGTCGCGCCGACGCCACCGAGCACGTTCCACGGCGGGCGCATCACCTTGGTGCTGGCGATCCAGCCCTCGTGGTAGATGGCGTGGTCGCCGAACATCTCGAAGTACTGGGTCCTGTGGGTCGACGGTGCGGCCGCGTTCTTCGCGTCGAACGTGTAGGCCATGCTGACGCCCTCGATGGGGCTCTGCTTGATCCCGTCGACCACCTCCGGCTGCCGGATCTTCGCCGCCTCCAGGATGGTGGGCACGACGTCGATGACGTGGTGGAACTGGTTGCGGATGCCGCCCCTGTCCTTGATGACCGCCGGCCAGGAGATGGCCATGCCCTGCCGGATCCCGCCGAAGTGGGACGCCACCTGCTTGGTCCAGGAGAAGGGCGTGTCGAAGGCCCAGGACCAGGGAACGGCCATGTGGTTGTAGGTCCTGTCGGAGCCCCAGGCGTCGTAGAAGTACTTGAGCTGGGCCTCCACCGGGACCACGACCCCGTTGAACATGGCCACCTCGTTGGGCGTGCCCACGAGCGTGCCCTCGGCCGAGGAACCGTTGTCGCCGCTGATGTAGATGATGAGCGTGTTGTCGAGCTTGCCCATGTCCTCGACGGCCTGGATGACGCGGCCGATCTCGTGGTCGGTGTACATCAGATACGCCGCGTACACGTCCACCTGGCGGAGGAACATCTTCTTCTCGTCCGCGTTGAGCTGCTCCCACTCCTTCAGCAGGTCCTTCGGCCAGGGCGTGAGCTTCGCGTCCTGCGGGATGACGCCGAGCTTCTTCTGGTTCGCGAAGATCTGGTTGCGCAGCTCGTTCCAGCCCTTGTCGAAGAGCTTCAGCTCGGTGGCCTTCTTGATCCACTCCGGCGTCGGGTGGTGCGGCGCGTGCGTGCCGCCCGGGGCGTAGTAGACGAGGAAGGGCTGCTCGGGCATGAGCGTGTTCACCTGGTTCATGTAGCCGATGGCCTCGTCGGCCATCGCGGTGGTCAGGTTGAACGAGGGGTTGCCCTGGAACGGATAGATGTAGGTCGTGTTCCGGGCCAGGTTGGCGGGCTGCCACTGGTTCGTGTCGCCCCCCATGAAGCCGTAGAAGTACTCGAAGCCCATCCCGACGGGCCACTGGTCGAACGGGCCGATGGCCGAGGCCTGGAAGGCCGGCGTGTTGTGGTTCTTGCCGAACCAGGAGGTCCGGTAGCCGTTCTCCTTCAGGATCGTGCCGAGGGTCGCCTTGTCCTTGGTGATGAAGCTGTCGTAGCCCGGGAATCCGGTGGCCTGCTCGGAGATGACGCCGAAGCCGGCCGAGTGGTGGTTGCGCCCGGTGATGAGCGCCGCGCGCGTCGGCGAGCAGAGCGCCGTGGAGTGGAAGTTGGTGTAACGCAGGCCGTTCTGCGCGATGCGGTCGAGCGCCGGCGTGGGGATGACGCCGCCGAAGGTGGACGGCGCGCCGTAGCCGACGTCGTCGGTGATGATGAGCAGCACGTTGGGTGCGCCCTTGGGCGGCACCACCCGCGCCGGCCAGAAGGGCTTCGAGCCCTTGGTGGTCCGCTCGATCTTCCCGCCGAACTTCTGCGGAGGAGGCGGCAACTGCCTCCCGTCGATGGTCGTCGTCGCCGATGGCGAGCCCGGGACGCCTGTCGTCCCCTGGGCCCGGGTCGAGGGCCCGGGCGCGACGAGCAGGGTCAAGGAGGACAGGACACCGACGACGACGGACGAGACGCTCTTGAATGCACACATGGTAGTCAGCCCCCCCGGTTTCCGGTGTTCATAATTCCGGTCCGGATTGGCGCGAGGGAAATTCAAGCCGCCTTTCGGTGTTCTCAACCACGTGAAACCGGAGACATGAAGGGTGTACCTAGTAGGCGTGCACCAGGGGGCGCACCTCGCTGCAGGGCCGGCAGAGCGCGTTGGGCAACCCCGAGTTGCGGCGGGTCCGTCCGGCCACGGCCTTGAACACCGGCCCGCTCTGCGTCTCGTCGCAGAGGAGGCAGTCGTTCAGCCGGCCGTCGGGCAGGTGGTAGGGCGCGTCGAGCAGGGAGATGCAGGTGGAGAGGCACTTGCTGCGCGTGTTCGCGGTGTTGTAGGCCCAGATCTGCGCGCAGGGCAGGTCGAAGCCCAGGGCCTGGAGGCAGGCCACGTTGGCCTGGAAGGGGATGTTCAAGATCCCGCAGGTGCGGACCGGCGCGGTGAGGTCGTTCTCCTTCATGTAGACGGCCAGGTTCTCGAGCGACGAGCAGACGCCGCAGTGGCCGAAGTGGGTGGGGCTCGCCCCCGCGGCACGGGCGGCCGCCTCGGAGGGGAAGGTGTCGAGCCGGTAGCCCCGGGGCGTGGAACCGGCTGGCCCGGTGGCGAGCGCGGCGCAGACCGTTTCGGGCGGATCGTCGGCCGGAGGGGGCGAGGCGAACGGATCGGACGAGAGCGGTGCGGACGGATTGTCGAGGGTCCACCCCGAGACGAGCCGCGCCACGAAGGGCGCGTCGTAGATCGGGGGCGTCCACGTCGTGCCCCCGCAGGCGCACGTGGGAGCACACTGGGCGGCGGTGAGGCCGGTCGCGGCGACCGGCTGTCCGAAGAGGACGGAGCACGAGTCGGCCGGGGCCGTGCTCGAGCAGCCGGCAAGCGACAGGAGGAGGGCGATGGCGGGGAGGCGGAGGACGGGCATGCCGCATCCTATCCCGGCTGCTCGCCAAGACTCCGACCGCCCTGGAGCGATTCAGGCGGGACCCCGCCGTCAGTTCCCCCAGTTGTCCTCCGGGGAGCCACCGAAGTACTTGCGGGCGTCGAGCCTCAGGCGGAGGTAGACGAACCAGCTCGCCCCGAGCCCGGTGTACGGCGCGTTGTTCTGCTGGGGGAGCCAGGCCGTGGGCGCGAGTTGCACGCTGAACCCGAGCTGCACCTGTGCCGCCAGCGCGAGCGTCGTGGCGAAGGCGCGGGGCGGGACGTACTCGAAGACGGGGAAGTCGAGCTCGAGCTGCCTGAAGTCCACGAGCAGCGTCTGTCCGTCGGCGGGTGTGGCCACGAACTGGTTCGCGTCCCCGGCGCCCCACAGCGTGAACCCGACCTCCCGTCCGGCCATGAACTGGAAGGTGCCGAGCGAGGTCGAGATGGGGCGCTGCAGCGTCCAGAGACCACCGCCGGTGGCCTTGAAGACCACGTCCTGGGCCGCCACCGGGGACGCGAGAAACAGCACCGGGCCGAGCAGGATGAGGTCGAACGGGATGACGTAGTACGGCATGCGGAAGACGAGCTTCAGGGCGGAGCGGGCCGGGACCCGCGGAAGCGCCTGGTTGCTGCGAGCCCCGCCCGGGCAGCCGGGGCAGGACGCGTCGAGCTGTGCCGGGTCGGAGACGAAGGATGCCTGGGCCCAGAGCTGGCCGTCCATGTTCGTCGTGAGCACGCCCTGGAGCCCGTAGCCGAAGCGGGCGCCGACCTCGAGCTCGCTGCGGAAGCGCCACCCCGCGCTGGTGTCGAACCCGCCCCAGGCCGGGCCGGCCCCGACGCCGGCGACGACGCCCCCGAAGAAGCCGATGTCCGCGCGGGCGCGCGGGGGGTGGATGTCGTCCTGATTCCCGGACGGGATGGGCGAGTCCCGGAGCGTCACCAGCGCGGCCGAGTACGCGACCGGGTCGGTGGCCATCGCCGGCAGGCTCTGCACCTTGCAGAAGTCGAGCTCCTCGATCTCGCGCTCCGCCTTCGTGGACGGCGCGGCGGAGACGGCGACCGTCCCGCTGGCGGCGCCGGCGAGCTGGGACAGGCTGCGGCCGATGACGGCCCCCGCCACCGCCTGGTCGTGGCTGGTCATGTGAGCGTCCCCGTGGCTCGCGAAGAGGTCCCCGCCCCAGGTCTTGGAGGTGAGCCCCTGGACGCAGTAGAGGTCGTGGGTTCCCTTCTGCCAGGCGGCGTCGCCCCAGGTCGCGGCGTAGTGGCCGGCGGAGAGGGAATCCTCCAGGAAGTGCAGGGCGATGCCCTCCGCAAGCAGCGTCCGCCGCGCCAGGTCGGGCCGGGCCGCCTCGGGGGCGCTGCGCCACTGCGCCGCGAGCCGCAGGGCGATGGCGTGGTACTGCACGTAGATGGCGGTGGCGTTGATGGCCGCGTCCGGGGCGAGGGCCCGCTTCGCGTAGGCCTCGAGCGTCTCCGAGGCCGAGACGTGCTCCCGGGGCTCGAGGAAGTGGGCGTTGTTGGAGGAAGCGCGGGTGAGGTACCTCGGATCGACGGACTGCATCGCGATGTGCGACTTGTTCCAGGCGTCGATCCGGGCTGCCTGGTTCGGCGCCTCGGCGAACCTCCTCTTCGACCACTCGGCGACCCACGTCACGCGCAGACCCCACGCCTCGGTCTCGGTCACCGCCCGCAGCTCTCCCGTGGAGCAGGCGTGGTCGCCGCCCATGGCCGGGTAGGACGGGAAGTCGAGGCAGATGCCGCTCCAGTCCCCGAAGGCGCTCCGCGGCGCGGCCCCGGGGTTCACCAGCGTGGGGCAGAGCTGTGGCCCGGCCTCCTTCTTCAGGCTGGCCCAGAGCGCCTCGAGCTGGGCCCGCTCGGCGGGCGGCAGCCCCTGGATGGCGGTCACCGCGATGTCCCGGTGCTCGCACCACATCCAGGCGCGGGCCGGGGCGGCCCAGAGCAACCCGGCCAGGGCCATGAACGATGCAACGCGACGGATCTCCCTCAAGCGAGCCCCCCTCGGCTCAACGCCGGTACGACCACCCCACGGTGAGCGACGTGATGTAGTCGGTATTCGGCGCCGCCGGGTCGGGCGGACGGGTGTCGAAGGTGAAGGAAAAGTTGAACCCGACGTTGAAGTTGTTGAACACCTCGTACTTCGCCCTGAGCGTGGTCGTCCCGCGCACCCGGCCGAGCTCGGTGAGGGCCGGGAGCAATTTCTGGTCCAAGGTCAGGTCGATCTCGGGCGAGTCGAATCGGAATACTTCCCAGGTGCCTTCGACGAAGGCCGACAGGCTGTAGATGGAATCCCCGCTGGAATACCGTTCGTGGGCCTGGGAGAGCCCAGCGGTGAGCCAGATCTCGGTCCAGTTGTTCCGGAGAAGCGCGTGGGCCACCCCGGCTCCGAGCGAGACGCGGAGCAGCAGGTCGAGCTCGACGTTCTGATCGAGCCCGGTGAAGAGGATCGCCCTCCAGGGCGTGAAGTAGTACGTGCCGCTGAGCAAGAGCGAGTTGCGGCTCACGGCGAGACCGTTGCTGTCGGACTGGATGAAGCTGTTGCCGGAGAGGTCGAAGCCAAGCTTCTCTCCCCTGAACGCGAACTCGCCGTCCGCCGAGAAGGTCGTCGCCCTGTTGGATTTCGCCAGGGTGAAGCCGAGGTCCAGGAAAGCCCGTACCCGAGCCAAGAAGGCAGCGTCCAGCGAGGTGATGGCCACCACTCGATCGATGGGGATCGCGGCCGGACCGACGCGGAGCGTGCCGGAGGCGTCGGAAGGGAGGAGCGGACCGAGATAGGTCTCCCCGGACGAGATCTCCACGTTGTACACGTACTCGCTCGTGACCTTGGCGACGTTGAGCCATTCGAAGGAGAAGCGCCCGGTGTCGACGCCCCTGAAGTCGAGCTTCCCCCGGGACATGCCGACGATCTCCCCGGTGATGTGATCGCCATTGGTGAAGACGATGACGTCGGTCCTGTCCCGGGCGCCCGCTGCGCCCGGAAGGAGCAAGAGAATCGCGGCCAGCGCCACGACGCCGAAGCGATTCGGCAGGGTCTCGATAGGCGAGTGAAGGGCCAAAGTGGTCATTTCCTCACCGGGGGCCCGCCGCCGGAGGCTGCCCGAGCCAGGCGTAGGCCTTCGCTGCGGCCTGGTTCATGGCCGCGCCGAGCTCCTCGGTCGCGGGAAAGACGTTCTCCTCGCCGATGACGGTCAACGCCCCGGATCTGGCGAGCTGATCGAGCGCGGACGCCTCGACACCGACGAGCATCAGCCGGCCATCGCACGCCCGGAGCGCCTCGGCATACCGGCGCAGCACGGCGATGAAGGTGCTCCCCATCTCCGCCTTCCCGCGCAGGAGCAGGGCCACGGCGGCGCGCCGGGTCCCGTCCACTCCGGGCAGCATCTCCTCCACGCTCCTGGCGGAAGCGAAGAACAGGCTTCCCTGCAGGTACAGCAGGGTCAGCGCGCCACTCGGCAGCTTCTCCGGGGCAGGGCGTTCCACCGGGAGTCCTCCCGGGACGAGCACCAGCTGCGTGATCTTGATCTTGTTCGACTCGCGAAACACGTGGAGCAGGACGCTGAAGGCCACGCCGAGCAGGACCGCGAAGTGCAAGGGAAGGACGAGCGTGGCCAGGAAGGTCAGCGCCATCGCCGCGCTCGAGAACTTGCTGGTCTTCCAGATCGTCACGGCCGACGGGATGCGCAGCCCCTGGAAGCCAGCCACGATGAGGAGCGCGGCCAGCGCCGGCATGGGAACCCGCTCGGCCAGCGGGGCGGCCAGGAGAACGATGCCAGCCACGAAGACGCCACCCAGGATGTTGGTCAGGCGCGATCGGGCTCCCGCGCCGATGATCAGCACCGTTCCGGAGATCGACCCACCGGCCGGGAGGCCGCCGACCAGGCTGGCGGCGACGTTGGCCGCGCCCTGCCCGAGGAAGTCCCGCGAGACATCGGGATACTTGCCGTCGGGGTTGACGTAGGCCTGGCTCACGCCAGCGCCCTGGACCAGGCCGATGATGGCCACGGACAGCGCCGGCAGCAGCATGGTGAGAAGCAATCCGGGAGCGGGCAGGACGAGCCGGGGCAGGTTCGCCGGGATGCTGGCGACGTCCCGCACCATCCTGACCGCCTGCCAGCCCTCCCCGGCGCCGAGTGACGGCAGCGACAGGGCGGCCAGCAGCGCGGTGGCGACTCCGATGGCGAGCACGAACGCGAACTTGCGCCAGGACGTTCGGAGGAGAAGCACCATCAAGGCTAGCGTCAGCCCACCGACGATCGTCGTCGGAATGTCGATCCGGTTCAGGCGCAGGAGGAGATCCATGGCGCGCGCGACGCTGTTGGCGAAGGTGCTCCGGTAGCCCGTCAGGTCTCCGAGCTGCCCCAGGATGATCAGAACGGCCACGCCGTTCAGGAAGCCGGTCATCACCGAATCGGAGACGAAGCGAAGCACCTTGCCCAGCCGGAGCAACCCGGCCAGCAGCTGGACCGCGCCGACCATCAGGACCAGCGCCGCCAGGGCCGGGATCCTCTGCTCGGCGGTGAAGTCGACGAGCTCGGCACCCGCCGCCAGCGACAGCGCGGCCGTGGACGATACGTTCATGAACACGGAACTGGTGAACAGGGCGGCTACCGGAACGGCGACCATCAGCGTGTAGATGCCCAGCACCGGGTTCACCGTGGCCAGCAACGCGTGCCCCATTGCCTGCGGCACGTTGACGATGGCGAAGGTGAGCCCCGCCACTGCGTCGAACTTCACGTCCGAGCGTCCAGGCAGGGATGACCGCAACTTCTTGCCGAGGTCCAGTGCCACCGGGTCACCCCTGAGACGGAAGGAAGGTCAAGGACGAGCCTCGGGGTGGCGCGCGTGCCGCTCCGCTGCTGCGAGATCGCGCTCCAGGAAGAAGTCCAGGAAGGTGCGAATCAAGGCGATGGCGGCCAGGCGCCCGATCTCGTCCCAGGTCGGCGCGACTGCGGTCTCGACGATGTCCGCGGCGAGCTGGAAGGTCAGCCCGGCGACCAGCCAGCGCCCGTACTGCACGTAGGCGTCCCGGAAATTTCGGCCGTCCGCCGACGGGTGGAGCAAGGCGTGCCCGCTCCGGAGGAAGGCCCAGATGGTCCCGACGAGGATGATCACGAGCGCCATCGCGTGGATGGCGACGACCGCGTATCCGGCAATCTGGGTGAGCCATCCAGGCATCACATCCTCCCCTGCGCGCCGGTCGGTTCATCCGGCCGCGGTAGCCCGGGCCACCGGGGCCGTGCCCGGCGCGAACGCCAGGCACGGCCCCATGGTGGATGTCGACGAGCGCTACGGCTCAGTGGTTGGCGCTGCCCGACGCGTCCTGCAGGGTCGCGAGGACCGCGTCCAGGTTGAAGGAGGCGGGCTTCTGCCGCGGCGGGAACTTCTTGAAGGTCTCGATCTGGCCCGCGACGAATCCCTGCATCAGGTAGATGAGGTAGGCGTGCGAGATCAGCCAGTCAAAGTAGGTATTCGAATTCTCGTCGGCTCGCTCGAAGGGGTCGCGCCTCAGGTGGAAGATCTTCGGGATGCGCAGCTTGATGAAGGGCTCGGACCAGCACTGCAGGGCCTTGGCCCGCTGCTCCAGCAGCACCATCTTCCAGTCGCCGATCCGCAGCGCCATCACTTCGCCGTCGTCGCTGATGTAGACGAAGGAGTTTCGAGGGCTCTCCTTCACGGCTCCGGTGATGTATGGAAGCATGTTGAAGCCGTCGATGCAGACCTTGTAGGTCCGGTTGCCGATCTTGTGCCCCTCGAGGAGCTTCTCCTTGATGTTCGGCTCCCCGGCGGCGGCGAGGAACGACGCCAGCCAGTCCTGGTGGGTGACGATGCCGTTCACGACGGTTCCCGGCTTGATCTTGCCCGGCCAGCGGACGAAGGCCGGAACGCGCCAGCCCCCTTCCCAGTTGGTGTTCTTCTCGCTCCGGAAGGGCGTGATGCCCGCGTCCGGCCAGGTGTTGTAGTGGACGCCGTTGTCGGTCGAGTACATCACGATGGTGTTCTCGGCGATGCCCAGCTCGTCGACCCGGTCGAGCATCTTCCCGATGAGCTCGTCGTGGGCGACCATCACGTCGTTGTAGTCCCCCTGACCGCCGCTCTTGCCCTTGTGCTTCGCGGCGCAGTGCGTCCGGAAGTGCATGGCGGTGGTGTTGTACCAGAGGAAGAACGGCTTCTCGCCCTTGGCCGCGTCGGTCATGAAGCGGAGCGCGTGGTCGGTGACCTCCTCGTCGATGGTCTCCATCCGCTTGATGGTGAGCGGCCCGGTGTCCTCGATCTTCTGACCGCCCTTGCCGTCCGCCCAGCAGTGGAGCACGCCGCGGGGACCGAAGCGCTTCTTGAACTCCGGGTCCTTCGGGTAGTCCGGGTGCTCGGGCTCCTCCTCGGCGTTCAGGTGGTAGAGGTTGCCGAAGAACTCGTCGAAGCCGTGCACGGTGGGGAGGAACTCGTCCTTGTCGCCCAGGTGGTTCTTCCCGAACTGGCCGGTGGTGTAGCCGAGCGGCTTCAGGAGCTCGGCGATGGTCGGGTCCTCCGGGCGGATGCCCATGTCGGCCCCCGGCATCCCGACCTTGGAGAGGCCGGTTCGGATGGGGTTCTGGCCGGTGATGAAGGCCGAGCGTCCGGCGGTGCAGCTCTGCTGGGCGTAGTAGTCGGTGAAGGCCACGCCCTCGTTGGCCACGCGGTCGATGTTGGGCGTGCGGTAGCCCATCTGCCCGCGGCTGTTGTAGCTGATGTTCCACCAGCCCACGTCGTCGCCCCAGAGAACGAGGATGTTCGGCTTGCCGGTCTTGGCCATCGTTCGGTCCTTTCCAGTTTCGTTGGTCTCGACACTGCGTCGTTGCTGCTGCCGCTGCTAGAAGAACATGCTCCGTGGCAGGAGGAGCGTGGCCGTCAGGCGGACGGTCCAGCTCGGCCCGAAGTCGGGGCGGATGGGGTGGTAGTAGGCCTGGGCGGTGAGGTTGAAGGGAAGGGGCCCGATCCAGACGACTCGCCCGCCTCCGGCGCCGAACGGAACGTCCCACCTCTGGCCGGAGGGCGCCTCCCAGTTCGCGGTGATGATGGGACCCGTCGTCAGGTACCAGCCGCTTTCGAAGTTGAAGTTCACGAAGTACTGCAGCAGGAAGTTGTTCGCCTTGTCTCCCGCGACCGACCAGACGTTGTTCACGAGCACGCCCAGCACGAAGGGGCCGGGCATGGCCAGGAGTACGACCGAGGGGCCGAGCCCCCATGTCGACTGGGACCCGAGCTGCGGCGAGGTGGCCGTGGGAAAGGTGGCCACGGGACCGGCGCCCCAGATCACCGCCCCGGGACGGGCTGGCGACAGGAATGCGGTGGCCGTCACGTTTCCGAGCCCGGTCGTGCTCCCGCCCCCCGTGAAGTTGGGCATGGTCACGATGGGTAAAATCGTCCGGGAGATGAGGTTCCAGTCCGCGGTGAGGTGGAACGGGACGACCGGCTGGATGTTGAGGACGTTGGCCACGTTCTTCTGCGGGCCGACGCCGAAGCCGATGATGTCCTGGAACGGGACGCTGATCAGATCGGAGACCGGGTTCTGGGCCGCGGTGGCCAGATCCTCGTCGGTCGGGTTCGGCGGCAGGATCGGGTCCCCGGCCCAGGCACTCGAGGAGGCGAGAAGTGCGGCGAGCCAGGCGGCTCCGATCCATCGTCTCTTCGCGGCGCATCGCTAACCCCTTCCGTGAGGCTCGTCGGATGATCCCGGAGAGCCGTCCCGGAGAGCCATCGGTAAGCTAATCGGCCATATCTGGGGAGTCGAGGGAGAATCTTGCCGGGCCACGGTGCGTCCGGGGGCCCCCCGGCCGGGGCGGCCTCCTACCAACTCGTCATGCTGATCATCGCGATGTTCCCGTCGCGATACACGCGCGGCCACGACGTCTACAAGGTCTTCGCCGCATACGTGGTGGCGAAGATCCTGGAGGCGCTGGACTGGCAGGTCCTGGAGATGGCCGGTTCCAGGATCCACTGGGTCGTGCAGCCTGGCTCAACGTCGCGATCCGCCCCCGCCACCGGATGCCGGAGCGGGTCGCGCCGGCTGGGGTGCACTGCGCTGGCGGGCCGCCGCATCGCGGCCAAGGCCGGCAGGCGCCGCAGGCGGGGCCGGTGCGGCCCCACCCCGGTTCTGGCCTGGGGGGGGCGCCGGACGGTTCGGCTGGCCCGGGGCCGGTCGGGGGGCCTGTCCCTGTCCCGGTCCCTGTCCCGGTGGGGGAGTCCGCTGACCGGTTCCGGGTGCGGGCGTGGGGCGATTGGCATTGCCGGGGGTCGGTGAGGGCCTGGCGGGGTTGGCGGGCGCCGGTTGCGCGGGACGCTGCGGCTCCCATCCCTGCCGGGTGTTCCTATCCCAGGTGCCCCCGCTGTTCTGGCGGTAGACGTTGCCAGACCGGTCCCCGAAGACGTTGTTGGGCCGGTCCACCGGTTGCGGCGCCGGCCGTGGGGCCTGCGCCACCGGCCGCTCGGCATTGCGCGGGCGGTTCTGCGCCTGGTCGTAGATGTTGCTTCCCGGGCGCTGACCCGGCGGGACGCCGGGTCGGGCTCCGGCCGCAGGAGGCCGGGCGACCGGCGCCTGGGGCCTCGGGGGCGGTGGCCGGCCCACCGGCGGGGGGCGAGCGCCGGGCGGCGGCGGGCGGATCACGGGAGGAGGAGGCCGGAAGCCCGGAGGCGGTCGATGCCAGCCGTGCCGCGTCGGCGGGACGATGAACACAGGACGATAGACGACCGGCCCCCACCAGCCCGGCGGACGGGGGCGGGGTCCCCACGCGGGATGGAAGTGAATCCCGACCGTGATGAACGGGGTCGCAGGGCTGACCACGAACCCGAAACCGGTCCACGGGTTGTAGACGACGCGGACGCCGAAGGTGGCGGGGCGCGCGAAGAAGACGGTGGGGCCGATCCAGGGGCGGTAGACGAACCCCGTGCCGAAGACGACCACGCCGCGATGGCGGTACACGCCGACGAAACCGGGAGTGTACCCGACGAACACCACCTGCGGCGTCGACCGGTACACGTACACGTAACGTGTATGGTAGATGTGGACGGTGGGCGGCACCTGGTCGATATGGGGCGGCCGCTGGTCGGCCACCGCGAACGGCCCTTCCGCGGTGGGAGCCGTGTACCAGACCCCCTGATCGCAGGCCCAGTAGCGCCCCGCGTCGAGGACCACCGCGTCGGGGGTGTTGACGGCGTAGGACAGCTCCGTCCCCTCGATCCGCTGGAACTGGGGCGGTCCGTCGTACGCGGCCTGGAACTGCTGGTCCCTCCTCACCTCGGCGGTTTGCGGGATGAAGGAGTCGGCTACCGCGTCCTCGGCCTCCTCCGTGCCGGCGACGAACGTGCGCACGTCGCCGATGTCGGATTCGGGCGGAATGTCCCGGAAGGGGCCGGGGAGCTCGTCGGGCTGAACGTTCACCCACGGTCCGTCGAGGGACGCGGCCCGGAACCACCTCCCGGAGGCGAGGACGTAGGTCTCGCCCGACATGACGTCGACGAGCACGTGGCTCTCGGTGTTCGCGACGTAGAGGAGGTAGGCCTCGTCCCCCACCGGCCGGTACTGCGGAGCGCCCTCGAACACGAAGAGCTCGGTGGGCTCGGTGGCCACGACGATCCGGGGGGGCGAGGGCGGCTCGAGCACGGCCTTCTCGGCCGCCTGCTCCGCCGGGTCCCCCTCCAGCTCGATGGGCGCCGGCGGGTTGCGGTCGAAGAAGGCCCTCACTGCCGGTGACGGGGCGGCCACAGGGGAGTACGGACCGGTGGCGGAGGGCGCGTCGTACCAGAACTTCCCGCCCGACAGGTAGTAGCGCCGGGTCGCCGGATCGAAGAGCACCAGCATGGGCGTGTTGACCACGCGCCGCAGCTCGGTCGACTCCACCGGTCGCTCGACCGGGCTTCCGTCGAAGAGGAGCAGGACCGCAGGGTCCTGGGAGAAGACCATCCGCGGCGGCGTGAAGTCGAGCGCCGCCGAGGACTGGATCTCCTGCTCGTTGACGGCGATACCCGCTTGCAGCTCGATGAGCGGGAGGTGCAGGTCCCAGGTGGGGATCTCCCTCTCGAGGATGGCCCGGCCCCGCTCCTCCTGCTCCTTCGACAGGTTCGCGAACCGGACCCGCCGCACCTTCACCTGCTCGAGGCCCACGTCTCCGACGACCTTGTCGATGGAGGCCCAGGCCTCGACCCAGACGACTCCGAAGGCAGGCGGCTTGCCCTTCGGCGTCCAGGCGACGGCCGCCCGCGCGGCCAGCTGGTCACCCTGGAAGCTCTCGATCTGGGGCTGGAAGATCTCGACGGAGCCGTTCTCGACCGCGATGACGCGCGGCCAGGAGTTCGAGGGAGCGGCCGCCTGCGGGGCGGAGGCCTGGGCAAAGGCGGCTCCGGCGGCGAAGACGGCCAGGGCGATGGACAGGCGTTTCATGGGGCACCCGGAGGCGAGGTGGGCGGGGAGTTGAGAGGCGCTCCAAATCCTAACCGGGCATCCGGAACTCGGCACTTTGAATCGCCACGGGGCGTGCGACGATGGCCGGGGACGTTAGACATCATGCTCCGCTCGGGCCCGTTCAGCTGACCGCGTCGAAGCCCCGAGCACGCAAGGGACTCGGACCACTCCCCGGAGATCGATCATGGCTCCTGCCACCATCCTGAAGCTCGTCCTGGTCCTCGGCGTGGTGCTGCTCGTGCTGGCGATCGGTCTCCGGTCCCGGCCGGAGAATTCGCTGCTGCTCCTTCGGCGGCCGGACCTCGGCGCCCGAGCCCTGGCCGCGATGTTCGTCCTGCAGCCGGCCTTCGTGCTCCTCGTCGTCTGGCTCCTCGACCTCCGGACGGGGGTGGGCGCCGCGCTCCTGGGATTCGCGGTCGCCCCGGTGCTGCCTCCGTGGGCCAAGAAGGGGTACGCGCTGGGCGCGGATTCCGACTACGTCATCGGGCTCGAGGTCCTGGCGACGGTCGCCTCGATCGTCGTCGTCCCCGTCATGATCTGGATCGTGAACGGGGTGTTCGGGGTGCAAACCGCGCGGGATCCCTGGTCGGTCGAGCTGATGCTGCTCGTCACGATCGGCCTGCCGCTGGCGGTGGGCATGGCCCTCGGAAGGTTCCGGCCGGGGTCCGCCCCGCGCATTGCGTTCCTCGCCGACCGGGCCGGCAGCGTGCTCCTCCTGCTCGGCGGGGTCGTCCTGCTCGTGGCCCAGGGGAGGAACATCCTCGCCGTGACCGGCCGGGGAACGATCGTCGTAAGCGTGCTCATCATCGGCTTCGGGTTGCTGGTGGGCCACCTCCTCGGTGGGCCCGACCCCGGCAAGCGCGGAGCGCTCGCGTCGGCGAACGTGTCGCGCCATCCCGGGGTCGCGCTCCTCCTCGGCTCGAGCGCCCTCCCGGAGCACGTTCCGGCGGTGACCGGCGCCGTGCTGCTCTACCTCGTCGCCAGCATGGTCGTGCCCATTCCCTACGAGCGCTGGCTCAAGCGGGCGGCCGCCGGTGGCAACCCGCAGGCCGCGGCGTAGCTCGCGGCGACGGCATCAGGTTCTCCGGTCGCCGTGGCAGAACTTGAACTTGCGGCCGCTGCCGCACGGGCAGGGCTGATAAGGACCTCGTCGCTCGTCCTCGGCGGCCGTCGCGGCCATGATCTCGGCGGGAGCGCGGTGCTGTCGCAACAGGCGAGCCATCTCCTGCATCGCCGGGCGGGTGTGCTTGAAGAACAATTCCAGCCCCGCGCAGAGGTAGTTCTGTCCCGCCTCCCCATCGCGCGAAAGCGCGAACCGGTCCTTGGGGCAGCCTCCGTTGCACAGCGACCGGACCTCGCAGTTGCGGCACTGCGCCGTGAGCGTGTCGAGCTTGTCCTGGCCGAACTTGCGCTGCTCGGGCGAGGCCACCAGGTCGAGCAGGTGGGTCTGGTGGATGTTCCCGATCTTGTAGCGCGGCTCCACGTAGTGGTCGCAACTGTACAGGTCGCCGTTGTACTCCAGCGCCGGGCCGAGACCGCAGGTGGGGGCGTGGATGCACAGGAGATGGCGGCCGAAATAGGCTTCGAGCGTCACGTCGAAGAGCTGCACGTAGACCTCGCCCACGTCGCGACGCACCCATTCCTCGAACACGTCCACCAGGAAGCGGCCGTACTGCTCCGCGCCGACCGTGCGCTCGGTGACCAGATTTCCGGTCTGGGTGTAGAGCAGCCGCTGCCGGCCTGGCTGCTCGCTCCAGCCCTTGTTGGCGATCTCGAGCGTCTGCTCGGTGGCGCGCTCGATGATCGGGATGAACTGCACCCACCGAGCTCCCAGTTCGTCGCGGAAGAAGCGATAGACGTCGCGCCCGTGGTGCTGGTTGGCGGCGTTGACGGTGCACAGGACGTTGAAGTCGACCTGGTGCTCGCGGAGATGACGCCAGCCGTCCATCACCCGGTCGAACGTGCCCTGGCCGCGGCGGTCGACGCGATAGGTGTCGTGCAGTTCCCGCGGGCCGTCCACGCTCAGGCCGACGAGGAAGTCGTGCTGCTTGAAGAACGCACACCAGTCGTCGTCGACGAGCAGGCCGTTGGTCTGGAAGGTGTGCTTCACGGTCTGGCCGGGCTGGCGGTACCTCTCGACCAGCTCGACCGAGCGGCGAAAGAAGTCGAGCTTCATCAAGGTTGGCTCGCCGCCCTGCCAGGCCACGGTCACCTGTGGCATGCGGTGCGACTCGAGCAGCTGACGGATGTAGGCCTCGAGCGTGGCCTCGGACATTCGGTGCTGCTCGTTCGGGTACAGCGACTCCTTCGACAGGAAGAAGCAGTAGGTGCAATCGATGTTGCAGGTCGACCCGCTGGGCTTGGCCAGCAGGTGGAACCCGGGCGGAGCGTTGGCGGCCATCGAGCGCTACACGAGGCGCAGCAGCACCGCGAAGAAGGCGAACGTGCCGATGAGGAGGAGCACGATCGCGGTCGCGAAGAGCGGGGTGTTCTTCCTCTCCGTCCGCATGCCCGCGATCGCCGCGAAACTTCCGCTCGAAAGATAGCGGATCATCCACTGGTACTCCCGGAGCGAGTAGAACGCGGCCGCCACGCCGCAGGAGATGAGCCCGAGCCCCAGGTACCACGCGGCATCCGGAAAGCGGACGTGCCTGGCCCCGGGCAGGTCGTGGAGCCCCTCGAAGAACTGCACGATCGCGAAGCCGAATCCGATGAGCGACACGGACGTTCGCAGGTACGCCATCATCGTGCGCTCGAGGGCGAGCCGGGTGCGCACCCAGGCGAAATGGCTGTCGGCCGTCACGCGGACCTCGAACCGATCAGGAGGTCCCTTGCCTTCTGTTTCACTCATGGTCCACCGTGCCTCCTTCTCGGATCGACCGCCGCGACGTCGGCGAGCGCCAGCGCCTTCACGCGCCAGCGCTGGTAGGGGACCGTGATCGCGATGCTGGCGATCAGGTAGAGCAGCACCGTGCCGAGGATGGCCCTCTGGCTGTCCGGGAAGACCTCGCTGGCGAGCAGCAGCGCGATACCCGGATGGCGCGATGCGGTGGCCGTGGCGAGAGCGCCGCGATTCCCGGGGTCGGGGCCACCGAGCAGGTGTCCGACCAGCAGCCCGAAGCCGGTGATGGCCAGGATGGCGACCAGGGTCCCCTGGCCGATCACGGCGGGGATCACGGATCCGCTGGTGACGAGCAACCCGATCACCCCCGTCACGAGCAGGATGTTGCCGCCGCGTTCCGCCAGGTCGGCGAGCCGCGGCGCCGAGCCCGGCCGGTACCTCCCGGTGGCCAGTCCGAGTGCCAGGGGCAAGCCCACCGTGACGAGCAGGATCATCGAGAAGGCAAAGGGGTTGAAGGTCGCCCGGACATGGAAGACCAGCTCGACGAGCCAGAGCATGACGGGCACGACGAAGATGGAGAAGGCGGTCGCGAGCACCTGAAGCCCGAAGACGTAGTCGCCTTTCGCCCCCACCTTCGAGCCCGTCTTCGCCCACGGGGGCAGCATCGGCGAGACGGCCACGCCCAGCAGCGCTGCCCCGACCCCCTGCTGCAGCGGGAGCAGACGGGTCACCATCAGCGCGAAGAGCGGCACCAGGACGAACATCGCGACCATGGCACGCAAGGCCAGGGCGGGCTTGCGCACCAGCAGCAGCGGGTTCTCGATCCGGGCTCGAATGCCGATCGCGAAGACGATCAGCACGATTCCCACGACGAGAACCAGCTTGATGACGGTGTCCATGCTCATGTCGGACTGCGCTCCCCCGTGCCTTTTCCAGTCATCACTAGCTCGGCGAGCCCCTTTCGGCACGGGAATTTCGAGGTTTCCCCGGGTCGACCTTTCATCCGCGCATCTGGTCCGAAACGTTAGAATTCCCCGGATGAGCCAGCCGCCTCCCAGCCCGCGTTCCCAGGTCCGTCGTCTCCCCGAGCGGGGCGCGTACGACCGCGAGACGATCCACGCCATCCTCGACGCGGGGCTGGTATGCCACGTCGGGTTCGTGAGCGACGGGCAGCCCTTCGTCATCCCGATGAACTACGGGCGCGATGGCGACCGGCTCCTGCTCCACGGGTCGGTGGCGAGCCGGCTGATGCGCGGGATGGAGGCGGGCTGGCCGGTGTGCCTCACCGTCACCCTGCTCGACGGGCTCGTCCTGGCGCGTTCGGCGTTCCACCACAGCATGAACTTCCGGTCGGTGGTGCTGTTCGGGCGGGCGAGGCCCGTGGCCGACTCCGCAGCCAAGACCGCGGCGCTGCGCGTGATCTCCGAGCACCTCGTCCCAGGCCGATGGGACGAGGTGCGCCCGCCGGACGCCCGGGAACTCGCCATGACGGCGGTGCTGGAGGTGCCGATCGAGGAGGCGTCGGCGAAGATCCGGACCGGCCCGCCGAAGGACGATCCGGAGGACCTCTCGCTTCCGGTGTGGGCCGGCGTGCTGCCGCTGGAGACGATCCCCGGTGTGCCGCTACAGGATGGAAGCGGAGGGCCGGCCGAGGTGCCGCTTCACGTCCTCGCCTGGCCGCGCGGTCGGTGAGCCGGGACCGCCACGGGGCGGGTGTCCCGACGACCTCGAGTCACTTGAAGATCGACGTCGGAAGCAGGAGCGTCACCTGCGCGCGCAGGCTCCACGTCGGCCCGAAGTCGGGCTTCACCGCGTTGACGAATGCGGCGACGATGGCCCTCATTCGATCGGGCACGGGAGTCAGATGAGCCAGCGGACGTTGAAGGCGAGCATGTTCATGTAGGTGCCGGAGTACTGCCCCTCGAGCGTCCCGGCGAGCGGGCCGCGGCTCTGGGAGAGCGGCAGGTTTCCGCCCACGATGAAGGTGTCGGCGAGCCCGAGTTGCACGGCGTCCGAGACCTGCCACTGCGCGCCCAGGGAGAATCGCCACGCGGCGCCGACGGGGGTGAACACGGTGCGGTCGGCGTCGTCCATGATCGAGCTGTCGAAGGCGAATCCGCCGGAGAAGGTCCATTGGGTACGGCCTTCCACTGGGCTCCAGCCGCGACGTGCCAGGTGTTCTTGTAGGGAATCGAGGTGGTCAGGCTGGTCGGGTTCGGCGTGTTGACGCTCACCTCCACCTCGCCGTACTGGGACCAGCTCTCCCATCCGAGGTCCGCCATCACCGCCCACTCGGGCCCGATCTCCTGGCGCACGCCCAGCATGAGCCGGTTCGGAAGCGTCATGCCCAGGTCGATCTTCGCGCCGAGCAGCCCCGTCTGGCGCAGGGCCAGCTCGAGGCCCGGCCCGAGGCCCGACCAGGCGGGCGTAGACGAGAAGGGCAGGTAGACCTGAGAGAGCCAGGTGAAACCCACGCGCGTGCCCTTCACCGGCTCGACGAGGATTCCGAGGTTGCCCCCGATGCCGAAGGTGTCGGAGTTCGTCTCCACCTGCCCGTCCGCGAGGCTGGGAAGGATGTTGTTCACCGCGATGGTGGCGCGCTTGATGCCCCACATGAGATTCAGGCCCCCGCCCACCGAGAGCCAGTCGGTGATCCGGTACGAGGCGGTGGGGAGGAAGCTCACCCCGAGGAGCAGCCCCTTCTGGCCGTAGTAGCGCCCCACCCAGCCGGGGTCGTACTGCAGCGCCGAGCCGAAGTACTGGGCGACGCCCAGGCCGACGCGAACCTTCGGCGCGACGTCGGCCACGAAGAAGAGGCTGCCTCCGGGGAGGACGCCCACGGCGTTCCCTCCGTTGCCGCCGGAGGGGGTCGTCCCCGGCCCCGGGGAGAAGGTGAAGTTTCCGTAGAGCAACTGGACGCCCGCGAGGAACTCGTGCTTCTCGAGCAAGGCCATCCCGGCGGGGTTCGTGAAGAGCGTCTCGGCGTCGCCGGCGCGCGTCGTGTAGCCGGCCGAGGCGAGCCCCACGCTCGGCGTGCCGATCTCGTACAGGTAGAATCCGGCCGCCTGCGAAACCGCGGGGGTGGCGAGCAGAAAAACGGTGACGGCCATCGCGAGGCGGTTCATGAGGCTCCCTTGTGAATTCGATGAGGCGTAATCCGCCGTGTCCACGAATGCCAATGCATTCATCAGGAACCCCCGGTAGTAGCGAAGGTTCAGCCAGGCCAGCGTGGATTGAGCCACTTGATCGGTGGCCAGCGCCCGGACCCCCGTGCGGATAGCCACTCGAGAACCCGCACGTCTCGAGAACCCGCACGTCGAGGATGAGCCCCAGCCCGAGGCCCGCGTACCCGCAGTCACGGGTGTCCTGGAACTCCAGGCTGGGGGGAGGACCGAGGTTCAGGGCGGTGCAGGAGAAGGGGTCGGTGACGAGATGCAACGGGAGGAACAGGTGCCCGGCCAGTTCCCGGTAGCTCCCCTTGCCCGTGGGGGCACTGGTCGCCGGCGCGGCGGGCGGGACCTCCTGCGCCCACGCCGCCGCGGGCAGGGCCAAGAGGAGGCCGACGACCAGTGCGCACCAACGACGATCGCGTATGTCACTCCTGGTGATTCCACGGGTCCTCGAGGAATCCGACGGGGAGGACTTGACTCCGGGCCCCCGCCGGAGCGAGGCAAGGCACGGGCTGAAGATTCAACTCGCTTGTGCGCGTCGCCGCTTCGAGGCCTGGAAATGGAGAAGGCCCCAGGTTCCGCGGGGCCTTCTGGTCGGCGCCACGATCCCCACCCCGCGCCGATGAGTGCTGTGCAGACCAGCGAGACGCAGGATAGCGCCGTGTCGTCGGCCCGGACACTCCCGGGGACAAGGGACACAGCCCGCGTCCTTGAACGGAACGACGGTGATTCATGGACTTCGCCAGGGTGTGGATCTCCGCTAGCCTTTCCCAAGGGATAGCGAGAGGTGTGTTCACCATGGCCGATTATCCAGTACCGCCAGGAACCCCGGAGGCCTGGGATCTCGACGATCTTTCCCGTGTGCGCCGGGTCCACGAGGACCTGGAACGCGAGTACCGACGGATCCCCGAAGGTCCCTACCGGCGCGAGTACGGGGGGAACGTGCCAAGCGCGGGCGAGGGTTCCTCGGAGCACTGACGAATGGTGCCGGCGCAGTTCGGTCGCGTCGGGCCGAGAAACTGGCCAGTCCTAGATGAACAGGGTCAGTCCGAGTCGCGTCACGAACGCGAAGTTCGTCGGCTTCGTGCTCAGCTGGAGACCTTCCGAGACCTGGATGCTGAAGCTCTGGTTGAAGAAGTACTCGAGGCCGCCACCCAGCAGGAAGAGGATTCCCGTCGACGAATCCACGTTCGCAGCGCTCGGCGAGAACGAAACGACTCCAAAGGCGCCGCCGACGAACGGCGAGAGCTGGCGTCCCGGCCCCCGCAGGAAGTAGTAGGAGCAACCACCGACGATGCTGAAGAGCGTCCCGACTTTCTCCGTCGACGAGAGGCCGATCGCCGTCGACACCAGGATCTCCCGCGTGATGAAGTAGCGCGCATTGAGGGCGTTCTCGAGCGTGACGCCGCCGCCCGCAACGGGATTTGTGGAGGCTCCGAGAGATGCGCCGAGACCGAAGTTGCCTGCCCCGGGGGTTTCCGCGAAGGCGGGAGAGGCGAGACACAACAGGGCAACTGCTGCGAGCATGCGGTGCATGGGCGACCTCCGGCGGCGGGGGTTGCGCCGGATGCGCAAGACCTCGCCGGTTAGGGAAGCGTAAACCGATCGGCCAGGGTCGGGCCACGTACCGTTTGAGGCCACGCCACCCCGTTGGGACGCGCCGTTCTCGGCCTTGCCTGGTCCCGCCCATGAGCCCCATCGGTGACTGACCGTGATCGACATTTGCTTCCCCGTCCGCAGCCCGAAGGTCCATCTGACCGAGCCACCTGGCCTTTCGGCACTACCCGCTCGGGATCCCCAAGCGGGCAGGTCGTCGAACTGGCGACTTGCACACGAGAAAAGGAGTGCCTACCGGGGGGGTTGCGTGCGTTCCCCTAGAGGTGCCCCGCGGCGACAGATCATGTCTTCACAAGGATGCTGGCGACCGTCCTCGCTCTCGCCTGCGCATCCTGTGGCAGCAAGACCGTTCCAACCGATTCAGCGTCCTGCCAGGACGAAGACCTCCATACCTGCGCCATGACCAGCGTGTCGGGCGTAAACCTCTCCGGCGCGATGTGCCCTTCGTCCGCGAGTTACACCTGGGTTACAGTCACCGATCGTGAAGTCGGTTATCATGCGAGGCGACCGCCAGGAACACGAAGCCGATATCTTGTGCGTCTCTGGCCGGTTCAACGTAAGGTCACCGCGATGGATGCGCTTCGGCGCGAAGGGAGACGACGCAGATGGGGATCAAGAGGTTCTTGAAGTGGGTGTTGATCGGCGTCGTCGTGGTCGGCGGGGCCATGCTCGCGCTGCGGTCGTATCGGGCATTGAGCGGCCCCGCGCTGCAGCCCTGGCACACCTTCGTGCCGGCCGAGTTGCGCGAGAGCGACCTCAACGGTGCCGATTGGGCCCGCTATCTCGCGCAGGAAGGGGCAATCTTCGAAAGCGTTCGCGCCGAGGTCAGCCAGAAGCTCGATCCGGACGCGCGCGTGCCGATCAACCGCTACTTCGCGCAAAGCCCGGTCTATCCGGCGCGCTTCGCCCAGGACTGGAACCGATCGTATGTCATGGAACCCGACGGCAAGCCGATCGGCACAGTGGTGATGCTGCACGGGCTGACGGACTCACCCTACAGCCTGCGGCACATCGCGAAGCGCTACCGCGATCACGGCTTCGTCGCGATCGGCATCCGCTTGCCGGGGCACGGCACCGTGCCGGCCGGCCTGACCAACGTGCTCTGGGAAGATTGGATGGCCGCCACGCGGCTGGCGATCCGCGAGGCACGCCGGCGTGTGCCCGCCCCGGGGCCACTGCATCTGGTCGGGTTCTCGAACGGCGGCGCGCTGGCCATGAAATACGCGCTCGAGACGATCGAGGATCCGAGGCTTCCCCGGGCCGACCGCATCGTACTGATCACGCCGATGATCGGGATCACGCGCTTTGCGCGCTTTGCCGGTCTGGCCGGCCTCCCCGCCGTGCTGCCGCCGTTCGCGAACGCGGCCTGGCTCAGCGTCCTGCCGGAGTTCAACCCGTTCAAGTACAACTCGTTCCCGGTCAACGGCGCCCGCCAGTCGTATCGGTTGACCGATGCGCTGCAGAGCCAGATCCAGCGCCTCGCGCGTGCCGGCCAACTCGGAAGCCTGCCGCCGGTCCTGACCTTCCAGTCTGTCGTCGATTTCACCGTCAGCACGCCGGCGATCCTGACCGCGCTGTATTCGCTCCTGCCCGACAATGGCAGTGAGATCGTTCTTTTCGACGTGAACCGGACCGTGAAATTCGGCCCGCTGCTGCGCCCGTCCGCCTACGTCGCGCTCGATCGGCTGACGCCGACGTCTCCGCAGCCGTATCGCTTCACGTCGATCGTGAATGCGAGCGACGACAGCGACGCCACGGTCGAGCGCAGCATCGCGCCGGGCCAGTTGCGATCAGAGGACCGCGCACTGAACCTGCCGTATCCCCCCGGCATCTTCTCGCTGTCGCACCTGGCGATCCCGATCCCCATGGACGACCCGCTGTACGGCCTTCAGCCCGACCCGAAGGCGCCGCCCGAGTTCGGCTTCAGTCTCGGCGCCATGAGCGCACGCGGCGAACGTGGCACGCTGGTGGTCGACCAGGATTTCCTGACGCGCCTTCCATCCAATCCGTTCTTCCCGTATCTGCTCGAACGGGTCAAAGAAGGCATCAATCGACCATCGGGACCGACTGGGCGCAATCTCGCCGCGACCGCATCGCCAGGCATCCCGGTGCGCCTCGAGGCCCTGCTGTCCACGTTCCTCCCCGACGATGCGCAGTCCCAGCCGTTCGCCGGTCCGTGAAAGCCAGGTCGGCGCCTGCCGGGAAGGTCCGGAATACCAGGTCGTCCGGTCGGAACCCCGCGAACCATTGGTAGCCGTCGAAGCGGTGCCGGCGTGAGTGCGATGGCCGAGTCCCAGCGGGGGTGGTGCCCTCACCGCTGGTGACAGAGCCTCACCTCGACGCCCGGATGCTCGGCGACCAGCCGCTCCAGGCGAGCCAGGCTCTCGGCGCTGCGCGGCACGTCGCTCGAGAAGGAGCCAGGCTCCACGCCGTGGTCCCACCCCCAGCGCGTGTGGCAGGCGTCGCCGGTGAGGAGCACGGGGCCGAGCGGCGTGCTGAGCAGGTAGGCGGTGCTGCCGCCGGTGTGGCCTGGCACCCAGAGCGCCCATGCGGAGCCGTCGCCGAAGATGTCGACGACGCCTTCGAAGGCCCCGCCGCCGTCCGGGCCGAAGGGCCAGGGCGCCAGGAGGCCCTTTCCCGCCAGCGCTCGATCGATGTTGGGCTGCAGGAAGATGTTCACGAACCCGCGCTCGCTCGCTTCACCCGGTCCCGCGTGGACCGGCGTCCCGGCGGCGACGTCGGCCATGCCGGTCAGGTGGTCCGGGTGGAGATGGGTGAGGAAGACGCCGGCCACCGGCTGGCGGTGTGCGGCGAGCCATTCTCCGAGCGCGACCTGGACCTTGAGGGCCTCGAGGTGCATCTGCGATGCGACCAGGCCACGGAAGGCGGCCTGGTCCGGGCGGTCGCGCTGTGCTTGCTCCACGCCGGAGTCGACCAGGAAGAGGCCCCGGGTCGGGTGGCGGAGGGCGTGGAAGTAGATCTGGATGGGCTCCAGCCCGTCGGTGAGCCCGGCGACACTCGTCCACGCGAGTCGGTCTGGGCGTGGCGACGATTTGGAGACGGCGGGCCCTCTTCGGCTCGGTGATGCGCGACGATTTCACGCCCGAGAGCGACGTGGACGTGTGGGGTGCGCGGGCTGCACGACCAGGCGGACGCCGAGCGCCGCGCAGACGCGACGTACCGTGTCGAAGCGCGGGGCGCTCTCCGGCCGAAGCGCCTTGTAGAGGGCCTCGCGGGTAATCCCGGCCGACCTGGCGATCTCGGTCATCCCGCGAGCCCGGGCGATGTCGCCCAGCGCTGCCGCCAACAGGGACGCATCGTTCGCGTCGATGATGTCGGTCAGGTAGGCGGCAACGGCCGCCTCGCTGTCGAGGTAGGGCGCCGCGTCGAACTCGGGTAGGTCGGCAACCTTGATGCGCTTTCTCATGCTTCCTCCGCTTGATCCTGGCGACCACCACGCCGCGCACCGACGCATCGGCGAGCTCGTTCGTTAGACGAGCTGCCCGTTCTCGCCCTGCGAGAGCCTTTGTCGAGGCTGGCGGTGTGGCGCTGGTTCCGGAAGGGTCCGGGAAGCGCAACCGCCGGTCCACCTCGGCGGCCTGGAGCGCGGCCAGGGCGGGATGGCGGCCGCGAGGAATCGCACTCGCCGGGGGAAGGAGAAGAGCCACTGACGTACCGGGGATTCGATTCCCGTAGGGTCGGGGACGCGCTCGGTAGGTGCAGAGTCTCTTGAGGTCGGCTTGACATATGCCGAAACCGACATAGTATCGATGTCGTGCGGCGAAAGCCTCTTGAGGGTCCTTCGACGCTCCGGCGAATCGACAAGCCGCTCGCCTGGCTCGCCGGGGAGTTGAAGACGCCGCCGATGGCGGCCGACGCTCGTGTCGAGGGTGGCGTCCTCCTGCGAAGGCTCCAGCGGGGGGAGCAGCGCTCGATGCCGGAGTCGAGGCCGATGCCTTCGATCGCCCCACGCTGTCATGAGCTCCGGATCGACGACACGGCGCAGAAGAAGGAGTGGCGGATCATCTACTACGTCGGGCGGCTGGCGATCGCCGTGCTGGACGTCTTTCCGAAGGACACCAGGGCGACGCCAGTCGAGGTGATCCGGCAGTGCAAGCGGCGGTTGGCGGAATTCAGGAAGGTGGATGGGTCATGAACAAGGCGCAGAAGGCACGGTTCGCGAAGGCCGGGTGGAAGCTGGGCACGGCTGCCGACGTCCTCGGGCTGAGCGATGCGGAGGCGGCGCTCGTCGAGGCGAAGCTCCAGCTGGGCGACGTGGTCAGGGCGGTGCGGCAGCGGCGCCACCTCTCCCAGGCCGCGCTGGCCAAGCTGATGGGCTCGAGCCAGTCGCGTGTGGCCAAGGTCGAGAACCGCGACACCGAGGTCTCTCTCGACCTCCAGTTGCGGGCCATCTTCGCCGCCAACCCGGAGGCCTCCATCGACTTCCAGCGGCTCATCCGAAAGTGGAGCCGCGACGGGCAGCGACCGGAGGCGGTCGGGATTCGCTGAGCCGGGTCACCGCCTCCAGGTAGGCGCCAAGCGGGGTCACGACCTCGGCCGGTCGAGCCGCGTCAGGCCCCGTGAATGCCCGAGAAAAGGACATTCAACATTTCGGTCGGGTAACCGAAGTTACGGAACCTGGTCGCCCTGGTCCAGGATGATCTGAACGGGTTCGCCCGCCCCGGAAGGGGGCGAGCGACCGGCACCAGGACAGGGCCGGGCCTCACCGACGAGGGCGGGGCAGATTCAGTCGGCGTGGACGGGGTCGGCGCCGTCGTAGCTCGGGCCGGATTCGCCGAAGTCCGGCGGTGCCTGGGCTCTCGCCACCGGCGGGCCCCGCGAGTCGAGGCCAAGGTGAAGGAGGATGCGCCTGGCCACGGCGTCATCGGAGATGAAGGCGATGATCTGGAGCCTGCCGCCGCAGTCGGGGCATGCGAGGACATCCACGGCGAAGACCTTCTTCAGCAGGTCGGCCCAGGGGAGGCGGTAGGTGCGAGTCCCGGTGTTCGCTTTCGGCTTGGACGAGGGCGGGGAGGGGGTGGGTTCGACAGCCTCCACAGGTGCAGGAACGACCCGGGCCCGCGCCTTCGAGTTGGGTGCGAAGATGCCGTGGTATCGGACCGAGTGGATCCTGGGCGGCGGCACCAGGGTGGCGAGCCGAGCGAGGAGCTCGTCGGGTTCGAGGAGCAGGAAGAGGGAGCCGCCACGAGGGCGCTTCATCCGGTAGACGAGCTGGCCGTCCTCGCCCTGCGAGAGCCTTTGAAGCGCGAATGGCGGTCGGACCGCATAGCGGCAGAGTCGCTCCAGCCCCTCGCGGTCGTGCTCGTGGATGCGAACGCCTGCGTGCAGCGAGAAGTCGTCGAGGCTGGCGGTGTGGCGCTGGTTCCTGAAGGGGTCGGGGAAGCGAAGCCGCCGGTCCACCTCGGCAGCCTGGAGCGCGGCCAAGGCGTCGTCTTCCGATGCCACGTCGTCGTACCCGACGAGCGCCTTCGCGGTGCGGCGAACGATCCGATCGAGGATGGCCACCAGTTCCTCGTCTCGAGGTGGCGGGATCGGGACAAAGCGCGGCTGGCCGGCGCCCTCGACGTCGAATACCCCGTCCGGGATGAGGGTGTGAAAGTGGACGTTCAGGTTGATGGCGCCCCCGAAGCGCTGAACCGCGGTGACGCCACCGGTCCGCGGATCGGCCACTCCTCGAAGGCGAGCCTGACGGCGCTGCCAGGTGAAGACGGCCCGGGTGAAGAGGTCGAGCAGACGGGAAGCCAGGGCGGGATGGCGGGCCGCGAGGAATCGCACTCGCCGGGGGAAGGAGAGGACCCACTGCCGCACTGGGACCTCCGGGACCACGTGGCGGACGAGGTGCTCGGCGGTGTCCTCCATCCGTCGTGCGATGCAGGAGGGGCATACGTGGGCCTTGCAGGAGAAGGCAACCAGGCGCTCGAAACCGCAGTCGGGACAGCGTACCCGTGCGAAGCCCCGGGCGAGGATGCCACAGTCCAGGTAGGCGCGAAGTTCCCGTTCGACGAAGGCGGGGAGGCCGTGATCGTGGGCGCTCCGTTCCCTGGCCAAGGCGAGGAACGGCTCCAACCGCTCCCGGACGACCTGGTGCAGGAGGGTCTTCTCGGGTTCGCGATGGTCGAGTAACGCCGTCACCGCGTGAGCCCCGCTACCGCGGCCGCCAGATGGTCAAAAGCGGCACTCCACCTCGCGCTCGACCAACGGGCGCTGTACGCGCTGCCAGGGCGCGGCGAGTGACTCTGGAAACTGGTTGCCCTGCTCCGGGAGGATTTGAAGGGGCACGCCCGCCCTGAACTTGACGAAGGACCAGAAGCCGGCGAAGTAGGATCACGGATCGCCTCGCATGACGACTCGACACCTCGACCTCGGCTGCGGCACCGTCCCACGCAACCCATACGGACAGGCGGAGATCCACGCCGTCGACCTGGCTGCGCCGTCGGGCCTGGATCCGGACCGGTTTCGCGTCGCCAACCTGTCGCTGGAGCCGATCCCTCACCTCGACTCGACCTTCGACTCCGTCTCTGCCTTCGACTTCCTGGAGCACGTCCCCCGCGTGCTGACCACCGCCGACGGGCACGCCACCTTCTTCCCCTTCGTGCGGCTCATGGACGAGATCCACCGCGTGCTCAAGCCGGGGGGCCGCCTCTACGCCATCACGCCGGCCTACCCGAGCGAGGACGCATTCGTCGATCCCACCCACGTCAACTACTTCACCCGAGGTACCTGGCGCTACTTCTGTGGCCCGCAGCCCCTGGCGCGCACGTACGGCTTCCGCGGCGGCTTCAGCATGCTCCGCAACGAGCGGGCCCTCTTTCCCGAGGCATTTTCCGCCACCACGATCCTCGGCTGGCGACGCCGGCTCCGGCGCTGGCGGCTGGAGAAGACCGGCCGCCTCGGCCACCTGGTGTGGGAGTTCGCCTGCGTGAAGCCGCCGCCCTGAGATGGTGCCGGGTCAGGTCCCGGGTCGAAGAAGGCTTCTGGGCACCCTGGCGCGGGCCCGGGCTGCGTCGCGCCGTGAACGAAGGACGCTTCCCTTGATGAAGGGAAAGCCAGCGTCGAGGAGCATGCGCCACCGGACCGTGGTGTCGTCGGGGCTGTGCGGATCGCTGGATGGAGATGGGAAGAGCGCCTCGGCTGTCAGTCCGGCCGCCTCGAGCTGCCGGGTCAGTGTCACCTCGTACACGTCGATGACCAGTCCCTTGGCCGGCAGCACCCGCACCCCCGCCAGGAAGCGCCGCAGCGCCGGTGACGCGAGAGCCCGCGCCCCGAAGCAAAGGAAGTAGCTCTGGAGGTGGGGCACCGGGCCGCCGCACGCGGTGAGACCGACGACGTCCGCCTTCGAGGCCCGCAGGCGCACCATCATCTCGGCAAACCGGGCGCTGTCGAGCGGACCGACCACGCTGTCGTTGACCAGGAGGAGGCGTGAGCAGTGATCGAGATCGCCGCGGAGCGCCCACAGATGGGCCCAGGCAGCAAAGTCGAAGCCGACGTTCTCGCGGATGAATGCGGCCTCGAGTCGCTCCAGCATCGCCGAAGGCAGCGTCACCTGCTCCAGCGGCTGATCGGTGTTCACCACCAGCAAGACGCGAAAGCCTTCCCGCACCAGGTGGTCGACGAGGTTCTCGACGTGTGGCTTGAGCGTCGGTCCGTCCGCGAAGGCAGCGAAGAAGCAGACGTCGCCTCCGGGGAGCTCGACCAGCGCCTTCACTGTCCGCAGACGCGCCTCCGTTGCCGGCCGGACGGGGGCAGCCAGGCATTCGAGGAGCGCGACGTAACGCTTCTCGAGGCGACGCCACTCGCTCCGACGAACGAAGGGGAGGCGGGCCTTGACGGCGCGGCGGTAGCGCCGGAGGACATCGGACCATCTGTCGTTCAGGATCGTCATCTCGCCCTCGGCAGGCGCCTCGGCGAGGACCCCCGCCACGGGGGCCTACTCTACTGCTTCGAATCATGGAATGCGCGGTCGAGCACCGTCGGCCGCTTTGCCCGGACCAGTTTCCGTGACTGCGGCTACCCGACGCAAGAATGGCGGTTTGGCGTGTAGGAGAATCAAACTTTCTCGGCACGATGTCGACTCCAAGACTCGCGTCGATACCTGGAACTACAGGTCCCGCGAAGACATGGAGCGCCACCAGGCCTGGCTGAAAACAGGGGCAGCAAAGGTCACAGCCGACCCGCCGAAGCCTGCGACGATCACCGAGCTCGTCACCAACGTGACTCCCCTGGACCGCAACAACCTGGCCCGGGCCGCCGCGAAGACCGCCTTCAACTACCTCATCCTGCGCCGCCCCGATGTCGTGGGCGGCCCCACCTTCGATGCCGTCCGGGAGTTCATTCTCGACGGCAAGGGTACGTGGCCTGTGTTGCTTCCTCTCCCCCTAGCCGGGGGCGAACCGCCCACTCCGCTCAACACCGCCGAACTGTTGTCGGTGTGACCTGCTGGGCGTTTTGCGGACCATTTGAAGCGTGAGACGATGCGCAAGAGCAGGTTCACCGACGAGCAGATGGTGAAGATCCTCCGCGAGGCAGACGCCACGCCAATCGCGGAGGTGGCCAAGAAGCACCACGTCTCGGAGCAGACGCTGTACGTCTGGCGAAAGCGCTTCGGGACAATGAGCCCGCTGGATACCAAGCGCCTCAAGCAGCTCGAGTCCGAGAACGGGCGGCTCAAGAAGCTCCTGGCCGAGCGGGATCTCGAGGTCGAAGTCCTGAAGGAGATCTCCGCAAGAAAATGGTGAGCGCGCCCGCACGGCGCCGGCAGGTGGAGTTTGCCATGCGGCGGGGCCTCTCCTGCCGCAGGGCCTGCCGGCTCCTGTGTGTCGCGCGCTCATCGCTGGCCTACGAGTCGACGAAGGAGCGTGCCGACGCCCCGGTGCGCGAGCGGATGCGACTGCTCGCAGCCCAGTACCCGCGCTACGGCTACCGGCGCATCCGGATCTTCCTCGGCCGGGAGGGCCACCACATGAGCACCGACCGCGCCCACCGGCTCTGGCGCACCGCCAAGCTCCAAGTGCCACGCCGGCGGCCCCGGCGGCGCGTGGCGACGAGCCGACCACGCCCGCTGCCGCCGGCCGCCCGGAACCACGTCTGGGCCTACGACTTCGTCTTCGACGCCTGCGCCAACAGCCAGCAGCTCAAGTGCCTCACCGTGGTCGACGAGTGGACCCGCGAGGCCCTCGCCATCGACGTGGCCGGCAGCATCCGCTCTGGCCGCGTCATCGAGGTCCTGTCCAGGCTGATGAGCATCCACGGCGCGCCCCGGTACCTGCGCTCCGACAACGGCCCGGAGTTCGTCTCGGCGGCCATCCTGCGCTGGCTCACCGAGGCCCAGGTCGAGACCGCCCACATCGACCCGGGGCGGCCATGGCAGAATGGCACCGACGAGAGCTTCAACGGCAAGTTCCGCGACGAGTGCCTCAGCATGGAATGGTTCCGGTCACGACCCGAGGCCGTGGCCACCATCGAGAGTTGGAGGCAGCACTTCAACGAGGTCCGGCCGCACTCGAGCCTGGCCTACCTCACCCCGCACGAGTTCAAGCAGAAGCAGGAGCAGTCAGCAGGCAACCACATGGGAGAGGCCGTTCTCTAGTTTCCCGTGGTCCGAAGAATCCCGGCAGGTCAGAGCTGCTGGACGGCGGAGATCACAGCGAGCAGCAGCGGCGCCGCGAAGGCCACCCGCGGGTCGAGGAAGAAGCCCGCCAATCGGCCTCGGATTGTGCTCACTCCGACTCCCTCATGTCTCCCAGCGTGCCCTCATCCCAGATTCCATCGACCTTCCGAGCGACGCATTCGGAGAGTAAATCCCGTGTCGCGTGACTCGTTTCGCACGCACGCTGCAATCCTCACTCTTTCCCGGTACCGCTCGAATCCGACGCCGGAGCCAATTCAAGGCGTGCTTCTTTCGGTAAGCTGCTTGGCTCGCGAGACCAGTGCGTTTGGCCATGCCCAGGCTCGCCTTTACCGATTTCTGCGTCACCGAGCCGAAGTGATGCAAGTAGGCCTTTCCCGTGGTCGCTCGCCGGAATCCAGCCCGGCGAGCCCGGCGAAAGAAGTCTACGTCCTCGAATCCCGCAAGTCCGAACGTGGTGTCGAACAGTCCAATCTTCTCGAAGACGGTTCTTCGAACCATGAAGCAATCCCCTCCCCCGTCATCGGATCGGAACAGATGTCCCATCTTCTCAACGAACTCGGCAGCAAAGACTGGGAAATCGTAGTCCATGCCCCCTTCTCCCGTGGCTGGGTGGACGATGTCTGAACCGCTCGACCCAGCGAACCTTAGCAGTCCATCCATGAAACCCCTTGCGACGATCACGTCGTTGTTGATGACTACAATCCAATCGGCGCCCGAAGCCATCGCCATCTCTACGCCTTGGTTCCAGGCGACGCTACACCCGCGATTCACCTCGTTGGAGATAACGCGGAGCCCATTCATCTCGGCGAGGAACTCCCGCGTGCCGTCTGTTGAGGCATTATCGACAACGACCACGTCCCCTAGGGGAATTCCATCCTGGGTCAAGCTTTCCAGGCACTGTCGCGTGAAGCGGAGTTGATTGAATACGGGCATTACGAATTGGACCTTGGATACAGCGTTCATGTGTTGCCAACGCTACCAGACTTGGGTCAGTGCGGAGTTGATCTGTTACGTGTAGTGGGACTAGGGCCGGCCGCCCGAACACCGCCGCCTCAGGCGGTTGTCCCCCCACCGGGCCTGGGCTTGATCCGGTTCCGTTGACGCCAAATGAAAGGCGTTTACGGTGTCCGACATGGAAGAAGGCAAGGGGAAGGTCCGCCGGCGGCAGCGGCGCAGGTTCACGTACGAGTACAAGGCCCAGACGGTCAAGCTCGTGCTCTCCGGCCACAAGACTGCCGGCCAGGTGGCGCGGGATTTCGACCTCACCGAGACGGCGGTTCGTCACTGGGTGAAGCAGGCCCGGGTCGATGCGGGGAAGGGGCCGCCAGGCGTGCTCACGTCGGCGGAGAAGGAGGAACTCTCCCGGCTGCGGATGGAAGTTCACACGCTCAGGCTGGAGCGGGAGATCCTAAAAAAAGCGGCGGCCTTCTTCGCGAAAGAGAGCAAGTGAAGTTCTCGTTCATCGACGCGGAGAAGGCCCACTACCCCATCACGATGCTCTGTCGCGTGCTGAAGGTCTCTCGGGCAGGATTCTACTCCTGGTTCGGTCGGCCACCGTCTCCCCGTGCCGTCGAGGATGCGCGGCTCACGGTCCTGGTCCGTGAAGCCCACGAGCTTGGCCGCCGGAACTACGGCAGCCCGAGAATCCACAAGGACCTCGTCGCGCACGAGGTCTTCGTGAGCCGGAAGCGCGTGATTCGGCTGATGCAGGCTGAGAAGATCGTGGGGCGTCAGCGCCGTCGGTACCGCTCTACGACGATGAGCGAGCACAACCAGCCGGTCGCTCCGAGCCTGCTCGCTCAGGACTTCCAGGCGACTGAGCCGAACCAGAAGTGGGTCGGCGACACGACCGAACTCATCACCAGCGAGGGCCGGATCTACCTCGCCGCCATCGTTGACCTCTTCTCGAGGTTCGTCGTCGGCTGGGCGCTCTCCGCGTCGAACAACCGGCACCTCACCCTGAGGGCGCTGGAGATGGCGCTGCAGCGTCGTGGCCCGACGGGCTACCTCGTCCACTACTCGGACCAGGGAAGCACCTATGCGGCGGACGACTACCAGCGTGTCCTCGATGCGAGCGGGATCACGTGCAGCATGAGTCGCCGGGGCAACTGCTACGACAACGCGGCGATGGAGAGCTGGTTCTCGACGCTCAAGTCCGAACTGGGCGAGCGGTTTGAGACGCACGGCGAGGCCAAGGAGAAGCTGTTCGACTACATCGAGGTGTTCTACAACCAGCAGCGTACCCACTCGGCCATCGGCTACGTCAGCCCGGCCGAGTTCGAGAGGGCAGCACGGTCGAGGCAAGCGGCGTAGTCAAACTGTCTGCGTGTAGGAGAATCAAACCGCCTTTCGAGTCGGGTAACCGCAGTTACGGAAACTGCTTGCCCTGGTCCAGGATGAACGGGTTCGCCCGCCCCGGAAGGGGGCGAGCGACCGGCACCAGGACAGGGCCGGGCCTCACCGACGAGGGCGGGGGAGATTCAGGCGGCATCCATTCCCGTCCGGGTCGTGACGGGCCACGAAGGCGATCACGTCCACGACCCGTCCGAGGTCGGCGTCACCTCGATGCGCGCGGTGCCAGGCTTCGGAGACGAGACCTTCGCCTGGAACTGGGGCGGGTTGTCCTCGCCCGCGGCGTCGAGGGAGGAAAGGACGCGCCCCCATCCCACGTCCCGGTCCCACGAAAGCTGGGAGTAGCGCGACTGCATCCACAGCCGCTCCTGCGCCTCTGCCGTGCCGAGTCAGTGCAGCAGCAACAGGCTCACCGCCATCAGCACCACGCCAGCGGCGATGCCCGCCAGCACTTCGTGCCTGCGGCCGTACTGGCGCGCCGTCGGGACCAGCTTGTGGAGCGACACGTACACCATGACGCCGGCCACGCTGGCAAACACCAGCCCCACGGCGTGCGGCGGCAGCAACCAGTCCAGAGTCAACGCGGCGAAGAGGCCGCCGAGCGGCTCGGTCAGCCCGGACAGGAACGAGTACACGAACGCCCGACCACGACTGCCGGTCGCGTAGAAGATCGGCGCCGACACGCTGACGCCTTCCGGGATGTTGTGCAGCGCGACCGCAAAGGCGATGGCGACGCCGGTGCGCGGGTCCTCGAGCGCCGCCAGGAAGGTCGCCACGCCTTCCGGGAAGTTGTGAATCGCGACGGCCAGGGCGGTGAACAGCCCCATCCGTCCCAAACCGCGTTGCGCGCCGGTGGGCAGCACCGTGGCACGGCCAGGGGCCTTGAGTCGCTGCAGGTCGGCATCCGCAGGCGGTTCGTGGTGAGGCAACAGTGCGTCGATGAGGGCCATGGCGACGACGCCAGCGAAGAATCCGAGCGCGGCCAGCCAGCCCGCGAAGGAGGATCCGAAGCTCCGGGCCAAGCTGGCGTTGGCCTTCGGCAGGATCTCCATGAACGACACGCACAGCATGGCCCCCGCGGAGAACGCGAGCGACCAGGCCAGCAGACGCAGGTTGGTGCGCTTGGCGAAGAGCGCGAGCGCGCTGCCCAGGCCGGTGGCCAGTCCGGCCATCAGCGTCAGGCCGAGCGCGAAGCCAGGTCCACCTGGAGTGAAGTGGGAAGGTGCGTGTTCCATCGCCGTCCTCGGATCGTGCGCTCGTCGCGGGCAGCGTGACGCGCGTTGACCTGCTCGGTCACGGCTTCCGGCGGGTCGTTCGAAGATCAGCCCGGACGGGAAGGTCGCCGCTGAAAGGCATCCTATCCCGTCCCGCGCGAGGTCTGTCGGCGGGTAGCGTGCCGGACGACCTGATAGCATCCAGGTGGAAACGCTCCCCGAGAAGTGCCACTTCTACTGCCTCCCCGGCAGATCCGGGGGATATCCCGAGGCTCTTGGAGCCTGGGAACTTTCAGCCCAAGGTTGCGAAGATGAAGAAGATCATCTTGATGGAAATGGTGCTCATCGTAGCCTCGATATTGGTCTTCCGGAGTGTCTGGACTTTCCTGGATTCAATCGCCTGGGCTTCGGGCGGTGTTGGACTTGCGGTTCTCCTGGTCATGGGCATCGTTGCTGCAGTCGTTGCTTTGCGAAGTATCGAGGCACTTTCGGGAAAGGGGAGAGGGGGACTGGAAGACGGGTGAGCCTGCCCGCGCACCAGCGCCCAGGCGTGGCGATCGACATCCCGCCGCTGGCGGCGCGCTACTCCGTCGACACACCCGACGCCAGCGTCACGCCGGAAGCGCTCGTGAAGCGCACCTTCGAGGCGCAGGCCGCGGGCGTCGACCAGGAACTGGAAGCGGTGGGGCGCCTGATCGGGAAGCAGGACAGGTAGGTCAGGGAGCGATCTCGACCAGGATCTCGTTGGTTCGCAGGACCACGGCATGAACGGCGGATCGTACCGCGCCCAGACCGGCTCCCCTTCCGGCCGCAGTCCGGCCTTCGCCATGGCCGTACGGGTGGGGAGTTCAAACCGTCATTCAGGACCGGGAACCGCAGTTACGGAAACTGGCTGCCTGGTCCAGACGCCAAACGTGCTTATGGTGAGCTTCTCCGACCTCCGCTCCACGCTATTCTCTGCCGGGAGCCTACTTCTCGCCGTGGATGGCGTGCTGCCAGTAGCACTCCTCGAAGGAGCCCTGGGCCTCCCAGTGCTCGACGACCTCGTCGCCCTCATACCGGTCGAGGGTCACCGGCCCCGCGAAGCGCAGGTACCCGCCCGGGTACCTGATCAGCTCGGCCACGAGCTTCTGCATGCCATGGGTGAAGTCGATTATCCTCTGGCTGACGAGCGTCCGCTCGCGGGAGAAGGTGAGGACGTAGCGGCTCTCCCCATCGCGGTACTCATAGCTCATGGTGTCGGGGATGATCTTGCCGGTGTGGTGGTCGGTCTCGGTCCCCACCCTCGCGAAGGTCATCTTCGACCCGTCGTCCGCGATCACCTTGCCGTTACGGGCGAGCATGTAGTAGGGGATCTCCGCGTAACCGTAGTGCTTCGCCACGGTGATGTAGGCGGTCACAAACGAGTACGGACCCACCTGTCCGCGTCCCCAGTACCAGTGGTCGATCAGGTGGCTCATCCCCTGGTTCATCCAGTTGTGATCGTGGTAGCCCATGCCCGTAGCCTCGTGGACCTCTGAGCCGATGCGATAGGTGGCGGTCACCTTGCCCGCAGGCACAAAGGGGGCCCAGGCGAAGATGGTCTCGCCCTCGGGGCCGAAGATGAGGTGGCCGGTCTCGGGGCGCCACGGCTCGGTGATGGACTCGAGCCGCACCTCGGCCGAGACATCCTCGGCTTTGCCGGTGATATGGTACTCGTGCAGGTCGCCGGCGAAGCGGTACTCCCCCATGCGGACGTCACAGCCGTCCTTCGAAGCCTGGAACTCGTCGGCCTTGAACCTGCCATACTTCATCATCCGTCTGCCGTCGGGCAGGTCGAGATCGATCTCGATCAGCGGCTCCAGGGGCTGGTGAGGGCGCGATGCGTCCTTCGTGCAGAAGATGATCGACAACTTCGCCCCGTCGTCCAGCAGCGAGTCGAAGTACCACCACTCGATGTTCTTTCGATCGCCGGTGTCCAGGCGCAACCCGTCCTCCCACGCCCGGATGTTCCCCTTCTCGAGACCGAACCGCCGGTAGTCGTCGGGACTGGCCGCCAGCCGGACCGCTTCTGTCTGGCCTCGGACGTGCATGGCTCCTCCTCTTCCCGATCTTCTCACACGAGATCAGCGTGTAGGAGAATCAAACCGCCTTTCGAGTCGGGTAACCGCAGTTACGGAAACTGCTTGCCCTGGTCCAGGATGATCTGAACGGGGACGATCGCCCCCGAAGGGGGAAGGCGACCGATACCAGGACAGGGCCGGGACTCACCGACGAGGGCGCAGTGGATTCAGGACTCAATAGGCGTAGGAGGTCGGCGCCGTCGTAGCTCGGGCCGAGTTCGCTGAAGTCGGGCGGTGCCTGAGCTCTCGCCACCGTTGGCCCCCGCGAGTCGAGGCGGAGGTGAAGGAGGATGCGCCTGGCCACGGCGTCATCGGCGATGAAGGCGATGATCTGGAGCCTGCCGCCCAGGGGACGAGGAAGGCGCGCGAAGGACGCGCCGACCTCGGCCAGAGGGTCCCAGAAAAAGCTTGGCCCCGGAACCTGACGGTTCCGGGGCCTGTGGTGTGGCGGGGTGTACGGGACTTGAACCCGTGGCCTCCGGCGTGACAGGCCGGCGTTATAACCAGCTTAACTAACACCCCAAGTCAATGTGCTTGGGCGGAGCAGGTTTCGAACCTGCGACCCTCGCCTTGTAAGGGCGACGCTCTACCCCTGAGCTATCCGCCCCCGGGCGGTGGAGCGAGCGGGTTTTAGCTTGGCGGGGTGCCTGTGTCAACGATCCCCGGGTGTTCCAGGCCCCCGGAACCTCACCGGATTAAATGAATGGTTTCGCGCCGCCCTCAAGGGTAGAGAACCGAGCCGGATGACCTGGACGAAGGGGCAGAAGCTCGTCCACCGGGCGCAACCCGCGTGGGGCGTGGGGATCGTGCTCGAGGTGGGGGAGGACTCCCGCCGGATCGCGGTCCGCTTCGCCGGACGCGAGGGGGTCACCGTGGTCTCGGGGCGCGATCGCGCGCTCGTGGCCGTGCCGGACGACACCCCGCTCGATCTGCCCGCCGGAGGCCTCCTCGACCGGCTCGCCTCGGGCGACCCCGGTCCGGCCAGCGCCTTCGCACTCCGCACCCGGGTCGTCCGGCTCGAGGCGCTTCGCCGCGCCGACAGCCTCGGTGCGCTCCTCTCCTCCCGCGTCCACGTCCTTCCCCACCAGGTCGGCGCCGCCGGTCGCATTCTCGCCGACCGCAGCCCGCGCTTCGTGCTCGCCGACGAGGTCGGACTGGGCAAGACCATCGAGGCGGGGCTCGTCTTCGCGGGCCTGCGCCAGCTCGGCCTGGCCGACCGGGTTCTCGTCATCGTTCCCGAACACCTGTCCTTCCAGTGGCTCGCCGAGCTGTTCCACAAGTTCAACGCGCTCTTCACGCTCCTCACGCCCGATCGCATCGCAGCGCTCGGCGGCCCGGAAGCGGCGCTCTCGCAGTCGAAGCTCGCCATCGTTTCCCACGAACGGATGGCCACCGACCCGGTGCTCGCCGCGGCGGCCGCTGCCCAGGCCTTCGACCTGGTCGTCGTCGACGAGGCCCACCACCTCGCCGAGGACCCTCTCTTCGAGGCCGTGGAGCCCGTCGGCCGCGCCTCCTTCGGCCTCCTGCTCCTGACGGCCACGCCGGTGCGGCTCGATCCGCGCGAATACTTCCGGCTGCTCTCGCTCGTGGAGCCGGTGCCGACGACCACACTCGAGGCCTTCCTGGCCCGGCTCGAATCGCACGAGGCCTTCGCCGCCGTGGCCCGCGACCTGCTCGCTGGTGGCAAGGTGGACGACGTTCTCGGCACGCTTCGCAAGCTCTCTCCCGAGGACGACGCCTTCGCGGCGCCGGCCGGCAAGAAGAAGGGCCCCTCTCGCGCCGCCCTGCTCGAGCACCTGGCCAGCGGCTACGGCCTCTCCTCGCGGCTGGTCCGCAACCGGCGCGTCAAGGTGGGCGCATTCACTCGGCGTGTCCTGCGGCGAGAGGACGTGCCGGAGGGCGGCAAGATCGAGGCGGTGGCCTCCTTGTGCGCGAAGCTCGCGCGGAGCGGCGAGAAGGTGCTGGTCTTCGCCGGCGACGTCGACCGGCTTCGCGAGCTCCAGAGCCGGATCGCCGAGACCGAGCGACTCGAGGCGCTGCTCTACGACGCCGCGCCGAGCCTGGAGGCACGCGATCGGCTGGTGGCCCGCTTCCGCGATCCGGAGGGGCCCATGCTGCTCCTCTCCGGGGAGTCGGGCGGCGAGGGGCGCAACTTCCAGTTCGCCTCCCACCTCGTCTGCCTCGACCTTCCCGACTCGCCGCTCACGCTCGAGCAGCGCATCGGTCGGCTCGACCGGCTGGGGCAGTCGAGGCCGGTGGAGATCCACGTGCTCCCCGAGCCGGGCGAGGAGACCTTCCTGGCCGACCTCTACGAGAAGGAGATCGGCATCTTCGAGGAGCCCGTCGGAGGGCTCGACACGGTGCTCGCCTCCGTCCCGGATGAGCTCGAGAGCGTGCGCGGCAAGCGCACCGAGAAGGGGCGGCAGGTTTTCCGGCGCGCGCTGGCGGCCCGGGTCGCCGAGGGGCGCCGGGCCCAGCACGAGGGCTACGACCCGCTCCTCGACGTTCGCTCCGCGTCCATTCCCGAGCTGACCGCGCTCGTGACTGCCGCCTTCGAGCGCGTGGGCGAGGACCCGCCCGAGGCGGATCAGGAGATCGGAACCTCGCTCGAGACCCTGTCCCGGTGGATGGAGGAGGAGCTCGAGGACCTGGTCGTCGAGGCCGGGCGGCGAGTGGGCATGGACGTGGACACCGACGAGAACGTCCACCCCTTCGAGGCGGCGTTCACCTTCGGTTCCAGCATGCGCATTGAGGCCCTTCCCGGCATGGTGATCCCGGCCGAGGAGCGAACGATGCTGGGGAGCTTCTGGCGCGAGACGGCGGTGGCCCGCGAGGAGCTGGAGTGGCTCGCGACCGGGCACCGGCTGGTCGAGGCGCTTCTCGAGCTGGCCCGCGACGGCGACGCCGGGCGCACCGCATTTCTCCAGTCGAAGGCGGCGCCCCGCAGCGGCGGCCTCTACCTGCGCTGGAAGCTGCGCTGGCCAGTGCCGGCGGACCTCGCGCCCGGCGCGCGGGTCCCCTCCCGGCAGGCCTCGCGCTACCTCGACGAGTCGCCGCTGTCGGTGCTCGTCGACCTCGGCTCCAGTCACGCCGTCGTGGACGGCGGTGCAAGGCGCGTCGAGGAGACGGCCGACCGGGCTCGAGACGCCAAGGGCGCGACGCCGCCGGCCGACGTGGTGGAGCCGGCCGCGGCCGCTGCCGAGAAGGCTGCACGGGCCGAGCTCTCCCGGCGGGTCGCACGCGCCGTGAAGAAGCTGGCGGCCCACGCCGATGCCGAGGAGGGCAGGCTCATCGCCTCCATCCGCGACGGCGGGGCCACCCGCCAGGCGGTGGAGCGCGCGCTCGTCGGGGTGCTGCTCCACCGGGAGCTGGTCGAGGAGGCGCTGCACAAGGTGGACCTCGAGCTCGACGCAGCCGCGGTGGTCGTCCCGGGGTAGTCTCTCCCCCAATGCCCTCGCCTCCCCGAGCCTACCTGCCCGACCTGCTCTTCGCCGGGGGCGAGGTGCGCGAGGGGGCGGCCCTCTCGGTGGCGGACGGCGCGGTGGTCGCGGTGGGAGCGCCGGCACCGCGGTTCGAGCGCATCCGGCTGGCCGGAAAGGCCATCCTGCCCGGCCTGGTCTCGGCGCACAGCCACTCGTTCCAGCGGGCCATCCGCGGCCGCACCGAGGTTCGCCACCCGGGCAAGAGCGACTTCTGGTCCTGGCGCGAGGCCATGTACCGCGCCGCGGCCCGGCTCGACCCGGAAGACGTTCGCGCCGTGGCCCGCATGGCCTTCCACGAGATGGCCCGGGCAGGGATCACGGCCGTCGGTGAATTTCACTATCTGTCACGCGATCCGTCCGGCCGCCGCTACCAGGACCCCGAGCTGCTGGCCAAGGAGGTCATCGGGGCGGCACGCGAGGTCGGTCTCCGCATCACGCTGCTCCGCAGCGCATACGCGCGCGGCGGCCCGGGCCTCGCCGCCGGTCCCGAGCAGGCCCGCTTCCTCGACGGCTCGCCGGACGAGGTGGTCGAGAGCCTGATCCGCCTCGAGGAGTTCACGAAGGGTGATGCGCGGACGACGCTGGGGGTCGCCCCGCACAGCGTGCGCGCAGTTCCGGCCGGGTGGATCGGGACGCTCGCCTCCGAGGCGCGCCGGCGCGGCTGGCCGCTGCACGTCCACGTCTCGGAGCAGGCGGCCGAGGTGGCGCAGTGCCGGGCCGAGCACGGACGCACCCCGGTGGAGCTGCTCGAGGAGCTCGGCGCCCTCGGTCCCGCCACCACGGCCGTCCACGCCATCCACGTCACGCCGGGAGACATCGAGACGCTGGGACGCACCGCGACCACGGTCTGCGCCTGTCCGACCACCGAGAGGGATCTGGGCGACGGCGTCGTGCCCGCCGGCGACCTGCTCCGGGCCGGCGCCGCGCTGGCGCTCGGCACCGACTCCAACGTCCAGATCGACATCCTCGAGGAGGCCCGCGCGCTGGAGGGAAACCTGCGGCTGGTGGGCGGAGAGCGTGGACTGCTCGCTCCCGCCGGTGGAGACGGCCGGGTGGACGGTCTCGCCGCGCGCCTGTACGGCTTCGCCTCGCGGGGCGGGATGCGTGCCCTGGGGCTACCGGGCGGCTCGCTCGACCCGGGAGACCCGGCCGACTTCATCGCGGTCGACCTCGAGGATCCATCCATCGCCGGCGCCTCGGAAGCCGACCTCCTGCCAGCCGTGGTCTTCTCGGCGGCTCGAACCGCGGTTCGCGACGTGGTGGCCGGGGGCGAGGCCATCATGACGGACGGTGAAGCCTCGCCGGGCCGGCCCGGCGCGAGCCAGGTCGCCCGAGACTTCGCCCGTACCATGAAGAAGCTCTGGGGAGGATGAGATGGACCTCGTCGACACGCTCCAGCAACTCGTCGCCATCGACTCGACGTCGTCCCGGTCGAACCTCCCGGTGCTCGACTGGCTGGAGCCGCGAGTCCGGCGCCTGGGCTTCGAGGCCCGCCGCATGACCTGGAAGGACGCGGACGGCGTGGAGAAGGGAAACCTGATCGGGCGGCTCGGCCCCGACGAGCCGGGGGGCTGGCGCTCGTGGGGCACACCGACTGCGTTCCCTTCGACCCCGACTGGGACGAGGCGCTCTCGGGCGTCATCCGCGACGGGAAGCTCTTCGGCCGAGGGTCGGCCGACACCAAGGGAAGCATCGCCGCCATGCTCTCGGCCGCATCGCGGGTGCGGCCCGGGAAGGGCACCCTCTGGCTCGTCTTCACCGCCGACGAGGAGGTGGGCTGCCAGGGAGCGAAGGCGCTGGCGCACGAGGGGCGGGTCCACCCGGCCAAGGCGATCATCGGCGAGCCGACCCGCCTCGTGCCGGTGCGCGCCCACAAGGGCTACTGCGCGGTCGACTTCACGCTCACCGGCGTGGAGGGGCACAGTGCCTTTCCGGACGTGGGGGCCTCGGCCATCCACGCCGCGGTGCGCCTCGTCACCGAGATCGAGCGCATCCAGGGGCGGCTGGCCGACCAGCACAGCGACCCGGCCTTCTCGCCGCCCCACACCACCTTCAACGTGGGGGTCATCCGCGGCGGCAAGGCCCGAAACGTGCTCGCCGGGGAATGCTTCTTCACGCTCGAGTGGCGCCCCCTTCCCGAACAGCCGCCCGAGCGGGCGCTCGAGATGGTCGATGCGGCATCGAGGGCGCTCGAGGAGGCCGGCGGCGGCAAGCTCCGGGTGAACCGGACGCCGCTTCGCGTGGACCCGGCCGGCGTGACCTCGCCCGACGCCGAGGTGGTGCGGTTCCTCGAGGCCGAGAGCGGCAACGGCTCCACCGCCATTCCCTTCGGCACCGAGCTTCCCGAGCTCATCCACCTGGGCGCCGAGGCCTGCGTGTTCGGCCCGGGCGACATCCGGGTGGCCCACCGGACGGGTGAATTCGTCCCGCTCCCCGAGTTGCACCAGGCCGCCGACATCTACGGCCGCGCCATCGCCCGTTTCTGCGGGTGAGGGAATCGACTAGGATCCCCCGCGTGGCGCTGCGCTTCTGGAAGGTTCACGGACTCGGCAACGACTTCGTCGTGGTGGAGGGGCCGGCCCTCATGGCGCCAGACCGCGCCGTGCGCCTCTGCGACCGGCGCCGCGGCATCGGGGCCGACGGCGTGCTCACCGTCCTGCCGGCCCGCGAAGGCGGCGCCGCCTACATGCACATCTACAACTCCGATGGAACGGTCGCGGCCATGTGTGGGAACGGCATCCGCTGCGTGGCCCGCCACCTCGCCGAGACCCGCGGGCTCGATGGCGAGATCGTGGTCGAGACCGACTCCGGGCCGAGGCGATGCACCGTGCACCGCGGAGCGGCCGGCGTCGACTCCGTCACGGTGGACATGGGGCGAGCCCGGGTCGAAGGCACCCAGGAATTCGAGGTCGGCGTGGAGCTGGTGCGCGCGCTGCGGGTCTCGATGGGAAACCCGCACGTGGTGATTCTCGATGGCCCTGACCCGGGGCGTGCGTCGACCCTCGGCCCCGCCATCGAGGCCAAGGTGCCGGGCGGCGTGAACGTTGGATTTGGCCGGGCTTCAGGCCTGGCCATCGACCTCGTGGTCTGGGAGCGGGGCGCCGGGCTGACCGAGGCCTGCGGCACCGGCGCCTGTGCCGCGGTGGTCGCAGCGCTGCACGAGGGACGGTTGACGGGATCCGGCCCGGTGACGGTGCGGCTCCCGGGCGGCGCGCTCGAGATCACGGTGGACGCCGACCTGTCGGTCTTCATGAAGGGACCAGCCGAACGGGTCTTCTCCGGGGAGACCGAGCTCTGAGCACGACCGTGGGTGACGCCGGACTCGCGGACGGTCAGGCGCCTGGCCCGGCCCTCTCCGACGCCCTGTTCCGTCGCTGCATGGGGCTCGTCGTCACGCTGGACATCGAGTCGCTCGGTGACCTCGTCCTCTCCACCCTCGCCCAGGCCACCGGCGCGCAGGGCGCGGTGCTCTGGGTAGCCGGAGAGAAGGGGACGATGCGACTCGCCGCCCACCGCGGGCTCGTCGAGCCGCACGCCCTGCCGGCCGAGCTCGACCCCGCCGATCCCGGCCTGGCGCAGGGACTTCGCTCGGGGACCCCCTTCTTCGTGCCCGGATGGCCGGAAGGGGAGGCCATCCACGTGCCGCTCCTCGTGGGCGACGAGGTGACGGGCCTGGCGCTCCTGCTTCGCCGCACCGCCGGCCGGTTCGACGCGCCGGAGCAAGCGGCGGCCGCCACGGTGGGGACCTTCGCCGCCGTCGCGCTCGCGAACGCCCGTCGTTTCCAGGCCGCCGAGCGCCGGGCACTGCTCGACCCCGAGACCGGCACCTACAATCTGCCCTACTTCGTCGACCACGCCGACAAGGAGTGTCACAAGGCGCGTCGCTACGGCCGGCAGTTCTCGACGGGGCTCATCTCGGTGGACAACCTGGACCGGGCGCGACGCGAGGCGCCCCGCGAGCTCTTCCGCGCCGGGACGAGGGCGCTCGTGGCGGCCATCGGCCGCGCCGCGCGTGAAGCAGACGTCCTGGCCCGCGCGAACGAGGGGGAGTTCCTGTTGCTGCTTCCCGAGACCGACCACTTCGGCGCGCGGACCTTTCTCCGGCGGGCCGCCGAGGAGATCTCAGGGGACACCACCGTGCAGGCCCTGGAGCGGATCGTGCCGCTTCTCCTCTCCATGGGCATCGCGACCTATCCTCGTGACGGCGAGGACCCCGAGGCGCTGGCCGGGCGCTGCCGCGCCCGCGTCGAGGAACAGCGAGGGTCCCTGGTGCGCCGACTGCACCTCGGCGACCTGCCGCGGGGAGCTTTCTGGGAACTCGCCGACCTGCTCCTGTCCGATGGCGCGCGCTTTCCGGAGTCCAGTCCTTCGGCTCGCCGCCACGCCGATCCCGCCCTCTTCGAGGCGGTGCAGCGCGAGGCGGCTCGCGAGCTGGGACGCGACCGGTGGGCCCGCGGGGTCATCTATCTGGGCTCCTCGGCGGTGGCCGGCGCCGCGCCCTTGCTGGCGGGACTTCCCAGAGGGCAGGGGGCCTCCCGCTCCGGCGACGATCCGGCGCGGGTCTTCGTGCTCGGGCCGAGGAGCAGCGGCGACCCGGCCCGGCACCGGCTCGTCAGCCGTGTCCACGTGGAGGGAGACGCACGGATTGCCAACCACGAATTCCTGCTCTTCCTGGGCGAGTCGGCCGCCTACGCGTTCCTGCAACGAACCGGCGGCGCTCTCTTCCACACCTCCGATGCGCCGCTCGTCGACCTGCTCGTTGCCAAGCTCCAGTGCAACTACGATCTGCAGCCGGTCTGACGAAGCCATGACCTCGCCGAAGAAGATCCTGTTCGCCGACCCGGACCCCGACGCGCTGCGGGCGGTCGCCCAGCTGCTCCGGGAGCGGGGATACGAGGTTCACGCCGCCACCGACGGATCCCGGGCGCTCGAGCTCGCCATCCTCCGCGCGCCCGATCTCGTGGTCTACGACTCGCGCACGCCGCTGCTCGACCCAGGCACCTTCCTTCGCATCCTTCGCGCCAATCCGAGAACCGAGGGGATCCCGGTCCTGCTCGCCGGCGACCGTTCGGGGAGCGCCGGAAGAGCCGCCCCCGGGTGGATCGACAAGCCCTACCAGCCCGAGGTCCTCCTCGCCCGGGTCGATCACCTCCTTCGCCGCGCCGATGCCGCCCGGGGATCCGCCGACGTTCGGCATCTCGAGGGGGATCTGGCGCAGATGCCGCTCCCCGACCTGCTCCAGATCCTGGCGATGAACCGGAAGGCCGGGCGGCTGCGTCTGGAACGGAACGGCGAGCGGGGACAGATCGCGCTGTCGGCGGGCCAGCCGGTCGCCGCGCGTGCCGGTGCCGCCGTGGGGGAGAAGGCCTTCTTCCGCCTGCTGGCGGGCCAGGGCGGACAGTTCTCCTTCCAGGCCGGGCCGGTACCCGGGTCGGTGCCGGACGCTGGGCACATCACTCGCCGCCTCGAGGAGTTGTTGCTCGAGGGAATGCGCCAGGCAGACGAGCTTGCCAGGCTCGAGGGCGCGCTTCCGCCGCCCGAGGCCGTGCTCTCGCTGTCGTCGCCCGGCGCGCCAGTCCCGCGGGGACTCCAGCCGGTCACCGAGGAGGTGCTGAGGCTGCTCGTGGTCCCGAGGAGCTTCGCGGAGTTGCTCGACCTCTCGACTGCTTCGGACCTGGAGGCGGCGCGGGCCGTGGTGGCGCTCCTCGACCAGGGCCACGCCCTCGCGTCGGCGCCCATCCGAGCGCCCGACGTCCAGCCCTTCCTGCCCCCCGACCTCGTGCACGCGCTCCGGCTCAGGGTTGCCCGGGACGGCGCGCCGGGAGGGCGTCCAGTCGGGAAGGTGGTGGTCGTGGGAGGGAGCCTGGCGACGCGCCAGGTCGCGATGGCGCGCTTCGCGGCCCTGCCCGGCTGGGAGGCCGTCGGGAGCGCCGCCGACACGGCCGGCCTGGGAACCCTGGGAACCCTCGACCTGGGCGCAGTGCGCATCGACTTGCTGTCCTTGCCGGGCGACCGCTCGCAGCGCCCGCTCTGGGGACCCTTCGCCTCCGGCGCCATCGGGGCCCTCGTGCTCCTGCCCGCCGAGGGAACGGAGGGGTTGCTGCTCGAGCTGACGCAGGCGCTCCGGCTTCCGGTGGCTTTGGCAGGCCTCGAGGGGGAGACCGTCCCTTCCTTCCTGGGGGAGCCGCCGGTCGCCGTTCTCTTCGGGGGGCGCGACGCTGCCGAGGCGCTGCGGGCCCTCCTCGAGGGCGCGGCGAGGCGCCCGGCCTAGGGTTCCGCCGCCTCGTTCACTCCAAGTGCGTTCCTGGCGGCAGGGTTCGATAGCAACATCCGGTATTCGGCCCGGGTCAGCCACGCGGCCCGGGTGCCGCTCCGGTAGGCCACGGTGACGAGGATGCGCCCCTCGCGCCGCTCGGCGCGCGCCGGCCAGCCGAGTTCCAGATCGTGCTCGATGGAGCGAAGGTGCCGGGCGATCCGCACTGCTCGGCGTCCCTCCGGCGAGGAGAGGGCAAGGAAGTGCCGGTTGCGGCTGAAGCCGCGGTCCTCACGCATCCGGCGCACTGCCCTCTCCACGAATCCGTCCACTCGATCGAGGCTACCAGAGGGGCCCCTTCCGGGGCCAGGAGTCGCCGGCGCCGTCAGCGAGGACGCGCACGGCGAACGAAGCGTGCCATGCCCAGATCGGAGACGCCGATGTGGGTGCGAATCCAGTCGGAGAGAAAGCGCTCGACCCGGGCAGTCGCCCCGGCCGTTGGGCCCTCCCGCAGGTGGTCGGCCTCGATCTCGCGCACGGCCTGAAGGAGCCAGGCGTGCTCTTCCCGGTGCCGCTTCAGGCCAGGGAAGCGCTGCTCCGCCATGAAGCGTTCCTCCGCCGCGAAGTGGAACTCGACGTACTGGTGGAGGAAGGCGAGGGTGCGGTCGACCTCGGTGGTGTCGCCGGAGAAGGCTGCATCCCGCACCCGCGCCACGCGAAGGAAGAGCTCCCGGTGCTGGGAGTCGATCTCCTCGATCCCCACCGCGAGAGCGGCTGTCCAGTCGAGATGGACGGCATCCATCGAGGGAGCGTACCCGACTCCGCTGGCGCTCGTCACGCGAGCGGGGAACTCTCGGCGGCCCGCCGCAGGGAGCGACGCAGGGTCGACGAGCCGGGGCCTACGGCGACGGCGACCAGGTGGCGCCGCTGGAACATCGAGCGCGCGACGCGCCGGACGTCGGTCGCGGTGACCCGCTCGACCCGCCGGCATCGCTCCTCCAGGGTCTCGTCGGTGCCGAAGAGTTCACCCACCCCGAACCAGCCGGCCAGCTCCGACGGGTTGTCGAGCGCGAAGGTGAGCGACATCCGGTGGCGTTCCTTGACCCGTGCCAGTTCCTCGCCGGGAAGGAGCGAGTTCCACAGGTCGCTCACCACCCGGAAGATCCCCTGGACCACCCGGCCGAGCTTGGAGGGCGTACAGGCTCCCTCGAAGGTGAAGAGGGCCGCGTCCTCGTAGGTCTCGAGGCTGGCGTGGATCGAGTAGGCGAGCCCGTGCCGTTCCACGATCTCGAAGGGCAGCCGGGACGAGAGGCCGTCGTCGAGGAGGCGGCGGATGACGAGGGCGGCCGGGTGATCGCGGTGACGCTCCGGGACGCTCGGGAAGGCCAGCGAGAACTCGACCTGGGCGTCGTCGTGCTCGACTGCCCTGAAGATCGGACCCGAGGGCCAAGGGGGCGGGGCCTCGGAGCGGACCGCCGTCCCTCGCGGGAGCGCGCCGAGCCGAGCCGCCGCCAGTTCCACCACGTCCTCGTAGAAGACCGGCCCAGCCGCGACCAGCACGACGTTCGCCCCGGTGTAGTGGCGGGCGTGGTGGGCGCGGATGGCCTTCTCGCCCAGCGCCTGGACGCTGGCGCGGGAGCCCGCGATCTTCTGCCCGAGGCCGTGACCCGGAAAGAGGATGCGCTTCAACAGATTGTCGGCGTCGATGTCGCGCCCGCGGGAGTCCACCTCGTCGAGGATCTCCTCGAGGACCACCCCACGCTCCACCTCGATGTCGCTGAGGAGGGGCCGGTGGGCCAGGTCGGTGAAGACGTCGATGCCGGTCTCGAGGCCGGCCGGGTGGAGCGACGTGTAGAAGCAGGTGTGGTCGCGGCCGGTCATGGCGTTCATGCTTCCGCCCGCCGCCTCGACCGCCGCGTTCATGGCCCGGCTGTCGGGGTAGCCCCGGCTCCCGCGAAAGAGCAGGTGCTCGACGAAGTGGGAGACGCCGCTCGTGGCCGGGCTTTCGTGGCGGGAACCCGCCCGAACGTACAGCGCGAGCATGGCCGAGTGGAGGCCGGGCGTGCGTGCGACCACCACCCGGGCGCCGTTCCCGAGTTGCGCCCTCTGCCCGAGCAGGAAGGGACCTTCGGCCATGGGGGTAATGGCGCGCAGCGGATCCCTGAAACGCCCCGAACGTCGCTTCGCCCTGTTCACGTGATCTCCACCTCGTTCAAGTCGTCGCCCCATCCGGTGGCGCAGACGGGATCCGGACCGCGAAGGTGGTTCCGCGGCCGATCTCGCTCTGGCACTGGATGGTTCCGCCGTGCTCCTCGACGACCTGCAACGTGAACGCCAGACCTAGCCCGGTTCCTCCCGTCTTGGTGGAAAAGAAGGGATCGAAGATTTTATCCAGTTGTTCCGAAGGGATACCGGGGCCGGTGTCGGCCACCGTCACGTCGTGCAGCCCCGTCCGCGGCCCGGACCGTTCGGACCCGGATGGTCCCCCCGGCGGACATGGCCTCCCGGCTGTTGCGCAGGAGGTTGAGAAAGGCGGCGCGCAGTTGACCCTCGTCTCCCCGGATCGAAGGCAGGTCCGGGGCGAGGTCCCGCTCCACGGCGACCCCGGCGGCCTGCATCTCCGGGCTGACGAAATCCAGCAGGCCGTCGATGATCTCGTTCAGGTCCTCTCGCGCCATCACCAGTCGAGGAAGGCGGGCGAATCGCAGGTATTCCTCCGCGACGCCGTTCAGCCGGTCCACCTCCCGGGTGATGGCGCTGACGAGCGCGCGGGCCTCGGCCGTGGCGCCCGGCTCGATCTCCTCGGCGAGCAACTCGGCGTTCAGCCCGAGCGAGTTGAGCGGGTTGCGGATCTCGTGCGTGATGTGCGCCGAGATCCGTCCCACCGCGGCGAGCCGCTCGGCCCGCTGCAGTTCCTGGCGCTGCCGCTCGAGCGATGCCGCCATGGTGTTGAACTCCCGGGCCAGCACGCCGAGCTCGTCCGCGCCCCGGACGGCCACCTGCCGGGACAGGTCGCCGGCGGCCACCGCCTTCACTCCCTCGGTCAGCGTGCGAATGGGCGCCAGCAGCCTCTGGGAGACGAGCGCCGCTCCAGCACCCACCGAGAGCGCCAGCATCGTGTAGATGACGATGGACGCCACCGTCCGCGACTCCTCCCGCTCGGCGGCCAGGACGAGCTCGCTGGTGTGGCTCTCCAGCGCGGCCTGCAGGAGCTTGACGTCGATGGCGAGCGCCTTCTCCAGGGTCCGGGTGGCCTGGACGGTGGCTTCCGGCAGCGGAGTCACCCCGGCCTCGGCCGCGTCGAGAAGCGCCCGGGCGGCGGCGTCGTAGCGGGTCCAGGCGCCGTCGAGGGCGTCGAGCCGACCCACCACCTCGGTCAGGAAGGCGGCTTCCTCGCCCGACGCCACCTTTCCGGCCCGTCCGGCCACCGAGCGGCCCTCCGCGATCTTCTCCCGCACCAGTGCAGGAAAACGTGCGCGGGCAAGCGGGATCCAGGCGCGGCGCGCCGCCGGATCGAGGGTGCCGGCCTCCAGGATGCGCGGGGTCACCCAGTCCTTCACGTCGATCTGGGCGGCGATGCGGGTGAGGGGAAGGTACCCCTCGCTGAGAAGGCGGAGCTTCCGTCCCAGGTCGTGAAGCCGCACGATCCCGAAGGCGGAGACCAGCGCGAAGGCCGCCAGCGAGACGCCGAATGCGAGAAAGATCTTGGTGGCGACGCGGCGCAAGCCGGGAATGGTACCCCAGCGACGGATTCCTTGCCGGCGGCCCTTCTGCGCGTCTTCCGACCTTGCCAAGAGGTCCGGGCGGGGGATAGCTTCGACCCCCCATGACCGGCCTCTTCTTCTTCATCGCCCTCGCCGCCGTGCTGGCGGCCGTCTTCTTCTTCGCCTCCCACCGAACCGCCCGCGCCGAGCTCGCCGGGAAGGAGGCCGCCCTTCGAAAGCTGCAGGAGCAGGCCGAGGGGGCATCGAAGGATGCCGCAGGCTACCGGGCCGAGGCGAAGGAGCGGCGCGAGGAAGCCGCCCTGCTCCGCGATCAGCTGAAGGAGGCGAAGAAGCGGGCCTTCGACCAGGCCGACGGGGTGAGGAAGGCCGCCGGGGCCCCGGCGCTGCGCGAGGAGATCGAGAAGCTCACCGCGCGCCTGGCCGACGCCCGGGCCGAGGCCTCCGCCGCGGCGGAGCGGGCCAAGTCGCTCGAGGCACAGGCGTCGAACGCGATCAGGGATCTGGAGCGCGAGAAGGCGGCCGCCGCCCAGGCCCTGGCAAAGGTGCGCGCAGAGGCGGCGCAAGCTTCGCAGGCTGCGACGCAGGCGCCCGCGGCAGCCCCGGCTCCGGCCGCGACGGACGAGGGGCTACTCCTCGCCGAGAAGGAGCGGGCGGACAAGGCCGACGCCAAGCTCGCCGAGTTGCGCAAGAAGGCCGTCGACCTCGACCGCGAGCTCAAGGCGGCGCGGGGGCGGCTGGAGACCGACCGGCGCGTCTACATGGTGCAGAAGGGTGAACTCGACATCGCCCACGACAGGCACGCCGAGCTGCGCCGCCGTTACGATGCACTCCGCAAGGAGCACGAGGAGCTCATCGACGCCGTGCGGCAGGCGGCGCGCGAGGAGAAGCGGGCCCAGGAGGGCGCGGTGGCGAAAGAGGCCCCGGTGCCGCCCGAACCTCCGCCAGCCTCGGTACCGCCCACGACCTCTCCGCCGGCAGCCGCGGAGTAGCCGGCCCGCTCACCATCCCCTGCCGAGGGCGTCGCCCCATGCAGAAGGCAGAGCGACTCCTGGATCTGGCCGCGCTGCTCCTGCGCGCCTCCGAGCCCGTCTCGTGGCGCGACATCCAGGAACAGTTTCCAGACGACTACGGAGGGCCCGGCGAGGCGGCCATCCGCAAGTTCGAGCGGGACAAGGCCGAGCTGCTCGAGCTCGGCATCCCGGTTCGCTGGGTGGGGGGCGACGAGGACCTCTCCGCCGGCTACCTGGTGGACAAGGAGGATTTCTACCTTCCTGATTCTGAAGCTCCCCCCCGAGGACCTGGCGCTGCTCTACGTGGCAGGCTCGGCGGCGCTGGCGCAGCGGGTGTTCCCCTACGCGCGGGACCTGGCGCACGCCATGAACAAGCTCTCCTTCGCCGCCCGCGCCCCGGGCGCGTCGGAGGTGGCGGCGGTGGCGGCGCTGCAGCTCTCGGCCGACGATGCGGAGGAGGACGCCCGGGCCGACGCGGCACGGCGGCTCGAGGCGCTCTCGATCGCCGTGGCAGGACGGAAGCGGGTGCATCTCGTCTACGCCGGGGCGGAGCGTCGCGGCCGGACCGAGCGCGACGTCGATCCCTACGGTCTCTACCAGCGAGGTGGGGCCTGGTTCCTGGCCGGGTTCTGCCGGCTGCGCCAGGACATCCGCAGCTTCCACCTGGGGCGCATCGTGTCGGTGGAGGTGAACGCGGCCGCGCCGCGCACCCCCGACTTCGAGGTGCGGAAGGGCTTCTCCCTCGCCGAGCTCGCCACGCGCGAATCCTGGGAGTTCCGCATGCACGCCCCGGTGCGCTGCCGGGTTCGGCTGGAGGGGCCGGCCATCCAGGAGGAGAGGGAGTCGTTCGGCCCACGCGCCACCTGGAAGGACGTCGACGGCGGCGTCGTGGTCGAGGTGGAGGTCACGAACGAGGAGGCGCTGCTCCGCCACGTGCTCTCCCAGGGAGACCGGGCCGAGATCCTGGCGCCGAAGGCGCTGAGGGAGAAGGCGCGCAAGGTGCTGGCCGCGCTGGCGCGGAGGGTGGCGTGACCCGGAAGGTCGCCGCCAAGGCCGACTCGCGCGACCGGCTCCGTCGGGTCCTGTTCCTGGTGCCCTACGCGGTGCGCCACCCGGGCATCCCGGTTCGCGACCTGGCCCGGAAGTGCGGCGTGCCGGAGAAGCAGATCCTCGAGGACCTCGACTTCCTGCTCGGCGTGGGCTGCCCGCCTTTCGCGCCCGACGACTTCCTCGACCTCTACGTGGATGGGGACAAGGTCCACGTGGCGCTCCACCAGAGCTTCTCCCGGCCGCCGCGATTCACGGAGAGTGAAGCGGCGGCGCTGGCGGCTGCGGCCAGGGCGCTGGGAGGCGAGGGGCGGGAGCGAGTGGTCCGGGCGCTGCGGGACGCCGTTCCCAGGGATCGGCGCGCCCTCTTCGACGAGCTGCTCGATCGGATCTTCGCTGGCTCCCCGCCGGCCAGGGACTCGCTGCTCGGGCGCATCGAGCAGGCCATCGCCGCCCGCCGGGCGCTCCGCATCCGCTACTTCACGGACAGCCGCGGCGAGGAGAGCGAACGGGTCGTGCATCCCTATACGCTCGCGCAGCGACTCGGCCACTGGTACCTGTGGGGGCACGACGAGGCCCGCGGAAAGGCGCTGCCGTTCCGGCTCGACCGCATCCGCGAGTGCGCGCTCGACGGGAAGCGTTTCGAGCCTCCCAGCGACGCGGAGCTGGCGCGCGGCCGGCTCTTCTCCGACGCCCAGGGAACGCCGGTCCGTCTGCGGATGGGGCCGCTCGCTGCTGCCTGGGCGCTCGCCCGCCCGGGTCAGTGGCGGGTGGTGAAGAGGGACGCGAAGGGCGGTGCCGTGGTCGAGGTTCCCGGCGTCAGCGACGAGTGGGCCACCCGGTTTGCGCTTTCCTTCGGAGGCGACGCCGAGGTGCTCTCGCCGCCGTCGGCGAGGCGCCACTACGGCGACGCGGTCCGGCGCGCGCTGGCCCGCTACCGCTGACCGGCCCGGGAGGCCAGTCCCTTGTCGCCGGATGGGTCACCCAGGGGCCGGTTGCGGGACCCCAGGGTGCCAGCTGACCCGTTCGGCTTAGCTAGAATTCCTTGGCTTTTTCCCGGCACGGCCCGCGCAAGGTTCCGCGACAGAGGTGGCAGACGTGGCTCGAGTCCTCATCGTCGACGACGTGGAAATTGTCCGGAAGGCCCTCCAGGTGGGGGTGCAGAAGCTCGGGCACGAGGTCGAGGGGACGTCCGACCCCCTGGAGGGGCTGGAAATGGCGCGCCTGCACCCTCCTGACCTCGCCCTCGTGGACTACCGGATGCCGGGCATGGACGGGGTGGCCTTCTTCGACGCCATGAATGTCCAGCTCGGAGCGAAGTGCCCGAAGGTGCTCTTCGTGTCGGCCACTCCGGCAGACGAGGTCCGGGAGAAGCTCCTCACGAGCGGGCTGGTCTGCTCGGGATTCGTGAAGAAGCCGTTCCACCTCGAGGAGCTGTGGAAGACCGTTCGCGAGGTCCTGGCGAGTTGACCTCCAGGCGAGGCTACTTCTTCAGCCCGGCCCAGCCGAAGTAGACGTCGGCGACGGCGCACATGTCGTCGCCGCCTCGCCCGCCCTCGATGGCGTCGTTGAAGAGGCGCCGCACCGCAGAGGCCACCGGCATCTTCGCGCCCTGGTCGGCGGCTGCTTCCTGGGCGAGCCGCTGGTCCTTCTCGGCCAGCGCCACCGCGAAGCGCGGCGCCCAGTCCTTGGCCAGGATTTGCTCGCCCTTCATGAGGAAGAGCGGCGAGTGGAAGCTCGAGGCCTGCAACGTCTCCACCACCCGGGCGAGGTCGAGGCCACCGGAAGCGCCCAGCGCCAGCCCCTCGGCGTAGGCAGCCATCATCGCGCCGCCCACCGAGTTCACCACCAGCTTCATGAGGGCGGCCTGCGGAGCGCTCTCCAGCTCGATGACGCGGGCGGAGATGGCGCGCAACGCCGGGCGGACCTTCTCGCGGGCCTCGACGGGACCGCCGGCGACGATGGTGATCTGGGCCTTCTCGGCGGCGGCCTTCGAGCCGAGCAACGGTGCGGCGACGAAGCTCGCTCCCTTGGCCCGGACCCGCTCCTCCACCGACTTCGCGCTGCGGACGCCGGCGGTGGAGGTGTCGACGAGCACCGCGCCCTTGCCCAGGCCAGCCAGCGCGCCGTCGGGGCCGTCGAGGGCCGCGTTCACGGCCTTCTCGTCGGAGAGGCACAGGAACACCAGGTCCTGGCCCGCGGCCGCTTCACGGGGAGTCGCGGCGCTCCTGGCGCCCTTCTTCACGAGCGGTTCAGTCCGGGTCGGCGTGCGGTTCCACACGGTGACGGAGTGGCCAGACTTGCGCAGGTTGTTGGCCATGGGCGCGCCCATGGTCCCCGTTCCGAGAAATCCGATCTTCATGGTCCGACGGTTGTAGCCCAAGGAGGCGAGCCGCGAAAGCGCGATCCGAAGGGCTGGCCGCGACGGCGGCGGGGTCAAAACCACTGGCGTGCCGCGCCGCGCCATGCGACGGTGAGCGGTCGCGCCGGCGGGCGCGGGGAGGTCGGAAAGTCGAGATGGAATCAAGGGATGTCATCGTCGTCGGGGGCGGAATCAGCGGCCTGGCCCTCGCCTGGCACGCCACCCGGGCAGGGAAGAAGGTGCTGGTCCTGGAGGGGGGAGAGCGGGTCGGCGGGTGTCTCGACTCCCGCCGAACGGCGTCGGGCTACTGGTACGAGATGGGCGCCCACACCTGCTACAACTCCTACGGCGGCTTCCTGGAGCTCATCGAGGGAATCGGCCTTCGCGACCGGATCATCCCCCGTGGCGAGGCCCGGAAGCGCTTCGCCTTCCTTCGCGACGGCGACCTCGACATGCTGGGACCGATTCTCGGTCCTCTGGCGCTTCGACAAGGGGGAACTCCTCCGGAACGCGCTGCGCGGCCTTCGCGCGCCGAAGGAGGGGGCGACCACGGCCGGCTGGTACGGGGGAGTGGTCGGGAAGCGGAACTACTCCCGCATCCTGGCCCCGTTCCTCTCGGCGGTTCCCTCCCAGGACGTCGACGCGTTCCCGGCGGCCGGCCCTGGCTCGCTCTTCAAGAAGCGGGAGCGGCGCAAGGACGTGCTGAGGAGCTTCACCCTGGAGGGCGGCCTGGGCACCGTCGCCTCGGCGCTGGCGGTGCAGCCGGGCATCGAGGTCGTCACCCGGGCGGTGGTGCGCGAGGTGAGGCGGCGCGCCGCGGGCTTCGAGGTCCGTCTCGTGGACGGGCGCTCGTTCGAGACGCCGCTGCTCTCCCTGGCGGTGCCGCCGGCCATGGCGTCGGCCCTCCTCCGGGCCGATTTCCCGGAACTCGCGGCGGAGCTGGCACGGCTGAAGATGGCGGCCACCGACTCCATGGGGGTCGTGGTCCGGCGAGATCGGCTGAAGCTGCCCGAGATGGCCTTCCTGGTCCCGGCCGACGACATGTTCTGGTCGGCGGTGACCCGCGACCCGGTGCCCGACCCGGAGCGGCGCGCCTTCGCCTTCCACTTCAGGACGGGCAAGACCGATGCGGAGAAACGCGCGCGCATCTCGCAGATCCTGGGCGTCCCCGAGTCGGAGTTCGAGGAGGTCTCGCAGCGGATGACGATGCTCCCCTCGCCGGTGATCGGTCACGACCGCGTCGTCGCCGAGCTCGATCGGATGCTCGCCGGCCACCGGCTCGCGCTCACCGGGAACTACTTCGAGGGGCTTGCCATCGAGGACTGCGTGCTGCGCTCCCGCGCCGAATGGTCGCGGATCGCGGCCATCTAGCCGGCGTTCCCGGACCGGCCAGCCTCGAAGAGCCCGGCCAGCCGGCTGGCCAGCGCGCGGGAGCCGCGACCCCGGGCCGGAGCCACGAAGACCGTGTCGTCGCCTGCGATGGTGCCGAGCACGTCGGTCCGCCTGGCCAGGTCGATGGCCCGCGCCACCGCCGGCGCGCTGCCGGGAAGGGTGCGGATGACGACCAGGGAACCGTTGGTGGCGACGGCCGAGACGAGCCCGGCCACCGCCGCGGCCACCGCCGCGGGCGCACCGTCCCCGGCCTCGTAGTAGGAGCCCTCCGGGCGGGAGACGCGCCGGGCTCCGAGCCGCGCCAGGTCGCGCGAGAGCGTGCCCTGCGTGGCCTGGAAGCCCTCGCGCCGCAGCGACCCGAGCAACTCCTCCTGCGTGGCCACCCGGTCGACGCGGAGGATGCGGGCCACCGCCTCGCGGCGGCGACGGGTGTCGAGCGCGCTCACCGGTAGACCAGCGTGCCAACGCCGCGATCGGTGAAGAGCTCGGCGATGACGGTGTGGGGGACGCGGCCGTCGAGGACGTGGACCCGTTCCACGCCCCCGGCCAGCGCCCGGAGGATGGCGCGGGCCTTGTGCTTCATGCCGCCGGTGATGGCCCCGGCCTCGAGGCGCTTCTCCAGATCGGCGCCGGAGATCTGGCGCACCATCGCCGCCGTCGGGTGCCGACTCGAGAATGCCGGGCACGTCGGTCAGGTAGATGAGCTTCTTCGCGCCGAGCGCCACCGCCACCGCGGCGGCCACGTCGTCGGCATTCACCGAGAGTCCGCCACCATCCTCGCCGCTGCCGATGGGGGAGATGACCGGGACGTAGCTCGACTTGAGCAGCATCCGGAGGAAGTCCTTGTTCACCTCGACGACCTCGCCGACGTGACCCAGGTCCCGCCCGCTCTCGTGGACGATCTTGCGGGCCCGGAGCAGTTGCCCGTCCTTGCCGGAGAGTCCTACCGCCGACACGTCGCGAGCGTTGAGGAGCGTCACCAGCTCCTGGTTCACCTTGCCGGTCAGCACCATCTCCACGACCGGCAGCGAGGCGGCGTCGGTGATTCGCAGCCCGTCCACGAACTCGGAGCGCTCGCCGAGGCGCTCCATGGTGCGGGTGACCTCCTGGGCGCCGCCGTGGACCACCACCGGCTTCAGCCCCACCCGCTTGAGCAGGGCCACGTCCTCGGCGAAGGCCTCCTTGAGCGACTCCTTCACCATGGCCGCGCCGCCGTACTTGATGACCGCCACCTGGCCGGAGAAGGCGGCGATGTACTTGAGCGCCTCGGCCAGGAGCGCGCGCTTGAAGGCCGGCGAGTAGTTGGCCACGTGATCCTCGCGGGCCATCCCACCGTCCTCCTTCTGCACGATCTGCGAGGCGTAGTCGGCGTTGATCTTCACGTAGTCGTAGGAGAGATCGCACCCCCAGGCCGTGGCGGAGACGTCCCCGTCGGCCAGCTCGACCCGGAGATCGATGGCCGGCTCGCGCATGCGTGCCCGCAGCGCGTCCCGGTCGATCTCGGTGGGCGCGCCGCTCGCGAAGACGGCCACGCCCTGGAGCAAGCACCCGGGCCCGGTACGGGTCGATGAGCCAGCCGCGCGTCCCGGCCCGGGCCCCCACCGTGGCCAGCACGCGGCCCCAGTTCGGGTCGGCCCCGAAGAGCGCCGCCTTCACGAGCGGTGAATTGGCGATGGAGCGGGCCACGTCGCGGGCGGACGCGTCGGACGGGGCGCCGGTCACGACGACCTCGAGGAGCTTGGTGGCGCCCTCGCCGTCCGAGGCCATGGCGCGGGTCATCTCCCGGAAGAGGTCGGTGACCGCGGCCTCGAGCACCTCCAGATCCGGACCGGCCTCGGCGATGCGGGCGTTGCCGGCCAGGCCGTTGGCGAGCGCGATGAGCGTGTCGTTCGTGGACATGTCCCCGTCCACGGTGAGCATCTCGAAGGTGCGCTTCACGGCGCGTCCCAGCACGTCCTGCAGCATCTTCGGCGTCACCGAGACGTCGGTGACGAGCACGCAGATCATGGTGGCGAGCTGCGGGGCCAGCATCCCCGAGCCCTTGGCGATGGCCGACACGGTGGCGGCCTTCCCGCCCACCACCACCTCGCGCGAGGCCATCTTCGGCCTCGTGTCGGTGGTCATGATGGCCTCTGCGGCGAAGTCGGCGCGCGCGCCCAGCTGCTCGACGAGCGCCGGCAGCCCGTCCAGGATCTTCTGGGCCGGCAGCCGCACCCCGATCACGCCGGTGGAGGCGGTGAGCACGGCGCGCTTCTGCACGCCCAGCGCGTCGGCCAGGGCTCCGCGCAGGTTGGCCACGTCCTCCAGGCCGCGCGGGCCGGTCAGCGCGTTGGCGTTGCCACTGTTCACGAGCACGGCTCGCATGCCCTCGGAGGGAACCCGATCGCGGGCGTCCATCACCGGCGCGGCGGCGGCCTTGTTGATGGTGAAGAGGCCGGCGGCGGCGGCCGGGACGTCGGAGACGACGAGCGCCACGTCTCGCCGCTGCGGCTTCAAGCCCACCGCGACGCCGCTGAAGCGAAAGCCCTTGGGGATCTTCACTTCTAGCCTCCGAGGAGATCGAGCCCGAGGGTCTCGTCCCATCCCTGCGTGGCGTTCAGGGCCTGGACGGCCTGGCCGGCCGCGCCCTTGACCAGGTTGTCGATGGCGGACACCGCCACCACGATGCCGGTCCGGGCGTCGAGCGCAGCGCCCAGGTGGCAGCGGTTGGTGCGGACCACGTCCTTCACCGCCACCCGATCCGGCGCGAGTACCCTGACGAACGGCTCGGTGCCGTAGGCCTTCTCGTAGGCCTCGCGCAGGCCGGCCTCGGTGGCGCCGGGCGCCGCGCGCAGGGTGCAGGTGGCGAGGATGCCACGCCGGAGGGGAACGAGGTGGGGCGTGAAGGAGATGGGACCGACGCCGCCGGCGAAGCGGCCCACGGTCTGCTCGATCTCCGGAACGTGCTGGTGACGTCCGATCCGGTAGGCGCGCAGGTCCTCGTCCACCTCGCAGAAGGAGAACTCCTCGCTCGACTTGCGGCCCGCGCCGGAGACGCCGCTCATGGCGGCCACCGCGATCCCCTCGCGCGCCACCAGCCCGGAGCGCACCAGCGGCGAGAGGGCCAGCGCGATGGCGGTGGCGTAGCAGCCTGGGTTGGTGACGAAGGTGGCGCCGCGCAGCGCGGCCCGGTCGAGCTCCGGGAGGCCGTAGCGCGCCTGGGCGAGGAGCGCCGGCGAGGTGTGCTCGAAGCCGTACCAGCCGGGATAGGCGGCCGGGTCGTGGAGCCGGAAGGCGCCGGAGAGGTCCACCACCGTGACGCCGCGGGCGTGAAGGGCGGGCCCGAGCGCCAGCGATACCTCGGCGGGCGTGGCCAGGAAGGCCAGGTCGGCCCGGAGCTCGGGGGCCTGCGACTGGGGCAGGTAACGGAGAGCGGCGGCGGCGCCGGAGAGCGGCAGCCGCGATCCGGCGGCCTCGTCGGCCCACCTGTCGGAGTAGAGCGCCGAGAGCGCGAGGCGCGGATGGCGGGCGACGATGCGGGTCAGCTCGAGCCCGGAGTACCCGGAGGCCCCGACCACGGCGGCGGAGAGCGTATGCATGGAGTTGCATGAATATGCAATTCCGGCCGGAAAAGGCAAGGGCGGCGAGTCTCGCGACCCACCGCCCCGAATTCATGGTGCCCAGGAGAGGACTCGAACCTCCATGGCCTTTCAGCCGCTAGACCCTGAATCTAGTGCGTCTACCAATTTCGCCACCTGGGCAAGTGCGCCCCTCATTAGCGGGGGGAGGCGTCCGGTGTCAACGGCATTTCCGGAGTTACAATGCCGCCGCCATGAACCTCGCCTCCGCGCTCCTCGCCGCCGCCCTGTCCGCCGCTCCCTCGTCGACCGCGCCGGTCACCCTGGTCGGCGCCGGCGCGCTCGGGGCCGGCGGAGCGGCCTGGCTCGCCGAGATCGGCTACCCGCAACTCACCGTGACCTACGCCCAGGGGCTGGACGAGTGGAACGACCTGGGCGGGACGGTGGGGATGGGATGGACGACCGGCGAGATGGTCCTGGGCCTGGTCTGGCGACGCGAGCTGGCAGGCGACTCGGGAAGCCGGGCCGGGTTCCGCCTCCTGGCGGGGCCGTGGTTCAACTTCGGCGCGACCTGGATCTACCCCGACAACGTCGCGAACCTCGGGTTGCTCGTGGCGCCCGGGGCCGGGTGGACGGCCTCGGCTGGCCCAGGGCTCGTCAGCGTGACCCTCGACCTCGGCCTCGAGTGGGCCCTCCAGCGCGGCATGGGGCTCGCCTTCCTGCCGCGGTTCGGGGTGGCCTACGAGGCCCAGGTGGCGAAGGACATCACCATGGGCGCGCGGGCCGGGGTCTGGGCCCGCTGGGCGAGCGGCAGCGCAGGCATACCCGGAGTGGACCGCAAGCTCCTCGGCGAGCTGGTCGCGGTGGTGACCTGGAAGGTGTTCTAGGTCGCCGAGCCGCCCTACCAGCGCGCCACGCAGGCGATGGCCGGGCTGCAGGTCTTCTCGACCGACTCGAGGTACTTGAGCATCTCGTCCGCCTCGATGGCGCCGATGATCCGCTGCGGAACCTCGCGCCCCGACGAGTCGATGAAGACCACCGTGGGCATGCCCACCACGCCGTACTTGTCGAAGACCTTCTGGAAGGCGTCCGTGTCGTGGGTGCCGTCCATCTTCAAGGTGACGAAGCGCCCGACGGCGTCCTGGACGCGCGGGTCGGACCAGGCGGTCTTGTCGAGCTCCTTGCAGGCCGTGCACCACTCGGCCCAGAAGTCGATGATGACCGGCTTGCCCTGGGCGCGAGCCTGGGCGATGGCCGCCAACTCGTCCTGGTGGAAGAGCCAGGCCAGCCGGTCGCCCTGGGCGCGGGAGCGGGCCGAGGCGGCGCCCGAGGCGTAGACGATCCCGCCGACCACGAGCGCCACGCCGAGACCCTTCGCGACGTTGTGGAGCGCGCTTCCCTGGAAGCTGCCGCTGAAGGCGCCGAGCAGCACCCCCGCGCTGGCCAGGCCGGCGGCGGCGAGGGCCGCGGTCCGGGACGCAAGGAAGATGGGCGCGAGGGCTGGCAGGGCGTCCTTGAGGAAGACGCCGGCCGCGGCCAGCAGCGCCACGCCGAAGACGCTCTTGACGGTGTCCATCCAGGGGCCGCTCTTCGGGAGCGACAGCGAGAAGGCGCCGATCAGGAAGAAGAGGAGCCCCAGGCCGAGCGCGTAGACGAACATGATGCCCATGCCGAAGGCCACCGAGCCCTTGGTGGCCACGAAGGCCAGCGCGGCCGCCAGGACCGGCCCGGTGCAGGGTGCGGCGATGACGCCGGACACGAGCCCCATGCCGACCGCGCCCAGGTATCCCGCACCGCCCACCGACTGGAGCCGCGCCTGCAGGCTCGCCGGCAGCTGCAGCTCGAAGGCGCCGAACATGGACGCCGCCATGGTGGCGAAGACGAGCGCCACGCCGCCGATGACGAGCGGATTCTGCATCACGCTGCCGAAGGCCTTGCCGGTCAGCGCCGCGCCCATGCCCAGCGCCGAGTACATGATGGCGATGCCGAGCACGTAGAGGGCCGAGAGCGCCATGGCGTGGCGGCGCGAGGTGGCCTGGCGCGCTCCGAAGATCGAGACCGTGATGGGGATGAGCGGGTAGACGCAGGGCGTGAGCGAGGTCAGCACGCCCCCCCCGAAGGCGACGACGTAGGCGAGCCCGGAGCCAGCCGCGAGAAGGCCGCCGAGGCCCAGGTCGGTCGTCGCGCCGGTAGGCCCCGACGCGACCAGGTCGGGCAGCCAGGCCACGCCGGCGAAGGTCAGGCCCGCGACCAGTATTCTCGTGAGGATCCGCATGCGTCCTTCCATTATAGATGGCCAGTGCGGAACGGCATGGCGATCCGTTCCATTCCCTGAGAGGCAGGTCGAGGCTTGAAGGTTCCGATCTACATGGACTGTCACTCGACGACCCCGGTCGACCCTCGGGTACTCGAGGCCATGCTCCCGTTCTTCTCGGAGGGCTTCGGCAACGCCGCGTCCCGGAGCCACTCGTTCGGATGGAGGGCCGAGGAGGCGGTGGAGGAGGCGCGCGGGGAGGTGGCCCGGCTCATCGGCGCCACGGCGCGCGAGATCGTCTGGACCAGCGGGGCCACGGAGTCGGACAACCTGGCGGTGAAGGGGGTGGCCCGCTTCCACGCCGGGAAGGGGCGCCACCTCGTCACCACCGCCATCGAGCACAAGGCGGTGCTCGACTCGATGGCGGCGCTCTCGCGCGAGGGGTTCGAGGTCACGATCCTGCCGGTCAGCGGGGAGGGGCTCGTCGACCCGGAGGCGGTCCGCGCCGCCATCCGGACCGACACCGTTCTCGTCTCGGTGATCCACGCCAGCAACGAGGTGGGCACCGTGCAGCCGGTGGAGGAGATCGGGCGCATCACGCGCGAGCGGGGCGTGCTCTTCCACACCGACGCCGTCCAGTCGCTCGGGCGGATTCCCTTCGACGTCGAGTCCTCGAACGCGGACCTGGTTTCACTCTCGGCACACAAGATGTACGGACCGAAGGGCGTGGGCGCGCTCTACGTGCGGCGCCAGCCGCGGGCGCGCCTCCTCGCGCAGATCGACGGGGGAGGGCACGAGCGCGGCTACCGCTCCGGGACGCTCAACGTTCCAGGCATCGTCGGGTTCGGGGCGGCGGCACTGCTGGCGCGGGACGAGATGCCGGAGGAGGCGCCGCGGATCCTGGCGCTGCGGGAGCGATTGCGGCGGGCCATCCTGGCCGGGCTCGATCGGGTGGTGGTGAACGGGAGCCTGGCACTTCGGCTGCCCGGGAACCTGAACGTCAGCTTCGAGCACGTGGAGGGGGAGGCGCTCATGCTCGCCATGAAGGACGTGGCGGTGAGCAGCGGCTCGGCCTGCACGTCGGCCTCGCTCGAGCCTTCCTACGTGCTTCGCGCCATGGGGGTTCCGGACGACATGGCGCACGCATCCATCCGCTTCGGCATCGGCCGCTTCAACACGGCCGAGGAGGTGGACCACGTGGCGCGGCTCGTCGTCGAGAACGTGGGCAGGCTGCGGGAGATGTCGCCGGTGTGGGAAGCGGCCCAGGGGAGGTAAAGGCCGCAGAGGTTCGCGCCGCGGTCGGTGGTCCACGGCGTGGCCGGTTTCCTGGCGAAGAAGGGCCAGCGACGCCGGGCCGGGGCTGGCCCGCAGCGTGCTCTCGTCGCCCGCGTGCTGCTGCTCCTCGCCGCCCTTCTCGCCGCCCCGTTGGCTGGCCCTCCCGCCGCCCCGGGCCCGTCGGCCGCCGAGCCGCCGGCTGCCATCCGGAACGAGGCACACCGGGTGCTCCTGCTGGTCGCGGTCGGCAATCCCCCCATCGCCGCGGTCCAGCAGGCGGCGGCCAGCCACGACGGCATCGACCCCAGCCGGCTGAGGGCCTGGGTTGCCCGGCCGCGCAGCGCACACTGGCTGCCGCGCGTCACCATCGACGCCAGCCGAACCGAGCGCGACACCCGGGTGGTGGGCGTCACCGGAACGGTCGAGTCCGATTACCTGCGCGTCAACCCCTCCACCCAGTTCGGCGTCCGCTTGAGCTGGGACCTGGACCAGCTCGTGTTCTCCAAGGACGAGCCGGCCGCGGCCTGGACCGCCTCGCGCCTGATCGACCGGCGGGAGGAGCGGGCGCGCCGCGCCACCCGGCTCTACTTCCAGCGCCGGCGGCTGCTCGTGCAGCTGGCGCTCGACCCGCCCGGTACGCCCGCGCTGCGTGCCGAGCGGGAGAACCAGGTCGACGAGATCACCGCCGAGCTCGACGAGCTCACCGGAGGGCTTTTCTCCGGAAGGAGAACTCCCATGAGAACAATCGCATCCCTGCTGCTTGCCGTGTTCACCGCCTTCGGCCTCATCGCAGCCTGTGGGCCAGCCGCGCCCGACCCGGCCCCGCGCGTCGTCTCGGTGGTGCCCGAAGGAGACGGAGTCCCTCCCGACGCGCCCGGCATCGCGGTGCGCTTCAGCGAGCCGGTGGAGACCTCGGGCGTCGAGGACGGCCGGTTCGTCGCGGTCGCGGTCGAGGCCGACGCGAAGGCGGTGGCCACCGCGGCTGCCTCGGCCACCGGGATCGGTCCGGGGGGCGCCGTGGTCCGCGGACGGGTCACGTTGACGGAGGGTGACACGGTCGCCAGGTGGGCGCCGGAGGCCTCGCTCGATCCCGTGTCCGCCTATTCCATCGTGGTTGGAACCGGGATCCGCTCGGTGAGCGGGCGCGCGGTGCTCGACCCCACCGGGCGCAAGCGCGCCTTCGCCACCACATTTCGCACCGCGGTGATCCCCGATCGCTCGCCGCCGCTGGCCCGGTGGATCGCCCCGCCCGGTGGTCCGGTGCCCACCAATCTCAAGGAGATCCGGGTGGGCTTCTCCGAGGCCGTCGCCGGTTCGCTATCGGTGAAGTCGGCTCCCGGTACGCCACGGGCGATCTCGCCGGAGATCCTCGCCCTGGCCCTCGGCGGGCCACTCCCGGCCGGCCTGCTCGCTCCCATCCTCGACGACGTCCGCGACGCGGCGGGAAACCGGCCGCCGCCGCTCCCCGGGATCGCCGTGGCCGCCTGTCGTGACGACCGGCCGCCGACGATCAATCCGGCCTCGGTCCGCATCCTCGCCACCGACACCGCCCTGTCGGTGGCGGCCGATTCCTCCGAGCCGACCCGCCTCGGCGTCGAGGTGGCCGTGGAGAGGCTCGGCGAGGCCTGCGGCGCACTTCCCGACGCGCCCGGAAGCCTGGTGGCGTGGGGCGACTTCGCCGCCTGCCCGGGATGGGACCCGTGCGGCGCGCCCTCGCGCTGCGTGGCGGGGGCTTCGGTCGCCGGGCTCTGCCCCGGACAGAAGGTGAAGGTGCGGCTCCTGGCCGAGGACCTGGCAGGGAACGCGGCCGCCCCCGGGGCATGGCTACCCGCCGCCACCGGATCTCCCTTGGCCCGCCTCGTCGTCACCGAGGTGCTGGCCGACGCCACCACGCCCCAGGCCGGGGGCGAGTACGTGGAGATTGCCAACCTCGGCAGCGGCGCGGCCGACCTGACCGGCTGGAAGCTCGCCAAGAAGAGCGCCAGCGGGGCGGTCACCCGCTGCACCCTCGCGCCGGTGGCCGGCGTTCTCCCCGCCGGCGCCCACGGTCTCGTGGTCGGCGGCAGCTGGGACGGGCGGTACGCGCTTCCCCCCGACGCCCCCCTTTTTCACTGCGGAGCCACGTCGCTCGCCGGGGGCCTGGCGGACGAGCGAGCCCCCTCGGTGGCGCTCGAGTCCCCGACCGGCGCGGTGATGTCGGGCTTCGGCTGGGCGGCTCCCTCCGTGCGCTGCACCGGGCGCTCCACCGAGCGAATCCACCCGGGGGGCGAGGACGCAACCGCGAACTTCGCCTGCGCCCGCGATGCTCCCGGGACGCCCGGGGCGTGCAACGGCAACACCGATGCGGCGGAGTGCCCGCGGCGGCCGTACTGAGCACGGCGGCCCCGCGGCAGCGCGTCAACCGCCCGCGTTCTCGACAATCCACTTGCCGAGGAACTCGTCCTTGAAGAGGAAGCCGTCGGCGCCGCACTCTGCGGCCAGCTGCTCCACCGTGTCCCGGGCCAGGCCGGTGCAGAGGATCACCTTGATGCCCCGGAACCGCTCGTTGCGCTTCACGAAGCGGCAGAACTGCGGGCCGTCGATGCGGGGCATCTTCACGTCGAGCAGGATGAGGTCGGGTCGGGTCTCGCGGCGGGCCAGGATCGCGGTGGCCGCCTCGGCGTCCTGGGCGTAGAGCACCTCGAACCCCTTGCCGGCCAGCTCTCGTTCCAGGATGCGAGCCACGATCTCGTTGTCGTCGACGATGAGGACCCGCCGGTGGGCGGCGATCGCCGCGGCGAATCGGGCCGGCAGCTCCTCGAGCGGATCGAGCCCGAGCGTCCCGTCTGCGCCGCACTTCCTGGCCAGCTCGACGAGCTCCTCCGGCGGCGCAATCCCGGTGACGAGCGAGCGTCCCACGAAGCCCCGGTCGCGCAGCAGCGCAATGGCTCGCCGCCCGCCGGAGGCGTCGACCACGAGGGCGCCCGCCCCGGCCAGGTTCGACGCGAGCTGCATCGGGTCCGTCGAGGCGACGGCCTGGTGGCCGGCCCCGGATAGCGACATCGCGACCGCGTCGCAGACAATCTCGTTCCCGCAGCAGACGAGGATCTTCACCGCGCCCCGATTCTACCGCATCGCTCCGCATCGCGGTCGAATTGCCGCTCCCCGACGCGTGTGCTAGCCGTGGGGCGTGCGCCCCTACGAGGTCATCCACCGCAAGCGGGACGGGCATCCCGTGCCGCCCGAGGCGATCGCGGAGCTCGTGACCCGGTACGCCGAGGGTTCGGTGCCCGACTACCAGATGGCCGCCTTCTGCATGGCGGTCTTCTTCCGGGGGATGAGCGAGGCCGAGTTGCAGGCGCTGACCGGGGCCATGCTCCATTCCGGCGACGTGCTCGATCTCTCCGACATCGCGGGACCCAAGGTGGACAAGCACTCGACCGGTGGCGTGGGGGACAAGACATCGCTCGCCGTCGCGCCGCTGGCCGCAGCCTGCGGGGTGAAGGTGCCCATGGTGAGCGGGCGCGGCCTCGGCCACACCGGGGGCACGCTCGACAAGCTGGAGTCCATTCCGGGCTTCCAGATCCACCTCCCGGTGGAGCGATTCCGCGAGGTGCTGGCATCGGTGGGCGCCTGCCTGATCGGGCAGACCGACCGGATCGCCCCGGCCGACCGCAAGCTCTACGCGCTCCGGGACCTCACCGCCACGGTGGAGTCCATCCCGCTCATCGCCGCCTCCATCCTGTCGAAGAAGCTGGCCGAGGGGATCGACGGCCTGGTGCTCGACGTGAAGGTCGGCAGCGGAGCCTTCATGAAGCGTCTCCCCGAGGCCCGCCTGCTGGCCCGGACGCTCTGCGGTCTTGGACGCGGGATGGGGAAGGACGTCACGGCGCTCGTCACCGACATGGACCAGCCGCTGGGGCGCGCGGTCGGCAACGCACTCGAGGTGAAAGAGATCCTCGACCTCCTCCACGGAGGCGGCCCGGCCGATCTTCGCGAGCTGACCGTGGCGCTGACCGCCGAGATGCTGCTGCTCGGCGGCGTGGCCGCCAGCGAGGCGGAGGCGCGTGGAAGGGTCGAGCAGGCCATCTCCGATGGCCGCGGCCTCCGCAAGCTGCGCGAGATCGTGGAGGCCCAGGGAGGCGACCCCGGGGCGCTCGACGACCCAGGCCGGTTGCCGCGCGCGGCGGCCACACTCGAGGTCGGCTCGCCGGCCGCGGGCCGGGTCGAGGCCGTCGACGCCGAGGCACTTGGGCTTGCCGCCATGGCGCTCGGGGCCGGGCGTTCCCGGATCGAGGATAGGGTGGACCCTGGCGCCGGGCTCGAGGTGTGGAAGAAGGTCGGCGACCCGGTGGACGTGGGAGAGTCACTGGTCAGGCTGCACGTCGGCTCGGCGCCCCTCGAGTCCCCGGAGACCGTTGCCGCCCGGGTGCGGGGCGCCTATCGGATCGGCGCAGGACCAGCGACCGCTGGACCGCTCGTCCTGGAGCGGATCGAGGAGGGAACATGAGCCGCAAGCCCGACGTTCACACCCGGCTGGAGTACGCCAGGGCCTGGGTGCGCGGCCGCACCGAGCTCCGCCCTGTCGTCGGGGTGGTGCTCGGCTCCGGCCTGGGCGCACTGGCCGACAGGCTGGAGGGGGCCGTCTCCATCCCGTACGAGGAGATCCCCGAGTTCCCTGCGGCGTCGGTGGCCGGTCACGCCGGGCGACTGGTGGTGGGGGCGCTGGGTAGCGTGCCCGTTGCCGTCATGCAGGGGCGGGTTCACGCCTACGAGGGGTGGAGCGCGGAGGACCTGACCTTTGGCGTGCGGCTGCTCGCGGCCACCGGGGTGCGCGCGCTGCTCCTCACGAACGCCGCGGGTGCCGTGAACCCCGACCTCGCGCCGGGAGACCTGGTCCGGATCACCGACCACCTGAACCTGACCGGGCTGAACCCGCTCACCGGCCCCAACGACGACCGGATCGGGCCTCGCTTTCCGGACATGAGCCAGGCCTATGACCCCCAGCTGGGAGCGCTCCTCGAGGCCAGCGCCGGGCGGCTCGGCATCGCGCTCGGCGCCGGTGTCTATGCCGGCCTGGCCGGCCCGAGCTACGAGACCCCGGCCGAGATCCGCATGCTGCGAACCCTGGGCGCCGACCTGGTCGGCATGTCCACGGTCCTCGAGGTGATCGCCGCCCGCCACGCCGGCGTCCGGGTGGCGGCGGTCTCGCTCGTCACCAACCTCGCCGCCGGCCTGGCCGCAAGGCCGCTCTCGCACGCCGACGTGCTGGCCGCCGGCGAGCGCGCCCGGGACCGGGTCACGCGGCTCGCCACGGCCTGGGCCGCGGAGGCGTCCCGTTGACCTCGCGGCGGAGATTCGACGTGCTGGTGCGCGACCCGTCCGCCGGGGGCTCCTTCGAGCAGTGGCCGGGCACCCTCGACGCGGACGGGATGCATTTCACGCAAAGTCATCCTCCGGCGCGGCGCCTGGAGCTGCGCTTCCTGCTCCCCGGGCCGGACGCCGAGGTGCGGGCAGGCGCAGAGGTGGTCCGGGTGGACCGGGACGGGGACGCCTTCGTGGCCCACGCGCGCCTCGACGGACTCTCCGTCGCCGACCAGCACGCCGTGTCCCGCTTCCTGGAGGGCGCGTGAAGCCCGGGGCGCTGGCGACGGCTGCCCGGCTGGCGCGGCGAGGCGCCTACGCGCCCTATTCGGGATTCAGGGTCGGTGCCGCCGTCCGGGCCGGAGGCACGGTCTTCTCCGGCGGGAACGTCGAGAACGCCAGCTACGGACTGACGGTGTGCGCCGAGCGGGTGGCCGTGATCGCGGCCGTCGCCGCCGGGGAGCGCACCCTCCAGGAGGTGGCCGTGGCGAGCGGCACCTCTCCACCCACGCCCCCCTGCGGCATGTGCCTGCAGACGCTGGCCGAGTTCGCCGGGCCCGAGCTTCCGATCGTGCTCGTCGGCGCGGGCGGCTCCCGGGTCTCGACCACCCTGGGAACGCTGCTCCCACGGTCCTTCGGACGGGCACAGCTGGGAAAGGGCCGCCGCCGATGAAGGTGATCCGCGGTCTCGACGACACCGGAACCCTGCGCGGCTGTGCGGTCGCCATCGGCAACTTCGACGGGGTTCACCTGGGCCACCGGCGGCTGCTCGAGACCGCCCGGGCCCGCGCCGCCACGCACCGGTCGCTCTCCGTGGCGCTCACCTTCGAGCCCCATCCCGCCCGGGTGCTCCGCCCCAGCATGGCGCCACCCACGCTGACGCCACTTCCCCGAAAGCTCGAGCTGCTCGAGGAGGCCGGGATGGACGCCGCGGTGGTCCTTCTCTTCGACCTGGCCTACGCCGCGACGCCTGCCGCCGAGTTCGTGCGGCGGGACCTGTGCGCCCGGCTGGGGGCCGCCGACGTGGTGGTGGGATATGATTTCACTGCTGGTCACGAACGGGCCCGGGTGGACGTGCTCGGACAGCTGCTGCTGGCCTGCGGGATCGGCCTCTCCGTGATCCAGCCCGTCACCGCCGACGGGCTGACCGTCAGCTCCACCAAGGTCCGGGAGTTCCTGCTGGAAGGCAACGTCGAGGGCGCGGGCATCCTGCTCGGCCGTCCCCACGACGTGGAGGCGCTGGTGGAACGCGGCGCCGGCCGCGGCCGCCGCCTGGGATTCGCCACCGCGAACCTCCGGCCGGAGGGGCTCCTCCCTGCCCTGGGCGTGTACGCGGCCCGCGCCTGGCTGGGCGCCCGGGCCTTCGACGCGGTCTGCAACGTGGGGGTGAAGCCCACCGTGGAGGAGTCCGGCCAGGTCGGGCTGGAGGCCCACCTCCTCGGACACGACGGGAGCGACCTGTACGGGGAGCGGGTCCGGGTCGAGTTCGTGGCCCGCATCCGCCCCGAGCGCCGCTTCCCCTCGCTCGACGCGCTGAGGGCGCAGATCGCCGCGGACGTGGAGACCGCCGCCGACCTGCTCCGGCGCGGGCGCGGCCGCTGAAGACAACGACCCGAAAAGCTCACAGAATTTCAATGGGTTGCGCCGGTGCCAATCTTGACCACCTTTGAAACCGGGTGTTACCGTCGAATTTCTTTCAGCACGTTCGATCCCAGGGGAGAGTAGCCACATGTCGGGACGTCTCGGTGAGCTGCTGGTGCGGGAGAATCTCGTCTCGCTTCAGCAGCTCCAGAAGGCCCAGGAAGAGCAGCGCAAGACCGGTGATCGCATCGGTTCGCTGCTCATCAAGCAGGGCGCGATCGCCGAGACGGACCTCACCAGCTTCCTCTCCAAGCAGTACGGCGTCCCGTCCATCTCGCTGAAGGACTTCGAGATCGGGGAGGACGTCATCAAGCTCGTCTCCCGGCAGACCGCCGTGAAGCACGGGGTGGTGCCGGTGAACCGGGCCGGGTCGTCGCTCATCATCGCCATGAGCGACCCCTCCAACATCCTGGCCCTCGACGACGTCAAGTTCTCCACCGGCTACAACGTCGAGGTCGTGGTCGCCTCCGAGCAGGCCATCCGCGAGGCGATCGAGCACTACTACGGCGAGAAGGGACCCAGCTACGACGACGTGATGCAGGGCTTCGAGGACGCCGACTTCTCGGTCATCGAGGAGGGCGACGGCCTGGATGCCCTCGACCTCGAGAAGAGCGCCGGCGAGGCCCCGGTCGTCACCCTCGTGAACATGATCCTGCTCGACGCCATCAAGAAGGGGGCGTCGGACATCCACGTGGAGCCCTACGAGAAGGAGTTCCGCGTCCGCTTCCGCATCGACGGCGTGCTCTACGAGGTGATGAAGCCGCCCATGAAGCTGCGGGCCGCCATGATCAGCCGCCTCAAGATCATGAGCCACCTCGACATCTCCGAGCGCCGCCTGCCCCAGGACGGCCGAATCAAGCTGCGGCTCGGCAAGGGCAAGGAGATGGACTTCCGCGTCTCGGTCTGCCCGACCCTCTTCGGCGAGAAGGTGGTGCTGCGGCTCCTCGACAAGTCGAACCTCCAGCTCGACATGACCAAGCTGGGCTTCGAGGAGAAGCAGATGAAGGACTTCCTCGACGCCATCGACCGGCCCTACGGCATGGTGCTCGTGACCGGCCCGACCGGCTCGGGGAAGACCACCACGCTCTATTCGGCCCTCTCCCGCCTGAACGAGGTGGCCTGGAACATCAGCACCGCCGAGGACCCCGTCGAGTTCAACTTCTTCGGGATCAACCAGGTGCAGATGCACGACGACATCGGCCTCAACTTCGCGGCCGCCCTGCGCAGCTTCCTGCGCCAGGACCCGGACATCATCATGGTGGGCGAGATCCGCGACTTCGAGACCGCCGAGATCGGCGTGAAGGCCGCCCTCACCGGCCACCTGGTGCTCTCCACCCTCCACACCAACGACGCCCCCGGCACGATCTCCCGCCTCCTCAACATGGGCATCGAGCCCTTCCTGGTGACCGCGTCGCTGAACGCCGTCGTCGCCCAGCGGCTCTGCCGCCGCCTCTGCCCCGACTGCAAGGCGCCGGCCCCGGTGGACGAGCAGGCGCTCCTCGACGCCGGCTTCGCGCCCGATCAGATCGGGACCTTCCAGGCCTTCGACAAGGTGGGCTGCAAGCTCTGCAACGACCGCGGCTTCAAGGGGCGCGTGGCCGTCTACGAGGTCATGCCGATGTGGGATGGCCTGAAGGAGCTCGTCATCAACGGCGCCTCCACCGCCGAGCTGAAGCAGGACGCGATTCGCCTCGGGTTCCAGACCCTTCGCATGAGCGCGCTCAACAAGGTCAAGGAAGGCACCACAACCCTGGCCGAGGCGGTGGGCAACACCGCGCCCGACCGCTTCTAGGAGAGAGACCGTGGCCAACCTCCACCAGCTACTCAAGGCGATGGTCGAGAAGGGGGCGAGCGACCTCCACATCACCACCGGCTCTCCGCCGCAGCTCCGCCTCGACGGCAAGCTCGTCCCCCTGAAGACCAGCCCGCTCACGCCGGTGGAGACGAAGCAGCTCTGCTACTCGATCCTCACCGACGCCCAGAAGCACAGGTTCGAGGAGGAGAGCGAGCTCGACCTCTCCTTCGGCGTGAAGTCGCTCTCCCGGTTCCGCGCCAACATCTTCATGCAGCGCGGCGCGGTGGCCGGCGCCTTCCGCACCATTCCGTTCAAGATCCTGACCTTCCAGGAGCTGGGCCTGCCGCCGGTGGTGACCGAGTTCGCCAAGAAGCCGCGCGGGCTGGTGCTCGTCACGGGCCCCACCGGCTCGGGCAAGTCCACCACGCTGGCCTCGATCATCGACAAGATCAACACCGACCGTCACGAGCACATCATCACCATCGAGGACCCCATCGAGTACCTGCACGCCCACAAGAACTGCGTGGTGAACCAGCGGGAGGTGGGAGCCGACACGGCGTCCTTCAAGAAGGCGCTCAAGTACATCCTGCGGCAGGACCCGGACGTGGTGCTCATCGGCGAGATGCGCGACCTGGAGACCATCGAGGCCGCCCTCGTCGTCTCCGAGACCGGCCACCTGGCCTTCGCCACGCTCCACACCAACAGCTGCGTGCAGACCATCAACCGCATCCTCGACGTCTTCCCGCCCTACCAGCAGCCGCAGGTGAGGGCCCAGCTCTCCTTCGTGCTCGAGGGCGTCCTCACCCAGAACCTCATCCCCAAGGCCGGCGGCCCGGGCCGGGTCCTGGCCATCGAGGTCATGGTGCCGAACCCGGCCATCCGGAACCTCATCCGCGAGGACAAGGTCCACCAGATCTACTCGCAGATGCAGGTCGGCCAGACCAAGTTCGGGATGCAGACCTTCAACCAGAGCCTGGCTTCCCTGGTGCAGCGCCGGCTCATCACCCTGGACGAGGCGATCGGGCGGTCGAGCGACGCCGACGAGCTGAAGAACATGCTGACGAGCGGCTCGGGCGGCCGGGCGGCCGGGGGCACTCCCCCGCGGTAGGGGAAGGTGGGATTGGAGCGGGGCGTCCCCTGTCCTAGACTCGGGGGACGCACAGCGGAGCGAGAGGACTCATGGCACAGGCAACGACCACCAGGATCGCCACCAAGAACGCACCGGCGGTGCGCAAGCTGCCGGTCTGGAAGTGGGAGGCGAAGACCCGGCAGGGTGAGGTTCGCGGCGGGGAGATGGAGGCCGCGGACGACGCGGCGGTGAAGGCGCGCCTCTCGCAGATGGGGCTCGAGCCCACCCGCGTGAAGAAGAAGCCCAGGGAGATCCACATCAAGATCCCGGGCTTCGGCGGGGTCACGTCGAAGGACCTGCTCGTCTTCACCCGGCAGTTCTCGGTGATGATCGACGCAGGGTTGCCCCTCGTGCAGGCGCTCGAGATCATCGCCACGCAGGCCGACAACCGCGAGTTCCGCCGCGTGCTCATGGACGTGAAGATCCGGGTCGAGTCGGGCTCCACCTTCGCCGATGGGCTGGCCCAGCACCCCAAGGTATTCGACGAGCTCTTCGTGCAGCTGGTCCGCGCCGGCGAGATCGGCGGCATCCTCGACACCATCCTGCAGCGGCTCGGCGCCTACATCGAGAAGAACGAGAAGCTGAAGCGGCGGGTGAAGGGCGCCATGGTCTACCCGTCCATCGTGCTCATCGTGGCGGTGGGCGTGACGCTCGTGCTGCTCATGTTCGTCACGCCGACCTTCGAGAAGATGTTCAAGGACTTCGGCGGGGCCATGCCGGCGCCGACCCAGTTCCTGATCGACCTCTCCCACGCCATGACCAGCTACTGGTACCTGATCTTCGGGATCCCGGTGGTGCTGGCCGTGGTCTGGAAGGCCTGGGTCGGCACCGAGCGCGGCCGCCGGCAGTGGGACGCCTTCGTGCTCAAGGTGCCGGTCTTCGGCCCGCTGGTCCGCAAGATCGCCGTGGCCAGGTTCTCCCGGACGCTCGGCACGATGCTCTCCTCCGGCGTTCCCATTCTCGACGCGATGGAGATCGTCGCCAAGTCTGCCGGGAACAAGGTGATCGAGAGGGCCATCCTGGTGGTGCGGACCCGGATCGCCGAGGGAAAGAACATCGCCGGTCCGCTCGCAGACACCGGGGTCTTCCCGCCGATGGTGGTGCAGATGATCGGCGTGGGCGAGGCCACCGGCGCCATGGACACGATGCTCGAGAAGATCGGCGACTTCTACGACGACGAGGTGGACGTGGCGGTGGGGGCGCTCACCAGCATGATCGAGCCCATCATGATGGTCTTCCTGGGCGGCGTGGTGGGCGGGTTCCTGGTGGCGATGTACCTCCCCATCTTCAGCATCGCCGGGAACATCAAGTAGGCGCGATGACGCCGGCGGAAGGCGGCCCCCCCGCGGCGGGCTGGATGGCCGACCCGGTGAGGCGGAAGCTCGCCTGGGTCATCCTCTTCCGGCTGGTCCTCGACACCGTGCTGCTGGGCGGTACCGCGGCCTGGCAGGCTCGGGCGGGCGGGGCCTCCCCGCCGCTCGCCAACGCGCTCTACGTCATCGTGCTCGCCACCTTCGTGGCGTCGCTCGGCCTGGTGGCCTGGCTCGCGACCGGCCGCTGGCTCCGGGGGCTGGCCTGGGCGCAGATCGTGGTCGACGTGGCCATCGCCACCGCGGTGGTCGCCATCACCGGTTGGAGCGACAGTGTCTTCATCTTCATGTACTCGCTGGCCATCGTGGAAGGCGCGCTGCTCCTCTTCCGCGTGGGGGCCGCGGGCGCGCTGCTGCTCTCGCTGCTGGCCTACGTTCCGCTGGTGCTCTTCCTGGCGCCCGGGCGCCCTGCCTTGCTCTCCCTCTTCGCCCACGCCGGGGCCTTCCTCGCCGCGGGCGCGCTCGCCACCTACCTGGCCGAGCAACTCCGTCGCACCGGCGAGAAGCTGGAGGCGAGCGAGTCGGACCTGGCGGCGGTCACGGCGCTGCAGGAGGCCATCGTGCAGTCGGTGAACAGCGGGCTCCTCACGCTCGATGCCGAGGACAGGATCACCTTCCTGAACCGGGCCGGGGAGCAGATCACCGGGCTCTCGGGCGAGGAGGTCCGCGGCCAGCCGTCCTCGCGCTGGTTCGCTTCCCTGCAAGAACAGAGCGGGCGGGACGAGACCGATTTCGAGAACCTCCGCGGCGAGCGGCTGCGGCTCGGCTACACCCACTTCGCCCTGCGCAACCGCGTCGGCCAGGCCATCGGCCGAGCGGTGATCTTCCAGGACCTCTCCGGGCTGCGCGCCATGGAGGAGAGAGTTCAGCGCAGCGAGCGGCTCGCGGACATCGGCCGGGTGGCGGCGGGCCTGGCCCACGAGCTGCGGAACCCTGTGGCCGCGATGTCCGGGTCGATCGAGCTCCTGCGCGGCGGCCTGGAACTTGCCCCCGAGGAGGCCCGGCTCATGGACATCGTGACCAGGGAAGCCACGCGACTGAACGCCCTCGTCACCCGCTTCCTGGAGTACGCGCGGCCGACGGTGCCGCGGAGGGCCCAGACCGACCTGGCCCGCCTGGCGTCGGACACGCTGGAGGTCTTCGCCAACAATCCAGCGGCTTCCAGCATCCGGCTCGAGCGGGACCTGGTCCCGGCCGCATGCAAGTGCGACCCGGACCTCATGCGTCAGGTGCTCTGGAACCTGCTCGCGAACGCCGCTCACGCAGCCCGCTGGAACCACACGGAAGCCGGGGGCAAGGGGTGCGTCACGGTCCGTACCGGCTGCGACGCCGACGGGTGGGCGCGCCTCGAGGTCGAGGACGACGGGGCCGGGATCCCGCCCCAGGACCTCCCGCGCCTCTTCACTCCTTTCTTCACCACCAAGGAGCGCGGCAGCGGACTGGGGCTCGCCACGGTGCAGCGCATCGTCGATGCTCACCGCGGCACCGTCGTGGCCGGAAACGCATTGTCGGGCGGGGCGCGATTCGCGGTCCGGCTGCCGCCCGAGGGATAGGAACGGGAATGGCGCGAATCCTGGTGGTCGACGATGAGCTCTCCATGCGGGAGTTCTTGCAGATCCTGCTGGCGAAGCAGGGGCACTCGGTGGTCACGGCAGGCGACGTGGCTGGGGCACTGGAGCGCTTCCGCGACGTGGAGCCCGACCTGGTGGTCAGCGACCTCCGGCTCGGGCGCGAGTCCGGCCTCGACCTGCTCCGGATGCTGAAGGAGGAATCGCCCCGGACCGAGGTGGTGATGATGACCGCGTTTGCCACCGCGGAGAACGCGGTCCAGGCCATGAAGCTCGGCGCCCACGACTACGTGCTGAAGCCCTTCAAGGTGGAGGAGCTGCGCCTGGTGGTGGAGAAGGCGCTCGAGCACCGTGCGCTCCTGGCCGAGAACCGGCTCCTGCGGCACCAGGTGGGCGCGCGCCGGACGGGCGCCGAGGAGATCCTGGGCGAGTCCCCGGCGATCCGCGAGGTGCGCGCGCTGGTGGACAAGCTCGCGCCCACCAAGACCACCGTGCTCTTGACCGGTGAGAGCGGGACGGGCAAGGAGGTGGTGGCCCGCGCCATTCACGCCGGAAGCGACCGGCGCGACCAGCCCTTCGTGGCCATCAACTGCGGCGCCATCCCGGAGGGGCTCATCGAGAGCGAACTCTTCGGCCACGAGAAGGGAAGCTTCACCGGCGCCGTAGGTGCGAAGCCCGGGCTCTTCGAGGTGGCGGGCACGGGCACCCTCTTCCTCGACGAGGTGGGGGAGCTCCCGGCGCAGGTCCAGGTGAAGCTGCTCCGGGCACTCCAGGATCGGAAGATCCGGCGTGTGGGCGGCAATGCCGACATCGCCATCTCGGCCCGCATCATCGCGGCCACCAACCGGGAGCTGGAGGCCGAGGTGAAGGCTGGCCGCTTCCGGGAGGATCTCTTCTACCGGCTGAACGTGATCCAGCTGAAGATGCCGCCGCTCCGGGACCGTCGCGCCGACGTGCCGGCCTTCCTCGATTTCTTCCTGCGGCGCTTCGCCGCCGAGCTCGGGCGCGGCGACCTGGTCTTCTCGCCCGACGCGGTGGAGATGCTGGTGGCCTGGCAGTGGCCGGGAAACGTCCGCGAGCTCGCCAACGTGGTGGAGCGCGCGGCGACCCTCTCCGAGGGCGCGATCATCGGCGCCGGGTTGCTCCCTCCCGCGATCCGGGGCGCCGAGCTGCGCGGCTCGCCGGCCGAGATGTCCACCGCCGGGATCGACCTCCAGGCCCACCTCGACGCGGTGGAGCGGCAAGGTGCTCGAGCAGGCGCTCGAGCGAACCGGCGGCAACAAGACCGAGGCGGCCAGGCTGCTGGCGCTCAGCTTCCGGAGCCTGCGCTACCGGCTCGCCAAGTACGGGATCGGCGGCGACTGATCGCCGTCGACCCCTTGCCGGGCCGCCATCCCCAGGTCACTTGCAGTAGGTGGAATCCGTGTGGCGGCACACGTGGAGGTCGCGCGGGACCTCGAGCCAGTAGATGGGCTCGGCCAGCTCCTTGCGCGTCTTCACCTGGCGGTTGGACGGGGAGGAGCCCGGGCTTCCCACGTCCAGCGCGCTGTAGCTGACCTCGCCGCGCTGGTTGACCGCCACGCGGATCTTCGGTTCCGTGGGGGGCGCGAAGGTTCGCAGCGGCGTCCCCGCTCGGTACACGAGCCCATCGCCCGGGTCATACCCGCAGTTGCGGGTGGGCACGCCCGACACGGCATTGCCACCGTACTGGTAGAAGCTGGGCGTCCCGATCGAGTTGTCGCACGGGTTGGAGCCACCGGCAGATCCGATGGGCCGGAAGCCCGTCCAGATGGAGCATCCGAAGACGATGGTGCCACCCGATGACGTCTTCTCGTCCTCCCATGGCGGTGCTGGCGAGCAAGACTCCGTCGGGCAGACCCGGCCATACTCGTAGAACCAGCCCGCGTCGCCGGGCGTGGCCCAGCACTTCGTGGAGCTGTCGGAACAGGAGGCACTCACGACGCCGGTCGGATCGTTGACGTCGTACGTGCCAAGCGCCTGGGTGGCGTCCTGGATGCGACAGGTGCCGCCAGTGGGACCCGTGCAGGTTCCCGGGAACGGGACGTCGGTGAAGCGATTGACGTCGAAGGCCTTGGCGTCGACGAGAACGGAAGCTGGAGTCGATCCGGGGAGGTCGAACATCTTGCCGCCGTCCTTGCCGAACGACCACAGTCCGTAGAAGCGGTTGTGCGTCTGGGGGTCGGTGAGGTAGGTGCGCGGGACGCTCTTGCCCGGCCCGATGGGCGTGTAGGTTCCGCAAACGCCGTTCTGGTCGCACTCCAGCCTGGCGGTGACGTCGGGCGTGGTCGTGTAGGTCCGGCACACGGCGTGGAAGGTCGAGTTCGAGGTGACGGCCGTCGGGCTGGCCGCGCTGCAGGTGGCCGTGACGCCGCAGGTCGTGGAGGTCGCGTCCCGCATCAGCCTTCCGCTCGCGCACCGGAAGTGCTGGGTGGAGCTGCACGAACCCCAGGTGTCGACGGTGGTGGTCTCGACCTCGCTGCAGCCGGCCTGGCAGCAGCCGAGCACGTTGTTCGGACCGCAGGCGATGTCCTGCACCAGCATGGCCTCGCGGTTGCCGGTTCCGGCAAACGTCCGGACGGTCTGCGTGGTGGGCTCGAAGATGTTGCTCGTCATGAAGAAGAACGACCCGCGCGTCTCGTTGGGCGGCGAGGAATCCCCCGCGCTGGTGATCCACTGTTCGCCGTCCGTGCGCCGCTGCTGCTCGAAGGTCCGGGCGGCGATCCAGTTGGTCACGTGGAGGCTCGCATCGAGCTTGCCGGGCGTGTGGAATCGCGCCACCCAGACCTGGCCGCCCATGTCTCCCCATGTGGCGGTGTCGAAGTACCCGTCCACGTCACGTACCGCCGTGCGGGGGTCTCCCACGTCGAGCAGGGCGACCCCGCCCGGAACCGGCCACATGCTGACCGTGTTGGCGTTCGATGCGGCGACCTTGGTCTTGAAGTCGTCGTCGGTGAAGCGCCACAAACGCTTTCCGGTCCAGGCGTCGATCAGGAAGACGACGCGCCCCTTGAGGAGGAGGGGGTCGTATCCCCCGTTCAACCCCACGACCCAACGTTCCTCGAAGCCTCTCGGGTCGCTTGCCTTCTCCAGGCGGACCGGCCCGATCGGCGGCGGACGAGGGGCGAAGTCCGTCCACGACTGGCCCATGTAGCGCGCGTCCTCGTTGCCGAGCTCCGGGAAGGTCCAGAGCATCGTCGGGTTCAGGGGATCGTCGAGGTTGAGGCCGGTGAACTGGCTTCCCCCGGAGCGCTCGGAGACCACGGCCAGGGTGTGGAACTCGTTGCTCTGCTTCCGGCCGTCGTTGTTCGCATCCACCCAGATCTCGCGGACCATGGTCGGCCCGTCGACCATGTACTGGTGGTAACCGAGCGAGACGAGGTTCTTGAGTCGAGGGAGGAGGTCGGGGGGATGAAGGCCCACAGCTCCTCACCCGTTCCGGCCGAGTAGGCGAACGCGCCGAAGATGTCCGGGTTCGGGTTGGTCAAGCTCGCGCTGACGGGGAGTGCGTCGCCCGCATCGAACGCGTGCAGCATGCCGTCGTTGGCGCCGGCGAGCACGATCCGCTTGCGGGTTCGATTGGTCAGCGTGCCGTTCGAGGCCAGGCGCCAGGCCTCGTAGGCGTCCACGGTCCTGCCGCCCACCGTGTAGCTGTCGATGGGCGTCGGATTGGCAAGGCTGACCGGACTGTGGATCACGGGAAGGCATTGCCCCTCGAAGCCGATGTCGCACCGGACCTCGTCGATGGGGGCCTTCACCACGGCCGGAGAGGAGTGGAAGATGTCCCCGAGCTTCCACATCCTCCTGGCCTCGGGGTCGGCGAGGTTGTAGTTGCGCTCCTCGCCGTTCGGGCAAGCCACGGTCCCGGTTCCGTTCCTGGGATTGCCTGGCGCCGAGCACAGGTTGCCGTTCTGGTCGAACACGTCGTAACCGCGGACGTAGTAGACGAGCTGCTGCTCGCAGTTCGTCAGGATGTTGGCAGCGGTCATCGACGCGGGCGTGAAGCCGATGGCCGACAGGAAGGCAGTGCAGGTGGCCGAATCGAGGCCCAGGAGCGGCCGGAGCGTCGCGAGGTTCGCGATGGTGAAGGAGACCTTCGCCCCGTTCACGTAGGTGAAGATGTTCCGCGCCTTCACCCCTCCCGCATCGGCGCCCGCGGCGCTCCGGTAGGCGGCCGGGTTCGCCGTCGGGTCGGAGAGGACCTTGCCGGCGTCCCAGACGAGCCGGGCGGCCGTCGGCGTGGGGTCGCCCGCCGTGCGCTTCTTGATGAAGCTGCCCTGGCTGTCCTCGGAGATCTCGTCGCAATCGAGGTCGACGAGGTACGCGTCCGAGCAGATGTTGTGGCCATCTGCGTCCACGTTTCCCGTGCCATCCGGGTTGACCGGGAAGTTGGGGTAGACCGTGGTGTTCCCGCAAGCGACCCTGGCCTGGTCGGTGGGCCCCACCGCCGTGCTGCAACCGTTCGCGAACTCGTCGAAGAGGACCGCCTGGTAGAGGTGCCCCTCGTACTGCTTCCCGGTCGTCGGACGGAAGCGGGCGAGGAAGGTCTCGGTGGCGGAGGTCTGGCTCGTCTGCAGCGAGTTCGCGGCAGTGGCGGTGAAGGCCGTGGCGCGCTGCACCACGGAGTTCACCGCCCTGTTGAGGCCGGCCAGCAGGGTGGTGTAGTCGCTGGTGTTGGAGAAGGTGCCCCCGCCGAGCGTGGCGGTCGCCCCCAGGACCCGGAGGGCCTGCGCGTCGGTGATGCCGAAGCTGACGGTGTGCGTCGCGACCGTCTGGAGGCCGGCGCTGGCGCTGTCGGCGAGCCGCTGGTCCTGGTTCTTGAGGTAGGAAGCCACGAGCGGCAGGTAGCTGGCGCACTGGTCCCTGCCACCGCTCTGGCCCAGGTATCCTCCACAGGCGGCCGTGTATTCGGGCAGGCGCCACCTTCGGAAGTCCCACGGGGCCTGAGCGGTGTGCGAGCCGCTCGGTGTCGGGTTGATCGGCAGGTTGTTCTCGTTGTTGGGCATGCCGTCGGTGACCACGACGACGGCACTCTGCTGACAGGCCCAGCACACGGATGCCTGTCGTCCAGACGTACCGTCGGCCCACAAGGCATTCGAGGTTCCTCGCGAGTCCTCCCAGAAGTTCTGACCGGCGTCGGATGCGCTCGCCTTGGCCCAGGCGGCCGCGAAACGGGTGCGGAAGGCCCCGGCGTTCCCGACGTCGGAGAAGTACTGGCCGATGTTGAAGAGCGCCTCGGCGAGCGGGGTGTTGTTGGCGAAGCGAATCGGGGAAGAGGTTCGATTGACCGCAGCGATGATGGCATTCCGGGCTTCGGCGACCTTGGCGACGTTCGGGCTGGCCGGGTTGGCCTGGTCGCAGTTTGGGCCGAGCGGCACGACCAGGCGCGCCCCATCGACCGTGCTCTCGCTGGCGAGCCGCATGTGATTGGTCTGGCCATTGGAGTTGTCGACGAGAGCCCCAGCTGCATTGGTGTTCGCGAAGGTGGAGAGGCCGTAGCGGATGAGGTCTCGCGGCGTGGGATTGGCGGCGTCCGGGATCTCGAGGAGCTTCTTCACGGCGCGGCGAGCCATGACGAACTTCGGGGGGTTCGCGTTCAGCCAGGTCCCGGCGAACCGGAGGTCGGGGCTGCCGTTCTGGTCGAAGTTCACGGTCACGACGGCGTTCGACGCGTTCAGGTACCTGATCTCATGAAGGAAGTAGAACCCCTTGCTGGCGAGGCAGGTCGTGCAATCGCTCGACGTGATGTCCACGCCGTTCACCCTGAGCGGGATGCCAGAGCTGAGGACGCTGCATGGATACGGAGTGAGCTGGGTCGCCGAGGTCTCGGTCCAGCTGTCGTAACGGTAGTAACCGGTGGGAAGGAACAGGCAGCCGTTGCCGGTGCAGTTGGGCGCCGTCCACGGAGGGCTGTCGTTGACGCCGCCGCTTCCGCCGGAGTACCCGGGATCCGCATAGCTGCTGGAGACGTTCGCCGTGGAGGCAAGCGGCACGTTTCCCATCCACTCCATCGGCGTTCCCGCGACCGAGCACGTTCCCGACACCGTGATCCTGTTGGCGACCGTCGGGTTTGGCGCGTTGCCGAGGGAAGGAATCCCGCAGGCGCCACTGCGGAAGCCGTTGACGCACTGGGGGAGGTCGGTCATCGACCCGGAGTTGTCGAGCAGGATCATCACGGCCGCGGGGCCGGTGGGAAGGGTGAAGAAGTCCTCGTCCCCGGCAACGGGCTGTCCGATGCTCGACGCCAGCGACGAGGCGACGTTGCTGCACTCCGCCTGGCCTCCATCGCTGCGGAGCGGAAGAAGTGCCAGGCTCGCGACGGCCGCGGTGACGATGGACAGGCTTCGGATACCCCGGTTCATGATTGCCTCTCCTCGCTAGAGCCCAAACCGCACACCAAACTCGACTTCCAGTTGCCGGCCGTCTGTGGCGCCCGTTCCGCCGTCCCTGCAGTGGACGACGATCTTGAGAGGCGTCCCGCCCATGGCCTGCAGGCCGCTCGTGTTGGAGATGTCGGCGAGCGCGTCCGTGGGTCCGAAGGCGTTCCCGGGCAGCGGCGACACCTGGGCGATGGTGACCCCCTCCGTCCCCATGTGGCCGCCCAACGCGCGCGTGCGAGCGCTCGACCCCGTGGCGTCGAGCGGCAGGTTGAGGGCCGCGATCTGCGTGGGCCGGACGCCGATGGCGTGGAACTGGCTCACGAGCAGCTGGCGGGCCGTCTCGGCGCAGGCGACCAGCGCCTGCTCCCGCGCCCCAGCCTGTGCACCGGCGGCCTCCCGGTAGGCGAACTTGATGACGCCGAGCCCGATCGCGGTGATCACCACGACGATGATCATGGAGATGAGCAGCGATGAGCCCCGCTGTGAGGTGATCTTGGGCATCGAGCTATCCTCCGCCGACGTTGAGCTGGTCGGTGCCAGTGGCGGTGTAGGTGGGAAAGTAGGGTGCGCGGGCGTCCAGGTTGCGGATGGGCGCCGAGGTCTCGAAGAGGGCGCGGCGGTATCCGATGGGCCCCGCGACGCCGGCCCGGTTTCCTGCGGCAGGCAGGATGGTGTCAGCCGCGCCGCCGAGCATGTCGGGGTCGACGCTCGGCGAGCGAACCACGATGGCCACGCGAACGAGCCGGATGTTCCCGGGGTGGTGGGTCGTTCGCTGGAGGGCGTCCGGGTCGTCGCCGTAGGCAGGGGGGCGCTGGGCCGGTGCCAGGTCGATCCCGTTGCCGTCGGCCGTGATGGCGTTTCCCGCCGCCGCCCCGATGAGGCGCAAGGCCGGGTCGGGGAAGGCCGGGAACAGGTACGAGAACTGGAGGTCCTCGACGTCCGGAGCGACGACGTCGTTGATCGCGTTGCCACTCGCATCGAAGAGACCCTGGTCGAGCATCAGATACGGGCGGGTCCCGCTCCCCTCCGCGAAGCTCTGCAGGAAATACCGGAAGCGGTCGACCTTGAAGACCTTGGCGGCCGACGCGACGACACCTGCGCCCGATCCGGCCGGGGCCGCCGAGGCGAAGCAGCCGTCGCCGTCGAGCAGCGAGGTCTGGTCGGGGAACACCGTCGTTCCCGTGACCAGGGGCACCGCGACGCTGGCTCCGTTGCTGGCCGGGACCTCGGCGCTCACGGTGACGTAGGCCCACGCCATGGTCCCGGTGAAGCACATCACCTGGAGGATCTGGCCCCGGTGGATGGGGCTCCGCAGCGGCCCGGTGATCACGAGCTGGCTCGAGCCCGCGGCGTAGGCCTGCGACAGCGGATAGCCGAACGCGGGGTCGCGAGCCAGGAAGACGATCTCGTCCGACCCGGTCGTGGAATCGCGGCAGGTGACGCCGGCGGCGCACTGGAACGACGTGGCCGCGACCACGGTGCCCGAGGGGACCTGGGACATGCGCACGTCGTTCTGCGGGCCGAAGTCGAACGCCAGGGCCGGGTCCACGCCGAATCCGGCCACCCGAAGGTTCGAGGTGATCGACTCGAGGGCTGCGCGTGCGGTCTCCTGCTGTGCGCGGTCGCCCGTCCCGGCGCGAAACGATCCCTGCTGGCCCCGGAGGAGCGCCAGGGCGCCTGCGATGACGATCAGGCCGAGGGCCAGCGAGATCATCAGCTCGACGAGGCTCATCCCACGCGATGGAGATCTTCCAGGAGCGGTCATCGGCCCTCCACGGGGTTGCGCTTGAGCCCGAGCAGGACCACCCGGCGCCACGAGGAACCCTGCGGCCAGCGGACGATGACCGCGATCCTCGCGCTGTCGATCACGTTGTTCCCGTTGGAATCGTCGGCGTACGCCACGTTCCAGTAGCGCTCGTACCCGCCGGCCAACGCCGCGGCCGGGAGCCCGCTGAAGATGGCGCCGCCCGCGGTGAGGTCGGCCTCGCCGTGGTCCGCAGGCGGTGAGGCCCCCTCGAACGCGTACGCGGGGTCCCCGATGGTCGCGTCATTGCTGGAATTGGCGTTCGCGAGTCTCGCGTCGGTGTAGTCCCAGGTATCGATCTGGGAGAGCAGGTCCTGGGCGATGGCGGTGGCGCGGGTCATCCGGCGAGCGTCGCCGTTCACCGTCACCCCGATGCGATGGAGCCCCAGGACGCCAACCGCCCCGACGAGCATCACGAGCACGGCCATCATCGGTTCGAGCAGCGTGAAGCCACGGCCGATGTCTCGACGGCGCATGTGGAGTCCCTCAGCCATTGATGTAGGCGCGCACCGCGCCGGTCGACGACGTGATGACGAGCGTTCGCGAGGCGCTCCCCAGCTCCGGCGCGTGAATCGTCACGCTGCCGCCCTTCTGCACGGCCATCCGCGGACCATTCTGGGAGTAGAACGAGGCCCGGCCGCGTGGGTCGAAGACGACCGCACCGCGCCTGGCGCCGGTCGTGGTGCAGAAGGAGCACGCCTGCGTCACGTCGATCCCATCCCACGGGGCCGCCAGGACGGCACTGGAGCCCATCCCGTCCAGGGGTCCGAGCCGGATGCCTCTCGGCAGGTCGAACGTCGCGACGACCTCACTCGGCCCAGCGTGGGCTGGCGTGGCAGGGTCGTAGCCGTCGAAGTTGACCACCGCGCCGGCCGTGAAGAAGTCGTACTGGCCGTCCTCGTAGACGATGACCCGCCCCTGACCGTCGCCGTTGGCGAAGTCCGGAAAGAAGAGGACCGCCACCGGGTGGCCAGTGGCGAGCGCCTGCTGCCGGGCTCCGTGGAGCAGGGACTGCAACTCGGCGGCGGAGCTGGCGAGCTCGGCGCGAGGGCGAAGGCGCCCGACGCTCGCGTAGGCGAGCGCCCCCAGGGCCGCCACGATGGCGACGACGAATGCGAGTTCGACGAGCGTGAAGCCACGTGAGCGATGGTGATGACGCATGGAAAGCTCCCACGAGATTTGCCTGCAAGGCGCGCGCGAGCCTGGGGGAGATTCTCCGACAGGCGAAACTGAGGCAGGACGAGTGGTTAGCCGGGATGGTGCGACCTGGCATCCCCTTGTCCGACATGTACTGGATGCAGGAGTGTGAACTTCTTGCACAGTCAGCGCGCTCCGGGGCCGCCAGCACGCGCCGCGGCGATGGCGCGCCCCGCCCCGCTCCCAGCGGGCGCCAGTTCCAGGAAGCGCCGATAAAGTTCAGCCGCTTCGTCCCGGCGCCCGCTGCTCCAGAGAAGCTCTGCGAGGTTGAAGATCGCCGGGTACTGGTCGGGATCGAGCCGGAGCACGACGCGGTACTCCGCCTCGGCCTCGCGGGCGCGCCCCGACTTCTGGAGGAACGTCGCCAGGCTGGTGCGGCCCGGAGGGAACTCCGGATCGATCTCGACGGCGCGGCGGAGCTCTCGCTCGGCCTCGTCGCGCCTTCCGGCGGCCTCGAGCGCTTCCGCGAAGAGGAGGTGCGGGCGAGCCTTCCCAGGGGATTTCTGCGCGGAGTCGCTCCAGAGCGTGAGCGGTGTCGCCCACACCGTGTTGCGTTGCAGGGTCACTGAGCCGAGAAGCAGCGCCAGCGCCAACCCGGTCAGCGCGGTCACCCGCCCCGAGCTCTCCGGCGCGGTCTTCAGGAGCGTGAGGCCGAGCAGGGTGGCCGCCGCAATGTACATCCCGACGCCCGGGAGATAGGCGCGATGCTCATAGATGACGTCGACGATGGGGATCACGCTCGACTCGACGGCGAGCGCCACGAAGAACCAGCCGATGCCGAAGGCGGCCACCCGGAAGGCGGGGTCGAGCGAGGCGCGCCCAGGGCGAGGGGCCGTCCGGCGGGTGATCCAGATCGCGAACCCCGCGAGCGAAAGGAGTACGGCCACCGACCCGAGCACCCGAGGGTCGAGCGCGGACGTGTAGACGGGGAAATCGTGGTCGATGTTCTGTCCGGAGGGCCAGACGAGCAGGCGCAGGTACTCGCAGACCACCACGGACTGCGTCTTGAGATAGTCGACCCGGGACACCGGCGTGAGCAGTCGCGTGGCGCTGTCAGCGCTCGCGGCCACGTCCCCGATGGGACCTCGGAAGCCGATCCAGCTTGCCGGGATGAGGAGGGCGATCGCTCCCACGGGAACGACGGGGAGCCAGCGCCGAGGGCCCGTCGCCGGAAAGAAGAGAAGCTCGGCCAGCGCCAGCGCCGCGGGGAGCGTGAAGGCGATCTCCTTGGTCCGCACGGCGAGCAGCGAGCTGGCGAGAACCCCCAGGTACAGGGCCGCGCGAAGGCCTCGGCGACCTCCTGGCGATCTCTCCTCCAGGCGCCACGAGAGATAGAGGACCACCGCCAGGACATAGAAGAGCGCGGCGAGCGAGGTGAGGCGCTGGACGATGTACGTGACGGCCTGGGTGCCGAGTGGATGGGTGGCGAAGAGGGCCGCGGCGACGAAGGCGACGGCCCGGGCGTTGCGCGAGAGCGGCGTGGCCCGGACGAGGGGTGTCCGGAAGCCGAGCCGGACCAGTTTGTACACCAAAAGTGAATTGAGCAGGTGGACGATCAGGTTCGTGAGGTGGTATCCGAAGGCGTCCAGGCCACCCAGCTGGTAGTTGAGCGCGAACGTGGCATAGCCGACGAAGCGGTTCGAGTAGTTCCGGTAGCTTTGGGGGCCCAGGAAGGCGCCCAGGTCCCGGATCGCCAAGTTGTCCCGCACCTGCCGGATGTCGTCGAAGACGAACTCGCCGTGAAGGGAGTTCCCGTAGGCGAACAGTCCGAGGGCGAGGATTCCCAGAACCGGAGCCATCCGAGCCCAGCGCCCGGGGGCCGTAAGGGAGGACGCCGGGGACGAAGTCACGGAGGGAGCGCCAGGCACCGATGGCATCAGCGGAGATCCCGTCGTTCGAAGACGACCACGGCCAGGGCGAGCGCCGCTCCTGCGTAGGCGGCACCGTACAGGGCCGCGAGCCAGGCCTGTGCCGGCGGAGGCGTCCTGTAGACGAGCGCCTCGTTCGCGTTGAGCGAGCTCAGGTTGGGAAGGAGGTACCAGAGCAGGCGGGGGATCCATGTGCCGGGTCCTTGCCAGAGTGCTCGGATCTCTCCAGTCATCTGGCCGGCGATGGCCACGGAGAGCGCGAAGATCGCAGCCAGGGTGGAAGAGGTGATGGCGGAGAAGAGCATCGCCACGGCGCCCACGACCAGGAACTGAACTCCCTGGAGTGCGACCGCCGCGACGAAGGCCCGTCCGACAGGGCGAAGGCTCTCGGCATCGGCGGCCAGGACCAGGGCGAAGAGCCCGGCCATGACCGCCAGGTTCAGGACGAGGACGACCGAAAGCCCCAGGTACCTGCCGAGCAGGTAGCCGGATCGGGAGATGGGCTTTCCCAGGATCGGCTGGAGGACGCGCCGCTCCATGTCCCCGGTGACCAGGTTCGACCCGACGAACACGGCCACGAGCACGCCGATGAGCTGCATGGCGGTGAGCCCGAGGTCCGAGAGGATTCGATACCGCTCGCCGAGCGTGAGGCCGCCCATGAGGTAGCTCGCGCCGACGAGCGCAACGCCGAAGAAGAGCAAGTTGACCTGGAGCTTGCGGCGGAGGACCTCCCGGACCGTCACCAGCGCGATGGCGAAGAGGTGCCTCATGGTGCCTTTCCTTCCTTCTCCGACCTCGCCCTGGGAATGCGTGTCCACGCCGGCTCCGGCTTGGAGAAACGGTACGGGTTTGCGGTGGACCGGACCCGGCCGTCCTCGTCGACGTAGAGGTCGCCGCCGTACGGGTCGGACGGAATGGCGGGGAGCAGCTTCTCGCCCACGAGTTGCTGGAGGAACAGAGGCCCGATGACGTAACGGCTGCGCCACTTCTCGACCGCCTCGTCGAGGCCGGCGGCGTCGCGTTCCAGCAGGGCCTGCTGAAGCTGGGCTTCGACGGCCTTCCGCGTCTCCGGGTCCCGGGCCTCGGCCAGTGACTGTTGCAGGAACGCAACCGCTGCTTCCGCCCGCCTCCCCTTCACGTAGTACGCGAGCACGTTCTGACGGACGTGCGGAGGTGCTCCCGGCGTTCGAGCGGAGATCTCCGCGAACCGTCCCGCGGTGATCCAGTCGTCATCGTAGTAGAAGGCGTTGAAGGCCCGGAGGTACGGGAGGATGTAGCGATCCGGGAGCGTCCGGGTGCCCTTCTCGAGGATGGCGTTCGACTCTGGAACATGGCCAAACGCGCTGAGGAGCGTCCCCGCCACCTGGTAGGCATACCCGTGGCGTGGGTCGAGGTCGGTCACCGCGTCCGTCAGCGGGTAGAGCTTGTCCCACCCCCGCTCGTTGGCGCGCGGGTCGCCGATGTACTGCACCGCCTTGAGCCAGAGGAGGTTCGCTGCCAGGGTGCGATGGCCCAGCGAGAGCCAGCGGAGGGTCGCTGCTCGAGGCACGATTCCAGGGTCGTACGGCTCGAGCCGCCGCGGTTCGAGCCGGCTAGCCAGGAGCCAGACGGCGAGCGCGAACCCCGTGAACACCGAGAACTGGACGAAACGCAAGGTCCGCATGTGCCCCACAAGCGAAGAAGGCCGCCCGATGGACGGGCGGCCTCCAAGCTTACGCGGAGCAACGGGGGGAGGCTAGAACACGCCGTCCTTCAGATTGGTGGGAACGCCCCAAGGGATGGTGGCGGGCGTGGCGGCGCAGGAGGCCGTCGGAGCCGTGCCGCTCGCGACGCCGCCGCTGTCGAACGTGGTCTGGTAGAGGGCGACGCAGGAGACGTTGCTGTCGCTGTCGATGTCCGACTGGGCGCTCACCGTCAGCACGGTGCCCACGGCGGCCGTCACGGCGTTGTAGACGCCGTAGGTGGAACCCTCGACCATCCAGTCGATCGTGTTGGCGGCGATCCGGTCTGCCGGGATCCAGTCGCGCTTGCCCACATGGGCCGCGATCGCTCCGGTGCTCGGCACGTTCGCCATGTTCTGGAAGACGCCGCCGAGACGCTCCGACTGGCGAATCGCCGTCTGGGACTTGAAGATCGCGGTGACGTTGGTGGGAAGCTCGGCGAACTTGGCGCGGAGCTGGTAGCGGAGGAAGTTGGGAATGGCGATGGCCGCCAGGATGCCGATGATCGCGACGACGATCATGAGTTCGATCAGGGTGAAGCCCTTCATCTGCTTCTTCATTTGTCTCTCCTCCAGGTGTGATGTCGGAGGGAAGCTGCAAGGTGCCCCGCCGACGGGGGCCGGTCGCCATCGAGCGACCGGGTTCTCGATACGCTTCTCTGCACTAGCATCCCCGGTGCCAAGCCCCGCGGCTGCCAAGTGGCCGGGATCGCAGGTGTAGGTCCCTGTATCCGGGACGGGGAGCGGCACCGGGAGCCGGCTCGAGTGACGTTTTCCGTCACATCCGGAGGCGTGTCGACCTTTTGACTCTCCCCCGGAGCGGCTACATCATCGCGCGGCATGTCCTCCTTCTCCGAGGTTCTCCGGACCGACCGCCTCTCCAAGACCTTCGAGGTCGGCGTCCGGCGACGACGCGTACAGGCCGTGAAGGACCTGGACCTGGCGGTTCACGAAGGGGAGATCTTCGGCTTCGTGGGACCGAACGGCGCCGGCAAGACCACCACCATCAAGATGCTGATGGGGCTCATCTTCCCCACCGCGGGAAGCGTCACGATCTTCGGCGCTCCCATCCCGTCGGTGGAGGCGAAGCGCCGGATCGGGTTCCTCCCCGAGAATCCCGCCTTCTACGATTTCCTCACCGGACGTGAGGCCACGCGCTTCTTCGCATCCCTTTCGGGCGTCGCCGCCGGGAGCCTTGACGCCCGCGCAAAGGAATTGCTCGAGACGGTCGGGCTCACCGACGCGGCAGACCGTCAGATCCGGAAGTACTCGAAGGGGATGCAGCAACGGCTCGGAATCGCCCAGGCCCTGGCCGGGGACCCCGCCTTCGTGGTGCTCGACGAGCCCATGAGCGGGCTCGACCCCATCGGCCGCAAGGAGGTCCGCGACCTCATCCTCGACCTGAAGCGGCGGGGGAAGACCGTCTTCTTCTCGACCCACATCCTCCCCGACGTGGAGTCCATCTGCGACCGAGTCGGGGTCATCCTCGGCGGCCGGCTTCGAGACGTGGGGCGCATCTCCGATCTTCTCTCCCCGAGCATCCGCAGCGTGGAGGTGGTCCTCGACGTGCCGGAGAGGGCGCGCGAGCGTCTCGGGAGTGGCAGGTTGGTCTCGCGCGACCAGGATCGGTTTGCCATGACCTTCCCTGACCTGGAGGCGGCGAACGCCGCCGTGGCCTCCGTTCTCGCAGCGGGCGGCGCACTTGTGTCGCTCGTTCCCTACCGGGAGACCCTCGAGGACTTCTTCCTTCGCCGCCTGGAGGAAGGCAAGGCGGTCGGCGAGGCGGGACGCGCGCCGGAGGTAGGGTGACGACCCTTCCGGATTCGCTCCGATGGATGGCGGCAATCTGGTCATTCACCGTGGGTGCGGTGGTGGGCAGCTTCCTGAACGTCGTCATCGCCAGGGTCCCCGCCGGGGAGTCGATCGTCCGTCCGCCCTCCCGTTGCCCCTCTTGCCGGACGCCCATCGGGTGGCGGGACAACGTCCCCGTCCTGTCCTGGATCCTCCTCCGGGGGCGGTGCCGCACGTGCCGCACCGGCATCTCCTGGCGCTACCCGCTCGTCGAGCTCCTCGGGGGAGCGGCGGCGCTGGTGGCGGTGTCGCGCCACGGGCTGTCGTTCGAGGCGCTCGCGGAGTTCGCATTCGCGGCGACCCTTCTGGCGCTCGCGTTCATCGATCTGGACACCTGGCTGCTCCCGCACGCCATCACCTTGCCCCTGCTGGGCGCCGGGCTCGTCCTCTCCGCGGTTCACGTCACCCCTGCCGCCTCCCTCCTCGGCTCGGTCGCGGGAGCGGCGGCGGGTTGGATCGGCTTCGCGCTTGTGGCTTTCCTGGGAGAGCGGATCCTCAAGAAGGAGGCCCTGGGCTTCGGCGACGTGTGGCTCCTGGCGGCCATCGGTGCGTGGCTGGGCATCGCGCCCCTCCTGCCGGTGGTCCTCCTCGCGTCACTGCAGGGCACGGTGGTCGGGCTCGCGCTGATCATCCTGGGACGGAGTCAGCCTGGCCCGCCGCCGGAAACGGGTCCGGAAGGCGCCGATCTCGACTGGGTTCCTCCACGCAACGCCGTTCCTTTTGGCCCCTTCCTTGCCCTGGGCGCGCTGGAGTGGCTCTGGCTTCAGGCCTGGATCACCGGGGTCGTCCCCGGGCTCTCCGTCTTTGGGTAGTCATGAAGGCCCCTGGCACGCGCTCTTTACTCATCGTGACGATCGCCTCGTCGGTAGGCGCCGGGGCGGTCTTCCTCCTCCTCGCCGTGCTGGCGCTCGGAGCGGCCGGGAAGCCCTCGGTCCTCGCCCTGGCCACGGCTGTGGCGGCGATCTCGGTGTTCGTGATCTGGGGCGCGTCGGCCATGCTGATCCGACGGGTGGCCCGGCCCGTCGAGCGCATCCTGGACGCGGCGGAGGCGCTGCAGGGTAGTGCCCCCGGCCACCTGCCGTTGCTCGGCGACAGCGGTCACGGTCTCGACCAGGCAGCATTGGCCTTCGAGCGGGCGGCCGCGGCGTTGATCGAGGAGCGCGCCCGGCTCGCTGCGAAGGTCGACGAGATGACCCGGGTGAATCAGGCGCTCGCCGAGGCGCGCGAGTCGCTCTTTCGAAGCGAGAAGCTGGCCACCGTCGGGCGTCTCGCGGCGGGAGTGGCGCACGAGGTGGGGAACCCCCTGGGAGCCATCTCCGGCTATACCTCTCTGGCTCGCTCGCGCCTTTCCGCCACCGCAGACCCCGATCTTCGGGAAGCGCTCGACCGCATCGCGGCGGCAGCAGACCGTATCGACCACACCGTCCGGGGGCTCCTCGACTTCGCGCGCCCCGCGCCACTCGAGCTACGCCCGGTGACGGTTGCGGCTGCGATCGACGCGGCCATGGACCTTGCGCGCGTGCAGCCCCGTTGCCGAAGCGTGGAAGTGGTCGTCACGCTTCCCCGGGGCCTGCCCCTGGTTCTCGCCGACGAGCGGCAGCTCTGCCAGGTGTTCGTGAATCTCCTGCTCAACGCCGGTGACGCCATGGAGGGGAAGGGACGGGTCGAGGTGGGCGGGCGGGTCGAGTCCGGCACGATGGAGATCACGATGCTGGACTCCGGTCCGGGGATCGCGCCCCAGAATCTAGCGCAGCTATTCGACCCGTTCTTCACGACCAAGGATCCGGGCGCGGGGAGCGGCCTGGGCCTCGCCATCAGCCATTCCATCATCGAGTCGTTCGGGGGGTCCATCGACGTCGCCAACTCGGAGAGGGGTGGGGCCGTATTCACCCTGCGCCTTCGCGTTGGCGAGAGGGTGAACGTGTCCTGGGCGACACCGCGATCGAAGGTGGGCGAGCCGTTCGCCATGAACTGGGAGGCGACGCTTGCGTTCGTATTCGTCATGGCCGTGGCTGCATGGGTTCGAATCGCGTACTTTGGAGAGGCCCTTGCCGGCGGCGAGATGATCCCCATCGGCGGGGACGGTCACTATCACCTGAGGAGGATCGAGGGCGCGCTGCGCGGGGCCATCCCCACCTTCGACCCGCTGATGAACTGGCCGGTGGGAGGAGTCGCCCCGTGGGCCGACGGCTTCGACCTCCTCGGCGCCGCGTTCGCGACGATCGCCGGCGGAGGCGCGAACAGGGCCGAGACACGTGTCGCCATATTTCTGTGGCCCGTGGTGATCGGCATCCTCGCCGTCTGGGCGACCATCGACCTCGCCCGTATGCTCGTTCCGCGACAGGACCGGTGGACTCCCTTGGCGGCCGGGCTCATCGCTGCTTTCATCCCGCAGTTCGTCGCGGTCTCTTCCTTCGGTTTCCTGGATCACCACATCGCCGAGGCGCTTTCGATGGTGCTGCTCGCGGACTGGTGTGTGCGGCGGTTCTCGGAAGCAGGAGAGGGAGCGCCCGGAATTGCGTGGGAGGCGGCGGGCGCAGGAGCGGTGGCGCTGGCGCTGTGGGTTTTCTCGGGCGGTGTGCTCTACGTGGCGCTCGTTGCCGTGCCGCTGGGCCTGTCGGCACTGGGGCCGGATCGAACGCCGCGACTGATTGGTTCTGGTGCTCCGGCGCTCGTCGCCGGGGCGCTTCTGGGAGCAGCCTCTACGATTCCGGCCCTTCTGGTTCACGGGCGGCTCCTCTCGTTCGCCGTACCGTCGCTTCTCCAGCCATGCGTCGTCGCCGTCGCCGGGATGGCCCTGGGCGCCGCGGTGCTTGCAAGTCGCCGACTCAGCGGACGATCGCCCGCCCAGCATGCTGCGTTCACGCTCGCGGTGGCGGCCAGCGTCGTGGCCATCGCGATGCTCCTGGTCCCGTCCCTCCTTCTCGAGATTCGAACCGCGATAGGTGGCTGGGTCTTCCGCCATGATCCATGGATCGACACCATCTCGGAGTTCCAGCCGCTTCTCACATTTCGGGCCGCGGGGCGGGTCGGTGATGGAAACGTGCAGACATACCTGGGCCCCGTTGGTGTCATGGGGGCCGTCGTCTTCCCGATCAGCGTGGTCGTTGCGTGGCGGACTTCGCCGCGGAGGGCGATGACGTTCGCCTTCCTGACGGCCGTCCTGGCGGCGCTGGCGCTGATGCAGGTTCGCTTCACTCGCCTCGCTGCGCCGATGCTCGCCATCGTCGTTGCCTTGGCGTTTCGAGGCATGGCCCTCCAGGTCTCCAGGCTCCCGCGGGTCGGTCGGGCCGCCGCCGTGGTTCCACTCCTCGGCGCCATGGTCATCGTTCTCGGCAGCTCGACCTTGCGAAGCCAGCTGGCGATGACCGAACCACGAGACTTGCTTTCGCTCTACAGCGCCTCCCTGGAGCTGAAGCTCGACAGGGAGCCGATCCACGGGCACCGCGAGGGTGTGCTCGCCCCGTGGGACGTCGGGCACTTCGTGATGTACCTCTCGGGTCGTCCGGTCGCCGCCAATGGATTTGGCTCCTACCTCGACCCCGTCTCCTTCCGCGACGTGCAAGAGGCCTTTCTCGGGGACGAGAAGCGCCTGGTCGAGACCATGGAGAAGTACGACCTCGGCTATGTGGTCGGGGGTGGGCTCTCCTTTCCAACCATCAAGCGTTGCCCAAAGGCGAGCCCCCCGTCCTGGGAGCCCCTCCGGTTCTCAACCCGAGGTTCATGAGGAGGATGCCCCTGTCGCAGCTTCTCATCGCCGGCTCCGGGATGCCCGGCGTGGGTCTCCCGCACCTCGAGCGGCTCATGCCGATCTTCGCGAGCCAGGCCGTGGCGGGGAACCTGAGCTTTCCCGCTGCCGGTGGTGTGGACCTACGAACTCGTGGCCGGGGCCACACTCTCCGGCCGGGCCGACCCGGGAACGGTCATCGTCGGCGAGCTCCAGTTCACCGAGCGCGGCCGGGAGCATCGATACCGCGCCTGGACCACCAGCGGACCGCAGGGAACCTGGCGGATGAGGGTCGCCGTCCCGAGCGGCTGGTCGACTCATACGATTCGCACGGGACCGGCCTGGCGAATCACCCGGGGCACGGCAGAAGCCGTCGAGGTCGTGGTCCCGGAGGCGGCGGTTCGCCTGGGGCAGGAGATCGCCTTTCCCTGACGTCGGCCGATGGCCTGGCCCGTGCTACGATCCCGCCCCGTGCCTTTCAACAACGTCCTCGTCGTCGACGACGAAGAGTCGATGCGGCACCTGCTCAACGTGATCCTGACCGATCGCGGTTACGAGGTGCGGGCGGTGTCGAACGGGGAGGACGCGCTTCGCGAGCTCTCGTCCCGCGACTACGACCTCGTCCTCTCCGACGTCCGCATGCCCCGCATGGACGGTCTCGTGCTCCTGCGGCGGGCCCTCGAGATCCACCCCGAGCTCACCTTCATCGTCATGAGCGCCTACGGCACCCACGACACCGCCATCGAGGCCATGAAGGCCGGCGCCTACGATTACGTCTCCAAGCCCTTCAAGCCCGACGAGGTGGTGCTCGTTCTCCGGAAGGCCGAGGAGCGATTGCGTCTCTCGCGGGAGAACCGGCGGCTGCGCTCGGAGCTCGCCAAGGGATTCCGGATCGAGAACTTCATCGGGTCGTCTCCCGCGTTGCAGGAGATGCTCCGCCAGGTCCGCAGGGTGGCGCCCACCAAGACCACCGTGCTCCTCACCGGGGAATCGGGCACGGGAAAGGAGCTGGTGGCCCGCGCCCTCCACGAGCTCTCGCCGCGGGCGGCCATGCCCTTCGTGGCGGTGAACTGTGGCGCCATCCCGGCGGAGCTGCTGGAGTCCGAGCTCTTCGGACACGTGCGCGGCGCCTTCACCGACGCCTCTCGCGACAAGAAGGGGCTCGCCGCCGAGGCCGACGGCGGGACGCTCTTCCTGGACGAGATCGGCGAGCTGCCTCTTGCACTGCAAGTGAAGCTGCTGCGCTTCCTGGAGGACGAGCAGGTGCGCCGGGTCGGCGACACCCGCTCGGAGAGGGTGGACGTGCGGGTGGTCGCGGCCACCGCCCGCGACCTCGCGCGTGCGGTGAAGGAGGGGCAGTTTCGCGAGGACCTCTTCTACCGGCTCAACGTGGTGAACGTCCGGCTGCCGGCGCTCCGGGAGCGCCCCGACGACGTTCCGGCCCTCGTCGAGCACTTCCTCGCCAAGTACCGCCGCCTTCGCCCGGAGGAGCCGCTGACGGGCGTGTCGCCCCAGGCCCTCGACGTCCTCCGTGCCCACCGCTGGCCGGGAAACGTCCGGGAACTCGAGCACGCGGTGGAGAGGGCGGTCGTGCTGGCCGACGGTCCGCTGGTCCAGGAGGACGACCTGCCGGACGAGGTCAGGGCCGCGCCTGCCCCGGCGGCGCTCGAGCCCGGCCGGGACCTTTCCGTGAAGCGAGCCTTCCGTTCCCTGGAAGAACAGTTCATCCGCGCCGCCCTCGACCGGACGGGCGGAAACCGCACCCGAGCCGCCGAGCTTCTCGACCTCTCGTACCGGGCGCTCCTCTACAAGATCAAGGAGTACGGGATCGAGGCTTGACCCATCTTTGACCGATAATGAGGCATCAGAGAACCATCGCTTGTCCACGAATGTGGTACACCGGCTGACATTGGAACCATGCAGATTTCTTGATCTGTGAACGCGGACCGGCGTACCGTGACCCAACGATGCCCGTACGTGGCTCATCCACCTTGCTTCACCGCGCCGCCAACAACGTGAGGCGTCTCCGCGAGGACCTGCTCCTGACCAAGGCCGAGCTGGCCCGCAAGGCTGGCGTTTCAGCACTCACGGTGACTCGCGTGGAGCGGGGAGCCGAGTGTCGCGTGGACACCAAGCGGAAGATCATCCTGGCCCTGGGGCTGCAGCCCGCGGACAAGGAAGCGGTCTTCGGCAATCTCGCATCCCGCCGGACCGATGCTCCCGCCTTCGCGGGCCGGAAGAGGTCGTAGGGGGAATCGATGGCGAAGAACAAGCTGGCCCTCGGCCTCGACATCGGCTCCTCGAGCGTGAAGCTCGTGCACCTCAGGGAGGGGAAGCGCGGTTACCAGCTCCTCGCCTGGGGAGAGGCGCCCCTGCCGCCCGAGGCCGTCGTCGACAACCAGCTCATGAACTCCTCGGCCATCGTGGAGGCCATCCGGGAGCTCGTGGCGCAGCAGAAGGTCAAGATCAAGGACGTGGCCATCGGCGTCCGCGGCCACTCGGTCATCATCAAGCGGATCTCCATGCCCTTCATGACGCAGGAGGACCTGGACGAGTCGATACAGTGGGAGGCGGAGCAGTACATCCCCTTCGACGTGAAGGACGTGAACATCGACACCCAGATCCTGACGCCCCAGGCCGACGCGGCCGGGCAGATGGACGTCCTCCTGGTCGCCGCCAAGAAGGACATGATCAACGACTTCACCTCGGTCTGCGCCGAGGCCGGACTGACCGTCACGGTGGTCGACGTGGACGCCTTCGCGGCGCAGAACGCCTACGAGGCCAACTACCCGCAGACTCCTGGCCAGCCGGTGGTGCTCATCAACGTGGGGGCGGCGGTCACCAACATCAACATCGTCAACAACGGCATGGCCACCTTCACGCGCGACATCACCGTGGGAGGCAACGCCTTCACCGAGGAGATCCAGAAGCAGCTCAACATCTCCGCGGAGGAGGCCGAGGCGCTCAAGGTGGGAGGGCACGGCGAGAGCGACGCCGTCGTCCCGCAGGAGGTCGAGAGGGTCATCCAGGGCGTCGCCGACCAGATGGGCGGCGAGATCCAGCGCTCGCTCGATTTCCACGCCGCCACCGCGCCGGACATCCACATCACCCGGGTATACCTGTCGGGCGGAACGGCGCGGATCCCGGCGCTCTTCAAGGTGATCGAGCAGCGGGCCGGAGTGCCCGTGGAGGTCATGAACCCCTTCAAGAACATCGAGGTCGACAACCGCAAGTTCGACCCGGCCGTGATCATGAACGCCGCGCCGTCAGCGGCGGTGGCCATCGGCCTCGCGCTCCGCCGCCCCGGAGACAAGTAGCCATGATCCGCATCAACCTACTGGCCGTCCGGGTCTCGAAGAAGAAGGTAGCCGGGAGGCAGCAGCTTCTCCTCCTGGCGCTCATCGTCGTCCTCGCCGTCATCGCCAACTGGGTGTGGGCCTCCTCCCGGGCCGGCGACCTGGCCACGCGCGAGAGCAAGGTCAAGCGCACCAAGGACGAGATCGCGCAGCTCGACCGGATCATCGGCGAGGTGAAAGACATCAAGGCCCAGCAGGCTGCTCTCAAGGAGAAGCTCGACATCCTCGACAAGCTCAAGGCCGGCCGCTCCGGACCGGTCAAGCTCCTCGACCAGCTCGCGCAGATCATGCCGGTCCGCCTGGAGGTACGGAAGATGGACGAGAAGGCCGGGGCCATCACCTTCGAAGGCTCGGGCGCCACCATCGACGACGTCTCCGCCTTCATGACGGCGCTGCAGCAGACGCCCTACTTCTCCAAGGTCGAGCTGAAGAAGACCACCGCGGCCACCCGGGGTGGGATGCGCATCGTCGACTTCACCATCACCGCGCAGGCCAACTACACGCCCAGCGCTTCCGCGCCCGCGGCGCCGGCGAAGAGGTAGGGGCCATGGACCGGATCCTCGACGCAATCGCCCGGGCGCCCATGGCCGCGAAGGCCGGCGTGGTCGCGGCCATCGTGGTGCTGCTCACCGTCCTCAACTACTTCGTCATCTCCGTTCCCACCTTCGGGCCCTCCATCTCCGAGACCGAGCAGCGCATCGCCCGGACCGACGCCGAGCAGAAGCGGCTCGACAACGACCTCATCGAGAAGACGGCCATCGCCAACAACCTGAACCAGTTCCGGCGAGAGAAGGAGTTGCTCGAGCAGCGGTTGCAGGAGGCGCTGGCCGAGCTGCCGGAGGAGAAGAAGATCGACGAGCTCCTCCAGCTCTTCCAGGAGCGGGCCCGCAAGGCCGGCCTCGAGATCTCGACCATCGAGCCCATGGCCGACGTGAACCAGGGCTTCTACGCACGGGTGCCCATCAAGATGGCCGTCACCGGGAACTTCAACGAGATCGTCACCTTCTTCGACTCGCTGTCCCGGCTGCGCCGCATCGTGAACGTGAACGACATCGTCCTCGACGCTCCCAAGGACACGGGGGGCAAGGTCATCCTGAACGGGAAGTTCCTGGTCACCACCTTCATGTTCGTCCCAACCCAGCCCGCTCCGGCCAAGGCGGGCGCGGCGGGGGGGAAGCCATGAACCGCCCAGTCCTCGCGCTCGTCGTCCTGACCGCGCTGGCCATCGCCGCGTGTGGCGAGCAGAAGAGCACTGCCCCCAAGGCGGCGCCGGCCGTCGCCAAGCCGGCCGCCGGGCCGGTTGCCCCTGCGGCGCCCGCCCCCGAATCCGAGGTGGCCTACTCCTCGGTCGGCAAGCGCGACCCGTTCAAGAGCTTCCTGGGCGAACTGCGCGCCACGACCGGCGCGGTGGTCACCCGCTGCAACACGCCGCTGGGCCGTTTCGAGCTCGACCAGCTCCGGCTGGTTGCCGTCATCACCGGCCTCGCCGACCCGCTGGCGATGGTCGAGGCGCCCACCGGGGTCGGTTACGCCATTCGCAAGGGTGCCTGTATCGGGAAGAACGGCGGGGTGGTGGCGACCATCCGCACCGGAGAGGTCGTGGTGACGGAGTGGGCGATGCGTGCCGACGGGACGCGAGAGAAGACAGAGACCGCCCTCCGGCTTCCCAAGGAACAGTCGCTGAACCTCGAGGAGTAGCGCGATGCGGAACCACAGCCAGATCGTCGCCGGAATCGCCCTTGCCGGGCTGCTCGCATGGCCCGAATCGGGTGGAGCGGCCCCTCCAGGCCCCAACGTCATCCGCGCCGTGGAGGTCGCCGACCGCGACGGCTCCGTCGAGGTCGAGATCCGGGCCACCCGCGCCCCGAGCTACACGGTGTTCAAGCTGCAGGACCCGCCCCGGCTGGTGGTGGACGTGGCCGGCGGCGACGTCTCGGGCGTGGCCTCGCCCGTCCGAGTGGACCGAGGCGGCGTCGCGTCGGTGAGCACGGCCCAGTACCAGGACGAGAAGACCAGCGTCGGCCGGATCGTCATCGCGCTCGACTCTGCCGCCCGCTACGAGGTTTCCCCGCAGGGTGACACGGTGCGAGTGAAGATCCTGGCGGGCGTTGCGAGCCGCGATGCGGCATCGGCCCAGGCTGCCCCCGAGGCGCCCAAGGCAATGGCCGCAGAGGTCGTCAGCAGCGCCGAGCCCGCGCCGGTCGCGGCCGCTCCCGCGATGCCCGCGGCGAAGGTCGTGCAGGCGGCGCAGGCGGACGACCATGTGGTCGCCCGGCGCATCGACGAGACCAGCTCGACGAAGGTCGCCACCGCCATCACCGGCGTGCGCGTCCAGGGCGATGCGGTCCTCGTGCAGATGAACGGCCCGGTGGGCACCTACGAGGTCATCGAGCTCCGCGATCCGCCCCGCCTCGCCATCGACCTGCCCGGGGTACAGAACGCACCTCGCCATGCCGTCCCGGCAGGGGCCGGCTTCACGCAGGTTCGGTTCGGCCGCGACGCCGACAAGGTGCGCGTGGTGCTCGACGCGTCCGGCGACATCAGCGGCGCGCAGGTGAAGCGGACCGCCCAGGGGCTCTCGATTCGCTCCGCAAGCGCGACGGCCTCCGTGGCCGCACCAGCAGTCGAACACGCGGTCGAACCGGCGGTGGTCGCGTCCGTTCCCGCGGCGGAGCCCAGGCTGGCAGCCATCCAGGAGATCAAGGTGACGCAGTCGGGCAGCACGGCCCGCATCGAGGTGGCCGGCAAGGCCGAGCACTCGGTCTCGCGTCCGGACGCCCGAACGCTCGTCCTGACCCTCGACGGCGCCCAGATGCCGAAGCGGCTGGAACGTTCGGTGGACACGAGCGGGGTCTCTGGCCCGCTCCTCATGGTCTCCTCCTTCAACCAGCCCTCCGGCCGGGTTCGCGTGGTGGCCACGCTCCGAGGCGACGCCACCGAGCAGGTGATCGAGACGGCGAAGGGGCTCGTCTGGACCGTGGTGGCGGGCGAGGTGGAGCGCCACTCTGCCGAGGAAGCCCCCTCGGTTGGCGCCCAGGCGGCAGGCTTCGGCGGCGCGGCGCCCGACTACGCCCTGCTCGGCGCCCCCGGCCAGAAGCAGTACTCCGGCCAGCGCATCACCCTCGACTTCCACGACATCGACGTCCGCAACCTGCTCCGACTGCTCGCCGACGTGTCCAAGAAGAACATCGTCGTCGCCGACGACGTGACGGGGAAGATCACGGTGGCGCTGCGAAACGTCCCCTGGGATCAGGCGCTCGACATCGTCCTGCAGTCGAAGGGGCTCGGCAAGCAAGAGGTCGGAAACGTCATCCGGGTCGCCAAGTACGAGGTCATCGCCAAGGAGGAGGCGGCCAAGCTCGAAGCGGTGAAGAATCGCCAGATCCTCCTGCCGCTCAAGGTCCGGATCATCCCGGTCAACTTCTCCACTGCCTCCGATCTGGCCCGGCAGGTGAAGGACGTGCTCACCGATCGCGGCACCGTCACCGTCGACGAGCGGACCAACGTGCTCATCGTGAAGGACACCCAGGAGGCGCTGGCCCGGGCCGAGGGGCTGGTTCGCAACCTCGACACCGAGACCCCGGGCGTGCTCATCGAGAGCCGCATCGTGGAGGCGCAGTCCAACTTCGCCCAGGCCATCGGCGTGCAGTGGGGCGGGAACATGGGCTTCAGCCCCGCCACCGGCAACGGCCTGCCCGTGTCGTTCCCCAACGTGATGACGGGCGCCGGCGCCGCCGGCCAGGCCCCCAACCAGGGCAACCAGTCAACGCCGAACTACGCCATCAACCTTCCCGCCCCGGTCGGTCAGGGCTCGGGCGGCGGCATCGGCCTCGTCTTCGGCTCGGCCAACGGCGCCTTCAACCTGAACCTCCGCCTCACCGCGCTGGAGCGCAAGGGCATGGTGAAGACCATCTCGGCGCCCAAGATCGCCACCCTCGACAACAAGGAAGCCACCATCTCCCAGGGCCAGTCGATCCCGTTCTCTCAGGTGTCGGCGTCCGGCGTGAACACGACCTTCGTCGAGGCGCTGCTCGAGCTCAAGGTGACGCCTCACGTCACGGCCGACGGCTCCATCCTCATGAAGATCAAGGCCACCAACAACAAGCCCGACCCGAGCCTCACCGGGGCCAACGGCCAGCCGTCGATCACCAAGCGGCAGGCGGAGACCACGGTGCTCGTGAAGGACGGCGACACCACCGTCATCGGCGGCATCTACACCCGCGCAACCGCGAGCACGACCAGTTCCGTGCCGTTCCTGGGCGACATCCCCATCCTGGGCTTCTTCTTCAAGTCCAAGTCCGAGGACGACGCCCACACCGAGTTGCTCATCTTCATCACCCCGCGTGTGCTGAACCGTCAGTCGATGATGGGCGGCCCCACGCCGGTGGCGAACTAGGAGACGGCCATGAAGATCCGAAATCTCGCCGCCGCCGCCCTTGCCCTCGGGCTCTCCGCATGCGCGGCCGAGTTCAGCCCGGTGGGCATCTTCGCCATCTGCTCGCCGCCCGACCCCGACGCCAGCACCGGGTCCTGCCTCTACCCGGCGAAGTGCGACACCGTCTTCGCGGGAACGCCGGTGCTCGACGTGGCGACCGCCCAGGTCGACTTCCGGATGCCGGTGCAGATCGACAACGCCCTCGTCGACAACTCGAGCACCGTGGACGGCCGCATCAACACCAACAACGCCAACATCCAGTCCTTCGAGATGACGTACACCGGTGCAGCGCTCGCCCCGTGGACCGTCGCGGCGGCCATCACCGTGCCGACCGCCGGTTCCTCGGGCGCAGTGCTTCGCCTCATCCCGGTGGCTTACTTCCCGTCGCTCGCGCCCGCCGGCAGCGCCACCACCAACATCGTGGTGAACGTCCGGGCGCACGGCGTCCTGGCCTCCCAGGACTCCTTCACCACCGCCTGGTTCAAGATCCCGGTGGCGGTGTGCTCGGGCTGCCTGGCTTCGAGCTTCGCCTGCACGCCCCCAGCGCTCCTGGTCACCTGCCCTTCGGCCATTGCGCCCGGGGTGGCGCCCGGCCAGACCGCGGCCCCGGCCTGCGCCACGCTGCAGTGAGGCAGCGGGGGCCTCTTCCCCCGATCGGCCCCTGCCGCGCCCCGCCTTGACGGCAGGGCGTCCGAGGGCTAGAAAAGGCGCGGCTCGACGAGTCGGCGCCCGAAACCACGGGCGTTTTTCCGCGAAGGGGCAGGGCCCATGGGCTTCCGCGAGCACTTGCAGGATGTCTGCAGGGGCGTCGACGGCGCCATCGCCTGCTCGCTCATGGGGATGGACGGCATCGAGGTCGACACCCACGTCCAGTCCAACGCCGGCATCGACGTGCAGTCGATGATGGTCGAGTTGACTGGAATCCTTCGCACGGCCAGCGAGGCCGCCCTGGCCCACGCGGCCGGGGGGGTCGCGGAGTTCACCCTGGGGACGGATCGACTGGTGACCGTGGGACGGCTCGTCTCCCCCGACTACTTCATGGTGGTGGCACTCACGCCCGAGGGAAACCAGGGCAAGGCCCGCTACCTCCTCCGGGTCACGGCCCCCCGCGTGCTCGCCGAGCTGTAGGCGGCGCAATTTCCGGTTCCCCGCGAGGGCGGCCGGCCCGAACTTTTCATAAAGGAGTCACGAGACATGGGAGACACCCTCGACACCAGCGCTTTTCGGCGCGGCCTCAAGATCGAGATCGACAAGGAGCCTTGGGAGATCGTGGAGTTCCAGCACGTCAAGCCCGGCAAGGGCAGCGCCTTCGTGCGGACCCGCATCAAGAACCTGCTCAACAACCGGACCATCGACAGGACGTTCAAGTCCGGCGACGTGGTGGGCAAGCCCGACCTGGAGGAGAAGGAGATGCAGTACCTCTACAAGGAAGGCGACCACTACAACTTCATGGACAACAAGAACTACGAGCAGACCTTCCTCACCGAAGAGCAGATGGCGGACGCCAAGAACTTCATCAAGGACAACACCACCACCCAGGTCCTCTTCTTCAACGGCAAGGCGATCGGCATCGAGATCCCCAACGCCATGGACCTGCGGGTGGCCAAGTGCGACCCCGGCGTACGGGGCGACACGGTCTCCGGAGCCACCAAGCCGGCGGTGCTCGAGACCGGCTACATGGTCAAGGTGCCGCTCTTCATCAACGAGGGCGAGCTCCTCCGCATCGACACCCGGACAGGCGAGTACCTCACCCGCGTGGCCGGCTAGCCGGCCACGCCCCATTCCACGAGCAGGGAGGCATCATGGCGAGCAAGAAGGCGGACGGCGGCAAGGAGCAGGCCGCGGGCGGCTTCACTCTCGGTGACGTAACCAGGCTGGTGGACGCGCTGGAGGACAGCGACGTCCGCAGCCTGCTGTGGACGCGAGGGGAGGAGAAGATCGTCATCCGTCGCGGGCCCGCCCCGGTGAGCATGGTCGCGCCGGCCGCCGTGGCTGCGCCCGCGCCAGTGCTGGCCCAGGTGGCGGCTCCGGTTCCAGCCGGCGCTCCCGCCGCGACGCCCGTGCCCAAGGCCGCGGAGAAGGCCCCGGAGAAGCCCGGTCACGTGGTGACCTCGCCCTTCGTGGGCACGTTCTATCGCGCTCCCTCGCCCGACTCCCCCGCCTTCGCCGACGTGGGCACGGTCGTGAAGAAGGGGCAGGTGCTCTGCATCGTCGAGGCCATGAAGCTCATGAACGAGATCGAGGCCGAGGTCGACGGCAAGATCACCGAGATCTTCGTCCTCAACGCGACCCCGGTGGAGTTCGGCGAGAAGCTCTTCCGCATCGAGCCGGCCTAGGAACCAGGGGGCGTCATGTTCAAGAAGGTGCTCATCGCCAATCGAGGCGAGATCGCGCTGCGCGTGATCCGCGCCTGCCGGGAGCTGGGCATCGGGACCGTCGCGGTCCACTCGACGGCCGACGCCGACTCCCTCCACGTCCGCTTCGCGGACGAGGCGGTGTGCATCGGGCCGCCGCAATCCAAGCAGAGCTACCTCGACGTCCGCGCGCTGCTCTCCGCGGCCGAGGTCACCGGCGCCGACGCCATTCACCCCGGGTACGGTTTCCTCTCCGAGAACCCCGCCTTCGCCGAGCTGGTGGAGAAGCTCGGGCTCAAGTTCATCGGGCCCCGCTCCGAGATGCTGCGGCTCATGGGAAACAAGGTGGCCGCCCGCGAGGCCATGGAGAAGGCCGGACTGCCGCTGCTCCCCGGCGCCCGAGGCGTGCTCCAGGACGCCGACGAGGCCGAGAAGATCGCCAGGAAGGTCGGGTTCCCGGTGATCCTCAAGGCAGCCTCCGGCGGCGGCGGGCGGGGGATGAAGATCGTTCGCGAGATCTCGGGCGTCCGCCAGGGCTTCGAGACCGCCAGCGCCGAGGCCCTGGCGGCCTTCGGTGACGGCTCCATGTACCTGGAGCGCTACATCGAGGAGCCGCGCCACATCGAGCTGCAGATGGTGGCCGACGAGCACGGCAACATCATCCACCTGGGCGAGCGCGAGTGCTCCGTGCAGCGGCGCCACCAGAAGATGATCGAGGAGGCGCCCAGCCCGGCCGTCTCGCCCGAGCTCCGGCGAGAGATGGGCGAGGTTGCGCTGCGGGCCATGCGCGACATCGGCTACAACAACGTCGGCACCATCGAGTTCCTTCTCGACGAGAAGGGCAACTTCTACTTCATGGAGATGAACACCCGCATCCAGGTGGAGCACCCGGTGACCGAGCAGGTCTACGGCCTGGACCTGGTGCGCCTGCAGATCAAGCTAGCAAACGGCGACGTGCTCGAGCGCACCCAGGAGTCGGTCGTGCCGCGCTTCCACGCCATCGAGTGCCGCGTGAACGCCGAGGACCCCCGCACGTTCGCGCCCTCGCCGGGCACCATCACCGGCTATCACCAGCCCGGCGGCTACGGCGTCCGCGTCGACACCATGGCCTACGAGGACTACAAGGTGCAGCCGTACTACGACTCGCTGGTGGCCAAGCTCATCTGCTGGGGCGACAAGCGGGAGGTGGCCATCAGCCGGATGCGCCGCGCCCTCGAGGAGTACGTCATCGAAGGGATCAAGACCAACATCCCGTTCCACAAGCGGGTCCTCGACCACCAGGGTTTCCTGAACGGGCGCTACGACACCCGGATCGTCGACCAGATCCTCACCGGGGGAGCCGACGCCCTCGCCAAGATCGAAGGGTCGTAAGCGGAAAATCAATTGGGATTCCGCAGCCATGGAAGGCCTTGTCCCTTGACCGCGGGCCACCCTTTCGTTACGCTCCTGCGGCTCCCGAATAGGTCCGGTCCTGCGCCCATGAGGGGCGCGGCCGAGTAGTCCACGACGAGATCTGGTCAGCCCGATGGCGGTCGACAAGAACAAGATCATCGCCGAGGCCACCCGGCTCGTCCAGAAGGGCCAGTACGACAAGGCCCTGAAGGCCTACGACAAGATCCTCGCCGAGGATCGCAAGGAGGTTCGCATCCTCCTGAAGGTCGGCGAGATCCAGCAGAAGAAGGGCGACAACGCCGCCGCGGCCGCGACCTTCAACCAGGTCGCCGAGATCTACGGCGACCAGGGCTTCTTCCTGAAGGCGGTGGCCGTCTTCAAGCAGATCGTCAAGCTCACCCCCGACGACATCCGGGTGAACGAGAAGCTGGCCGGGCTCTACCAGCAGCTCGGGCTCCTGAACGACGCCACCAATCAGCTCCAGGCCGTGGCCGCCGCCCATGAGAAGGCCGGCGACCAGGGGCGCCACCTCGACGTGCTCCGGCGGCTCCTCGATCTCGACCCGGAGAACATCGTCACCTGCCAGCGGCTCGGCGACCTCTACGCCAAGGCGGGCCGGACCGCCGAGGCCCTCGAGCTCTACCGGCGCGCCTCGGCCCATCTGCGCGAGAACAAGCGCGGCGACGAGCATCTGAAGCTCGCCGAGCGGATCTTCCTGCTCACGCCCGACGACCTGAAGCTCGCCCGAGAGCTGGCCCAGGAATACCTGGCCCGCGGAGACACCAAGAAGGCCCTGGGGAAGCTCCAGGCGTGCCACGGCGCCGACAAGCAGGATATCGATACGCTGCGGCTCATGGCCCAGGCCTTCCGCGACCTGGGGCAGGTGTCGAAGACCATCGCCGTGTACCGGGCGCTGGCCCACGTCTACGCCGAGCGCGGTCGTCGCGACGAGTCGGCGCTGACCTGGCGAATGGTCCTCGACCTCCTTCCCGACGATCCCGAGGCGACCGAGGAGCTGACCGTGCCCGACGGGCAGCGGGTCGCCACCGCGACGGCGACTGCTGCGCCGCCGGTGGGACGCCCGCCCGGAGCTGGGCCGGCCGCGACCTCCCCCCCTGGTGCAGGCGCGAGTCCACGGCCGCCCGCTCCGGTGACTCCGGTTGCGCCACCGCTCGCGGCCCCGCCTGTCGCGACGCCGCCGGCGGCAACGTCGGCGACCGCGACGCCGATCAGCCGCCTGCTCACCGAGACCGACGTCTACCTCAAGTACGGACTGCACCAGAAGGCGCTCGACCACGTCCAGAAGATCCTCGCCGAGGATGCCGAGAACCCGGACGCCCTGGAGCGGATCCGGGACATCCGCGAAGCCATGGGCGACCGGCAAGGCGCCGCCGACGCGGCGGAGCGGGCTGTCCAGTCGCTGCTCGCGCGCGGGGGAGAAGGGCGCATCGAGCACGCCGTCGGACGGCTGAGGCAGCTCGATCCGTCCCGCGCCGAGGTGGCGGAGGAGCAGGCCGAGGTGGCGGCGGAGGAGGGGGAGGTCATTCCACCGGAGGCCACCGAGTCGGAGCTGGAGCCCGCGGAAGCGCTCGTCCCTCTGAACGAGCAAGGTCCGGCGCCGGTGGACGAGGACGAGCCACCCGTCCTGGCGCAGGACTACGAGGAGCCTTCGATCGTGGAGGCCCCTCGGATCGACGAGGCGCCTCCGATCGACGAGGCCCAGGTTCTCGAGGTGGAGGTGGCGCCCGCCGAGCCGGCGGCATCCGGAGATCGAGACGCCCGAGGAAGTGGATCTCGCCGACGTCGAGGAGCTCGAGGCCGAGGAGATCCTTCCGGACGTCGAAGCCGCGCCGCCGCCACTTCCCGAGCGGGTCCATCCCCGGCTCGCGGCGGAGCTGGAGGAGGTCGAGTTCTACGAACGGCAGGGGTTGTTCGAGGAGGCGCTGCTGGCTGTCCGCGAGCTGGCCGCCGCTTACCCTGGGCACCCGGAGGTCGAACGGGCGAAGGTCCGGATCGAGGAGCTGGGAGACTTCGAGGCCGAGCCGCCTCCGGTCGCCGGGACGGAACCCGTCACTCCAGGGCCGGAGGCGTACGCAGCGACCGGCATCACCGGCATCTTCGATCTCGGGCCGGAGCTCTCGGCCGAGCTGGGGTCCGACCTGGCTCCAACGCCGACCGGCGAGTTCCAGTACTCGGTCGCCGACGTGTTCGAGCAATTCAAGCGAGGGCTCGAGAAGACCGTTCGTCCCGAGGACTCGGCCACCAAGTACGACCTGGGGATCGCCTTCCAGGAGATGGGCATGCTCGACGAGGCCCTCGAGCAGTTCCGCTCGGCTCTGGCCGGTGGGGACAGGCGCCGCGAGGTGGAGATCCTCAACATGATCGGGGTCTGCCTTGGAATGAAGGGGGAGCTCCGCGAGGCGGTGGAGACCTATGGCCGGGCACTTGCCTCCGAGTTCCTCGACGCCGACGGCGCCAAGGCGATCCAGTTCGAGCTGGGCGCGGCGCACGAGGCGCTCGGGGAGCCCGAGAACGCGCTCTGGTACTTCCAGAAGATCGCGCAGGCCGATCCAGGATACCGCGGTACCGCCGATCGGGTGGCCCGGCTCGGCGGGGGCCCGGGAACGCCTCCGGACGACGGGGGGCGTCCGCCCCTCGGGTCGGATGGTGTCGCGGCGAAAGCCGGGGCCGAGGAGCCCAGCCATCGCCCCACCCGGAAGAACGCCGGATCCCGGTGACGCCGAGTTGGCCCACGGCCCTTTGAAGGCGAGAATGCGCCCGTGAAGCGGCGCATCGCCCTCGGGTTCCTGGCCTTCCTCCTCCTCTCCATCGGAGGCGCCACCTGGCTGGTCTCGACCCCGTGGGCCGGACGGAAGCTGTGCGACCTTGCCGTGCGGAAGGCGCGGGACGCTGCCGGCCTGGAGGTCGCCTTCGGCTCCTGCCGGGTCCGCCCGCTGCGACTCACGGTCGATCTGGACGAGGTCCGCGTCGGCCCCCCCGGGAAGCCGGTCTTCGCGGCCGACTCGGTCTCGGTGACGCTGGCGCCCCTGCAGGCCCTCTCGAAGACCATCGCCCTCGACGAGGTGTCGGTCGTTCGACCCCGGGTGAATCTGGTTCTGCCGCCGTCGCGCCCCGGAGACAAGCCGGCCCCCTGCCCGCCGCCGCTCCTCCGGGAATTTCACCTGCGCCGGCTTCAGGTCGAGGACGGGACCGCCAGCCTGACGCTGCCGGGAGGCGAGGAGATCACCGTCGGGCGGATCGACGTCCGGTCGAGATCGGAATGGATTCCCACCGACCTCAGGTCGCTGGCCACCGGCGCCCGGCGCAGCCTCATGACGGTGGAGCTGGGGCCGACGCTCCTCGAGATCGGTGACCGGAAGACTCTCGTCGACCAGGGTCACCTGGAGGCCGACCTCGCCTTCGACCTCTCCCGCCTGGCCGTGCGCGATCTCCGCGTCGAGGGGGAGGGGGTGAAGGTCTCGGTGCATGGGACGGTGAGCGACCTCTGCAAGCCGCGGCTGGGGCTCGAGCTGGATGCGGAGGCGCCGCTGGCCGCCCTCCTGTCCATCGCCCGGGTACGGACCCGGTCCGCCGGCAGCGCCAGCCTGAAGGTCCAGCTGTCGGGACCGGTGGACGCGCTCGACGCCTCGGGCAAGGTCCAGTTCTCCGGCGCTCGCGTGGGCCCGTACACCGTGGGTGACTCCCGGGCCGCCTTCCGCCTGCGCGGGACCGACCTCGAGCTGTCGTCGGTCGAGATCCCGTTCGCCGGAGGCGGGAGCATCACGGCCCGCGCCACGCTGCGGCTGGCCGGGGCGGCGTCGGTGGTCGCCGAGGCAGAGACCAGGCAGGTCGAGTTCGCCGAGCTGCTCTCGCGCCTGGGCCTGGATGACGCGCGGGTGATGATGAAGCTCGACGCGGCCGTGAAGGTCGAGGGGCCGCTCTCGCCGCTGCGCCTCACCGGCGTCGCAGCGGTGGGTGCTCGAGACTTCCGGGTCCTGGACCGTTCCTGGGAGAAGTGGCGCCCCGGGCTGGAGACCGTCCTCGACCTGCCCAGCGGGCGCATCGAGGCGCCGGTGGTCATCACGGCCACCGGTGTGGAGATCGGCGAGGGCGGAAAGGCCATCGCCGGCGAAGGGACCCTGGGCGTGCGCGGCCGTCTCTCCTTCGAGGATGCCGGCGGGTTCGACCTCGAACTCGACGGGGGAGTCGACCTCGGCGCGCTGCGACACATCGCCAGCGTTCCCATGGCCGGCAAGGGAACCTTCCGTGGCAAGGCCGTGGCCATCCCCTACGGGCCGCCCCGCATCGAGGGCGCGCTCCACGTTCGCGATTTCCACTTCCTCCAGCTCGACCTGGGCGAGGTGACCGCGACGGCGCTGGCCACCCCGGATCTGATCCTCCGGATCCGGGAGGGCGTAGGGCGGAAGGCGGAGAGCAGCTACACGATCGAGACCACCATCGACCTGGGCGCCACGCCGATGCGGATCCTGCCGTCCGAGGCCACGGCGCGCGGGAGGCTGCGCGACCTCTTCGACATCGTCCTCCCCTGGCTGCCCTCGGCGCGGCTGTTCCAGGAGGCCATCGACGGAAGCATCCAGGTGTCCATCCCCTTCGAGGGAGACATCCCGAAGGTGAACATGTCCTTCCGGGGCACGCTGGGGCGCGGAACGCTCTGGGGGCGTGGATTCGACTGGGGGAGCATCGGCGCGCGCATCGTCGAAGGGGAGAAGGCGGTCATCGAGACCGCGGAATTGCATCGGGGAGAGGCGGTCGCCGAGGGTACGGGAACCGTTCACTTCCCCGCCCCGTCGCCCTGGAATCTCTCGGTGGACTTCGCCGACCTGTCCCTCGACGGCCTCGGACTTCCTGGCGACGGATGGGGCGGCACGGTCGACGGAGAGGCCGAGTTCGGCGGCAGCGTGGAGCATCCGGACATCAAGTTCTCGCTCACCGGCGACGAGGTGAGGGCCATCGGCGTGCCCATCGGGGCCGTGGATGCGAAGGGGCTCCTCCGTGGGCGGGAGCTCACGCTCCAGGCCGGGACCGCCGGTGTCAGCTTCACGGGGCGCGCGACGCTGGAGGGCGCCATGCCCTACGAGGCCTCGGCGGACATCGACGTCGAGGACCTCACCCGCTTTCTTCCAGGAGGGCCCCCCGCCGGCCTCCGGGCCCAGGCCCACGGCCGCGCCACCGCCAAGGGCGATTCCGAGTTCGTCCGGGAATCGCAGGCCAGCCTCGTCCTCGATCGCGTCCGCCTCGGTTACGCCGACTTCCGGGTTGGCAACAAGGACCCCATGGTCCTCACCGTCAGCCGGAAGGGGATGGTCGTGGAGTCGTTCACGCTCCAGGGAACCAACACCGAGTTCTCGGCTTCCGGGGCCCGGGCGCGAGACGGCGTGCTGGACTTCACTGCGGCAGGGACCATCGACCTTCGACTGCTCGGCGGGCTCCTGCCGGGCATCGTGAAGACCCACGGCCAGCTCACCGTCGACGCCGCCATCACCGGGACCTTCGAGGAGCCCCACATCGTGGGCGGAGGAAGGCTGGCCGACGCAGGGTTCCGGCTGCGCGAGCTGCCCATCGCGTTCGCCTCGATCGCCGGCGACCTGGCCTTCTCCCAGAACCTGGTGCTCTTCGAGAAGCTCTCCGCGACCGTCAACGGCGCGCCGACGCAGCTCCGGGGGGAGGTGGGGCTCTCGAGCTTCGTCCCTCGGGCCATTCGCATCGAGGCCGACCTGGACCGGGTGCCGGTGGCCATCCCATCCTGGCTGCCCACCGTGCTGTCGGGAAAGCTGGAGGCCTTCGGGTCGCTAGACGCCATGACGCTGGCCGGGACCCTGCGGGTCATGGCGGCGCGTTACACCGAGCCCTTCGACCTCGACAAGCGAATGCTGACGGTGGGTTCGGCGGCAACCACCCCGCCGCGCGCCTACGACCCGGCAGGCGAGTGGCTCAGGTTCGACATCCGCCTCCTGGTGGACGGGGACGCCCGCATCGACAACGACCTGGTCCGTGGCCAGGCCCGAGGCGAGCTGTTGCTCACCGGCAGCCTGGCCGCGATCGGCATGATCGGGAACCTGGCCTTCCTTCCCGGCGGCCGGGGCTTCTACCGCGGGAACGAGTTCGTGCTCAGCCGCGCGGTAATGGACTTCACCGAGCGGAACCGGCTGCGCATGGTGATGGACGTCACCGGCGAGGCCGCGCTCAAGGACTACCGGGTCTTCCTGCACGTGTTCGGCGACCTGGATGACCTGAAGCTCCAGCTCTCGAGCACGCCCATGCTCTCGCAGCAGGACATCATCACGCTGCTCTCGCTCGGCTACACGAGCCGCGACGCCACCGTGGGGAGCAACCTGGGGGCTGCAGCCGGTGCGGCGGCCGCACAGGCGCTCTTCACGGTGTCGGGCCTGGAGCAGCAACTTCGCCGCTTCGCGCCCCAGACCGGGGTCTTCCAGGACGTGAACGTCCGGCTCACCAGCGCCTACTCGAAGACCAGCCTCACGGTCGAGCCCCGCTGGGAGTTCGAGACCAAGGCCCTGGACGGCAAGCTGCGGGTGCGCTACCAGGCGCCCCTCTCCAACCAGGGTGGGGGCCAGAAGGCCCAGGTGGAGTATCGTCTCGGCGACCGCGCCAGCATCCAGGCGCAGTGGGACAACGACAGCACCGACGTCTCCGGAGGGGACCTGGGCGCCGACTTCAAGCTTCGCTGGGAGTGGAACGATTGAGCGCCCCGGGGGTTCTCGCGGCGCTGCTGCTGGGAGCCGCGCCGGTCGTCGTCTCCCCGCCTGTCCCGCTCCGGCCGATGGTGGTCGAGGTCGATCTGCGCCTGCCCCCCGGGGAGGACGTCAAGCTGCTCCGCCCGTTGGTCGCGGTGCAGGCCGGCCAGCCGCTCAGCCCCCAGGCCACGCAGCGCACCGTCCGGGCCCTGTACCTGACCGGCAAGTGCGCCAACGTGGAGGTGATCACCTTTCCCGCCGGCGGAACGACCGAGACTCCCCGGGTGCGGGTCGAGGTCCATTGCGCTCCCCGTCGCGCCGCCGCATCGGTGAACGTGGAGGGGCGCGGAGGCGCACTTCCGGTCTCGGCGGCCGCGCTCCTCCAGGCGGCCTCCCTTCCCAAGGGGGCCGAGATCTACGCGGGCCGGCTGGAGGCCTCGGCGCGAGCCATGCGGGAGTTGCTGGCGCGCCACGGCTACAGGCAGGCCCGCGTGACGCCGGAGGACAAGGGCGGGGTCGACGCCGACGTCATCTTCGTGGTCGAGGCCGGCGAGCCAACCCGGGTGTCCGCCGTGACCATCGGTCCCAGCACGGGCCTCCCCGAGGAGGTGCTTCGGCGGGGCATCCAGACCCGGCCCGGCGAGATCCTGGACGAGGACACCCTCGACGCCGATCTGCGCGCGGTGCGGGATGCGCTGCGCAAGGGCGGGTGGTACCGGGCGCGAGTTGGTTCACCCGTCGTCACGGTCGACGGTCGGGAGGCGCGCGTCGACTTTTCCGTCGAGGCCGGTCCGCATTTCACCTTCCGCTTCACGGGGGACGCGCCCTTTGGAGCCGCCCAGCTCCGGGAGCGGCTGGGATACGACGGAGACGTCCCCCTCGACACGACCACCATCGAGGGGGCGGCGGAACGGCTTCAGACGTTCCTGGCGGCCTTCGGCTTCGCCCAGGCCCGGGTCTGGACCGAGGAGGTGGCGGACGGCGACGAGGTCACGGTCTGGTTCCACGTGGACCCGGATCGCCTGTTCCGGTTGCGGGAGGTGCGCTTCGCCGGCGCCACCCACCACGACGACGAATGGCTGCGCAAGCGACTGTCGGAGGGGTTCGCCCTCGCCCCCAAGCTGGAGGCCGACCAGGGGCGCGCCGACCTCGACTCGCTGGCCTGGCGCAGCGGCCTGGCGACCCGCGACCCGGTCCCGTATCTGACCTCCGACCCCGAGGTGGTCTTCCACGCCGAGGCCTGGCGGATCGGCACCCAGTTCGTGGCCGAGCAGTACCGGGAAGACGGATTCCTCGAAGCGACGGTGGAGGTGCGCCGCATCACGCTCGACGCCGTGGGCGGGTGGGTCGACGTGGACGTCCAGGTCAAGGAGGGGGTCCGCACGCTGGTGGAGGCGGTCGTGATCGACGGCAACGACCGCCTTTCGAGCGAAAAGCTGCTGGCCGCGGCAAGGATCGAGGTGGGGTCGCCGCTGTCGCTGTCCCGGATCGCGGTGAGCCGCCAGTCCCTCCAGGAGGCCTACGCTCGCACCGGGCACATCTACGCGCGCGTCCAGGGCTCCCCCGAGTTCAACGCCGACCGGACCCGCGCCACGGTTCGCTTCCGGATCGAGGAGGGGCCCCAGGTCCGCGTGGCCGCCGTGGTGGTCGCGGGGAACAAGCGGACGCAAACCGCCCTCATCGAACGGGTGGTCGGGTTCCAGGTGGGGCAGGTGTTCGACCTGGAGAAGGCCGCCGCCGCGCAGACCGACCTCCTCCGGCTCGGGATCTTCCGGTCGGCAACCATCCACCTGGCCGACCCCGACGTGCCCCAGGAGTCGAAGACCGTGCTCGTCCAGGTGGAGGAGCGCGCATGGCAGAGCGTGGTCGGCTCGCTCGGCCTCTCTCTCGCCGAGGGGCCGCGAGCCGGGGCCGAGTACGACCTCCCCAACCTCTTCGGGAACGCCATTGGATTCCAGGCCCGGGCCAAGGCCAACTACCCGCTCGCGATCTTCCGCCCCGACCTGGTCGTCATCCCTCCCGCCGATCGGCTGGAGTGGCTCGGTGAGCTTGGCCTGCGCCAGCCCCGCGCCTTCGACCTGCGCTCGGTGGCGTTGCGCGCCGACATCATCGCCCAGCACAAGATCCAGGCCGCCTACCAGTTGCTGCGAGGTGCGCTCATCCTCGGTGCCGACCTCATCCGGCTCGGGCGCCTCTCGGCATCGCTCACCGGGCAACTGGAGGTCGACGACGTCACGACCCGCACCGCCTACTCCATCATCGACGCCACCAATCCCCAGGAGGCGCGCCAGCTGTTCCCACAGGGGCTCACCTGGCTCTTCTCGATCCAGCCCCGGATCTCCTTCGACCTGCGCGACAACGCCGCCCGGCCGACCCAGGGCATCTACGCCGAGGTGCTGGCCGACTTCTCCCATTCCATCGGCACGCCGTTCACCACGTTCCGCAGCGACACCCACGTCAACCTGATCAAGCTGCAGGGAACGCTCACCGGCTACGTGCCGCTCTGGGGCATGGTCCTCGCCCTGTCCACGCAGGCCGGGCAGGTCTTCCCGCTCGACTCGCAGTCGGTCACCATCGCCCCCAAGCGCTTCTACCTGGGTGGCGCGACGACCATGCGGGGATACGGGGAGAACGAGATGATCCCCCAGGACCAGCGAGGCGTGGTGGCTGCGCAGACCGAACGCTGCGCCAGCGTGCTCTCGGGCCTGGGATGCTCGCCGCAACTGCAGAAGCTGGTCCAGCAGGGGATCATGCTCCCCAGCCAGGGAGCGCAGGCGTCGGTGCTCTTCCGCGCCGAGCTCCGGGTTCCGCTCTGGAAGGCCACCGAGCTCGGCTTCTTCGCCGACGTCGGGAATCTCTGGTACGACACCACCCTGGTCGATCTGGGGAAGCTCCGCACCAACCTCGGGTTCGGCTTCCGGATCATCACGCCGGTCGGGCCGGCCGCCTTCGACGTGGGATTCAACCTGAACCCCGAATACCGGATCAACGAGCCGATCTTCGCCCCGCACTTTGCCGTCGGCTTCTTCTGACCGGCGGGCGGCGTCAGCGCGGGAAGTGCGCCATCACCTCGTGGAAGTCCTGGAACGGGCGGTACGCGAGGCCCCGCTCCCGGCAATGGTCGATCAGGCGGCGGGTCGCGAAGACGAAGTCGGCGGCGTCGGCGGCGCAGCGATCGGCCGTGCCGTCGCCGCAGACCACCACCTTGTGGCCGGCCGCCTGCAGCTCGCGGACGACGCTTCCCTTGCAGAAGCCGCAGCGGCCGCACCCGTCGGCGCGCGCCGGCCGGTGGAACTCGAGCCGCATGCCGGAGGGCGAGCAGTGGGCCCGGTTGGAGCGCAGGTCGACATGGGCGCGCAGCGGCGGTGGCAGGCGCGCGAGCACCGGCTCGATGTAGACGTCGAGCCCGGCCGAGCAGACGATGAAGGGTCGTCCAGCGCGGAGACAGGCGGCCACGAACGGCTCGAACCCGGGGCGAAGCACGGCTCGCTCCCGGGCGAAGTCGGCAATCTCCTCGGCGCCAGCGGTGATGGGCTCGAAGATCCTTCGCAGCAGCTCGCCGAAGGAGAACGCGCCGTCGCGGTACTCGTCCTCGGCTCGGCGCCAGGTGGCGTGGCCGGCGAAGTGCTGGGACACGGCGTCGCCGAGGTCCTCGGTCAGGGTCGTGCCGTCGAAATCGCAGACCACCGCCCAGCCTTCACGCACCGGCGGCTCCGGATCCGAACCGGTCGTGGAGAAGCCCCCAGCGCACGCCGCGGTCGGACACGGTGAGCGCGTCGAAGCCGCCCAGCTCGAGGACGGTCGCGACGAGGACCGCGCCCGCCACGATGACGTCGGCCCGTTTCGGTTCCATCCCGGGCAGTCCCGCTCGTTCGGCGGTGGTGAGGGTGGCGAGGCGCGCGAGCAGCGCCGTCAGATCTCGAAGGGACATGGGAGACCCGTGGACGCGTGTCGCGTCGTACTCGGGTAGAGCCTGGGCCACTGCGGCCAGGGTGGTGACCGTCCCCGCGACCGCCACCAGTCGCGCGCCGTCCAGCGACCCCGGATGTGCGGATCTCCTTCACCTCGCGGAGCGCCGCGCGGGCCGCCTCCCGCATGCGACGCAGGTCGTCCACGGAGGGCGGGTCTCCGGGCGAGGTCCGCTCGGTGAGCCGCACCGCGCCCATCTGGAAGCTGCGCCGCCCCTCGGGCACCGGCCCGTCTCCCCAGGTCAGCTCGGACGAGCCGCCGCCGACGTCGAGAACGGCCAGTCGCCCGCCCGGCGCCCCGAAGTCGCCCCAGGCGGACAGGTGGACGAGGCGCGCCTCCTCGCCGCCGGGAATGATCTCGGGAACGAGCCCGGCCGCCGCCTGGGTGGCCTCGAAGAACTCGGCGCCGTTGGCTGCGTCGCGAGCCGCGCTGGTGGCCACCGCGGCGATGCGGGTGACTCCCAGCGACCGGGCCTCCGAGGCGTAAGCGGGCGATCACGGCGACCGTCTGGGCGATGGCGGACGGATCGAGCCGACCGGTGCGGTCCACCCCGCGCCCCAGTCGCGTGATCTCGGCCCGCTCGACCACTGGCTGGAACGACCGGCCCCGCCGCTCGGCCACGGTGAGGAGGACGGTGTTCGTCCCCACGTCGATGGCGGCGACGCGCTCGGTGGGTTCGGGGATCACGGGGGGAGCGGCCCCCAGGACGGTGCGCCGAGGCCGGCCGGGTCGGAGGTGACCACGTGCTGCCTGTCCCCGGTGGGGTTCGAGATCACGAGCTGCTGCCGCCCGCCGCGGTCGGTGACGAAGACCAGAAGGCGACCGTTGGCCGCCCAGGACGGCTCCTCGTTGGTGAGCCCCTGGTCCTGGGTGACGCGGGTGATCTTGCCGGTCTCCGGGGAGACCAGGAAGACGTCGAAGACCCGCCGCTCGTCACGGGCAGTGAATGCGATCTGGTCGCCGCGCGGGCTCCATCGCGGGGTCTGGTTGTAGTTGCCCTGGAAGGTCAGGCGCCGCTGGTCGGACCCGTCGGCGTTCATCACGTAGATGTGTGGGTTGCCCGAGCGGCTGGAGACGAAGGCGATTCGCCGCCCGTCCGGCGACCAGGTGGGGGAGGTGTCGGTTGCCGGGTCGGCGGTGAGGCGCCGGATCCCGGAGCCATCGGCGCCGGCCACGTAGACGTCGGAGTTGCCGTCCACCGACGCCGTGAAGGCAATCCGTCGCCCGTCGGGCGAGTAGACACCGCCGCTCGCCAGGTCGCCGAGCGAGACCACCGGGCGCGGCGTGCCGTCGGGCACGCGGAGCCCCCAGATCTCGGGCTTCCCGGACCGGTAGCTGGTGAAGAGGATCTCCCCGCCGTCCGGTCTCCAGGTGGGCAGGAGCGCGATGGCGGTCTCTCGCCGGAGCGTCTCGGCCCCCTTGCCGTCGGCGTCGAGGAGCACGATGTCCCAGGCGCCCCGGGACTTGCGAATGGCGGCGATGCGGGTGCGGAACACGCCTGGCTCGCGGGTGTAGTACTGGAGCACGTCGTCGGCGAACCGGTGGGCCAGCGCCCGCGCGGTCCGCTCCCGGTAGACGCGGTAGAGCACCTCGCGGCCGGCCCGGACGTCGTAGAGGTGCAGCTCGCCAGCCACCAGCGCCTCCTCCCGCTTGACGGTTGCCTTCACGAGCCCCTCGGCGCCCACGTCCGACCATCGCCGGAACTTGATGGTGCCGGCCTGCGTCCCCTCCGATGCGTCGGCCAGGAAGGAGCGAGGGTCGAGCAGGTCGAAGATGCCGGTGAGGGAGAGGTCGTCACGGAACGTCAACTGCACGTCGACGGTGTCGGCCTGGGCGCCCGGCCCGGACTGGAAGGGGACGACGGCGATGGCCAGCGGGCGGAAGTCGGGCGAGCCGACGTCGATGTACTGGCGCTGGGCGAGAGCGGCGGACGGGGCGAGCAGGGGAAGGGCGGCGAGCAGGGCGAGGAGGGGTCGTGTCATGGAGGGTCCCTGGTGCGTGGCCTCACACCTTGAAGTTCACGCCCAGTCCGATGGTCCGGAAGCGTTGCCGGAGCTCGGGCGGCGGCGGCGGGAGGCGTGATTCCCGAACCGCGCGCTCCAGCGCCTGGTCGAAGGCGGCGTTGCCGCTTCGCGTCTCGAAGCGGAAGCTGGAGACGCGTCCGTCCGGCTCGATGGTGATGACCACCACGGCGTGCAGGTGGAGCCGCTCCTGCTCCGAGATGGTGGCGGGGAGGCGGTAGGAGGACTGGAGCGCCTGGGTGACGAGCCCGAGATAGCGGTCTCCCTCGGAGCCGTCCGTGGCGTCCCCCTGCGGCAGGCCAGCCGGATCGCCCCAGCGCTCCTTCGACGCCAGCTTGTCGTCCTTGCGCACCCTGTCCATGGCGCGGGAGAGCGCGTCGGAGCCCTTGCCGCCCGGCTTGGCCGAGGCCGGGCGGGGCGGGGAGGGTTTTGGCGCCACATTCGGAGCGGGGAGGGAGACGGTCTTCTGTGCCGGCGCTGCGGGAGCAGGAACCGGAACCGCGTCGGGAGCCGCTGGCGCGGCCTCGGGGGGCGGCACGGCCTGGCGCGGAAGCCAATGCTCCGGGCGCTTTTCCCCGAGGCGCACCAGCTTCGCCACGATGGGTTTCTGGTTCAGGTCCACGATGGCCGGAGGACGCACGAGAAGGCTGGCCGCCACCAGCACCGCGTGCAAGGCGAGCGAGACGAGGACGAGCGGCCAGAGCCGGTCCGGGCGGCGCAGGAGCGCGCTCGCGCCGTCGACGTCCATCTAGTTCCGCCCGCCCTCTGGGCGCTCCGGCACCGGGTTGGTGATCATGCCGAGGTTGGTCACGCCGGCGCGCTGAACCGTGGCCATGACCTCCACGACGAACCCGTACGGAAGCGACCGGTCGGCCATGAGGTAAAGCTCCCGGTCTCGCGCCACGCGGGCGTTGGCCTTGAGCTTCTCCTCCAGCTCCGGAAGGGTGAGGCGGGCCGGCTTGTCGTCGGTGCCGAGCCAGAGGCTCTTGTCGGCCTTGATCGAGAGGACCAGCTTCTGGTCCTCGGCCTTCACCGCCTGGGCCTTGACCTCGGGGAGAGCGACCTCGACGCCCTGCTGGATGAGCGGGGCGGTGACCATGAAGATGATGAGCAGGACGAGCATCACGTCGACGAGCGGCGTGACGTTGATCTCGGTGAGTGCCTGGCGGCCGGAGCCGCTCGTCCCGATGGCCACGCGGTTCCTCTAGCTGAAGAAATGGCGCTTCACGATGTTCAGGAAGTCGTTGGAGAAGTTGGTCATCTCGCTGTCGAGGACCCGGATGCGCGAGACGAAGAGGTTGTAGAAGACCACCGCCGGGATGGCCGCAAAGAGGCCGACCGCGGTGGCGATGAGCGCCTCCGAGATGGGCTTGGCCACCGTGGCGAGGTTCGCATTGCCCATCTGGTAGATGTCGTGGAAGGCCCGCATGATGCCCCACACCGTGCCGAAGAGGCCGACGAACGGGGCGGCGCTGGCGGTGGTGCCGAGGAAGGGGACCATCGACTCGAGCTGGGTCACCTCGGCCACTGCGGCGCGCTTGAGCGCCCGCTCGACGTTCTCGATGCCGCCGAGCTGCTCGGCCATGGCGCCCTCGGGCCCCTTCTTCTGGGCCGTCACCTTGGAGAGCTCCACGTAGCCGGCGCGGAAGACCGCCGCGATGGGGCTGGCCGGAAGCCCCTCCGCCGCCTGGTAGATGGCGTCGAGCCGCTTCGACTGCCAGAAGACCTCGAGGAACTTCGCCGACTCGTCCTGCGCCTTCCGCAGCGCAAGCCACTTCTTGATGATGATGGCCCAGGAGGTCACCGAGGCCACGAGCAGGAGGGCCAGCACGCTGCCCACCACCAGCCCGGAGTTGAGGACGATCTGGAGGTAGTCGATCTCTCCGCTGCGAGGGGCGGCTGGCAGGAGGTCGAGAAGGGCCGAGGTCAGGGAAGTGAGCAGGTTGGGCTCCGGATGGGGCGGGAGGGAACCCCGTACGTAGCACGACTCCCGGGGGGCGTCACGAAGGAGCAACCCCGCGGAGCGCCAGGAATTCCCGGCGAAAAATGAGGGCCAATCGCCGTCCGTTCCCGTGCCTTCCCCGGAAGGGTGAATAGAATGGAAAGGGGCCACCGTCCCTCTGGTTCCGGGAGGAACTTCATGAAACGCATCGCCGCCTTTGCCGCAGCCGCCCTCGTCGTTGCCGGATGCGGGCCCGCCCCGGCCCCCCTCACGCAGCGTGACCGTGTACTGGGAGTTCGACCGGAACACCTTCATCGACGGCGTGGAAAGCTTCATCGTCTACGACTCCTTCGTGAACTGGCCGCCCGGACACCGGCAGCCGCGCCTGCCCGCAGTCGGGCGTGGACGTCGTGGACGTCACCGACCTGAACGGGAACCTGCTCGCCAGCGGCGTCCCCTGCGTCAACCAGTCGGTGCAGGGCGTGGTGGTGAGCGGTTTCCCGGGAAACAACACCTACGTGGTCACCGGGTGGCGGTTCGGCCAACCGCTCCCGCTCTACCGGGGCCAGGTGACCATCCACGGTGGCGAGCGGCGTGCCGACTATTTCGGAACGGTCTTCGCGGCGGGGATCCCGGACCCGCTCACGGTCGACGCCATCCTGGCCGACGCGAACGCACCGCTGGGATACCCCACGTGCGGCGCTGGCCGGGATCCAGGGGTCGACGCTGGATCGAGGACGGGTTGGGAAGCGTGGTCTGGCGGAGCGCGGTCGCAGTGCGGCCCTGCGACATAACGGATTGCCCGGGCGTCAGCTTCGGCGCCGTCGACCGCGACAACCTCACCCTCTGGATGGACGCCGTCGACGAGCGCGGCACGACGCCCGCGATCATCTGGTCGAGCTGCGGTTCGCGTTCCCGCACTTCGCTGGCACGCGAGAGCCGGTTCTCGCTGTCGCTGCCGCTCGGCGTCTGCACGCCCCCCACCCCCGTGAGCCTCGCCCTGGAGTAGACTCCGCCGGTGTCACGAATCGGGATCTTCGACTCCGGCGTCGGCGGCCTGACCGTCCAGCGCGCCATCCTGGACGCCCTGCCGGGCCTCGACACCGTCTACCTCGGCGACACGGCTCGCGTGCCCTACGGCACCAAGTCGCCGGAGGTCGTCACCCAGTACTCCATCCGCAACGCGAGGCTGCTTCTCACGCAGGAAGTGGAGATGCTGGTCGTCGCCTGCAACACCGCCTCCGCGGTGGCGCTGCCGGCCCTGCGCGCCGCCTTCGACATCCCCGTGCTGGGAGTGGTCGAGCCGGGAGCGCGGGCAGCGGCCCGTTCCACCCGCACCGGCCGTGTCGGCGTCATCGGCACCCAGAGCACGGTGGCGAGCGGCGCCTACCAGCGGGCGCTGGCCGCCCTGATCCCGGACGTGCAGGTGACCGCCCGGGCCTGTCCGCTCTTCGTGCCGCTCGCAGAGGAGGGATGGACCGACCCGGCCGACGCAGTGGTGCGTCTCGTGGCGCGCCGCTACCTCGAACCGATCCGGGAGGCAGGCGTCGACGTGGTGGTTCTGGGCTGCACCCACTACCCGCTGCTCGCCCGCGCCATCGCCGCCGAGCTCCCGGGGGTGACGCTCGTGGACAGCGCCGCCGCCATCGCCGCCGAGGTCGCCGAGCGCTTTCCTGCCGCGGCGGTCGCGGCCATCGCGGGGCCGGCGTCGCACGCCTTCTTCGTGACCGATACGCCCGACCGGTTTCTCGCCGTGGCGCCCCGGTTCCTGGGACGGCCGGTGGAGTCGGCGCGGCACGTCGACGTGTGACGGCGGCGATGTGTCCGGCGCCGCGAAGGTCCGCGGATCGGCCGTCGGGCAAATGGGGCGTTCACTCGTAGTTCCTTGACGCGTTTGCGATGGGTTCGCAGTCGGCGCGCGCGGCGCGGCGCGAATGCCTGCCACGCGGCCGCATTGCCCCGGGCGGCTGCGTCCGGGATTGCTGGCGAGGTTCGAGATCTCCGCGCGGGAAATCCTGCCGGCGGGCCGCCTCGCGCGTCTGGGGAGGGCCGAAAATCCCGTGAGATGCTCATTTCATGAACCAACGCACGCGAATCGTCCCGACGTCTCGCTGTTCTCCTCCGCTGCGAACAGGGCGCGATGGCCGATTTCCTGGTCGCGCTGGCCGACTTCGATCGGCAGCGGCTATGGGTGCAGCTCGGCCATGCCAGCGCCTTCTGCTACCTGCACCGAGATCTGAAATTGTCGAAGGGAGCGGCGCACTATCGGAAGGTGGCGGCACGGCTCATCCAGAAGTTCCCCGAGGTGTTGGCGCCTCTTCGGGAAGGCAAGTTGTGCATCACCACCGTGGTCGAGCTGGCCCGGGTCATCACGCCGGAGAACAGCGCGGACGTCCTGCCCAGGTTCTTCTGCCTGTCGAAGCAGGAGGCGAAGGCGGTCGCGGTGGAGATCTTCCCGGCGGCGGTGGTTCCGAGGCGGGAAGTGGTCACGAAGGTGGTGACGGAGGTGGTGAGCGAGTTGCCTCGCGCCGAACCGTTTCATCCAGGCGAAACGCCTTTGACAGCACCGCCGGCGCGTGTGCCGGCACAACACCGGGAATCCACCGTACCTCTCACTTCGAACCTCCAGCGCCTCCATATGACCGTGTCGAAGCAGTTCATCGACAAGCTCGACGCCGCGCGGAAAGGCCAGGGTCATGCACAACCGGGCGCCTCGGCGGAGAAGGTCATCGAGGCCGCGCTCGACCTCCTGCTGGCCCGGCAGGCCAGGCGGCGGGCGGAGGTCAAGCGGCCGCAGCAGAACCCCCGCCCGGCGAGGAACCCCGGCCACGTCCCCGCCGCGGTGAAGCGTGCGGTCTGGTCACGCGATGACGGCAAGTGCACGTGGCCGCTCGATTCGGGCGGCATCTGCGGCTCCACGCTGCGCCTCGAGATCGACCACGTCGTCCCGCGAGGCAGGGGCGGAGCCTCCACGGTCGATGGATGCAGATTGCTTTGCGCCGCGCATAACCAGCTCGCCGCGCGCCAAGTGTACGGCGACGACTGGATGGACCAGTTCACCAGCGGTGCGGCAAGGAACGTGCCGGTGGCGCGGGAAGCGGAGGCGTTGGCCTGGGCTGCGGACTCCCGAATGGTCTGCGGCGGGCGCCATGATACATTCGCCTGATGCCGCCGGGGCCGAAGAGGATGGTGGTCGGCTTCAACCACAACATCAAGTACCGCGGCAAGACCTACCACGCCCAGACCGAGGACTCCGGCGCCGACCGCCCCCAGGTGGCCACGCACCTCTTCCTGGGCGGCAACATCATCGCCAGCAAGCGAACCAGCTACGCCGACATCTGCGGGGCCGAGAACCTGTCCGACGTGGTGCGGGCCCTCATGGAGGAGCAGCACAAGGAGGTGCTGCGGAACCTGGTGTCCGGCGTGTACGATCACGCCACGCCCCCGGGGTCCCCTTCCATCTCCGCGACCGCGACCCCGGCCCGGGCCTTCGCGCCGGCGAAGCGTCGCGGCGCCCAGGCCGGCGCCCCCCCGGCTCCTCCCCCGCCGCCGCGCGAGGTCCCGGTCGATCCCAAGGACACGCTCTTCGGCGAGGACCTGATCTCGGAGAGATCGCTCGACGAGGTGATCCTCGCCTACCTGGCCGGGGACACGGACGGCCGCAAGCCGTGAAGGCTCCGGGGGCTCGGTGATACAGCTCTTTCACGTCCAGAAGCAGTACGGCGCCGAGGCCCCGGCGCTGGTCGACGTGAGCCTGGCAGTCCACAAGGGGGAGTTCGTGTTCCTCACCGGCCCGTCCGGCGCCGGGAAGTCCACTCTCCTCCGGCTGGTGTTCTGCGCGGAACCGCCCACCGACGGCCAGATCCTGGTCTTCGGCCGCAACGTGGCCCGGGTACGCCCCTCGTCGGTTCCCTTCATCCGCCGCAGCATCGGCGTGGTCTTCCAGGACTTCAAGCTGCTCGAGCACCGCACGCTGGCGGAGAACGTGGCCTTCCCCCTGGAGGTGCGCGGCGTGCGCCCGCGGGAGGTGGAACGCCGGGTGAATCTGGCGCTGCGCGGGGTGGGCCTCGAGCACCGCGCAGGCCGCTTCCCCCTGTCGCTCTCGGGCGGGGAGCAGCAACGGGCCGCGGTGGCCCGGGCGCTGGTGGGCGACCCGGCCCTGCTCCTCGCCGATGAGCCCACCGGCAACCTCGACACGGAACGAACCGCCGAGGTGATGCAGCTCCTCGAGTCCGCCAACGCCCGAGGGACGACCGTGGTGGTGGCCACCCATGACCGGGCGCTGCTCGCCCGCCACAAGAAGCGCGTCATCTCCCTCGAGGGGGGGAGACTGGTATCCGACGGCGAGCAGGTTCGCCGCACGTCAGGCTAGCCATGCACGCGCTCCTGCACACCCTGCGCCGGGCCGTGGACGCGCTTCGCCGCGCCCCGTTCGTCACCGTGGTCGCGGTGGGAACGCTCTTCGTCGCCGTGCTCCTGACCGGAGCCTTCGCCGCGGCGCTGGGCGCGGGTGAGCGACTGCTGGCCGCGTGGGCCGGCGAGGTCCCGGTCTCGGTCTACCTGGTCCGGGGGGCCGACCTGGAAGTGGCGCGCGGCGCCGCCGAGAAGCTGGCCCCCGGGGCCGCGGTCGAGGCGGTGACCCCCCGCGACGCCATGCGGAGGCTGCGGGCCTCGCTGGGCGAGCAGGGGCGGGTGCTCGATGGGCTCGGCGACGACGTGCTTCCCGCGTCGGTGGAGGTCCACGTTCGAGGGCTCTCCCTCTCCCGGGCCCGTGCCCTCGCCGCCCGCCTTCGCGAGGTCCCGGGCGCGGCGGAGGTGGACGACGGCGCGGCGTGGCTCTCGCGCCTGGAGAATCTCCTCCGGCAGGGGCGGGTGGTGGGACTGGCGCTCCTCGCGCTCGTGGCGGTGGCGACGGCGATCCTGGTGTCCAACACGCTGCGACTGGCGGTCTACGCGAGACGCGAGGAGATCGAGATCATGAAGCTGGTCGGGGCGACCGACGGCTACGTGAGCGCGCCCATCCTGCTCGAAGGTGCGCTGCAGGGGCTGGCAGGCGCGGCGCTGGCGGTGGGAGTGCTGGCGGCCTCCACCTGGGCTCTCGTGCCCCGGCTGCGCGAGGCGCTCCCCATCGCCGCACGGATCACCCGCGCCGACCTTCTCCCTGGCTCCCTTCTCGTCGCCCTGCTCCTCGGCGGCACCGCACTCGGGCTCGTCGCCAGCGCGCTCTCCCTGCGACGGTTCCTCAGGAGGTCGGGCGGGTGATGTGGGGGGCGCTGCTCGCGCTCGCGCTGGGCGCGGATCCCCGCGCGCGCCTCGAGGCGCTGGAGGCGCGCAAGGCCGCCGAGCGCGAGGCGGCGCGCGAGCTGGCCAATCGCGAGCAGTCGGTGCTCGACACCCTGGAGACGGCCGAGCGCGCCTGGCGCGACGCCGAGGCGCAAGCCCGGGCGGCCGATTCGGAGCGGAGTCGTTCGGCCGATCGGCTCGGTCGGGCCATGCGGGAGGAGGAGGCCGCCGAGACCCGGCACCGCGCCATCGCCGCCCGGCTGCGCCCTCGCCTGGTGGCGCTCCAGCTCATGGGCAAGGTGGGAGAGCTGCGACTGCTCGCGTCCGCGCCCACGCTCGCCGATCTGGTCAAGCGGCGCTCGCTGCTGGGGAAGATCCTGGAGAACGACGCGGCGACGCTCCGCGAGGCCCAGGACGTGCTCGTCGAGCAGGAACGGCTGACCACCGAGCGGCGCACGGAGGCGGCGCGCCAGGAGGCGCTGGCCACCCAGGCCCGCGAGCGCCGCGTCGAGGCGAGCGCCCGGCGCGATCGATTCCGGGTCACGCTCTCGGCGGTCCGGGGAGAGCGGCAGATCCACGAGCGCGCCGCGTCGGAAGCCGACGCCCAGAGCCGCAAGCTCGCCGAGTTCATCGAGGCGCTCCCGCCCTCCCGTTCCGGTCCCACGCCCTACACCGGATTCGCGTCCCTCCGGGGGCGCCTGCCGCGACCGGCCGGACGGCGCATCGAGGTCGGATTCGGGCGGGTGGTGGACCCGCGTTTCCGGACCGTCACGGTTCAGAAGGGGGTGGACATCGCGGCGGAGCAGGGCGAGGAGGTGCTCGCCGTGGCGCCGGGACGGGTGGTCCACGCCGGTTGGTTCAAGGGGTACGGGAACCTGATCATCGTCGACCACGGCGAGGGATTCCACACGCTCGTGGCCCACCTGGCGTCCATGACCGCCGCCGGCGGCGAGGAGGTGGACGCCGGCGCGCTCCTCGGCACGGTGGGCGACACCGGTTCGCTCAAGGGGGCCTATCTCTACTTCGAGATCCGGGAGAACGGGAAGCCGACGGATCCGAGGGCCTGGCTCGTTCCTTGAGCGTTATGATTCCCGGATGAACCGACGCCTCGACCGCCTCGCCGTTCCCGCCCTCGCGGCCGCCCTCGTGGCCGCGCTCGTCTCGGTGACACCCGCCTCGGCGGCTCCCGGTCGTGACACGAGCCAGCCCTATCGCTCGCTCGACGTGCTGGCCGAGGTGCTGGCCCACATCCAGAACAGCTACGTGGAGGAGTTGAAGGAGAAGGACCTGGTCCAGTCTGCCGTCGAGGGGATGGTCCAGCGGCTCGACCCGCACTCGATGATCCTTCGCCCCGACGTGTATCGCGCCATGCGCGACGAGACCTCGGGCGAGTTCGACGGGGTCGGGCTCGAGGTCACCCAGACCGGCGACGAGATCGTCGTGGTGGCGCCGCTGGCCGACTCGCCGGCCGAGCGGGCCGGGATCCTCTCCGGCGATCGCATCGTCGCCATCGACGGCGCGGCCACGAAGGACATGCCCATCGGCGAGGCCACTCGCCGGATGAAGGGGGCGGCCGGGACCAAGGTGGTGGTCTCGATCGCGCGCGCTGCGCTGAACGAGCCGCAGTCCTTCGTCCTGGTGCGCGACCACGTCCGGACCACCAGCGTCGATTGGCGGGTCATCGACAAGGCGGCGGGCACGGTCTACGTCAGGGTGCGCGTCTTCCAGGACCGCTCCGACCGGGAGCTCCGCCAGGCGCTCGACGGCGCGCGGAAGGAGCTCGGAGGGCCGATCCAGGGGCTGGTCCTCGACCTGCGCAACAACCCGGGTGGCCTGCTCGACCAGGCGGTGAAGGTCGCCGACCGGTTCCTCTCGAAGGGGGTCATCGTCAGCACGGAGAGCCGCGGGAAGAAGCCGGAGGTGGAGGAAGCCCATGAGAAGGACACCGAGCCGGCCTATCCGGTGGTCTTGCTCGTGAACCGGGGCAGTGCCAGCGCAAGCGAGATCGTGGCCGGAGCGCTGCAAGACCACGGGCGCGCGGTCGTGGTCGGGGCCCAGACCTTCGGCAAGGGGTCCGTCCAGACCGTGGTGGAGCTGGAGGACGGGTCGGCGCTCAAGCTGACCGTGGCGAAGTACTACACGCCGAGCCACCGCTCCATCCAGGAGCGAGGCATCACACCCGACGTGGCGGTGGCCGACTCGCCTCCGCCGGCGGCTGCCAGCCGGGAGGGGCCGAGCGAAAGGGACCTGAAGCGGCACCTCGTGAACGAGCAGGCAGCCACGCCGGCCGACCCCCCCCGGGAGGGGCGGGCGGAAGCGGCGAAGCGACCCGATCCCCAGCTCGACCGGGCCGTGGATTTGCTGAAGGCGGCCAGGGTCTTCCGGGGGGGTCCGGCCGGCGCAAATCCATGAAGAGCGGACCTTTCAGGTTGACTTCGTGACGCAGGGAGTTATTCTCCGCCCCGTCTTGGGCCCAGGGGAGCGGTGAGTCCGCCTTCCTCCCGCTCTGCGTGTCTCGGCGGCTTGCTCGGCGCTCCCTACTCCGAAAAACGATGAGTCCTTTCGAGATCACGGTCGTCGCTGCCTACGGGCTGGTCCTGCTCGTGCTCTCCGTGTACGGGTCGCACCGGTACTTCATGGCGTACCTGTACTACCGTCACAAGTACAACGTGCCGGTGCCGAAGCGGCGCTACGAGCAGCTGCCCCGCGTCACCGTCCAGCTCCCCGTCTTCAACGAGATGTACGTGGTGGAACGGCTCATCGCAGCGGTGTGCGAGCTCGACTACCCCCGCGAGCTCCTCCAGATCCAGGTCCTCGACGACTCCATCGACGAGACCACCCTCATCGCCCGGCGGACCGTCGATCACTGGCACGACCAGGGGCTCGACATCCAGTACATCCACCGAACCAACCGCCAGGGCTTCAAGGCCGGCGCGCTGGAGAACGGCCTCCAGACCGCCACCGGCGAGTTCGTGGCGGTGTTCGACGCCGACTTCGTTCCCCCGAAGGACTTCCTCCGCCGCACCGTGAACCACTTCACCGACGACGGCGTGGGCATGGTGCAGGTCCGCTGGGAGCACCTGAACCGTGGCTTCAGCAGTCTCACCGAGGTCCAGAGCATCCTGCTCGACGGCCACTTCGTGATCGAGCACACCGCGCGAAATCGCTCGGGTCGGTTCTTCAACTTCAACGGCACGGCGGGAATCTGGCGCCGCACCACCATCGCCGCGGCCGGCGGGTGGCAGCACGACACGCTCACCGAGGACCTCGACCTCTCCTACCGGGCCCAGCTCGCCGGCTGGAAGTTCGTCTTCCTTCCCGAGGTCGTGGCGCCAGCCGAGATCCCGGTGGAGATGAGCGCCTTCAAGAGCCAGCAGCACCGGTGGGCCAAGGGCTCCATCCAGACGGCGATGAAGCTGCTCCCTCGCATCTTCGAGAGCGATCTGCCCTACGCGGTGAAGAAGGAAGCCTTCTTCCACCTCACCGCCAACGTGGCCTATCTGCTGATGATCCCGCTCGCCATCCTCATGCCGATCACGGTGGTGGTCCGGGTGAGCCACGGCTGGATCGAGGTGCTGCTCCTCGACCTGCCGTTCTTCGCCACCGCCACGATGAGCGTGCTGGTGTTCTACGTGGCCAGCCAGCGGGAGATCCAGGCGTCGAACTGGCAACGGGTGAAGTACCTGCCCTACCTCATGGCGCTCGGCATCGGCATGTCGGTGAACCAGGCCCGCGCGGTGGTCGAGGCGCTCGTGGGGCACCAGTCCGTCTTCACGCGCACGCCCAAGAGCGGGGTTCAGGGCGGTGCCGCGCCCACCACCCAGAAGAAGCGCTACCGGGTGGCGGTGAGCCTGCAGCCCCTCCTCGAGCTGGCGCTGGCGGCGTACTTCACACTGGCCGTGGTCTGGGTCATCGACCGGGGCGTCTGGTATTCGCTGCCGTTCCTGCTGCTCTTCCAGGCCGGCTTCGCCTACGTGGGGATCATGAGCGCCGTCGAGGGGCTTCGCGACTTCTGGTCGCGCTTCACCCCTGCTCCCCAGCAGGTCGTCGACGCGGAGTGAAGTCCGGCGCCTGGCGCGCCACCCGGCTACAGCAGCTTCTCGTGCAGGGTGTCGCCGGCGTGGAGCCGTTCCACCGGCGCGAAACCGACTTGCTCCCAGAAGGCCCTGGCGCCGCCGTTCTCGACGGTCACCGACAGGCGCAGCGCACGGAACCCCTCCTCGCGCAGCGCATCCTCCAGGCCGGCCGCGGCCTCGCGCCCCAGCCCGCGGCCCTGCAGCGATTCGCGCAACAGGAGGAGACGGACGTGAGCAGCCCCCGGCTCGGGCCAGTGCACCTGGAGGTCCACGACGCCGGCGGCCATCGTGCCGCCGGGTGGCCAGAGCAGGAGCAGGCGGCGGTCCGGGTCGGCCTCGGCGTCGGCCAGCAGGTCGGCCGCCGCGTTCTGTCCGGCCGGCCCACCCTCGACGAGCCGGTGGTACCCAGGGGAGGCCTCGAGCAGGGCCTGGAGAGCGCCCACGTCGTCCGATCCGGCGGGCCGTGCCTCCAGGTGGAGCGTGCGGAACGAGGTCACGTCTCCACCGCCCCGGGCGGCGGTCCGCCCTCGATCCAGGCCAGCAACCCAGGCGCGGCGCCCTCCAGGCTTTCGAGGACGCCGTCAGCGCCCGCGGCCCGCAACTCCTCCCGCCCGTAGCGTCCAGTCGCCACCCCGACCACCGGCACGCCGTGGGCTCGGGCTGCCGAGACGTCCCTCGGGGTGTCCCCCACGATGAGCGCATCGCGGGGCGCGAGCTCCTCGCCGAGTCGGCTCCCGCCTCGATCGAGGGCTGCCCGGACCAGCAACTCCCGTTCCTCGCCGTCGTGGGCGAAGCCGGCGATGGCGTCGGGGCCCCACTCGAAGAAGCCGTCGATGGCGCCGCGGGCCAGCTTGAGCCGCGCCCCCTCGGCGACGTTTCCGGTGCAGAGCCCCAATGTGGCGCCGGCGCTGGTCAGCGTCGCCAGGGCGTCGGCGACGCCGGGCAGGACCCGGAAGCCGGGCCCCTGGATCTCCTCGCGAAGCGCTTCCACGTAGCCGTCGAGGATGCGGTCGCAGAGCGCGTCCTCGAACGGGCGCCCCAGGCAGGCGAGCACCTCCCGGACGATGAGCCGGTCGGTCATCCCGTCGAGCCGGAGCCCGGAGAGCGCGTGGTCCACGTGCCCGAACTCCCCCTCGAGCACCCGCGCCAGCGACCGGCGGCCTGCGCCGGCGGCGTGGACGAGCGTGCCGTCCACGTCGAAGAGCACCACGCGGCGGCGCAGCTCAATCGAAGAGCGCATCGACGAACTCGACTGGATCGAAGGGGCGCAGGTCGGCGACCTTCTCGCCCACGCCGACGTAGCGCACCGGGATTCGCAGCTCGTCGGAGATCCCGATGACCACGCCCCCCTTGGCGGTGCCGTCGAGCTTGGTGAGCGCGATCCCGGTGACTCCCAGCGACTCGTGGAACTGCCTGGCCTGGGCGATGGCGTTCTGGCCGTTGGTGGCGTCGAGCACGAGCAACACGTCGTTGGGCGATCCGGGCCTCGCCTTGTCGACTACCCGCTTCACCTTCTTCAGCTCCTCCATGAGCGGGAGCTTGGTGTGGAGCCGCCCGGCGGTGTCGAGCAGCACCACGTCGAACTTCTCGTCGACGCCGCGCTTCACCGCCTCGAAGCAGACGCTGGCCGGGTCGGCGCCGTCCTTTCCGCGGACCATGGGCGCCCCGGCCCGCTCGGCCCAGATCTCGAGCTGCTCGCCGGCGGCGGCGCGGAAGGTGTCTCCGGCCCCGAGGAGCACGGTGAGCCCGGACTGCCGGAGCTTGGCCGCCAGCTTGCCGACCGTGGTGGTCTTGCCGGAGCCGTTCACCCCCACCACCATGATCACCCACGGACGCGAGGGGCCGACCGCGATCTCGCGGGACGGACCCGGGGGTTCACCAAGGGTGACGATGCGGGTGATCTCCTCGCGAAGCACCGCCTTGAGCCTCGACGGGTCCTCGAGCTCGCGCCGCTTCATCCGCTCGCGCGCGCTCCCGATGAGCGACGTGGCGGTCTTCACGCCGATGTCGGCCGTGAAGAGGATCTCCTCCAGCTCGGCGAGCGTGGCCTCGTCCACCTGGCGCGGGGCGCCAAAGAGCCCCTGCAGCCGGGCCATGAAGCCGCCGCGGGTCTTCTCGAGCCCGGCCGCGAGCGTGCGGCCGCCCTCGGCCTCGGCGCGTCGCCGCTTCTCCTCCTCCTCGGCGACGCGAGCCTCCTCGGCCAGCCGAGCCGCGCGCGCCTCCTCCTCGCGGGCGCGCCTTTCGGCCTCCTCCCGCTCCAGCCGGCGCTGCTCCTTCTCGAGACGGTCGGCTTCCTTCTTCTGGCGGTACTCCTCCTTCTTGCGGGCCTCGCCGGCCTCGATGCGGAGGGTCTCGTCGGCGGTGGGGTGCGCGGGGACCGGGACACGGACGGGGACAGGGTCCTGGCGGCGGGCCGGCTCTGTCCGGGCCGGCGGCAACTCGGCGGCGACCCCGGCGTCCCGCTCCAGGACCTGCTCGATCTCCGCCTGCTCCAGCGCGGCGTCGGTGGGCTTTGCCCCTCGGCGGCGGAACATGCGCAGCCCGGCGGCGACGAAGAGCGCCAGGAGCGCGACGAGGATGGCCGCGCCGACGAGGTCGGAGGTGGCGAAGGCGAGCGGAACGAGAGGCACGGTGGGCCCGGGCGGAAAGGGAAAATGGCTAGGAAGTGGGACGATATAGGGCCGCCGCCGCCGCGGTGTCAACGAGCCAGCGGCAGGCGGTGGGTGCGTCCCGGCTGGAGTCTCTAGGCCGCCGCCGACCGGCCGCCACCCGCCAGGCGCACCGAGACGAGCTTCGAGACGCCCGGCTCCTCCATCGTCACCCCGTAGAGCGTGTCCACCGTCTCCATGGTCCGCTTGTTGTGGGTGATGAGGATGAACTGCGAGGCCTTGGACATCTCCCGCACCAGCTCGTTGTAGCGGCCGACGTTGGCGTCGTCGAGCGGAGCGTCCACCTCGTCGAGGAGGCAGAACGGCGAGGGCTTGATGAGGAAGATGGCGAAGATGAGGGCGACCGCGGTGAGCGCCTTCTCGCCGCCGGAGAGCAGGTTCACGCTCTGCAGCTTCTTCCCCGGGGGTTGCGCGAAGATCTCCACGCCGCCGGCCTGGTCGTCGCCGTCCTGGGTCAGGACGAGGCCGGCCCGGCCGCCGTTGAAGAGGCGCGGGAAGACCTGCTGGAACTTCTCGTTCACCCGGTCGAAGGTCTCGCGGAAGCGGTCGCGCGAGGCGCGGTTGATCTTGGCGATGGCCTTCTGCAGGTCGGCGAGGGAGGCTTCGAGGTCGCCCTTCTGCTCCCCGAGGAAGGTGTGGCGCCGGGCCAGGTCGTCGTACTCCTCGATGGCCGTCAGGTTGATGGGGCCCATTCGCTCGGCCTGGGCCTTCTGATCGTCGAGCTTGCGTCGCTCCGCCTCGCCGGGCGGCCGCTCGGCGTGGAACCGCAGCAGCTCGTTGCGAAGCTCGGTCTGGCAGCGCTCGCGGATCTGCTCCTCGAGGTGGCTGAGCTCGAGGGCCTGCTCCCGCGCGGTCAGGGCGGCGTCGCCGGCGGCCTGGGTGAGCGCCTCGCCTCGCTTGCGCAGGTCGCGCGCCTCGACCTCGGCGGCCCGGGCCTTGGCGACCGCGTCCTGGTGGGCGGCTCGCTCGGTTCCGAGCACCTCCCGGACCCGGGAGAGCTCCTCGGCGAGCCGGGCCACGTCGCCTCGGGCGCCCTCCATGTGCTCGCGCAGGCCGCTGGCGCGGCCGTTGCCGTCGGTGAGGGCAGCGAACAGCCTGGCCCCGCGCTCCTCCGCGGCGCGCTGGGCCTCCTCGACGCGGCGGAGGGACTCCCCGATGCCGTCGCGCCTCTCCCGCTCCGAGGCCACCTTGACCTTCACCTCGAGGACCTCGGCGTGGAGCGACTCGCCGCGTGTGCGAAGGTCGTCGAGCCGGACCGCTGCGTCCCGCGCCCGCTCCTCGTGCCGGGCCCGCTCGGCCTCGGCGGTGGCGGCCTCGACCTGGTGGGTCTCCTCCTCGCGCGCCATGCCGGAGAGAGCGTCCTCCATCCCGGCCCGCTCCACCTCGAGCTGACCGACCCGCCCGGCGACCCGCTCGAGCTCCTCGCCGACGCGCGCCAGGTCCTTCTCCTGGGTCAGGAGCGCCAGGTCCTTCTCCCGGTTGTCCCGGTCGATGGTCTTGAGGGCGGTCTCGAGCTGGAGGAGCCGCGACTGCAGGGCGCGGTGGCGCTCCTGGGCCATGGCGAAGTCGGCCTCGAAGGTACGGACGGTGTCGGTGAGCTCCGCCACCTCGCGGCGTCGCTGCAGCGCGCCGTGCCCCTCGCCCTCCAGCGGACCTCCGGTGACCACGCCGTGCGGGTCGAGCACCTCGCCGTCGAGCGTGACGAGCGTGCCGGCGCCTCCGCCCGCCTGCCAGATCTCGAGGGCGCTCGAGAGGTCGCGGACGATGGCCGCGTTGCCGAGAAGGAACCGGGCCAGTCGCTCGTAGGCAGGGTCGAACCCCACCACGTCCAGGCAGCCGGCCACGAAGCCGGGGTGGGATCGGTCGGGAGCGGCTGCCGCGCCGTTACCGTCGCGCAGGCGAAGCAGCGGGATGAGCGAGGCGCGACCCTCGGCGGCCGACTTGAGGAAGTCGATGGCCTCGACGCCCTGGCTGTGGCTCTCGACGATGACGTACTGGAGCCGCTCGCCGAGCACCGCCTCGACGGCGTTCTCGTACTCGGCGGGAACGGTCATCACGTCGGCGACGAGCCCCATCACGCCGCCCTCGGTCCCGTCGGCCGAGCGGGCCCGGGTCATCAGGCTGCGCACGCCGCGGCCGTAGCCCTCGTAGTTGCGCAGCACCTCCTGCAGCGACTGGAGCCGGGCGCGCCGGTCGGAGAGCTCCTCCCGCAGCGTGATCAGCCGGGCCTCGTTCTGGATGAACTCGGAGCGGGTGCGGTCGAGCAGACCCTCCTGCGCCCCGCGCTGCTCCTCGAGGTGGAGCTTCAGCTGGCGGGTGTTCCCCAGCTTCTCGACGTGGGCCGAGCGGGAGCCGTCGAGCGTGGTGGCCCGGGAGGAGAGGTCGTCGATCTCGGCGCGGACCCGCGCCAGGCGAGACTGCAGATCGGCGCGCTGCCGCTCCACCTGGGCCAGCGCGCTGCGGCGGGCAGCGGCGCGACCGTGCGCGTCGGCGGCGCTGGAGCGAGCGGCCTCCGCCTCGGCTGCGATCGAGCCCTCCTCGCCGGCCACGGAGCGCAGCGCGGCTTCGAGGCCGGAGAGCCGGGCGTCGTCGGTGCCGGACAGGCTGGCCAGCTCGTCGCGCTGCCGGAGCAGGGAGTCTCGCTCGGCGGAGAGGGCATCGGCCTGGATCTTGAGGACCTCGACCTCGGAGGCCTGGCCGCGCGAGCGTTCCGCGATCTGGTCGAGCTCCCGCTCGGCCGCCTCGGTGGAGACCGCCGACACCCGCCGCCGGCTCTCCAGCTCGTGCTCCCGCTCCGTGAGCTGCTGCAGCGAGAGCTCGCGCTCGGCGAGAAGGGCGCGGTCGGCCTCGAGGGCCACGTCGATCTGGGCGAGTCGGGCAGAGACCTCCGCCTCCTCGGTCCGTGCCAGCGCGTGCCGGTCCTCGGCCTCGCGACGCCCCGCCGTGAGCTCCAGCCAGCGGGCCGCGCCCACGTGGAGCTCCAGCTCGCGGATCTGCGCCTTCAGGGCCCGGTAGCGCTCGGCCTTGCGGGCCTGGCGGTTGAGGGAGTCGAGTTGCTTGCCGAGCTCCAGCACGATGTCGGTGACCCGCTCCAGGTTGTGGCGGGTGGCCTCCATCTTCCGCTCGGCGGCCTCGCGACGCTTCTTGTACTTGGTGATGCCGGCCGCTTCCTCGATCACCGACCGGCGGTCCTCCGCACGGGCCGAGACGATCTGGCCGATGCGCCCCTGCTCGATGATCGAGTAGGCGGTGCGCCCCACGCCGGAGCCGAAGAAGATGTCGTTCACGTCGAGGAGCCGCGCCGGGGCCCGGTTGACGAGGTAGTCCGATTCGCCGGTGCGGTGGAGCCGGCGTCCCACGGTGATCTCGGCGAGCCCCTGGAAGGCGGGGGGCAGCTCGGAGGGGCGGTCGTTCTCGAAGGTGATCGTCACCTCGGCCAGCGAGAGCGGAGCCTTCGACTCCGACCCGTTGAAGATCACGTCTTCCATGGATCGGCCGCGGAGACGGAGTGCCGACTGCTCGCCCAGGACCCAGCGAATGGCGTCCGCGACGTTGGACTTCCCGCAGCCGTTCGGCCCCACGACGCCGGTCACGCCGTCGTCGAAGACGACGACCGTGCGGTCCATGAAGGACTTGAAGCCCACCATCTCCAGACGGCGAATCCGCATGTGGCCGAGATACCACGGTCACGCCTAAAACGGAACGCTGCATGACAAGCCATGTAGGGTCAAAACGCCATGGGGCGCGCCTGGGGCTTGCCGAGCGTTCCGTAGATCTGGAAGCCGTACCCTCCATCCCGCCCCTTGGCCGTCGAGAGCCCCATCTCGACCACCGGCTTGAGCGGCGCCACCTGCTCGGTTTTCCAGAAAGCGTCGGTGGGGCGGACGTTGGCCCGTCCGTTCAGCGGGGAGTGTTCGAGGCGGGGTTGCAGCTGGACGAAGACCTGCTCGGCCGTGATGGCGACGTCGTCCCCCTTGGCCTCGAGCGTTCCGAAGTCGGCCCGTCCGTTCTTGACGATGCCGCGCGCGGCCACGGCGCCGAGCCGGATGGGAGGCACGGTGAGCCCACCTTCCATCCCGGGAATGGGGACCTTGCCACCGCGGATGGCGGCGTCCTTGACCTGGAGCTCGATGGTGCCGGTGCTCTTGGCGGCGTCCTTCACGTCGAGGGTGACGTCGACGTTTCCGGAGAGGGTTCCGGCAAGGTCGAGCCCGGTGGCCACCCGCAGCGCCCCCGCCCGCGAGAGGTCGACGCCGGCGATTCGAGCCTGGTAGTTCTGGGATGTCTTCGACTCGTCGGTGGAGCCGGTCACCCGGCCGTCGAACAGCCGGGCGTCGAAGTTGATGGCCCGGTGCCCCCGAAGGGACGGCCAGAGGCGAAGCGAAACCGTCAGCTCCTCCACCGGAATGCGCGTCCCGTCGGAGGTGAGGACGGTCATCTCCCGGGCGCGCACGCCCACGAGCCCCGATGGAGACAGATCGTTCACCTTGATCTGGAAGCCCTGCGCCGCGGCGTCGAGCATGAGCCGTTCCTTCACCGCCTCGACGGGGAAGGTGAGGCGGAGCGCCACCACGAAGGCGAGGGCGAAGAAGACCGCATAGGCGGTCCTCCGCTTCCAGCCCACCAGCGTCCAGTTCGGCAGGTTGAGCTTCACGCGGCCTCCAGGTGCACTAGGTCTTCTGCTGCCAGGTCGAGACCTGGAGCGTGACGTCGACGAGGTTGGGATCGTCATTGCGAGTGGCGATCCGGAGCTTGCGGACCTTGATGACCCCAGGGCCGCGCTCCAGCGCGTCCACCAGGCGGGCCAGTCGAGGAAGGTCGATGCGGGCCAGGTTCACCTCGACGCTCTCCTCGGTGAGGCCGTCCGCGGTGCTGGGGGTTCCCGGGCGGAGGTCGTTCACCTCCACGCCGGACTGCGTGCCGGTCTGCGATACGAAGCTCATGAGCTGCACCGGCGGTCCCTTCAGGCGGGCCTCCATCGACTGCCGCTCGGCCTGGGCCTGACGATAGCCGCGGGTGAGCTTGCCGATCTGCGAGAGCATCTCGGTCTTGCCCTCGATGCGCCGTTCGCGGGCGGAGATGGAGCGGGAGACTCCCGTGACCACCAGGAAGAGGAAGAAGGCGGCGATGGAGGCCAGCGCCGCCGACACCATGACCCGCTCGCGCGGCGAGAGGCGGGCAGCGAAGGCCTCGAGGGCGGCGCGGTACTTGCGGAGGGTTTCCATGGCTAGCCCTTCCCCGCGGGCGAAGGCGTGCCCTCGCAGGCGATGTCGGCGTCCACCGTGAACTCGAACTTCTGCTCGGTGCCCCGCTTGCGGGCACCGCCGGAGCGGGCGTCGGGGAAGCAGCGCGACGCCCGCAGGGCCGAGACGATCTTGTCGACGTTCTCGGCGGCGTCGGTGGTCCCCTGGAGGTGGAGCTTCTCCCGGCTGATCTCGATCCGATCGAAGCGGAGCTGCACCGGGGGGCTGCGCGCGGCCAGCTCGGCGAGCACGCCGGCCGCCGAGACGCGCGGGATCGAGCCCCCCGTCGCGCCGCGCCCGCGAAGCACCGATTCGGCCATCGCGAAGTCGTCGTAGCACTTGCCCACCACCCGCTGGGTGACCTCGCACATCGCCTGGTCGAGCAGCTTCTCCTGCCGGTTCAGGGCCACCACCTTCACCACGGACGAGACCACCGCGAGAAGGAGCACCAGCGAGGCGTACACGGCGATTCTCTGGAGACGGTCGCGGACGTTCTGGTTGCTGCGGGTGCTCGCCAGGTCGCCACGCCGCAGGTTGAGCCGCTGGAAGCGCGTTCCCAGCCAGCCGCGCAGGGCGAGCGCCAGCGGCAGGGCGAAGCGGGGGGCATCGTCGGGACCGATGGCGTCCGCCGCCGGCCCGGCGAGGCGAAGGGGCTCGGCCGGAATGGCGAGCTCGTCCCCCACCGCCGCCGCCACCCCGGGCCAGGTCGCGGCCCCGCCGGCCAGGCGGATCCGCACCACCGGACGGTGCGATGGACGTGCCTCGAAGGCGCGCAGCGTGGCCCGAAGCTCCCGGACGATCGGCCCGAGCCCGCCCAGCAGTGCCGCACCGCCTTCCTGGCCCGCCAGCCAGTCGGGCAAGCCCTCCTCTGGAGCCATCGCATCGGGGTCCCGCCCCGCGTTCCGTGCCGCGGCGCGAAGCAGGTTGGCCGAGCCCGAGGCGAAGGTCCGGGCGAAGAGGCAGCGTCCCTCCGAGACCACGCAGACGTGGGTGCGCTCGGCACCGATGTCGGCCACCAGCTCGGCTTCCCCCACTGCGGCCGGGTCGGCCACCGCGCCCGCCGCCCAGAGCGCCGCCAGCGCCGGACCGCCCGGCATCACCACCGCCGGGTCCACCCCGACGGCGGCGAGCGAGGCGACGAGGGCGCCCAGGTCGTCGCGGCGGGCCACGCCGATGAAGAGGTCCGATCGTCCTGGCTGGGTGTCGAGCGGCTGCCAGTCCCAGGCCACCTGGTCGAGGTCGAACGGGATGGCCGCCTCGACCTCGTACTGCACGGTCTGCTCGATACGCCGGGCGTCGGTGAAGGGAAGGGTGACGAGGTGGGAGGCGGCCACGCCGGGCAGGGAAGCCACCGCGGCCACGTCGCCCGACCAGCTGCGCTCGGCGAGGAGATCGCGCAGCGCCGTCGAGACGCGCTCGGCGGCCGGGGGCGCGCCATCCGCGGCGGGAGCGACCGGAGCCTCGCCGGCGCCGGCCACGGTGAAGCCGCGAAGGGTGGTCTCGATCAGCACGGCCTTCACGCGCCGTGAGCCGAGGTCGAGTCCAAGGATGGGATGGGACATGGTCAGTCCTCGCGCCAATGGAGAAGCCGGCCCAGGTCGCCCTGGAGCTGGCCGGCGCGGTCGTCCATCGTGACCACCGCGTCGATGGTCTTCTCCACGCCGCCGGCCTTGCCGGTTGCGCGGATGGTGAAGGTGCTCGAGGTGTTGCCGAAGGGGCTGCGGGTATCGGTGTTCTGCGCCTGGAGGAAGATGGGCTGCAACTTCACCCCCAGAGCCTGGAGCACGGTGGCGAACTGCTGGACGGTGATGGTCATGAACGGGAGGGGGCGGGCCAGCCGCAACGCCATGTCGAGCTTGAGGGGAAAGGCGGGGTCCAGCAGCGGCGGCTGGGGCACGCCGGGGGGGTCGGACATGAGGAGCGCGTTCACGAGCACCTGCTCCGGGTCGCTGGTGTTGATGTTGGTGGTCGCGTTGACGTCCGGGTACACGGTCAGGTGATCGCCGAAGGCGGCCATGAAGGCGTCGCCCAGGCCGGCCACGAGGTAGAGCTCGTCGAGCGAGTCGAAGCGGGCGTTCTTGGCGCGGTACCGGTCCTCGCCGCGGTCGTAGTACTGGTTCTCGTCCCCGAACCCGTTCTCGAAGGGAGCGCCTGGCTTGAGCCCGATCACGCTGGTGGTCGCGTCCTCGTCCACCCAGTCGCGCAGCGCCACGGCCACGTCCCGCCGGGTGAGCCGGTTTCCCACCTCGTCCTCGCGGTCGAAGAGCACGTCGAAGCGCGGGTCGCGCACCGCGATCAGGAAGCGCTGCAGCTGGGGGCCCGAGACGGTCGACAGGCCGGCCAGCTGGGAGACGTTCACTTTTCGCTCCTCGTCCTCGATGGTGGCATGGAAGCTCCCATCGCGAGCCCAGCCGGGCCTTGGCGTCCTTGGTGCCGAGCAAGAGCCCCATGGCCACCGAGTCGACCGGGATGGCGTCCCAGAGCCTGAAGGAGAAGGCGCCCTGCGGGATCGCCGAGGTGGCCTGGCCGCCGGCCGATGCGGCGGCTCCGGCGAGGAACTGCGAGGCGGCGCCGCCGGCCTGGTCGAGTCTCTGCTGGAAGTGGAGCACCAGCCGGGAGAGCGCGACGGCGCCCCGGGCCTGGTAGGAGGCGCGAAGCTCGTCCCGCGCGTTGGCCGCGATCTGAAGCGAGATCCGCGTGTCGTAGGCCAGCTCCATCGCCAGCACGGTGACCACCGCCACCACGAGGAGGACGAGGAGGAGGGCCGCTCCGCGCTCGTGGCGCGCCATGTTTCCTTCCCTTTTCATCAGAAGTCGAGCGGCCTCACGATGGCGACCCTGGCCTGGGTCTCGAAGCTCCGGTCCTTGCCGTCGGGCATTCGCAGGGTGAGCTTCATCTTGACGCGGGTGGGGAGCAGGGTGCGGTCGCCCGGGGCGGTCGACCAGTCGCGCGTCCACTCCTGCTTCTGCCAGTCCCAGTAAGTTCACGTCGAAGCCGGTGACGTGGCGGACCAGGACTGCCTTCGTGCCGCCGCGGTCCGGCTCGTCGTCGATGCGGACCTTCTCCCGGCGGAAAAGTGCGTACGCGCTGGGGGCCTCCGGGTCCGAGTCCACGTAGTACTCCACCACCGACTGGTCCGACTCCCGGGCGTCGCGGACGGCCCGGGTATGGGCCATGGTGGCGAAGAGGAGCGAATCGCGGTCGCCTCCGTCCCGCCCCTTGAAGACCGTCGGGCGGTCCCGGTAGCGGAGCCGGTCGAAGTGTTCGGAGAGGAACGCCGCCGACACCTCGCGCGCCATCCGGCCGAGCGCCCCGCGGGCCCCGCCCACCCGCTCGTCCTGCTCCTCGACCGCCACCCGGGCGGCGTGAGAGCGCTGGAACGCGCCAAGGGCCATGGCACCGACCACCGCGGTGATCCCCACCGCGATGAGGACCTCGACGAGGGTGAACCCGCGCGGACGATGACGGGTCACTCGGTTCCTCCCCCCCGGTCCGCCGATTGCGCGATCCCCTCTCGAGCTGCTGTCGCATGCCCGAACTCGGGACGCCGGGCTGGCGGAAGGATCCGGTCGGCGGCGCCAGGTTGGGCGGGATGTCCGGGTTGGGGCCGCGGGCCCCGCCGGGCGCCTTGGGGTTGAGCACCACCAGGTAGGTCGAGACGTCGAAGGCGTGCTCGGTCTTCCCGTCCTTCCAGGAGATCTTCATCACCGCGAGCCGGACGCCCTTCTTGAGCTCCTCGGAAAAAGCCGCGAGCTGCTTCTGCAGCACCCCGCCCAGCAAACCTCCCGGAGCCGACGAGCTCGGGCCGCCCTTCGCGCCGGCGGACGCGGTGCCGCCCAGAAGCTTCCCGAGCAGTTCCTGGGTCCCCACGTCGTCGCCGCCCGTGCCCAGGAACGCGCCCAGGAGCTGCTCCGGGGACATCGAGCCGTCGGGCCGCTTCAGCTCCAGGCTCCAGCGGATGCCGGGCTGTCCCTGGTCGGCGAAGGTGCCGTTCTCGGCCTCGTCGAAGTCGGTGAACCCGGTGTCCTCGTACTTCTCCTCAATCTCCGCCATCTTCCCGCGCGCGAGCAGGGTGGCCACCGAGAGGTCCCGCGCGTAGCCGAAGTTGCGCAGCGCGCTGCCGGACAGGTCGGCCAGGGCCATGAGCGCTCCGGCCAGCACGGCCAGCGCCACCATCACCTCGAGGAGCGTGAAGCCGCTCCGGGCCCCGGGGCGGATCACCGCGGGATCTCCGCCCAGCCCGTCACCACCCGTGCGCGTCCGGTGAGGGGCTGGGTCACCACCGTGTAGACGCTGGATCCGTCGACGACCGGGACGTGCGCCGGGTCGACCTGCCCCTGGGGAAAGAAGTAGACGTAGGCCTTGCCGCGGGTCTGCGCGTCGCGCTGTCGCGGGGTCCAGACCTTCTCGAAGGCCGCGCTTCCCTTGAGCTTGCGCTTCTGGACCTGTCGATCCTTGAACTCGGCGAAGCGCGCCCGGGCCAGGAAGCGCCGCTTCTCGGCGTCGGGTTCGTCCGAGTAACTGCGCGACAACTGCTCGTCGTCCTCGGCCACGCCGTCCTTGCCCATGACCGGCTGGCCGCGCCGGCCCCCGGGTCCCGCCGCAGTGCACTCCGCCCACCACTCCTTGTGATCGATGTCCACGACCAGGCGGCAGGTCTGGTGGCGCAGGGCGGCGGTGTCGAAGAGGTAGCGAGAGGCCCCGGCAATCTCGCCGGCCGCGGAGCGGGCGTTGGCGCCGGTGAAGGAGTCCAGCGCCGGCGCTGCGGCCAGGGCCATGACCCCGATCACGGCCACCACGATGAGGACCTCGATGAGGGTGAACCCCCTCTGCTGGCCTCCGTCGCGGATCATGCCTCCTGGCCTGGCCCCCTCAAGGGTTGAGGATGTCGGCGTTGGTGCCCTCGCCGCCCTGCTGCCCGTCGGCGCCGTACGATTTCAGGTCGAACGAGTCGGGGTGCGCCTGTCCCGGGAAGAGGTAGACGTAGAGATGTCCCCAGGGGTCCTTCAGCTGGTTCTTGCACTTCCCGGCGGTCACGACGGCCTGGAGCCCCTCCTCGGTGGAGGGGTAGCGACCCTTGTCGATCTTGTAGAGGTCGAGGCAGTTCTCGAGCGTGTGCAGGTCGGTCCTGGCCTGCTTCACCTTGGCCTCGTCCAGTTGCCCGACCACGTTGACCGCCACGGCCGCGGCGATGATGCCGAGGATGGTGATGACCACCAGGATCTCGATGAGGGTCATGCCGCGAGCGGCGGCGCGGGCGCTTGATGGAGCTTTCATGGTCAGCCTCCGGCGATGGTGTTGATCTGGAGAATGGGCATCAGGATGGAGAAGACGATGAAGGCCACCGCCACGCCCATCACCACGATCATGACGGGCTCGAGCAACGAGGTGAGAGCGGCGATCTTGGTCTCGACCTGGCTGTCGTAGGCGTTGGCCACGTTCCCGAGCATCTCCTCGAGCTCGCCCGACTTCTCGCCGATGGCGATCATGTGGTACACCAAGGGTGGAAATTCGCCCGAGCGCTTGAGCGGCGCGGCGATGCTCTCCCCCTCCTTGATGGACTCGCGGGCCTCCTCGATGACGGCGGCCAGCCGGGTGTTGCCGACGATGTTCCGCACGATGTCCATGGCGGTGAGGAGCGGCACGCCGCTCTTCAGCAGGGTGGCCAGCGTCCGGGAGAAGCGCGCAACCGCCACCTGGCGCACCAGCGGGCCGAAGATGGGGGCGTCGAGGACCCAGACGTCCCAGCGGGCCCTGCCGGAGGGCGTCCTCAGCCAGCGGACGAAGGCGTAGACGGCCGCGGCGACGAGCAGGCCGAGGGCCCACCACCAGTCGTGGACGAAGGTGGAGAAGCCGATGAGGAAGCGGGTGGTCCAGGGGAGGACGACCTTGGTGTCCTCGAAGACCTTGGTGATCTTGGGGATGACCACGGTGAAGAGGATGCCCATGATCACCGCGCCGATGATCATCATGGCCGCCGGGTAGGTGAGGGTGCCCAGCACCTTGGCCTTCAGGCGCGCCTGGGTCTCGGTGAAGTCGGCCAGGCGGAAGAGGACCACGTCGAGAGCGCCCGAGGATTCGCCGGCCCGGATCATGTTCACGTACAGTGAACTGAATGCCTTGGGGTGCTGGGCCAGCGCCTCGGCGAGCGACGAGCCCTCGTTGACCCGTTGCTTCACCGCGGAGAGCACGCGTTTCAGCCGCTCGTGCTCGACCTGCTCGACCAGCGCGGTGAGCGCCTCCACCAGCGGGATCCCGGCGTTCACCAGCACGGCCAGCTGGCGGGTGGCCACCGCCACGTCGTCGGCCTTGACGCGCCCGCCGACCCAGCGCCGGACGTTCACCTCGGGGGAGGCCGCCTTGGACTGCTTCTCCCCGATGACCTCGGTGAGGAAGAGCCCGTCGCGGCGCAGCACGGTGCGGAGCGTGCGCGGCGAGTCGGCCTCCTTGAGACCCTCGACGTTCTTTCCGCTCTGATCGAGCGCCTTGTAAGCGAATACGGGCATGGGTGGGAGTCGTCAGACGTCTTCCGCGGTCACCGACAGCACCTCGGCCGCCGTGGTCTCGCCCTTGGCCACCTTGTAGGCGCCGTGCTCGAGCAAGGTCATCATCCCGCCCGCCACCGCGCGCGACTTGATGGTGCCCGAGTCGACGTTCTTGAGGACCAGCTGCCGGATGTCGTCGTTCATCAGCATCAGCTCGTAGATCCCGGTCCGGCCCAGGTAGCCGGTGCGCTGGCAGAGCGGACAGCCCACGGCCCGGTACAGGTGCTTCGGGTTGCCGGCCCGGGCCAGGACGGCCGGGCTGATGCTCGCCTGGGCCAGCTCCTCGGCCGACGGCTCGTAGGCCAGCTTGCAGGCCGGACAGAGCACGCGCACCAGGCGCTGGGCCAGCACGCCCACGAGCGAGCTGGCCACCAGGAAGGGTTGCACGCCCATGTCGGCGAGCCGGGTGATGGCGCCCGCCGCGTCGTTGGTGTGGATGGTGGAGAGCACCAGGTGGCCGGTGAGGGAGGCCTGGATGGCGATCTCGGCGGTTTCCAGGTCCCGGATCTCGCCGACCATGATGATGTCGGGGTCCTGGCGGAGGAAGGAGCGAAGACCGTTCGCGAAGGTGAGGTCGATCTTGGGGTTGACCTGGATCTGGGCGACGCCCTTCATCTGGATCTCGACCGGGTCCTCGATGGTGAGGATGTTGAGGTCGGGCGAGTTGATCTTCGCGAGCGCGCCGTAGAGCGTCGTGGTCTTTCCGGAGCCGGTGGGGCCGGTGACCAGCACGATGCCGTGCGAGCGGGTGATGAGCTGGTCCATCACCTCGAGCTGCCAGTCCTCGAAGCCGAGCTGCGCGAGGTCGAGGAGCACCGCCGACTTGTCGAGGAGGCGCATGACGATGCGCTCGCCGTTGGAGGTGGGGATGGTCGAGAGGCGCACGTCCACGTCGCGCCCGGCGATCTTGATCCGGATGCGCCCGTCCTGGGGGAGACGCTTCTCGGCGATGTTGAGGCCGCCCATGATCTTGATGCGGCTGGCGATGGACGCCTGGAAGCGCTTGGGGGGGCGGATCACGTCGCGGAGCACGCCGTCGATGCGGAAGCGGACGGAGATGTCCCGCTCCTCCGGGTTGATGTGGATGTCGCTGGCCCGCTCCTTCACGGCGCGAAAGAGGAGCGAGTTGACGAGGCGGATGATGGGGGCCTCGTCGTCGGCCTCCAGCAGATCCGCGGGTTCCTCCAGCTCGTGGGCCACGCTCTCGAGGTCCTCGGTCGTCTCGAGGTCCTCCATGAGCCGGTCGTGCCGGTTGGCCGTTCGATCGTAGACCTGGTTGATGGCGTCGACGATGACGGCTGCCGGCGCCACCACCGGAGACAGCGGGGCGCCCAGGAGCACCGACAGGTTGTCCTGCGCGGCGGTGTCGAGCGGGTCGGCAACGGCCACCCGGATCTCGTCCCCGTCGCGCCCCAGCGGGAGGATCCGCGCCGCCTTGGCGAAGTTGATGGGAACGAGCCGCGCCAGGTCGGCCGGGACCTCGGCGGCGTCGATGCTCGACACGAAGGGCAGGTCGAGCTGGAGGGCGATGGCCCGGAGCACCTGCTCCTCGGTGGCCACCTTGGCCTTCACCAGGATGTCTCCGAGGCGAGGGCCGGAGGGGTCGGCCTGCTGTGCGGCCAGCGCCTCTGTAACCCGCTCCGCCGGCACGCCGGCGATGGCCTCGAGGATCTCGCCCAGCGTCCGGCCGCGCAGGGCCGCCGCCGTGGCGATCGCCGGTGCATCGCCGGAGGGAGCGGACGGGGAAGTGGCGGACGGTGCCGCGGTCTCGGACTGGCTCGTCATCGGGGCGGGGCGTCACCCGTGGGGACCGGCGTGGCGGGGATGGTCTGGGGCGGCACCGGAGGCGTCGCCGGGGCGGGCTTCGTTGCCGGTCCGTAGCTGGGCGGGCGCATCGTCTTCTCGCCAGGGCTTCCCATTCCGCCGTTCTCGATCTTCGCGTTCTCCAGCTCGACCTGCTGGCGAATCCGGGTGAGCGGCCCCGGCCGGCTGGTCCCCTCGGCCAGGGCGAACTCGGGCTTCTTTCCGTAGTAGAGCTCGTAGAGCTCGCGATGCTCGCGCTGCTTGCGCTCCAGGATTCGCCGGAAGTCGGACTGGTCGCGGATGATGTACGGCGTGAGCAGGAGCAGGAGGTTCGTCTTCTTCTTGATGGTGTTGGTGCTCCGGAAGGCCCAGCCCAGGATCGGAATGTCGCCGAGCAGCGGCACCTTCGAGACCGAGGTGAGGTTTCGTTCCTGCACCAGGCCGCCGATGACGATGGTGCTCTGGTCCTTCACCACCACCTTGGTCTTCACGCTGCGCTTGGCGGTGGTGGGGCCGAGGGTGGGATCGTTGCTGACGATCTCCTCCTGCGACTCCTCGATGTCCATGCGCACCATGTCGCCCTCGTGGATCTGCGGCTTGATCTTCAATTTCAGATCCACGTTCTGCCGCTGGATGGGGGCGATCAGGCTCGCCACGTTGAAGTTGTTGGCCAGGGTGCTCGTGGACGCGTTCGTGCCCGTCGCCCCCGTGGCGAAGCCCGGGTTGTAGCCGGCCTGGAATGGGACGTTCTGGCCCACGATGATCTCCGACTCCTCGTTGTCCTGGGCGATGAGGTGCGGCGTCGAGAGCACGTTGACGTCGGAGTTGGACTGGAGCGCCTGGATGACGACGCCGACGCTGGGGAACGGGAAGATGTCCTTCAGCTCGGCGGAGACCGGGCCGACGAGCCCGGTCAGGAAGCCTCCGAGCTGCAGGGCCGAGCTCGGATTGAGGGAGTTGATCCGGCCGGGCTCGAGCCCGATGGGGATGAATCCCTTGCCGTTCGCCGTGTTGACCGGAACGGCCAGGTGCATTCCCACCCCGAGGTCGAACGTGTTGCTGATGTCGACCTCCATGATCACCGCCTCGACGAAGACCTGGCGGCGCGGGCGGTCGAGCTTGTCGATGAGACGCTGGACCACCGCGAAGTCGGAGGCGCTCGCCACGATCACGAGGGAGTTGGAGGGCTTGTCGGCGGTCACCTTGACCTCTCCGCTGAAGAGCTCGGCGGTGCCGCTTCCGGAGGGACGCGGCGCCGAGACGCCCGGGGGCGACGCCATCGCGCCGGCTCCGGGGACCGGCGACCCGGAAGACCCGGTCCTTCGCGAGGCGCCGCTGGCCAGGTTCTGCAGGGTGTTGGAGAGGTCCTCGGCGTTGGCGTTCTTGAGGAAGATGACGTGGATGGTGCCTTCACCCGCCGTTGGGGTGTCGAGCTGGCGGACCAGCTCCATGATGCGCTGGAAGCTCTTCTCGTCCGAGATGACGATGAGCTTGTTGGTGCGCTCGTCGGCCACCACCTTGCTGATGGAGATCTCGCCCGACTCGGCGCCGCCGCCTGCGGGCGCAGCGCCGGGAGCCGCGCCTGGCGTGGCCACGCCGCCGATGACCGGTCGGCGGGTGCCCTTCCCGGGCTGGCCCGGCGTCTGGACGAAGATCTGGTTCACCTTGTCGGCGACGTCGCGAGCCGGGGCGTACTGCACCTGGATGGTGCGGACGAGGTCGTTCGACCCGGGGCGGTCGAGGGCCTCGAGGAGCTTCTCGATTCGCCGCACGTTGAGGGAGATGTCGGTGATGAGCAGGATGTCGGGCTGGATGGTCTGGATGTCGGCGCCCTGTGGCGAGGTGAAGTTGCCGAGCACCGCGCGCAGCTGATCGGGATCGACGAAGCGCAGGCGGAAGAGCTTGGTCACCGGCTGCTCGACGGCGGGGTAGTCGGCGTCCTCGCCGACCAGCGTGGGGATGGGCACCTTCTTCGCGTCGGCGATGCGGACGAGCTTCCAGTACTTGCCCGTCTGGTACATGGCGATGCCGTTGGAGTTGAGGGCCGCCAGGAATGCGGCATACGCCTCCTCGGGCGTCACCGGCGTCTTGGAGAGCAGCGTGATCTTTCCGCGGACCACCTCCTCGGTGTAGGCGAAGTTCCGGCAGGTCCACCGGCTGGCCTGCTCGAGGAGGTCGAGGATGTCGGCCTTGTTGAAGGCGAGGAGGAACTTGCCCTCCATGGGCTGGCAGGCGCCCGTCGCGCGGGAGGTGCCGCCGGCCTGTCCGGCCGGCACGGTCTCGGCGCGCGGGGGGCCGCCGGACGTGGAAGGCACGGCCGCCGGAACGCCGGCGCGCTGCGCGGCCGGGAATGCGATGGGCGGGGTCGTCGGAGTCCCGGTTCCCTGGGGGACCCCGGCGCGCATGCCGGGCGGCGCCCGGCGCGTTCCACCCGCACGCGGCGGGGCGGCTGCCGGAGGGAGGGCGGTCCCGGGGGCCTCGGCCGGGGGCGAAGCTTCCGGCGGCGGCGGGTCGGAGCCGTCGGGCAGAGGGGCCTGCCCCGCTGCGAGCACGGACACGAGGAGGGCGGTGAGCAACGATCGCATGTGTTCCTCTCGCACCGGCTACGGGCCGGTGACGTTGTACTCCTTGCGGATGGTCTGTCCGTTACGCTCGACGTCCACCGTGACGTGCCGGGCCTCGCGCAGCTTCTGGTAGATCTCGAGAGCCTTGTCGGGCGAGTTGATCTCGTAGCCGTTGATCTTCTGGATCACGTCGCCGTTCTCCACCCCGATGGCGGTGTAGAACGAGTTCGGCTGGATCGAGAAGACCTTGAATCCGTTGGCCACGCCGTTCTTGAAGCTCGGGACGATGCGGGCCTGGGTGGCCACCGAGTTCAGGTTGGAGAGCGTGCTGTCGAGGACCGACTTCTTCACGTCGTACTTGTTGTCGGCGAGCTTGCGGATCCCGTCGGCGGGGATGGGGGCTGCATCCGCCGAGGCGGCGGCCGGCGGTGGAACCGGGGCGACCCCCACGTTCGGCGCCGGGCTCGCGCCTCCGCCCCCGTCGAAATCGATGAACTCCTTGCGGCCGTCGTTGCACACGATGGCGACCACGCGGACGCCGCGGCCGGTGGAATCCCGATCGTCCCGGATCCGCTCCACCGAGAGGAGCTTGGCCCCCATCACCTCCTCGCCGATGCCGTACGTGCGGGTGGCGCGCGACGACGTGTCGACGATGACGGCGGTGGACCAGAGTGGCTTCTCGGCGACGATTCCGGCGATGAGCTGGGCCCGCAGCGACGTCGGCACGGGCGGAGCCTGGAAGTCGGAGCAGGTTCGCGGAGGGGGCGGCGCCTCCGCCGCCGAACCTGGGACCACCACCGGCGGGGGCTTCAGGCCGATGAGCGGGTAGAGCTTGTCGACGTCGAGACTGGCCAGGAGCTGGGCGGTCTGCGGCGCCTGTCCGGCGTTCGTGTCCACGCGCGGCGTGGGGCGGATCGCAGCGCCCACGGCCGTGTTGACCGTCTTCGCGAGCAGCCACGCCGCCACCGCGAGGAGGAGCAGATTGGCCACCCAGCCGTATTTCTTGAGAAAGACGTCGAGCATCGTCGGGCAAACTCCCCCGGGGTCAGGTGAGCAACGAACGTGCCACCATACAGCAGGAGCCATCGCACGCAAGCATAGGTAACAACAAGACTAATCTTGTCCCGAATCCGAGGTTGGCGGCAGAGGCTGCCAATATGGCAAAAGGGGGTATGGCGGCGCTGGTGGGGCGCCAAAATGTCATGGCGCCACGAGCGGCGCCATCAAGAGCGTTCCCGGCCGCTCCCGTCATCCGGGCCCGGGTCGACGAGGCGCCCGTCCTCGTCCCGGTCGAGCTTCCGGTAGATGGTGCGGGGGGCGACGCCGAGCAGCCGGGCGGCCAGGTTCTTGTCTCCGCGGGTGTGACGAAGGGTCTCGCGGATGACGATTCGCTCGATCTCCTCCAGCGGCGTGCCCAGCGGGATGGAGAGCGAGTTGGACGGGGGCAGGGCGGGTCCGGGAGCCGAGGCGCGCACGGCGTCGGGAAGGTCGTCGATCCCCACCACCTCGCCGTGGCAGAGGACCACCGCGCGCTCGATGGCGTGCTGCAACTCGCGTACGTTGCCCGGCCAGTCGTGGCCCGCCAGGGCGGAGAGCGCGGCGTCGGTGAACCCGGTCACCGCCCTGCGGTTGCGCTCGGCGAAGGCGCGGAGGAAGGAGGCGGCCAGGAGCGGCACGTCCTCGCGTCGGTCCCGCAGGGCAGGGAGCCGCACCGTGACCACGTCGAGCCGGTAGAAGAGGTCCTCGCGGAAGCGCCCGGCCCGGACCTCCGCAGCGAGGTCGCGGTTGGTCGCGGCCACGATCCGCACGTCGACCTGGAAGGACTGCGTGGCCCCGAGCCGCTCCACCACGCCGTCCTGCAGCACGCGGAGCAGCTTGGCCTGTACTCCGGGTGACATGTCCCCGACCTCGTCGAGGAACAGGGTACCGCCGTGCGCTCGCTGGAACCGCCCCTCCTTTCGCTGCGTGGCACCGGTGAAGGCGCCCCGCTCGTAACCGAAGAGCTCCGACTCCAGGATGGTCTCCGGAATGGCGGCGCAGTTCACCGGGACGAAGGGCGCGCCGGTCCGCGGCGAGAGGTCGTGGAGAAGGCGGGCGGCGAGTTCCTTGCCCGTGCCGCTCTCGCCGAGGAGAAGCACCGTGGCCGAGGCCGGCGCCACCTGCCGCAGCGTGTCGAGGGCGGCGCGGAAGGTCGGTGCGTTGCCCACCAGTCCTCCCTCGGCCGCCTCGCCGGAGAACCGGGCCAGACGGGCGCGCAACGCGCGATTCTCGGCGACGAGCGAGGCCCGCTCGAGCGCCTGCCGGACCGATTTCACGATGGCGTGGCGCTTCACCGGCTTGGTGATGAAGTCGTAGGCCCCCTCCTTCATGGCGGCCACAGCCCCCTCGACCGTGCCGAACGCGGTCATGAGGACGACCTCGACCTCCGGGGCGATGGTCCGGACGGCCCGGAGCAACTCGGCGCCGTCCATCCCCGGCATCATGAGATCGGTGACCACCACGTCGGGTCGGTCGCGGCGGACGGACTCGAGGGCCTCCTCGCCGGAGGCGGCCAGCGCCACCCGCCACCCCTCCCGGGTGAAGGTGCGCTCCAGCGAGTCCAGATTCGAGCGCTCGTCGTCGACGATGAGGACCAGGGGCGTCACGGAAACGGATCCTACAACGCGCGACCCCCATTCACCCCTTTGCCGTGTCGGATCGGTCGTGTAAGAGTTCCGCCGGGCCGGCACAGGACAAGGCTGGCGTGGAGGAATGCCATGAAGCGAAGTGCCGTTCTCGTAGCGCTTGCCGTCGCAGCTTGCGGACCCTCGGTCAAGACGGTCACCGTGGAGCCAGCCAACGCCACCCTCGAGGCCAAGGGGGCCACCGCCCGGCTCGCGGCGGTCGCCCGGGACGACAAGGGTCAGCCCATCGACCCGGCCAAGCTGAAGGTGGTCTGGAGCAGCTCGGCGCCCCAGGTCGCCGCCGTGGACGGGACCGGCGTGGTCACGGCGCAGCGCTCCGGCGAGACAGCCGTCACCGCCGCGATCGACGAGGTGAAGGGCTCGGCCCCGGTGGTGGTGTCCATCCCCGCCAGCGTGAGCCTTTCATTGCCGTCACGCGACCTCCGCCCCGGCGAGACCGTGGTGCTCTCGGTCGTGGTGGTCGACGACGCCGGCAAGCCCGTCACCGTGCCCCGCACCATCGCCTGGACCACGAGCGACCCTGCCATCGCCAAGGTGGCCGACGGGAAGGTCGAGGCGGTCGGGCCGGGAACCGCCACGATCATCGCGGCGACCGGGGCCCTGAAGGGGACAGCCACCGTCACGGTGAAGGTCCCCGAATTCGCCAAGCTCGGGCTCACGCCCTCGAAGACCCAGACGCTCAAGCGCGGGGACAACCTGGCGCTCAAGGTTTCGGCGCTCGACAAGAAGGGGCAGAAGGTCGGCGGCGTGCCGGTGAAGTGGAAGTCTTCCGACCCGCGCATCGCCACCGTGTCCGCCGACGGGGTGGTCCACGCCGCGAAGAAGGGCAGCGCGAAGATCACCGCATCGGCGTCGGGAAAGAGCGCCACGGTGCAGTTCACCGTCACCGAGACGGCGGCCAAGCCGAAGGCGAAGCCCAAGAAGAAGTAGCCTTCGTCCGGGGCCTCGCCTGCTCGCCTGGGGGCGAGCGAGGGGGCCGCGATCAGGCCTCGGGCGTCTCCGGCTTCGCGGCGACCTCGGCCTCCGCCTTGGGCGGGGGCTTGGGCTTGCCGGCGTTCACCTTGGCGCGCTTGGTGGCGCGGTTGTCGCCCTTGGCTGCAGCCTTGGGCGCAACGGGCGCGGAGGCGGGCGCGACCTTCTTCGGCTCCGCCGCGGTCGTGGCGGCGTAGCGGGTCTTGAAGCGCTCGATGCGGCCGGCCGTGTCCATGATCTTCTGCTTGCCGGTGAAGAAGGGGTGGCAGCTGGAGCAGATCTCGATGTGGAAGTCGCCGCGCGTCGAGCGGGTCTCGATGACCGCGCCGCAGGCACACAGCACCTTCGCCGGCTTGTACTCGGGGTGGATTCCTTCCCTCATGACGTCCTTCCAGGTCGCCTCTTGCATCGCGCGGGATGGCGCGGTGGTCCGGGCGGGAACGGGGGATCTAGTCGCTTCGGGGATTTCCGTCAAGGACGGCGGTCACTTCCCGCCGCCGACCATCATCTGGAAGAACTCGTCGTGGGTCTTCGCCTGCCGGAACTTGTCGAGCATGAACTTCATGGCCTCGACGTTGTCGAGTCCGTTCAGGATGGTCTGCCGCAGGATGTAGATCTTGGAGAGCCAGTCGGCCGGGAGGAGCAGCTCCTCCTTGCGCGTGCCGCTCTTCGCCAGGTCCATGCAGGGGAAGATGCGCTTCTCCATGAGGCGGCGGTCGAGGACGATCTCCGAGTTCCCGGTGCCCTTGAACTCCTCGAAGATCACCTCGTCCATGCGGCTGCCCGTGTCGACGAGCGCGGTGCCGATGATGGTGAGCGAGCCGCCCTCCTCGACGTTGCGCGCGGCGCCGAAGAATCGCTTGGGCTTGTGCAGCGCGTTGGCGTCCACGCCGCCGGAGAGGATCTTGCCCGACGAGGGCACGGTGGAATTGTAGGCGCGCGCCAGGCGGGTGATGGAGTCGAGGAGGATGACCACGTCCTTCTTGTGCTCGACCAGGCGGCGAGCCTTCTCGATGACCATCTCGGCGACCTGGACGTGACGGGTGGCCGGCTCGTCGAAGGTGGAGGCCACCACCTCGCCCTTCACCGTCCGCTCCATGTCGGTGACCTCCTCGGGCCGCTCGTCGATGAGCAGCACGATGAGCGTGACCTCGGGGTGGTTCCGGGTGATGGCGTGGGCGATGTTCTGCAGCAGCACCGTCTTTCCCGCGCGCGGCGGCGAGACGATCAGGCAACGCTGACCCTTGCCGATAGGTGCGAAGAGGTCGACCACGCGGGTGGTCATCTCGTTCGGATCGCTCTCCAGCCGAAGCCGCTCGGTGGGATAGAGAGCGGTCAGGTTGTCGAAGAGGACCTTGCTCTCCCCCTCCTCGGGCGGCTCGCCGTTGATGGAGTCCACCTGGAGGAGCGCGAAGTAGCGCTCGCCCTCCTTGGGCTGGCGGACCGTGCCGCGGAGGGTGTCGCCGGTGCGCAGGTTGAAGCGGCGGATTTGCGAGGGGGAGACGTAGATGTCGTCCGGGCCGGGCAGGTAGCTGAAGTCGGCGCTGCGGAGGAAACCGAAGCCGTCGGGGAGGACCTCGATGGTCCCCTCGCTGGCGACCTCCATCTCCTCCTCCTTCTCCTCGGCCTTCCGCGACTCGGCCTGGAGGATGGCGAAGATGAGGTCCTGCTTCTTCATCGCGCCGGCCGCCTCGATGCCGAGCTCCCGGGCCAGGAGCGCCAGGTCGGCGACCTTCCGGTGCTTGAGCTCGGTGAGGCTGGATGTCTGGGCGGCGGGCATGTGGGTCTTCGGGACGGAGGCGCCGGCGGGCAGGAGCCCGGAGGACGGCTGGCGCGAGCTGGGAGCGGCAAAGGTAAGGGGACGGGGCCGGCCTGTCAACCCCGTCGTCATTTCACCCACAGTCAGCCCCGGGATGTGGGAGGAGATGCGCGCCCACACGTTGTGCCATGTTCACGGTGCGGCGCTGGATGAGGAAGATCGGGTCCGGGGGCTTATGATGTTGGCAGAAGGAGGTCGAGTGAGTCCCAACCAGGCGGTGGTCGCCGGCTCCCCGGAGTTCGTCGACGCCGTGCTCCCGCTCTTCACTGAACGTCTCGGCGGCGCGCCGCGCGTCGCCGATTCGCCGCATCTCGCCTCGGCGCTCTGCCAGGACGGGGCGCGGCTGCTCGTCTACGAGCACGGCGGGCGCGAGTGGCTGACCCTCTGCACCGACCTGCGCGGCATCACCGGCCCCGACCTGGCGGTGATCGTCGCCCTTCCCCCGGAGCACGCCGACGACGTCGCGGTGATCTCGGCGACCGCCAGCGCCGTGGTGGCCTGGCGCGGACAGGCGCTGCCCGTCCTGGAGGCAGCCAACCGGGTGCTGGCCGCGCGTGACGCGCCCGCTTCCCCTCCGCGTCGAACCGGGCCCGTCCTGACGCCGCAACCGGCCAGGGTCGCGCTTCGCCAGGCGGCCACGCCCGAATCCACCCCCGCACCCACGCCCGCACCCCCCCCCCTCGTCGTGCCGTGGCAACGCCACCTCCCCGTCCGGTGATGACGCCGGCGCCGCGACCAGCCGCCCCCGTCCCCGATCTCCTCGATTCCATCTTCGGCGAGGAGGCCGTCGCCGAGGCAGCGACGCCCGACGCGTCCAGGGCCGGTTCGCCGCCACCCCCCTCGATCCAGCAGCCGCCTCCCTCGGTCCCGGCGTCGTTTGCCGTTTGGCCCGGGACCGTGCTCTCCGCGGCGGACGGCCAGGCCGTGATGCGCGCCGCGCTCTCCGGCCTCTGGCCGGAGGCGAGCCTGCGCCCCGTCACCGAGAAACTGGTGGCCAGCCTCTCCACCGCCGAGAAGGGCGCAACGCTGGGCCAGAAGCTCCCGTTCGATCCCGTGCCGGTCCGTCGCGCGGTCGGGCTGCGCTGGCAGGTGGCGGCGGCGCTCGACACCCTTCCTTCGCAGGGGGCGAAGGTGGACCAGGCGTCCGTCCAGGCGATCCTCGGGGGCATCGACGACGTCCTGGCCGACCTCAAGATCCTGAGCGACGACGCGAGCCCCGAGGCGCTGCGGGCGCTCGAGACCATCCGGCACGCGCTCGTGAAGGAAGCCATCGACCTGACCGAGGCGCTGCAGCAGGTCGCGCCGCCCGAGATGGTCGAGGAGATCACCACCAGCCGCCAGGCCAGGAAGGCCGCGGCGCCGGTGACCCGGATGGTGTACACGGCGGACACAGGCCCCGACCGCGGACCGAGCCACGTTCCATGGGGGCTCGTCATCGTCCTGGTGGTGGCGGTCGCGGCGGCGGCGGCCTACCACGGGTACCGGTACGTGAACCGTCCCAAGCAGGCCGCGTCGATGATATCGGGCGCGCCCTCCGGGACCGTGGGCTCGGTGACGCCGAAGGGGAAGGTCCTGGTGACGCCGGCCGGTGTGAGGCTGGACCCGAAAGAGGTCGAGAACTTCAAGAACCTGGAGAAGGCCAAGGGAAACGACGTCCGGGAAATCTCTCCCGGCACGTTCATCGTCTCGCCGGAGAGCGCCAGGCCGAAGGCTGCGGCCGGCTCGGGTGGAGCATCGACGCAGGGAGCAAAGCCATGAAGAAGCCAGACCGCCGTTCGCCCCGCGGGTTCACGCTGATCGAGCTCATGATGGTGGTCGCCATCATCGGGATCCTGGCATCGATCGCGATCCCGGAGTTCCGGACCATGCAGCTCCGGGCCAAGATCGCCGAGCGCGACCCCATCATGCGGGGGATTGCCAGGGGCGTGGGCGACCTCCTCGTCAACTCGGGGTCGGCTCTTCCCCCCGCTGCGAGCGAGTGGAACCCGGTGAATGTTCCCGATGCCACGCGGCACCAGTGGGATCGAACGAAGGGCGGGTTTCAGCAGCTGTCGTTCGTCGTCGAGGGAACGACCTACTGTGCCTACAGCTACGAATACGACGTCCCCACCGCGCTGCTGCTGGTGATGGGGCAGTGCGACATCGACGGAGATCTCGACTCGAATCTTCTGGTGCAGACCTACCAGAACCTTGGCGACGGCCTGGTGCTGCTCGACCCCGGGACATTCGACTCCCGCGTCTTCTGACCCGGTCGGGTTTCAACGGACCGGTTGCCGTCACGCCGGTTGCCGTCGCGCCTCGGCCGGCGTAACACTCGGCGCATGGCTGGCGTCGCGGCGAGGCGAATCGAAGAGCTGAAGGCGCGGATCCGCGAGGCGGACCGCGCCTATTACGTTCTAGACAACCCCGTCCTCTCCGACGCCGAGTACGACCGGCTCATGCGCGACCTCCTCGCGCAGGAGGAGGCCCATCCGGAGCTGGCCACGGCCGACTCGCCCACCCGCCGCGTCTCGGGGGAGCCGAGCGAGAAGTTCGCCAAGGTCGAGCACCGCGAGCCCATGCTCTCGCTCGGCAACGTGACCACCGACGCGGAGCTCGACGAGTTCGACGTCCGGGTTCACCGGATGCTCGACATCTCCCCGGACGCGCCCGTCGAGTACGTCTGCGAGCCCAAGCTGGACGGGCTCGCCGTCGAGCTCGTCTACCGGGACGGCGAACTGGCCGTGGGCTCCACGCGTGGCGACGGAGTGGTCGGCGAGGACGTGACTGCCAACCTCCGGACGGTGGGGGGGCTGGGCGCGAATGCCGGCGTGCTCCAGCGGCTGCGCGGCGACCCGCCGCCGCGCCTCGAGGTCCGCGGCGAGGTGCTCCTCCAGAAGGAGCACTTCGACGCCATGAACCGCCTGCTCGAGCGGCAGGGCTCGCCACTCTTCGCGAACCCCCGCAACGCGGCGGCCGGCTCGCTCCGGCAGCTCGACTGGCGCATCACCGCCACCCGCCCGCTCTCCTTCATCGCCTACGAGGCGCTCGCGCCGGGAGGCCCGGCCTGGAAGACCCACCGGGAGAAGCTCGAGGCACTCTCCCTCCTCGGCTTCGCGACCAATCCGGAGAACCGGCTCTGCCAGGGCATCGCCGAGGTGAAGCGCTGGAAGGACGAGATGGCCGAACGCCGGTTCGGGCTCCCCTACGACACCGACGGACTCGTGGTGAAGGTGAACGATCTCGATCTGCAGAAGCGCCTCGGCGCGGCCAGCAAGTTCCCGCGCTGGGCGGCCGCCTTCAAGTTCCCGCCGCAGGAGGAGACCACCCGGGTCGAGCGAATCTGGGCCTCGGTCGGACGCACCGGCGTGCTCACCCCGGTGGCGGAGGTGACGCCGGTCCGTCTGGGCGGCGCCACCGTCTCGCGCGCCACGCTGCACAACGAGGACGAGCTGCGACGCAAGGACGTGCGCGTCGGCGACCTCGTCCTCATCCGGCGGGCCGGCGAGGTCATCCCGGAGGTCGTGAAGTCGATCCCGGAGCGGCGCACCGGCGCCGAGCGCGAGTTCGTCTTCCCGTCGCATTGCCCGGTCTGCGATGCCCGCGTCGTCCGCGAGGAGGGGGAGAAGGTCTACCGTTGCACCGGCGCGGCCTGCCCGGCCCAGCTGGTCGGGCGGCTCACCCACTTCGCGCAGCGCCGGGCCCTCGACGTGGACGGGCTGGGGGAGGCGGTGGCGGCGGCCCTGGTGGCGAACGGCCACGTGCGGGACTTCGCCGACCTCTACGCGCTGCCCGGGGAGACCTGGGAGGGGATGGAGATCGCCGAGACCAAGACCGGGTCGACGGTGAAGCTGGGCGTGCCCCGGACGAGGAGGATCCGGGACGCGCTCGAGAGGTCGAAGCGGGCGAGCCTCCGCCGCCTGCTCTTCGGCCTGGGGATCCCCCAGGTGGGCGAGGCCACAGCAGCCACGCTGGCCAGGAGCTTCCACACGCTGGATGGCTTCCTCGCCGCCAGCGAGGAGGCGCTGCTCCAGGTTCGCGACGTCGGGCCGGAGACGGCCAGCGAGATCCGAGCCTGGATCGACGAGCCCCAGAACCGGCGCGTGGTGGACCGGCTGGTCGAGGCGGGCCTCCGCCCCGAGCCCGAGGAGGCGCCACGCGGCGGGGCCTTCGCCGGGAAGACCCTGGTGCTCACCGGAAGCCTCGCCAAGCTCTCTCGCGACGAGGCCAAGGCCGAGATAGAGCGGCGCGGCGGCAAGGTGTCGGGAAGCGTGTCGAGGAAGACCGACCTGGTGGTCGAGGGCGAGGAGGCCGGGTCCAAGGCCGCCAAGGCCCGTGAACTAGGAGTGAAAGTCGTGGGCGAGGAGGAGTTCCTTCGAATGCTCGAGGAGGGCCGGCGGTGAGCGGCTCCACGCGGGTCCGGGTTCGCCTCCGGGTCACCGGCCTCGTGCAGGGGGTCTTCTACCGGCAGTCCACGGCCCTGGAGGCGGCCCGGCTCGGGCTCTCGGGCGCCGTTCGAAACCTCTCCGACGGGTCGGTGGAGGTGGAGGCGGAAGGAGCGCGCAGCGGCGTGGAGGCCCTCGTCGCATGGTGCCGCCGCGGGCCGCCGTCGGCGCGGGTGGAAGGACTCGACGTGGCGTGGGAGCCACCCACCGGGCAGGCGGGTCCCTTCTCCGTCTCCCGGTGACCGGCTTGCCCCGTGCCGCCGGGGCGTGCTAGTCCCGACCCTCCACGGGCAATCGGCGGTTCAAACCCGCCGCCCGGCGACATGACGACCCCACTCTCCCTCGACGAGATCATCCTCGCGGCCCAGAAGCCGTCCCGCTACGTGGGTTGCGAGTTCGGCAGCATCCGCAAGGACGCCGCCCAGGTCCGGCTGCGCTTCGCGCTGGCTTTTCCCGACACCTACGAGGTCGGGATGTCGAACCTGGGATTCCGCCTCCTCTACCACGCGCTGAACGACCGGGCCGACGTGGCCTGCGAGCGCGTGTTCCTGCCCTGGCCGGACATGGAGGCCATGCTCCGCGCCAACGGCCACCGGCTCTTCACGCTGGAGAGCCGGTCTCCGGTGTGCGACCTCGACGTGGTGGGGATCACGCTCCAGACGGAGCTCGCCTACACGAGCGCGCTCGCGCTGCTCGACCTCTCCGGAATCCCGCTCCTGGCCGCCGACCGATCGCGGCGCGATCCGGTGGTGGTGGGCGGCGGCCCCTGCGCCTTCAACCCCGAGCCCGTCGCCGACTTCTTCGACGCCTTCGCGGTGGGCGACGGCGAGGACGTGGTCCACGAGATCGCCGACGCCATCCTGGCCTGGCGCGCGAGCGGAGAGGAGCGCGAGGCCCTGCATGCCCGGCTCGCCCAGGTACCGGGCGTCTACGTGCCGTCCCTGTTCCGTCCCCGCTTCGACGCCGCCACCGGTGCGCTGCTGGCCATGGATCCGCTCGTGGCCGGCTACGAGATGGTGGTCCGGCGCGTCGTCTCCGACATCGACACCCTCTCGACGTCGGCCTACGAGCATCCGGTCGTTCCCTTCATGCAGACCGTTCACGACCGGCTGCCCATCGAGCTGCAGCGGGGCTGCACGCGCGGCTGCCGCTTCTGCCAGGTGGGCATGATCACCCGCCCCACCCGGCAGCGCAGCCCCGAGACCGTCCTGCGCGTGGCCGAGCAGGGGCTCCGGGCATCCGGATACGAGGAGGTGGGACTGCTCTCGCTCTCCTCCGGCGACTACGCCTGCCTGAACCCGTTGCTGGACGACTTCCTCTCCCGGTACGAGTCGGATCGGGTGGCGCTCTCGCTCCCGTCGCTCCGGACCGAGACCATGAACGACGCGCTGGCCGAGAAGATCGCCCGCGTCCGCAAGACCGGCTTCACGCTGGCGCCCGAGGCGGCCACCGAGCGCATGCGCGCGGTCATCAACAAGGGCAACCGGGAGGAGGATCTCCTCGCCGCCGTCGACTCGATCTTCAAGAACGGCTGGTCGCTCCTGAAGCTCTACTTCATGATCGGGTTGCCCGAGGAGCGGGACGAGGACGTCGTCGCCATCGCCAAGCTCGCGAAGCGGTGCCTCTCCGCCGCCCGCCGTGCGCTGCCGCCGGGGAAGGGCTCTGTCGCCATCAACCTCGGCGCCAGCACCTTCGTGCCCAAGCCATTCACCCCGTTCCAGTGGGAGCCGATGATCACGCCGGACGAGACCCGGCGGCGTCAGGGACTCATCGCCGCCGAGCTCGGCGGGCGCAGCGGCGCCATCCAGTGGAAGCCCCACGACTCGCGGGCGGCCGCCATCGAGGGGGCGCTGGCGCTCGGCGACCGGCGCGTCGGCACCGCCGTGCTCCACGCCTTCCGACTCGGGCAGAGGCTGGACGGGTGGTCGGAGTGGTTCGACGAGGCAAGATGGGTGGCCGCCTTCGCCGAGATGGAGCGGATCCACGGCGTCGGAATGGCGTGGTTCGTCTACCGGCGCCGCCGGATGGACGAGGTGCTGCCCTGGGACCGGATCGATTGCGGCGTGGAGAAATCCTATCTCCAGAAGCAGCTGGCGGCGGCGCGCAACCTGGCCGAGGTCCCCGACTGCGTGCTCGCGCCCTGCAGCGTCTGCGGGGCGTGCGACTACGACGTGGTGAAGAACCGGGTGTACCTCCCGGAGGACTACAAGCCTGCGCCTCCTCCTCCGGCCCGCCCGCCCGAGACACCCGTACGGACCCATGTCCGGGTCCGGTACGCCAAGGAGGGGCGGCTCGTGGCCCTCTCGCACCTGGAGGTCATGCACGCCATCCTGCGCTCTGTCCGGCGGGCTGGACTGCCGGTGGCCTTCTCCCAGGGATATCACCCGAAACCGCGGGTGTCGTTCGGGCCCGCCCTTCCGGTCGGTGTCTCCAGTGTCTCGGAATTCCTGGACTTTGAGCTGTTGGGGACCCACGACCCGGCGCGCGTCGGGGCCCTCTTCGCCGCGGCCCTGCCGGAGGGACTCACCTTCCTCGAGGCCCGCGAGATCGACGCCCGGGCGGCATCCTTGTCGGAGTCCGTGCGCGCGGTCCATTACAGGGTACAATTCCCCGAGGGTTGGAGCGCAGAGGCGCTCTCCCGGAGAATCGAGGACTTTCATTCGGCGGACCGGTCGGTGGTGCGCAGAGCCGCCCCACCCAAGGCCCGCGAGAAGAAGAGAAGCCAGAGATCGGCCGCACCGAAGGCAAGGGAGATCGATTTGAAGGAGATGGTGACCCACCTGTCCATGGAAGGACCAGGTCGGGTTGCGTTCAGCTTGAAGGCGGACCCGTCGGGAAGCGCCAAGCCAGCCGAGGTGCTGGCAGCCGTGTTCGGTGACGGGATCCCGCCCAGAGGAGTCAAGGTCTTGAAGGAAGGTGTCAGCTTTGCGCGGCCGGCGGAGACGCCGGGCGGCTTCCAGCCGCGATCGCCGCGCTACGCCGACGCCTGACGAGAAACGAATTCGACAGCTCGGGAGAGGGCCGCGACCACCGCGGCTCGACCGGGCGCAGGGAATGCGAACGTGAGCACTGGCTCGACAGGCGATCCGCGGCCTCCGGCACCACCGGGGCGTCCGCGCTCGCGGCCCGATACGGGCCTCGCCTTCCCTTCGTCCGGACCGGGCATACGGGGTCCGACATGGCAGGCAACAGCATCCTGGTGATCAACGCGGCCGGCGCGGAGACGCGCGTGGCCCTGGTCGAGAACAGCACGATCCACGAGTACTACCTCGAGCGAAAGCGCGAGAAGGGGATCGTCGGCAACATCTACAAGGGGCGCGTGGTCCGGGTGCTTCCCGGCATGCAGGCCGCCTTCGTCGACATCGGCCTCGAGAAGGCCGGGTTCCTGTACGTCGGCGACGTCACCGGCGACCCGGACTTCTCCGAGGAGTTCGAGCTCACGGAAGGTGAACACGCCGAGGAGGTGCCGGAGGTTCCCAGCGAGCAGGAGGCCGAGGAACAGGAGGTGAAGGCGCTGGCCGGCGACGACGTCGTCGCCCCGGCGGAGGGCGCGCCGGTCGAGGCGGCAGCAGTCGACCTGGCAGCGGGCGGGGCGGGGGCGGCAGCCGATCCGGCAGCGGCCGGGGCGGTGGTCGGCGAGACTGTGGTCGGCGGGGCGGTGGTCGGCGAGACTGTAGTCGGCGAGGCGGTGGTCGGAGAGGCGGTGGTCGGTAAGACCGTAGTCGGCGAGGCGGTGGTCGGCGAGGCGGTGGAACCGTCGGCGACGCCCGAGGCGGCGCCCTTGCCCGTGCCATCCATCGACGTGCCCGGCGCGCCCGACGTGACCGAGGCCGCGCTCGTCGGGGACCCGGGCCCGCTCGACGTTCCCGTGCCGGTCGCTCCCGAGACGATAGGTCTCGAACCCACTCCGGACGAGTCGGCGTCCGCTCCCATTCCGCTCACGAACGTGGTCGAGCCAGGGGATCTCGGGCTGGTCATGGCGGAGCCGATCACGGCGGAACCGCCGCCGGCCGCGGCGCCCGCGTCGGGCCAGATCGTCGTTCGTCCCGAGGCCGTCCCTCGAGAGGCGCGTGGCGACCGGGAACGCAAGGGGCGCGGCGACCGCGATGGCCGTCGAGGCCGCAACGGTCACAGGCGCGAGGAAGAGCGCCGCCCGAGAGAGCAGAAGAACATCCAGGACCTGCTCAAGGAAGGGCAGGAGGTGATCGTCCAGGTCGCCAAGGACCCCATCGGCACCAAGGGGGCCCGCATCACGAGCCACATCTCCATTCCGGGCCGCCACCTGGTCTTCATGCCCACGGTGGACCACGTGGGCATCTCGCGCCGGATCGAGCGGGACAGCGAGCGGCGCCGACTCCGCGAGCTGGTGGACCGCATGCGTCCCGAGGGCACGGGCTTCATCGTCCGCACCGTCGCCGACGGGGTCGAGGGACCGAAGCTGGAAGCCGACATCCGCTTCCTCATCCAGGTGTGGAACGAGATCATCCGGACCAAGGACAAGGTCGGTGCGCCGGCGCTCATCCACCCCGACCTCGACCTCATCCTGCGGGCCACCCGCGACCTGTTCACCTCCGACGTCCACAAGCTGGTCATCGACGATCGCGACGAGTACGAGCGCATCCTGCGCTTCGTCCGGGAGCAGGCCCCGCACCTCGAATCCCAGATCGAGCTCTACGCCGGACAGGAGCCGATCTTCGACGCCTACGGCATCGAGCAGGAGCTGAAGCGGGCCGCGCAACGCAAGGTCTGGCTGAAGAGCGGCGGCTACATCATCATCGATCAGGCCGAGGCGCTCACCGCCATCGACGTCAACTCGGGGCGATACGTCGGCAAGAAGAACCTCGAGGAGACCATCACCAAGATCAACGCCGAGGCGGCCAAGGAGATCGTCTACCAGCTCCGGCTGCGCAACATCGGCGGGATCATCATCATCGACTTCATCGACATGGACAAACCCCAGAACCGGGACAAGGTCTTCAAGTCCCTGCAGGACGCCCTGGGGCGCGACAAGGCCAAGACCAACGTCCTCAAGATCTCGGAGCTGGGGCTCGTGGAGATGACCCGCAAGCGGGTGCGCGAGTCGATCACCCGCATGACCACCGAGTCGTGCAGCTACTGCGATGGCAAGGGGCACATCCGCTCCCGCGTCACGGTGGCCTACGAGATCTTCCGGGAGATCCGGCGGGATTCGCCGAGCTTCCCCGAACCAGTACTCGTAGTGAACTGTCACCCCGAGGTGGCCCGCATCGTCCAGGGCGCAGAACGGGACGAGCTGCGCTACCTGATGGATCGCTTCAACAAGACCATCCAGGTGAAGGCGCAGACCGGATACCACCAGGAGCAGTTCGACATCTACGGACGCCAGGAGCGAGCCGAGGGTGGCGACGTGACCGAGCCGCGCGAGGGTGGCGACGTGAGGCCCCCACGGGACGGGCGCGAGGGCGGTGACGCCCGGCCGGCACGGGAAGGACGGGAGGGCCGGGGCCGGCGCGGCGGTGGCCGCGGGGGAGGCGGAGGCGGCGGCGATCGAGGCGACCGCGGCGGCCGTGGCGGAGGCGGAGGAGGAGGCGGCGGCGGAGGAGCGAGCAAGAGCAGTGGCGGCAGCGGCGTCAGCAACGGGGGCGGCGCCAGCAGTGTGGGCACCAACGTGGGGGCACCGTCAGCAACGGGGGCGGCCCTGCTCCCCGCGAGGACTCTTCGTAAGGCACCATGGCGGCGGACGGAGAGCGGCTCGAGGCCGGTTCCCGAGGACGGCGGTTTTTCGCCGCGCTCCGGGCTGGCCTGGCCGCTTTCAAGGGGGAGGGCCTGAAGCTCCGGGCCATGGCCCTCACCTACATCTCGATCTTCTCGCTTCTGCCCGCACTCGTGGTGACGGTGTCGATGGTCCGGTCGTTTGGGGACCTCGACCGTGTCCGGCTGCAACTTCAAGACTTCCTGGTCTCCAACCTGGCCGTCGGGGCCCGCGACAAGGTCCAGCTCTATCTCGACGAGTACGTCTTCGGCGTCTCGGCCGCGGCGCCTGGGTTGCTCGCCTTCGCTCTCCTCCTGGCGTCCGCGGTGGTGCTGCTCGCCCAGGTCGAGCATGCGGTGAACGACATCTGGTCGGTGCGTCATCGTCGCCCACGACTCCAGCGCTGGCTCACCTACTGGGCCGCGCTCACCATCGGGCCGCTGGTGGCGGCCGGCTCCATCGCCATCGCCCTCGACGCCACGAGAGCCTGGGCGCGCCGCGATTCCTCGGGCAGGCCGCGGGCGTGGCGCTGACTCTCCTGTTCTTCGTGGCGGCGTACCTCGTCCTGCCGGCGACGCGGGTGCGCTTCTGGCCAGCCCTGGCCGGAGGCATCGTGGCGGGCGCGGCCTTCGAGGTCGCCAAGTCCGCCTACGCCTGGGCGGCGACGCACCTCTTCCGCTTCCAGGCGGTCTACGGCTCGCTCGCGGCGTTCCTCGTCTTCCTGCTCTGGCTCTACTTCTCCTGGACCATCTTCCTCTTCGGTGCGCGGCTCGCATTCGTGTTCCAGCACCATCGGGCATTGCTCGAGCAGGAACAGGGGGACAACGCCATGGGGAGGGAACTGCTGGCCGTGCGCGCGCTCCTCGAGGTCGCACTGGCGTGGTGGGACGGGGGCCAGGCCCCCGACGCGGGCGAGGTGGCCGACCGGCTCGACGCTCCAGCCGAGCCGGTCCGCGAGGTGCTGGCAGCGCTGGAGGAGGCCGCGTTCCTGTGCGAATCGGACGACGGCCGCCTCACTCCCGCCCGGCCGCTCTCCCAGACGACGCTGGCAGACGTTCGCCGCGTCATCGCCGGGCCGCCTCCTCGCGTTCCCGAGGGGAAGACGGCAGCAAAGCTGGCGTCCCTGCTGGACGAAGGGGAAGGGGCGGCGGTTCTCCGCCTGTCCCGGACCACCCTCGAGGACCTCTGCCGGGCCATGCGGGAAGGCAAGGACGCCAGGGCGAAAGGCGAGGAGCAGGTCGACGGCGCGCCGGCGGCTCGCATCCCCTCATAAAGGTTGCCGAATTTCAAAGCCTCGGCTAGGCTTCGCACCGATTTTCGGAAGGCCATCGACCGGACATGCGGAGCACCTCCATGCTGAAGTCGGACCTCATCAACATCCTCGTGGTGAAGCGCGGCGTCACGCAGAAGCAGGCCGAGCTGACCATCGAGACCATCTTCGAATCGATGAACACCGCGCTCTGCAAGGGCGAGAACATCGAAATCCGAGGACTTGGGGCGTTTCACGTCAAGCACTACGAGGGCTACCAGGGGCGCAATCCCAAGACCGGCGAGGTGATCCCGGTCCGCCCCAAGCGCGGCATCCTCTTCAGGACCGGCAAGGAACTGCGCGACCGCGTGAACCACCCCGAGGACGACTCCGCTCCCGCGGTGCCACAGGCGCCGGCGGCCGGCGGCTCCAGCGGCGGCGCGCAGTAGCGCGTATTCACTCGGAGAACGCGGCGCACCCGACCGGGCGGACCGCCAGGTCGGCAGGCAACTCGTCGTAACCCAGCACCGCAAGTCCCGGGAATCGCTGCGCCAGGATGTCGCGGAGCGGGCGGCGCACGTCCCCCGGTGCGAGCAGGGCCCGGGCGTGCGGGGAGGCCGCGAGCCCCGACTCGACCGACCCAACGAGTTCGCGGACCCTGGCCGGAGCCAAGGCGGCGACGCCCCCGTGCAGGGCGTCGCGAAGGGCCACCTCCGCTGCGGGGTCGAGGAGCAGGGCCTCGAGCGAGCGGCCGCGCAGAAGCGGATAGGAGATGTGGCGAGCGAGTGCGCGGCGGCAGGCGTCCGCGAGAGTCGCCGCCGACGCCCCGGCCGGGGCGGCGAGCAGGGCATCGAGGATGGCGCGAAGCGGCCGGATCGAGACCCCCTCCTCGAGCAGGCGGCGGAAGGTCTCGCCGAGGAGGGCGGGAGGCAGCTGTCGCGCCACCTCTCGCACCAGCGCCGGTGCAGAGGGTTCGAGCGAGTCGAGGAGCGCCTGGACCTCCTGCACGCCGACGAGGAGGTGCGAGGATCGCCGGAGCGCGGCGAGCGCCTCGGCGAGCGCCCGGCTGGGAGGGTCGAGAATGGCGCCCAGCGCCTCCGCCCGCCCGGCATCGCCGATCGCGATCACGGCTGCGGGCACGCCGGTCAGCGGATGCCATCCCATACCCGCGGTGAGGCCGGCGAGCTGGAGATCCTCCACCTGGGCGAGGCAGAGGGCGCGGTCGAGGGGCACGACGCCGGATCCGGCTGGAGCGCCGTCGACGACGATGCGCCATTCTCCTGGGCAGAGCGGGGCGCAGAGGACCACGACGTCGCCCACCGGGACGCCCCTCGAGAGCCACAGATCCCTCCGCATGGCGACCGCTGCGTTCTCCAGCGCGGCCGCGCCGCCTCCGGAGGAGCCGAGCAACTCCGCCGAGAACTCCACGGTCACCGCCGGATGCGGCGAGAGGAAACCGTTCGGCCCCGGTCCGGGCGGGACCGCGTCGGGCACGGCACCACCGCGTCTCCGCCCGGCCAGAACGCCGGTCACTCCCATCACCGCGGCGAAGAGGAGGAACGGGGCAGCCGGGAGACCTGGCGCGAGACCGAGTGCCGCGAGCAACGCAGCCGACGCGAGGAGGGCCCGGGGCTCCGCGGCGAGTTCGCGGCTCACCCGAAAGGCAACGCTCCGGTCGTCGCCCGCCACCCGGGTGACGGCGATGCCGGCGGCCACGGCCAGGAGGAGGGCGGGGATCTGGGAGGCGAGGCCATCTCCCACCGCGAGCAGCACGTAGCGGCGGGCGGCGACGCCGAGGGGCATCCCGCGTTGCAGCCCGGCGGCGAGACCCCCCAGGGAGTTCACGAGCGCGATGGCGATGCCCGCCACCGCGTCTCCCTTCACGAACTTGAGCGCGCCGTCCATGGCCCCGTGCAGCTGGCTCTCCTGCTCGAGGAGGCGACGACGGCGTCCGGCCTCGGGCGCGTCGATGGCGCCCGCGCGAAGCTCGGCGTCGATGGCCATCTGCTTTCCGGGAAGCGCGTCGAGCGTGAATCGCGCGGCGACCTCCGCGACCCGCTCCGCACCCTTGGAGACGACGAGGAGCTGGACCAGCGCCAGGATGGCGTAGACGACCGCTCCGGCCACCCAGTTGCCCTGGACCATCACCCTCCCGAGCGCCTCGATGACCCGCCCGGCCTCGCCCCTCGTCAGCACGAGCCGCGTGGAGCTGACGGCGATGCAGAGGCGAAGCAGCGTGGTGAGCAGGAGGAGGGCGGGAAAGGAGGAGAGGCGCAACGCATCCGGGGCGAGCAGGGTGGCGAGCAGGACGGAGGCGGAGATGCCGAGGCTCCCGGCCAGCAGCACGTCGATGATGCCCGGGCCAACGGGAATGAAGAGGAGGGCCACGATGCCGACCACGGCCGCGCCTGGCGCCATCTCGGCCGCGCCGAGAAGGCGGCGACGCCAGGGCCGGGACGGCGAGCCGTCGTTCAGGACCGGACTCCGGGGGCGAGGCCGTGGACGTAGGCGAGGACCGCCGCCGTGGCCCCGTACAGCTCCTCGGGGATGGCTTCGCCCACATCCGCCAGCCGGAACAGGGCCCGAGCCAGCGAACGATCATGCACCACCGGGACGCCCATGCGCCGGGCCTCCCTGCGCAGCGTCGCTGCCCGTGCGCCCGATGCCTTGGCGAGAACGACTGGCGGATCGTCCCCGTCCCGTCGATGCGCAAGGGCAACCGCGAGGTGCGAGGGGTTCACCACCACGCAGGCGGCGCGCGCGCCTTTCCCGGCAAGCGAGGCGTGGAGACGGCGGCGCTCGGCTCTCAATCGAGGGTCTCCTTCGTCCTCTCGAAGGTCCCGCTCGAGCTCGGAGCGGGTCATCTTGAGATCTCGAAGGTGGCGGTGGCGCAGGAGCAGGAGGTCGCCCACCCCGGCAGCCGCGAGAAGGGCGACGAGCGGAGCGGCCCCGGATCCCACGATGGCGGCCGCGGTGCTCCAGGCCCCGCCAGGCAGGAGTCTCGGGATTCGCGCGAGGGCCCGAGCCTGCGCGGCGAGGACGAGGCCGCCCACCGCCAGCGCAGAACCGCTCACGGCCAGCGTGAAAGCCGCTCGTCCCATCGCTGCGGGAGAGAACGTTCGGCGCAGTCCCCTCGAGGGGGCTATCCGGTCCCAGTCGAACCGCAGCGCGTCCGGCGAGAAGAGAGCCCCGGTCTGGGCCAGGCCGACGAGAAGCGCGCCCGCGCAGGCCGCCGCCGCTGGCGCGAAGGTGAGCCGCGCCGCGCGTTCCAGGGCGGACAGGAAGAGGTCGAGCGGCGCGGGTTCGGATCCCGACGCGGCGAGGAGGAGGGCACGCCGCAGCGCCCCGGCCTCCTCCCGGGCCATCCCGGGAAGCGACGCACCCAGCACGGCGAGCCCGAAGGCGGCAGCGCCCAGGCCGATCAGCGCGCGGCTGACGGGAACCTCGCCGCGGCGGCGCGATTCCCGGAGGCGTCGGGCCGACGGCGGAAGGGATCGGCTCAAGGTACCCCGCCGGTGAGCCGTCCGACCATCCCGGCGGAGAGGGCCGCCATCTCCACCAGGCGGCCGCCGATCGCAGCCGCCGGGATGGCCACCGCCGCGAAGCCCAGCGCCGCGCGAACGGGCGGCGCAGCGTCCAGGAGCGTCGAGCGGGGCGCCAGCCGGGATGCCATCGAGAGGGCCAGGTCGGCACAGAGCAGGGCCGCCGCGGCCGGTGCGCCCAGGCAGAGGGCCGCCGAGAGCAACTCGCCCGCCGTTGCGACCGCACCAGCGGTCCTGAGCGTCCCGTCGATCGCCGCGCCGACCGGCAGGGTCCGATAGGTGTCGAGAAGCGCGACGATCAGCAGTCGGTCGGCCCCGGCCCAGGCCGCCAGCACCACCGTCCACTGCGAGAGGAGGTCGCCCATCGCGGTCTCCCGCTGCCGGATTGGGGCCACGTGAAGCTCCCCCAGCGTCGCGCCGCGGAGCGTGTCGATGAGCCGCCCAGCGCCGCGCGCCGCCTCCACCGGGAGGGTGGCCACGAAGCCGAGCACCGCTCCGAGCGCCAGCTCAGACGCCGCCACCGCCAGGAAAGGGCGCCCGGCCGGAAAACCGGCGCCCAGGGCAACCTGCGCCACCGAACCCAGGGTGAGTGCCAGGGCCGCCCGCGCCGCCGGCGGGAGCATGGGACCGCCAAGGAAAGGGGAGAGCGCGATCACGGGAAGAAGGCGCAGCGAGCAGGCGCCCAGGTCGAGCGCGGCGGAGGCCAGAGTCTGTAGATAGGCCTGACCGGTCACTGTGCCACCCGGAGGGCTGCCTCGAGGCAGGTCTGTCCGAAGCGCGCCACGCGGGCCGCCACCCAGGGGGCGGCCAGGCCGACCGTCGCGAGGACCGCCACCAGCCGCGGGACCGCGCCGAGCGAGTGGTCCTGGATCTGGGTCGCGGCCTGGAGCGCGCCGGACACCAGGCCGGCCAGGAGCGCCGCGGCGAGGGGGGGCGCCGAGACTGTCAGTGCGACCAGGAGCGCCTCGCGTCCGGCGGCCAGGACGGAGGGATCCACGCCGCCCTCAGCGAAGATAGCCGGCGGCCAGGCCGCGGGCGAGAAGGCCGAAGCCGTCGACCGCGACCAGGAGCAGGAGCTTGAAGGGGAGGGCGACGGCGGTAGGCGAGAGCTGCGTCAGGCCGAGCGAGAGGAGCACGTTCGCCACGGCCAGGTCGACCACCAGGAACGGAAGGAAGACCAGAAAGCCAATGGTGAAGCCACGCCGCAGCTCGGAGACCACGAAAGCCGGGGCGAGGATCGCGAAGCCCTCCTCGCCGGCGGGCACGGGGGCGCTTCCCCGCGCGCGCGCCGCCAGGTCGGAGAATGCACGCCGGTCGGCCGGAGTCGCGAAGCGGGCGAGGAACAGGCGGAGCGGCTCGGCGGCGCGGGAGGCAGCGGCGATGGTCTCCTCGGGCCCTCGCGGCGCCGGTCCGTCCTGCCAGCGCGTCCAGCACGCCTCGGCCACGGGCTGCATGACGAGCAGGGTGACGAGCAGCGCGAGGCCGGTGACCGCGGCGTTGGGCGGGACCTGGGGCGCGCCGAGGGCGGAGCGGAGCACCGACAGGACGACCACCACCTTGAGGAACGAGGTGAGGGTCACGAGCGCCATGGGGGCGAGCGCCATGGCGCCGAGCAGGACGAGCAACTCGAGCGGGCGCTCCCCCGGGAGCACCTGCGCCAGGGCGGGCGAGATCACGGCGCGTCCTCCCGCCCCAGGCGCGAGAGGAGCCGCACGCCGTCGCGCCCCCAGCCCACCAGGAGCGACTCGCCGCGGGCGCGGACCAGGGCGACCCCGGTGTCGCGGGCCAGCCAGGCGCGCGACTGCACCTCGAGGTCGCGGGCCAGCGGGCGCGACGACCAGCGCCTCCGGGCGGCCGCCGCCAGCGCGAGGAGCGAGCGCTTCACGGCGATGGCTCCATGGCGAGGACGCGCACGCCCACCGATCCGTCCACGTCGACCAGCTCGCCTCGGGCCACGGCGCGCTCCCCGATCCGGAGCGTGACCTGCCCGTCCCGGTCGAGCCCCAGAAGGAGCACGGCGCCGGGAGCGATCCGGGCGATGTCGCGGAGCGGCACGGGAACCGATGCCAGTTCCACGTCGAGAACCACGGGCAGGTCGCCGGTCCCGAGGTCCGGATCTGCCACGTCCACCTCCCGCACCTCGAGCGAATCGCCCTCGAGCCGGCCCAGCGCACGGAGCCCTCCAGGCAGCAGGAGCGCCGCGGCATCTCCTGGTGGCGCATCGAGGATCACCACGTCGCCCGGGCCGAGCGCCGCGACCTCGGAGGCCGCCAGCGTCGCGCTCCCGCTCCGGAGCGAGGCTGCGACCGCGACGGCGCCGAGTTGATCGGGCAAGTCCACCGCTCGTGAAAGGGCGCGCAGGGCCTCCCGCGGGAGGAGCAGCAGCGCCCGCCCCTGGGTGTCGGCCGCGGCGATGGTGAGCTCCACGCAGAGCGGCTGGACGGGCGTGCCGCCCCGGAGCCCCAGGCGCGGCGCCAGGGCCGACTCGATGTCGGTCTCCGCCGCGATCCCGTCGAGCGCTCCCAGGACCGCCAGTTCCACGACGGCTCGCTCCACCGGCGTGAGGGACGTGGCGACGGGGCGGCGCCCCGCGGCGCCAGCCACCCGCTCGGCCAGCCGAGCGGCGAATCCGCAATCCACCGCGAGCGTGGCCTGCCCGGCCAGGGCGGTGAGCTCCACGGGGACGAGGGCGGACGCTCCCGGCTCGGGGACGCCAGGCAGGACGCGTCCGCGGACGACGGCCTCCCCGCCCAGGACGGAGGCAAGCCCCACGGCCGCGGCGCGTGCGGCTCGCTCGCCGAGGGCCCGGAGCGCCTCGTTCACCTCGGCGAGGGCCGGCGAGACCGTTCTCATCTCGAAGGGGAGCACGTCGCTACCCGACAGCACGCGCCATGCCGGAGGCGGATCCTCGGTCCCGGCGTCCTCGCGCTTCCTGGACTGGTCCGTCGCCCGCACCAGCGTCTTTTCGCCGGACCCGCTCTCCGTTGGAACGCGCGCGCCGCCCGGGTCCGTCCGAAGTGCCTCCGCGAGTGCGCGCAACCGGTCGGCCCGGCAAGAGGAGATCTGCCGGCTGGCGTCGCCGGGGCCGATGCCCAAGTGGCGCCCGAGGAGACTCGCAGCGCGTCCGGGGACGAGGGTGGCGGCCAGGGCCACGACGCGCCGATGGCTCTCCTTCACCGGTCGTCCGGGCGCTTGCGCCCCAGCGAGAGAGCTCCGGCGCCGAGGAGCACGGCGAGCGCCAGTGCCGAGCCGGCAAGCCAGGAGCGGGAGGCGGCGCGCTCCGGTGGCCGGGCGGGGGGAGGCGCCGACTCGGCCACCACGATGGCCACGGCCGCCGGCTCGAGCCCCTCGGCGGCCCCTGCGACGATCCGGCGCAGCCCGTCGGCCTGCTCCTCGATCCGGGCCCGGTCATCGGGCCGGCACTTCACGAGGACGGAGGCCCGTGGGGTCCTCCTGGCCTCGGGGCGGAGCGGGTCGGGGACCGGAAGGGCGAGGTGGACCCGCGCCCCGATGACGCCGTCGAACGCCTCGACGGTTCGAGAGAGCTCCCCGGAGAGGGCATGCAGGTACCGGGCGTGCTCCTCGAGCGGGGACGGGACGAGCCCCGGGCTCCCGAAGAGGTCGGAGAAGCCGGGGGAGCGTGCGCGCGGAAGGTCGCGGGCCGAGAGGACGCTTCGAGCCCGCGATGCCTCCGACGGGCGAACCGCCACCTCGAAGGCCGACTCGTCCCCGTCGTCGCGCCCCTTTCGCGCGGTGACACCGGCGTCGCCAAGCGCGACCAGCACCTGGTTCGCCTGTCCCTCGTCCAGCCGGTGGAGGAGCACCTCCTCGCCGCAGGCGGACATCCATGGAAGCAGGAGGAGAGCGAGCGGGCCGAGGGAAGCGCGAGGCAAGGTCACACCTGCGCCTGCAGGGCCTGGCGAAGCCCCTGGACGCCGTGCTCGACCGCCCGGGCGGCGAACTCCACCGACTGGGCAAAGCGGTGGGCGTCGGCCTGGAGGCAGAGGAGTTCCTGCGGACTGAAGGCCCGCCCGCGCCGCGCCTCGGCGAGCAGCCCGTCGAGGCGGACCCGCGCGCCCTCGATGTCGCGAAGCGGGGCGGTCCAGGTCACGGCTGGCCCGGCCGGCGCCGCCGGGAGGAGCGCGCGCCGCGCCAGGCTGGGCGCGAAGACGTCGAGGTGGACGAAGGGCGCCGGCGAGGCCGCCGCGCGAGGGTGTCGTCGAGGCGAGGTCGACGACCCGGGGTGAGGCGACGGGGTTCACTGAACGTTCTGGATGGCCGCGCGGGCGGCGTCGTGCCTGACCTTCATCACGTTGGAGACCGCCGTGAACTCGCGCGTCTCCCGCTGGAGCCTCTCCTGGAGCTCGAGGTAGCGCAGGTTGAAGCTCTGCCCCTCCTGCTGGAGGATCCGGGTGGCCTCGAAGGCGTCCCCGCTCCCGGTGCTCCCCGGGGTGCCCCCTGCGGCGAGCGACGCGGTGAACGAGGTGGCTGCCGGCGGGGCTCCTCGCGCGGCGCCGGCCGCCGCCTGGGCCACGCCGCGAACTGCGCCGGCCAGGACCATGCCGGCCGGCGCGAGCGGGGCGAGCAGGCCGGCCGCGGCCGAGAGTCCCTCGACGGCGCCAGCCGCGGCGGCGCGCAGCGTCGCGCCGAAGCTCGAGGGTGCGGTCTTGCGATCCGCGGTGGGTGCGACGATGACCGACGTGATGGGTTCCATGTGGACCACCTCCTGCGGCGAGGCAGGAGCACGGGGCGTGCCGCTCCGGAGCCGCCAGGGCCGGGCGCATCGGGCCTGCGGGACGGCCGCCCCGGGGCCGGTCGTCCGCGCCGCGGCCCGTGGTAGCTTCCCCGGGTGACGCGCGAACACCTCCGCCGCCTCTCCGATCAGCTGATCGCGGTGCAGCGTCCCATCCGCATCCTCAAGGCCATCAACTGGGGACCCGCCGTCCACGCCCAGTTCTTCAAGAACGGGTGCCGGGAGCTGCCTCGCCCCGAGTACGCGCCGCTCGGCTTCGACGTGAAGGGCAAGCTGCGCGAGCTCCGGGAGGTGAAGAGGCAGATCCGCGGGAAGAACCCGGCCGAGGGACTGCTCCGCGAGAAGTGCGACGAGTTCGCGCTCGTGGCCGAGATGCTCTCGGCGCGGGGAACCCGGCGCTTCTACGAGCTCTCCCGCCGGGTCTTCGGCGACCCGAGCGACCGCTTCCCGGACGTCCAGGCCGACAACCTCGCCATCGCCAGGCTCTGGGCGTCGCGCCCGCGGGCCCGCGACGAGGAGCAGACCCTCTCGGCCGAGAAGGCCGCCAGGCTGGTGCACGACATCTGCGACCCCCTGCTGGGCGGGCAGGTGAAGGTCCTGGTGCGCTCCCGGCTCACGGCCAACGCCGCGGCGGGGGCCACCCGCATCACCCTCAAGAAGGGCGCCCGCTTCTCTCCCCGGCAGGTGCGCGCGATGGCGCACCACGAGGGGCTCTGGCACGTCCTCACCTCGCTGAACGGTTTTCGCCAGCCGGTGCTCACCGTGCTCGGCGTCGGTCTCGCCCATCACACGGAGTCACAGGAGGGCGGTGGGATCGTCGCCGAGTACCTGACCGGCAACATCACCGACGAGCGCTACATCGAGCTGGGCGAGCGGACCATCGCCATCGACATGGCCGCGCGAGGCGCCGATTTCCTCGAGGTGTACCGGTACCTGCTATCGCGCTTCGCGCCCCCCAGGGCCGCGCAGATGTCCGAGCGGGTCTTCCGGGGTGGAGTGGTGGAAGGCGGAGCGCCGTTCACCAAGGACGCCGCCTACCAGCGCGGCTACTGCCGGACCTTCAACTTCCTCCGCGCCGCGCTCGAGCAGCGCGACCTCGACCTCGTGCGAGCCTTCCTGGCCGGCAAGATGAGCGTCGACCACGCGGCGCTGATCCGGGAACTGGTCGACGAGGGGCTGGTGGCCGGGCCGGTCTACCTGCCCGAGTGGTTCGTCGACGTGGACCGGCTGAACGCCATCGTCACCCACTCGGTGACCATGAACCGGTTCAGCCTCCCCAAGGTGAGCCGCTACTACGAGCGCCGGCGGGCCGGGGTGGTGGCCCGCTCCGCCCGGGCCAGAGGCGCCGAGGTGCAGGCCGAGGACGAGTTGTCACAATCAGTCAAGATCGTGAACGACGAGGGAGACGGGAGCGAGTAGCTCCATGCGCCTCTCGGGACGACCAAGCGGCCCATCAGCCCACCGCGGCGCCGAAGAGGCGCCCGACCATCCAGGTGGCGCCGGCGGCGAGCGCGGCCAGCCCGACCATGCGGGCGGCCGATTTCCAGGCTGGTGTCCCCGCCAGGAAGCCGACCAGGCCGCCCACCCCGGCCAGCACCACGCCGGCGGCCGCGGCGGCCACCACCTCGGCGGTCGTCCCGCTCAGGAAGAGGAAGGGGATGACCGGGATGGTGGCGCCGATCGCGAAGGTGGCGAAGCTCGAACCGGCCGCGCCCCAGGGCGAGCCCAGGTCGTCCGGGTCGAGCCCAAGCTCCTCGCGCACCAGCGTGTCGAGGGCGTGCTCCGGGTTCTTGAGCAGCTCGGCGGCGATGCGTGCGGCCTGGTCCGGGGAGAGCCCCTTCTGCTGGAAGATGAGCGCCAGCTCGGCGGCCTCCTCCTCGGGCGCCTCGGCCAGCTCACGGCGCTCGAGGTCCACCTGCCGCGCGAGGATGTCGCGCTGGGAGGCGACCGAGGTGAACTCACCCACCGCCATGGAGAAGGAGCCAGCCAGCAGCCCGGCGAAGCCGGTCACCATCAGCGTGTGGGATTCGACACCGGCGCCGGCGACCCCGAGGACGAGCGAGAGATTGGAAAGCAACCCGTCGTTCACCCCGAAGATGGCGGCGCGAAGCGAACCGCCTCGCCCCCCACGGTGCCAGCCCTCCCGCGTGGCGATGGCTGCGCGGGCCTCGAGGGGCCGGTCGCCGCCCATTCCCGTCAGGACCACCTGGTGGGCCCGCTCCTCCGCGGCCATGGGAGCAGCCTCGGCGCCCTGGCGCGAGTACTTGTCGGCGTCTCCGGCCTCGTTGGCGACGACGTACGGGATCACCGCGCTCGTTCCGAGCCGCTTCGCCAGCCAAATCAGGGTTCGCACGCGCGAGGAGGGCCGGTCCGGAGGGATGGGGACGCCCTCCCTCTCGAGCTTCTTCAGCCAGACCGCTGCGTGGCGCCTCTCGCCGTGGGCCAGCTCCGCGAAGCTGGCGGCGTGCTCGGCGTTCTTCTCCGCTGCGGCGAGCCCCTCGTAGAGCGCCGCCCCGTCCCGCTCGTCCTGGAGGTTCTGCAGCCACACGTCGGTTCGAGGAGCCATGGCCGGGGAATGTAGCGCGACGCGGCGAATTTCGTGTAGAAACAAAGCTCTTTCGAGCTCTTCCGTGCAAATCCTACACGCCAATGCCCCCGACTTCGAAGGCCGCTGGAAGCGGCTGTGCGCCCGAGGCTCGGACGAGGACGAGGCCGGCGTCCGGGAGGCGGCCGGAGCCATCGTGGCCGACGTACGCGCCCGGGGCGACGCGGCCCTTCTCGAGTACACGCGCCGCTTCGACGGGTGGTCGCCACGCGCCGCTGCGGAACTGGTGGCAGATCCTGCGCAGCTGGCGGCGGCCTGGCGCTCCCTGCCGGCTCCCGGGCGCATGGCCCTCCGGGTGGCCGCCGACCGGATCGAGTCGTTCCACCGGCGCGAGACGGACGCCGTCGTCCGGCCGTACCGGGACCGGCTCGGGGCGAGGCTCGGCCAGGTGTCGCGCCCGCTCGCCAGGGTTGGCCTCTACGTCCCGGGAGGCACGGCTCGCTACCCCTCGACCGTCCTCATGACGGCCATCCCGGCCCGGGTGGCCGGAGTGGGGGAGGTGGTGGCGGTGTCTCCCGCCGATCGGGCCACCGGGAAGGTCGATGCCTGGACGCTCGCCGCCTGCCACGTGGCCGGGGTCTCGCGCCTCTTCCGGGTGGGGGGAGCCCAGGCGGTGGCGGCGCTGGCCCACGGAACGCTCACCGTCCCGGCGGTGGACAAATCTGCGGCCCGGGAAACGCCTACGTGGCCGCCGCGAAGAGGCTCGTCTTCGGCACGGTCGACATCGACATGATCGCCGGTCCGTCCGAGGTCCTGGTCCTGGCGGACGGGAGCGCCAGTCCCGTCGAGGCGGCTGCCGACCTGCTCGCCCAGGCCGAGCACGACCCGCGAGCGGTCCCGGTCCTCCTGACCACCAGCGAGACCATGGCCCGGGCCACCCTCGCCGAGGTCATGCGCCAGCTCCAGGGGCTCCCCCGCGAGGAGATCGCGCGCCGCGCCATCGCCGGCCGGGGCGCCATCGTGGTCGCGCGCGGACTCGCAGACGCAGTGAAGCTCGCCGACCAGTTCGCGCCCGAGCACCTGGTGCTGCTGGTGAAGGACGCCGGGAAGCTCGTGCCGCGCATCTCCCGGGCCGGCGCGATCTTCGTGGGCAGCCGGACGCCCGAGGCCATCGGCGACTACGTGGCCGGTCCGAGCCACGTGCTGCCCACCGCCGGCACCGCCCGCTTCGCCTCGCCGCTCTCGGTGGCCACCTTCCGGCGCCGCATGAGCGTGGTGGAGATGAGCCCTCGCTCGCTGGCCGCCCTCGCGCCGGTGGTCGAGGCGCTGGCCGCCGCCGAGGGGCTCGAGGCCCACGCGCGCGCGGTCCGTGTCCGCCTTCCGGATCGTACCGATCGACCCGTTCGAAAGGCGCGCCGGACGGCGCGAAGGGGATGAACATGGCGGCTCGCAAGTCCCGCAGCGCGAAGCCCACCCCCCGCCGCGGCGCGGTGGCCCGGAAGACCCGGGAGACGGACATCGACGTGTCCCTGGCGCTCGACGGCGGCGAGGTCCGCGCCGCAGACCGGCGTGCCCTTCTTCGACCACATGCTCGACCAGCTCGGGCGCCACGGCGGATTGTCACTAACGGTGAAGGCCGCGGGCGACCTGCACGTCGACGCGCACCACACCGTCGAGGACGTGGGCATCGCCATCGGCGAGGCGCTCCGGCAGGCCACCGCCGACAAGGCCGGGCTGGCCCGCTACGGCCACGCCGTGGTGCCGCTCGACGAGGCCCTGGTGGAGGCGGTGGTGGACCTGTCCGGCCGCCCGCACCTGACCTGGAACGCGAAGTTGCCGTCGGGCAAGCGCTTCATCGGCGCCTACGACGTGGACCTCACCCAGGACTTCTTCCAGGCGCTCGTCAATCACGCCCGCATCACGCTCCACGTGAACGTGCGCCAGGGGCGGAACCTCCACCACGTGGTGGAAGCCATCTTCAAGTCCACGGCGCGCGCGCTGCGGGCGGCGCTGCGCCGCGAGGGGGACGGGATCCCGTCCACCAAGGGCGTTCTGTGAACGGAGGGGCGCCGTGAACGGAGGGGCCATCGCGCTCGTCGACTACGGCGCGGGCAACCTCCGGTCGGTCGAGAACGCCCTCCGTGCGGTGGGGGCCGAGGTGGCGGTCACCCACGACCCGGAGGTGGTGCGCCGGGCCCGGAGCATCGTGGTTCCCGGACAGGGGTCGATGCCGGTCTGCGCCGAGGCCATGCGGAGGAGCGGGGTCGCCGGCGCGCTCGTGGAGGCGCTCGGGCAGGGCGCGAGGATGCTGGGAATCTGCGTGGGATTGCAGATCCTCTTCGAGCGGGGCGAGGAGGCCGGCGGCGCCCGGGGTCTCGGGCTCGTCCCCGGGACGGTGTCCCGGCTGCCGTCGGGGGTCAAGCTCCCGAACATCGGCTGGTCTCCGGTCCGGGCGGTGGGGTCGGGCCACGCGCTCTTCGCTCCCCTCGACGGTCAGTACGTCTACTTCGCGCACTCCTTCGCCGCGCCCGCCGACGCCGAGGGCGTGGAGCTCCTGGCCGAGCACGGGCGCCCCTACTGCGCCGGCCTGGCCCGCGGCAACCTCTTCGCCGTCCAGTTCCACCCGGAGAAGAGCCAGAAGGTGGGGCTGGCCTTCCTCAATCGATTCGTGAGGCTCTGAACCGTGATCGTCATTCCCGCCATCGACCTCATGGACGGCAAGGTGGTCCGCCTCTCGCGGGGCGACTTCGCCACCCGCACCGTCTACTCCGACCAGCCGGCCGAGTTCGCCGAGGCCTTCCGCAAGGCAGGGGCGCGCCGGGTCCACGTGGTGGATCTCGACGGCGCCCGGGCCGGACGACCCGTGAACACCGACGTGGTCCGCGCCATCGTGGCCACCGGCGTCGAGGTGGAGCTGGGCGGGGGGCTCCGGTCCATCGAGGCGGTCGAGGAGGCCATCGCGATGGGGGTGAGGTTCGTCGTCCTCGGCACCGCCGCGGTGGAGCGGCTCGACCTGGTCGAGGAGGCCTGTCTTCGCTTCCCGGGCCGGGTCGTGGCCGGGATCGACGCTCGCGACGGCGAGGTGAAGGTGGCGGGATGGGCGCAGGGCACCGGGCTTCCAGCCGTCGACGTGGCCCGGCGCGTGGCCGGAGCCGGCGTCACGCTGATCGAGTACACCGACGTGGCCCGCGACGGCATGTTCACCGGCGTGGACGCGGCCGGCGCGGCGCGACTGCAGGCCGAGACGGGCGTGATGGTGGTGGCGAGCGGTGGGGTGGCCTCGCTGGCCGACGTGGGAGTCTGCAGGGCCGCCGGGCTGGCCGGGGTCATCGTCGGCAAGGCCCTCTACGAGAAGCGCATCGACCTGGCCCAGGCCATCGGCGTGGCGGAGGGGTAGAATCTCCATGCCCGCCAAGCGAATCATCCCCTGCCTCGACGTGAAGGGCGGACGCGTGGTGAAGGGCGTGAACTTCCTGAACCTCCGCGACGCCGGCGATCCCGTCGAGGCCGCGGCCCGCTACGACGCGCAGGGAGCCGACGAGGTCACCTACCTCGACATCGCCGCCACGCTGGAGAACCGGGGCACGCTCCTCGACCTGGTCTCGCGCACGGCGGCCTGCGTCTTCGCGCCCCTCACGGTGGGCGGGGGCGTGCGCAGCGAGGAGGACTTCGTGGCGCTGCTCCGCGCGGGCGCCGACAAGGTGAGCGTCAACTCGTCGGCGGTCGCCGATCCGGGGCTGGTGGACAGGCTCTCGGCCGTCGCCGGCGCGCAGGCGCTCGTGGTGGCGGTGGACGTGAAGCGCCGCCCGGGGAAGCACCCCACCGAGTGGGAGGTCCACGTGGCCGGCGGATCGAAGCCCACCGGCCGGGAGGGCATCGCCTGGATCCGCGAGGTGGCGCGCCGCGGCGCCGGCGAGATCCTGCTCACCAGCATGGACCGGGACGGCACCCGAGCCGGCTACGACCTGGAGCTCCTCGAGCGGGTCTGCTCGGAAGTGGACGTGCCGGTCATCGCCTCGGGGGGCGTGGGCACCCTCGAGCACCTGGCGGAAGGGCTGCGCATCGCCGACGCGGCCCTGGCAGCCTCCATCTTCCACGACGGGCAGTACACTGTAGGTGAAGCGAAGCGTTACCTGGCCGAGCGAGGCATCGAGGTGCGACCGTGAGCGACGCTTCCGACGTGGTCGAGATTCCCCTGGCGGCCGTCCACTTCGACCAGCGCGGCCTCGTGCCGGTGATCGCCCAGGAGATCGACGGCACCGTGCTCATGCTGGCCTGGGCGAACCGCGAGGCCCTGGAGGCCACCGCCCGCACCGGCCGCGCCCACTACTGGTCCCGCAGCCGGAACGAGCTGTGGCGCAAGGGCGACACCAGCGGCAACGTGCAGATGGTGGTGGAGGTCCGCATCGACTGCGATGGGGACGCGTTGCTCTATCGCGTCCAGCAGACCGGTCCGGCCTGCCACGAGGGAAAGAGGAGCTGCTTCGACCCCGCGCCCTGAGGGCGCAAGGAGGAACCATGGCGAGCGAGCAATTCCTGGCCCAGCTCTGGGCGACCATCGAATCGCGCAAGGCCGAGGCCGGGCCCGAGAAGAGCTACACCCGCGAGCTGCTGGCCAATCCGTCCATGGCCCGCAAGAAGGTGGCCGAGGAGGCCCACGAGGTGAACGAGGCCCACCAGGCGCTGCTGGCCGGCCACGACTCCAAGGACCACCTGGCCCACGAGGCGGCCGACCTCATCTACCACCTGTTCGTGGTGCTGGCCTCGGCCGACGTGACGCCCACCGAGGTCTACGCGGTGCTGCAGGGCCGGCACCTCGCAAGGGCCCCCAGGGCGGGGCGGTAGGCGGAGTCGCGCTCCGTCTAGGGCGATCCGGCCGCGGCGGCCAGGATCTCCAGCGCCAGGTCGGGGGTGTCGGCCAGGGCGTCGCGGTGGCGTCGCCAGACGCCGCGGGCCGCCTCACGTTCGCCGTGTGCGACCAGCCCGAGCAAGGTCGTGGCCACCGCATAGCGGAGTGGGACCCCGGAGAGCCGCCCGGAGTCCAGCAATGCGGTCCCCGCCGCGGCCATCCCCCCGGCGTCCCGCCCTCCCACGGAGCGAAGGAGGTCGATCCACTGCCGATCTCCCGTGGACACCGCAGGCATGCAGGCGTCGAGTCCCGCCCAGATCGGCTCGATCTCCCCGGGTCCGAGCATCGGCAAGGTGCCCACCGCGACCCGGACGAAGGAGTCGACCGGGAGCGGGCCGGCGGCGCCTGTGCGACAGGAACGAAGCCAGGCGGCAGCCTCGGCGGCCGCTTCGCGCAGGGAGTCGGGCAGGTTCCAGGAGCCGCGCCCCGGCGCCCCGGCGAGCAGAGCATCTCGGGCCGCACGGGCGGTTGTCACCTTTCGTGAATCATCGAAGAGGGGCGTTATCGTCGGGCGCCGCTCGACTTCCGGGGACGCCGCGGCGCCGGCCAGCATCTCCTCGAGCGGCAACGGGAAGCGGGCCACGCCGATGAGCGGGATCGCCGACGAGCCCAGGAAGCGGCTGCGGGCGGCTCCCTGGTCGAGCACCGGGTCGAAGTCGGAGTTGGCGGTGACCGGGTGGCCGCGAACGAAACCGCCCCAGGAGGCGCGGCTCCCGATGCGCCGGAACTCGAGGTCTGCCGAGCTCGCCACCCCGATGCGCGCCATGGCTTCGGCCAGCTCCTGGAACTGGAAGAGGGCCCCGTCCACCGGGCCGACCGGGGCACCGTTGCGCGCGACGATGACGGCGTCCCCGTCGTTGGCGGCGAAGACCACCCAGTCCTCGAAGCTCTCGTCGAGGGCCTTCAGGACCGAGACCACGAGCGGCACGTCGATCTCGTAGAGCTGCAGCCACTGGACGAAGAGGCCCCCATCCGCGAGGTGGCGTCGGGCCATCCGGTAAAACTCCAGCGAGAACAGGCCGGACACCCCGCTCACCCACGGGTTGGAGGGCTCCGAGACGATGACGTCGTAGCGCCGGGACCCGGCGGCGAAGAAGCTCTTCGCGTCCTCGACGTGGACCCGACCGCGCGGGTCGGCGTAGGCCCGGGCCACCCGCGGCAGGAAGAGCTGGGACGCCACCACCATCTCCGGCTCGATCTCGATCGTGTCCACCCGCTCGACGCGCGGGCTGCCGAGCAGGGTGTGGGTGGTTAGCCCCGAGCCGAAGCCGATGGCGGCGACGCTGCGAGCCCCGGGGGCGAGGGAGAGCGGGATCGCGCCGAGGAGGACCATGGTGGCCTCGTCGGGTTCCGGCGGACGCCCGGCCACCATCATCAGGGTCGCGTCGGCCTTGCCGTTGGTCTTGATCATGCGGGCGCCGCGCGCCTCGGCGATCACGCTCACCGTGGCGGTCTTTCCGTCCCGGTGATGGATGACCTGGCGGTCTCGCCCGGCCATGAGGTTGCCGTGGCGGTAGACGCCCGACGCCATCTTGTTCACGTCGAGATCGACGGCGAGCGGTACCAAGGTCACCGCCACCACGCCGGCGGCGGCGAGCAGCGCGAGGCGCGGGGTCCGAAGCGCGCCCGCCCCGGCCAGGAGCGCCACGCCCAGCGCCACGTCGAGCGCCGCGCCGCCCGCCACGAGCCCCTTCAGCCCGAGGAGCGGCAGACCAACGTGGACCGCCAGGAAGACCCCGGCGATGGCTCCAACGGTGTTGGCCGCATAGACGGCGCCGATGCTCCGCTCCCCGTACCCGTCGCGAAGGAGCACGACGGTGACGAGGGGGAGCGTCATCCCGGCGCAAAACGTGGCGGGCAGCATCACCGCCCCGGCGATGCCGTTGCTGGCCAGGTTGAAGAGGGCGTAGCCGGCTCCGCTGCGCTCCACTCCGCGGACCACCGCCTGCATGAGGTCGAAGGTGAGGCCGTAGGCGGGGAGGGTGGCGAGCGCAAGGAGCCCCATGGCCACCTGCACGACGCCGAGCGTCCGGAGGAGCGACGGGGCTTCGTCGATGCGGCGCTGGATCCACAGGCCTCCGAAGGCGAGGCCGAGGATGAAGGCCGCGAGCATCAGCTCGAAGGCGTGGGTGGACGCCCCCAGAACCAGCGTCAGCATCCGGATCCAGCCGATCTCGTAGAGGAACGACGAGGCACCCGTGACGAGGGCGACCAGCAGGAAGAGGGCGAACCGCCGGTCCGGTGGACGCGTCGGGGCCGGGACCTCCTGGCCCGGTGGAGCCGCCGCCGGCTCGCGCGCCAGCAGCCAGACGAACAGCGCCACCGCCAGGTTGAGGGCGCCGGCGGCTCGAACTGTGCCGGGCAGCCCGAGCGCGCGGATCATCACAAACCCACTGGCCAGAACGCCACCGGCCGCTCCCAGGCTGTTCGTGAAGTACAGCATCGACACCGAGCGGCCGGGCTCGTGGGGAAACCGCCGGATGACGCCCGCCGTCATGAGCGGGAAGGTGGCGCCCAGGAGCACGGACTGCGGGAGGATCAGGAGCGCGGCGAGCCCCCACTTGTAGGCGTCCACCGCGACGGCGCTCCCGAGCCGCGGCAGCACCGACGCGTAGGAGCCCTCCACGGCCAGCACGAAGATTGGGTGGAAGAGGAGAGCGGCCACTCCGACCACCGCCTCCACCGCCGCGTAGGCGGCGAGCAGGTTCCGTGTCCTCGCCGACCGGCGACCCGCCAGCGCCGATCCGACCGCCATGCCCCCCATGAAGATGGCGAGCACAAGCGTCTGGGCGTAGGCCGCGTGCCCCAGGAAGAGCTTCAGGTAGTGGGTCCAGATCGACTCGTAGATCAGTCCGGAGAACCCGGACATGGCGAAGATCGCGAAGAACGCGCGGCGCGTCGGTTGGTGCATCCGCCCCCCTGGAGCCGGTCGACGACTCCCAGACGGGGAGCGTTTCTACCACACGCGCGCAGCGAAAGTCCCTTGACACTCAGGGGTTTTCCCCCTAAACGAGCGCATTCAGCCATCGTCCGAGCCGGGTGGTCCGCCGCCCGGCTCCACGTCTTTCCAGACCCCTATTTCGGTATCAGCGCGCGAGGTGTGCATGACGGGAGTGCGAGTCAAGGAGGGCGAGTCCTTCGAGAACGCCATGAAGCGTTTCAAGAAGGCTTGCGAGAAGGCAGGGATCCTCTCCGAGGTTCGCAAGCGCGAGCACTACGAGAAGCCCAGCGTGAAGCGGAAGAAGAAGGCTCTCGCCGCCAAGAAGCGCGCGATGAAGAAGGCGCGAAAGACCTGGTAGCAGCAGCGCCCGGGAGAGACGCCATGGCGCTCCGAGAGAGGCTCGACGAGGATTCTGAAGTCCGCCATGCGGGCCAAGGACTCCCTGCGGATGAACACCATCCGGGGGCTCAAGAGCGCCGTGAAGTACCGCGAGATCGAGCTCATGAAGCCGCTCGACGACGCGGGGATCCTGGGGGTCGCGTCCACCGAGATCAAGCGCCGTCGCGACTCGGTGGAGCAGTACAGGGCCGGCAATCGCCCGGACCTGGCCGAGAAGGAAGAGGCCGAGATCCTGCTCCTTCAAGACTACCTTCCCCAGCAGCTGACCGCCGCGGAGCTGGAGGCCAAGGTCGACGAGGTGATCGCTCGCGTCGGCGCCAAGGGACCGAAGGACATGGGGGCGGTCATGAAGGCGCTCCTCCCCGACGTCCAGGGACGTGCCGACGGCAAGGTGGTCAGCGAACTCGTCAAGCAACGCCTGGCGGGGCGCTGAGCCGCCGGCGGAGCGCGACCGGCGAGGATGATTCCGGAATCCACCATCGAGGAGATCCGGAACCGGGCTGACGTGGTGGCGGTCATCGGACGCCACGTCGACCTCCAGAAGTCGGGACGTACGTGGAAGGGCTGTTGCCCGTTTCACGGAGAGAAGACGCCGAGCTTTCACGTCTACCCGGAGGACAAGCACTTCAAGTGCTACGGCTGCGGTGAGTACGGCGACGTCTTCAAGTTCCTGCAGAAGCTGGAAGGAAAGGAGTTTCCCGAGGTGGTGAGGGCCATGGCCGCCGAGGTCGGCGTCGAGATCCCGGAGGAGACCGTCGAGGACTCCGCCGAAGCCCGCCGCCGGCGCAAGGAGCGCGCCGAGGCGGTTGCCGCCTGCGACGCTGCCGCCCGCTACTGGCAGGCCCGGCTCTGGAGCCCTCACGGCGAGTCCGGCCAGGCCTACCTCGCCTCCCGCGGCATCTCCGAGGAAGAATCGCGCCGCTTCCGGCTGGGCATCGCCGCGCAGGAGTGGAGCGACTTGCCTCCCCGGCTGGCGCAGAAGGAGATCTCGCTCCCCTCCATCGAGCGGGCCGGCCTGCGCGTCCCCAGCGACCGGGGCGGCTACGATCGGTTCCGCGGGCGGCTCATGTTCCCCATCGCGGCGCTCGACGGGCAGATCATCGGTTTCGGCGCCCGGGCCATGGGCGACGAGAAGGGGGCCAAGTACATCAACACCCCGGAGACCGTGCTCTACAAGAAGAGCCGGGTGCTCTACGGCCTCGACCTGGCCCGGGAGGCCATCCGCAAGACCCGTTCGGCCGTCCTCGTGGAGGGTTACTTCGACGTCATCGGCCTGCACCAGGTGGGGGTTCGCAACGCCGTCGCTGTCTGCGGCACCGCGCTCACCCCCGAGCACCTGGAACTGCTCGAACGCTGCGACTGCCGCGAGGTGGTGATCCTCTTCGACGGCGACGTGGCCGGCCTGGCCGCGCCGGTCAAGGCCGCCCAGGTGCTCCTGCCCTCGAACGTCTCCGGCAAGGTCGCCGTGCTGCCGTCCGACGCGGGAAAGGTGGACCCGGACGACTTTGCCCGGGCCCGGGGCAAGGATGGGGTCGACGCGCTTCTCGCCTCGGCCGTCCCGCTCACCGACTTCCTCATCGCCCGTGCGGTGGACCAGCACTGCCAGGGCAACGCCGCCGAGGCGCCAGTGGAGGCCAAGCTGGCCGCGGTGCGCGAGCTTGCGCCGCTCGTGCGCCTCGCGCCGGAGGGGCTGGCCCGCACCACCTTCGAGGAGCGCATCGCCCGCCGCCTCCAGCTCGATCTCCAGGCCCTCCGGGAGGAGATCCAGGGTCGCCCCCGGGCAGCGTCGCCAGGGCCGGATCGCAAGGCGCGCCCCGCTGCTGGCCCGCGGGTGGCGCTGCTGCTTCCCGGGCCGGCCGTCGACGCGCTGGGAATCCTGGTCGGCCACCCGTCCCTCGGGCCCATCGCCGCCGAGGAGGACCTGGCCCGCCTCTTCCCCGAGGGGCCGCTCGCCGACCTGGTCCGCGACCTCTGCCACGACCCCGTTTCGCTCGAGACGGTCCTGGAACGGCTCGAGCCAGCCGCCGATGCCCGGGTGGGACAGCGGGTGAGGGCGCTCGCCGGGCCGGCCGCCCCTCACGCAGACGCAGCGGAGCGGGAGTTTCGACGGGCGGTCGTCGAGGCCAAGATCGAGGGCATTCGCCGGGACCTGTCTCGCCTCGAGGCCCTGGTGGCCCGGGTCGGCGCGGCCGGAGCCGACGACTCGACCAACGAATACCTGACCCTGCAGCGGCGCCGCCTGGATCTGGAAAAGCGGCGCGAGGAGCTGCGCCGGTCATGACGAGAATCTGCGAGATGGGCGCGCCCCTCCGCGTTAGAAATCCCCAAGCCCGCCCGGGAAACCGGAGGAGCCCCCCGAGATGACGAAGAAGCCCAGCAGCAAGAAGAGCCCCAAGAAGGACCCGAAGGCCAAGGTCCCGGCCGCCAAGGCGAAGAAGAAGGCGGCCCAGGCCAAGCCCAAGGCGGCGGCAAAGGTCGCAGCGGTCAAGGCCGTCGTGGCCAAGGCTTCTGCGGTCAAGGCCGTCGCGGTCAAGGCGGCCCTGGGCAAGGCCCTGGGCAAGGCCCCGGGAAGGGCTCCGGTCGCGAAGGTCGCGGTTCCGGAGCCGAAGGCGCTCGTCAGGCCGGAGAAGAAGGCTGGCGGTCGGAAGGGCGGGCGCAGCGACAGGGATCGCAAGCGCGGTCTCTCGTACGACGGGCGCGTGGGGCGCGGCGACGACGAGGAGTCGGAGAAGCCCGAGACCGCCGAGGTCGAGGACGAGAAGGAGGTCGAGGCCGACGACGAGGACGAGGCCGACGAATCTCGACATCACCGAGCGCACCGAGGTGAAGGCGCTCATGGAGCGCGGCCGCGAGAAGGGCTTCCTCACCTACGACGAGGTGAACGACGCGCTCCCCTCCGACATCGTGTCGTCCGACCAGATTGACGACGTCATGTCGATGTTCGGCGAGCACGACATCGAGGTGGTCGACGACGCCAAGAAGATGAAGCTCCCGGACAAGCCGCCGGAGCCCGAGGCCAAGACCGCCGCAGAGGAGGAGAAGGAGGAGGAGGAGGACGCCGGGTACGGCAAATCGAACGACCCGGTCCGGATGTACCTCCGCAAGATGGGGTCGGTCTCGCTGCTCACCCGCGAGGGAGAGGTGGAGATCGCCAAGCGCATCGAGTCGGGCCAGAAGTCGGTGCTCACCTCGGTGCTGGCTTCGCAGCTCGCCATCCAGGAGATCCTCGACCTGGGCGAGCGGCTCAAGAAGGGCAAGATCCGGGTCCGCGAGATCATCAAGGACGCCCCCGACGAGCCGGCCGCCGGCACGGAGAGCGAGAACGAGGAGGAGGTCGAGGCCGTGGAGGGCGCCGCAGTGGAAGGCGCCGAGGTGGTCGCACCCGCGCTTCCCCGGGACGAGGAGCGCAAGGTCGAGCACGTGCTGAAGCACATCGAGCGCATCGCCAAGCTGGAGCGGGAGGTGGCCCGACACCGTGAGGCGCTCGAGCAGAAGAAGCTCTCCGACGCCAAGCGGCGCGAGATGCGCGAGGAGATCAAGGCCTGCGAGGCCCAGATGGTCGACAGCCTCGAGGACATCGGGCTCAACAAGAAGACCATCGACCGCATCGTCCTCCGGCTGAAGGGGCTCATCATCCGGGTCGAGGAGTCGGAGCGCGAGCTGGCCGAGCTGGAGGCGCAGCACCGCCTCCCCATGCGCGAGCTGAAGCGGCTCATCACCGAGGCCCGCTCCGACGACGCCGCGCGCCGCAAGGCGGCCCGCCGGCTGGGCCTCTCCCCGGAGGGGATCGAGGAGGTGGACCGCATCATCCGCGCCGCCCGCCGGAAGATCCAGCGCGTCGAGGAGGAGGCCATGCTTCCCGTCGACGACCTGCGCCGCACCTACCGGGCGCTGGCCGAGGGGGAGTTCGCCGCCGAGCGAGCCAAGACGGAGCTGGTCGAGGCCAACCTCCGCCTGGTGGTGTCCATCGCCAAGAAGTACACCAACCGCGGACTGCAGTTCCTCGACCTGATCCAGGAGGGGAACATCGGCCTCATGAAGGCCGTCGACAAGTTCGAGTACAAGCGCGGTTACAAGTTCTCGACCTACGCCACCTGGTGGATCCGGCAGGCCATCACCCGCGCCATCGCCGATCAGGCCCGCACCATCCGCATCCCGGTGCACATGATCGAAACCATCAACAAGCTCATCCGGACCTCGCGCTACCTGGTCCAGGAGCTGGGGCGCGAGCCCACGCCGGAGGAGATCGCCGAGAAGATGGAGCTTCCGCTCGACAAGGTCCGCAAGGTCCTCAAGATCGCCAAGGAGCCCATCTCCCTCGAGACCCCCATCGGCGAGGAGGAGGACAGCCACCTCGGCGACTTCATCGAGGACAAGGCCATCGTCTCGCCGTCCGACGCGGTCATCAACATGAACCTGGCCGAGCAGACGCGGAAGGTGCTGGCCACGTTGACGCCCCGCGAGGAGAAGGTGCTGAGGATGCGCTTCGGCATCGGCGAGAAGTCCGACCACACCCTCGAGGAGGTGGGGCAGGACTTCGAGGTGACGCGCGAGCGCATCCGGCAGATCGAGGCCAAGGCGCTGCGCAAGCTGCGCCACCCCAGCCGGTCGAAGCGGCTCAAGAGCTTCGTGGAGAACTAGGTGAACGCTCCAGGGCCCGCGACCGTGCTAAGGAATGGGCCACGCGGTCCGGGGGCCCATAGCTCAATGGCAGAGCGTCCGGCTCATAACCGGTTCGATCCAGGTTCGAGTCCTGGTGGGCCCAACCTGAATGCCCCGGGGTGGCTCGCCACCCAAGGAGATGTCCTTGTCGCTGCGTGAGAAGCTGAAGGCGCTGGAGGAGTTGCAGCAGGTCGACATCGAGCTGGCCGTGGTCCGGGCCGAGGCAGAGGCCGTCCCCCGCCGGCGGGCCCAGATCGAGCTCGGGGTCGACGAGGTGCGCAAGCTCTGGGAGGCCGAGCAGGACCGGCTGGCCGGTGTCGAGCGGGAACGGCGCAGCCAGGAGCAGACCATCACGTCCGAGCGGGACAAGGTGAAGAAGTGGGAGGGCCGCCTCGCCGAGATCCGCACGCCGCGCGAGTACGCCGCGCTCTCCCGCGAGATCGACATCGCCCGGAAGACCAACGAGTCGGTGGGGGAACAGGCCAAGCTCCTGACCGCGCAGGGAGAGGAGATCTCCCGCGCCATCGAGATCCTCCAGGACAGGCTCGACGAGAAGGAGTCCGGGGCCCAGGAGGAGCTCGAGCTGCTCGTGACGCGCGAGGCCGAGTTCGGAATGCGCATCGTGGCCCTCGACGGCCGGCGCGCCGACCTGGCGACCCGGGTCGAGCCGGCCCTGCTCACCCGGTACGAGAACATCCGCAAGCGGCGCGGCGGCATCGCGGTGACCCAGGTCATCGGTGGCACGTGCCGGGGCTGCAACCGTCAGATCCCGCCGCAGATGGCCATCATCCTGGTCCGGGCCAACTCCATCGAGAACTGCCCCGCCTGCAACCGCATCATCTACGTCCCGGAGGCGGTGAGCCCGGCCACGCCGCCGGCCGCCTGAGCCGCCCCGTGGCGAAGCCCGTCCTGGCGGAACTGCTCCGCTTCATCGCCGCCAACGAGGATCTGCCTCACGCCCTGGCCCGGTACAAGGGCTACAGCCGCGACATCCTGGGCAAGCTCATCGACGCCGCCGCCGACCGGATCGAGCAGGCCGAGGAGGCCGCCGCCGGCGCCACCGTGGCCGCCGGGTCGAAGGGGATCAAGGTCCGGAAGGTCTCCGAGGTCGAGCGGGCCGCCCGCGAGTCGGCCCAGGAGCTCGACGCCGCCATGAACGAGTCGAAGGTGGATCGCGACCGCAAGAAGAAGGAGCGGGTGGTCGTGGCCGCCGCCGAGCGGGAGGCCGAGCGGGCCGTCGAGGCCCGGCCGGTGCGCACCCGGTTATTCACCGATGGTGCAGCGAGAGGAAACCCTGGCCCGGCCGGCGCCGGCGCCGTGATCATCAGCCCGGATGGGCACGTGGTCGCCAAGGTCGGGAAGTACCTGGGCGAGACCACCAGCAACGTGGCCGAGTACACCGGCCTCATCCTGGGTCTCAAGCGCGCCAAGGCCATGGGGCTCCGCGAGCTCGAGGTGCTGGCCGACAGCGAACTGATCGTGAAGCAGCTCTCCGGTGAGTACCAGGTCAAGGCCGACCACCTGCGGCCGCTCCACGACGAGGCCAAGGCCCTGATCGCGGGGTTCGACAAGATCGACCTGCGACACATCCCGCGCGAGGAGAACGAGGCCGCGGACGAGATGTCGAACCGGGCCATCGACCTGCGACTCTGAGCCGGTCCCTCGGGAAGCCCGTTCAATCGGGCTCGGGAGTGCGGATCAGGCCCGTCAGGATGAAGAAGACGAGAAGTGGGAAGCCGGGCAACGACCGGATGAAGATCCACGTCTCGATCCTCGGACCGACGATGTCGTAGATGGAGAGCAAGGTGAGGATCCCGTAGATCCCGATCGCCCAGGCGATCCGCGTCCCCGACCTGGCCAGAAGGGAGAGCGCTGGCCACGCCGTGACGAAGTTCCACATCCATCCCAGCGGCGCGGCCTCGGCGAGAGCGAACAGGAGCAGGGCCCGGCGGGGACTGGGAAAGGGCGACCGGAGAGCCCACGCGACGACGCCCACGGCCCCGGCCAGGGCGAGCCAGGTCGCTGTCCCGGGCGGCAAGCGCCCGTCGGGAGTCGCCGGAGCGAGGTGGGCGATGATGCCGAAGATCCCCTGGTTGTCCTGGGAGCCCACCAGGCCGGCCGCCGATGTCCTCAGCGAGTGAAACCACTCCATGTGAACGTCGACGGTGCCGGTGAAGCCGTAGGTCGCGACGGGGAATGCGGCCAGCGACGCCACGCCCGCCGCGACGCCTGCCAGGGCGCGCCAGCGGCGGCGGAGGGCGAAATCCAGAGCGAACAGGAAGGGCGCCAGCTTGAGGCCACCCGCGACCGCGATCATCGCGCCGGCCAGTCCATCTCGGCCACGGTCCTCGGCCACGAAGGCCATCACGACCAGACCGAGAACCAGCACGTCGACCTGTGCATAGAAGAACTCGTCGAGGAACGGACGGGACACCCCGATGAAGCCGATGAGCACCGCCCGTCCCGCGCCCGGGCCCGGGGTGAGCCTGACCAGTTGACGGGCCACCCACCATCCCGTCGCCACCAGCACCGCAAACCAGAGGGCCTTGGCAACCGGGAACGGCAGCGCGCCGAGCGGCGCGAGGAAGAGGAGCACGCCCGGTGAATAACGGTACGTGTTCAGGCCGTCGGCGGATGGATACAGGGGCGCGCCGTGAAGAAACCTCCCCGCCGCGCGCCAGTAGGTCAGGAAATCCCCGCCGTGGCGTCCGGCGTGAATCACCGCCAGCAGGGTCAGGAGACCGGCGACGATCCAGGGGGTCAACTTTTCCCAGTCGCGTCCCGGCGCCGCCATCCGGGAACCATAGCAAGGAGGCCTCAGGCCCCGGGGGCAATAGCACGTCCCGTTTGCCGCCCCCCTCCCTGCGTGTTACATCCCCCTCGCCGGAGCCGTCCGGACGAACGCGTCGGAACTCGTGTCCGCCGAGGAAAGTCCGGGCACCACAGGGCAGGGTGCCGGTCAACGACCGGCCGGGGTGACCCGCGGGAAAGTGCCACAGAGAACAGACCGCCGAACGGCGCCGCGAGGCGCGCGTGGCAAGGGTGAAACGGTGCGGTAAGAGCGCACCGCGCTCCGGGTAACCGGAGCGGCAAGGCAAACCCCACCCGGTGCAAGAGCAAATAGGAAGGCGTCCTCGTCGCAAGACGGGGTGTCGGGCGGCTCGCCCCAGCCTTCGGGTACGGCTCGCTAGAGGCGCGCGGCAACGCGCGTCCGAGAGGAATGTTCGTCGCCGCCGGATTTTCGGCGGAACAGGACCCG
>CAVOWI010000018.1:0-680476 GCA_963700085.1 uncultured delta proteobacterium
GCGGCCAGGGAGTCCAGCTGGGCGTCGAACGGGTAGGCCTCCCAGCCCCACCCGCTGTGGAGGACCACGACCGGCGGACCGGCTCCGACGTCGCGCACGTGAATGCGCGACCGGCGACCGGGAGCATCGGCGTCTCGATTCCTCGAGGAAGGGCATGCGAGGAGAGGGTTCTCACTCCCCAATCTAGCGCGGAGACTTCCGTGGCACACGGCTACACTTCCAGCGTGCGCATCCTCTATGGAGTGGTAGGCGAGGGCATGGGCACGCCATCCGGTCCCGGGTGGTGCTCGACCAGCTCGCCCTCGAGCACGAGCTTCAGGTGGTGGTGTCGGGACGGGCGCACGACTACTTGAAGGCAATCGAGACCGACCGGCTCGGGGTGAACCGCATCTGGGGCCTGTCCATCGTCTACGAGGACAACCGGGTCCGGAACTTCCGCACCCTCCTCGCCAACGTGAAGGGCGCGCTGGTGAAGGGGGGATGGCCCGAGAACATCCGCGCCTTCTTCGACATCGCCGAGCGATTCCGGCCCGAGGTGGTGATCAGCGATTTCGAGTCATGGAGCTACCTCTTCGCGAAGGCCCAGGGACTTCCGGTCCTCTCCGTCGACAACCAGCAGATCGTGGCCCGGTGTGACCTCGCGCCCCAGGTCCTGGCCGGCCACGAAGCGGATTTCCAGCTCACCCGGGCCATCGTGAAGGCGAAGCTGCCCGGCTGCTTCCACTACATCGTCACCACCTTCTTCCACCCGCAGGTCGTGAAGCCCAGGACGACACTCGTGCCGCCCATCCTGCGGCCACGGATCCTCGAGGCTCGGCCCGAGGAAGGGGAGCACCTGCTCGTCTACCAGACCTCCACGAGCTACGGAGACCTGCTCGAGCACCTCCGGCGCACCGGCCTCGAGTGCAGGGTCTACGGCGTGCGGCGCGGGATTGAGAAGGAGGAGCGCGACGGGAACCTTCGATTCATGCCCTTTTCGGATTCGGGCTTCATCGAGGACCTCCGGACCGCGCGCGGGGTGGTTGCGAACGGCGGCTTCACGCTGCTGGGCGAGGCCGTCTACCTGCGCCGCCCGGTGCTCTCGGTCCCGGTTGGCAAGCAGTTCGAGCAGGTGGTGAACGCTCGCTATCTCGAGCTCGAGGGCTACGGCGTGGCAGCAGACGAGGTCACCGGCCCCGTCCTGGGAGATTTTCTATCTCGCGCCCCGGAGCTCCGGCGGAACCTTGACGCGTACCGTCAAGACGGGAACGAACGACTGTTCGCCTGCCTGGAGGAAAGGCTTGCGGCCGCGGTCGCCGGCGGCGCCAGCTCGGAGGGATCTGCCGACGGATAGCAACGCCCCGAATTGGCCGGCTCGCCACCTTGCCACGCGCTCCCACCCTGGTACCTTCTGCGTCGGTCCGTGGGGGACGGTGGGAGGCGGCGATGGGCGTGGAGGCGAGGGCGATGAATCCAGTCGTGGACGTGCCGGGGCTGGTCGATTCGATCATCCGGCAGCACGGAGTACACCCCAGCGAACAGGTGAGGTCGCTTCTGGCCGCCGCCGCGGAGCAGCGGATGCGCGAGTTCGGGGAAGCCCTCGGAACTGCGGTGCCGCGCGCCATGTCGGCGCTGGTCACCGCTGCACGGCGCCGCTGAAGGTCTGGAGGGGCCGCGTCGTCGCGGTCACTTCCCGGCGAGCAGCGCCTCCTTGAGGTCCTCGAGCCCGCCGTCGGTGGGCTTCGGGCCTAGCCAGACGCGGAACAAGGCGTCCGCGAAATCCTTGCCCTCGACCGTCAGTCCCTTCGTGCCCTCGACGGCCAGCGTGCTGCCCTGGCCGGGCACGTAAGACACCATGAACACCTGCCCTTCCTTGAACTCGGCCGGGAAGGACTCCTCGACCAGCTTCAGCTTCGGCGCCAGCGCCGCGGCCTGGGTGGGGGAGTTGCTCTCGAAGCCGTCCTTCAAGGCGCCCAGCATGCTGGACCGGTCCACGTCGCGCATCAGGGTCATGCGGATGGCCTTGGGCGCGTCGAGGGCCACGATGGCGGCGGCGTCGGTGGAGCGCTGCGTCACGTAGAGCGCGCCCACGTAGACCTTCACCTTGAGGAAGGACTTGGTCCGCAGTCCGGCGCCGTTCAGGACCAGGGTCTTGCCGTCGAGCTGGATCGAGTCGGGCACCTTCACGCCGGCGACCTCCAGTGCGGAAGCGGGGGAGGCGGCGAGGAGCAGGGCGAGGGCTAGGCTTCGCATGTAGGACCTCCGAGGGGTGAGTGGTGCAAGGCACGATAGGATGCCCGGATATGAAGAGCCAGACCCGTTACCTGACGTTCGAGACCCGGCGCCGCCGGGAACTGGTGCGCATCACCGGCGAGGTGGCGTCGCTGGCTGCGGAATCCGGCATCCAGGAGGGCATGGTCCTGGTCTCGGCCATGCACATCACGGCCGGGGTGTTCGTGAACGACGACGAACCCGGCTTGCACGCCGACCTGGAGGCGTGGGTCCAGAGGCTCGCGCCCGGGCCCTCGGCCGACGATCGGACGCCTGGCCCTGACTACGCGCACCACCGCGGCGGCGAGGACAACGGCGACGCCCATCTGAAGAACCTGCTCATCGGCCATCAGGTCATCGTTCCCATCACGCGGGGGCGGCTCGACCTCGGCCCGTGGCAGCAGGTCTTCTACTACGAGTTCGATGGGCGCCGGCCGAAGCGGCTGGTCCTGAAGGCGATGGGGGAGTGATGGCCTCGTGCCTGGTGCGAGCCGCCCTGATGCTCGGTGGGGCGCTCCTCGTCGCGGGAGGCGCCTCGGCCCAGGAGTTCGAGGATCTGATCGTGAAGAAGGGGCTGCTGCGCGGCGACCAGTACCTGGCCGGTGGCACGGTGGACGTCCACGGAAAGGTGGAGGGAGACCTGATCATGGCGGCGGCCCAGGCCGGACTCGACGGGATCGTCACCGGCGACGTGGCCGCCGTCGGGGCACTCGTCCACGTGGGTGGCATCGTGGGCGACGACGTCCGGGCGCTGGGCGGGCGGGTGATCGTGCAGGGCATCGTGGGCGACGGGCTGCTCGTGGGCGGCGGGGAGATCACGCTCACGTGGGGCACGCGCATCGGCGGCAACGCGATCCTCGGGGGGCGTCGGGTGATGGACCTCGGGGACGTGGACGGCGACCTGCTCGTCGCGGGGCAGTACGTGGAGATCGCCGGTGACGTCCGCGGCCGGACGACGATCCGGGCCGACGAGGTGGTCATCGGGCCGAAGGCACGGCTCTTCGGCGACCTCGTGGTTCGCAGCCCCAACCCCCCGCGCATCGCCGACGGGGCGCAGATTGTCGGGAAGGTCGTGCTCGATGCCCCCCCGGAGCCGGGCTTCATGAAGTGGCTCGGCGGCGTTGCCTGGGCGGCCGCGCTGCAACTCGGGCTGCTCCTGGTCGCATGGGCTTGGATGTTTTTCGCGCCCCGCCTCTCCCGGGAGGCGGCCGTCCTCGAATGGCGGAAGATGGGGCTCGTCCAGGGCATCGGCGTCGCCGTGGTCTTCGGACTGCCACTCGTGGCGGCGCTCCTCGCGATCACCGTGGTCGGGATCCCGCTCGCCATCGGGGTCGCGGCCATCTGGGCGGTGCTGCTGCTGGCTGGCTATGCCTCGACCGCGATCTGCCTCGGCAACTGGCTGCGCGAGCGCCGGTTCGGCGGACGGGGTGGAGGCCTCTCCGACGCCAGGCTCGGCGAATCGCTCCTCTGGACGCTGCTCGCGCTCCTGCTCCTCCGGGCCGCCGAGGCGATCCCCTGGATAGGGCCGGTGGTGATGGCCGGCGCGGTCTTCTTCGGAGCGGGCGCAGTGGCCCGCGCCGCGCAGGTTGCGCACGGGCGCGGAAGCCTCAGCGGTGGACCGCCCGGCCCAGCCGCCGCATGAAGTCCATCTCGCCGTCGTCGAGCGCCCCCCGATCCACGGCGGCGAGGTCCTCCCGCAGCTGGGCGGCGCTCGCGGGCGAGCAGAGCACCACGTCCACGCTCGGGCTCGACAGGCAGAACCGGTAGCACTCGGCCGCAGTCGCCGCCCGCTCGGTCCAGCCGCGTGGGGCGCGAAGCAGCCTGCGCCAGGCCGTGGCCGTGTAGGCGATGACCGCGGGACGGCGGCGCGCCAGGCGGGGAAAGATGTCCTTCTCGGCTCCCGGGTGCGCGGCGTTGTAGCGGATCATCAGGAGATCGAGAACGGAGTCCTCGGCAAGGCTCCCGGCGCGCTTGCGGTCGTGGATCGACACGCCGATGGCCCGGACCTTCCCCTCCTCCCGAAGGCGCGAGAGGACTTCCAGGTTTGCCTCGGAGAGCGCCGAGGAGACCCCGACCCAGTAGAGCTGGAGCACGTCGATGTAGTCGGTGCCCAGCATGCGGAGCGCTCCCTCCACGCGCCGCCGGATGGGGCCGGAGAACCAGCCGAAGGTGGGGCCGGTCGCCACCACGTATCGCTCCCTGTCGCGCGCCAGCGCCTCGCGAAGCGGGGCGACCATCCGGCGGGCCGTCGGAGTCCAGAACACGTAGTTCATCGGGCCGTCGAGCGCCTCGCGAATGCCGGAGTCGTCGAGCCCGTGGGAAACGGCCAGCCCCAGGCGGAAGACGCGCTTGCGGAACGCAGGCACGTCGCGGTGCTGGAAGTCGTCGGCCATGAACGGTCTCCGGACGGTGGTGTATAGGAAGAGGGGTGAAGGCCGCAATTCTCGCCCTGTTGTTGGCCGCCGGCGGGAGCCCAACCGAGCTCTCCGCCGTCACACGCTTTCTCTCGTCTGATCTCCTCGAGGGTAGGGCAACCGGGACGCGCGGTCACGAGATCGCCGCCCTCTTCGTCGCCACCCGGATGCAGGCCATCGGCCTGGAGCCGGGTGCCGGGGAGGGGCGCTGGGAGCAGGCGGTCCCGATGCGCGCCTGGCGTGTCGACCCGGAGGGATCGAGCCTCACCCTCCACGGGCCCGCCCTGCCACCGCTGCGCCTGGTGCGCGACGTGGACTTCGTGGCCTTCTCGGACGGGGAGCACAGCGACGTGGAGCTGGACGGCCCGCTGGCGTTCGTGGGGTACGGTGTATCCGCTCCCGAGTTCGGGTACGACGACACGAAGGGGGTCGATCTCGCCGGCAAGATCGCGGTGGTCCTCTGGGGAGCCCCCTCGTCCGATCGTCCCAACTTCTTCCCCCCGCCCCCCGCGCCGTCCATGCCGACCTCGCCGGCAAGATGGGGCGCCTCGCCGCCCGAGGCGCAGCCGGCGTCCTGTTCGTCTACACGCCCGAGGCCGAGGAGTGGCTCCCCTGGGAGGACTTCGTCCGCAGCACGAGGCTCGAAGGGATGGGGTGGGTGGAAGGAGCCAGGCTGGGGGACGGCGTGGAAGGCCTGCCGGCGCGCGCGGTGCTCTCGATGCGGGGCCTGGAGAAGGTGGCGGTTTCGGCCGGTGTCGCCGGCGGTGCCCGCGGAATCCTGGAGAAGGCGGTGGCCAACCGGCTGGCCGCTCAGGACTGGCCTCTCAAGGCGCGCATCGGCACCCGCGCCGAGCTCCGCCAGGCGCGGTCCGTCAACGTCCTCGGTCTCCTCCGCGGGTCCGATCCGGTCCTTTCGAAGGAGACGCTGGTCGTGACGGCGCACCTCGACCACCTGGGCGTCGGCTCCCCGGACAACGCCGCGGGTGTGGCGGTCCTCCTGGATGTGGCGCGAGCCTTCGTCGCGTTGCCTCGACGACCGGCCCGCTCGGTTCTCTTCGCGGCCGTCACCGGCAAGGAGAAGGCGCTCCTCGGCTCCTCCTACCTGGCGCGCCACCCGGTGGTGGACCCCGCCGGAATCGTCGCCGCCCTGAACATCGATGGCGCGCCGACGGTCTTTCCGTTCGTGGACGCCGTGGCCCGAGGAGCCGAGCACTCCACGCTCGGTGCAGTGGTGCGGTCTGCCGCCGGCGAGCTCGGGGTGGCGCTCTCGCCGGACCCGATCCCGCGGGCCGGCGTCTTCACCGCGTCGGACCAGTGGAGCTTCGTACGGGTCGGGGTGCCCTCCCTGTTCGTGACGGCCGGGCGGAGAGGTCTCGACGGGGCGGACGCCGATACGCGCCGCCAGACGCCCCGGAACGAATGGGAGGCGGGCTGGCGCTGGGAGGACACCGCCCGGTTCGCGCGCCTGCAGTTCCTGGTGGCGCTGGCCGTGGCCGACGCGCCTTCGCGCCCGACCTGGAACCCGGGTGACTTCTTCCAGAAATTCGTCCGGCAGTCGCTGCCGCTGAGACCCTAGCTCTTGCTCCGCCGGTGAGTGGGGCGGGCCAAGGGAGCGTGCTCGACGCGCTGGAGGTGCTGCGTGAGCGGCCGGTCGTTCGCCTCCATGTGGAAGCGGAGCCACTGCTGCAGCCGGACGGTGGCCCACTCGAGGACCCGCGGCGAGACGCCCGAGGTGGCGATCTCCTGGGCGGACAGGTGGAGGTCCTGGAGGAAGAGGTCGTGGGCCGCCCGGTGGGCCCCGCGCTCGGGGTAGCCCGTGCGCTCCATCAACTCCTCCTCGAAGGCGAAGTGGAGCGCGGCGGCGTCGAGGAGCCCGTCGAGGATCGAGGCGACCTTGCTGGCCTGCCGTGCACCAGCGGCCTGGGCCAGCTCGGCCGCGCGATGCAGCATGTCGGCGTGGGGCGCGTCGAGCCCGGGGAAGTCGAGCACGGGTCCGGCAATCCGGGTCACGGGGTACCTCCGTTCACGGCGCGCCTGGCGCGCGCCTCCTTCAGGATGACCGAGATGGTGTTCTCCTTCAATATCGCGGACGCGCACAGGGCGGCGCCGGCCAGGGCGCCGGTCACGCCGCTCATGGCGGCATCTGCGCCGGTGAGGAACAATCCGGGCAGCGGGGTGCGGACCGGGATGGTGGCCGAGAAGCGACGCGGGGTGGCCGCGAGGCCGTAGATCTCGCCGCTGGGGTGCCCTGCGAAGTGGCGGGTGGAGAGCGGCGTGGAGAGCTCGGCCACCTCGATGCGCCCCTTCAGCTGGGGAAGACGGGTCTCGACGACAGCCAGCAGGCGCGCCCGCAGCCGCTCCTTGAGCGCCTCGTACTCCGGGCCACGGTGCTTCCAGCGCGAATCCGCCCAGGGAGCGAAAGGGGTCCAGGGGCCCATGGTGACCGCCTCCATCGTGGCCTTTCCGGGGAAGCGGTCGAGAAAGGTGGGGTCCTTCGCCGAGGCGAACGAGAGGTAGACGACGGGAAACGGCGACTCCGGGTCGCGCTCGAACCGTTCGAAGCTCCGATCCAGGTCCGGGCTCTCGTAGATCCAGAGGTTTGTCCCGGTGAGACCCAGCTCGGCAGCCGTTCCACGCAGCCCGACGTAGAGGGACAGGTGGGCGGAGGAGGCCGGGATCCCTTCGAGGGATGGAAAACGGGTGCGCCACTCCGCCGGGACGAGGCGCTGGAGCGTGCCTGCCCAGCCGATGTCGCTGACGACGATCGGGGCGCGGACCACGCTTCCGTCGGCGAGCCGGACTCCGGCCGCGGCGCCGTTCTCCACCACCACGCGATCGACGTCCGCGGCGATGGCCACGTGCCCCCCGGCCGACTCGATGACGGGCAGGATGGTCTCGGCGATGCGGCTCGACCCGCCGACCGGGTAGGCCGCGCCGTCGAGGTAGTGCTCGGCCACCACGGCGTGGTTCCCGAAGCTGGAGAGGGCGGGCGGCAGCCCGTAGTCCCCGTACTGCCCGGCCAGGACCGCCCGGAGCATGGGATCCTTCACGTGGGAGGCAATGACCTCGGCGGTGGTCCTCCGGGCGTGGCGGAGGAACCCGTGTCGCATGACGCCACCGAGCAGGGAAGCCACGCGGGGGGGAAGGGCCTGGGTCGCGAAGTACGGGCCGGCAGCACGCGCGCAGGCCTTCACCTGGGCGACGTACCGAAGGATTCCGTTCCGCTCGGCGGGGAAGCTCGCGGCCAGCCCGTCCACGAAGCGCTTCTCGCCGGCGGCGAAGTCGAAGGACCGGTCCCCGATCACGATCCGGTCGTACACCTCCGGAAGCGGCTCCCAACGGAGTTGACCCATGGTGATGTAGTCGAAGAGGCGGGCGGCGACGCCGCGGCCGCTCGCGACCTTGCCGACGTAGTGGACGCCCACGTCCCACTCGAAGCCGTCCCGCTCGAAGGTGTGGGTGAACCCGCCGGCGGTGTAGTGCCGCTCGAGCACCAGGACACGGAGCCCGCGGCGCCGCGCCAGCATGGCCGCCACGCCGAGGCCGCCGATGCCCGACCCCACCACCACCGCGTCGAAGGGTCCCTCGACGGGGTGTTGCTTCCAGGAAGTGCCGATCCGTCTTGCCAGGATGTGTCCCTCCGGCCCGCAGCGTAATCGAACACGGAGGCGACCGGCGCCGGATCGTCATGACCCCATCGAGGGAACGACCCTCAGCCGCGCTGCGCTGGCGTGCGTCCACGCCGAGCCAGGCGCGGAGCGGCGTCACCGGAGACGCGGACAGCGTGCTTGGCAAATCCAAAGTCGGTCGCGATCATGTGAAAGCGAATCAGCTCCGGCAGTCGGTTCAGCGCCCACGACGCGACGTCGGGAGTCAGGGGGTTCACCGCGACGTGCCGCTCGAACCTGCGGGCCTGGAACAGCAGACGAGCGTGACATTCCGCGTGACGGGCGAGGTGCGGCCAGCCCGCTGCCCGCATCATCTCCTCCTCGTCGACGAAGTGCTCGCTGAGCTTCTCGACCAGCAGGCACGCACGGCCGCGGACGAGCGCCACATCTCTCGCCCGCACGGCCTCGGCCAGGTCGCGAAGGCAGCGCTCCAGGTCTCGATGCGGGCGGTCGAGCGGCGCCAGTCCCATCTTCACGAACGGGGTCACGCGACTTCATTAACGCCTTCTCATGAACGTGCAACGGGAGACGTCGGCCAACCGGGCCGCTTCGAGACGAGGCTATTCCCCCACGTGGCGCAGCGCCGCCGAGTTCATGCAGTAGCGCAGCCCCGTGGGCGGAGGGCCGTCGGGAAAGACGTGGCCGAGGTGTCCGTCGCAGCGTGCACAGCGGACCTCCGTGCGGGCCATGCCGTGTGAGCGGTCGACCACGGTGGCCACAGCGTCGGGTCCCACCGGCTCGGTGAAGGAGGGCCAGCCGGTGCCCGACTCGAACTTCCGGCCCGACGGGAAAAGGGGGTTTCCGCATCCGGCGCAGACGTAGGTCCCGGCGTCGTGGGTCCCGAGGAAGCAGCCGGAGAAGGGGCGCTCCGTGCCGTGGCGGCGAAGCACGTCGTAAGCCTCGGGGGAGAGGCGGGCGCGCCACTCGGCATCGGTGAGGATGAGCTTGTCGGCCATGCCGTACTTCTATCCGGCGACCGGTCCGCCCGCCCGTTAGGCCAGAGGCATGTCCTTCCTGGATTGGTTGGGGTTGAAACCGCCTCGCGAACAAGACCCGGAGGCCGACGTCGTCCACCGGATCTCCCAGCAGCTCGACTCGATGGACCCCGCCGAGGCTCGCCACCTGGCGCTCTTCGCCTTCCTGCTCTCGCGCGTGGCCCAGGTCGACATGGTCACGGAGCCGGCCGAGATCGCGGAGATGGAGCGACTGGTGGCCACGCACGGAAAGCTCTCGGCGTCGCAGGCGGCCATGGTCATCGAGGTGGCGCGCGCCACCCAGAAGCTGCTCGGTCCAACGCACAACTTCCTGGCCACCCGCGAGTTCCGCGACTCGACGACCCCCGAGCAGAAGCTCGGGCTCCTCCACTGCCTCTTCGCAGTGGCCTCCGCGGACGGTTCCATCACCGGCGACGAGGAGGAGGAGATCCGGACCATCTCCCGCGGCCTGCTCCTCGAGGACCGCGACTACCTTGCCGTGCGCAGTGTCTTCGGCGAAAAGCGCTCCGTGATGCAGGGGCGGCCGGCGACGTAGCGCCAGCTCCCGGATCGAGCCCCCTTCCGGGTCCGCGCGGGGTATCCTGCTGCGCGGATTCCCGAAGGAGACAGCCATGGATCTGGCCCAGTGGATGAATGCGTTCAGGGTTCTGCACGAGAAGGCCAAGCGCGGCGCGCTCCACGGCTCGGAGGAGCGGGACTACAAGGCCGGCCGCGAGGAACTGGCGCGGGCGCTGGTGGCGGCGCAGCGGCTCACGGTGCAGCCGGACCAGTCGCCGCGCCTGGCGCTGCGGGTGGCGCGCGCCATCCAGGTGACGCTGGAGAGCCGGGTGCGCAAGGAACCGCTCACCACCTTCGAGCTCTCGCTGGGTGGCTTCTCGGCGGCGATGGCTCGCCCCCCTGCGCCGGACGAGGAGCTGACCGCCACCATCCGGCTCCCGGGCGCGGACCCGCTTGCGACGCAGGTGAAGGTCGTTGGCGCGAAGCAGCAGCCGGGCAACGTCCGGGTCTCGTTCGCCTTCGTCAGGCTGCAAGGTGCAGCGGCCGAGCGGCTCGAGCTCGCCATCTTCGACATGGTGCTCGGCCAGCTCGAGAAGTAGCCCGCGCGGAGCGCCGGGCCTTGCCGGCCCTGGATCGTCAGTTGGCCACGAAGCAGTAGAACAGGCCGGCGCCGCCGGTGCTCTTCAGCCCGTCCTGGCTGCAGCCGCGCGTGCCGTGCGAGGAGTTCCAGGACATCATGTGCCAGGTTTCCTTCAGGCCGATCCGGTCATGATGACCGACGATGGCCGAGCCCTCGCCGCTGCTGCTCCAGTTGACGCACGTGGTGTCCCCCCCGGCCGTCGAGAAGAATCCGCTCGGGTCGGACCCGGTCAGGATGTCGTGCATGTTGACCGGATCGCCCCGGCCGCTCACGACCTCGCCTTTTTCCGTGAGGGCGGTCTTCTTGTTGATGTTGACGCTTGCCGAATGCAGGTCGTCCACGCTCCGCGCAACCACCTCACCCTTGGCGTTCCGCCACGGTCCCTTGCCGACGCGCTCCCGCGCGCTCACGCCGGCCGCTCCGCCGGGAGCGGTCGTGCTCAGGTAGGCCCGCCAGCTGGTCTGCTTCGACCCGGCCGCCTTGGCGAGCGCCAGGCAGTGCGCGTCGGCACCCTCCAGGCCGCCGAGATCGGCGCCCTTGCCCTTGCCGGCGCTGGTGACGAAGAACGTCATGTCGTTCGTTCCGGTCTGTGCAGCCGCGGTGAGGCTCGCGCCCGCCAGGAGCATGAAAACGACGATGCGTGCAGCCGATCGGTTCCAACGATTCACTTGGTCTTCTCCTCGGGGGAATGAGAGATGTGCCAGGGAGCCACGCGCCCCGCCAGCCGGTGGACGGTGTCGAGAACCTCGTCCACCAGGAACTGCTTCGGACTCACTGCCGTCGCCGGCGGAGGAGACCTCGTAGCGCTCGCCTTCGAGCAGTTCGACGAGAAGCTCCCGGATGTCCCGGTCATCGCCGACGACGAGCACCCGCGTGGCGCCAGCGCGTCTGGTCGTCGGTCTCCGATGATCGAGCTGCGTCTGCATCCCGGACCTTCCTTGCCCTGCCATTCAGGTAGACGCGGCCAGGCTCGCGGACCCGGGAAATCTGGGGCGTAAGCGGAAGTTCCGGCTACCGGAACGTGGATCGGTGGCCCCGGTACTTGCCGTGATCCAGGAAGCCGGCCCCAGGGTGCCGCCGCCTCCCGCGCCATCGGCACGTCGCGTGCGTCACCGCTGGTGTACCTGTCCATCCACTCGTCGCCGTAGACCTGGCGCGCGGCGAGCTGGTTGTGGAAGGCAAAGCCAGCCTGCAATCGTCGATGGTGGAGGCTGGCCGCCCCTGCCCCGCGGGACGACGTGGTCGATCTCGAGGCGCAGCGTGGAGCCGCAGATGCCTCCCGAATCGAGCGGCCACGTGCACTTGTCCTTCGTCGCGTGCCCACACCTCCCGCCGCACCCCGGCGGGGATGTGGTTGGGGTTCTTCGCGGGGCGGGGGTTCTTCTGCGGCCGCTTGACCTCTGCGCGCCGCTTGGCCTGCTGCGCCAGCAGGAGGTCGAGCGCCGCCTCGATGACCTTCTCCGCCGAGGCGCCAGGTTGGGCGTGTCCCTGACCCTTTCGCGCGGCGTCGAGCTTGTCGAGGAACTGCTTCGACACGGTCATATGGAGGCGCTGGAGGTCGGGGGTGAGGGGTACGGTGGAATGCCGCTCAAGCGCGATGTCGGCCTTCAGGATCTTCACCGCAAGCCTGGTGATGCCGAGGCTTCCCTTGGGGGCGGCCCAGGGCTGGCCGTTGTCGACGCGGATGGCCTCAGGCATGCCCGTACTCGCGAAATGCCCGCACCAGAGGCGATCCAGACGTTTCTCCCGACCTGGTCGCCGAAGAACCTCCCAGCCTTGCAGCAGATGAGGTACCGGCTGAACGCGTCAGTGATGGTCAGCGGGTCGCATCGAGCTGCCGTCGCCAAGCCGGAACCAACCCTTGAAGTCCATCGCCCAGACGGCGTTCGGCTTATCCGCGTGCCGCAGCGGCTCGGTGCGCGGATGCTGATGCCGCAACCGCTTGCGCGCACTCACCAGGCCGACGCCGCTTCAGGAGTTCGCCTGCGGTGCTCGCGAGCCGGCCATTCCCGTCCGGCCTTCGCTGTGTCTCCAGCCACGCGATGAGCTTCTTGGGTCCCCAGGTCGGATGTGCGTGACGAAGTTCCACCAGCCGCTTGCCGAGTTCCGCCGGATGGCGCGGCGGTTGGTTGTCGGGAGGCGGGAGCGGTCCTGCAGCCCAGCAACTCCGGAGGCCTCGAACTGGTGCAACCACTTGTACCCGGTCTTCGGCGCCACGCCGAAGACCGTGCACAGGCTGCTGAACGTGGACCTTGCGTTGCTGCAGCGCCAATACGAATCGGAGTCGTTCGCTCATCGGATCAATTTCTGTCCAGGGCATGGGCCGAGACTGTTACCCATGTCTCCGGTCTGACCGTTACCGATGTATCCGGTCTGGACCCCGGTTAAAACGTTGCCGCGCGAGGCAACTCCGTCACCACCTTGGTGACCACCTCCCGCCTCGAAACCACCGCCGCCGGGCAGCATCTCCACCGCGACCGCCTTCGCCTCCTGCTTCGACAGGTAGAAGAACCTCGGCAGTACGTCCGTGCTGTTCTCGGGCGTGATGACCCTGGCCAGCTCGACCACGGTGGTGATGCACAACTTGCCTTCCCGAAAGGGCGCCACCACCGCGGGGAACTTCTGGATGAGTTGCGCCGCCACCTTCCGGTAGTGGGACGCCCCCTTCGACAATTTCAGATCTCGGTGCAGGTAGTAGAAGACGCTGGCATGGCCGAGCTGCACCCATAGCCGCTGCCGATCGAAGTCGGCAAGCGCGACCAGGAAATCGGCCATCGCGCCCTGTTCGCAGCGGAGGAGAGCAGCAAGCCGTCGGGACGATTCGCGTGCGTCGTTCATGGAAAGAGCATCTCACGTGATTTTCGGCCCTCCCCAGGCGCACGAGGCGGCTCACCGGCGAGGATATCCCGCGCGGAGATCGCGAGCCTCGCCAGCAACTCCGGACGCAGCATCCTGGGGCAATGCGGCCGCGCGACAGGTCATTCGCGCCGCGCCCCGCGCGCCGATGCGAATTCCCTCGCAAACTCGTCAAGACACTACGAGTGAACGCCCCATTTGCCCGACGGCCGACCCGCGGACCTTCGCGACGCTCGCGCCGGGCCCCGGGTCAGCCCTTCGCCGCCTTCCCGGCAGGGCGCTCGACGAGGGCCGTCATCTCCTTCACCGCCTCCTCGAGCTCCGCGGCGATGGGGCCGACCTCGAGCTCGTTGAAGGTCGTCACGAGCTCCTGGAAGTACCAGACGGTCTCGCGCCTCCCGTTGAACCGATCGAGGGTGGACGGCCCGTCCTGGCGCAGGTCGGCGACGATCGCCCGCGCGTTGTCGAGCTTGTCGGCCGCCGACACGAGCAGGGAACGCCGGTCCTTCCCCGGGAGCGACGAGATGTAGGCCTGCTTGCGCGGCTTCCAGTCCGGCTTCTCCTCCTCGAAGGTGTCGGTGCAGTCCTCGACCATGGCGGCGATCGCGCGACCGAAGCGCCCTCGGATCTTCTCGAGCCGCTTCCGGCCGCCATGGTCCTCGGCGGCGTCGTGCAGGAGCGCCGCGATGGCCTGCGCCTCGTCGCCGCCGAAGTCGAGGACGATGCCGGCGGTCCCGAGCAGGTGGGCAGCGTAGGGGACGTTCTTTCCCTTTCGCCGTTGCTTCCGGTGGAGCCGCAGCGCGTAGCCGAGCGCGTCGTCGAATCGCTTTCCAAGTCGGTACTTCCGTTCGAGTATCGCCATGCGCCATTGTAGGGCTTCGGGAGGGGAGGTGTAGATGGGATCCGCCATGCGCTGCAGGTCGTGCGGCTCCGGGTCACTCCAGCCGTCCCGGCCGACGGGACCGCTCGAGACCATGTTCCAGGCCGCGACCGCCACTCGATACTACGAGTGCATGGCCTGCGGGTCGCGTCGCCGGCATCCTCGAGGGCCGAACGAGCCGCCGCAGCCGGGGCGAGATCGCCTCGTCTACGTCGCGCTCCTGGTCGTCCTGGGAGGCCTCCTCTACCTGGCGACGAGGCTGTAGCGGCAGCGTACCCTTTATCTGGACCGAACCCGTCCACGGTCCGCGCCTGGCTCACCCGGGAGGTGGCCCCGGACGACCCGATACACCAGTTGCCAAGACCGGGATGGAGAGCCACCCTGAGTGAAAGGGTCCCTTGCGGACGCCCAGGGGAGGGCTGTCATGGTCACGTGCCTGGCGCTGGCGCTGCTCCTCGCCGTGCCTCCCGACCAGTACGACACCGTGGTCCTGAAGAACGGCGGCATCCTCCGGGGCGCGGTCGTGGAGGACCTCCCCGGCGCGAGCCTGGTCCTCGAGCTGACCAGTGGAGACGTGTGGACGATCCCGCGCTCGGAGATCGCGCGAATCGACTACGCCAGGGGTGCGTCTCCGCCCGAGGATGCCGTCCCGCCACTCGAGGCGGTGCCGTTGCTCGAGGCTCCTCCGTCGCTCGAGACGGTGCCGGCGCTCCAGGCAGGCGTCTCGATCGGCCTCGCGATCCCGCTTGGCCGCCTGGACGCATCGGGCCTCGGCCTCGGCTCGACCGTGAGCCCGCAGTTGACCGTCACGCTCGAGGGGTCCTTTCGCCCGATCGTGGAGCTCGAGCTCGGGCTCTACATGCTGCTCGGTGGGGGCAGCGCGTTCGGTCCGCTCAACGGCTACTGCCTCGCGGCAGGCGCATCGTGCGAGGCCTTGGACCTGAGCCTGGGGTTCTTTCCCCGCTGGAGTTTCCTCCCTCGCGGCTCGATCAACCCCTGGGTGATGATCAGCGGTGGGTTCGAGTGGCTTTCGATCTGGAACCAGTTTCACGACAGCTTCGACTACACCGGATGGCAGGTGGGCGCTGCGGTGGGATTCGACCTGCGTTTCGGCCCGAGCTTCAGCACCTCGTTCCAGCTGGGCACGCGATGGGGCCAGTTCACCTCCCTGTCCGTGAGCGGCATGCTGCCGAACATCGGCTTCGCACCGGCGATGCACGGGTGGATCGATCTCGGCTTCCGGGGCAACTACGGGTTGTAAGTCGGAAGGAGGAGCCCATGAACCGGCATCTGGCTGTCGCGGTGGCCTGCCTGCTCTCGTTGTGCGCATGCACTGGGGAAAACAACGACTGCGCCACGCCCGGCCTCCAGCGATGCAAGAGCAACGCGCTGCAGACTTGCACGAGGGACTGGCTCTTCGGTGGCTCCCCCACCTGGTCCTCCGACGCGGCCTGCCCTTCACCGCAGGTGTGCAGGGTGGATACCGCACCCGGCGCGAGCCTGGGGGCGGCGGAGTCCGGCTGCTTCGCACCAGATGCGTACTGCCCAGCGGAAGGATACGCAGCCTGCGACAGCTGGTGGCCGACCGCGCTCTGGTCATGTGTCCGTCGAACCACGGACCATACGCTCCAATGGTCGATGACGAGCTGCAGCACGCTGGTCCCGAGAGCTTTCTGCACGGGCAACTCCCCGCCCGCCGACCCGCCACTGGCGGCGTGCTACGAGACCGTCGAGAACTGTCCAGCCTTTCCCCTGCCGGACTCGCACTGCGAAGGAAACGTCCTCTTCCATTGCTCCGGTCCCACCCTCATCGACAGCAAGGCCGTGTTCGACTGGGACACGACCGACTGCACCCTCACCGGCCAGGTTTGTGGGATGGCACCGCAGGTCGGTCCGTCTTGCGTGTCCCCGTAGGTGGCGACGCCACACGTCTGCGCCGTGAAACGACGAAGGCCCCGGACCATGGGAGGTTGGGGCCTTCGGTTTCAGGTCGCAGACTGGCGCGCGATACAGGATTCGAACCTGTGGCCCTCAGCTCCGGAGGCTGATGCTCTATCCATCTGAGCTAATCGCGCGAACGCCCGCGTATCTATTGCACGTTCGTCCGAAAGGCAAGGAGCTTCCCGCCCGTCCGATCCGTCACGGGCAAGGCAGTCCGCGCTGCGAGGCGGGAGCGGTCTTGAGCCAGGCGAGCGCCGCGTCGCGCAGCCTCAGGTCGGGGCGAATGGTGATCGATCCGGCCGGAAGCCGCGACAGGACGCCCTTCACGCCGTCGCCCCCGGAGGCCAGGAACTCGTTCATGGCCACCGTGTAGCTCCGCGCCGGGTCGACGAGGATGCCCGCGCAGGTGCGGGCCGACGTTCCGTCGAAGACGAGGCCGGCCACCTGCGGGACCTCCCTGCTCCACGACGAGAGGGCGCGGAGCATCGCCATCAGTTCCGCCCCCGGCATCCGCGCCACGGCGAGGCCGTCGTCGAACGGCATGGCCTCGTAGAAGCTGGCCGTATCGCAGGTCGCCGGCCGGGAGCGAGGCCCGCAGGGAGCCGGCATTCACCAGGCCGATCTCCGCCCCCATCGCCGCCCGGGCCGCCTGCGCGGCGGTCGCGCCCAGCGGCGAGACGCGGTCGCGCCCCCGGGAGAGCGAGCGGTCGAGCCGGACGCCGACGAGCCGCTGCCGCTCGGCGTCGGCGCTGGCGAGAAAGGGTGCCACCGCCGCGCGGACCGCCGGATCCTCGGCCACCGCGCCCCCGCCCTTGTCGTCGCCCCGCCGGATGGGCAGGTGGAACCGGGCTGGCTCGCCCGGGCAGAGGGTGAGCCACCCTGCCGCCTCGCCCTCTGGCGCCCGCCTGCAGGAGCGCCACGCCGTTCACCCGATGCCCGAGGTAGCCATGGGTGTGGCCGCCCACCAGTGCGTCGACGAGCCCGGGTGGCAGGGCCCGCGCCAACGTGAAGAGCTCGCTTCGCGGGTCGCAGGAGGAGAGGTCGTCGGGCGTCCCGAGTTCCCTGCAGTTCCCGCCGGCGTGGACGAGCCCGATCACGAGCACCGCGCCGCGAGCGCGGAGATCGCGGGCCTGCCGCTCCGCCTCCTGTGCGAGCTTCCCGAAGCGCAACCCTTCCACGTTCGCCGGCATGGTCTGCTTCGGCGTCGACGGCGTGGCGAGGCCGAAGACGCCCACCACCGGACCGCCCGGGAGCAGGAAGAGCCGGCTCGCCTCGAGGTTCTTCCAGGCCGGCATCCGGCCGGTCTTCGCGTCGCGAAGGTTGGCCGCCAGGGTGGGGTAGGGCGCCGCGGCGATGCGCTTGCGGGCCTCCGCCTGGCCGAAGTCGAGGTCGTGGTTCCCCAGCGCCGCTGCATTCACACCCAGTGCGGCCAGGCCAGCCACGGCCGCATCCCCGCGGGAGAGCGTGGACTCGACCGTTCCCTGCGCCGAGTCGCCCGCGTCGAGAAGCAGCGACGGACCGCGCGCGCGCACCGGCGCGATCTCCACGGCGATGCGCGGCAGCTCGGCCACGCGGCCGTGGAGGTCCGAGAGGGAGAGGATCTCGACACAGGTGGCCGGGGCGGGGACGGGCGCGGCCAGCGCGAGGGCGAGGAGGGCGGAGAGCATCATGTCGGGTAGGCGCGGACTCTAGCAGCCGGCTCGGACGCCCATCGTTTGATCCAGATCAGCCGCATGTACGAATTGACGCGCGGCGAGATGATCTGGACCGAGCCGGTGTGGTTCCCTGCCGCGAACTGGGAGGTGGAACGATGGGGTTTGGCTTCGAGGATCTCATACGGCTCGTCCGGGCTGGTTTGACCCCGGAGACCTTGCCGGAGCCCCCGCCCGAACCGGTTCCATCGTCCCGCCCCCCCTCGATCCTTCGCAGCCTGTTTGCTTCCGAGCCGCTCCCGGAGGCCCCACCGGGGCCTGTCCGCCCCCGGACCTCCATGCGCGCCCTGCTCTTCCGCCGGGAGGAACTGTCGCTCGAGACGCCCCCGCCGCCGCGCAAGCGCCACGACTGGCTCGCCATCCTCTTCGCCCCCGAACGCCTCGACTCGCCTGGCCCAGCCGGGCCGGAGGTTCGCTGATGGAGCACGCACGACACGTCTTTCGCATCGTCCTGGTGGTGGTGGTGATGCTCACCGTGGTGCTGCTGGCCCGGGGCTTCCTGGTGCCCGAGACCTACGGCATGTACGGGCCCTACCGGTTCGCCAACGTGGCGGAGCAGAGGAATGCCCGGACGCCGCTCTATGCCGGCGCGGCCGCCTGCGCCGATTGCCACGCCGACGAGGCCGCCAAGCGCGCCGCTGGCGCCCACAAGACGGTCAACTGCGAGGTCTGCCACGCACCGCTGGGCGCGCACGTCAAGGCCGACGGCTCGGTGGTGGCCCCTCCCATCGACCGCTCATTCACTCTATGTGCGCGGTGCCACCGCAAGCTGGCGGGACGTCCGGCCAGGTTCCCGCAGGTCGACCTGGAACAGCACGTCAACGGCCCCGTCGAGGGCAAGGTCTGCCTGCAGTGCCACGACCCCCACTCGCCCAAGCCCTGAAGGAGAAGCCCATGTCCGACTGTCACGACGGGTGCGATTCGAGCCGGCGCGATTTCATCTCCTTCACGATGCGGCTGACCGGGGGAGCGGTGGTCATGGTGGCGGGTGCCTCGGCGCTCGGCTCCTCCGAGGCCCCGAAGCCGGAGGGGGAGGCCTACGACTGGAACGCGCACCTCTGGGCCTACCTCGTCGACACCACGAAGTGCATCGGCTGCGGCTCCTGCGTGAGGGCGTGCAAGGCCGAGAACGACGTGCCCGAGGGCTTCTTCCGCACCTGGATCGAGCGCTACGTGGTGGGCATGGAGGACAGCCACGTCGACTCGCCCAACGGGGGAATGGACGGGTTCGCGCCGGTGCAGGTGGGCTTCGTGGCCACCAAGTCCTTCTTCGTCCCCAAGATCTGCAACCACTGCCGGGCCACGCCCTGCACGCAGGTCTGCCCGGTGGGCGCCTCGTACCGCACCAAGGACGGCGCGGTGCTGGTGGACACGGAGAGCTGCATCGGCTGCGGCTACTGCGTGCAGGCCTGCCCGTACGGAAGCCGCTTCATCCACCCGGCCACGCACACGGCCTCGAAGTGCACCTGGTGCTACCACCGCATCACCAAGGGGCTGAAGCCGGCCTGCGTGACCGTCTGCCCCACCCAGGCGCGCCAGTTCGGGGATCTGAAGAAGGACGGGGACCCGGTGCGGGTGGCCATCGAGCACGACCGGGTGCAGATCCTCCAGGGGCACCTGCTCACCGAGCCGCAGTGCTACTACACGCATCTCGACAAGGAGGTGAGGTGATGCCCGAGATCACCGGCTTCGCCTTCCCCAACGACATCCACGTCACCTGGAGCCTGATGATCGTCATGTACCCGTACATCACCGGGTTCGTGGCCGGCTCCTTCATCGTGACCTCGCTCTACCACCTCTTCGACCGGCAGGAGTTCAAGCCGGTGGCGCGGCTCGCCATGGCGACGTCGTTCGCCTTCCTGCTGGTGGCCTCGCTCCCGCTCCAGCTCCACCTGGGCCAGCCGCAGCGCGGCCCCTTCGTCATCATCACGCCCAACCCCACCTCGGCCATGGCGGGGTTCGGGATCCTCTACTCCTTCTACCTGCTCGTCCTGGTCCTCGAGCTCTGGTTCGTCTGGCGCCCCGAGATCATCGACCGCGCCAAGCGCAGCCGCGGGTTCGCCCGGGTCTTCTACTCGACGCTGGCGCTCCGGACCTACGACCTCTCGCCGGAAGCGCGGGAGGTCGACCACAAGGCCATCAAGATCCTGGCCGGCATCGGCCTCCCCGCCGCGTGCATGCTCCACGGCTACGTCGGCTTCATCTTCGGCGCCATCAAGGCCAACCCCTGGTGGTCGACGCCGCTCATGCCGGTCATCTTCCTGCTCTCCGCGGCGGTCTCGGGCATCGCGCTCCTCATCCTGCTCTACCAGGTGTTCGCGCGGATCGACGGGCGCCCGGTGGTGGCCACCTGCGTCTCGGCCCTGGCGAGCTGGCTCTGGTTCTTCCTCATCCTCACCATCACGCTCGAGCAGCTGGAGCTCATCGTGATGGCCTACGAGAGGTCCGAGTCCTGGATCATCGTCTCCCAGCTGCTCACCACCCGTCTGGCCTTCTCCTACGTGACCGTGCAGATGATCGTGGGCGGCCTCATCCCGCTCATCCTGCTGGCGGTGGTGGTGCTGATGAACCGCTACCTGCACGACAAGGTGCGCAACACGCTCGCCACCGTGGCCGCGCTGCTCTGCCTCCTCCAGGTCTTCGCGATGCGCTGGAACATCGTCATCGGGGGGCAGCTTCTCTCGAAGTCGCTGCGCGGGCTTCGTTCGCCCTTCGAGCCGGAGATCTTCGGACGCGAGGGGGTGCTCATGGCCATCGCGCTCTTCGTGGCGCCCTTCGTCATCCTCTGGATCTTCGACCGCGTGCTGGGGATCGAGGAACCGGAAGGTGGCGAGGCGGATGGGCACGGTCCGCCCGCCGTGCCGCCGGCCGGCGAGCCCGCCGGAAGCCACGCTCCGTGACATCGGACCTCGAAGCGAGGCTTGCGGATCTGGCCCAGGCCGTGGCGCGCCTGGAAGGGCGCGTGGCCGCCCTGGAGAAGGCGCCGCCTGTGGCCAGGCGGCAGGCTGCCCCACAGGCGCGGCCAGCCGAGGGCGGCGAGCAGCCGTGGGACTCGGGCCAGGCGACGCGCGCGCTCTCCCTGGGAGGGCGCACGCTGCTCGTCCTGGCCGGCGCGTTCGTCCTGCGGGCCCTCACCGACTCCGGGCGCATCCCGGCCTGGATGGGCGTGGGCCTGGGGTTCACCTACGCCGGGATCTGGATCGTCATGGCCGATCGCGCCGGGCGGGCCGGGCAGACGCTCTCGGCGGCCTTCTACGCGATCTCGGTGGTGATCATCGGATTCCCGCTGCTCTTCGAGGGCGCCACCCGGTTCAAGCTCTTCTCGCCGCTGGGCGCCGCCGCGGTGCTCACGGCGCTCACCGCCGTCGCCCTCCTGCTCGCCGCGCGCCGGGGACTTCAAGTGCTCGCATGGGTGGTGTCGCTCGGGGGCATCGCCACCGCGCTGGCCCTGATGGCGTCGTCGGGCCGGCTGGTGCCTGGCTCGCTCTACGTCATTCTCCTCGGCGTGGCCACCCTCTGGATCGGCTACGTGCGCGACTGGACGATTCTTCGCTGGCCGGTGGCCATCGTCGCCGATTCTCCTGGTCGTCCTCGTCGCCCTCCACGCCACCGACCGGGCCAGCGCCGAAGGGCCTGGCCTCGCGCTTCTCGTCCAGGCGGTGCTGGTGGCCTGCTTCCTGGGGAGCTTCACGACCCGCACCCTCTACATGGGACGCAAGGTGCTCCCCTTCGAGATGGTCCAGACCGCGGCGGTGATCACGGTCGGCATCGGGGGCGCGGTGTGGGTGGCGATCCGTTCCGGGATGGGCCAGGTCGGATTCGGCGTCACCTCGGTCGTCTTCGGCGTCGCGTCGTACGCGGTGGCGTTCGCGTTCGTGGAGCGTCGGCAGAAGATCAAGGAGAACTTCTACTTCTACACGTCGGTCGCCATCGTCTTCCTGCTCGCCGGGATCGCCCTGGTCCTCCGCGAACCTGCGCGCTCCCTCACCCTGGCCATCCTGGCGCTGGGTTTCGGATTCCTGGCTCGCCGAAGGCAGAGCCGGACCATCGCCACCCACTCGGCCATCTACGCGCTGGGCGCGGCGTTCGGAAGCGATCTCCTGGTGCGCTCGGCAACCGCGATCTTCGTGGGCTCGGCCGTCGACTGGCGACCGGGAGCCACGGTCGTGGTGGTGCTGTTCGTCATTCGCCGGCAGTGCCTGGATGGCCAGTCGCGTGGCCGCGGACGAACGTGCTCGAGCAGCTTCCGCCCCTTCTCGTGTACCTCGCCCTGGCCGTGGCGGTCTCCGGCGTGGCGGTCGCCTGGCTGGCGCCGTTCGTCACCGGGACCGGCGCGGACTCGAGCCCGGGGGCGCTCGCCACCCTTCGCACCGTCGCCCTCGTGGCGACCGCCGTGGCCGTCGCATGGCTGGGTCGCCAGGCCGCGCTCTCCGAGGCAGGGTGGCTCGCCTATCCGCTCCTCGGGATCACCGGGATCAAGATCCTCCTCGAGGACCTGTCCCGCGGCCGGCCGGCCACGCTGATCCTGGCCTTCGCCTGCTACGGACTGGGGCTGATCGTCGTACCGAGGATCCGGGCTGCGGCGCGTGTTTCCGCGCCGAGGTGACGCGGGCCTACGGAACCGGCGGAGCGGGAGGAGCGGGCGGAGTCTCCGAGCCGGCCTCCGCGCCAGCCTCGAGCACGGGCTCGTCGGCGGGAATGTAGGCGACGCCGCTCGACTGAAGATCGAGCGCCACGGCGAGCAGGAAGAGCGCCAGCGCGAAGATGGCGATTCCCTGGCCGATGCTCATCGCCAGCACGAGCAGGAGGGGGTGCGGGAAGATGATGGACGCTGCCATGAAGGCCATGGCGACCATCGTCCCGATCACGGAGAAGAGGACCATCTGCTTGGCCATCTGGTGTTTCACTTCTCCTCCCTCCTCGCGCTCGCCCTGCGCGAAAGCGCCAGCGGGTGCACCTCGTTGTGGCAATCGATGCAGGCCACGTCGCCCGCGCGCATCTGCTCGATCTGGTCGGCGTGCTGCTCGAGGTACTTCTTCGCCGTCATCGAGTGGCACTGCATGCAGGCCTCGCTCTTGAACGGCTTGTAGAGGTGGATGGGCGGCCCGCCCTCGCCGTCCGGCCCGGTGCTCGCGTACTCGGTGACGTACTTGAACAGGTGGCGCATGCCGTTCATCTTCGTGGTGACGGCGCCGAGCATCTGGTAGTCGGCGTGGCACGTGTAGCAGCTGTTCTCGCCGAACTTGTGGTTGCGGCTGTGCATGGCAGCCAGGCTGTTGGACTTGGGATCTTCGGCGTCCCGAAGGTAGGGCCCCATGACGTGGCAGGAGCCGCAGAAGGGTCGCGTCAGCGTGTACTCGAAGCTGGCGATGTTGCCGGTGAGCGACACGATGAGCGGGAAGACGCCGAGCCCGAGCAGGAGCAGGGTCTTCGTCGCCCGGTGGAGGTGGGGCCGCCGGACCAGGTACCAGATCCCGATGGCGACGGAGAGCGCCGCGCAAGCCAGCGCGATCACCTTGAGCAACTGTTCAGTGGATTGGAGATGGAGCACGGGCGTCCCTAGCACGTCCGGTGGGACGTGATCAAACCCCGGGCGCGATTCGCCCGCCTCACTTCACCACGACGGGGCCTTCGGTGATCTCGGGCGGTCCGGACGCCAGTCCCGGCGCCTCGGTCTTCACCCATTCCGCCGCGACCCTGTTCGCCTGCGCGATGCCCTCGCGCGTTTCGAAGAGGCTGAGAGAGGCCCACCAGCCGTCCCCTTCGTCGATGCCGATGTAGGAGATGAAGCCGGGCACCTTGCGGATCACGTTGATGAAGGAGGAGTTCACCTTGTCGATGAACTCCTTCGGCTTGGAGAGCTTGTAGCGTCGGATCGTCCCGTACATGTTTCCTCCTGGCCGGGCCTGGCCGGCTCTTCGGTGCCAGCCAGCGTGGGTGGATGGGCGCGGGATATTACCGCGACAGGCCGCGCCGCCCGAACCCCCCGTTGGGGGGATTTATCACCTCGGAGTCTGGCGAGATCGCGGCCCGCCGGCGAAAAGGCGGGAGGGATGGGACGAGCCAGGGCGCCGGGCGAGAAAGGACGCCTGTTCACGATGAGTGATAGTCCGGGGCGAGGCAGCCCCCTTCGGTGGCGTCGCCCTCCCAGGGAGTGGCCCGGTGTAGCGAAGCGTCGGTGGCTAGGGTACCCTGCTCGTGGTACATCGCGGAGCCTGGCAAGGGCGAGTGTGCTGGAGTCCACCGGAGGGAACTGAATGCCGACGAGAGCGATCGCCATCGAGGACGACGAGGCCGTGTCCCGGCTCATCGCGCAGGTCCTGACGGCTCACGGGTTCGAGATGTGCGGCACGGCCGGCACCGGCGAGGAGGGCATCGCGCTCGCCCGCCGCGAGCTGCCCGACGTCGCTCTCGTCGATCTTGGCCTCCCCAGAATGAGCGGCGAGGACGTCATCGCCGCCATCCGGCAGGAGATGCCGAAGATCGCCTGCATCGCGCTCACCGCCGTCGACATCCCGGCCCGCGTCCTCGGGGCGCTCCGCGCCGGAGCTGCCGGCTACATCCTGAAGCCCTTCCACGCCGGCGAGCTGGCGCGGGCGGTCGAGGACGTGCTGCGTGGCGACTCCGCCCCCATCAGCCCGCGGGCTGCGAAGGTGCTGCTGGCGGAGCTCCGGGGCGATCCTCCCGACCAGCGCAACCACGGGCCGCCGCTTTCGAAGCGCGAGCGCGAGGTGCTGGAACTCCTGGTCCACGGACACACCTACGCGGACGTCGCCACCGCCCTGGGTATCGCCGAGGGGACCGTCCAGACCTACGTGAAGCGTATCTACGAGAAGATGGATGTCTCCACGAAGGCCGAGGCGGCGCTCCTTGCCGTGGCCCGGGGGCTCGTCAGGCCGTAGCTCGACCTGGGACCCGGACGGCACAGTCCGAGCCCGGCGTGCCTTGACTTGCGGGGGTCGGTCCCTATAATGGACCGCTTTTCGGGTCAGGAAGCGACGCAAATGCGCGTCAACATTGACGAAATCAAGGATTCTGGCCTCGAGCGGTCCTGGGAGATTCCCAGCGCCGCGCTCGATGAAGCCCTTCGCGGCGACCCCGCCGGCTACAGGGCCGTCGGTCCGTCACGGGTCGAAGCACGCCTGGAACGACTTGGCCGGCGGGTCCTCCTTCACGCGAAGGCCCGGCTCGACCTGGCGGCCCAGTGCGGGCGCTGCCTCGCGCCTGCAGCGGTGGCCGTGCCGGTCGATTTCCAGATCTCGCTCGTTCCGGTCGAGGAGGCCATCGAGACGCAGGGTGAGCGGCACGAGACCGGCGAGGAGCACACCGAAGGGAGCTTCTCGCCGCAGCAGGTGGACGAGGAGATCTACAAGGGCAAGGTGATCGACATCGATCCGCTGGTCCAGGAGCAGATCGTCCTGGCGCTGCCCCCGTGTCCGGTGTGCCGGGAAGGTTGCAAGGGGCTCTGTCCGGTCTGCGGGCAGGACCAGAACGAGAAGGAGTGCGGCTGCGACCGCCACGTGCCCGACCCGCGATGGGCTGGGCTCGAGAAGTTCCGGCAGTCGTGACGCCGAGACCATTTCACAAGGAGCGAACACCGTGGGAGTTCCCAAGAAGCGAACGAGCAGCATGCGGCGCAATCGTCGTCGCGCCGCCAACTTCAAGATCACGCCGGCCAACGTCACCCTGTGCCCGAAGTGCAAGGAGCCGGTGATGTCGCATCGGGTTTGCGCTGCGTGCGGCTTCTACAAGGAGCGTCAGGTTTCCGAGGGCGCCTAGAGCCCGATGGCCCAGGGCATCGCACCCGTCGCGGTAGATGCCATGGGGGGCGACAACGCCCCGGCGGCCATCGTTCAGGGCGCGATTGACGCAGCGCGCAAGGGGCAGGCCGTCATCCTGGTCGGCCCCGAGGAAGTGGTGCGCGCCGAGCTGGAGAGGCAGCGCGCCAGCGGAGACTTGCCGGTCCAGGTTCGCCACGCGCCCGAGGCCGTCGGGATGGACGAGCACCCGGGCCAGGCCATGCGCCGGAAGAAGGCCAGCTCGATCCGGGTCGCGCTGGAGCTGGTCCGCGACGGCGAGGCCTCGGCCGTCGTGAGCGCCGGGAACAGCGGCGCCGTGATGGCAGGGGCGATGATGGTGCTCGGGCGCGCCGGCGACGTGCAGCGGCCCGCCATCCTGTCGCTGCTCCCCGCCGTCAAGGGACGGCCGGTGATGCTCGACTCCGGCGCAAACGTCGACTGCAGGGCAGACCACCTCGTCCAGTTCGCCCTCATGGGCGAGGTCTACTCTCGCCGCGTGCTGGGCGTGGCCAGGCCACGAGTGGCGCTCCTGTCGAACGGCGAGGAGGCTTCCAAGGGAACCGAGGTGACCCGGGCGGCGGCCGCGGCGCTGGGGCGCTCGGGGCTCCGGTTCGAAGGCTACTGCGAGGGGCGCGACCTGCTCCGGGGCGACATCGACGTGGTGGTGACCGACGGGTTCACCGGCAACGTGGCCTTGAAGACCATGGAGGGAGCCGCCCAGGCCCTCGCCGTGATGATGCGAGATGCGCTTCGACGGACGATCCGGGCACGCCTGGGCGCGGTGCTCGTGAAGAGCGCCATCGGCGAGGTCCGGCACCGGGTGGACTGGCGGGAGATTGGCGGGGCACCCCTTCTCGGCGTGGAGGGCGTGGTCGTCACCGCCCACGGCGCCTCCGATCGGCTTGCCATCGCAAGCGCGGTGGCTCTGGCGGCGGAGGTGGCGCGGGCGAGTTGCACCGGGGAGATCGGAGAGGTGGCGGCGCTGGCGGCCGGGCTTCTCGAGGGCGAGCAGGAAGCAGCCGAGGGCAACACTGGAGCCAGGCGCCGCAGGGCGCCCGAGGCGTGAGAAGGGCGGAGATACCCATGCGATCGCTCATCGTCGGGACCGGCAGCTACGCGCCGGAGAAGGTCATCACCAACAAGGACCTGGAGGCCATGGTCCAGACGACCGACGAGTGGATCTACGACCGGACCGGCATCCGGGAGCGGCACATCGCCGCAGAGGGCGAGGCCACGAGCGACATGGCCCTCAAGGCCTCCCACAAGGCGCTCAAGATGGCCGGGGTACGGCCGGAGGACGTCGACCTCATCGTGGTCGGGACCATCACCCCCGACTTCCCGTTTCCATCGTCGGCCGCTGTCCTGCAGGCGGGGCTTCACAACAAGCAGGCCTTCGCCTTCGACGTCGCCGCCGCCTGCGCCGGGTCGCTCTTCGCCCTCTCCATCGCCGATCGCTACGTGGCGAGCGGTGCGTCCCGGGCGGCACTCGTGGTGGGCGCCGAGGTCCTCACCGGTCTCACCGACTGGTCCGACCGCAACACCTGCATCCTCTTCGGCGACGGGGCGGGCGCCATGGTCCTCGTCCCCACCCAGGACCCGAATCGCGGCCTGCTCTCCAGCCACCTGCACACCGACGGCTCGCTCTGGCCGATTCTCTACACGCCGGGTGGAGGCTCGCGAATGCCGTTCAGCCAGAAGGTGCTCGACGAGAAGCTCAACAAGGCGAAGATGAACGGGCGGGAGGTCTACAAGGTGGCCGTGCGGGCGCTGGAGGAGGTGTCCCGCGAGGCGCTGGCCTCGAACGGCCTCCAGCCCAGGGACGTCACCTGGGTGATCGCCCACCAGGCCAACAAGCGCATCCTCGACTCGACGCTGGAACGGCTGGGCATTCCAGCCGAGAAGTGCTGGATGAACCTGGAGAAGTATGGCAACACCTCGTCGGCGAGCGTGCCCATGACGCTCGACGAGGCCAATCGCGCGGGCTGGTTCAAGCCGGGCGACCTGATACTCATGATGGCCATCGGCGGCGGCATGGCCTGGGGCAGCGCGCTCGTTCGCTGGTAGGAGGCGGCATTGTCGAAGGTGGCATTCATCTTCCCCGGACAGGGCTCCCAGGCGGCGGGCATGGGCCGGGGCCTGCACGACGCCTTCCCGGAGGCGCGCGCGGTCTTCGACGCGGTCGACGCGGCGCTCGGGGAGAAGCTCTCCACCCTGTGCTTCGAGGGGCCGGACGAGAAGCTGAAGCTCACCGCCAACACCCAGCCCGCCATCCTCACGGTCTCCGCCGCCGCCGCGGCGGTCCTCGCTTCACGAGGCGTGAAGCCCGACCTGGTGGCCGGCCACTCGCTGGGCGAGTACTCGGCGCTGGTGGCCGCAGGCGCGCTCTCGGTCACCGATGCCGCGCGCTCGGTGCGCGCACGCGGAACGTTCATGCAGGAGGCCGTGCCGGCCGGGGAGGGCGCCATGTCGGCGGTCCTCGGTCTCGAGCCCGGCAAGGTTCGCGAGATCTGCGCCGCGGTCCAGGCCGCGACCGGCCAGGTCGTGTCGCCGGCCAACTACAACGAGCCCAACCAGACGGTCATCGCAGGCGCGTCCGCGGCCGTGGCCGAGGCGGGCGCCAAGCTCAAGGAGGCGGGCGCCAAGCGCGTGCTGCCGCTCCCGGTGAGCGCTCCCTTCCACTGCGCGCTCATGGAGCCGGTCAAGGCACGGCTCGAGGCGGTGCTGCGAGCCGTCTCCTGGAGCCAGCCGGCGGTTCCGGTCGTGACCAACGTGGAGGCCACGGCCAATTCGGACGCGGGCCGCGTCGTTCCCCTGCTCGTGGAGCAGGTGACCGCACCGGTGCGCTGGGTCGAGATCGTGCAGGAACTGGCGCGCCTTGGCGTCGGCCGCGTCGTCGAGGTCGGACCGGGCGCCGTGCTCGGTGGCCTGGTGCGGCGAATCGACAAGGGCATCGAGGTCCACTCGGTGTCGGACCCGGCTTCACTCGAGAAGACCCTCGCCGCGCTGGGAGCCTGACCATGTACGACTTCCAGGGCAAGACCGCGCTCGTCACCGGCGCCTCCCGCGGGATCGGACGGGCCATCGCCGTGGCGCTGGCCCGGGGGGGCGCGCGGCTGGCGCTCAACTACGCCGGAAACCAGGCCGCCGCCGAGGAGGCGCTTCGCCTGGTGCGCGAGGCCGGGTCGCCCGAGGCCCGTCTCTTCCAGTTCGACGTCGCCGACCCCGAGGCGGTGACGCGGGCCGTGGACGAGGTGGTGAAGTCGATGGGCGGGCTCCACATCCTCGTGAACAACGCCGGCGTGGCCCTCGACCAGCTGGTGATGCGGCTCAAGGACGAGGACTGGAAGAGGCAACTCGACGTGAACCTCACCGGGGCCTTCCACCTCATCCGGGCGGCTACCCGTCCCATGATGAAGGCCAGGGGGGGGTCATCGTGAACCTCACCTCCGTGGTCGGAGAGATGGGAAACGCCGGCCAGGCCGCCTATTCAGCCACCAAGGCGGGCCTCATCGGCCTGACCAAGTCGGTGGCCCGGGAACTGGCGTCGCGAAACGTACGGGTGAACGCGGTCGCTCCAGGCTACATCGATACGGACATGACGGCGGCCGTGCCGGAGGCCGCCAGGCAGAAGCTGGCCGAGATGATCCCGCTGGGGCGCCTCGGCAGCGTCGAGGATGTGGCCGCGGCGGTGGCGTGGCTCTGCAGTGATCAGGCATCGTACGTGACCGGAGAGGTGCTCCGGGTCAACGGCGGCATGCACATGTAGTATCAAACCACAGGAGGAAGCATCGATGACGACGGGCAACGTGGAGCAGAAGATCAGGGGCATCATCGCCGAGCAGCTCGGGGTCGCCGAGGACGAGATCAAGAGCACCTCGAGCTTCATCGAGGACCTGGGCGCCGACTCGCTCGACATCGTCGAGCTGGTGATGGCCATGGAGGAGGAGTTCGAGGTCGAGATTCCCGACGAGGAGGCCGAGAACATCAAGACCGTCCAGGACGCCATCAACTACGTCAACACCCACAAGAAGTAGGGCGGCGGGGGGCGGCGTGGATCCCACCGGGGCCGGAGGGCCGCGGGAGGGATTGCGCCGCGCGAGTCGGCGAGAGGAGGTCGGTCGGATGTCCAGGCGTCGCGTGGTGGTCACCGGGCTCGGGCTTGTCTGCCCCGTCGGCATCGGGGTGGAGGAGAGCTGGCAGGCGCTCGTTGCCGGGAAGAGCGGGATCGCCCCGATCACCCATTACGACGCCTCCACCTATCCCACCCGCATCGCCGGCGAGGTGAAGGGCTTCGATCCAGAGAAGTTCATGGAGCGCAAGGAAGCGCGCCGGAGCGACCGGTTCATCCAGTTCGCGCTGGCCGCGGCCGACATGGCGGTGAAGGACGCCGGCATCGACTTCGAGAAGGAGGACCCCGAACGCGTCGGCGTCATCGTCGGCTCGGGGATGGGGGGCCTCGCCACCATCGAGGACACCCACAAGACCCTCATGGAGCGCGGCGTTCGCAAGGTGAGCCCGTTCTTCATCCCGGCCATCATCATCAACCTGGCGCCGGGGCAGATCGCCCTGCGCTGGGGCCTCAAGGGGCCGAACTTCTCGCCAGTCTCCGCCTGCGCCACCGGCAATCACTCGATCGGCGACGCCATGATCTACGTCCAGCGTGGCATGGCCGACGTCATGATCGCCGGCAGCACCGAGGCCACCCTCACGCCGCTCGGCCTGGCCGGCTTCTGCGCGGCCAGGGCCATGTCGGAGCGGAACGACGCGCCGGAGAAGGCCAGCCGCCCTTTCGACAAGGACCGGGACGGCTTCGTGGCCGCCGAGGGGGCGGGCCTCCTCGTCCTCGAGGAGTACGAGCACGCCCGCAAGCGCGGGGCCCGGATCTACGCCGAGCTGTGCGGCTACGGGGCGAGCTGCGACGCCAACCACGTGACCTCGCCGGCGCCCGAGGGGGAGGGTGGCCAGCGGGCCATGCGCTTGGCGCTCGCCGACGCCGGGCTCCGGCCGGAGCAGGTGGGCTACGTGAACACCCACGGCACCTCCACGCCGCAGGGCGACATCGCCGAGTGCCAGGCCATTCGAAGGGTGTTCGGGGCACGGGCCGACGGCGGGCTGGTGGTCTCCTCGACCAAGTCGATGACCGGCCACATGCTGGGCGCCGCGGGAGGGGCCGAGGCGGTGTTCGCGGTGAAGTCCCTCCAGACCGGCGTCGTGCCCCCGACCGTGAACGTCGAGGATCAGGACCCCGAGTGCGTGCTCGACGTGGTGCCGAACGTGGCGCGCCAGGTGAAGCTGGAGGCGGTCATCTCGAACAGCTTCGGCTTCGGCGGTACCAACGCCGTGCTGGCGTTCAGGCAGGTCTAGGGGCGACCGATGGCCGACCGGATCGTCTTCGGTTCCGATCACGCCGGGCTCGCGCTTCGCGCCGAGGCCGTTCGCGTGGCCCGGGAGGCCGGGTTCGACGTCCTGGACCTCGGGCCGTTCTCCTCGGAGAGCGTCGACTACCCGGACCACGCCGCACGCGTGGCTGCGGCGGTGACCTCCGGGGGGGCCCGGCTGGGCATCCTGGTCTGCGGAACCGGCATCGGGATGTCGATCGCGGCCAACAAGGTGAAGGGGGTTCGCGCAGCCCACTGCACCACCGAGTTCGAGGCTCGCATGGCCCGCGCCCACAACGATGCCAACATCCTCTGCATGGGCGAGCGGGTGGTCGGGCTCGGGCTGGGCGGCGCGATAGTCTCTGCCTTCCTCGCCCAGGCCTTCGAGGGCGGCCGCCACCAGCGCCGGGTGGACAAGATCTCGGCTCTCGACCGCTGACCCGTTTGCGCGGTATGTAGCGCCCTTCCCGAGGAGCATTCCACATGATGCCGACCCAGCGCCTCTCCGAGGCGGATCCCGAGATCGCGCGGCTCGTCCGCGAGGAGACCCGGCGCCAGGCCGAGGGGCTCGAGCTCATCGCCAGCGAGAACTTCGTCTCCCCGGCGGTGCTGGAGGCCACCGGCTCGGCCCTCACCAACAAGTACGCCGAGGGCTATCCGGGCAAGCGCTACTACGGTGGCTGCGAGGTGGTGGACCAGGTCGAGCAGCTGGCCATCGACCGCGCCAGGAAGCTCTTCGGCGCGGAGCACGCCAACGTCCAGCCTCACTCCGGGTCGCAGGCCAACATGGCCGCGTACTTCGCGCTGGCGCAGCCGGGCGACACGCTGCTCGCCATGAGCCTCAACTTCGGCGGGCACCTCACCCACGGGTCGCCGGTCAACTTCTCCGGGCGGCTCTTCCGGATCGTGCCGTACGGGCTCCGCCAGTCGGACGAGACGGTGGACATGGACGAGGTCCGCCGGCTCGCGCGCGAGCACAGGCCGCGCATCCTGGTGGTGGGCGCGAGCGCCTATCCGCGCTTCTTCCACTTCGACCAGTTCGCCGAGATCGCGCGAGAGGTCGGGGCGGCCATGGTGGTCGACATGGCCCACATCGCCGGCCTGGTCGCCGTTGGCCTGCACCCGAACCCCGTGCCGTACGCCGACATCGTCACCACCACCACCCACAAGACGCTCCGCGGCCCGCGCGGCGGCCTCATCCTCTGCCGCGAGCCCCACGCCAAGGCGGTGAACAGCCAGATCTTTCCCGGCACCCAGGGCGGCCCGCTCGAGCACGTCGTGGCGGCCAAGGCGGTGGCCTTTCACGAGGCGCTCCAGCCCTCCTTCCGGGGCTACCAGCAGCAGATCCTCGACAACGCGAAGTCACTCGCCGAGGGGCTCGTGGCGGCCGGCTTGCGCCTCGTCTCGGGCGGAACCGACAACCACCTCATGCTGGTCGACCTTCGTCCCAAGAAGCTGAACGGCAAGATCGCCGAGGAGGCGCTCGGCAAGGCCGGAATCACGGTCAACAAGAACATGATCCCGTGGGATCCGGAGAAGCCCTTCGTGACCTCGGGCATCCGGGTGGGGACGCCGGCGCTCACCACCCGCGGCATGGGAACGAGCGAGATGCGCAAGGTCGCCTCGCTCATCGGCCGGGTGCTCGACGCGCCGGCCGACGAGGCGGTCCTCGCCCGGGTGAAGGGCGAGGTCCACGATCTCACGCGGCAGTTCCCTCTTTACCCCGACCGGATCTGAGCCGCCGGCCCGGGGAGACGCTCGACGAATGCGCTGCCCCTTCTGTGGCCACCTCGAGGACCGGGTCGTCGATTCGCGCGAGGCGCAGGACGGACAGGCCACGCGCCGGCGGCGGGAGTGCCTGGGCTGCGAGCGGCGCTTCACCACCTACGAGCGGACCGAGGAGAGCCTGCCGGCGCTGGTGAAGAAGGACGGGCGGCGCGAGGCCTTCGACCGGCGGAAGGTGCTGGAGGGCCTGCGACGCGCCTGCCAGAAGCGCCCGGTGTCGCAGGAGCGCATCGACGAGATGGCGACGCGGGTGGAGCGGAGGCTTCAGGAGACCGGGGAGCGCGAGGTCCCCTCGAGCCTGGTGGGCGAGCTGGTGATGGAGATGCTCCGCGCCGAGGACCCCGTGGCCTACGTGCGCTTCGCCTCGGTCTACCGCGACTTCCGCGACGTGGGCGAGTTCACGGCCGCCGTCCTCGGGCTGCAGGGAAAGAAGTGAGCGGGACGCCGGCACAGGAGCGGTACATGAGGCTCGCGCTCCGGGAGGCCCGGCGCGGACTCGGCCGCACCAGCCCCAACCCGGCCGTGGGCGCGTTGCTGGTGAAGGGCGGCCGGATCGTCGGGCGCGGCCATCACGTCCAGGCGGGAGCGCCCCACGCCGAGGTGATGGCGATCCGCGACGCCGCGGCGCGCGCCCGGGGCGCCGACCTCTACACCACGCTCGAGCCTTGCGATCACGTCGGGCGGACGCCTCCATGCAGCCTGGCCATCCTGGAGGCCGGGGTTCGCCGGGTCTTCTCCGGCTCGGCCGACCCGAACCCCCGCGTGAACGGCCGCGGCATCCGGCGCCTGCGACGCGCCGGGGTCGAGGTCGAGACAGGGGTCCTTCGCGAGGACTGCGACTGCGCTCAACGAGCCCTGGTTCCGATTCATCACCACCGGAAGGCCCCACGTCACCCTCAAGGTGGCGGCCACGCTCGACGGGCGAATCGCCACCGCATCCGGGGACTCCCGATGGGTGACGGGTCCGGAGGCCCGCGCCCACGTCCACCGGCTGCGCGACGCCGTCGACGCCGTCCTGGTGGGCGCCGGGACCGCCCGCGCCGACGACCCGCGCCTCACCGCCCGGTTGCCCGGAGGACGTGGAAGCGACCCGGTCCGCGTCGTCCTCGACTCCCGGCTCGAGCTCCCGATGACCCTTCGGCTCTTCCGCCAGCGGTCGAAGGCGGCCACGCTGGTCGCCCACGTGGCCGGTTCGCCTCCAGCGAAGCCGCCCCGCGGCGTCGAGTACCTGCGCTGCCGGGCCAGGCGCGGCCGGGTGGACCTGGGTGACCTGCTCCTCCGGCTAGGCGAGCGGGGCGTCACCACCCTCCTCGTGGAGGGTGGCGCCGAGGTGAACCGGTCGTTTCTCGAGGCCGGGCTGGTGGACCAGTTGCTCCTCTTCGTGGCCCCGAAGATCGCCGGCGGGGGAATCCCCTGGCTTGGCGGCGAGGGGCCAGCCCGAATGGCCGAAGCCCTGCCCGTGCACGATATGCGCATGCGGAGGGTGGGGCGTGACATCCTCTTCTCGGGCCGGCCAGCGCCGAAAGGTGCTCGAAGCTCCCGCGTGGACTAAGATCGCGCCCCGATGTTCACCGGCCTCATCAGCGACATGGGAGTGGTGGAGCGGCTCGAGCCGAGGGCCGGAGGCGCGCGCATCACCATCCGCCCCACCACCCTGCCGGTCGACGAGCTCGATCCCGGCGAGAGCGTGGCCTGCAACGGCGCCTGCCTCACGGTCGTCGAGCGGGGTGTCGGACGCATGACGTTCGACGCCGTCCCGGAGACGCTGGCGCGGACCACGCTGGGCGCGTGGAAGCAGGGGACGCGCGTGAATCTGGAGCGGGCGCTGCGGCTTTCCGACAGGCTGGGCGGTCACCTGGTCCAGGGGCACGTCGACGGCGTCGGCAAGGTCCTCGCCCGGGTGACGGAAGGGCTGGGCGCGCGTCTCACGGTCTCCCTGCCACCGGGCATCGCGCCGCTGGTCGCCGAGAAGGGATCGATCGCCATCGACGGGGTGTCCCTCACCGTGGCCCGCGCCGGGCGCGACCGGTTCGAGGTGGCGCTGATCCCGGAGACCTTGTCCCGCACCATCCTCGGCGCCGCGGCTCCCGGGACCCAGGTGAACCTGGAGGCCGACGTCGTGGCGCGCCACGTCGCCCGGCTGCGGGAGTTCGAAGGCACGTCCGGCATCTCGGAGGGTTCATTGAAGGACTGGGGTTACGGCGGGGAGCGGGCGTGACGCGCCATTCGGAGCACGCGGTGGAGCGGATCGAGGCAGCCCTCGAGGCCCTGCGGCGCGGCAAGATGATCATCCTCGTCGACGACGAGGACCGGGAGAACGAGGGGGACCTCTGCATCGCCGCCGGGAAGGTGACCCCCGCGGCGGTGAACTTCATGGCCAGGCACGGGCGCGGCCTCATCTGCCTGGCCCTGACCGACGAGAAGGCCCGCTCGCTCGACCTGCCGCTCATGGTTCCGGAGGGGCAGAACGCCTCCAGCTTCGGTACCGCCTTCACGGTCTCCATCGAGGCCGCCCGCGGAGTCTCCACCGGCATCAGCGCCAAGGACCGGGCCCACACCATCCTCACCGCCGTGTCCGACGAGGCCAGGCCCGAGGACCTGGTGCGCCCCGGTCACGTCTTCCCGCTTCGGGCCCGGCCGGGCGGCGTGCTGGTGCGCGCCGGCCAGACCGAGGGCTCGGTGGACCTGTCGCGACTGGCCGGACTCCACCCGTCCGCGGTCATCTGCGAGATCATGAACGACGACGGCACCATGTCGCGCATGCCCGAGCTGCAGAAGCTCGCCCGGGAGCACGACCTGCCCATCGCATCGGTGGCCGACCTCATCTCCTACCGGATCATGAAGGACTCGCTGGTTCGCCGGGCCTCGTCGGCCCCGCTGCCCACCGCGTACGGGAAGTTCACGGCGGTGGCCTACGAGAACGACATCGACAAGAACCAGCACGTGGCGCTCGTCATGGGCGCCTGGAAGGCCGGCGAGCCGGTGCTGGTCCGCGTCCACTCGAAGTGCCTGACCGGCGACGTCTTCGGCAGCCAGCGATGCGACTGCGGCCAGCAACTCCACGCCGCGCTTCGCCAGATCGCCCGGACCGGCAAGGGCGTGCTGCTCTACCTCGATCAGGAGGGGCGCGGGATCGGCCTCGTCAACAAGCTCAAGGCCTACAACCTGCAGGATCAGGGACTCGACACCGCCGAGGCCAACGTCCGGCTTGGATTCAAGCCCGACCTGCGCGACTACGGCATCGGGGCCCAGATCCTGCGCGAGCTCGGCGTGGGAAAGATGCGGCTCCTCACCAACAACCCGAAGAAGATCGTCGGGCTGGAGGGGTACGGTCTCGAGGTGGTGGAGCGGGTCCCCATCGAGACGCCGCCGTCGAGGGGAAACCGCGCCTACCTGCGCACCAAGCGGGACAAGATGGGGCACCTGCTCACGCTGGCTCCGGAGCGCGTCCGGAAGGGAAAGGTCGCGCGCCGCGCGCCCAAGGGAGGAAGGACATGAACGTCCACGAGGGAAACCTGGTCGGCCAGGGTCTGCGCTTCGCGATCGTGGTCTCTCGCTTCAACTCGCTGGTCACCGAGCAACTTCTCGCCGGCGCCCTCGACTCGCTCCGGCGTCACGGGGTGGAGGAGGGCAAGGTCGACGTCTACAGATGCCCGGGAACCTTCGAGATCCCGGCGGTGATGCGCCGGGTGGCCCGGAGCAACCGCTACGACGCTGCGGTGGCGCTCGGCGCGGTGATCCGCGGGGGAACCCCGCACTTCGAGTACGTGGCCAGCGAGGTCTCGAAGGGCGTGGCCCAGGTCTCGATGGAGGCCGAGTGTGCCGTTGGCTTCGGCGTCCTCACCTGCGACACCATGGAGCAGGCGCTGGAGCGCGCCGGCGTGAAGGGCGGGAACAAGGGGGCCGAGGCGGCCGTGGCCGCCATCGAGCAGGCCAACCTGTTCCGCGCCATCGCCGCGAAGAAATAGGGCGGACATGTCCCACACCCGACGCACCAAGGCCCGGGAGCGTGCCCTGCAGGCGCTCTACCAGATCGACGTGGCTGCCACCGATCTCGACGAGGCGCTGGCCCGCTTCTGGCCGAGCTTCGAGCCGGTGGAGCGCGAGGTCCGGGCCGGTGCAGAGGAGCTGGTCCGCGGCGTCGCCCAGCACCGGCGCGAGATCGACGAGGTCATCGAGCAGGTGTCCACCAACTGGCGAATGGACCGGATGGCCAAGGTGGACCGCAACGTGCTGCGCCTGGCCGTGTTCGAGCTTCGCTGGCGCATCGACGTGCCGGTGAAGGTTTGCATCAACGAGGCCATCGAGCTGGGCAAGAAGTACGGCAGCGAGAACTCGGCGTCCTTCGTGAACGGCGTGCTCGACCGGATCGCCGGAAGCTTGCCCGCGGAGCGGCGCGGAGACGGACCGGCCCGGTGATCCACCGTGTCGAGGTCGCCGACCTGTCGCTTGCGTCGCTGGATGCGCTCGACGTCGACTCGCTCGCCGCCTTCGTCGGGGCCGAGCGGCCGCTCACCGGACTGGCCGCACTGGTCGACTGGCGCCTGGCGGGGGCCGTGTCGCGGGCCATCCTGGCCGGCACGGTGACGCCGGAGCACGGGGAGGCCCTGCTGCTTCCGTCCGCCGGGCGCCTCGGCGCCACCCGCGTCTTCCTCTTCGGGCTCGACGAGCCGACTCCCCGCTCGGCGGCCCTGGCGGTCCGGCACGCCTGCGAGGCGCTGCGCCGGGCCGGGGGGCGATCGGTGGCCCTCTCCTTGCCCTCGGCCCATCCAGCGCCGGCCATGGCGCACGCCTGGCTCGAGGCGGCGGAGGGGGCAGGATTCGTGAGCCAGGTCCTGCTCGGCGACGCCCGCACGCTCCCGGCCATCCTGGAGCGCGCGGCGCGAGACCTGGGGATCGCGATCGAGGTCGCCCGGAGGGCGGCGCCTACGGGGTGATCCGCTCGGTCATCCGGGCGAACGGAATGGTCTCCCGGACGTGGTGGAGCCCGCAGATCCAGGCCACGCAGCGCTCCACGCCCATGCCAAATCCAGAATGGGGCACGCTTCCGTAGCGGCGGAGGTCGAGGTACCACTCGAAGGCCTCCTTCGGCAGCTGGTGGTGCTCGATGGCCTTCTCGAGGGTCTCCAGGTCGTCCTCGCGCTGCCCGCCGCCGATGATCTCGCCGTAGCCCTCCGGAGCCAGGACGTCGCAGCCGAGCGCCACGCTGGGGTCCTGCGGGTCCTTCTTGAAGTAGAAGGCCTTCATGAGCGACGGATAGCGGTGGACCATGACCGGGCGGTCGTAGCCGCTCGCCACCAGCGTCTCCTCGTCGCCGCCGATGTCGTCGCCCCAGACCATCATGGGGGGGAGCCTGGCGGCCTCGGCGGGCGGGAGCGCATCGCGCTGGGCCTGCTGGGCCTTGCGGATCACCTCCACCGCCTCCGTGTAGGTGATGCGCGGGAACGGGGGCTTCACGCTCTCCAGCTTCGACACGTCGCGCTCGAGGACCCGGACCAGCTCCTCGCGGTGCCTGGCGAGGGCCGAATGGACCACCGACGAGACGAACTCCTCCATGAGCTGCATGTCGCCGTCGAGATCCAGGAAGGCCACCTCCGGCTCGACCATCCAGAACTCGGTGAGGTGGCGGCGGGTCTTCGACTTCTCGGCGCGGAAGGTCGGCCCGAAGGAGTAGACCTTGCCGAGCGCCATGGCGGCCGCCTCCATGTAGAGCTGGCCGGACTGGGTCAGGTAGGCCTTGCCCAGGTCGAAGTACGGGACCTCGAAGAGCGAGCTCGTTCCCTCGCACGCATTCGGAGTGAATATGGGCCCGTCCACCAGGGTGAAGCCCCGGGAGTCGAAGAAGTCGCGGATGGCCTTCTCCACGGTGTGGCGGACCTTCAGGATCAGGTTCTGGCGCGGGGAGCGCAGCCAGAGGTGGCGCTGCTCCATGAGGAACGCGACCCCGTGCTCCTTGTGGCCGATGGGGAACTCGCGGGTCGGACGGGCCACCACCTCGAGCCCATTCACGTCGATCTCGAAGCCGATGGGGGAACGGGGCTCCTTCTTGACGAGGCCGCTCACGGCCACCGAGGTCTCCTGGGGGAGGTGGTCGGCGTCGGTGAACACATCGGGCGTCACGTTGCCCTTGAAGACCACGCACTGGATGGTGCCGGTGCCGTCGCGGACCTGGAGGAAGTGGAGCTTTCCCGAGGAGCGGCGGTTGTGGAGCCAGCCGTGGAGGGTGACCTCCTTCCCCTCGTGCTGCGCGATGTCGGCGACGTAGACGTTCTCGGCCATGTGCGGTTCTCCAGGGTCGAAGGAGGCGCGCAATATACCCCGGAGCCCGTTCGATCGCGCAGGTGCAAAAACGCCGGTCCGCGGTAGTATCGCGGGCTTCCATGTCTTCCATGAACGAGCGATACGAGCCGAAGTCCATCGAGCCGCGCTGGCAGAAGCGCTGGGAAGACGAGGGCGTGTTCCGCGCCGGACGCCGCCCCGGCGCCGAGAAGCGCTACGTGCTCGAGATGTTCCCGTACCCGTCGGGCGCCATGCACATGGGGCACGCCCGCGTCTACACCATCGGTGACGCCCTGGCCCGCCTGCTGCGCATGCGCGGCTACGACGTGCTCCATCCCATGGGCTTCGACGCGCTCGGGCTGCCCGCCGAGAACGCGGCCCTGAAGGACGGCCGCCATCCGGACGAGCGCACCCGGGAGAACATCGACGCCTTCCGCGCCGACATGAAGCGGGTGGGCTTCGCCTTCGACTGGAGCCGCGAGTTCGCCACCTGTGACGCCGAGTACTATCGCTGGAACCAGTGGTTCTTCCTGCGCATGCTCGAGAAGGGCATCGTCTACCGTCGCCAGGGCAAGGCCAACTGGTGCACCGGTTGCCAGACCGTCATCGCCAACGAGCAGGTGGTGGACGAGAACGTCTGCGAGCGCTGCAGCTCGCCGGTCGTCGAGAAGGTGATCCCGGAGTGGGCCTTCCGGATCACCGACTACGCCGACGACCTGCTCGACGGGCTCGACGGCCTGCGGGAGTGGCCCGAGCGCATCACCACCATGCAGCGCAACTGGATCGGGCGCAGCCTGGGCGCCGAGGCCGAATTCGCAGTCGAGGGCTCCTCCGAGCGCATCCGCGTCTTCACCACCCGCCTGGACACCATCTTCGGCTGCAGCTACGTGGTGCTCGCGCCGGAGCACCCGCTCACCGCTCGCCTCACCACGCCGGAGCGGCGCGCCGAGGTGACTGCCTTCGTCGACCGCATGGCCACGGATGGACGCCGCGGAGCGCACCGGCGAGTCGGCGCCCAAGGAGGGGGTCTTCACCGGGGCCCACGCCGTCAATCCCTTCAGCGGCCAGAAGGTCCCGGTCTGGATCGCCAACTTCGTGCTGGCCGGATACGGCACCGGCGCGGTGATGAGCGTGCCGGCCCACGACCAGCGCGACCTCGAGTTCGCGCGGAAGTACTCGCTCCCGGTCCCGATCGTCATCCAGCCAGCCGAGGGGACGCGCCTGACCACGGGCGAGGCGCTCGAGAAGGCCTTCACCGAGGACGGCGTGCTCGTCGAACTCGGGCCCCTTCACCGGGCTGCCCAGCGCCGAGGCCCGCCGCCGCATGTCGTCGCTCGCGAAGGAGAAGGGCTTCGGAGAGCCGTCGGTGAAGTACCACCTGCGCGACTGGGGCTTCAGCCGGCAGCGCTACTGGGGCACGCCCATCCCCATCGTCTACTGCGCGGACCACGGCGCGGTGCCCGTTCCCGACGAGCAGTTGCCGGTGAGGCTGCCGCCCGAGGCCATCATCACGGGCACCGGCGAACCTCCGCTGGCGAAGGTGGCGGCCTTCGTGAACACCACCTGTCCGCGGTGCGGGAAGCCGGCCAGGCGGGAGACCGAGACCATGGACACCTTCGTGGACTCGTCCTGGTACTACGCGCGCTACCTCTCGCCGCGCGACGCCGAGCGCCCCTTCGCGCAGGACGAGGCGCGCCGCTGGCTGCCGGTGGACGTCTACGTGGGCGGCCCCGAGCACGCGGTCATGCACCTGCTCTACTTCCGCTTCTGGCACCGGGTGATGGAGCAACTCGGCCTGGTGTTCGAGAAGGAGCCGGTCAAGCGCCTGGTCACCCAGGGCATCGTGAACGGGCCCGACGGCCGGAAGATGTCGAAGCGCTGGGGCAACGTGGTGCAGCCCGGCCCCATCGTCGACCGATTCGGCGCCGACACCATGCGGATGTTCATGCTCTTCGCGGCCCCGCCCGAGAAGGACATCGACTGGTCCGACGAGCAGGTGGACGGCATGTTCCGCTTCCTCTCGCGGGTGTGGCGCATCTTCCACGCACGGCAGGACACCTTCCTCGTGCCCGACCGGCTGCTGGCCGACGCCGCCGGACCGTTCCTGGAATTGCGGCGCAAGACCCACCGCACCATCAAGCGGGTCACCGAGGAGCTGGAGGGCGACCTCAAGTTCAACACCTCCATCGCTGCGTTCATGGAACTCGTGAACGAGCTCTACTCCCTCGACCCGGCCACCGACGCCGACCGGGCCGCCGTGAGGGAGGCGCTGGTGGCGCTGGCGGCGCTGCTCGCCCCCTTCGCGCCCCACCTCGCCGAGGAGCTCTGGCACGAGGTGCTCGGAACGCCGGTGCGGGACCAGTTGCTCGCCGAGGCGCCCTGGCCGGGATACGACCCGGCGCTGGTGGTGGCCGACGTGGTGGGCATCGCGGTGCAGGTGAACGGCAAGCTGCGAGGCGAGGTGTCGGTGCCGGTGGCGGCCGGGGAAGCCGAGGTTCGAGCGCTGGCCGAGCAGGAGCCGCGGGTTCGGGCTCACATGGCCGGCAAGACGATCCGCAAGGTGGTCTTCGTTCCCAGACGCCTCATCAACTTCGTCGTCGACATGAGGACCGCCGGGATTGCCGCCGCGCTGTCGCTCGTCGCCGCCTCGGCGGCGTGCGGCTACTCGGCGACGGCCGGAACCTCCCGGCTGCCGCCGGGCGCGGAACGCGTGCACGTTCCGCCGTTCGCGAATCGAACCGCCGAGGCAGAGGCGGGAGCGCTCGTGGCGTCGGCGCTGCGCGAGGAGCTGGCGCGCCGTGGGACGGCCGGAGGAGAGGGTGCCCCGGCCCGCATCGATGGCGCCGTGACCCGCGTCTCGGCGGCGCCGGTGACGACGCAGAGCGGGACCTGGCGGCTCGTCTTCGAGGTGCAGGCCAGGCTCGTGGTCGACGGCAAGGATGCTGCCGCGGCGAGCGTCCGGCGCGAGGTGGACTACCTGGGCGAAGTGGATGCCATCGCGACCGAGGGTCGGCGGCGACTGGCAGTTCGAAAGGCGGCGGCGGAGGCCGCCCGCGACATCGTCGAGCGCTTCGAAGCGCCCTGAGCTACTTCGCGGGTGCTGCCTTCGAGACCGCCTTGGCGAGTCGCGAGATCTTCCGCGATGCCGTGTTGCGGTGGACCACGCCCTTCGACGAGGCCTTGTCGATCACCCGAGCCGCCTCGTGGAACGCCGCCTGTGCCGCCCCCAGCTCCCCCTGTTCGAGGGTTTCGCGGACCTTCTTGACCGCGGTCTTGACCCGGGTGCGCACACCCTGGTTGCGGGCGCGGCGCTTCTCGGACTGGCGGTTGCGCTTCTGGGCGGAACGGGTATTGGCCAAGTGTGCTTCTCCCCTGGGGTTCTCGAAGGCCGCGGTTTTTACCGCCCGGCCCGCAAGACGTCAAGCGTTTTGCAGAACCGCCCCGGCGCTCGACACGCCGAGTTATCCACGTTTAGTCTTTCTCGAGGCCGCCTGCACCCTCCCGGGCGGCCCCGTTCGGGGCCTATCGCAAACGGAATTGCGTAAGCTACTTGATATTATTAAAGCGACGAGGCTCCGTGGATGTTTCGATTGTGTGAAGTCCACGCCCCAAGGGCCCTGAGGCCGCTAGGCAATTTCCTCTTATCCACGGACTTTCCACGAAGCGCGAGAAGGCCTCCAAGGAGTCAGGAAGTCCTTGGACTTTGGCCGAAAACTGCCTTCGCCTCCTCCCAGAGGCGGTCCATCTCCTCGAGCGTTGCGGCGCCGTGGGGCACTCCCTGGCGCTCCAGGGCCTCCTCCACGAAGTGAAAGCGGTTGATGAAGCGGCCGAGCGTTCCCCGAAGCGCCTCCTCGGGCGGGATTCCCAGTTTCCTGGCGAGGTTGGCCACCGCGAAGAGGACGTCCCCCAGCTCGTCCTCGATGTGAGCCCGGTCGCCGGAGGCGATGGCCTCGTCCAGTTCCCCGATCTCCTCGGAGACCTTGGCGCGGGCGCCTGCCGCGTCCGGCCAGTCGAATCCCACCCGGCTCGCCTTCTCGGTGAGCCTCTCGGCCCTGGCCAGGGCGGGGAGCTCACGCGGCACTCCCTCGAGCACGCTCTTGCCCCGGCCCTTGGCCTCGTTCTCCTGCTTCTTCAGCGCGGCCCACTGCCGGAGCACTCCTTCCGCGTCGCGCACGGCGGGGGCGTCGGGGTGCGGGCCGTGCGTCGGCGCTCCGGGCGTCCGGTCCGAAGACGTGCGGGTGGCGGGAGAGAAGCTTGTCGGAGATGGCGTCGGCCACGCCGGAGAAGTCGAAGCGCCCCTCCTCCTCGGCGATGCGAGCCTGGAACACGATTTGCAAAAGGAGATCCCCGAGCTCCTCCCGGTGCGCCTCGGCGTCTCCCTCTTCGATGGCCTCGAGGACCTCGTAGGTTTCCTCGAGCACGTAGGGACGGAGGGTCGCGAGCGTCTGCTCCCGGTCCCACGGGCATCCGTCCGGGCCTCGGAGGCGGGCCATGATGGCGATGAGGCGTTCGACGGCCAGCGAGGTTTGGCTCATGACGCCGGTTTCTAGCGCGGAAGACCCCGTGCTAGCATTGGAATCTCGTGTGAGAGCCCGCGCGTTCGCCGCCATCGCCGCGTTTCTTCTCCTGCCGGCCCTTGCGGGGGCCCAGGTCCAGGCGCCGTCGCTCGTCGAGGGAGAACTTCCCGCCGAGGAACCCAAGGCGAGGAGCGCGCGCTCCGGGGAGGCCGTTCCCGAGCCCTCTCTTCCCCCCGAGCCCCTCCTGCCCTCGGTCGCAGCGCCGAATCCGAAGGACGCGGGGCCCGCCACTCCCCCCGGAGCGGTTGCCGGGGTGAGCATCTCCCCCGCCGAGCTCCGTAGGCTCCAGCGCCCCATCGAGCCCGTGCGCATCTCGTCGGCGCGGATCGACGAGCTGTGGCAGGCGCGCAGGAAGGCGGTCCGCGAGCAGGACGCCGCGGCCAGCCGCGCCGCTGCCCAGTCGATGCGCGACGCGATGCGGGAGCTGGGCATCCAGAGTCTCCCCTGGCACGCGGTCGCCGAGGTGCGGGAGGCCGAGCGAGCCCTCCACGCGCGCGCGGTCGAGGACGCGGTGGAGCACGCCAGCGTGGCCGTCGCCTTCGCGCCTGACCTTCCCGAGGCCCATTTTTCCCTGGCCCGCGCGCGCATCGCCGCCGAGCCGACCCGGCCTCTCCCGGCACTCACCGCTGCCGGCGCGGGCCTGGCAGCCGCCGCCCGGGACCCGCACGTGGCGCGCGCGCTGCTCGGCGACGTGACCGGCGCTGCAATCGCCGCGCTCTTCGGGGCGGCCGCCGCCACCATCGCCATCCTGTTCTTCGCCCGGCTTCGCCTCTTTCTCCACGACTTCCGCCACCTGCCGGTCGTGCGATCCGGGACTCCCGGGCAGGCCACGGCGCTCGCGCTCGCGCTGCTGGCCGTGCCCTTCGTGTTCCGCCTCGGCCCCTTCGCACTTCTCTTCGCAGGCGCGCTCGCGGCCTGGGTCTACCTCTCGCGCTGGGAGAGGGCCGCCGTCACCGCGTCCCTGCTCGCGATCGTGGCCATTCCCTGGCTGACCGCGCAGGCCGTCCGGGTCACCGCCTGGCAGGGCACCCTCGCCGACGACGTCCACGAGATGGAGACCGGTTGGCCGACGCCTGCCTTCGTCGCCGAGATGAAGGAGCGATCCGAGCGGGATTCCTTTCCGGCGCCGGCGCTGCTCGCCATCGGGCGCTGGCACAAGCGCCAGGGAGACCTTGCCGAGGCGCGGCGCTGGTACGATGCCGCGCTGGCTGCCGATCCCCGGTCCGCCGCGGCCCAGGTGAATCTCGGCAACGTCCTCTTCCTGGAAGGGGACATGGACGGAGCGAAGACCGCCTATCTCGCCGCCGTCGATCGGGCGAGCGATCTCTCCACGCTGGCCGCGGCCCAGTACGACCTCTCCAAGCTCTACCTGCGCCTCGCCGCGGTGGGGCAGTCCTCCGAGGCCCGACGCAAGGCCCAGCAGGCCGACGCCGGCTACCTGGCGCGCCACGGCTCGGACGAGGACTTCCGCGCCAACGCCTGGCTGCTGGACGCGCTGCCTTCCCTGGAGTGGCTGGCCGACTTCGCGGCGCGCGACGCGGTGCCCCGGGCCGTGGGGGACGCGGCGCTCCGGCGCGTGGCCGGCCCGCTCTCGCGCTGGGGCTGGCCCCTGCTTCCGCTCGCGCTGACGGCCTCGCTGTGGCTCCTCGCGCTGGTCGCGCCACGGCTCTCCCCGTCGGCATCCTGCGAGCGGTGCGGCCGCCCGGCCTGCCGGCGCTGCGACCCGGCGGCCACGGCCAGTTGTGGCCAGTGCGTGAACGTCTTCTTCCGTCAGAACGCCGTCGAGCCGCGGGATCGCATCCGCAAGGAGGAGCAGGTCCGGCGCCACGCGCGCTTGCGGCGGGCGACGGAGCGGGTGCTGGCAGTGGTGGGAGGCGGCGCGGGCCACGTCGTGGGCGGGCGCCCCGTGCTCGGCTTCCTGGTGCTCTTCGCGCTGCTCTTCCTGGGCTTCGTGGCCTGGTTCTGGCACGGCGTCATCCCGCCTCCACAGCACTCGCCGTACGCGGCCGTGCTGCGCCTCTCCGTGGCGGTCCCGCTCTTCGCGCTCCTCTACGGGATCGCGGTTCGCGACGCCTTCCGCCGCACCCGGGCGGGGTGAACCGATGGCCCTGACCGGAACCCTCAAGGACTTCGGGATCGCCGAGATCCTCCAGCTCATCGGGCAGCAGTCGAAGAGCGGCGTGCTGCACCTCAAGAACCGCGCCGACGAGATCCACGTCGTCATGTCGAACGGCTCGGTGGTGAGCGCGGAGTACGCCGGGCGCAAGGCCCGCGACAAGCTGGGGAGCCTGCTGGTGCGGGGCGCGCTCATCACCCAGGAGCAGCTCGACGAGGCGCTCGCCGCCCAGAAGCGCACCCTCCGCCGGCTGGGCGACATCCTGGTCGACCTGGGGATGGTCACGAAGGAGCAGCTGCGGGAGATGACGTCGCTGCAGACCACCCAGACCCTCTACAAGCTCTTCCACTGGAAGGCCGGGACCTACGCCTTCGAGCCGCGCGAGGTGGCCTACGATCGGGAGACCGTTTCGCCGCTGCGCTGCGAGGCGGTGCTCATGGAGGGGTACCGGCTCATCGACGAGTGGCCCATCGTCCGGCGCAAGATCACCTCCACCGCCATGACCTTCGAGCGGGTGAAGCTGCTCGACCCCGCGGTGGCGCGCGCCGAGGGGAGGGGGGCCCGGGACGGCGAGTCGGCGGCGCTGGGGAAGAACGAGTGGCGGGCCTACGAGCTGGCCATTCCGGGCGTCACCGTGGAGCAGATCACCGACCTGTCCCGGCTGGGAGAGTTCGAGACCTCGAAGGCGCTCTTCAACCTCGTGAACCTCGGGGTGCTCCGGCCGGTCGTTCCTGCGCGCCGAACCCCTGCCTCCGAGGTGGGGGCCTACGCCCGTGGGTGGCGGAACAGGGTGCGACGAGGGGCCTCGCAGGTCGTCGCCACCGTGGCCATCGCGCTGGCGCTGGCGGCGCTGGTGGTTCTCGTCACCGGCAGCGTCGGCGCGTCGGCGCTGCGCCCGCTCGACGACAACCGGGGGGAGCGCTTCGTCTCGCGCTACCAGATCGAGCGGCTCCGATCGGCGCTCGAGGTCTACAAGGTCGAGACGGGTGCCTATCCGGAGAAGCTGGACGTCCTCGTCGAGGTCGGGCTCGCACGCCGGCGGGACCTCAGCTACCCGTGGACCCAGGAATACGCGTACCGGCGCCAGGGCGAAGGGTATCGTCTACTTTCGCCGGTGGAGTGAGAGGAGATCGATTGTCCCAGGCTGCCGGATCGCCGAGTTCCACGCGGATCGAGTTTCCCGACAACGACAAGGTCCGGGCCCTGTGCGGCGCCCACCAGGAACACCTCAAGCTGGTGGAGCGGCGCACGGGCGTGCAGCTGGGGTCGCGCGGAAACCAGATCGTGATCGCCGGCGGCGACGCGGCGGCGCGCGAGCTTGCCGAGCGGGTGATCCGGGAGCTGTACGACCTGGTCGACAGTGGCTACCCGCTCTACCTGGAGGACGTCGATCAGGCCGCCAAGCTGGTGGCCCAGGGCGAGTCGCCGAGGGAGGTCTTCAGCGACACGATCTACGTCACGGCCCGTCACCGGATCATCACGCCCAAGAACCTGGGGCAGCGCCGTTACGTGCAGGCCATCCGCGAGAACGACATCGTCTTCGGGATCGGACCGGCCGGCACCGGCAAGACCTACCTGGCCATGGCCATGGCGGTGGCGCACCTGGTGGAACGGCGAGTGAAGCGTATCGTGCTGACCCGGCCCGCGGTGGAGGCCGGGGAGCGGCTGGGTTTCCTGCCCGGGGACATCGCCGACAAGGTGAATCCCTACCTGAGGCCGCTCCACGACGCGCTCTTCGACATGGTGGACCAGGAGAAGGCCACAGCCTTCATGGAGCGGGGCACCATCGAGGTCGCGCCCCTGGCCTTCATGCGAGGCCGCACGCTCAACGACGCCTTCATCATCCTCGACGAGGCCCAGAACACCACCAGCGAGCAGATGAAGATGTTCCTCACCCGGCTCGGGTACGGCTCGAGAGCGGTGATCACCGGCGACGTCACCCAGGTGGACCTTCCGAGCGGGCGCATGAGCGGGCTGCGCGAGGTCCAGAAGGTGCTCCGGGACGTGGAGGGCATCGCCTTCTGTCCCTTCAGCGAGGTCGACGTGGTCCGCCATCCGCTGGTCCAGGAGGTGGTGAAGGCCTACGAGGGATACGAGGCGGGGTCCCCGCCCCGACCCGCCTGAAGGGTCGACCTGGCGCGACCTGGGCAGGCTTGCCAACCGGCCGCCCCGGTGCGACCCTTCGCCCTCGTGCAGGACCCCCACGAGCCAATCGCCGGCGCGCGACCCCGCCTCCGCCTTTCGGAGCGGCTCGGGGCCACGCTGCTGCTCGTCACGGCGGCCCTGGTCACGGCCTTCCTGGCCATTCCGGGCTCGCCGCCCGAGGTCCCGGGAGAGGAGGCGCTCGGCCTGCCGGCGCCGTCCACCCTGCGGGCCCCCCGCGACCTCGCCATCCCCGACGAGGAGGGAACGCGTCGGCGGCGCGACGAGGCGGCCTCCGAGGAGCCGCGCGTCTTCGACCACGACCTCTCGGCCGGGGACGAGGTCTCGGCCCGCGTTCACGGCGCCTTCCAGCTCATGCGCGCCACCGAGGCGCAGGCGGCGGCGCGGCGGGGCCTGGGCCGGAAGGAGACCCGCGCGGACCAGGCCGAGCTGGCGAGGGCCCATGCGGCGAGCCGCGAGGGCTTCGCATCGCGGCTCCAGCTCTTCGTCGACGACCCCAGCTTCGCGGCACTCGCCGAGGCTCGTTTCGGCGAGCCCGTCGAGGAGACGATCGTCGGGCTGACGAGGCGAAGCCTGGCCGGTCCGGTGGTGGAGGACCGGTCGTTGCTCGCCGCCGACCGGGAGCGGGGCATCCGGGTCCGCGACGTGCGCGCGGGCGCCATCCGCGGCGAACGGACCGTCCGGGACCTCCAGTCCCTGGAGGACCTCGCCGGCGCACGCGCCAGCGTGGAGCGGTCCGCCCTCGCGCTTCCCGACGTCCCCCGCGCCTGCGGAGCGCCATCGCCACCGTCTCCGCCGACCTTCTTCGCCCGTCGCTCGTCCTTTCCCAGGCCGAGACCGAGAGGCGCCGGGAAGTCGCCGCCGCCGGCGTCGCGCCGGTCGTGATCCCGGTCCGGCGAGGCGAGGTGGTGGTCCCGGCCGGCGAGCGCATCGAGCGGCGTCACCTGGCCGTCCTGCGCGGCATGAAGGAGCAGAACAAGCTCTTCGACCGGGCCGCCATGCGGGTCGGGGCCGGCGTGCTCGTCGGGATCTCGCTGGTCGTGCTCTGGGCGGCGGCCGCGCGACTGGGCGGCTCCATCCGGCCGCGGCGGCGCGGCGCGCTGCTTCTCTCCGGCCTCTACCTCGCCATGCTCGGGGCCTCCGCCGCCGGCGCGATCGTCGCCGACCTCCTTCACGAGCAGCTCCATCCACTGGGAGTCGAGAGCTTCTCCCTGCTCGTGCCGGTCCCGGCCGGGGCTGCCGTGGCCGCCATGCTGCTATCGCCGGCTGCAGGGGTCCTGCTCGCAATCGCCGCGGGGGCCGCGGTGGGCCTGCTGGGCGGGCCGTCGGTGGTCCTGGGCCTTCAAGTCACCCTGGCGTCCGTGGCCGCGGCGCTCCTGCTGGCGCGCGCGCAGCGCCGCCGTCACGTCTGGCGCGCCGGCCTGGCCGTGGGATTCCTCCAGGCGACGCTGGTCGCAGCGGGATGGCTCTTCGCCGGCCGGGCCCGTTTCGAGTTGCCCCCGCTCGACCTCGCCACGGGGCTCGGCGCCGCCTTCCTGTCCGGGGCGGTGCTCCTTCCGCTGGTGGCGGTCACGGTCGTGCCGATCCTGGAGCGGCTCCTGGGGCTGGCGAGCGACATCCGGCTGCGCGACCTGGCCAGCCTGAACCACCCGGCGCTGAAGGAGTTGATCGTCCAGGCGCCCGGGACCTGGCACCACTCCGTGGTGGCGGGAGGGCTGGCCGCGGCGGGGGCCGACGCGATCGGCGCCGACGCACTGCTGGCGCGGGTGGGAGCGCACTACCACGACCTGGGGAAAGGGAAGGACCCCGAGTCGTTCATCGAGAACACCCGGGGCGAGAACCGGCTGGCCCAGTTGCCGCCGAAGGAGGGCGCTGCGACCGTTCGGCGCCACATCGACGACGGCATGGCCATCGCGCGGCGCTGGAAGCTTCCGCGCGCGGTGGTGGAGATCGTGGCGCAGCACCACGGGACCCGCCTCGTCTCCTTCTTCTGGTCCAAGGACCGCCGGCCCGCCGAGGACGAGGGAGACCTCGACCCCGTCTTCCGCTACGCCGGCCCGCGGCCGCAGACCCGCGAGGCCGCGCTGGTCATGATCGCCGACGCCGCGGAGGCCTCCTCGCGCGAGCTTCCCGAGCCCACGCTGGAGAAGCTCCTCCACCTGGTGCGGCGTCGCATCTCCGAGATCGTCGACGAGGGGCAGCTCGACGAGAGCGAGCTCACCATCGGCAACCTCGACGCCATCGCCCGCGCCATGGCGAACGCCCTCGATCTCGTCTACCGGGCCCGCTCGTCCGGGGGCGGGCAGGCGCCGCCGGCGCCCGACCGATCGTCGCCCCTCCAGCTCGTCCGCCCGTGACCATCGAGCTGCGTAGCGAGCACCCGTCCGGCCCGGCTCTCGCACGCCGCGTGCGCACCCGCGCGCGCGCCACGCTCGCCGCGCTGGGCCGCCCGGGTGCCGCCCTCTCCATTCTCCTCACCACCGACGGTCGAATCCGGGCCCTCAACCGGCGCTGGCGATCGGTCGACCACGCCACCGACGTGCTCTCCTTCCCGGCCCACGCTCCACCCGGCAGCGGTCCCGACCTGGGCGACCTCGCCATCTCCCTCGACACCGCTCGCCGTCGCGCCGCACGGGCGGGCCGGAGCGTGGGGGCCGAGGTCGACCGCTACCTCGTCCACGGACTTCTCCACCTCGTCGGACACGATCACCAGAGGCCGACCGAGGCGCGCGACATGGCCCGGCTCGAGGACGAGCTGCTGGGTCGCGCCGGGATGGTCGCGGACGCGCTTGGCCCGCGGTCGGGGGCGCGATGAGGGGCCGCGCTTCCAGGTTCGCGCTGGCTGCCCTGGGCGGACTCCTGCAGGCCATGGCCCTGCCGCTGGTCGTGCCCGGCCTGTCGCTCCGGCAGGTCGATCCCGGCGGGGCACTGGAGTGGCTCGCCTGGGTGGGGCTCGTGCCCGCGCTGCTGGCGCTCCAGGCGGCGTCCGGGCCGGGGGAGGCTGCGCTGCTCGGCCTGGTGGCCGGGGCCTCGGCCTTCTACGCCGCCATCTACTGGGTGAGCCACGCCATGACGGCCTTCGGCGGCCTCTCCACCGGCGTGGCCTTCGTGGGGCTCTCGGCCCTGGTGCTCTACATGGCGGCCCACTGGGCGCTCGCCTTCTGGGCTCTCCTTCACGGTGGGTCGACGAACGGGCATTCCACAGTGGGTGAACGTGCCGCCGATCTGGGTGGCCACCGAGCTCCTGCGGAACTACCTCTTCACGGGCTTCCCCTGGGCCAACCTGGGCTACACCCAGGCCCGAAACGCGCCGGTGGCCCAGCTGGCCGCCCTGGGCGGCGTCTACGCCCTGGCCGGCCTGGTGGTGCTCGTGAACGGCGTGGCCGCGGCCTGGTGGCGGAGCTGGCGCTCTCCGGGAGGGCGTCCGCCCGGCGCCCCTGGCGCGCCACCGCGGTTGCGGCGCTCGCCCTGGCCGGAACGATGGGGTGGGGGACCTGGCGCCTGGCCCGGGTCCGGCGCGAGATGGCCTCGGCACCCTGGGTGAAGATCGGCCTGGTCCAGGCCAACGTGAGCCAGGAGGTGAAGATGCAAGGCGCCACGGAACGCCGACCGCATCATCGGCCGGATGTGGCCGCTCACCCTGGAGGCGGACGCCCGGGGAGCCGCCTTCGTGGCCTGGCCCGAGGCCGCCTGGCCGTGGGCGCTCTCTCCGTCGCTCGGAGACCTCCACGCCGTGGCCCCGGATCTCCAGCCGCTCCGGCAGGCCCACCTCCTCCTCGGCGCGGCCACCGTCCGCTGGGCGCCCTCGCCCGGCGGGCGCGTCGCGCAGGTGGAGAACTCGGCGTTCCTCCTGGCACCCGACCTTCGAGTCCTCGACCGCTACGTGAAGCACCACCTGGTGCCGTTCGGCGAGTACGTTCCGCTCCGCGAATGGCTGCCCTTCCTCCGCTCGGTGGTGCCCAACCTGGCCCCGATGGCCGCCGGTGGCCGGCTGGAGGTGATGTCCTTCGAGAGCGGCGGCCGGCGGATCTCCTTTGCCCCGATGATCTGCTTCGACGCCATCTTCCCCGAGGTGGCGCGAACCTTCGCCCTGCAGGGTGCCGACTTCCTCGTCAACCCCACCAATGACGCCTGGTACGGCTACTCCTCGGGCCCCTACCAGTTCCTCGCCATCGTGCAGCTGCGCGCGGTGGAGACGGGGCGTGCGGTGGCGCGCCCGGCCTACTCCGGCGTGAGCGCCATCGTCTACCCGACCGGGGAGCTGGCGCCCGGCGCCCTCGAGGTCGGACCGGTCGACCCGGCGCTGGCGCCCGACCCGAACGAGCCGCCTCGGCTGCTCCTCGGGGAGCTGCCCATCTTGCGGGGGCGAACGCCCTACACTAGATTTGGCGACCTCTTCGCGTGGGGCTGCGTCGCCGCCTCGGTCCTCATGCTCGCCGCGGCACTGCTGCGGCGCCCCACCCGCCAGAACGGCCAGGAGTGACCCGACCCCATGCCCTCCCCGATCGCAGAGCGACTGAACGACATCGACCGGCGCCTGGAGGGGCTCCGGGGGTCGCTTTGACGTGGAGCGGAAGCGCTCCCGCATCGCCGAGATCTCCCGCCTCGCCGAGGACCCCGGCTTCTGGATGGAGAACCAGAAGGCCCAGGCGCTCCTGAAGGAGAAGGCGGGGCTGGAGGCCACCGCGTCCGACTTCGATCGGACCTTCGCCGCCCTGCAGGACGCCCGTGCCCTCGACGACCTGGCCGAGGAGGCGCGTGACGACGGGGCCCGGGCCGAGGCCGCCTCCCACGCCGACGAGGTGGGGCGGCAGGTCGAGCGGCTGGAGTTCCGCCGCATGCTCTCCGGCGCCCACGACGCCGCCAACGCCATCGTCGAGGTGAAGAGCGGAGCCGGCGGGGTCGAGGCCATGGACTGGGCGGCCATGCTCTACCGGATGTACGTGCGCTACTGCGAGCGGAAGGGCTGGGAGGTCGAACCGGCCGACCTGGTGGCCGGCGAGGAGGCCGGGATCTCCAGCGCCTCCTTCATCGCCCGCGGCGAGTACGCCTACGGATTCCTCAAGGCCGAGCGGGGAGTGCACCGCCTGGTCCGCATCAGCCCGTTCGATTCCGCGGCGCGCCGCCAGACCAGCTTCGCCGCCGTCGACGTGACCCCCGAGATCGACGACGACATCGTCATCGACATCAAGGAGGCCGACGTGCGGATCGACACCTACCGCTCCTCGGGCGCGGGCGGCCAGAAGGTGAACAAGACCGACTCGGCGGTTCGCCTCACCCACCTCCCCACCGGCATCGTGGTGGCGGTGCAGAACGAGCGGAGCCAGCTGAAGAACCGGGGCGTGGCCTGGAAGATCCTCCGCTCGCGCCTCTACGACTTCGAGGAGCGGAAGCGGCAAGCGGCCCGCGACGTCGAGGAGGCGAAGAAGAAGGACATCGACTTCGGATCGCAGATCCGCAGCTACGTGCTCCAGCCCTACCGGCTGGTGAAGGACCTCCGCACCGGCGTCGAGACCGGAAAGGTGGACGACCTCCTCGACGGCGACCTGGACGGCTTCATCCAGCCCTATCTGCTGGGCGTGCGGCGCACCGACCGGGCGGTCGACGACTAGTGCCGCCTGGCTCTAGCCAGCCGCATAGGCGATGGGCAGGCGCGCCTGGAAGAACCGCTCGATGGCGTCGACCGCCCACCCGGGCACGCCGTGAAGCCGGACGCCGCATCCGGCTGGCTGCCGGCCGGTGGTGGCCGACTTCGCGCGCAGGAAGGCCACCTCCCCTTCGAGCTCGAGCTTGCGCCCGTCGGCGAGGCCGAGGTGCACCTGCACCCGCGTCCCCACCGCGGGCGGCATGGAGGTGGCGATGAACACGCCACCCGAGTCGATGCGGCGGGTGACGCCCACGTAGAAGTTGTGCTCCGAGACCAGGCTGACGCTCACCTCGACCCGCGCGCTCATGGGCGGCCGGCGATGCTCCCCGACGAGCTCGTCGTCGATGAGGGCCATCAGAATCCGGGGAGGGGCGCGCCGGCGCCCGCGGCGGCGGCTCGTCTCCAGCGGCGAGTGAAAGGTCGGGCGAGGGGCGGCGGCGGCCCGTGGCGGCGGCGCGGCGGGCGGGGGAGGGACGAGCGCCGGGGCGCGGTGCGGCTCGAACGGCCGAGGATGCGGTCGCCCCGGCCCCGCGTCGACGAGCAGGGCCGGGAACACCAGGACGTCGGCGCGCGACAGGGCCCGCTCGGCCCCGGCCACCGCGGCGAGCGGCTCCACCACCTCGCGCGACGGTGCCACCATCACCACCCGGATGCCGGCCCGCGAAGCGCCCTGGGCGGTGGTGAGCGCGGGGCCCCACGAGGCGTCGGGGGAGGGGGGGAGCACGAGCACGACGATCCGGGGAGACACGGCCCGTATCATCGTCTCCAGATCGCCGGGCCCCGGGGCGACGTAGAGCGCCCAGTCGGAGCTCTCGGCCTGGACGTGGAGCGCCGACGCGAGCTCGGCGTCCGAGCCCACGATCAGGATCCGCGTCGAGCCGGCCCCGGCGACGGTCACGCGGGACGGCCCCCGGTCTCGATGAGGATGCGCCGCTCCAGGTCGGCGCGGTTGGTGGCGTTTCCGAGCGCGGTGTCGAGGGAGATGCTGCGGGCCTCGTGGAGCTTGTAGAGATACTGGTCGAAGGAGTGCATGCCCAGATCGGCGCCGGCCGTCTCCATGTACGGCTTCACCTCCTTGATCCGGGAGGCATCGCGGATCATCTCCCGCACCGTGGAGGTGGCGAGCAGGGCCTCGACCGCCGGGATGAGACCTGCCGTGTCGGCGCGGAGGAGGAGCCGCAGCGCGACCACCGCCTGGAGGTTGTCGGCGAGCCGGGCCCGGACGGTCTCCTGCTCGTCGGAGGGGAAGAGCCCGACCAGCCGCCCGATGGCGCGCGGCACGTCGGGCGTGTGGAGCGAGGTGATGACGAGGTGGCCGGTCTCGGCAGCCTTGAGGCAGATGTCGGCCGACTCCCGGTCGCGGAGCTCGCCCACCATGATCACGTCCGGGTCCTGGCGGAGCGCGGCGCGCAGCGCGTCGGAGTAGCTGGCGGTGTCGGAACCCACCTCGCGCTGGATGACGAGGCCGCGCCCCGACGAGAAGATGAACTCGATGGGGTCCTCCACCGTCACCACGTGGAGCCGCTCCTGCTGGACGATGTGGTTGATGATGGCGGCGATGGTGGTGGACTTGCCGTTTCCGGTGGCGCCGCTCACCACGACGAGGCCGCGTCGGGCCTCGGAGACGGTGGAGACCACCGGGGGGAGGTTGAGCGTGGCGAAGTCGGGCACGGCGAACGGGATGGTGCGCATCACCGCCCCCCAGCTCCCGCGCTGCTTGAAGATGCTGGCCCGGAAGCGGGACACGCCCGGCAGCGAGTAGCTGCGGTCCACCTCGCGGAAATCGAGCGGGCCGAAGCCCGAGCCGGGGGCCTGCAGGACGAAGTTGGCGATGGCCTCGGTGTCGGCGTGGGTGAGCGGCGCGACCTTGGCCGCGAGCAGCTCGCCGTAGACCCGATAGGTGGGTGGGTATCCCACCTCGAAGTGCACGTCGCTGGCCTGTCTTTTCACGGCCAGCTGCAGATAGGAGTGGAACATCTCCTCGCTCAGAGGCCCCTGGGACGGTTCCATCTGGCCAGTGTAGCCCGCGACGAGTGGCGGGGGAATCTCACGTGTGGTTCCATGGGGCAGATGCTGGCGTCCGTCGACGAAGTCGCGAAGTTGCTCGAGGGGGCGGGCTACCTGCCCTCCCGCGAGATCGCCACGTCGGTCTTCCTGGCCGAGCGACTGGAGAAGCCGCTGCTCGTGGAGGGGCCGGCCGGCGTGGGGAAGACGGAGCTCGCCCTGGCCCTCGCCGCCGCCACCGGACGGAAGCTTCTTCGACTCCAGTGCTACGAGGGGCTCGACGAGGCCAAGGCCGTCTACGAATGGGAGTACGGCAAGCAGCTGCTCTACACGCAGATGCTGAAGGAGCGCATCGGCGACACGCTGGCCGGGCGCGCGCTCGCTCTCCGAGGCCGCCGACCGGCTCGACGCCGAGGGCAACGTCTTCTTCAGCGAGCGCTTCCTCCTCCCGCGGCCGGTGCTCCAGGCGGTCATGAGCGACGTGCCGGCGCTGCTCCTGGTGGACGAGGTGGACAAGGCCGATCCCGAGTTCGAGGCCTTCCTGCTCGAGGTGCTGGCCGACCAGGCGGTCACCGTGCCCGAGCTGGGCACCATCCGGGCCCGCCACCCGCCGCGACTGGTCCTCACCTCCAACGCCACCCGCGAGCTCTCCGACGCACTCCGGCGCCGCTGCCTGCATCTCTTCATCGACTTCCCGACCCAGGAGCGGGAGCTCGCCATCGTTCGCTCCCGCATCCCCGGCGTTCCCGAGGAACTGGCGCGACAGTCGGTGGCCGCCGTGGCGGCGTTGCGCGCCATGGACCTCAAGAAGGCTCCGTCGATCTCCGAGACCCTCGACTGGATCCGCTCGCTCGTGCTCTTGCAGGCCCATGTCCTCGACGGACGGGTCGTCTCCGAGACGCTCAACGTCCTCCTCAAGCACGAGGCCGACCTGGCCGCGGCGCGACCGCGCGTCGACGAGGTTGCCCGCGGGGTGATCCCTGCCGGCCGGTGACCCGACATGGCGGGCCCCAAGCTGCTCACCTCTCGTCTGCTCGAGGGATTCCAGCATGGCTTCACTACCCGTGATGGAGGGAGCTCGCGTGGCCCGTTCCGCTCGCTCAACGTCTCCACGTCGGTGGGCGACGACCCGGAGCGGGTCGAGGAGAACTGGGAGCGGCTCCGGCAGGCGACCGGGCTCGTCTTCGCCCGGGTCCGGCAGGTCCACGGATGCCGGGTCGTCGAGGCGGAAGCGGGAACAGCGCCAGGCGAGGAGGCCGACGCCGTGATCTCCGCGATTCCGGGAGTCGCAGCCAGCGTGGCGGTGGCCGACTGCGTCCCGATCCTCATCGCCGATCCCCGCAGCGGAGCGGCGGCGGCGGTTCACGCCGGCTGGCGTGGAACGCTCGACCGGATCGCGGCCCAGGGGGTGCGGGCCCTCATGGTGCGTCATGGTGCGCGGCCATCCGACCTCGTGGCCGTCATCGGTCCCAGCATCGGGCCCTGCTGCTTCGAGGTCTCCCGCGAGCTGGCGGTTCGATTCCGTGACGAGCTCGGGGCCGCGACCGGAAATCCCAGGAATCTCGGCTCTCGAGCCGACCTCTGGCTGGCGAACGAGCAGACCTTGAAAGGGGCTGGCCTGACCCGACGCCGGATCGAGGTCCTCGGGCGCTGCACCTCGTGCGAGGATGACGTCTTCTTCTCCCACCGGCGCGACGTGGGTCGCACCGGACGCCACCTGGCCTTCATCGCCCCGGTTTCTTGACTGTGACGCGTAGCCGCCCGAGAATTCTGAAGGATTTGTTCCAGGCCACCTCCATCGCCGCGGTCGCGGCACTCGTTCTCCTGTCCGGCTGCTCGTCGGGCGAGGCCTCCCTGCGTCCGGACGTCGACTCCCTGAGGGCCGAGATCCGCACGCTGCAGCGGGAGAACGGCGACCTGGTCAGGCGGGTCGAGGCGATGGGAACGCAGCTCGACGTCCTCGCCGCCCGCTCCGCGCAGGTCGCACAGCCAGCCGGGGGTGAAGCGCCCGCGGCGCCGGTGCGCGTGTCCAGGGCAGCGCCCCCCGCGACGTCCGAGGCCGTGGAACCGCTCGTACCCACCCACCTCAAGATTTTCCGCCTCGAACAGCCCAAGGCGCCGCCCGCCAAGGCACAGAAGTCCTCCGCGGTCCCGACCAGCACGCCCATCCAGGAGCCGTCGCCCACGGCGCTGGCGGCGCTGGGCGGCGGAGGCAAGGCCGCCGGAGCCGATGCCCAGGCCGCCCTGGACGCAGCCCGCGCCCTGGCCGGGCTCCCGCGAGCCCGAGCGCTCGAGAAGTTCACCGACACCTACCCGAACCACCTGCGGGCTGCCGACGCGCTGGTCGACGCCGCACGGGCTCGCGACGTCGCCGGTGACCCGGACGGATCGTGCGAGGACTATTCCAGGGCCGTGGCCGAGTACCTGGGAGCGCGGGCCCAGCCCGACGCCCTCGAGGGGCTGGCGGCGTGTGAACAGAGAAGGGGCCGGCCGGACGAGGCGAAGCGCCTCCTGGCCCGCCTCGCCAAGGATTTCCCCGATTCACCCGCCGGCAAGCGCGCGCGCGAGCACGCACCGGCGGTGCAAGGAGCCGCACCATGAGCCACTGGAAGATCGCCGTCCTTCTCACCGCTCTCCCGGCAGTTGCCTTCTCCCAGGCCAACGCCCTCGATCAGGCTCGAGGAGCTGGAGCGGTGCAGCAGGCCGGGGTAGACCGCACCACCAAGGTCATCGACGCCGGGCTGGCCGAACCGAAGCCGACGCCGGCCCCGCGCGTCGTCAACCTGAACCAGGCCGCCGATCGGCTCGAGGGCGTGGCGGTGGAACCGGCGCCGCCCCCCGGGGCGCGCGGCCCCGGCGAGGCCCCTCCCGAGAGCTACGTGATCCAGCGCGGCGACACCCTCTGGGACCTCTCGGGACGCTACCTCGACAGCCCGTGGTACTGGCCCAAGCTCTGGTCCTACAACCCCCAGGTCGAGAACCCGCACTGGATCTACCCTGGCAACCCGCTGCGTCTGGCCCCGGCCGGCGCCCAGGCCCCTGCCCGCGTCGACTTCATCGCCGTCGACGATGCCGCACCGCCCAAGGAGCTCGACGACCTGACCCGTGGCAACCTCGACCGCGCCGAGATGATCGGCGACGAGGACAGCGTCACGGTCGGCGGCCCCTACACCGTCGGCGGCATGCGCGCCAGGGGCCCGGCCGTGCTCCGCAACAGCTTCGTCACCTCCAACCAGCTCGACGCGTCCGGGAAGGTGGTGGCCGCCTTCGAGGAGAGGATGATCCTCACCACCGGCGACCGGATCTACGGCCGCTTCCAGGATCCCGACGCGGTGAAGGTCGGGCAGAAGTTCTCCATCTACCGGACCGAGGGAAAGATCATCCACCCGGTCACGAACCGCTTCTTCGGATGGAAGACGGTCATCCTGGGAACCGCCCGGGTCACCGCCGTGGAACCGGGCAAGGCCGCGTCGCTGATCATCACCTACGTGAACGACGGCGTCGAGCGCGGTGACCTGATCGGACCGGCGGCGGAGCTCGCCCAGAGGCCCCTGTTCGTCCGGCCGAACCGCTCGGCGCTCGACGGTTACGTCATCGGCGTCCAGCCGGCCATCGTCACCGGCGCCGCCGAGTTCAACGTGGTCTACCTGGACAGGGGCAAGGCCGACGGCGTCGAGGTGGGGAACACCTTCGAGGTGGTGCGCAGCGGCGACCCCTACAACGAGCCCATGGACCGGCCGCTCAACACGCCGGGGCTTCCCCGCGAGGTGATCGGCCACCTGGTCGTCTTCGACGCGCAGGAACGCGCCTCGTCGGCCTACGTGCGGCGGAGCATCATGGAGTTGCTGGTGGGAGACCACGTGGAGATGCGTCCCGTCGCCCAGGGCGGGTCCGTGAAACAGGGCGGTTAGCTCTCATTCCGGGGAGAGGCTTCCGGGGGCGTCGCTTGACCTCCCCGGCTGCGGTGCGTATATGACCCCGCCGCATGAAGGCCGCTCGAACCATCCACCGCGGTGAGGAGGGATGGCCACGGGCCCTCGACCTCCTCTCCGATTCTCCGGAGTTCCTCCGGGTGCGCGGCGCCTTGCCGCGTGACGGTGAACGGGCCGTGGCCGTGGTCGGGTCCCGGAGCGCCAGCGCCGCGGGGCTGGAGATGGCGCGCCGTCTGGGCGGGGCGGTGGCACGTGCGGGCGCCTGGGTGATCTCCGGTGGCGCGGTGGGCATCGACGCGGCGGCGCACGCCGGCGCGATCGAAGGGGGAGGGCGGACGGTCGTGGTGCTTGGTGGCGGGCTCGATCACCTCTATCCAGCCGTGAACCGTGGGCTGTTCGCGAGGGCCGTGGAGTCGGGAGGGGGGCTCGTCGCGGAGGTGGACGACGGGACGCGCGCCGCGATCTGGAGTTTTCCCCGGCGTAATCGCATCGTTGCCGCCCTTGGCGACGCCACGGTGGTGGTCAGGGCGGGTAACGGCAGCGGGGCGTTGCTCACCGCCCGGCACGCGACGCGGATCGGCCAGCCGGTCTGGGTGGCCGCCGACGTGGCGGGTGTCGAAGGAGACGGGCTCCGGTGCCTCGCCTCCGAAGGGGCGTCGGAGTTCCGGACGGCGGCAGAACTGGCCGCGGCCCTGCGGCTCGAGCCGGTCGCCGAGGTAGGCCCAGCGGCGCCGGACCCGGCGGGGTTGGCGGGAATTGCAGCGGCTCTCTGGGAGGCGCTCGACGTCCTGCCCCGGGGCCCCGACGAGGTGGCGCAGCGTGCCGGGGTCGGTCCGGGTGCGGTGCTGGCGGGATTGACGGAGCTCGAGTTGCTCGGGCTCGTGGAGCGGAGGCCGGGTCGAGGATTCGCCCGGCGCGCAGGCGGAGCACAAGGAGAATGATGGCCACGGCAGCCAAGAGAAGCACGGACAAGGTCGCGAAGACCCCCAAGGTAGCGAAGGCCCCCAAGGCCGCGAAGACCCCCAAGGTCGCGAAGACCCCCAAGGTCGCGAAGGCGCCCAAGGTCGCCACGCTCGGGAAGTCTCGGGACGCCAAGGGCACGCTCGTGATCGTCGAGTCGCCAGCCAAGGCGAAGACCATCAAGAAGTATCTGGGGCGGTCCTTCGATGTTCTCGCCTCGGTGGGCCACATCATGGACCTTCCGAAGTCGAAGCTCGGCGTGGACGTCGACAACGGGTTCGAGCCCCAGTACGTGGTCATCCAGGGCAAGACCAAGGTGGTCTCGGACATCAAGAAGGCGGCCCGGAAGGCCGAGCACATCCTGCTCGCCACCGACCCCGACCGCGAGGGTGAGGCCATCGCCTGGCACCTCTCCATGGAACTCGGCGCCCCGGGCGGTGACGACCGGGTCCAGCGGGTCCTCTTCAACGAGATCACGAAGAGCGCCATCCTGGCCGCCATCGAGAAGCCCGGCCAGCTCGACCGCAAGAAGTACGACAGCCAGCAGGCGCGCCGCATCCTCGACCGGCTGGTGGGCTACCGGATCAGCCCCATTCTCTGGAAGAAGGTGAAGCGCGGGCTCTCCGCGGGGCGGGTGCAGTCCGTTGCGGTCCGGCTGGTGGTGGACCGGGAGCGGGAGATCGAGGCCTTCGTCGCAGTCGAGTACTGGACCCTCGACGCCGATCTGGCGGCTTCCCTTCCCCCCGAGTTCCGGGCCCGCCTGGTGAAGGTGGACGGGCGCAAGTCGGAGCTCACCAACGGCGAGACTGCCAACGGCCTCGCAGCCGAGCTGGGGAAGGCCCGCTTCACGGTGGAAGCGGTCGACCGCAAGGAGCGGCGCCGCAACGCGCCGCCCCCGTTCACCACGGCGAAGCTGCAGCAGGAGGCTGCGAACCGGCTCGGGTTCAGTGCCAAGAAGACCATGACCCTCTCGCAGAAGCTCTACGAGGGCGTGGACCTCGGCGAGGACGGAACCACCGGCCTCATCACCTACATGCGCACGGACTCGGTCCGGCTCGCCCCCGAGGCGGTCCTGGCCCTGCGCGGGTACATCGGGAACCGCTTCGGGAAGGACTACGTCCCGGAGACGCCCATCGTCTTCAAGACCAAGCAGAAGCAGGCCCAGGAGGCCCACGAGGCGGTCCGTCCCACCTCGCTCGACTTCCCGCCCGAGAAGGTGGCGCTCCACCTCGACGCGCAGGGCGAGAGGGACATGAGCCGGCTCTACGAGCTCATCTGGAACCGCTTCGTCGCCTGCCAGATGCTGCCCGCCGTCTATGACCAGACCGTGGTCGACGTGCAGGCAGGCCGGGCCACCTTCCGTGCCAGCGGGTCGGTGCTCAAGTTCCCGGGCTACCTGGCGGTGTACGGCGAGACCCTCCCGGAGGACGAGGCGGGGGCCGAGCCCGAGAAGGAGGGCGAGGACGGTGCCCGTGACAAGGCCGACGACCGCACGCTCCCCCCCTCGAGGCCGGCCAGGACCTACGGCTCGTCCGGCTCCTTCCGGAGCAGCACTTCACCCAGCCTCCGCCGCGCTTCAACGAGTCGTCGCTCATCAAGGAGCTGGAGGAGAAGGGCATCGGTCGCCCTTCCACCTACGCGAGCATCCTTTCCACCATCCAGGACAAGGGCTACGCGGAGAAGGTCGAGCGGGTCTTCAAGCCCACCCACCTGGGGCTCGTGGTCACCGACGAGCTCGTGAAGGCCTTCCCCAGCGAGCTCGACGTGGCCTTCACGGCCGGGATGGAGGAGCGGCTCGACGAGGTCGAGGAGGGCACGGTCAGCTGGCAGGCGGTGCTGTCCGAGTTCTGGGTCCGGTTCAAGGGAGACCTGGCCAAGGCCGAGGAGGGGATGCGGGACGTGAAGGCCCAGCAGACGCCCACCGACGTCCCCTGTGACAAGTGCGGCAAGCTCCTGGTGATCAAGTGGGGGCGGAATGGCGAGTTCCTGGCCTGTCCCGGTTACCCGGAGTGCAGGAACACCATGAACTTCCGTCGCGAGGGGGAGGCCATCGTCCCGATGAAGGAGGAGGAGGTCCTCACCGACGAGAAGTGCCCGGAGTGCGCCGCCGCCATGGTGCTGAAGCGCGGCCGCTTCGGCCGCTTCTTCGCCTGCACCCGTTACCCGGAGTGCAAGGGGACGAAGTCGGTCCCGCTCGGCGTGCCCTGCCCCAAGTGCGGGAGCGATCTCTCGGAGCGCCGTTCGCGACGGGGCAAGACCTTCTACGGCTGCACCACCTATCCCAAGTGCGACTTCGTGGCCTGGGACAAGCCGCGCGCCGAGAAGTGCCCGCTCTGCGAGAATCCCTGGCTGGTGGACAAGTTCTCGAAGCGCGACGGAGCGGTGGTGGCCTGCCCCAACAAGGAGTGCGGCTACCGGCGGGCCGTCGCCGAGGACGCCTCGGCACAGTCGGTGCACTGAACCGCGTACGGGTTGACCTCCAGCCGGCGAGGCTCGATCAGCTCGCCGCACCCGGCGCACCTCCCGTACGTGCGGGCGGCGATGCGTGCCAGTGCCGCGTCGATCCGCGCCACCTCACCGCTTTCCGCCTCGCCGATGAGGGCGATGCGCGCCTGCTCCTCCTCGCTCTGGGCCTCGTCGCCGAACTCGATCTCGCGTTCGGCGCGGATCTGGGCGATGCCCGCGTTGCCGTGCTGGATGAGGTCCACCAGATCCTGCCTGCGGCGTTCCAGCTTCCTCCTCGCGGCGTCGAGAGCGTCCTGGCGCATGGCAACCTCCGTCCCTTCCAGGCCTTCGGCCCGATCCTCATCAGGGTGCGCCCGCCCGGGCCGGGAAACAAGATGCCATCCGGGGCTTCGGGGCGGCGCGGGCAGCCCCGTGATAAGTACCGCCGCGATGGCGAGGGAAGGCACATGCCGGAACGGGTGACCGTGGTGGGCGCCGGCCTGGCCGGGAGCGAGGCGGCATGGACCCTGGCCCGGGCTGGCATCGACGTCGACCTCGTCGAGATGAAGCCGGGCAGTCGATCGCCGGTGCAACGCCTGGACGGGTTCGCCGAGCTGGTCTGCTCCAACTCGCTCCGCTCCGACGACCCGCACAACGCGGTGGGGCTCCTCCACGAGGAGATGCGGCGGGCCGGCAGCGTCATCCTGGCCTGCGCCGACGAGGCCCGCGTCCCGGCCGGCGGGGCGCTGGCGGTGGACCGGGAGGACTTCAGCGCACGGGTCACCGCCCGCCTCTCCGCCCACCCGCGCATCCGCGTCGAGCGGCGCGAGGTGACCGGGCTTCCCGGGGGTACCGGCCCGGCCATCATCGCCACCGGTCCCCTCACCGCCGACCCGCTGGCCGCCGCCCTGGCGGCCGTGGTCGGTCCGGGCCTCGCCTTCTACGACGCCATCGCCCCCGTGGTGACCGACGAGAGCATCGACCGCTCGGAGGCCTTCGCTGCGTCGCGCTGGGGCAAGGGGGAGGGGGACGATTACCTCAACCTCCCCCTCCGCGAGGATGGCTATCGCGCCTTCGTCGAGGCCCTGGTCGCCGGAGAGAAGGTGGAGCCCCACGGCTTCGAGGAGCCGCGCTACTTCGAGGGGTGCCTGCCCATCGAGGTGATGGCGGAGCGCGGCCTCGACGTGTTGCGATACGGCCCGATGAAGCCGGTGGGACTCACCGACCCGCGAACCGGACGATGGCCGCACGCCGTCGTGCAGCTGCGACGAGAGGACCTGGCCGGGACCGCCTGGAACCTGGTCGGTTTCCAGACCCGCCTCACCTGGCCGGAGCAGCGCCGGATCTTCCGGGAGTTCGTGCCGGGACTCCAGGCCGCCGAGTTCCAGCGCCTCGGCCAGGTCCACAGGAACACCTTCGTCGATTCACCACGGGTCCTGTCTGCCGACCAGTCGATCCGCTCGATGCCCCACCTCTTCCTGGCCGGGCAGATCACCGGCGTGGAGGGGTACGTGGAGTCGGCGGCGTCGGGGCTGCTGGTCGGGCGCGCGGTCCTCGACAGGCTGGCCGGGCGAGACTTCCGGGCGCCGCCCGGGAGCACCGCGTTGGGCGCCCTCCATCGGCACGTCACCGGGGCGGCCCACCCGGAGGGGCTCCCGTTCCAGCCATCCAACGTCGTCTTCGCCCTCTTCCCGCCGCTCGAAGGGCGCCACCGGGGCAAGGCCGCTCGCAAGGGTGCCTACGCCGAGCGAGCGCGCCAGGATCTCCAGGAGTGGATCGCATGAGAATCGCCACGACCGTCGCCGCCCTGGCGGGGCTGTGCCTCGCCACCGGATGCAGCTCGCGCACCGCCCCTGCGGCGCCGGCAGGCAAGCGGGTCGCCGAGGGGCCCGCACGGTTCCTCTCGGTCTCCCCCGACGGCACGCGGCTCGCGTGGCTCGGCGCGTGCGCTCCGGCGCCCGGAGGCGGGAAGGCACAGCTCGCGTGCGCGCTGCTCGTGGCCCCGGTGCAGGGTGGCGCGGCGAAGCGGGTGGCCGAGGGCATGGCGGCGACGGGCGGGGCCTTTGCCTGGGGGCCCCCCGCCCGGCTCGTCTTCGCGGCCGGTGGCGACCTCTTCATCGCGTCCCCGGACGGCGAGCCCGCCAGGGTTCGGGGCGGGAGCGGCGTCGTCGATTTCGCCTTCTCGCCGGCGCCAGGAGGGGCGCTGGCGGCCCTGGTGCGCGGGGCCGGTGGCGCTCGCGACCTGGCGGTCTGGCGGGAGGCGGGGGGAGAGCCGGTGGTCCTGGCGAGAGACGTGGCCTCCTTTGCCTTTTCCCCGGACGGCGCCCTGCTGGCGGCCATCGTCGGCGTCGCGCCGGGCAGGAACGGGGATCTCGTGGTCGTGCCGGCCGGGCCGGCCGGTGCCGAGGGCAAGCCGGCGCCCTCGCCGGTCGTCGTGGCCCGTGCGGTGGGGGAGTTCCGCTGGGCACCGGCCGCGACCCGCCTGGCCTGGCTGGAGGGATTCGACCCGCGCATCGGCGCCGGCACGCTGGCCTCGGCGGTGCCGGGCGGGTCCCCGGTTTCCTTCGCCCCCCGGGTGACCGCCTTCGAGCTCTCGCCGTCGGGCGGCCAGGTGGCCTTCGTGCGCCATGTGACTGAAAGTACATACGCCGCCCAGCTGGAGCTCTCGCCGTCGCAGGCGGCGGTGTCCGGAACCCTGACGCTCGACGCCGCCTCCTTCGACTTCTCGCCCGATGGCCGCTGGCTCTACTATCGATCCGGCTGCGCGCCGGCCGGCGACGGCTGCGCCCTCTTCCGCGCCCCGGCCGCAGGCCTGGGTCCCGGCCAGTCGCCCGAGCGGCTCGCCGACGGCGTGGCCGGCTTCGCCCTCGACCGCTGGCGTCCGGACCGCGCGCTCGTTTCGTTTGCCCGGAGGGATGGCGCCGGTGTGGACCTGGCGCTCTGGAGCGGCGGCAGGTTCGTCCCCCTGGACGGTGCCGTGCTGGCGGGGAGCCCGCGCTTCCTCCCGCCGGATGGGCGCCGGGTGGCCTACGTCGTGTCAGCGCCGGCCCGGGCCGGAGTGTACCTGGCCGACGCGCCCTGACGGGGCCGATGGCGCCGACAGCGCCGCCAAATGGCCGCCCGACGGCGAGCGTGGTAGCAGGTGGGCATGCCCGTCGACGTCGCCGCGCTTCCCGACGAGGTCCAGCGATTCGAGCGCTGGCTCACCGGCGAGCGGCGGGTCTCCCTCGACACGAGGCGGGCCTATCTGGGGGACCTGGCCGCATACGTGGCCTACCTCGACGAGATCTCCGTCGCCCTGGTGCCCTCGTCGCCGGCCGCCGTCAGGGGCTGGCTGGGCCGGGAGACCGCAAGCTGCGGCCCGACGTCGATCGGGCGCAAGCTCTCCACGGTGCGCTCGTTCTACCGGTTTCTGGTGAAGGAGCGGGCCGCAACCTCGAACCCGGCCCGGGCGGTGCAGGCGCCGCGGCGCCCCAAGAAGCTCCCCGAGGTGCTGTCCGAGGCCGACGTCGCCGTGCTGCTGGAGTCTCCCGCGGTTGCCGGGCCGCTGGCCCTTCGCGACCTCGCCTTCCTGGAACTGCTCTACTCGAGCGGGCTCCGCGTCTCGGAGCTCACCGGCCTCGACCTCGACGATCTCGACCTCGGGGAGGGGGTGGTCCGCGTCCTCGGCAAGGGGAGAAAGGAGCGGGTGGTCCCGGTGGGCGGCCCTGCGCGCGATGCGCTGCGCCGCTGGATTGGGGAGGGGCGCCCGGTGCTGCTGGCCGGCCCCGACGCCGGGCGCGCCCGCGGTGCACTATTCGTGAACTACCGGGGAGGGCGCCTGACGCCGCGCTCGGTGGCGCGCCGCCTCGACCGCTGGGTGATCGCCGCCGGCCTCCCGCGCCACGTCCACCCCCACGTGCTCCGCCACTGCTTCGCCACCCATCTGCTATCCAGCGGCGCGGACCTGCGGGGGATCCAGGAGCTTCTCGGCCACGCCTCCCTCTCGACCACCCAGCGCTACACGCACCTCGACTGGAAGCGCCTCGCCGAGGTGTACGATCAGGCCCATCCGCGCGCGCGGACCGACGGATAGCGCGTGCCAGACATGTTATAGGTGGCCGGATGAATGGGAACGCTTCCATCGTCGCCCGTGCCCAGGCCGTGTTCACCCCCAACTACCGGCAGGCGCCGGTGGCGCTGGTGAAGGGGCAGGGGAGCCGCGTCTGGGACGCCGACGGCAAGGAGTACCTCGACCTCATCTGCGGCATCGCCGTGAACGCGCTCGGCCACTGCCACCCGGCCGTGGTCCGCGCGCTCGAGGAGCAGGCGCGCGAGCTCTGGCACGTCTCGAACCTCTTCTTCAACCCGCGCGCCGTGGAGCTCGCCGAGGCGCTGACCCGCTCCTCGTTCGCCCGCCGCGTCTTCTTCTGCAACTCGGGCGCCGAGGCCAACGAGGCGATGCTCAAGCTCGCCCGCAAGGTCCACGCCGACCTCGGCCACCCCGAGCGGAACGAGATCGTCGCCTGCGCCAACTCCTTTCACGGCCGGACCCTCTTCGCGCTGACCGTGACCGGGCAGGAGAAGTACCACCACGGGTTCGAGCCCCTGGTGCCGGCAGTCCGCCACGTCCCGTTCGGCGACCTGGCCGCGCTGGAGCAGGCCATCGGCCCTCGGACCGCGGCCTTCGTCGTCGAGCCCATCCAGGCCGAGGCCGGGGTTCTGCCGCCACCGGTCGGCTACCTGGCAGCCGCGCGCGGCCTGGTGCACGCCAGCGGCGCGCTCTTCTGCCTCGACGAGGTGCAGACCGGCATGGGGCGAACCGGGCGGCTCTGGGCCCACGAGTGGGAAGGCGTCACGCCCGACATCATGAGCTCGGCCAAGGCGCTCGCGAACGGGTTCCCCATGGGCGCCATGCTGGCGACCGAGCAGGTGGGCATGCACCTCACTCCAGGAAGCCACGCCAGCACCTTCGGCGGGACCGCGCTGGCCTCGGCGGTGGCGCTGGCCACGCTGCGAGAGATCCAGGCGGCCCTTCCCGGCGCCGGGAAGGTCTCGGAGCGGCTGGTCCGGGGGCTGACGGGGCTGCCGGGCGGCCGGGTCACCGGAGTGCGCGGCCGCGGCATGTTGCTCGGCGTCATGCTGGCCGGCGTGAAGGCGGGCGACGTGGTGGTGGCGGCGCGGGAGCTTGGATTGCTGGTGAACGCCATCGGCGACGACGTGGTCAGGCTCGCCCCGGCGCTGGTGCTCACCGAGGCCGAGGCCGACCTGGGCGTGGCCCGGCTGGGCGCGGCAATCGCGGCCGCTCCGGCGGCGCCCTAGGGGCACATGAACGGCCCCACTCGAGCCAAGCGCGACTTCCTGCGCCTCACCGACCTCACCCGGGCCGAGCTTCTCGAGCTGCTGGAGCGCGCCGCCGAGTGGAAGCTCCTGGGGCGGTCCGGGCCCCATCCCCTGGCCAGGAAGGCAGTGGGGTTGGTCTTCGAGAAGGCCTCCACTCGCACCCGCGTCTCCTTCGCGGTGGCCTGCTCGCAGCTGGGCGCCTCCGAGATGATGCTCTCGCCGCGCGACATGCAGCTCGGGCGAGGCGAACCCATCCGCGACACCGCGCGGGTGCTCTCCCGGTACCTCGACGCGCTCGTGGTCCGGACCAGCGAGCACGCCAAGCTGGAGGAGATGGCCCGCTGGGCGGACGTGCCCGTGGTGAACGCGCTGACCGACGCCTCGCACCCCTGCCAGGTGCTCGCCGACCTGCTCACGGTGGCGGAGCGGCTCGGGCAGGATCGGCTGGCCCGCGGAGACGTCTCGGTGGCCTGGATCGGCGACGGGAACAACATGGCGAACAGCTGGCTGGAGGCCGCCATCCTGCTGGGCTTCGAGCTCCGCATCGCGTGCCCGCCCGGATACGGGCCCGACCCCGAGCTGGTTCGCCGCGCCGGGGGGAAGGCGCGGATGGTCCCGGCTGCAGCCGACGCCATGCGAGGTGCGCACGTGGTGAACACCGACGTGTGGGCCAGCATGGGGCAGGAGGCCGAGATCGAGGAGCGCCGGCGGGTCTTTCGCGAGTTCATCGTGGACCGCAAGGGCATGGCGCTGGCCGACCCCAAGGCCATCGTGCTCCACTGCCTCCCCGCCCACCGGGGCGAGGAGATCGAGGACGAGGTGCTCGAGGGGCCCCAGTCGGCGGTCTTCGACGAGGCCGAGAATCGACTGCATGCCCAGAAGGCTCTCCTCGAGTTCCTGCTCGCACAATGATGGGGGACCGTCTCGTTGACCCTGCCGACGCCCGAGCGCTACATTCCGGTGGTCGATTGACCGCCGGGCGGAGCCCCGGGGAGGGCGGCGTGAAGGCCGACCGGTACCAAGGATTCCTCTTCAATCCCGCGGATTTGTCCGAGGACGTCGACCTCGACATCGACCGGCGGCGCGAGATCCTTTACCTGGCCGCCTGCATCGACGGCTGGACCCACTGGCAGGCCCTGGGCCTGCGGTGGAACGCCACCGCGAGCGAGGCTCGCGACGCGTACCGGGAAAAGGCGAAGGTCTTCCACCCCGATCGCTTCCAGGGCCGCCGGCTGGGTGCCTTCCGTCCACGCCTGGAGCGGATCTTCCGTCGGCTCACCGAGGCCCGGGATGCGCTTTCCGACGAGACCTCCCGGGCGGCCTACGCGCGAAAGACCGCGCCGCCCGAGGAGGTGGCCCGCTCCACCGCCCGGACCATCGAGGGCGACGTTCGAGCCAAGGAGCGCCGGGCCCGGCTGGCGCGGACGAACCCCATGGTCTCCCGCGTCGCCCGGGTCCACGAACTGATGGAGCGGGGGCGCAAGGCCAGGGAGGAGCAGCGTTTCGCCGACGCCGCGCGAGACTTCCTCACGGCGAGCGCCATGGACCCGACCCTCGCGGAGGCCCGCTCGCTCGCGGAGGAGTCGAGGAAACGGGCGAACGCGGGCAAGGCCCGGGACCTCTGGGAGAAGGCCCTTGCCGCCGAACTGCAGCACGACCTCGACCGCGCGCAGATGCACGCCGAGGCCGCAGCCGACGCCGAGCCCGGCGAGCCCCGCTACGTCGTCTACGTGGCGCGTCTGGCGCTTCAGCGCGGCGCGCTCCAGACCGCGCGCGGGCGCGCCGAGGCAGCCGTGCGGATCGCGCCGTCGCTCGGCACCGCCCACGAGATCCTCGGGGAGGTCCTGGCCGCCCAGGGCGAGTCCGGCCCCGCCCGGAAGGCGCTGGAACGGGCGCTCGAGCTTGACGACGGGCTCGACGGGGCCCGGGAACGCCTTCGCAAACTTCGCTGGAGCTTCCTGAGATGAACGAGAACGAACCCTTCATCGGCATCGACCTGGGCACGACCAACTCGGTCGTGGCCACCGTCATCGACGGGGTCCCGCGCGTGATCGCCAGCCGGACCGGCCAGACGCTGACACCGTCGGTGGTGGCGGTGGCCAGGAACGGGAAGCGGCTCGTGGGGCACATGGCGAAGCGCCAGGCCATCACCAATGCCGAGAACACCGCCCACGCGGCCAAGCGGCTCATCGGTCGCCGCTGGGGATCACCCGAGGTGGAGGACGCGCGGAAATCGCTCCCCTACGAGCTGGTGCCCGGCCCCGAGGGGAACGACATCCGCGCCATGCTCGGGGGGCGGACCTTCGCCATCCCGGAGATCAGCGCGCTCGTGCTGGCCGAGCTGAAGGCCGACGCGGAGGCCTTCTTCGGTCGGCGCGTCACCAAGGCGGTGATCACCGTTCCGGCCTACTTCAACGACGGTCAGCGCCAGGGCACCAAGGACGCCGGCCGCATCGCCGGCCTCGAGGTGGTCCGCATCATCAACGAGCCCACCTCCGCCGCGCTGGCCTACGGCTTCGGCAAGCAGATGGAGAAGAAGGTGGCCGTCATCGACCTCGGCGGTGGCACCTTCGACGTCTCGATCCTCGACGTGGGCAAGAGCGTCTACGACGTCATCGCCGTGGGCGGCGACACCTACCTGGGCGGCGAGGACTTCGACCGCAGGGTCATCGATTGGCTGGTCTTCTCCTTCGCCCAGGAACACCAGGGGATCGACCTCCGCCAGGACAAGATGGCGATGCAGCGGCTCCGCGATGCCGCCGAGCGCGCCAAGATCGAGCTGTCCGAGACGTCGCAGGCGGCCATCCACCTGCCGTTCCTGGCCAGCGGGAGCGACGGCAAGGCGGCGGTCCACCTCGACCGGCAGCTCACCCGGGACAAGCTCGAGGAGTTGACCCAGGACCTCGTCGACAAGACCATCCAGGTTGCCGATCGCACGCTGCGCGACGCAGGGGTTCGCGTCGGCCAGATCGGGGAGGTCCTGCTGGTGGGCGGGATGACGCGCATGCCCCGGGTCCAGCAGGCGGTGCGGCAGCACTTCGGGCGGGAGCCGAGCCGCGGGGTCCACCCCGAGGAGGTGGTGGCCCTCGGCGCCGCCATCCAGGCCCACGCGCTCCTGCATCCGCAGAAGGGCAAGGAGGTCCTCCTCCTCGACGTCACCCCGCAGAACCTCGGGATCATGGTCGTGGGCGGCTACTTCTCGACCGTCATCCCGCGCAACACCACGGTCCCCACCAGCCAGTCGCACCTCTTCACGACCGTGCAGGACAGCCAGACCTCGGTGCGGATCGCGGTGCTCCAGGGCGGCAGCGACAAGGCGGTGGAGAACGAGTTGCTCGGGGAGTTCGTCCTCGACGGCCTCCGCTCGGCCCAGCGCGGCGAGGTCGAGATCGAGGTCAGCTTCGACATCAGCGCCGACGGCATCGTGGGCGTGTCGGCCCGCGACTCCGCCACCGGCGCCCGCCAGTCGATCACCGTCACCGCCACCTCCGGACTCACCGAGGCCGAGATGCGGCGGATCCTCGAGGAGAACATGGACGAGATGCTGACCCGCCGGCAGGTGGGCGATTTCGAGCGTCTCCGCGACCGCACCAGGGCCGTCATCAGCGAGATCGAGGGGCTCTCGCCACGGGTGAAGGAGTCGCTGGCCAGGAGCCGGTTCGGCAAGGACGCGGTGGTCAAGGCGGAGGACGTGGTGGGCCGAGCCAGGGCCGCCATCGAGAAGGGGGACCTCCAGCAGATGATCGCGGTCGAGGAGCAGCTCGACCGCGCCCTGCAGCTCTTCAAGGGGCTGGTCGGCGGCGCCGCCTCGGGCCCGAAGGATCCCTCGTAGATGGCCACCGTCGCCGAGCTGCTCGACCAGGGCGTGAAGGCCTACACGCGCGGTGACTCCGCGGAGGCCGAGCGGTTCTGGGAGCAGGCCCTGGAGCTGGATCCGAAGAACGAGCGGGTTCGGGCATACCTGAAGCAGGTGCGCGGGGAGTTGCCGCCCCGGCCGGGGGAGCCGCCCCCCGCGCCAGAGCCCGCGCCGCCTGCCGAGCCTGTCTTCGCGCCGTCGCCGTGGGACGCCGGTCCGACCTCGGTCGCCACCGTGGTGGTCGAGGAGGGAGATGGCCTCGATCTCGACGCCGTGGGCGAGAAATCCGAGATCCGGTCGCTCGTCCCGGACCGGAAGCCGTCGGCCAGGAGCCCGGCCCCCGGGGAGGTGGCCACCTGGATGGAAGGGGCCCGTGAGCTGTTCGCCCTCGGTGACTTCAGCGGATCGCTGGAGATGATCGAGCGAATCCTCCGCGTCGATCCCACCCACGCGGAGGCCCGCGCCTACCTGCGCCAGAACGAGTCCACCCTGGTGGCCATGTACGAGTCGAAGCTGGGTCCGCTCTCCAGCGTGCCCCGGCTCGCCATCCACGCCGAGGAGGTCATGTGGCTGAACCTCGACCACCGGGCCGGTTTCCTGCTCGCCCAGGTGGACGGGACGGTCAGCTTCGACGACCTCTTCGCGCTCTCCGGGCTGCCGCGTCTCGACACCGCCCGGATCCTGGCCTCGCTCCTCGCCGAGGGCGTGATCCGCTGAGGTGGGGGTCAGTTCCGGATCACCGCAGTCCAGCGGGCGACCAGCACGCGCTCGCCTCCCTGGTTCACGGTCTCGGTGCGCACGGTCAGGAAATCGAGCGAGCCCCGGGATCGGACGTCGACGATCTCGCCCACACGTGGTGAGCACGTCGCCCGGCCGCACCGGGGCGCCGTGCTCGAACTCCTGCTCGGCGTGGAGCAGCCGGAGGAGGTCGAGGCCGAGCTCCGGGTCGGTGCAGGCCAGCGCGAAGGGCCTGATGGCGAAGGTGACGCCGAAGGTGGGCGGCGCCACCAGGGTGCTGAAGATGTGGGGTTCGCCCTGGGCGGATCCGAAGTACCCGGGGACGCCTCCGGCCACGGCAACGGCGAAGGCCTCGATCTGGTCGGCGCAGATCGTGCTCTGGAACGGGCCGTAGCGCCTGCCGACGTGCCGGATGTCGATGGCCATCAGCCTGTCTCCAGCCAGCCCTCGGCCGAGGCATCCTTCAGGACCTCCTCGCCGCGCTGGTTCCGGGCCTCGATCTCGAGGCGGACCACCGGCCCCTCGACGGCCACGCAGCGACCGCGGAAGGTGACCACGTCGCCGACCACCACCGGCCGGGAGAAGCGCACCCGGAGCCGCTTCACGCGGGCCGGGTCGCCCAGGTAGGCGGTGCAGGCGTCGGCGAGCCAGGCCATGGTGCACATGCCCTGCAGGATGGCGCCCGGGAAGCCGGCGGCTCGCCCCACCTCCGGGTCGATGTGGATGGGGTTGAAGTCTCCGGAGACCGCCGCGTAGTAGACGGGCCGGTACCGGTCGGCCTCCCGGGTCAGCTCGAAGGTGTCGCCGGCGCGGAAATCCGCCAGGGCCTTCACGCGGAGTCCTCCCCGGAGGTCTCGGGAGGCGCCAGCGGATCCTCTTCGGCCTCGCGGGCCGTCGACTGAAGCCCCTCGAAGTGGTCGCGGACGAAGTCGATGAGCCGGTCGAGGTAGCTGGTGATGGGCGGGCAGCGCACCCCGGTGCCCTCGAGCAGCGAGAGCAGGTTCATGGGGCTGTAGAAGACCAGCTGGTTGACCGACTCGATGGCGGCCCTCTGCTGTCTGGAGAAGCGCTCCAGGAGCGGAAGCGAGAGGACGGCCTCGACCACCTTGTGCGGCAGGGAGACCCGGGGCAGGCGCCGGTGCGCCCGCTCGGCGATCATCTCGTAGACCCGCCGGGCGGACATGGGGGCCGGGTCCACCAGGTGGACGGTCTTCCCCACTGCGGCCGGGTCGCGGGCGATGGCCAGGGCCGCGTCCACCACGAAGTCGACCGGGACCACGTTCAAGGGAGCCCCGCCGTCCCCGGGAAGCGGGATCGGGACGCCCAGCGGCGAGCTGACGAGCAGGATGGCCAGGTAGTACGGGCCCTCGAACCGATCGATCTGGCCGGTGCGGGAGTCACCCACCACGATGCCCGGGCGGTAGATCGTGATCGGGACCTCGCCCCGGGCACGCCGGACCAGCTCCTCGGCGCGCGCCTTGCTCTGCTCGTAAGGCGACCGGAAGCGCTGCTTGAGCATCAGCTCGTCTTCCATGACCACGCCCCGCCGGTCGCCGGCCACGAAGGCGGAGGAGAAGTGGTGGAGACGGGGTGGGAGCGAGGCGGCGCGAGCCAGCTCGATCACGTTGCGGGTGCCCTCGACATTCACGCGCCGTGAAATATCGGATCCCGAATCGAGGCGCGAGGCCGCGGCCAGGTGCCAGATGGTGGACACGTCGCGCAGGAGGGACTTCCACTCGGCGCCGGAGAGCCCCAGGTGCATCGCCGAGACGTCTCCCTCCCAGATCTCGACGTCCCGGGAAGCATGCCGGGCGATCTCGGCCCGCGCTGCCGCGGCGTGGGCGGGCTCGACGAGAAGGACCAGGCGGCCGCGCCGTGGGCCCTCGAGCATGCGATGGACCAGCCGGCGCCCGATGAAGCCCGGGTATCCGGTGAAGAGGGTGGTGCCGGCGTTGTCGGCCATGGCTCCCGTCAATAGCGCGCCGCCGGCGCGTTGGGAAGGCGTCGCGACAGGCCCGAGCGCAGGGCCCGGAGCAGGGGGCCGGCCCGGGCCTGCAGCGATGCGATATCGCCCTCGTTCGAGACGACCACGTCGGCGCGCGCGGCCTTCTCGTCGATGGGGAGCTGGGCGCTCGAGCCGGGCCTCTGCCTCGGCCTGGCCCAGTCCGTCGCGGGCCCGGAGCCGCGACACCTGGACGTCTGGCGGGCAGTGGACCAGCACCACGCAGTCGACCTCACCGTCGAGACCGCGCTCGTAGAGCAGGGGGACGTCGTAGAAGGCCAGGTCGTGCCCCTCGGCGGCGAGCCGGGCAGTCTCGGCAGCCACGGCCATCCGGACCGCCGGGTGGACGATGGCCTCGAGCCTGGCTCGGGCCAGAGGGTCGGAGAACACGCGCGCCGCCATGCCCTTGCGGTCGAGTTCCCGGTCCGGACCGACGACACCGGGGCCGAACTCCCGGACGATGGCGGCGAGGGCCGGTGAGCCAGCTCGTACCGCCTCGCGAGCCAGCCGGTCGGCGTCGATGACGGGCACCCCGAGGGTGCGGAGCGCCTCGGCGAACGTGCTCTTCCCGCTGGCGATGCCCCCGGTGAGTCCGACGAGGCGCATCGGATCGCGGCCTACTTCCCGGCGGCCGGAACCCCGGCGGCGGCGGGCGGAGTCTCCTGCGGCTCGGCCCCGGCGGGCTTCGCGCCCTTCTCGGGGGCCTGGAAGCGGATGGCCTCGACCGTTCCGTCCTTTCCGAAGAACACCTTCACGCCGATGGAGCGATAGAACCAGACCGTCCGGAAGTCGTCGGTGAAGGTCTTCATCGGATCCTTGCCGAAGGTCCCGAGCACCGCCTCCTTCTCGAGCTGGGTCGCGGGGAAGACGTTGATCTCGGCCACTTTCCCGTCGTCCCCGACCAGGAACTGGGCCTGGCGCGTGCCCACGATGGCCTGCTCCGCCCTGTAGACGAGCGCGGTGCGACCCTCGAGCTTGCCCTTGGTGGACGGCTCGCCGAACCGGGCCACGACGTCGGCCTGCGTGCTCGAACCGGGGGTGATGCCTTGCCATGACCGCGCCAGCGCAGGGCCGGGAAGGGCAAGGGAGAGTGCGAGGGCCAGGAGGGATAGGTGGCGGAGGAGCATGAGGCATTATAGTCGCGCCATGGCCTTTCGCGTCTTCCGAGCCGAGTTCCTCCGCACCGCGGTGAGTCGCCAGGACTGGCCGCCGCCCCCGGACCTCCCCGAGATCGCCTTCGTGGGGCGGAGCAACGTCGGCAAGTCGTCGATGCTGAACGCGCTCTCACGCAGGTCCGGGCTCGCTCGTGTCTCCAACACGCCCGGGCGGACCAGGGCCCTGCAGTTCTTCGAGCTCGAGATCCAGCCCTCCGGCACCGCGAAGGTGGCCCGGATCCGGTTCGCCGACCTGCCGGGATACGGCTACGCCAAGGTGTCGAAGACCGAGCGCGACCGGTGGGCGGTGATGATCGAGTCCTACCTGCGCGAGCGCGACCCGCTCCGGGCGGTGGTGCTCATCGTCGACGGACGCCACCCGCCCCAGCCGAGCGACCACGAGGCCCTCGAGTTCCTCCGGGCCAGCGGCCGCCAGGTGGTGGTGGCGGTCACCAAGATGGACAAGCTCTCGCGCAACAAGCGAGCCCCGGCGCTGCGCGCCGCGGAGGCCGATCTCGGGGTTCCGAAGGGCCAGGCCGTCCCGTTCTCCGCGGTCGAAGGCACGGGGACGGACGCGCTCTGGGATCGTCTGGCCGCGCTGACCCGCGCTGCCGAGGCGTGAAGGCCCGCTCCGACCAGGGCACGGTCAGTCGCCGCCCGTTCGACGCGCCTCGATCTCGCCCAGGATGCGCTCGAGGCGTCGCTCCTCCCGGGAGACGTCGAACCCCACCGCGCGGGCACCGTCGACGATGGCGAGCAGGAACAGGAACAGGTCGAGGTGGTCGCGGGTCACCGGTTCGTCCGGGGTGATCGACGAGCTGGTGCTCCACCCGGCCGGCCGTGGCGGCGAAGTCGCGGAAGCAGGTCAGGGCCGGCAGGCCCGGGAGCGATCCGGCGGCGGAGGGCAGCGGCTGGAAGGCGATGCCGACGTCGGCCAGGATCACCTGGCTCCCGTCGTCGCGCAGCAGGGCCAGGTACGGGGCTCCGGTGTCTCCGTTCCGGGCCTCGGCGACGCCTTCGATCCGTCCCCAGTCGAGCGGAAGGGTCTTTCCGGAGAAGACCTCGAGCAGCGCGGGGGCCGCCGCGTCGAGGAGGAGCGATCCCGGGCGCTCGCGGGTGAATCGCTCCACCATCGCCTGCTGCGCGGCCCGGTCCTTCACCAGCGTCGCGTCGCCGCTCACGCCGGGGACTCCCATCCGATCGCCACCACCGTCACCTCGGTCCTTCCGACCGGGCGCTGCACCACCACCACGTCTCCCACGCGCTTGCCCAGCAGGGCCAGGCCCAGCGGACCGTTCACGCTGATGAGCCCGGCCTCGGCGTCGAACTCGTCCGGGCCGACCAGCCGGTACCGCCGCTCCTCGCCGTCGTCGTGCTCCACGGTCACCCAGGCGCCGAAGTAGGCTCGCCGGGAAGGGTGGGGCTTCGGGGCGACCACGGTGAGGGAGTCCATGCGCTCGGAGAGCTCGCGCAGGCGGCGGTCCAGCTCGCGCAGCTTCTTCTTCCCGTAGAGGTACTCGGCGTTGTCGCTGCGGTCGCCGTGCGCGGCTGCCGCCGCGACCTCGGCCAGCACGCGCGGCCGGCTCACGGTCCAGATGCGCTCGTGCTCCTCCGCGATGCGCCGGAAGCCTTCCGGGGTGATGTAGCGCGGCGCCCGGGCGGGCTTCTCGGTGCTCATTCTCGCCTGAGGCCTCCCCGGCGGAATATACTCGCGCCCCTGTGAAGGTCACGGACATCCTCCGGTTCGCACGCGAGCGCGGCGAGCCGGTATTCTCCTTCGAGTTCTTCCCTCCCCGCACCGACGAGGGGGAGCGGCAGCTCTTCCTGACCGTGGAAGCGCTCCGGCCGCTGGGTCCTGCCTTCGTCTCGGTGACCTACGGAGCCGGCGGCTCGGAGCGGGCCCGGACCGTCGATCTGGTCAAGCGTCTCAAGCTCGACGCCGAGGTGGAGCCGGTGGCGCACGTCACCTGCGCCGGGTCTCCCCGCGACGACGTGGCGCGCGTCCTCGACGAGGTGGCCGAGGCGGGTATCCAGAACGTTCTCCTGCTGCGCGGCGATCCGCCCCGCGGCGAGAGGACCTTCACGCCACACCCCGACGGGTTCGCGCACGCCAGCGACCTGGTGGCATACGTCCGTGCTCAGCCGGACCGCTGGCGCTTCTGCGTGGGAGCCGCAGCCTATCCGGAAGGGCATCCGGAGACGCGCGACCTGGCGCGCGACCTCGCCCATCTCAAGGTGAAGGTCGACGCCGGCGTGGACTTCCTCGTCACGCAGCTCCTCTTCGACAACGCCCACTACTTCAGATTCGTGGAGCGGGCCCGCGCCGCGGGGATCGGGGTGCCGGTGCTCCCCGGGGTGATGCCGCTCACCAACGTCGACCAGATCGAGCGCTTCACCGCGATGTGCGGCGCATCCATCCCGCCGCTACTCCGCGCGGCGATGGAGGTCCGGCGCACCGACCCGAGGCCTCGCTCCAGCTGGGAGTGGCCTACTCCAGCCTGCAGTGCGCCGATCTGCTGCGGCGCGGGGCCCCTGGCGTTCACTTCTACACGCTCAACCGGTCGCCCAGCTCCCGGGCGATCCTGGCCGCGCTCCGGGCGAGCACGCCCTGGCGCGACGGCGGGTAGAGCTCGATTCAATCGGCCCGGTACCAGGCCCAGCGGTCCTTGCCGAGCGACTTGGCCAGGTACATCGCCGCGTCGGCGCAGCGGAGCAATTGCTGCGGGTCGGTGGCGTCGCCCGGAAATGCGGCCGCTCCCACGCTGGCCGAGAGGTGCACGGTCCCAAGGGAGTCGAGCTCCACCGGTTGCCTGGCCACCGAGATCATCCGATCCAGCGCTCGATCGATCTCGGCCCGCGTGCCAGCGCCGGAGAGCAGCAGGACGAACTCGTCGCCTCCGATGCGGGCCACGGTGTCGCCGCCCCGGATCGTGCCCACCAGGCGGCGGGCCACGGCCCGGAGCACGTCGTCGCCGGCGGCGTGGCCGAACCGGTCGTTCACGCCCTTGAAGCCGTCCAGGTCGAGGAAGCAGACCGCCAGGATCGAGCCGGACCGGCGGGTCGCCAGGATGGCCTGGTCGAGCCGGTCCGCGAGGAGCAGCCGGTTGGGAAGCCCGGTGAGGGGGTCGTGCCGGGCGACCGCCTCGAGAGAGAGCTGGCGGCGCCTCATCTCCGTCACGTCGGAGAACGAGGCCGCCGCGCCCAGCAGCGTCTCGTCGGCCGGGTCTCGCAGCGGATGGGCGCTCGCCATCACGAAGCGTTCCTCGCCCCGCGAGTCGACGAAGCGGAGGGTGGCCGACTCGGCGCGACCGGTGTGGAGGGCCCGGGACGGGGGAAACGCGCGGGCGTCGAGCAGCGAGCCGTCCTCCGCGGTGAGGCCGAACCGGGCACCGTGGAGGTTCCCGTCGCCGTCGGAGCCGGGCAGGTCGAACAGCTGGAGCACGGGGGGGTTGGCGTACACCAGTCGCCCTCCGGGATCCCAGAGACCGATTCCCTGATCCACCACGTCGAGGATGGCGCGAAGTTGCGCCTCGCTGTGGCGCAGCCGCTCCTCCAGGAGCTTTCCGCTGGCCAGGTCCCAGGCCAGGTCGGCAAGAGCCGAGACGCACTCCTGGTCCTGGGCCGCGTAGTGGGTCGGCCTGTTGCCCACGCCCAGGACGGCCACGACTCGCCCCTCGCGAATCACCGGCACCACCAGCTCGCGAACGATCTCCGCGTGCCCCGGAGGAAGCGCCGTCCGGCCGGGCAGGCTGGCGAAGTCGTTGTGGACGACGGCGCGGCGGAGGCGGATGCAATCGGCCCAGACGCCGGCCCGTTCGACCGGGTAGTGCTTGCCCTGTCCCTCGGCCCGGCAGAACTCGCGCGTGGTCCGGCTGGACCAGGCCTGGAGCGTGAGCGTGACCTGGTCCTTCTCCAGGAAATGGTAGAAGCCGATGGGACTATCGGTGAGGGCTCCGGCCTCGTCCAGCGTGGCCACGAGCAGCTCCTGGAGGGACAGGCGGGGAGCAGCCTCGGCGAGGCGAAGGCGGGCGCCCAGGACGGTTGCCGTCGGTTCCTTCTCCGCGCGCACGGTTCGCTCCGGATCCCGGTCCGGCCACGGCTACGGCCAGAAGACGGCCTGGCAGGCCGGCGATAGCTGGTCGCGGCGCGTCACCAGGCACGCGATGACGCCTCCGTCCCCGGCCGGGATCCCCGCGCAGAGCCGGGCGCGGTCGGCGCCGCAGGATCGGGTGAACCACTCCACCAGCGCGAGCCCCTTCTTGCACTCGGAGGAGATCTGGTCCCGGTGGCCGGCCAGGCAGGCGTAGAGCCGCCCCTGTCCCGGGGGGACGCCCTGACAGTAGGCGAAGGCGTCGCCCTGGCAGTCGAGGGTCACCTCGTTGGCGCGCTTCTTCGCCCAGTCGAGGAGCGCCTGGCAGCCCTTCGAGAGCTGGTTCCAGTTCGAGCGGAGGCAGAAGTAGGTGCGGCCGTCGCCCGCGGGGGTCGCGCTGCAGAGCCGACCTGCGTCGGAGAGGCAGTCGTCCTCGGCCGCGGCGGGGAGGGCAGTCGAGGCGATGGCGAGGGCCGCTGCGACGAGTACCCAGCTGGGTCTGACCATGTCCGGCCTCCGATCGTACGCGGGAACTGCGCAGATTTTAGACCACTCCCGCCGCTAGAAGGCGATCTGCATCACCACCGGCGCGCCCGTACCGGAGGCGGGCACCAGGCGGGCGGTCATGCTCCCGCTCACCGTGTACCCCCCTCGAGCCTCCCGCTCCACAGTGTGGATGTTCAGGGTCACCTCTCCCTGGCGCTTCCCGGCGGCGAGCCCCGCCCGGTAGGTGACCTTCCCCTTCGTCTGGAGGGAAGCGCGCGCCCCCGTGAACGTGGCCAGGTTGAACGTTCCGACCTTAGGCCTCCCGGCGAACTCGAAGGTGGCGGGCAGGAACTGCGCAACGCCCGGGATCGTCCCCGAGGGAGCGACGACGATGGAGAACTGGCCGTCCTTGCCCGGCGTCACGGCCACGGTGCATTCGAAGGTGCCCGCGACGGGGCCCGAGAGCGTTCCGGAGCACGCCGAGGCGGTGGACGGGGCGAGGACGGCGGCGAGGGCAACGGCGAGGGCAACGCGCAGGATCATGGGTCACCGAGTCTGGGCACCCTCCCGGCATCACGTAAAGGTGTCCGATGGGGGTACGCTCCCCACATGTCCGCACCGATCGCTCCCTCGCCCCCTCCGTCCAGTCCTGGCGACGACCCTACCGACGTCGCGCGGGGCGCGTCCCTCGACGAGCTGCAGCGCATGAAGGTGGCCGAGGAGCTGTACCACCTCCGTTCCGAGCGGACGACGCGCCGATCCCGCCTGGCCGTCGCCGGCCAGGTGCTGGTCGGCTACGTGGCCCTGGCCGGTCTCCTGGTCAACGCCTACCAGTCCTACTCCAACAAGCAGCAGCAGGAGCACCGCGACAAGACCGAGATGGAGAAGTGGAACAAGGAGTTCGCCCGCTCCAGCCAGGCCGACAAGTACCGGGCCTTCTTCGAGACCAGCATGCTCGCGACCGACTCGATGAACGCCGACAAGCGACTGGTGGGCTACGCGTTGCTCCAGGAGTTCGTCCGCGATCCGATATATGACGAGAAGGCCATGATCATGCTGGAGGAGTCGCTGTCGCAGGAACTGCGCGGCGCGCCGAAGGACAAGCTCGACGACGCCCGGCGGGCCGCGGTGCGGGCCATCCTCACATCGCTGGCGGGCACCGACGACTGCCGGGCGCTGCAGCGCGCGGCGCGCAGCGTGGACCGCGTGGCGCGTTACCACGCCAGGACCCGCGACGAGGGAGAGACGCGCGAGGTGATCGAGGTGTTCGTGCGCCGGCTCGTCGGCCGCGCCGCCATCGTGTGCGGGAGCCTCAAGGACTTCAAGGCCGTCCGCCAACCGATCCGCGACACCATGCTCCGGAACCCCGAGCTCATCGGGCTGAACAGTCCGACCGACGCCGAGGCCAACCTGCTCATCGCCGCCATCCTCCGGCAGCGCTGCGAGGACGAGATGAACTACTCGGGCGCCTCCGACTGTCCGGAGATCCTGCGAGCCTACGCTTCACTGTGCGACAAGGGCGGCCGGGAGCCGGAGGACGACCGCCTGGCATGCCAGGTCATGCAGGAGGCGGCCGCCGCGCTCCCCCGGCCGGCGACCGGACGATCGCCATGAAGGGATTCCGTGACGAGAAGGAGTTTCGCCGCGTCTTCGAGCGGATCTTCGAGCTGATGAACGAGACCCCGGCGGTCGGGCGGAAGCTGCGCGACGCACGGGCGCCGCACCGCTTCGTCATCACCGACCTGAACCTGGAATTCAACGTGACCGCCGCCCCCGACGCCGACGAGGCCAGGGGGCGGTTCCTCCGGTGGACCTGGGGGCCAGCAGACTGGGAGCCCGTCGTCACCATGCGGATGACGAGCGAGGTCGCGAACCGCTTCTTCCAGGGGAAGGAGAGCGTGCCGCTGGCGCTGGCTCTCGGAAGGGTCAAGCTGTCGGGCCCTCCGCTGACGCTGCTGCAGCTCGCGCCGGTGACGAACCCCATCCACCCCGTCTACCGGGCCTGGTTGAAGAAGAGCGGGCTCGACCACCTGCTCGCCTAGCCATGAGCCCCCTGCTCCGCAACGTCGACGCGTCCTGGCTCCGGATGGACGACCCGGCGAACCTCATGGTGGTCACGGGCGTCCTGGTCCTCGACGTACCGGTCCCCGTCGAGCGGATCCGCGCGCTGCTCGAGAAGCGCATCGTGGGGTTTCGCCGGTTCACCAGCCGCGTCGTCCCCCCCGGGCTGGCCTCGGGGTCCCTTCCTGGGAGCCGGACCCCGACTTCTCCCTCGACAATCACCTCAAGACCGCGCGGCTCGGGACGGGCGCAGGCGATCCGGCGCTCCAGGCCTTCGTGAGCGGCTTGCTCTCGGAGCCGTTTCCGGAAGGACGACCGCTCTGGACCGTGCACTTCATCGAGCACTTCCACGGCGGCTCGGCCCTGGTCGCCAGGATCCACCACTGCATCGGCGACGGCCTGGCGCTCGTCCACGTTCTCCTCTCGATGGCCGACGGGATGCCCGAACCGGAGAGCCGGCGCGTTCGCCGTTCGGCCTCGTGGGGCATCACCCTCGGCCGCCAGGTGGTCAAGGGCGCGGCCGCGGTCCTCGACCGGCCGGGACGCATCGGCGATCTGGCCAGGCTCGCCTCGGCCAGCACCACCTCCCTCCTGGCGCTGCTCGCGCTGCCGGCCGACCCTCCCACGGCGCTCAAGGGGCCACTCGGCGCGCGAAAGACGGCTGCCTGGTCGCGCCCCTTCGATCTGGCCGAGTTCAAGGTCGTCGGGCGGGCCACCGGCTCCACGGTGAACGACATCCTGATGGCCGCCCTGGCCGGCGCTCTCCGTCACGCGCTCCTCCGGCGCGGGGAGCTCCCCGGCGATCTCGAGATCCGCGCCGTGGTCCCGGTGAACCTCCGGGGCCCGGAGTCCTCCGGACGGCTGGGAAACCGCTTCGGCCTGGTGTTCCTCGCGCTCCCGGTCGGCGTCGAGGACCCGCTCGACCGGCTCTTCGAGGTCCGACGGCGGATGCGCGCGCTCAAGAGCTCCCCGCAGGCACTGGCGGTGTACCAGGTCCTCTGGGCGATGGGTGCCGCCCCGAGGCCCGTCTTCGATCTCGCGCTCCGGATCTTCGCCTCCAAGGGCACCGCGGTGGTGACCAACGTGGTCGGCCCGAGGGAGACGATCTCCATCGCGGGGGCGCCGCTGCGTCAGGCCATGTTCTGGGTTCCGAGCGCGGGTCGGCTCGCCCTCGGGGTCTCCCTCCTCAGCTACGCCGGCAGGGTCTGGATGGGTCTCCAGTGCGACGCCGCCATCGTGCCCGATCCGGAAGTGCTTCTGGACGGGTTCGAGGCCGAGGTCGCCGCCCTCCGCGAGCTGTGCAGGGAGGCGGCGGATGGCTGAGGCTGCGATCCGACGACCACGGAAGCGGCGGTCAGGCTGCGGAGAACTGGTGACCCCACGCGGATTCGAACCGCGGTTGCAGCCTTGAAAGGGCCGAGTCCTGGGCCTCTAGACGATGGGGTCGGGGCGCGGAAATTAGCCGAGGTTCCTCGCTGACGCAAGACGTTGCGCGAAAATCAAGCCGCCTTCCCGGCCCGGCCGGGCCAGACCAGCCGGTGCGCCAACGGGCGCTCCCGGAAGTACAACGCCAGCCCTCCCAGGATGGCGACGGCCGGGGCGACCAGCGTCACGACGAGCAGCATCCGGGGCCACTCGGTGTAGATGGTCGCAGCGCCGACGAGCACGAGGGCGAGCCAGCCAACCTGCTGCACGGTCGTGAAGCGCCGCAGCCTGCGGAGCCTGCCCGGGTCGAGCGGCTCGAGCCGTTCCCAGAGCAACTGCTCCTGCCGCCAGTAGGTGTAGACCACCGGGATGATCTCGAGCGTGAGGAACGCCGAGGTGATCAGGCCGCCCACCATCGGCGCCGCGATCCGCTTCATGACGTCGGCCCCGGAGCCGCTGGCCCAGAGAAGCGGCAGGAGCCCCACCAGCATGGTGCCCACGGTCATGAGCTTGGGGCGCACCCGCATCACGGTGCCCTCCATGTGGGCCCAGATGATGTCGTCGAGGTCGCGGATCTTTCCCGCCTTGCGTCGCCGCTCGTAGGCGTTGTCGATGTAGACGATCATGACGATCCCGGTCTGCGCGGCCAGGCCGACGAGCGCGATGAGTCCCACCCACACCGCGGTGGAGAGCCGGTAGTCGAGGAGCCACAGGAGCCACACGCTCCCCACCAGCGCGAACGGGATGGAGAGGAGCACGATGAGCACCTCCGTCACGTTCCGGAAGTGCCAGAGCAGGAGCACGACGATGAGGATGAGGGTGAGCGGGATGACCATCCGCAGCCTCTCGTTCATCTTCTCGAGCAACTCGTACTGGCCGGTCCACTTGAGGAAGTAGCCAGGGGGAACCGCGAAGCCGCCCGCCATGGTCGCCTCGGCGACCTCTTCCTTGGCGTGGGCCACGTAGCCCCCGATGTCCACCGAGGGGTCCACGTCGACGTAGACGTACCCGACCAGCAGGCCGCCCTCGTCGCGGAGCATCGGCGGTCCGCCCACGATCCGGATGTCGGCCACCTGGCCCAGGGGGACGAAGCCTGCGCTGCCGGCGCTGCCACCGCCGCGCAGCCCGCGGGTGCCCAGCGGAAGTTGCTCCACGCGCGGAAGGGCCTGGGACCAGTCGAGGGAAGGGGCGTCGCTGATTGCCGCCCCCCTCGACCCGCCCGATGGGCGGCCTGGGGCCCCGCCTGCGCCGCCCATGCCCTGGGCGAGCATGAGCTCCGGGATGCGCACGGGAGTTGCGTCTCCCGAGCCCCCCATGCCGCCCCCACCACCGCCACCGCGACCGCTGGCGCCCGGCAGGGGGACGAGCATCTGCTTCAATTGCTCCACGTCGCTTCGCAGATCCTGGGGATACCGGACGCTGATGGAGAAGCGGGCTCGCCCCTCCACCGTGGTGGTCACCGGCGCGCCGCCAATGGCCGCCTCGATGGTGCGCTGCACGTCACCCACGGTGAGGCCGCGGCGGGCCAGGGCCTCTCGGTTCGGGTAGATGTCGAGGTAGAGGCCGCCGGTGTTCCGCTCGTAGTACACGCTTCGCGTGCCGGGAACCGGCGCCAGCAACCGCTCGAGCGCCACGCCCATCTTCTCGATCTCGGCGAGGTTGCTCCCCATCACCTTCACCCCCACAGGCGTGCGTACGCCGGTGGTGAGCATGTCGATGCGGGCCCGGATGGGCATGGTGTAGGCGTTGGTCCAGCCCGGGAACTGGGTGGCGCGGTTCATCTCGGCGGTGAGCTCCTCCGAGGTGATCCGGCGCCGGTCGGGCCATACGGGGCGCAGGACCGCTTTCAGCCAGCCCGGCGCCCACCCGGAGTACCAGCGCCGTTGGTCCACCATGCGCCAATCGGAGACCGGCTTGAGGCGCAGCGTGGTCTCGATCATGGTGATGGGGGCGGGATCGGTGGCGGTCTCGGCCCGGCCCACCTTCCCGAACACCGACGCCACCTCGGGGAAGGCGCGCAGGACGCGGTCCTGCCTCTGCAGCGCGCCCTTGGCCTCCTCGATGGAGATGCCCGGGAAGGTCGTGGGCATGAAGAGGACGTCCCCCTCGTTGAGGGGCGGCATGAACTCGCTGCCGAGCCGGATGGCCAGCGGGACGGCCGAGAGGATGGCGAGCAACCCCAGCGCCACCGTGGTCTTGGGCCAGCGCAGCGCCACGAAGACGAACGGCTTGTAGACCCGGATGATGGCCTTCGAGAGGGGGTGCTTCGACTCGGGCCGGATCTTTCCGCGCAAGAGGAGATCCCGCAGCGCGGGCGCGAAGGTGATGGAGAGCAGCGCCGCCGACAGCATCACGAAGGTCTTCGTGAAGGCCAGCGGGCGGAAGAGCCGTCCGGCCTGCCCGGTGAGCGTGAAGACCGGGAGGAAGCTCACCGCGATGATGAGCAAGGAGAAGAAGATGGCCGGGGTGACCTCGCGGGCGGCGTCGGCCAGCAACTTGTGCCGGTCGGCGCCGGGCGGCGCGGACTCGAGCGCCTTGTGCGACGCCTCGATCATCACGATCTCGGCATCCACCGTGGCGCCGATGGCGATGGCGATGCCGCCCAGGCTCATGATGGTGGCCGGGATGTCGAGCAGGTACATGGGGATGAAGGCCAGCGCCACGGCGATGGGGAGAGACAGCATCGGCAGGAGCGCCAATCGCACGTGCAGGAGGAAGAGGAGGATCACCGCGGCGACGGTGAGCATCTCCTCGAGGAGCGCCCGCTTCAGCGTCCCGATGGAGCGGTAGATGAGGTCGGTGCGGTCGTAGGCGACCTCGGCCGTCACCCCAGGTGGGAAGCCCGGCCGCAACTCCTCGAGCCGCTTCTTCACCCGCTCCACCACCTCGAGCGTGTTCTCGCCGTAGCGCACCACCACGATGCCACCCACGGCCTCGCCCTCGCCGTTCCAGTCGAGCGCCCCGCGCCGGATGTCCGGGCCGAACCGGACCGTGCCCAGGTCGCTCAGGAGCACCGGGACGCCGGAAGGACCGCTGGCCTTGACCGAGGTCGAGGCCAGTGCGCCGATGTCCTGGATGTAGCCGCGACCGCGCACGTAGTATTCGCGCCCGGACATCTCGATGACCCGGCCGCCCACGTCCTTGTTCGACTCGCGGACCGCGCGGACCACGTCCTCCAGCGTGACGCCGTATGCCCGGAGCCGGTTGGGGTCGACGGTGACCTGGTACTGCTTCTGGTAGCCGCCCACGCTCGCCACCTCGGCAACGCCGGGCACGCTGCCCAGCGCGTAGCGAAGCGAGAAGTCCTGGAACGTGCGCAGCTCGTCGATGGAGGTCTTCCCGCTCTTGTCGACGAGCGTGTACTGGAAGGCCCAGCCGATGCCGGTGGCGTCCGGGCCAAGCGTGGGCACGACCCCCTCGGGCAGACGAGCGCGGATCGTGCCGAGCATCTCGTTCACCCGGCTCCGGGCCCAGTACATGTCGGTGCCCTCGTCGAAGATCACGTAGACGAAGGACATGCCGAACATCGAGTAGCCGCGGACGTCGACGACCTTGGGGGCGGAGATGAGCGCCGACACGACCGGATAGGTGACCTGGTCCTCGATGAGGGTGGGGCTGCGCCCCATCCACTCGGTGAAGACGATGACCTGTGGGTCGGTCAGGTCGGGGATGGCGTCGATCTTGGTCCGGGAGATGGACCAGATCGCCGCCAGCGTGGCGATGGCCACGCCGAGCAGGACGACGAGCCGGTTTCGAGCGCAGAACTCGATGATTCGCGAGACCATGGCAGCCCCCTACTTCCCGCCGAAGCCCTGGATGGCCGCGCGCAGGCGGCTCTCCGAGTCGATGAGGAAGTTGGCGGTCGTGACCACCAGCTCGCCGGGGTGGACCCCCCGGAGGATCTGGACCTTGTCGGCTGTTCGGGCCCCCACCGTGACGGGGCGCGGCTCGAAGCGGCCTCCGGGCAGCGCCACGAAGACGTACTGGGCCTCGCCGGTGTCCACCAGCGCGTCGGCGGGGATGGTGACGCCGTCGGTGGCGCCCAGGTCGAAGGTGACGTCGGCGTACATGCCTGGACGCAGCTTCCCCTTGACGTTGGGGACCACGATCCGGGCCTGCATGGTGCGGCTGATGGGATTCACCGCCGGGTACAGGTAGGCCACCTTGCCGACGAAGGTCTCGCCCGGAAGGGCCTGAAGGGTGACGGAGGCCTTCTGCCCGGCGTTCACGCGGCCGATGTCGGCCTCGTAGACGTCGGCGAGCACCCAGACGTTGGAGATGTCGGCAATCTCGTAGAGCTCCTGTCCCGGCGTCACGTAGGCGCCCACCTGGGCCTCGCGCTTCGCCACGTATCCGTCCATCGGGCATCGGACGGTGAGGAACTCGAGCGGCACCTTGCGGCTCTCCAGCTCGGCGATGTCGGCCGGAGCGAATCCCAGCAGGGCGAGCCGCTGCCGGGCGTCGACCTCGAGAGCCTGGGTGCCCGGTTGCGACTGTCCCGCGCTCCAGTCGCGGGTCCACTTGATGGCGTTCAGGAAGTTGAGCTGCGCGGTCGCCGAGATCCGCGCTGTAGATCTTCGCGAGCGTCTGCCCCTTCTTCACCCGCTCGCCGCTCTGCGACACGAGCACCTGCTCGACCCAGCCGGTGATGCGGCTGGTCACCACCGCCACCGCACCCTCGTCGGGCGCCACCATGCCCACGGTGCGGAGCGTGGGGGACAGCTTCTCCATCACCGCCGGAGCCGTTCGCATGCCGATGAGCTGCTGCCGGTCCGAGCTCACCTCGACGTTCGTCAGGCCCGGAACCTGCTCGCGCGGGATGAGCTTCATGCCGCCGCACTTGTCGCAGATGGCGCTGGGGTCGTCGCTCGCGACCTCGGGGTGCATCGGGCACCAGTACTTGCCGGCGGCGGCCTGGGCGCCCTGGGCGCCCTTGCCGGAGTCGCCCAGGCTGGCGATGGAGACCAGGTCCATGCCGCAGATCGGACAGCTTCCGGCTCGCTCGGACAGCACCGACGGGTGCATCGGGCAGACGTACCTGGCCTCCGCCCGCTCTGCGGACTCATGTCCGGTGCGCGCGAAGTAGACCCAGGCGGAGACAGCCGCGACGGCCATGAGCGCGATGAGCACCCAGCGCACGATGGCCATGGTGCGGACGCCCGGCGGCGCGGCCTCCTGTCCCTCCGGGAGCTGCGGATGATGGCGGTCATGAGTGGCTCCCTCGAACGGTCTTCGTCCAGGGTCGAGGACGACCGGGAGCCCCGGCCGGCAGGTTTTGGTGTCCATGGACGTCAGCATAGCCTTGAAGAGTCTGGATCCTGCGGCGGTCTGCTCCGGTGTCAGCGCGGCGTGTTAGTTCCACGCGGTGAAGGCGCAGGCGAGGCGATGGGTGGAGGTCGACGGAAGCGACGAGGAGGCCACGGCCCGGCTCGCCCAGGCCCTCTCCATCCACCCCTTGGCCGCCCGCGTCCTCGCCACGCGCGGCCTCGCCGACGCCGACGCCGCGGGGCGTTTCCTCTCGCCCCGCCTCGAGGACCTCCCCGACCCCTTCACCATGAAGGGCATGGAGGCAGCCGTGGGGCGCCTCGTCCGGGCCGTGGAGGGGGGCGAGCGGATCACCTGCTATGGCGACTACGACGTCGACGGCGTGACATCGACCACGCTCCTCTCCGGCTTCCTCCGGGCGGCGGGCGCCGAGGTCTCCACCTACGTGCCCCACCGGCTCGTGGAGGGATACGGGCTCAATGCCGCGGCGGTGCAGCGCCTGGCCGGCGGAGGGCGTTCGCCTCATCGTCACGCTCGATTGCGGCATCACCAGCGTGGCCGAGGTGGCCGAGGCCGCTCGCCTGGGCGTGGACGTGGTGGTGGTGGACCACCACACGGTCCCGGTGGCGCTTCCGGCGGCCTCCGCCATCCTGAACCCGCACCAGCTCGGGTGCGCCTATCCCTCGAAGCACCTCGCCGCGGTTGGCGTGACCTTCAACCTCGCGCTCGCGCTCCGGCGCCGGCTCCGCGAACGAGGCCGCTTCGGTCCCACCCGGCCCGAGCCGAACCTGCGAGAGGCCCTCGACCTGGTGGCGCTGGGCACGGTGGCCGACGTGGTCCCCCTCGTCGAGGTGAACCGGCTTCTGGTGCGCTTCGGCCTGGTCGAGCTGGGAAAGGCGCGACGCCCCGGGATTCGCGCCCTCCTGAGGGTGGCCGGCGTGGCCGCCGGAGAGGTCACCGCCGCGCAGGTGGGGTTCCGGCTCGGGCCGCGCATCAACGCCGCGGGAAGGCTCGACGACGCCGGGCGAGGGGTGCGGCTCCTGTCCACCTCCGACCCGGCCACGGCCGACGCGCTCGCCGAGGAGCTCGACCGGGAGAACCGGGCGCGCCAGGAGATCGAGCGGCAGATGCTCGAGGAAGCCCTCGCCGACGCCGCCCTGCGGGTCGCCGGCGGCGCCCGCGGGCTCGTCCTCTCCCGCCCCGGGTGGCACCCCGGCGTCGTGGGCATCGTCGCCGCGCGGGTGGTCGAGCGATTCCATCGGCCGGCCGTGCTCGTGGGCGTGACCGACGGGGTCGGGAAGGGAAGCGGCCGCAGCATCGAGCGGTTTCACCTGCACGACGCGCTCTCCGCCTGCTCCAGCCACCTCGAGCGCTTCGGCGGCCACCGCCACGCCGCCGGCGTCACCATCGACCCCGGGGCGATCGCCGCGTTTCGCGAGGCCTTCGAGCGGCACGCGGCCTCGGTGCTCCGCGACGACGACCTGGTTCCTCGCACCCGGATCGAGGGCTGGGTGGACGGCGCCATGCTCGACGAGCGGGCCGCCACCGACCTCGAGCGGCTCGCCCCGTTCGGCGCCGGGAACCCGGAGCCGGTCTTCGGGCTGCGGGCCCGGCCCTCCCGGGCGCGCCAGGTGGGCGCGGCCGGCATCCATCTGAAGCTCGTCCTCGCCGACCTCGACGCCATCGCGTTCCAGCTCGGCGACCGGCTCGCCCTCTGCTCCGGTCCGGTGGAGGCGGCCGTCTCGGTCGGGTTCGACGACTGGGACGGGATGCGGCGGCTCCAGCTCCGGGTTCGCGACCTGCGGGCCGCGGGAGAGGTTCCGGCGGCAGTCGCCGCGTCCCGATTCGCGCCTTGACGCGCTGCGTTCGCCGGTGTTACCCAGCAAGGTTCCTCAAAGATTCCGCCGGGAGGCACGCGTGCCCCGTTTCATCTCCGAGCTCAAGCGCACCCACAGCTGCGGTCAGCTGACCCAGGACGACATCGGCAAGGAGGTCGTCCTCTTTGGCTGGGTGAACAACCGCCGGGACCACGGTGGCGCCATCTTCATCGACCTCCGCGACCGCGCCGGGGTGACCCAGGTGGTCTTCGAGGAGGACGTCCGGCCCGAGGTCCACGAGGTCGCCGAGAAGTTGCGTCTCGAGTACTGCGTGGGCCTCCGGGGCAAGGTGGTCTCGCGCGGGTCGAACCTGAACTCGCGCCTCAAGACCGGCGCCATCGAGATCCACGGCACCGACGTCGAGATCTTCAACCGCTGCGAGCCGACGCCGTTCCCCATCGAGGACCAGATCGACACCGCCGAGGAGAAGCGGCTCCAGTTCCGCTACCTGGACCTCCGGAGGGCGCCGATGCAGAAGGCCCTCATGACCCGGGCCCGGATGAACCACATCACCCGAAACTACTTCACCGACAGTGGATTCCTCGAGCTCGAGACCCCCTTCATGGTGAAGTACACGCCGGGTGGGGCCCGCAACTTCCTCGTCCCCAGCCGCCTCAACCCCGGCAAGTTCTACGGGCTGGCCGAGAGCCCGCAGCTCTTCAAGCAGCTGTACATGATCGGTGGATTCGACCGGTACTTCCAGATCGTCCGTTGCTTCCGCGACGAGGACCTGCGCGTCGACCGGCAGCCCGAGTTCACCCAGATCGACGTGGAGATGAGCTTCGTCGACCAGAACGACGTCTTCGACGTGATCGAGGGGCTCGTGACCCGGCTCTGGAAGGAGGTCCTGGGCGTCGAGATCCCGCGCCCCTTCCGGCGCATGCCCTTCGACGAGTCGATGGCCAGGTACGGCAACGACAAGCCCGACCTTCGGTTCGGCATGGAGCACGTGGTGCTCACCGACCTGGTCAAGCAGCACGACGGAGGCGGCGTGCCGCTCATGAAGGACGCTGTCGACCAGGGTGGCCTCGTGAAGGCCATGAAGGTCCCGGCCTCGGCCAGCTTCTCCCGCACCGAGGTCGACAAGCTCGAGGAGTACGTGAGGGGCATGGGCTCGAAGGGGCTGGCCCGCGCCAAGGTGGGCGAGGGCGGCGAGTGGACCCAGTCCCCGTTCGCCAAGACCATCACGCCCGAGCTGCGACTCGCGGTGAACGGCGCGGTCGACGCCCAGCCCGGAGACCTGATCCTCTTCCAGTTCGGCAAGCCCTCCGTGGTGCACACGGTCATGGCCAACCTTCGCGTGCACCTGGCCAAGAAGATGGGGCTCATCCCGGAGCACGGCTCCGGCGGCAATTGGAACTTCCTGTGGGTCGTCGATCCGCCGCTCTTCGAGTACGACGAGGAGGCGGGCACGTGGGCCGCCGCGCACCACGCCTTCACGCGTCCCCGCGACCAGGACCTGCCCTTCCTCGAGTCCGACCCCGGCAAGGTCTACTGCTGGCGGTACGACCTGGTGCTGAACGGCTTCGAGATCGGCGGCGGCTCCATCCGTCTCCACGATCCCGAGGTGCAGGCCCGCGTGTTCCGGGCCATGGGCATCTCCGACGAGGACGCCCGCAGCAAGTTCGGGTTCCTCCTCGACGCCCTCAAGATGGGCGCGCCCCCCCACGGCGGCATCGCGCTCGGCATGGACCGCCTGGTCATGCTGCTGACCGGCGCCGAGTCGCTCCGCGACGTGGTGGCCTGGCCCAAGACGCAGAAGGGCACCGATCTGATGACCGGGGCTCCCGGCGACGCCGACGCGAAGCAGCTTCGCGAGCTCCACGTGAAGAGCACGATCGAGCAGGGAAAGTAGCCCCGCGTCCATGGCGGGGGAGGCGAGCCAGGGGACCTTCGACGTCGTGGTCCTGGGCGGCGGCGTCAACGGCGCCGGCGTGGCGCGCGACTGCGCCATGCGCGGCCTCTCGGTCCTGCTGCTGGAGAAGCAGGACCTCGCCAGCGGCGCCAGCGGCGCCAGCTCGGGCATGATCCACGGCGGGATCCGCTACATGACGAGCGACCGGCGCGTCACCGAGCTCGCCTCGCGCGACGCCGGCTACATCCGCCGGATCGCGCCCCACCTCACCTTCCGCATCCCCTTCCTCATCCCCTTCGCGACCCACGGCGAGGAGGCGACGCTGCTCGATCGGCTCACCTGGTACGCCACCGAGGTCTACGTCGGGACCTACGACCTCTTCCAGCCGCTCAAGGGCGGGAAGCCGTCGGCGCGCCTGACCGCCGAGGAGCTCTACGCGGTGGAGCCCTCGCTCCGGCCGGGCCTGCACGGCGCGGTCACGCTCGACGAGTGGGGCATCGACGGGCAGCGGCTCTGCCTGCTGAACGCCTTGTCGGCGGCCGCGCACGGCGCCCAGGTGCGGACCTGGACGGAGGCCACCGGCCTCGTCCGGGAGGCGGGACGGGTGGCGGGCGTGCGATGGCGCGATGCCCTCACCGGCGAGCACGGCGAGGCCCGAGCCAGCGTGGTGGTGAACGCCACCGGGGGCTGGTCGCCGCGCTGGGGGAAGTCGAACGGCGTCCTCGTGCCCATGCGCCCGGGCAAGGGGGTGCACCTCTCCCTCGACCGGCGCCACGGCAACTACGGGATCATCTGCACCGCGGTCGACGGGCGGCAGATGTTCCTCATGCCGCACGAGATGGAGTCGATCATCGGGACCACCGACGACGACTACTACGACGACCCCGACGACCTCGACGCCACCGCCGAGGAGGTCGAGTACCTCGTGGAGGGAGTGGCGTCGCTCGTGCCCTCGGTGCGCCAGTCGCGCATCACCCGGGCGTGGTGGGGAGTGCGAACCACCATCTACGAGTACGGCGTCGAGGAGGACGACCTTTCCCGGGACCACCGCATCCTCGACCACGCCGCCGAGGGATCCGCGGGGCTCCTCTCCATCGTGGGGGGCAAGCTCGCGAGCTACCGGGCCCAGTCGGAGGAGGTCACCGACCGGGCCCTGGCGCTTCTGGGGCGCGCCGCGCTCCCGTGCCGCACCCACGAGGAGCCGCTGCCGGGCGGCGACGACGTCCCGGTGGCGAGCGAGCTGGCCGAGCAGCACGGCGTCCCCGAGGCCATCGCCGCGCGGCTCGTCTACCGGCACGGGTCGCTGGCGCGGGAGGTGCTGCGGGTCGCCGCCGACGACCCGCGCATGAAGCTCGTCGTCTGCCGCGACGAGGGGATCATCGCCGCCGAGGTTGCCTGGATCGCCCGGCACGAGAACGTCCGCCGGCTCCAGGACCTCCGCCGCCGATGCCGGCTCGCCGTGGGGGGGTGCGGCGGTCTCGACTGCGCGCGCCCGGCCGCCCAGGTCGTGGCCCGCGAGCTTGGCTGGAGCGCCGACCAGCTTCGCGCCGAGCTGTCCGACCTGCTCGAGGTGGGGTGGCGGGAGCGTCGGCCGGTGCTCGACGGCTGGCAGCTCGCCGAGGAAGAGCTGCTGCGCGCGGTCCACCGCGGACTCGGGGGGCTGTAGCGAATGCCCTCCTCGACCCGCATCGAGTGCGACGTCCTCGTCATCGGAGGGGGCATGGCCGGCGCGACGGCGGCGCTGGCGGCACGCGAGGCCGGCGCCCGCGTGGTGCTCGCCCGCAAGGCCCCGGGAAGCAGCGGGCTCTCCGGGGGCGCCATCTCGGTGGCAGAGGACCCTGCCTCGATGCCCGACACGCCGTTCGCGGCCCGGTCCGGCGTGGTCGAGTCTGCGCGGCGCATCGCCGTGACCCGCCCCGGGCACCCGTACCGCGTGCTGCACGGGCGGCTCGACCGCCTCTGGACCGCCCTCGAGTTCGCCACCGGGCAGCTCTCCTCGGTGCTCGCGCCGCCCTCCGGTCGGAACCGCTGGTTGCTCACCCCGTTCGGTCACGCCCACGCGGCGGCCGCGTGCGCGCGCACCATGGCTGCCGGCGACCTCGCCGAGGTGAGGGGTACGCTCGTCGTCTGTGGATTCGAAGGACACCTGGGATGGGATCCGTGGCTCGTGGCGTCGGGCGCCGAGAGGGTCCGGTCCCTCGGCGCACCCGAGACGCTCGCCGTGCGGCTCGACCTCTTCCGGTGGGAGGACGCTGCGCTGGCCCGGCCGTTCGACCTGGCGCGGATGCTGGAGGCTCCGGGAGCGGCCGAGGAGGCCGGACGACTGTTGCGGAAGGCACTGCCACGGGGTGCCGCGGCAGCCGTCTTCCCGCCGGTGCTGGGGCTCGATCCCGGGGCCAGGGTTCCGGAGAGGATCGCGGCCGAGGCGGGGATCCCGGTGGCCGAGATGCTCTCCGACCTGCCGAGCGTTCCGGGACTGCGCCTCCACCGCGCCATCGAGGCGCGGCTCGCCGCGGCGGGGGTGGAGGTCTTGCAGGGCGAGGTGCGCGCTGCGTCGGGACCCGACGTCCCGGCAGCGGTGGGCGGGCGCGAGGTGGTCGCGCGCAGCTGGGTGCTCGCCAGCGGGCGCTTCGTGGGGGGAGGCATCGAGCGGCACGGCGTCCTGATGGAAGGGGTGATGGGGCTTCCGGTGCTGGCGTCGGAGGGCCCGTTCGCCGATCCCTCGGTCCGGTTCGCAGGGCGCTCCTCCGCCAGCCTCACGCTCCGGGACAGTCGATCTCCCCAGCCCCTCCTCGCGGCCGGGCTGCGCGTGGACGAGGAACTCCATCCGCTCGATGCAGAGGGGCGGACCATCCACGAGCGGGTCTTCGCCGCCGGAGCGGTGGTGGGCGGCCACGATCCCGCCTCGGACGGGACCGGAATGGGCGTGGCCATCTTCACCGGATGGCTCGCGGGGCGCGCAGCCGCGGGGAGGGCGCCGTGAGCAAGGTCAGGAGCTATGCCTGGCTGGCCTGGCGGGCCGTGGTCTCCCATCCGCTCCGGGGATTGCGCCAGCGCGGGACCGGACGGGAGCGATTCCTCGAGAACTACGCCTCCGAGGGGCTGGCGCCGACGACCGCCGGCGAGCGCGCCGCCGCCGAGGCGGCGAGCGCGTGCATCTCGTGCGGTCTGTGCGAATCGGGCTGCGCCCTGCGCGGCGCGATCCCCTCGATCCGCGACATGGGGCTCCATGCCGCGTTCCGGCTCTACTCCAAGAGCGCCGAGATGCTGGCCCGGTCGGGCGACGCGCTGGCGGCCTGCGCCTCCTGCACGGGCTGCGAACCACTCTGCCCCACCGGCGTGCCCGTCGCGCGTCTGGTGCGCGCCTTCGCGGCGAGGAGTGGCGACTTCGACGCGACGCGTCGGGATCCGGCCGGCCCGCGGCGATAGAGTGGCCGCCGGGAGACCTTCCTGCGACCTTTCCTCATCGTGAATCCAGCCAGCGGCGGTGGCCGCACCGGCCGCCACTACGACCGGATCGCCCGTGCCGTGCGCGCGTCGCATGGCGACTTCCACGCCGTATTCACGACCCGCCGGGGTGAGGCGACCGACATCGCCCGGGATGCGGCCAGGGGCGGCGAGCGCATGGTGGTCGCGGTGGGAGGCGACGGCACGGCCAGCGAGGTCGTCGATGGCCTCGCCGGGGCCGGTCGCGTCGTGGAGCCGGAGGTGCTCTTCGGCTGCATCCCGCACGGGACCGGCGGCGACCTGCGTCGCTCGCTCGGATGGCCGGGCTTGCCGGAGGAGGCAGCCCGGGCGCTGGCGGTCGGGCGTCACGGTCACCTGCGACCTTGGCTTCGTCACCTACACCGCCCACGACGGCTCCACGCAGGAGCGTCACTTCGTCAACGTCTCCAGCTTCGGCGTGTCGGGGTGCGTGGTCAGGGAGTTGCAGCGCGGAGGGCGCCTGTTCGGGGGAAAGCTCGCCTACACGCTTGCCAGCGCGAAGGCGCTCTTCCGTTACCGCGACCAGCCGGTGCGCTGGCGCGCCGACGGCGGAGAGTGGGTCGAGGAGCCCATCACGGCCATGGCCATCTGCAACGGCCGCTTCTTCGGGGCGGGCATGATGGTGGCGCCGGCGGCCCGGATGGACGACGGCCTCCTCGACCTCACGGTCTGGAAGGGGCTCGGCTTCCGGGACTTCCTCACCAAGCAGCGCATGCTCTACGACGGCAGCCACGTGAGCCTGCCCAACACCCGCTGCCTCCGGATTCGCACCGTCGAGGCCGAGCCGCTGGAGGGGGGCGAGGTGCTGCTCGACGTCGACGGGGAACAGCCCGGTCGCCTGCCGGCGCGCTGGACCGTCGTGCCTGGTGCACTACGAGTGCGGGTTCCGCTGGCGCGTCCCTGACGGTCTGGGCCCGTGCGCGCGCGCCTCGAGCGCCGCGGCGACCTCGAGAGCCGGATCGAGGATGGCCGAGCCTCGCGATTCGAGGACCTCGGACCGCAGCCGCGCGAAGAGCCGGCCGGCACGCCTGTCGGCCAGCCGCTCCAGGGCGAGCAGCCCCGGTCGGAGCCCCGCGCCGGGCCTGCCCTGGCGTGTGCGGCCCCGGCTGGCCTTGGCGTGGTGCCGCGCTTCCCTCAAGGCGGCGGCCGCGACGTTGGCGTCGTTCAGAATCTCCGAGGAGGTCCTGCAGCTGCTTCAGCCGCTTCACGGCCTGACCCGAATCTGATCCCGGAGGCGCCACGGATCGGCTCGAGGAGGTACCGCAGCCGCTTCCCCTCGATGCGGGCCCGGTGGGCGAGGCGGGCGTCGTCGGCGGTCTCGATCCGGGAGAGGCAGGTCTCCACCGAAGACGCCTGCTCGCGGATCTTCTCGGCCAGGGCCGCGGCGAAGTTGCCGGTGGAGACCGGCGGGACGTCGCGCTCGAGCCGGCGCGCCAGCGAGTCAGCCGCGGCGCCGAAGCGCTCCACGCTGCCGGCCAGGTCCGATTCCTGGACCGTCTGCGCCAGCCGGGCCGCCAGCCAGTCGGCCGCGGGGCGGTGCGCCGGAGGGAGGGAGCCGGCGATCGTCCCGAGCCAGGCGGCCAGCACCTCGGCATTCCTGGCCTCGGAGGTCGCCCGGGCCACGCGGCGGAGCCTCTCCAGATCCTTGTCGCGAACGGACCCCCCGAGCTGGTCCCGCCAGGCGCGCAAGGTCGAGCGCAGGCGCCGGACCGACACCCGGAAGTCATGGAGCGACTCGGCGTCGGTGGCGTCGGCCAGGCGACCGGCTTGCTTCCGGGCATCGGCCAGGAGCGCCAGCACGACGGTCCGGACTCCCTCGGAGGGCGCCCGGTCGAGAATATCGGGATGGGATGCCATGGGCCGCAGCCCGGGATGCTATCAGGCGCAGCGCCACCAGGCGGTGGCGACGAGCTTCCGCGTTCCTGGGGCCTCGGCGCGCCGCCGCAGGTCCAGCAGGGCCCGGTCCTTCTCCGCGAGGCGGGCGGCCTCCGCTCCGCGCAGGTCATCGAGCCGTCGCCGGTACTCCCGCTCGGCTCGCTCGAGAAGCGCTCGCCTTTCCCGGAGCGGGAGCGTGCCTCCCTCCTCGTGAGGGGTGCTCCGGGCCAGCTTCCAGGCCTCCCGCGCCTCGTCGGCCGCCCGGCGCGGCCCGGCCAGGGCGTCCTCGGCGGCGCGGTCCCAGCGCTCTCGCGAGGCGTCGAAGGCGGCGAGCGAGCGCCCCTCGACCTCGGCGTGGGCCGCCTCGTGAAGACGGGCCAATGCCTCCTCGGGCGCCGCGCCGAGCGGTGCCGCGCCCCCGGGTGCGCCGCCGCCTGGCCGGGCAGGAAGCGAGGCGAAGACGGCCGCGTCGGCTGCGTCGAGTGCCTGCCAGGCGCGTCCGTCGTGCCAGAGGACGAGGTGGACGACGCGCTCCTCGGGCGCGAGTCCACCGAACTGGAAGCGCCAGGCGAACCACCAGCCCTCGCGACCGGCCAGGTGTCCGAGGCGGGCGAGCAGGGACCGGGAGTCGACCTCGACACGGTGGACGGCCTGGGCTGGACGCCCCTTCACCACGTCGGCGGCGGCCTGCGCCATCCGTGCGCGGCGCGTCCGGGAGCTTGCCTCCGCCGGCAGCCCGGGGGTGGCGAGGGTGGCCCCGCCGGCGAGCACCGACCGGACCAGCGCGTCCTCGTCGGCCTCGCGCCTGGCCACGGCGTCATCGGTCTCCCGCGCGCGGAGACGCAGGCGGGAGCGGACGTCGCCGTCGAAGCGTTCGAAGAGGAGCGAGCGGGCCGCCGAGAGCCGGGCCTCGATTCGCCCGTCCAGGTCCTCGTGAAGCTCCGCGAAGGCCCGGTCGACCTCCTCGCCGGTCCGGCACGACTGGTAGATGTCGAGGATTCGCCGCTCGAAGTCCACGCCGCTGCCCAGCCTGCCCAGCACCTCGTCCGAGGATCCGAAGACGCCGTCGAAGAGCTGGAGCTTCTTGCCGAGGAGATCGTAGAGACGCGCGTCGGCGGCGTTCTGGCGGTTCAGGAAGTTCACCACCAGCACGTCCCGGGACTGGCCGTAGCGGTGGCAGCGGCCGATGCGCTGCTCGATCCGCTGCGGGTTCCAGGGCAGGTCGTAGTTCACGACCAGGTTGCAGAACTGGAGGTTCAAGCCCTCGGCGCCGGCCTCGGTCATGAGCAGGACCTGGCTCCGCTCGCGAAACTCCTCCACCAGCGCCTGCCGCCGGTCGGCCGACCCGGACTCGCCGGAGAGGCAGGTGACCGTGAGGCCGCGGTCGTGGAGCAGGTCCCGGAGGTAGTCCTGGGTCCGGCGGAACTCGGTGAAGACCACCGCCTTCTCCGGCCAGCCGCAGGCCCGGGCCACCGTGAAGGCCCGGTCGAGGCCGCGCGACAGCGCCTCCCCCTTGGCGTTCGAGCGAATGGCGCGGGCATCCTGCGCGCAGGCGCGAAGCTCGGCGAGCTCGTCGCGCATGAGACGGAGCACCGAGCGCGATCGTCGGGGCGGCGCGGTGCCGTCGTCGTTCCACTCCTCGGCCTCCTCGGAAAAGCCTTCCAGTTCCGGGCAGGCGTCGGCCTCGGCGGCGGTGCCGGCGACGAGGCGCTCGAGCGAGTCGGCCAGGCGGGTCAGCGTGCTCGCAAGCGCGAAGGAGGAGGAGGCCAGGATCTTCCGGTAGACGAGCACCAGCAGCGCGCGCCGAGCCCTGGGGATGGCGAAGGCCTCCTCGCGGCGCAGGTAGTCGCTGACCCGGTCGTAGAGGGCCTGCTCGTCCGCCGACGGCGCGAAGTCCTCCACCATCAATCGACGAGCGGTGAACCGGACGTACTCCCTGACCTGGCGCCGCAGCGTGCGCACCACGACCGGAGCCAGGCGGGCCTGGAGGTCCGCGGCCCGCTCCTCGGTCAGCTCGCCGGTCGCGTACTGGAGGCGGAAGGAGTCCTCGTCGCCCAGGATGGCCTCGTCGAGGAACGAGGCCAGGCCCAGCAACTCCATCAGGTCGTTCTGCAGGGGCGTGGCCGTCAGGAGCAGCTTGGGTGCCCTGCGCAGGGCCCGCCGGAGCACGTGGCCGGTCCTGTGGTCGCGGCGCCAGGCGTTGCGAAGCCGGTGGGCCTCGTCGATGACGGCCACGTCCCACGGCACGCGCGCGAGCTCGTCGGCGCGCAGCGCCGCGAAGGCGTGGGAGGCGATGACGACGCCGGGCCGATCGAACGGGTTTCCCCGCAGCGTTCGAGCCCGCTCCCCGTCCAGCACCTCGGCGTCGAGGCCGAAACGGGAACGCAGCTCGTCGCGCCACTGGTTGCGGATCGAGGCGGGGACGAGCACCACCGCCCGGTCGCGTCCCTCCGACGCAAGCTGGGCCAGCACCAGGCCGGCCTCGATGGTCTTGCCGAGCCCCACCTCGTCGGCCAGCACCGCCCCACCGGTCGACAGCGCCCCGAGGGCGAAGGCGGCCGCCTCCACCTGGTGCGGGTTCAGGTCGAGGGACGCATGGGCCAGCGCCGGCACGAGCCGAGCCGGGCCGGAGCCGCCTCGGGCGGTCAGGGTCTCGGCGGCGACGAGCTGGTGGAACGGGGTGAGGGGAAGGGCGTCGCGGACCTCGCGGCCCGGCGCCCGGCGGACACGACCCTCTACGCGGACACTCGCCGCCACCCGACCCACCCACGCCTCCCGCGGCCCCAGCTGGACCGCCTCCCGACCTCGACCGCTCGGGACGCCGCCGACGCACGACTCTAGAGCGCATCCCGCGAGCCCGCAACCTGCCGCGGCGCGGACGGGGTTTGCCTTCGAAGCGCCTCCGCTGTCAGATCGCCCTCGATGCAGATCTCCATCAACGGCGAGATTCGCGAGGTCGCGGACGGCACCACGGTGTCGGGGCTGCTCGCGCAGCTCGGGGTGAAGGCGCCCCGGGTCGCGGTCGAGGTGAACGAGACGGTCGTCGTCCGCGACCGGCACGCGGAGCACGTGCTTCACGGCGGTGACTCGGTGGAGATCGTGGCCTTCGTCGGAGGAGGGTAGCGGTGGAGACGCGCGCGGCGGACACCTGGACGATCGGGAAGCAGACCTTCACGAGCCGGCTGCTGGTCGGCACGGGCAAGTACAAGGACTTTTCCACCATGCAGCGCGCGCTCATCGCCTCGGGGGCCGAGGTGGTCACCGTGGCGGTCCGGCGTCTCGACCTCTCGAAGAAGGGAAGCGAGTCGCTGCTCGCCTGGATCCCTGCGGGGATGAAGCTGCTCCCCAACACCGCCGCCTGCTTCACCGCCGACGAGGCCGTTCGAACGGCGCGCCTCGGCCGGGAGCTCGACATGGGCGACCTCGTGAAGCTCGAGGTGATCGGCGACCGCCGCACGCTCTTCCCCGACGTCGAGGGGCTCGTCGAGGCGTCGAGGGTGCTCGTGAAGGAGGGCTTCATCGTCCTTCCGTACACGAACGACGACCCGGTCACGGCCAGGAAGCTGGAGGACGCCGGCTGCGCGGCGGTCATGCCGCTCGGCGCACCCATCGGCTCCGGCCTCGGGCTGCGCAACCCCTACAACCTCCGCATCATCATGGAGACGGTGAAGGTGCCGGTGCTGGTCGACGCCGGGGTGGGAACGGCCAGCGACGCCGCCATCGCCATGGAGCTCGGGGCCGTGGCGGTGCTCATGAACACCGCCATCGCCGAGGCCGGCGACGCGGTGCTCATGGCCGAGGCCATGCGGGACGGGGTCGCCGCGGGGCGGAAGGCCTTCCTGGCCGGACGCATGCCGATGCGGCTTCACGCCGCCGCCTCGAGCCCGATGACCGGGCTGGTGGGCTCTCCCCGGTAGACGGGCGAGCTACGCCCGGAAGGGCGCGATCGGCTCCCAGCGGTCGGGCACGAAGCGGAAGACCCGGGACGGGCGCCCCCAGTTTCCGGCAGCGAACCCCTGGCAGATGCGGTCGTAGGCCGCCGGGTGCTGGTGCGGTGCGAACTCCTCGACCGTTCCCTGCAGCGCGAGGCCCTCGAAGGTGTCGAGGTCCACGAGGATGCGGGTCTCCTGCCGGTTCTGCTTCAGGTTCATGTAGGTCTTGAGCGCGAGGCCGTCGCCGTGGAAGAGGTGCAGCCTGTCGAGCTTCATCTCGTGGTGAAAGATGAAGCGGGGCGAGATGTTGGCGGTCTCCCCCAGTCCGACGAACGCGTACTTCACGCTCCCCACCGTCTGGGCGACCTCGTCGTAGGGGATCTGCTCGAAGAACTTCATGGTGTAGGGGCTGTGGTGCACCGTGTAGATCTGCCGCCCCTCGATCAGGAGATCTTCGCCGGCCGCCTGGAAGAGCTGCCCCTCTCCGCCGGCCGCAGCCAGCGGGCGGGTCTTGATCTGGTACCCCTGGTACTGCTCCAGCCTGTCGACGTGCACGGTCACGCACTCGTTTCGGGCGATCGGGCGGGGCAGCCGGCCGCGCAGATGGACGCGCATCTCCGACGGGGAGGCGCCAGGCTCGAGCCGCTTCACCGGAAGGATGGCGACCGCCGCGTGTGTTCCGGGCAGGCTGGTCGTGCCCATGAAGCTCAGGACCTTGTCGAACTTGACGGTCGGGAAGTGGGAAGCCTGCTTCGCGCGCTGGCTGTCCACGAAATCCAGAAGGGTACGCACGTCGCTGTTCACGGAGGTCACCTCTGGGGCATGCTCGGGATGGAAACCGCCGAATGATGCCCCCGCGCCCTCCGCGTGTCTACCTCATCACCGACCCCTCACGCGGGGCCGAACTTCCCTCCCGGGTCGCAGTGGCCATGAGAGGACTCCCACCGGGGTCCGTGGCCGTCCAGGTCCGGGCCCCGGGGGCGTCCGGGCGCGAACTGCTGGCCCTGGCGCGCGCGCTCCACGGTCCGGTGAGGGACTGCGCACAGTTGCTCGTCGTGAACGATCGGATCGACGTGGCGCTGGCCACCGGGGCAGACGGCGTCCACCTGCCATCGGCCGGGATCCCCCCGGCGGACGCCCGTCGCCTTCTCGGCGGCGAGCGGCTCGTCGGGGTCTCCTGCCACTCCTCCCTGGACGTGGCCAGGGCCATCGCCGGCGGAGCCGACTTCGCCACCTTCGGACCGATCTTCGAGACGCCGTCGAAGTTGCCGTACGGCGCGCCGGTCGGCATGGAGCGACTCGCCGAGGCCGCCCGGCTCGGGCTCCCGCTGCTCGGGCTGGGCGGCGTGGACCTCTCGAACGCTTCGTCCGTGGTCGAGGCCGGGGCCTCAGGCCTTGCGGCCATCCGGGTCTGGCTCGACGCGGACGATCCGGCGGCGGTGGTCGGGGCGCTTCTCGATGCAGTGGAAAGACGCAGGAGGTGACACGCATGCCGCACGACGACGCCCACGCCCACGCACACGCACATTTCGATCGTCACCGGAACCCGGAGGACTTCGAGCGTTACCTCGCAAAGCTCGAGGGGCCGGACCGCGAGGCCTGGCAGAAGCCCGACCTCCTGATCGCGGCGCTCGGGCTGCGCCCCGGGGACGTGGCCTGCGACGTGGGGGCCGGACCGGGATACGTGGCGCTCCGCATGGCCCGCGCGGTGGGCACGCGTGGCGCCGTCCAGGCCATGGACGTGGAGCCCCGCATGGTCGAGGCGCTGCGGCGCCGGGCCAGGGAGGCGGGGGTGACGAACGTCCGGGCCATCCTAGCAAGGCCGGGGCGCGGGGCCCTTCCTCCCCGACGCTGCAACCTGATACTCATCGTCAACACGTACCACCACTTCCCCGATGGCGCGGCGTACCTGCGCCGCCTGGCCAGCCGGCTCGTCCCTGGTGGGCGGATCGTCAACGTGGACTTCCACCGGAGGGAGCTGCCGGTGGGGCCCCCGCCCGAGCACAAGGTGTCGCGCGCCGAGTTCCTGGCTGCCGCCCGGGCCGCCGGCCTGGAGCTGATCCGGGAGCGGAGGTTCCTTCCCTACCAGTACTTTCTCGAACTGGCCCCGGTCAGCTCGGGGACGCGGCGTCGGGTCGCGGTGACGGGGAAACGGTCCGCTTCCTCGCGGACGAGGCCACGAGGACGGCGAGCGCAAGCAGCACCAGGTCGCGCAGCACGGTCGACCAGGTAGCCGGCGAGCTCCCGCCGAAGCAGCCGCAGGCGAGGTCGATGCCTCGCGCCAGGGCGCTCGATAGCCCCGCCGTGAAGACCGCGAGCAGCGCGGCGAGCACCCAGGCGGCTGCGCGCGTCCAGACGTTGGCGAGAATCGCCAGTGAGGCGGTGATCTCGATGCCCACGACCGCCGCCGCGGCGGCGGGGACGAGCGCCGGCGGCACGATCCGGTAGTTGGCCAAGCTCTCGGCGAACGCGGCCATGTCGGGGACCTTGGTCGCAGACGCCCAGAGGAAGAGGGCGCCGAGGACCAGGCGGGCGGCGGAGATGGTGAACGCGGTCAGGGCTTCGCCTCCGGGAGCCCGCAGACGCCGCACACGCCGGCTGCCGCCGGGCCCTGGGCGGCTACCCAGGCGGGCCAGGCACCCTGCAACACGCGGACGTCCTTCAGCCCGGCGCGCTTCAGCCGGGCGGCGACGTCGTCGGCCACGGCGCAGCTGTACTCCCCGTCGTAGACCACGACGAGCGGGAAGGCGCGAAGCTCGGCGACCGCCGCTCCCTCGTCGGGGTGCCCCGCCGGAGGAAGGTGGATGGCGTTGGCGATGTGGCCATGGGCAAACTCGTGGGGCCCCCTGGCGTCGACGAACCCGGCCAGGCAGGCGGTGCAGAGCCCCTTGGCCTCGTCGACCGAGATGCGCGTCGCCCGCCAGGGTGCCGACGAGGTGGCCTCGGACGCAGGCATGGAGCAGGAGCCGCCCCCGGCCTCCGCAGCGGACAGCACCGCCCTGCCCAGCACGGCGGGGTGCGGCGAGACCGCGTTCGCCGCGAAACCGACGGCGCTGCCCAGTGCAGCCAGCACGGCCATCTGGATCCAGGTTCGCATCGGCGCGAAATCTAACCCGGGAGGGTCTCCGGGGCGACGGCGATCTGCACGGCTTCTCACACACGGCTCGGACGGGGTGCACGCGAATCGGGCTGGGGCTATATTGCGCGCCGCCATGGGCGCACCCGTCTACGAGATCTCCAAGGACTTCCTCTTCAGCGCCGCGCACCAGATCCGTCTCCACCCCGGGAAGTGCGAGCGATTGCACGGCCACAACTGGCGGGTTCGCCTCCACGCGCGCGCCTCGAGCCTCAATCACCTGAGCATGGTGGTCGACTTCGCCGACCTGCAACGCATCGTCGCCGACATCGGCTCCCGCTTCGATCATCGAAACGTGAACGAGATCCCCCCCTTCGACGAGCTGAACACGACCGCCGAGAACATCGCCCGCTTCTTCTACGACGAGGCCAACCGCCGGATCGCCGAGACCGAGGGCGACCGGGTGCGCGTGTCGAAGGTCGAGGTCTGGGAGAACGAGGGCTCGCTGGCCGTCTACCGCGAGGAGTGAGCACCGCCGCCTTCGGGCGGCGGAACGCTCCGCGGTGCCCGCCGTCGGACCCTGGGCGTATCTTCCGGGACGGTGTCCAATCTCGTCGTCGTCCCCACCCAGCTCCGGAAGTCCAGGGTCGAGCGCCGCCTCTGCGACGCGCAGGGAGGGGTGCTTCTCGGCCCCCGGGTGGCCACGCTTCGCAACCTCGCTCCCGGGCTGCTCGCCGCCGCGGGAGACCGCAGGGCCGTGCTCGGCCCGATGGCCGAGCGACTTCTCGCTCTTCGGGCCGCCAGCGACTCGGGCCTCGTCGGCGTCGCCGGACCTGCGAGCGGCGCCATGCGCGCCGCCGCTCGGCTCATCGCCGAACTGCGCGGTGGGGAGGTGGCGCACGCCGACGTCCGGGCGGCGGCTGCGAAGACCAGGGGAAGGGTCGCGGCGAGGCTGGAGGCGGCGGCCCTGGCGCTTGCGGGCTACGAGGACCGGCTTCTCGAGCTGGGCGCGCTCGACGCGGCCGGGGCGCTCCGCGTGGCCGCGGACGCCGCCGGCAGGGGCGCCGTGTCGGAGGAGACGCGCGACCTCGGCCTGCTGGTCCTGGAGGGCTTCCTCTCCACCACGCCCGCGGCGCTCGACCTCGGTCTGGCCCTGGCGACGCAGGCCAGGCGGGTGCTGGCACGCGTTCCCGTCCTGCCGGAGGAGCAGCGACGCTCCGCGCCCGCCGAGCCCTGGTTACGCCGGATCGAGTCACTCCACGAGCTCGCGATCCGGCGCGACATCCGCGTCCAGTTCCCCTCCACCGGCATGATCACCCGGGGCAGGGTGGTGCGGCTGCCTGCGCCCGGCGACGCCGAGCAGTGCGACGCCGCCGCGCGCTTTGCGGCGTCCCTGCTCGACGAGGCCTTCGAGCCCGACGACGTCGCCGTCTTCGCCCCTCCAGGACTCCTGGAACTGCTGCCGGCCTCCTTCGCCCGCCTCGGCGTCCCGCTGGCGATACTCGTGACCCGCCCGCTCGCTGCTCATCCACTCGTTCGAGACCTGCGCGCCGCCCTCGGGGCGGCGGGCGCGATCGACCGGACCTCCGCCGAAGCGCTCCTCGCCTCGCCGTACCTGGGCGCGGCCGACCCGCAGCCGCGCCTTCGCTTCCTGCTCGACAGGGCCGGTGCGATCGAGGGGCGCGGCGACCCCGAGGAACGGTTGCGGGGTCGGGCCCGACTGCTCTCCGGAGCGGGGCGGTCGGGGGGAGAGCGATTGGCGCTGGTGCGAGCCGCCGACGCCGTTCGCGACCTGCGCAGGTCCCTCGCTCCCCTGGCGACGCCCGCCACGCCGCCCCAGTGGGTAGCGCGGCTGCACGCCTTCGTCGATCGGGCCGGCGTGCGGCGCCGGGCAGCCCGAGGCGCGCCGGACCTCGCCCGGCGGGACCTCGACGCCCTCTCCCGGCTGGAGGAAGTCCTCGACGAGCTCGCCTCGGCGCTCGTCGTGGCCGGTCGGGCCGGCCAGCCGATGTCCCGGGAGGAGTTCGCCTCCTTCTTCGACCTCGCGGTCGGTGTCGCCGACCTCCCTGTTGGGCAGAGCCCCTCCGCCGGGGCCGTCGAGGCCTGGCCGACCGGGGAGGCGCCTGGCCTCACCGCACGCGCCGTCATCGTGCTGGGCGCCGAACGGGGCGACTGGCCCGAGTCGCCCCGCGTCGACGCGCTCCTCGGCAACGCGGCCCGGGAGGCCCTCGACGCGCACCTCGAGCGCAGGGCGCTCGCCACTGCCTTTCACCGGCAGTCCGAGGCAGAGTTTCGAGGATGGTCGGCACTGGCGGCCGGGAGTGAGGTCCTGGCGGTGGGGTGGACGGCCGGTCCGGATCGAAAGGGTCCGGCGCCTCTCGCCGCCCTGGCGCTCGACCTGGCCGGCGCCGAGGAGTCCTGGCTGGCCCTCGAATCCGCCGCTCGAGGCGGCGCGCGGTGCCGCCGAGGCGCTTCGAGCGGCGGCGCGACTTTCCTCGGCCGGGCAGGCGGTGCTTGCAGGGAGGGCTCTGGCCGGATGGCCGGGGCTGGCGGAGCGCGCGGGCGACGCCGCGGAGCGAGGACGGATGGAGCAGGAGCGGCGGGACGCCTGGGCGGCGGGGGTGGCTTCGCCGGCCGCTGGAAAGATCCCGCCCGCTCTGCCGGCGTTTGCCGCGTCCCTTCCCGCCGAGTGGAGCGCCACCGACCTGGAGACCTTCGCCGCTTGCCCGTACCGTTTCATGCTCCGCGCCGCCGGCGTCAGGGAACCGGACGGGGCCGACCTCGACATGGAGCCGCGCGACGAGGGGGCCATGGTCCACGCCATCCTGGAGGCCTTCCTCCGATCCCGGCGCGACCGAGGCGCCTGGCCGCTCGCCGGTGACGAGGCCGACGTGGAGGAGGCTCGCCGGATCGCCGCCGACGTGCTCTCCCGGTTCGAGGCCGAGGGAAGGGTCGGCGACCCGTCGACGTGGGCGGGGAGGAGGGAGGCGGTGCTGCTGCGACTCGACCGCTTCGTCGCGGCCGAGGCCCGGGCCGTCGATGGATTGCGCCCCGTGCTCCTCGAGTACGGGTTCGGGAGCGGAACCGGGCGCCCCGCCTTCGCCATCCCCGCGCCGGGTGGGGACGTCCTGCTCCAGGGGCGCATCGACCGCGTCGACGCCGACGGCCAGCGCCTGCTCGTGATCGACTACAAGAACTCCCGGTCGTCCGCCGCCGCACGCGAGCGGCTCTCGGACCAGGAGCTCGGCACCTCGAGCTTCCAGGCTCCGGTCTACCTCCTCGCCGCCGCGAGGGAGTTGCCCGGGCGGTCGGAGCTCTCGGCCACCTACTCCTTGCTGCGCTCCGGGGAGCGGGTTGCTCCCTGGACGATCGCCCCGGGGGAATCCGTTCCTGGCGCAGGGCGAGCAGCGCCGTGCGGAGATCCGCGCTGCCGGCGGGCGCACATTCGCCGACGAAGTCGTCGCGGCGGTCGGCAGGATCCGGTCCGGCGAGATGCCGGTGGCGCCGCAGGACTGCACCGGCTGTCCGTACGGGGCCGTGTGCCGGTATCCACGCGCGGGGGAGGCATGAGCCCGCTGCCCCCCGGCGCAGCGTGGAGCGACGCGGCGCTCTCCCTCTTCGGCGCAACCGGCGCGACGGCGGTGTCGGCCGCTGCCGGCGCTGGGAAGACCACGGCGCTCGTCGAGCTGCTGCGTCGCAGGCTGGCTGGAGACGACCCGGGAGCCCCGCTCGCCCCGCGTGAGGTGGTGGCCATCACGTTCACCGAACGTGCGGGAGCCGAGCTGGCCGACCGGCTCGGGCGGGAGCTCGCCGACGGCGTGCGGCTGCTCCGCGCCGCCGGAGACGAGGCGCGGGCCGGGCGGCTCGAGGGCGCGTTGCGCGAGCTGCCCGCCATGGCCGTCGGCACCATCCACGGCTGGGCGGCTGGCCTCCTCCGCGAGCACGCCCTCGAGGCCGGCCTCGACCCGGAGTTCGCGGTGATCGACGAGGAAGGCTCGGCGGAGCTTCTCTCCGCCGCGTCGCTCCAGGGAGCGGTGGCCGCGCTGGACCGGGACCCCGCCCGGCACCGGCGGCTCGCCACGGCCCTGGGAGGGGTCCGCCCGCTCGGCGCGGCCGCTGCCACCCTGGTCCGGGAGCGGGCCACCCGCGGGCTCGAGACGGCGCCGGAGGGCGTGCCCGGAAGCCCCGAGGAGGTCGACGAGGCGCGGCGAGAACTCCTCGCTGCGGCCGCGGAGCTGGCCGGGCTCGGGAGCCGCGTCACCACGCCCACCGGACGGGCCGCGCTGCTCGCGCTCGGCGCCCGGCTGGCAGAGAGCCCCGGCGAGATGGCCGAGGTCCCCCCTGGCCTGGCCACGGCCTTGAAGGGCTGGCGTGCCGGGAAGCGCGACCCGCCGGAGGTCGCCGCCGCGCGCTCCCGGTTCGACGCTGCGGCGGCCGCTTTTCCTCTCGTCGCGGCGGAGCGTGACGCGGCGCCGCTGGCCCACGCCCTGGCGTCGATCGTGGGCGACGTCGAGAAGCGGTACCGGGTCGCCAAGGACCGCGCCGGGGTCCTCGACTTCGACGACCTGCTCCTGCGCGCGCGCAACCTCCTTCGCGACGCGCCCGGACTCCGGTCGGAGCTGCAGGCCCGGGTGCGCGCGCTCCTCGTCGACGAGTACCAGGACGTGAATGGCCTGCAGGCGGAGATCTTCGACCTGCTGGCGGGCGGCCTGCCACGGGTCGGCGAGAACGAGGCGCGCCCGCAGCTCCGCGTCGCGGTCGGCGACGCCAAGCAGTCCATCTATCGATTCCGCGGCGCCGACGTGGGGGTCTTCGCAGGGCTCATCGGACGGCTGGCCGGCGGCGATGGCCAGGTGGTTCACCTGAGGGAGAACCACCGCTCGACCGCGGGCGTCGTCGACCTCGTGAACGCGCTCCTGTCCGGGGACGAGGGCGGCCTCGGCGTGCCCTTCGGCGAGGAGGACCGGCTTCGCGCCACCCGTCCGGGAGGCGAGAGCCCGGCCGCGGAGATCCTCGACGACGACGAGGGAGGGTCGGCCAGCGTGCGCCGGGTTCGCGAGGCCCGCGCCGTGGCGGCTCGCGCCGCCGAGTTCCTGGCCGAGGGGACTCCCCCCGGCGACGTCGCGATCCTCTTCCGCCGGCTCACCCATGTCGGCGTCTTCGAGAGAGCCCTGCGCGAGGCCGGGATCCCGGTCCGGGTGGCCCGGGGCGGCGGGTTCTTCCAGGCTTCGGAGGTGCGCGACCTGGGCGAGCTCTGCGCGGCGATCGAGGAGCCCGGCGACGAGGTGGCATGGGCGGCGCTCCTCCGCTCGCCGCTCTGCGGCGTCTCCGACGCGACGCTCTTCGCGCTCTCTCGCCGCGGGCTGTCCCGCCTGGCTCGAGTCGACCCCGGCGACGCCGCCGGCGAGATCGGCGCGGCGCTGTCGGGGCCCGTACCCGAGGGAGAGGGGAACCGGCTCGGGCGTTTCCTCGAGACCTGGCGGGAGTTGCGAGACGGGCGACGCCGGCTCGACGTGGGAGAGACCCTCGCGCTCGCCGTGGAGCGGCTCGACCTCGAGGCCGCACTTCTCTCCGGGCCGGACGGGGAGCGCAGGGCCGCGAACGTCCGGAAGGCGGTCGAGCTGGCCGCGCGGCAGGCCTCCCGGGGAACGTCGGCGGCCGGCTTCGCCGAGCGGGTCCGGAAGCTCTCCCGGCTGCCGCCGCGCGAGCCGGAGGCCGACGGGGGCGACGCCGACGCCGTCTCGCTCCTCTCCGTGCACCAGGCGAAGGGGCTGGAGTGGCCGGTGGTCTTCGTCCCCGAGATCGGGGCGCGGCCGCCCTCTCCGGGGCGCCGGCCCGTGCTGGACGAGGGCGGTCGCGTGGCCGTGCCGCTCTTCGCCGAGGGCGGAGAGGTGCTCGAGGAGACGGCCACCACGGCCCGCCTGCGCGCCGCCGCGCTACGCGAGGAGCGCGCCGAGTCGCGGCGCCTTCTCTACGTCGCGCTGACCCGGGCCCGGGACCGGCTGGTTCTCTCCGGCTCGGCGACGAGAAGCGCAGCCGGGACATGGGCCGAGGTGGTGGCCCGGGCGCCGGCATCGCTGCTCCGGCACCGGCCGGCATCGGGGTTTCCCGTCCCCTTGCACTCGAGGCCGGCCTCCTTCGCGCCGGTGTCGATCGCGCCGCCTCCGCTTCGGCCCTCGGCGCCGCCGCGTCCCCTGCGCCTGTCGGTGACCAGCCTGGCCGAGTACGCGCGCTGCCCGCGGCGCCACTGGCTGGCCGTCCAGATGAAGCTCCCCGAGCCCAGGGCCGAGACCCACGGCGGCGACGACCCGGACCGAGCCACCGTCCGGGGAACGCTTGCCCACTCGCTCCTCGCCGAGGTCGATCTCCTCGCGCCACCTTCCTCTCGCCGGGCGCTGCTGGCGGCGGCCGCAACGCGGCGGGGCGACGACCCGAAGCGACCTGGAACGCGGCGAATCCTCGACGACGTGCTTCGCTTCCTGGACTCGCCGGCGGGGCATGGGCTCGCGGACCGGGCCCGTTCCGGGTCGCTCCGGAGGGAGGTTCCCTTCCTGCTCCGGCTCCCCGGCTCGCCGGCGTGCTACGTCGACGGGGCCATCGACGCCCTCGCAGTGGACGCCGCCGGCGTCGAGGTCATCGACTTCAAGTACGCCCAGCATCACCCCGGGGCCGAGGAGCGGTACCGGGTCCAGCTGGCTGCCTATGCCCTGGCGGCGTCTCGCGCCTTCGGTGGTCGATCGGTCAGGGCCACGCTCCACTTCCTCCGCGGGGTGTCCCGGACGGTGGACGTCACCCCGTCCGAGCAGGCCCTGCAGCGGCTCGCCGCCGAGATTCCGCTCCTGGCGCTGGGCGCCGCACGAGGGGACGGGCGCGACCTCTCTCCCGCCGCGGTCGGTCGCGGCGAGGTGCCCTGCAGGGCCGAGGGATGCGGCTTCGCCACGCGCTGTTTCGGCACGCCGGGGCGGCGACCGGCGTGATATACAAACCGGCGCGGTGGCCCGAAAGAGCCTCCGCGCACATCTCACCATCAGCCCGGAGGCGTCCATGCAGATCACACCGCGCGTGAAGGAAATACTCTCCTGGTACTCGTCCGACAGCCCGGGGACGCTGACCAACCTGGCGCGCCTGCTCGGAACCGGAAGGCTCGGGGGCACCGGCAAGCTCGTCATCCTTCCAGTCGACCAGGGCTTCGAGCACGGGCCGGCCCGATCCTTCGCGCCGAACCCGCCCGGGTACGATCCCGACTACCACTTCCAGCTCGCCATCGACGCCGGGTGCAACGCCTACGCCGCCCCGCTCGGGTTCATCGAGGCCGTCGGCGGCCAAGTTCGCCGGACAGATCCCGCTCATCCTGAAGCTCAACAATTCCGACAGCCTCGCCAAGATCGACCAGCCCATCTCGGCCATCACCGGGTCGGTCGACGAGGCGCTCCGCCTCGGCTGCGCTGCCGTTGGCTACACCATCTACCCCGGGTCGGGTGCGCGAAACCGCCAGTACGAGGACCTTCGAGCCATCACCCAGGAGGCGAAGCGCAAGGGTCTCGTGGTGGTGGTCTGGAGCTACCCGCGAGGGGCTGGCGTGTCCAAGGACGGCGAGACGGCGGTGGACGTGGCGGGCTACGCCGCCCAGATCGCCGCCCAGCTTGGCGCCCACATCATCAAGGTGAAGCCGCCCAGGGACCTGGTGGAGGGCGCCGAGGCGAAGAAGGTCTTCGAGAAGTACGCCATCCCCACCAAGACGCTCGCCGACCGGGTCCGCCACGTCGTCCAGAGCGCCTTCAACGGCAAGCGCATCGTCATCTTCTCGGGGGGAGAGGCCAAGGGAATCGACGACCTGCTGACCGAGGTCCGGGGCCTCAAGGAGGGCGGCTCGTTCGGTTCGATCATGGGGCGGAATGCCTTCCAGCGAACGAAGCCCGAGGCATTGAAGCTCCTCGCCGAAGTGATGAACATCTACGCGTCCTGAGAGCGACGAGGCCGACCCCGAAGGGCAGGAATGGGACCGTCCCGTGAGGGCGGCGGCCCCTTTTTCCTTGCCCTCGACCGTCGGTGGAGTCTATACGGAAAGTCCTTTAGATCACCGCCGTTACGTGGCTCGGGCGCGTTGAACCCGCGCCGCGAGGAAAGAGAAAAATGCGCCTTTATCCGAAGGTCATCCCGACCATCGCCCGCGAGGTCGTCCAGGCTCTGATGCAGGACGGCGACGTCGAGGTCGAGACCATGCGGATCGCCGACGCCGAGATGGACATGGCCTCGGTCATGAAAGAGTACCTGGCCGCGGAGGAGCGCGTGAATGGCGCCACCCGCGAGGCCCTCGAGCGCCGCGGCTACGATCACTCCAGGTTCAACCAGGTGAAGCGCGAGATGGCCGACGTTCGCGGCTTCAAGATGGGCGACGAGGGGATCGAGTTCGTCATCGGCCAGATGATGGAGCAGATGCTCGTCTCCCGGAACATCGAGGAGGTCTTCTCCGACGACCTCGGCCTGAGGAAGAAGATCTTCGGCATCTTCAAGCGCCACCTCGACGTGGACGACGAGATCGACCGCGAGGCCCGAGCCCGGCTCAAGCACCTCCAGGAGGGCACGAGCGCCTGGGACGTCGAGTTCGGGAAGACCGTCGAGCTGCTGCGCCGCTCCCGCGGCCTCATCTAGCGGCCCGCGGCAAGCGGGCCAGGCCAGCTAGGGCGGCCGGGAGAGAAGCGCCGAGACCGGGCCCAGGTCAATCTCGCTCACCACGCCAACCAGCACCCGCCTGGGATCGGTGGAGATCCAGACGTGGAGCGGCCGCTTCACGCCCGGCTTGTCGGCGCGCTCGATGGTGCCGTCGATGCGCAGGGAGTCGAACAGGCCACCGGCCGTCTCCACGCGCTCCGGCCTGGCCGCCACCTTCCCCTGGAATCGCCAGTACCGGCGGTTGCCCACCACGTCGAAGCAGAGCTCCTGCCCCGGCTTCAGGTCGGCGGCGCGCAGGTAGTATGCGGCTGAGAGCCCGTCGAGGACCTCACCCTGGCGCGAAAAGGTCGTCGAGCCCCTCTGGTCGCCGAACCAGGTCTCGATGGCGACGGAGGCCGGGTCGACGCGGAGTCGCGCGTCGCTCACCTTCTTCACGTCGTCCTCGAGCACCTCGTCGCGGAAGCGCTCCGGGAGCAGCGTCTTCGCGTCCACCCAGGAGAAGGCCCCGCCGACGATCCGCCGGATCTTCGCGAACACCGAGGTGTTTCGCACCCGCGCCTTGAAGGGGATCTGCTTGCCCTCGAACATCGGACGGCCCACCTCGAGCGCCAGCGTCCCGGCCTTCACCATCCCCATCACGTCGAGATCGAAATGGAGGACCTCGCCGGATCTCCACGGGAATGGCCCGGGGCGGAGCGCAGGCAGTCCGCACGGCTCGACGGCGAGCAGCAGGGAGGCGAAGGCGGCGGCGACCAGGCAGGGGCCTTCAGTTCCTGGCCAGCTGGCCGCCGGGGCGATAGGCCGCCAGATTCACCACCACGCTGCCCACCGCGAACTCGGCGCTCACCCGGACCGGCACCTTGCTCTCGTCGTCGGAGAACCAGACGAAGGTGTCGCGCTTCGAGGCGAACTTGCCGTTGAAGGCGGTCCGGATCTGGACCTTCCACGCCGCGAAGGCGCCGGCTGGCGTGGTCACCGTCTCGCGCCCCACCACGGAGGCCCGCAGCTGGAAGGTGCCCTTCGTGGTGAAGATCGGGATCTCGAACCGGGCGTCCTCCGCCAGCGGCTGGAGCCGGAGCCAGAGGAGCGCGCTCGCGAAGTCCTGCGCCAGGGGGTCGAGCGGGTAGGTGTTCTCCACCTTCCTCCCCTTGCGGAGGATGCGGATGGTCGCCTTTCCGGATCCCCTGTCGAAGCGGGCGCTGTCGTTGTGCCGGTCGCCCAGCTCGATGGCCTGGAGATCCGATCCACGCGGGAGGCGGGACTCCGAGTCCCAGTACGACACGAGGTGTTCGCGGATGTCGACGATGCTCGCGAGCCCGTCGGTACGCGCCCGGGTGATGACGGGCCAGACCGGTCCCTCGGCCTGCCCAACCAGGATGCGGGCCTCGCCGGCGTGGACGCCGAGATAGTCGATCGTGAAGTCGATCTGCTCGCCTGGCCCGAACCCGCCGCCAGCCCTCGCAGGGGAGGCGACGGCGAGCGCCAGGGCGGCGACGGAGGCGAGGCGGGTCATCTGCATGGTGTTAATGGGTTTAGCAAGGGAGCGGCCAACCCGCTCGCCGGAAAAAGGACACGAAGTCGTCATGTTGGAGCGATAGCCCCGAATGGGATCCAACCAAGTCAAGGCATCCCTGTCGCGGTGGCGAAAGGGTTTGGCTACTCTTCTCCCATGCCGCTCGATCCAAACCATTACGAGGAAGAGAAGGAAGACCCCGGTGAAAAGGAGGGTCGCCGCCGGACCTTCAAGGATTTCGACTGTCCAACGTGCAACGCGAACAATCCCTACGACGACGGCTTCGGGGATGGAGACGAGGTCCTCTGCTACTACTGCGGCCAGGAGTACAAGGCCCTGGTGAACGAGGAGGGGCGGTTGCGGCTGCGAGAGGCCTGAAGGCCCATCGCCAGGGGCGCTACCCGCGAGGGCGCCGTTCCCCGAAGATCGCGGTGCCGATGCGGACCAGGGTCGCTCCCTCCTCGATGGCCACCGGATAGTCGCCGCTCATGCCCATCGAGAGTTCGCGCAGGCCCAGCCGGTCGCGCAGGGCTCGCAGCGCCACGAAGTGGGGGCGCGGGTCGTCCTCGGGCGGCGGGATGGCGGTGAGTCCTGCCACCTCGAGCGAGGGGAGCCCGCGAAGGGCCTCGACGAGCCCCTCGACCTGGCCTGCCGCGCACCCTCCCTTGGAAGCCTCTCCGCCCAGGTTCACCTCGACGAGGACGCGGGCGCGGGCCCCGGCCTTCTCCCAGCGCCGGGCGATCTCCCGCCCCAGTTCCTCCCGGTCCACGGTGTGGATGAGGCCGACGCGGGCTGCGAGGTACTTCACCTTGTTCGTCTGCAGCGAGCCCACGAAGTGCCAGACCAGCCCCGGGAGGTCGGCCAGGTCGTCCGCCTTCTCGCGCCACTCCTGCACGTAGTTCTCGCCGAAGTCGCGCTGGCCGGCTGCGAAGGCCTCGCGAATGGCCTCCGACGGCTGGGACTTCGAGACCGCCACCAGGCCCACACCCGCGGGGATGCCCCTGCGGACTCGGTCCAGGCGCGACGCGATGGTATCGGAGCTCACCGATGCCCCCAGGGCAGCGAGAGGCCCAGCCGGCCGAGGAGAGCCAGGGTCTCCGCGAGGGGCAGGCCAACCACGTTGGAGACGCTGCCGGCGATGCCTCGCACGAGCGACCCGCCCGCTCCCTGGACCGCATAGGCGCCGGCCTTGTCGAGCGGCTCGCCGGTGGCGACGTACCAGGCGATGCGCTCCTCGGAGAGGGTGACGAATCGGACGGCCGAGGAGACGGCGATGGTCTCCTCTCGCGGCGCGCTTCCCGACGCCCCCGCGGCGAGGCCGTGCACGCCCGTCGCCACCACATGGGTGCGGCCCGAAAGGTCGCGCAGCATCCTCCTGGCGTCGTCCTCGTCCCGCGGCTTGCCCAGGATCTCGTTTCCCAGGACGACCGCCGTGTCGGCCGCCAGCACCAGTTCGCCCTCCGAGCAGGCGACCGCGCGGGCCTTCTCGCGGGCCAGACGCCGGACGTACTCGTCCGCACCTTCACCCACGCGCACCGACTCGTCGGTGTCGGCGGGGCGAACATCGACGGGGATCCCGACCGAGGCGAGGAGCTCGCGTCGTCGAGGACTCTGGGAGGCGAGGACGAGGCGCATTGACGAACGACCCGCCGTATTGCTACCACGATCCTTGACCATGGAGTCCCGAGACCTGCTGCGCCAGCTCGAGCGGAAGGTACAGGAGCTCCAGGCGTTCAACGAGATCGGCCGTTCGCTGGCCGGCACCCTCGACATCCACGAGCTTCTCGCCCTCATCATGCAGAAGGTGAGCGACGTGCTGCGCCCGGAACACTGGTCGCTGCTCCTCGTCGACGAGCAGAAGCAGGAACTCGTGTTCGAGATCGCGGTCGGGGAGGGGGCCGAACGGTTGAAGACCATGCGCCTGCCCCTGGGGGAAGGGGTGGCGGGAAACGTCGCCAGGACGGGCCTTCCCGTGCTCGTGCCCGACGTCCGCACCGATCCCCGGTTCGCGGCCCGCTTCGACGACGCCTCCGGGATGGTCACCGGCAGCCTGCTGGCCGTGCCGCTGCAGTCGAAGGGGCGCGTGCTCGGGGTGGTCGAGCTCGTCAATCCACGCGGCGGTCATCCCTTCGACGCCGGCGATCAGCGGACGCTGGAAGCCCTCGCCGACTACGCTGCCATCGCCATCGACAACGCCCGCGCCTACGAGCGCATCCGGGAACTCACCCTCCGGGACGAGCACTCCGGCCTCTTCAACGCGCGACACCTCTGGCGGCAGCTGGAGATGGAGGTGGCCCGCACCGCGCGCACCGGGCGCCCCTTCTCGGTGGTCTTCGTCGACCTCGACCACTTCAAGCAGGTGAACGACCGGTTCGGCCACCAGGCAGGAAGCTCGGTCCTGAAGGAGGTCGGGGACCTCATCCGCCACCAGATCCGCACCCTCGACGTCCCGGTGCGCTACGGCGGTGACGAGTTCGTGATCCTCCTGCCCGAGACCGACAAGGCCCACGCACGGATGGTGGCCGACCGGATCCGCATCGCCTTGAGCGAGGCCGTCTTCCTGCGCGAGGGTGGACTCGACGTGAAGGTGACGGCGAGCTTCGGGCTGGCGACGTGCCCCGAGGACGGCGACACGCCCGAGAAGGTCGTGCAAGGCGCAGACGCGGCGATGTACCGCGTCAAGGCGTCGACGCGGAACGGCGTGGCCTAGCCGTCGGTGAGTCGGCGGCCGGGCGTCTCCTACTGGTCCTGAGGAGCGACGCTCCCACGCAGGAGCGCGTCGTTCACCCTGATCTTGGCGCCGTCGCGCAGCGTCTTCATCCAGGCCGCCTCCACCTCCGCCTGGCGGCGGATCCGAGCCGGGCCACGACCTCGTCGCGTTGCCTCTCGTACCTGGCCGGGTCGGGGTGCTGGCGCTCCTTCACCTGGGCCACCACCGGACCGGCCGGAGTCGCGTAGACCTCGGGAAGGGTCTGCCCGGCGACGGTGGCTGTGGCGGCGGCGGCGTAGAGGGGGGGGCCTCTCCGAGGCCGGGCAGGGCGGGTCCGGTCGGGTTGAAGAGGCCGGTATCGCGGGCGACGACGGGTTCCCCACCGAGCGTGACGCCCGGCTTCTTCGCCCCCGGTGCCGGCGTGGGGAAGAGCAGGGCGAGCTTCTTGCCGGCCTTGGCCTGGGCGAGCGCCTCGCGGGCCCGCCGGTCGGCGACCTTGCGAGCGCCGTCCAGCTCGAGGACCTCTCTTGCCAGCGAGGCCTCGACTTCCTTCAGGGGAACCACCCGGCCGTCCTCCACCGCCTCGACCAGGATGAGATGCCAGCCGAACCGGGTGCGGACCGGCGCGGAGACCTCGCCCGCCTTGAGCGAGAAGGCGGCGTCGTCGAACGGCTTCGCCATGAGCCCGGGGCCGAACGATCCGAGGTCGCCGCCCTTTTCCCGGGTCGCCGCGTCGTCGGAGGTCGTCTTCGCCACCTGCGCGAAGGGCTCCGTCTTCACGCGCTCCGCCAGCCCCTCGACCTTCTTTCTCGCCGCATCGTCCTGGGATGCCGGGGCGCCTTCCGGGACCTTCACGAGAATGTGGCGAGCCCTCACCTTCTTCTTGATCTCGTAGCGGGACGCGTTGTCCTTGTAGGCCTGCTGGACCCTGGCCGCGTTCGACTTGAGGAGCGCAGCCACCTCGGCGTCGGTGACCTTGACCTCCTTGCGGGCAGAGGCGAGCGGGAAGCGGACCCACTCGAGGTCCACCCGATCGGCGTCGGCGCTCCAGGCGGCGCGAACCTCGTCCTCGGACACCAGCGCCCCCTCGCGAAGGAGGGCCATCATCTTCTGGTAGAGCAGGTCGTCGACGAGACGCTCCTCGAAGCGGCTCTCCGAGCCGAAGCTCTGCCGCACGGCGCGACGGTAGAGCTCGATGTCGAAGCGTCCGTCGGTCTGGAAGCTCGGAATGGCCCAGACCACCCTGTTCACCTCGTCGGGGGCGACGCGAAGGCCGCGCTTCTTCGCCTCCTGGACCACGAGCACCCGGTCGACGAGCTGGTTCATGGCCACGTTGCGAAGCCCGAGCTGGTCGGCGAGCTCGCGGGTGAAGCTCTGGCCCACCCGGGCCTGGTATGTGCGGAAGAGATTCCCGTAGGCCTCCTCGTAGTCGGCGGGGGCGACCACGTAGCCGTCGACCTCCACCGCCGAGTGGGCGGAGAGCCCCTCGACCTGGCACCCCTGGGAGCCCGGTCCGAAGCTGACGACGAAGACGACGATGATGATGCCGAAGAGCACGTAGGTGAGGACGCTGCGGCTCTTCGCACGAAGGATGTCCAGCATGAGGTAGAAGACTCCCGCGGGGTGGCGTTCTGGTCGACGGCGCTTGCCGCGACGGGGTTGAACAACTAGGTCGACAGGCGCTAAAATGCAAGGGTTTTCGAGGTTGGGACGGGCGGCGCGGGCGAGGCCGGAGTCGAATTGCTCTCACTTCTGAAGCGGTACAGGGAAGTCCTTCTGGTGGTGGTCCTCGCGGTCGTCCCGCTGGGCGTTTTCCTCGCCCACGCTCGACACCCTGGCGATCGAACCACGCTCGACCGGTTCGTCCTCACGGTCACGAGCCCCGTCGAGAAGGCCATCGACTGGACGGTGAGCGGGGCGCTCTCCACCTGGCAGCGCTACGTGTGGCTGCGCGGCGCGCACGACCGGTCCGTCGCGCTCTCTCGAACCGTCAACGAGCTGCGCGCCGAGAACACGGAGCTCTCGCAGCTCAAGGCCGAGAACGAGCGCCTGGAACGTTTGCTGGCCTTTGCGCGTTCGAAGCCCGAGCACCGGGCGGTGGGCGCCCGGATCATCGGGACGCGAATGGACCCCAAGGGACTTCAGCTCGTGACCATCGACCGCGGAGCAGACGACGGCGTCCGGCGAATGATGCCGGTGGTCACGGCCGACGGCGTCCTCGGACGCGTCCACACGCTCGGCGCTCGCAGCGCCGACGTCCTGCTCCTCTCCGACCGCAACAGCTCCATCGCGGTGCGGGTCGAGCGCTCCCGGGCCCGCGCCAACGTGCGAGGGCAGGGGGCGCCTGGTCCGTGCCGGCTCGAGTACGCGCTTCGCTCCGACGACCTCATCGAGGGCGACCAGTTGGTGACCTCCGGGACCGACGGCGTCTTCCCCCGCGGGCTGCCGGTCGGGCAGGTGACCCACGTGAAGCGAGGCGGCTTCGGCCTCTACCAGGCTGCGGAGGTGCTCCCGGCCGTCGACGTGAACCGGGCCGAGGAGGTCGCGGTGCTGGTCTCCACCGAGGTGCCCGGCGGTCTCCCCGCGGCCCGGGCCCCGGAACCATGACGCCGCTCCTGCGCGTGCCGCTGGCGCTGCTCGCGGTCCTCTTCCTCCTGGCAATCTCGGCCTCGCTCACCAGCCAGCTCTCCGGCGGCGCCGTGTCGCTGGCGCTGGCCGTTCCGGTCATCGTCTGGCTGGGCCTGGAGACCCCGGTGGTCGAGGGCGCCATTGGCGCCGCGCTGGTGGGCGTGCTGCTCGACGCCTCGGCCGGCGGCCCGGGCGGCCTGCTAACTTCACTTTCAGTCATTGTCCTGCTCGGCGTCCGCGCCGGGGCCGGCCCCTTCGACGCCCGAAGCAGGCTGGGCTTCGCCCTCCTCTGTGGCGCCGCCACCTTCCTGATGGGCTTCGGCGCCATCCTGCTCACCCGCTACGTGACGTCGTCGAACGCCGACCCCAGCTGGGGCCTTCTCGGGCGCGTCCTCGTCGAGTCGCTCCTCACCGCCGCGGCCGCTCCGGCCATCCGCTGGGCGCTCGACCGGGTCCTCGTGCCGGCCCACCGCGACCACTCGGGGGTGCTGCGATGACCGGGGGCGCTCCGTGCCGCTGAACCCGTCCTCGCCGAGCGGCGACGGCCGCGGTCGCCTCCTCTGGATGGCCGGGTTCGCCTTCCTGGCCTTCCTGGTGCTCCTCTCGCGCCTCTACCACCTGCAGATCCTCCGGGGCGACGAGTACAAGGGCCGGGCCGACGAGAACTTCGTGAAGGAGCTGCGCGTCCCGGCCGACCGCGGCCTGATGCTCGACCGCGCCCGGAAGGTGCTCGTCGACTCGAGGCCGAGCTACGACGTGGTCCTCATTCCCTACTTCTGCGGGAAGGGCTGCGACGACGTGGTCACCCGTCTGGCCGCCATGCTCTCCCTCTCCTTCGACGAGGTGCAGCGGGTGCGCGAGCACCTCGCCACCGCGCGCGGCCTGGTCCGCTTCCGGCCGTTCACCGTCAAGGTCGACATCACCCGCGACGACCTGGACGTCGTCGAGGCCAACCGCATCGATCTCTCCGGCGCCGTGGACGTTCTCCCCACTCCCCATCGCAGCTACCGGCACGGGGTCTGGGCCAGCCATCTTCTCGGATACATGAACGAGGTCGGCCCGGACGAGCTGGGAAAGATGAACGCGGCGCTGGAGAAGCTGGGCGGCGAACAGCAGCCCTACCAGTCGCGCGATTTCGTCGGGCGCCGCGGTCTCGAGAAGCGCTTCGAGAACGAGCTGCGCGGCGTCGACGGCCTCCAGCGCGTGGTGGTGGACGCCCGCGGCAACGCCAAGCGGGACAGCGAACTCATCCCCGAGGCCCAGCGCTACGAGCCCTCCACGCCGGGCAACAACCTGGTGCTCTCTCTCGACTGGCGCCTGCAGGAGTTCGCCGAGAAGACCTTCCCGGCGACCGCCGGAGCCGTGCTGGCCATGGACGCCAAGACCGGGTTCATCCTGGCGCTGGTGGACCGCCCGGCGATCGACCCCAACAAGATGGCGGGGCGCATCACCCGCGCCGAGCTCGCCGCCATCCGGGCCGATCCGCTCCAGCCCGAGCTCTTCCGGGCCATCCAGCAGCACTACCACCCCGGCTCCACGTTCAAGGTGGTGACCGCCATCGCCGCGCTGGAGGAGGGGACGCTGCGCCCAGGCGGGACGGTGTTCTGCCCGGGCAAGTACATGCTGGGTGGACACGCGTGGCGATGCGACAAGGAGAGCGGCCACGGCCAGGTCGACCTGGAGCACGCCATGGGCGCCAGCTGCGACGTCTTCTTCTATGCCCTGGCCGACCGCATGGGCACCGACCGGATCGCCAGGTGGGGTGCCCGGCTCGGCCTGGGCAAGCCCACCGGCCTCGACCTCCAGGGCGAGATCCCCGGCGTCATGCCCGACGAGGCCTGGCACGACACCCACCAGCCCGGAGGGCACCGGCACGGCATGTCGCTCAACATCGCCATCGGGCAGGGCGACGTGAACGTGACGCCCCTGCAGCAGCTGGTGCTCTACGGGGCCATCGCCACGGGGAAGGTCTGGAAGCCCCAGGTGGTGCTGAGGGTCGAGGACCCCCGCGGCGACGTGCTGAAGGAGTTCGCCCCCGAGGTGCGAGGTCGGATCCCGGTCAAGCCGGAGACGCGCGACGCGGTGATGAAGGGGCTGCTGGCTGCCGTGAACGAGCCGTTCGGCACCGCCCGCGGCGTCCGGCTCAAGGACACGGTCATGGCCGGCAAGACCGGTACCGCACAGGTGGTGAAGCTCGGGGCCAAGCGGCTCAAGGCCTCCCAGGTCGCCTACTTCGAGCGGGACCACGCCTGGTTCGCCGCCTTCGCCCCGGCCGACGATCCGGAGATCGTGGTGGTGGTCCTGAACGAGCACTCGGGGTTCGGGGCTTCCAACGCGGCCCCCACCGCGGCAGGGCTGGTCCGCAAGTGGCTCGAGCTGAAGGAGCAGGACGCGCGGGACCGGGACGGAGCGAACCGGCCATCCGCAGCGCCGCCGGCCGTCGCGCCGCCCCCGACTCCGCCCCCGCCCGGTCGTCCCGAGAAGCCGGCCCGCGCCTCCCTTCACGCCGCCCCCGGAGTCCAAAGTGGCGCTTGAGGTCTCCGGTCTGGCCAGCCTGGGCGCGCCACGGGAGCGGTCCTTCGCCCGGTTCCCCTGGCACGTGCTCTTCCTGGCCCTCTCCATATGCGCCGTCGGCGTCTGGAACCTGGCCTCTGCCTCCAAGAGCTCGCACATCGACATCTGGATCACCCAGGTCACCTGGATGGGCGTGGGCGCGGGGCTGGCTCTCTTCGTCGTGCTCGTCGACTACAAGCTCTTCCGTCGCGGGGCCTGGGTCTTCTACGCCATCGTCCTCCTCCTGCTCGTGGCCGTGCTCCTGAAGGGGCGGGTGGTGATGGGAGCAAGGCGCTGGCTCACCTTCGGCCCGGTCAATTTCCAGCCCTCCGAGCTGGCCAAGATCGCCGTCATCCTGGTGCTCGCCCGCTGGTTCTCCAGCGACGCGGAGAGCGACCCGAGGCGCGGTCCCCGCGGGCTGGCCCGCATCGCCATCCCTGCGCTCCTGGTGCTCGTGCCGGCGGTCCTCGTCCAGCGGGAGCCCGACCTGGGGACTGCGCTCATCGTCATGGCGGTGGGGGGCACCATGATCCTCTTCGCCGGCGTGCGCTGGAAGACGCTCGTGGTCCTGGGGACCGTGGTGACGTTGGGGGCCGTGGCGGCCTGGCCGCACCTCAAGCCCTACCAGCGCAAGCGGGTCGAGACCTTCCTCAACCCCGAGGGAGACGTGCTTGGCGCCGGCTATCACGCCACGCAGTCGATGATCGCAGTGGGATCGGGGCAGGGGCTGGGAAAGGGCTGGGGGCAGGGCACGCAGACCCTGCTCTCCTTCCTCCCGGAGCAGCACACCGACTTCATCTTCTCGGTGTGGGCGGAGGAGCGCGGCTTCGTCGGCGCCCTCCTCCTGCTCGCCCTCTACTTCGGGCTGGTCGGCTCCGGGATCACCATCGCGCTGCGCGCCAGCGATCGGTTCGGCCAGTTCGTGGCGGTGGGAGCGACCGCGCTCGTCTTCTGGCACGCCTTCATCAACATGGGCATGGTGACGGGGATGCTTCCCGTCGTGGGCGTGACCTTGCCGCTCATGAGCTATGGCGGGACGTCGGTCCTGGTGGTCTTCGTCGCCCTGGCGCTGCTCTCCAGCGTGGGAACGCGCAGGTTCGTGAACTGAAAGCGGCGCGCCCTTCAGGGCGCGCAAGTGCCACTCCGAGGTGCCGTCCCGCTGCTACGACACCTTCTTCACGCTGTCGAGAATGCGGGTGCGGTCGGCGCCGACCACGGTGTCCACGACCTTGCCGCCCTTGAACACGAGCAGCGTGGGGATGGAGCGGATGTTGTACTTCTGGGCCACCGCCTGGTGCTTGTCGATGTCCATCTTGCCGACCTTCACCTTGCCCTTGAAGTCGGTGGCGATCTGCTCGACCACCGGCGCGATCGCCTTGCAGGGGCCGCACCAGGTGGCCCAGAAGTCGACCAGGACCGGGATTTCGCTCTTCAGCACCTCTGCGTCGAAGGTGCCGTCCTCGAGGGTGACCACGTCGTTGGAAGCCATGACGGCCTTCCTAACGCCTCGGGCACGCGCTGGCAAGCGGCCCGGGGGGCGTGCTACCTTCTCGCCTCCCTCTCCATGGCAGGTGGACTCCTCTTCGTCTCGCAGGCGCTCCTCGACACCTGGGCCAACCAGGGGCGGATCGGCCTCGATGGGCAGTCAATCACGCTTCTTTCCGGGGAGGGTCAGGGACGCTGCTACGCCCTCGAGCCCGCCGCTCGGTTTCTCCGGGTGGTCGAAGGCGGCAGCGACCCCCACGAGTTGCTGGCCCGGGTGAAGACGCTCGTCCAGGTCAGGGACATGGGGGGCGAGGCCATGGCCGACTCGGTCGTCCTGGGGGAGATGGCCTACGAGATCGAGCCGGGCTTCCTGGCCGAGGCCTCGGCGGTCGAGGCCGCCCAGGGACCACTTCCGCCGGACCTGGAGGAGCGGCGCAAGGAGGCGGAAGCACTTGCCAGGTTCCTGCTTGACAATCTTTCCTGACGGGACGACTACCACCCGTCACATTCGAAGACCGGAACGAGACATCCGATGAGCCTCCAGGTGCTCCGCATCGCCGCCCTGTTCTACGCCGGGGCGGTTGCAGCCTACGTCGTCTACTTCGCTCGCCCCCGCCACGTCCGTCTGGCCGCGGTGGGGCAGTGGTTGCTCGGCATCGCCTTCCTGGTCCAGGCCGCGGCCATCGGCCTCGGGTGCAAGGAGTACGGGGGCACCGAGTTCTTCGGCCTGCGCGGCGGGATGGTCTTCCTGACCTGGCTCGGGGCCGGTGCCTCGCTGTTGGTGCAGCGGCTCTACCGCATCCCCACCGTCGGCGCCTTCGTCACGCCGCTCATCCTGGTCGTCCTCCTCCCGACCCTCTTCCTCGTGAAGCCCGACGCCCGGGTGGAAGTGCCGCCCGAGGTGCTCCGCCCCATGGTCACGGTCCACATCGTGACCGCCCTGCTCGGGGTCGCGCTCTTCGCCATCGCCGCGCTGGTGGCGCTCATGTACCTGCTCCAGGAGCGCGAGGTGAAGGGCAAGCGCTTCGGGGCGCTCTTCTCCCGCCTCCCGTCCCTGGCCGCGCTCGACACGCTGAACCATCGACTGGTGCGCTTCGGCTTCGTGGTCTACACGCTGGCGTTGCTCTCCGGGTCGGGGATGGCCAAGGTGGTCTGGAAGAGCGCCTGGCAATGGGACCCCCAGCAGGTCACCTCCCTCGTGATCTGGATGCTCTACGGGGCCATGGTCCAGCTTCGCCACACCGGGTGGCACGGCCGGCGCTTCGCGCTCCTCACCATCGGCGCGTTCGGGCTCGTCGTCGCCTCCATGGTGACGCTCAACGTGCTGCCGGAGGGGATGACCCGACACGGCGGCGATTTCAGCGGAGAGCTCAAGTGAACGCAGGCCGGGAACTCCACCTGGTGGGGCTCTCGCACAAGAGCGCCCCGGTGGCGGTGCGCGAGAAGGTCGCGCTCGGCGGCGACGAGCTCAAGGACGCCATGTCCACCCTGGCCGGGCGGCCCGGCGTGAGCGAGGCCATGGTGGTCTCCACCTGCAACCGGGTCGAGTGCTACGTCTACGGCGAGTCCCTCGAGGAGGCGCGCCGCTTCTTCCTGGAGCGGACGGCCGACGCCGAAGGGCACCTCTACGTGCACTCGGGCCGCGACGCGGTCCGCCACCTCTTCCGCGTGGCGGCCAGCCTCGACTCGATGGTCGTCGGCGAGCCGCAGATCCTCGGCCAGGTGAAGGAGTCCTACGGCCTGGCCGCCGCGGCGCAGAGCGCGGGAGCGTTCGTCTCGCGCCTCTGCAACCGGGCGTTCGCCACGGCCAAGCGGGTCCGCAGCGAGACCGAGATCGCCAGGGGCGCCGGCAGCGTCTCGCAGGTGGCGGTGGAGCTGGTCGAGAAGATCTTCGGAGACCTGCGGGGCCGCTCCGTGCTGCTGGTGGGCGCCGGCAAGATGGGCGCGCTGTCGGCAAAGGCGCTTCGCGACCTGGGGGCGGACCGGATTCTCGTGACCAACCGATCGCCGGAGAAGGCGCGGGTGCTCGCCCTGGAGATCGGGGCCACCGCCGAGCCCTGGGACGGGCTCACCAGCCTGCTGGCGCTCGCCGACGTGGTCATCGTGTCCACGGGCGCGCCGACCTACGTGATCACCCAGGATCTCGCGGCTCACGTCATGAAGGCGAGGCGAGGCCGCTCGATCTGTCTCATCGACCTGGCGGTGCCGCGCAACGTCGACCCCGTCTGCGGCGAGCAGGACAACGTGTACGCCTACGACATCGACGACCTGCAGAAGGTGGTCGTCCAGACCCACACGGCCCGCGCCGAGGAAGCGCTGCGCGCCGAGGCCATCGTCGAGGCCGAGGTCACGGCCTTCGCCCAGGAGCGCGAGACCCGCGCCGCGCTGCCGGTGCTGGCGGAGCTCAGGCGCCGAGCCGAGCAGATCGCCCGGGTCGAGGCCGATCGAACCCTCTCGCACCTGGGCACCAAGCTCGACGAGAAGGGGCGAAAGAGCGTCGAGGCCATGGCCCAGGCCATCGTCAACAAGCTCCTCCACGGACCCACCGCCCGGCTCAAGGAGGCTGCCGCCTCCGGCGACAGTGACCTGCCCGGGGCCGCCGCCGAGCTCTTCGGGGTGGAGCCCGAGGAAACCCAGACCCTGCCGGAGCCCCGCCGATGACCGTCCGGATCGCCACCCGCCGCAGTGCCCTGGCCAAGTGGCAGGCGCACCACGTCTCCGCCCTGCTCGTCGGCCTCGAGCCAGGGCTCGACGTCCAGCTCCTCGAGCTCATGACCCGGGGCGACCGGATCCTCGACGTCCCGCTCTCGGAGGTCGGCGGAAAGGGGCTGTTCGTCAAGGAGATCGAGGACGCGTTGCTGCGCGGCGAGGCCCAGATCGCGGTGCATTCCATGAAGGACCTCCCGGCCGTCGAGCCTCGCGGCCTGGTCATCGCCGCCGTGCCGCCCCGGGAGGACCCGCGCGACGCGCTCGTCTCCCACGGCAAGAGGCTCGATCAGCTTCCGAAGGGGGCGAAGGTGGGGACCGCCAGCCTGCGCCGCTCGGCCCAGCTGCAGGCCATGCGCCCCGACCTCAGGATCGAGACCATCCGCGGGAACGTCGCCACCCGCCTGAGGAAGATCGACGAGGGATTCGACGCGGTGGTGCTGGCGCACGCCGGGCTCAAGCGGCTCGGCCTGGCCGACAAGGTGGTCCAGGTCTTCTCCACCGAGGAGATGCTCCCGGCCGTGGCCCAGGGGGCGCTCGCCATCGAGGCCCGCCGGGACGACGCCGAGACGCTGCGGCGCCTGGCGCCGCTCGAGGACCGGACCACCCGCATCCAGATCGAGGCGGAGCGCGGATTCCTGCGCAAGCTCCAGGGCGGCTGCCAGGTCCCATCGCCGGCCACGCAGAGGTGAAGGGCGACCAAATCTGGCTCCGCGGCCTGGTGGCGAACCTCGACGGCACGGTGATCATCCGCGGGGAGCGAACCGGGCCCGCCGGCGACGCTGCCCGGATCGGCGAGGCACTCGCAGAGGAGCTCATCGCCCGCGGCGCCGGCGAGATCCTCGCCGCCATCGAGAAGGGCCCCGGCCTCACGGCACCGAAGCGGTGAGCGGCGACCTCCCCAGACTCGACGGACGCTGCGTCGCGGTCACCCGCGGAAAGGGCGGGGAGGACGGGCTGTCGGCGCGCCTGCGGGAGCTGGGAGCCAGGGTACTCGACGTCCCGGCCATCGCGGTGGCGCCACCCGAATCCTGGGCGGAACTCGACGAGGCCCTGTCCGACCTCGACCAGTTCGACTGGATCGCCTTCGCCAGCGCCACGGCGGTCGACGCGACGCTGGGGCGCATCGTGGCTCTCGGCATGGCGCCTCCGCCGGTGGGCACTCGCCTGGCCGCGGTGGGAAAGGTCACGGCCGATCGGCTCCGGGAGCGGCTGCGGGCCCCCGACCTCGTCCCCGAGAGCGCCACCGGCGCCGCGCTGGCCGCCGCCATGGCGCCCCACATGCGGGGGCGGCGCGTGCTCGTTCCGCGCGCCGCCGGGGGGCGTCCGGAGCTGGTCGACGGCCTGGTGCAGGCCGGCGCCGACGTGCTGGCGGTGGCCTGCTACCGGACGGTGCCGGCTTCGTCGCTGGCGATGGCCCCACTCGGCGAGGCCATCCTCGACGGGACGGTCGACGCGGTGGCCTTCGCCTCTCCGTCGGCCGTGAGGAGCGTCGTGGCCGGACTCGGGGCCCGGGCCGCGATGCTCGACCGCTGCGCGCTGGCGGCCATCGGCCCCACCACGGCCGCCGCGCTGCAGGAGTCCGGGCTCCGGGTGGCGGTGACGCCGGCCGTCTCGACCGCGGCCGACCTGGCCGACGCCATCGCCCGGCACCTCGGCCCGCGACGCTAGCGTCGCGAAGCTAGCCGGGCTTCTTGCGGCGCGCCTCGCGCCGGGCCCGCTTGGCGGCCAGGAAGCCGGTGCGGCGGCGCTCCAGGAGGCGCTCCTCCTTGGTGGGCTCGGGCGGCCTGGGCGGCTTCGGCGCCCGCTTCTCCGCATCCCTGGCGCCCGGCACCAGCGTCCAGTGGAAGAGCCGTTTCACCACCAGTGTCGCGTAGGCGCCGGGGGGAAGGGTGAAGGCCAGGTTCACTCGCAGTCTTGCCCGGTTCAGGTCGTCCTGCCGGGCCTCGCCGACGACGAGCTTTCCCGGGTGCACGAGGAGCGGCCGCTCCTCCGGGTCGAAGTGGATCTGCTTCGTGTCCTTGATCCTCAGATCGGCCAGGGTCTGCCCCTCGCGCTCGAGCACCGACAACGCGGCCCGCTCCACGCGCGGGTCGTCGAACCGGGTGGCCGGGGCGAGGAGCGGGAAGGTCTTCTCTCGAAGCTCCACGACCAGGTCCCGGTCGAGCTCGCGCGGGAAGAGAAGCGTGCCGGCCTGGTACCGGATGGAGACGAGTCGCGCCACCCCCACCACGTCGCGCAGGTACTGCTTCACTCCCTCGTTCCACAGCCAGCTCTGGTAAGCGAAGACCTGGAGCCCCCGCCAGCGTGGCTCGGTGCGCAGGAAGGCTCCGAGGAAGTCCTCGGGGTGCTTGCGCAGCCATCGAACCACCAGGTCGTAGCGGTCGGCGCCGGGGTGGGGGTTCCTCGAATCCCAGTGTCCCCAGTTCTCCTTCCAGAACTGCTTCACCTTGGCATCGCTGGTCCTGTCGAGCTCGCTCGGGCGGGCCAGGAAGTTCTTGAGGGCAATCTCGTGCTCGCCTCTCATGAGGTCCTTCACCAGGAAGCCCTGGCCGTGCTTCAGCGAGCCGAAGCGCTGCGAGTCGAAGTAGTCGACCACCCCGATGCGCCGGACCTCGGCAACGGACGCGGGCAAGCGCGCCACGTCCTCCTCGGAGAGGTCCCGGACGGTCACGGCGAAGCGGTTCGACGTGGTGTTGGCGGCCGAAAGGGGCGATGCGGTGCGGCCGAGCAGCTTGAGGCGGAGGTCGGGCTCCTGCATCTCCACCTGGGTGCCCCGCACGGCGACGAGCTGCGTCGTCCTTCCCTGCTTGTCCTTCAGGCCGCAGTAGCTCACGTCGGCCGCGTGGACGCGCGCGGCCACGCGGAGCCGCTCCACCGCCTCGAAGGTGGAGAGCTTCTGCTTGTCCATGAGGTAGACGAACCACTCGCCGCGAGGGTCGGGGTCGAACCGCCAGGACTCGGTGACGGAGAAGTCCTCGGGGATCTGCTTGAGCTTCATCGCGCCTCGAGCAGGCGCTTCACGCCGCGTGCCGGTAGAAGAGGATGATCGTCAGGCAGTGAAACTCGCTGTCGCTGGACTGGGACACGACGCGGTCCACGACCTCGAGGTCGGCGTTGGCCTGGAGCCAGCGCGTCACCGACTCGCCGAGTTCCTCGCGGTCCCTGGCCTTGGTGGCCGAGAAGACCTTCACACCGGTGAACTGCATCGCGCGTTCCTCGCTCACGCCTCGCCCGCCTCCAACGCGTGTCCAACTTCTCGAAATTATTGCCTTACTCCGGCCTGCTGTCAAACCTTCGACGAGGCCAAGCAGGCGATTTCGCGGCCAAATTCACCTGGTTGAACGAATGGTGAGGCGCGTGCTATTCCAGCCGCGCCCCCATGCTCATCGACCTGCACGCCCATAGCCGTAACTCCCCGGGATGCCTCCTGACCCCCCGCGACGTCCTGCGCCGGGCAAGACAGGCCGGGCTCGACGGCGTGGCCTTCACGGACGCCAACGGCATGGACGGCATCGGCGAGATCCGGGAAGCGGGTGCGGCCGAGGGGATCCTGGCGCTCTGCGGCGTGGAGATCGCCACCGACCACGGCCACTACCTCGCCTTCTTCCCCGACCCGGAGAAGGTGCCGGCGTTGCCGCAGATCTTCGGAACCCCGCCCTGGCCGGTCCGCGAGGTGCTGACCAAGGTGGTGGACATGGGCGGTGTGGTGGTTGCGGCGCACCCGTACGACAGGTCGATCGAGCGGCCCGGCGGGGACGTGATCTTCACGCTCGACGGCCTCTCGGCGGTGGAGGGGCTCAACGCCCGCTGCAAGGGCTCCACGAACGACCTGGCCATGGAGGCCGCCGACCACATGGGGCTACCCTGCGTCGGCGGTTCGGGCGCTCGCGAATCGCTCGACGACATCGGGAAGGCCGCCACCCTGTTCCGTGACCCGGTACACGGCGAGGCAGACCTCGCCGCGCAGCTGAAGGCAGGGACCGTGTTCTGCGTGGCCATCGGCGTCACGCCCCGCCCGGTCGAGGCGCGGGACCCGCGCGCGAGAGAGGACCGCGGTCGCGGAGGCAGGGGCGGCCAGGGGCGGGGAGAGCGCAGCGGGCGAGGCGACCGGCGCGGTGCCCGCGGCCGTTGAATCTCGATCCGGGACCCGCCCTCGCTCAGCGCGTCTTCGGCAGGACCTTGAGGCTGTCGTGCCGGACCAACCGGTCGTCCTGGAAGACGGCTCGGCGATTCCCGCCGGTCCAGAACCACTCCTCCGACTGGGTGGGCCGGTCCATCACAATCCGGTCGGGATAGCCCCAGGCCATGGCGGCGGCCTGGCGCGTCATGCCCTCGACGAGCGCCTTCTCCCGGATGGCGTCCCGCACAGGCTCGGGCAGCGCCGCGAAGATCGGGGTCGGGTCGTCGGGGGTGAGGACGCGTCCGACCTCGGCCAGCACGTCCTCGGCGCTCCGAGACTCGGAGGAGAGTACCAGGACCGCGGGGCGTCGCTCGCCCTCGACGGACGCGAGCAGCCACGGGTTGTATCGGGGTGTGGTGACGGGGCGGCTCCACAGCGTGGCGCCCGTGGGGAACTGGACCGAGTCGATGAAGACCGGCGTGCCCGGCGGCAGGATGCGGGTGGGCGCCGGCGGCAGGATGGGTTGTCCGCCAGGCGACTCGAGAAGCGACAGCTCCGAGACGGGCCGGTCGGAGAGGAGCACCCTCGAGCCGTCGCCGAAGAACGGGCCGACGTGAACCGCCACCCGGAGGTAGCGCGGCTGGCGGGACAGCGACCGGACCACCGTCTCTCGCCCCTCGGCCGGGAGCACCGATGGCGGGGCGCAGGAGGCGAGGAGGCCGAGGAGGGCGAGCGGGGCGGCGGCGAGGCGGCGCATCCGGGTTCTCTACCCCATCGGGTCCGCGCCGGCACTACACTCCTCCCATGACCTCCCTCACGGGCAACGCCCGGAAGGTCCTGGAGCGGCGATACCTCCTGCGCGACGACGCCGGTGAGCTCACGGAGGCGCCGGCCGAGATGTTCCGCCGGGTCGCGGCCGCCGTGGCCCAGGCCGAGGCGCCTGCGGACCGGGAGGGCTGGTCGGCCCGATTCGAGCGGCGCATGGCCGCGCTCGAGTTCCTGCCCAACTCGCCCACGCTCATGAACGCCGGCCGCCCCCACGGGCAGCTCGCCGCCTGCTTCGTCCTTCCCATCGGCGACGACCTCGAGTCGATCTTCGACGCACTCAAGTGGGCCGCGCTCATCCACCAGTCGGGCGGGGGCACCGGCTTCTCCTTCTCCCGGCTCCGCCCGCGCGGCGACCTCGTCCGCACCACCCACGGCGTGGCCAGCGGACCGGTGTCGTTCATTCGCGTCTTCGACGCGGCCACCGAGACCATCAAGCAGGGGGGCGTGCGCCGCGGCGCGAACATGGCGGTGCTCCGCGTCGACCATCCGGACATCCTCGACTTCGTCGACGCCAAGCGCGGGCCGGGGCTCGGCAACTTCAACGTCTCGGTGGGCATCACGGACGACTTCATGGAGGCCGTGGAGACTGGTCGGAGCTTCGCGCTGCGCCACCCCCGGACTGGCGCCGTCACGCGAGAGATGCCGGCGCGCGACCTCTTCCGGCGCATCGCCGAGGACGCCTGGGCAACGGGCGAGCCCGGCCTCCTCTTCCTCGACCCGGTCAACGCGGCCAGCCCGACGCCGGATCTGGGACCGATCGAGAGCGTCAACCCCTGCGGCGAGCAGCCGCTCCTGCCGTTCGAGGCCTGCACGCTGGGCTCGGTGAACCTCGCCGTCATGGCGAAGGATGGAAAGGTGGACAGGGACCGCCTGGCCGACGCTGTCCGCGACGGGGTCCGATTCCTCGACGACGTGCTCGACGTGAACGCCTGGCCCTTGCCCCAGGTCGCGGCCATCTCGAGGCGCAACCGGAAGATCGGACTCGGGGTGATGGGCTGGGCAGATCTGCTGGTGCGGCTGGGCGTCCCCTACGACGATCCGAAGGCCCTGGACATCGCCGGGGAGCTGATGGCCTTCGTGCAGCGCGAGGCCCGCCACGAGAGCGAACGGCTGGCCGTCGAGCGGGGCCCCTTCCCGGGATGGGAGACGAGCGCCCCAGCTTCACGCGGGGAGGCGCCGCGCCGCAACGCCACCGTCACCACCATCGCACCTACCGGTACGCTCTCGGTCATCGCCGGGTGCTCGTCGGGAATCGAGCCCCTCTTCGCGGTGGCCTACGTGCGCCACGCGCTCGACGGCGCGGAGCTTCCCGAGGAGCACCCCCTGCTCGCCGACAGGCTGCCCGGACCGGAGAATGCGGCGGCGCTCGCAGCGGTCCGGGCGGCCGGCCGGGCGCGAGGCGTGACGGGCGTCCCCTCGGAGGTCCAGCGCCTCTTCGCCACCGCCCACGACGTCTCGCCCGAGGCCCACGTGCGCATGCAGGCCGCCTTCCAGCGCCACGTCGACAACGGGGTCTCGAAGACCATCAACTTGCCTGCAGACGCGCCGGTCGAGGCCGTGGAGCGGGCCTTCCGCCTCGCCCACGAGCTGGGGCTGAAGGGCATCACGGTGTACCGGGACGGCTCGCGAGAAGGGCAGGTGCTCACCACCGGGCTGCCGGGGACCGAGTGCCCGGCCTGCGGCGCCACCATGGCCCGGAGCGGCGGCTGCTTGACCTGCCGCTCCTGTGGCTACGCGACCTGCGAGACGACGTCGTAGAGCGAGCGCTCAGTCTTCCTCGTCCTTGGCCTCGAGGAAGCGGCGGCCCAGCTCGTGGGCCCGCTGGGTGGCGGCCTCGACGGCGTTCATGAGGGTGGTGCGAAGGCCGCCCGCCTCGAGGGTGTGAAGGCCGGCGATGGCCGTGCCGCCCGGGCTCGTCACCTGGTCCTTCAGCTTGCCCGGGTGCTCGCCGGTCTCGAGCAGCAGCTGCGCCGATCCCAGCACCGTCTGGGCTGCCAGGTCCTGGGCGTTGCGCCGGTCGATCCCCATCTTCACGCCGGCGTCGCTGAGCGCCTCGATGATCAGGAAGACGTAGGCGGGGCCGGATCCGGAGAGGCCGGTCACGGCGTCGAGGAGCGACTCGTCCAAGATCACCGTCTTCCCCACCGCGTCGAAGAGCGCCTTGGCCTGCGCCATGTCCTCGGGCGTGGCGTGCTCGCCGGCCGAGATGGCGGTGGCGCCGGCGCCGACGAGCGCAGGCGTGTTGGGCATGGTGCGGATGATGCGCACGCCGTGACCGACGCGGCGTTCCACGGCTGCCAGCGGGACCCCGGCGGCGATGGAGATGACGAGCTTCGTCCCGTCGAGGGCCGGGGCGATCTCGGCGAGGAGCTTGTTCATCACCTGCGGCTTCACCGAGAGGACGATGATGGCCGCCTGGCCGGCCGCGCTCCTGTTGTCGGTCGAGGTCCGGACGCCGTAGCTCTTCTCCAGCTCGGCGAGCCGTTCCTTGCGGCGGTCGGTGAGGAGGATCTCGCCCGGCGCGGCGACCCCGGCGCGGAGCAGTCCCTTCACGAGGGCCTCGGCCATGTTGCCGGCGCCGAGGAAGGCGATGGTCTTTCCAAGTGGCATGGACGCCACTCTAGCCGATGATGAAGTCCTCGCCCACGGCGGTCCCTCGCGCGAAGCGATCGAAGCCGAACCGGTCGAAGATCTCGTCCCTCGGCCGACCGGTCATCCATTCGGCCATGAGCTCCGCAACTGCCGGGGCCATCATGAAGCCGTGGCCGACGAAGCCGGAAAGCTGGAGGAAGTTGGCCGGGCCGGCCGGGCCGAGAATGGGGTTGTTGTCCGGGGTCACGTCGTAGTTTCCTGCCCACTGGCGCATGACCGGGATGCCGGCGGTCGCGGGGACGAGATCGGTGAGGGCGCGCGAGAAGCGGGCCAGGAACCGGAGCGTGGCGCCGTGGGCGATGCCGGCCGGCTCGGCGGGGTCGCCCATGCCGCCCACGATCTCGCCGCGCTGCGACTGCGAGAAGTAGAGGCCGGTGCCGAGCGCCGAGACCAGCGGTCCGAGCCAGGGCTTGAGCGGACCGCTCACCAGGATCTCGTGGCGGGTGGGGCGGCTGGGCAGCGCCACGCCGGCCAGCCTGGCCACCTCCGGGCTCCAGGCCCCGCAGGCGTTCACCACCGTGTCGCAGCGGATGCGTCCGGCCGGCGTCTTCACCGAGCGCACCAGCCCCCCCGAGATCTCCAGGCCGGTGACCGGCGTGAAGGTGCGGACCGTGGCGCCGTTCCTCTCCGCGCCGGCGGCGTAGCCCCACTGGAAAGGCCAGGGGAAGACCACGCCGTCGTCTGGGTTCCAGGAGGCGGCCACGAAGCGGCTCCGGTCGAGCTCCGGGACGACCTCGCAGGCCTGGGCGGGCGAGAGGATGCGGGTGCGCATCCCCTGGGCTGCCTGGATGGCGCGATTTCGCTCGAGCCGCGCCACCTGCGCGGCGTCGGGCGCGAGGAAGAGGTAGCCGCCGCGCCGGAACCAGACGTTCACGCCGGTCTCGCCGGCAAAGCGGGCGAAGAGCTGGAGCGAGCGGAGCCCGAGCCGGACCATGGTGGGCGTGGACCACTGGGCTCGCACGCCGCCGCCGTTGCGCCCCGAGGCGCCCGAGTTGAGGTAGCTCCGCTCCAGCACCACGACGTCGCGAACGCCGCGCCGTCCCAGCTCGTAGGCCAGCGAGAGGCCGAGGATGCCGCCGCCCACGATGACCACGTCGGCTCGCTCCGGCAGCGGGCCCGAGGGGGACGGGCCAGGCGGAGGGGGCAGGACGGGCAGTGGGATTCCCTCGTCGAGCGGCAGGGCCGAGGGGTCGAGGGCCGCCAGCGTCCCGAACGTCACCGGATGTGCGGGCGGACGGGAGGTGAAGGGGGTGATCTCGGCCGGCGTGGCTCCGAGGCGCAGGAGCTCCTGGACCACGGCGTTCTGGCAGCTCCTCCCCTGGCAAGGGCCGGTGCCGAATCCGGTGTACCGCTTCACGGATTCCAGATCCCGGTGGCCGCGCGCGAAGGCCCGCCGGACCTCGGAGAGGGTCACGTCCTCGCAGGCGCACAGGACGGTCTTACCCACGGGCGGCCTCCCCGGCGCGGCGACCCCAGGCGGCGGCCTCGGCGGCGCTGACCGGCCGGGCCACCTCTCCGGCCGCGAACAGGCCGGCAACCTGGGTCGTTCCGTCGTCGGCGACCCGCGGCGCGAAGGCCTCGAAGGCCGGGTTCCAGTCCACGCCCACGCCGAGCGCGCGCAGGAGGTCGGGCGACGGCGCTGGGGGCGCGCCCTGGGCGACGGTGTCGCAGGGAATCTTCGAGCCGTCGGCGAGCCGGAGCGACGTCACCCGGGAGCGCCCGGTGGCCCGGGTCGGCGGCTGGGTCGACGAGCACCGCCTCCATCCCGGCGGCCCTGAATCGCTCCACGATGGCCTCGGCCTCGGGGCCGGTGCCGAGGACTGCGGCGCGTCGTCCGGGGACCACGCCGTGCTCGGCGAGGGCCAGCGCCAGCGCGCGCCCGGAGAAGACCCCCGGGAGGTCGCAGCCCTCGAAGACCGGAGGCCGGGCGTCGCCGCCGGTGCAGACCAGGATCCGGCTGGCGCGGACGAGCCGCGTGCGCGCCGGGGCGCGGGCGACGAGCAGGCAGATCGGCTCGCCGCCGTCGTGCCACAGCCCCACCGCGGTGGTCCCGACCGCCACCTCGCCCCCGTGGGAGGCGACCGCGCGCGAGACGTCGGCGGGCCAGGAGCCGGGAGCGAACCCGGGCTCGAGCCCGGCGCGCAACCGGCCCCCGAGGAGCAGGTCTTGCTCGGCGAGCAGGACCCGCCGGCCGGAGCGGGCCAGTTCCTCGGCGGCGGCGAGCCCAGCCGGCCCGGACCCGAGGACGAGCGCGTCGAAGGTCTCCGTCGAGGCCTCCGGCCCGCGCGGTGCCGGTCGGTCGGGCATGCGGCCGGAGCCGGCCAGACGGCGAGTGAAGGCCACCAGCGCCCGGTTGAGCGGCAGCGGCCGGGTCAGCATGTGGTGCACGTCGAGGCCGTGGGGCGTCAGCGGATCGATGAGGCCAAGCACGTCCCGTTCCGCGTCGGGCCAGCCGTTCTGGGTCTCGACGCGGAGACCGTCCTGGCATGGCGTCCGGCAGGCGCGCTGGTTGGGCTCGCCGTCGACCCGCACCAGGCAGGAGCCGCAGCTTCCCGAGAGGCAGAAGGGGCCGCGAGGGCGGTGGTACTTGGCGCTGCGCGAGAGGAGCGGGCGCCCGGCGGCCACCAGTGCAGAGGCGATGCTCTCCCCCTTGCGGGCCGGCACGGCGCGCCCGTCCACGGACACGGTGCAGTCGGTCGCGAAGCGGGGGTCGGGAAGTCGGGGCATGATCGATGAGCGGCGCGCGCGAGGATAATCCGATTATGGGGGGCGCGTGGCGGCGATCTTCCTCTTCGTGGACGGCGTGGGCGTGGGCGCGGACGACCCGGAGGTGAACCCGCTCGCCCGGGGCGACTTCCTGCTCTCGCGCTTCCAGGGTGGGGAAGGGGAGGCGCTGCCGCGTGGCGGACGGGCGGTGCTCGCCGATGCCTGCCTCGGCGTCCCGGGGCGACCCCAGTCCGCCACCGGCCAGAGCGCCATCCTGTCGGGCGAGAACGCGCCGGCCGCGCTCGGGCAGCACCTGCTCGGCTTCCCCAACGCACGGCTCCGGGCCTGGCTCGAGCCCCGCTCGATCTTCCGGGCCATGGCGGGGGAGGGGAGGACCGCGGCCTTCGCGAACGCCTACCCCGTGGCACACCTCCACGCTCTGGGGCTGCCGGCCGCGGGTGAGCCGGAGCTCCCCATGGAACTGGTTCGCCGGCGCTCCCGGGCCTCGGCGACGACGGTGGCCTTCGCGGCGGGGAGCGGGAGGTTCCGGACCTGGGAGGACGCGCGCCTAGGTCGTGCCCTCACCCACGACATCACCGGGGCGCGCGCCAACGGCCACGGCGCCGGGATCCCGCCGCGGGAGCCGGAGGAGGCGGCCGGGATGCTGCTCGACATCGCCCGCGAGAACGACCTCACCCTCTTCGAGTTCTTCGAGACCGACGAGGCCGGGCACGCCCGGTCGATGGAGCGCGCGGTGGAGGCGCTCTCGCGGGTGGATCGCCTGGCGCGGGCGCTGGTCGCCGGGCTCGGCGAGGGCGATTCACTGGTGGTCGCGAGCGACCACGGTAACCTGGAGGACCTCGGGAGCCGCAACCACACCCGCAACCCGGTGCCGGTCCTCGCCTTCGGCCCGGCGGCGGGGCTCCTGGGGAGCGTGACGGATCTCACCGACATCGCGCCCCTTTTGAGAGCGGTCGCCGGTAGTCGCCTAGCATCGCGCCGACGCGGCCGGATGCCCTCCACTCCGGCCGCGTCGCCCCGCCCGTCAGATGATCTTGTAGTTCAGCTTCATGTGGAGCGTGAATTCCACCGTGAAGATGGCGGCCGCTGCGGTTGTGCCTGACGCCACCACCTTGAACTTGCCGTCGCCCTGGAGCGCGTTGTTCACGATGGTCAGCGCCGCCGGCACGAGGGTGATGATCACGGACTGGCCCATGGCGATGGGCTGATTGGTGTAAGTTGCCGACCTGGACGTCCTGTGAGGAGTTGGTCGCCGTGTCGGGGCGCAGCCACAACGTTCCACTGCCCGTGGTGCCCGGCGTGGAGATGGACAGGACGGTTCCCTCGACGTCCACCAGGCTCAGGTCCTTCACCTTGTCCTTGTGGGACCACGCGTCGGGTGCATGCGCGGCCAGGTCGATCTGCTGGACATAGCTATAGGTGGCGGGTGCGCCAGCGCTGTTCACGTTGAACGTGGCGGGGAGGCTGAAGTCGATCTCCTTGCTGCAACCGGCCAGCACGACGAGGCCGGACAGCACGGCGGCGCGAGCGACGAGTGAGTTTCGGTTCATGGGGTGCTTCCTCCGAGAGAGGGACTGCTCGGAGAAGATGCGCGCATGAACACTCCCGGTGGAATCCCGTGGGCCGGTGTCACCCGTTTCGGGGAGCCTCGATCCGGTCACGCCGTGGACCTGGCGCGCGGCGACCTGGGTGTAGGAGGCGACAAAGCAAGCTGCACCCGTCGACCGTGGACGCCCCGCCCTTGCCGCGCGGGACCGCGCGATCGTTCTCGAGGCGCAGCGTCGAACCGCTGAGGCCTTCGGAAACGAATGGCCACGTCCACTTTCCCTCGACGCCTCGACTGCTGGGCGAGACGCACGGGAACAGTATTCCCCGCGGACAAGCTGACCCTAAGGAGTGGTTCATGTGGTTGAACCGTGACACGGATGTCGCAGTTCGGGTTGTGCGACGGCGGGACGGGAAAACACGAAGCCACCTCCCGTCGCGGGACCGCGTCCGCCGGGCAGATCTCCACGGCGACCGCCTTCGCCTCTTGCTTCGACCGGTGGAAGAACGGTCAGGACGACCAAGCTGTTGTCCGGCGTGATCGCGTCGCCCTGCACCCGTTTGCCCGAGGGCCGTTCGAGGACAGTCGCTGAGGGGAGGCGCTCCCGTCAGCCGCTCGCGCCGCGGCCCGGGGGTCGCATAGAATCGCCGCCCCCGTGCGTCGCCTTGGCAAGTACCTGCTCATCGAGCCCATCGCCTCCGGCGGGATGGCCGAGGTGTGGCGGGCCGAGGTGGCCGGTCCGGCTGGCTTCGTGAAGCAGGTGGCGGTGAAGCTCGTGCGCGCCGACCGGGGCGACGACGACGAGATGGTCCGCATGTTCATCCAGGAGGCCCAGCTCGCCTCCAGCCTGCACCACGCCAACATCGTCCACGTCATCGGCTTCGATCTCATCGAGGGGCGCTACGTCATCGCCATGGAGCTGGTGCACAGCCGGAGCCTGCGCGCCGTCCTGGGCCGTTGCCGGGAGACCAACGTCCGCTTCGGCCTTTCACGGGCCGTGCACGTCGCCGAGCAGGTGGCCCGCGCGCTGGCCTACGCCCACCGCCCCATCGCCGAGGGCGGGGTGGCCGGGCTGATCCATCGCGACGTCTCCCCGTCGAACATCCTCGTCTCCTTCGAGGGCGAGGTGAAGCTCACCGACTTCGGCATCGCCCGCGTGCAGGGCTCCGGTGGGCTGACCGGGCCGGGAACGCTGAAGGGCAAGGTCGGCTACATGGCGCCCGAGCACGCGACGGGCGCCCCGGTCGACGCCCGGGCCGACATCTTCGCCCTCGGGGTCGTGCTCTGGGAGATGTGCACCGGGCATCGCCTCTTCGCGCGCGACACGGAGGTGGCCACGCTCCGCGTGCTCATCGGGGACGAGCGGATCTCGCCGCCGTCGTTCTGGAACGAGCTCGTCCCGCCCGAGCTGGACGCCATCGTGCTCGGCGCGCTGGAGCGCGACCCGGCCCGGCGGACGGCGTCTGCCGACGAGATGGCCCGGCGGCTCGCCGAGGTCGAGCTGGCCCTCTCCCGGACGCCCGAGGAGCGTGACCTCCGGCCGCTCATGCGCCGCCTCTGGCCGGGGGAGGTTCCATCGCGCCCCACGCCGACCCCGTCGCCGCCTCCCGGCGCGCCGCCACCCGCACCGCCGGCGACCGCCGCTTTCGCCTCAGGACGCGGTGACGGCCACCTGGCCCCCGCGACGGCGCTGGCGCGTCGCGGCGTTGACCGCCGGCGTCGCGCTGGTGGCTGCGGCGATCGGAGTCGGCTGGTGGTGGGGGGCGCGGGTCGCTTCTCCGCCTGCCACGACCGTCGTGGCAACCCCGCTCCGTGTCGAACCGATGCTCCCGGCGCGGCCAGCCGCGGACGAACCGGTCGCGTCTCCGCCGGTGCGTCTCCGTCGGCCGCAGCGTCCCCGCCTGCCGCAGCGTCCCCTCCGATGGCCGCCGCCACTGCACCGGCGCCGGCAGGGGAGGGGAGACCGGCCGCGCCGCGCCCCCGCGCCAAGTCGCCCCGCCTCGATCCTTCGGCGTCGTCTCGTGCCCGCGCCGATGGCGCGCGCGCCGTGCTGGCCTCCGCCGACGCGCTCGAAGGGCTGCAGATCCCGCCCGCTGCGAGCGGCGAGGGGCTCCTCTTCGTGAACGCCACGCCCTGGGCCGAGATCCACGTCGACGGCCGCGCCGAGGGATACACCCCCCGGGAGATGCGGCTCGCCGCCGGGACCTACCGGCTGACGCTCGTCCATCCCACCCGCGGCACCGTGGTGAAGGACGCCGAGGTGCGCGCCGGCGAGCGGGTGCGCCTCGAGACCACGCTGGGGCCGTGAGCGGGGTACGCGGCCCTGGTCGTGACGGGGCTTCTGCTGTCGGTGGCCGGCGACGTGCTGCTCCTCTCGCGGGCGCCGAAGACCTTCCTGGCAGGGCTGGTCGCCTTCCTCCTCGCTCACGTGGCCTACGCGGCGGCCTTTGCCCCCATCTCCAGCCGCCCGATGCTCCTGCTGCCGCTGGTGGTTGCCGCGCTGGCGGGGATCTTGACGTGGCTGTGGCCCCACCTGGGCGAGATGCGCCTGCCGGTGCTCGCCTACTGCGCCGTCATCGGGGCCATGGTGTGGCTCGCGCTCGGGGTCCCGGACCCGCTCGTCCGCTGGGGCGCGGGGCTCTTCTTCGTCTCCGACCTGTTCGTCGCCCGGGGCCGGTTCGTGCGTCCCGGCAAGCTGAACCAGCTGGTGGGCTGGCCGCTCTACTACGCCGGGCAGTTCCTGCTCGCGCTGTCGCTCTCCTAGCCGCCGCCTTCCTGGTCGCCGCCTTCCCCTGAGGGTCGCTCCCTGCGCGTCCCTTCCTCCGGGGACGTTGACGGGATCCACTGAATAGATTAGCGTCTCGTTCGGATTCGTAAAATCACATTGTCAATGGATTTCCTGGTTTCCCAGAGCGAGATCGGCCGGCTCGAGCGCGAGCGGGCCGGAGGCATCACCAGCCGTGAGGTGGTGCGGATCTTCGAATCGCGGGGAGCGCGGCTGTCCGAGTCCACCTTCCGGAAGTACGTCCAGGTCGGCCTGCTCCCCCGCAGCCGCCGGGTGGGGCGCAAGGGCAAGCACACCGGCTCGAGCGGGCTCTACCCGGTCGAGGTGGTTCGCCGGATCAACCTCATCAAGCGCATGATGGCCGAGGGCATGACCCTCGAGGAGATCCGGGGGAGCTTCGTGGGGCTGAAGAACCAGCTCTGCGACGTGGAGCAGGGGTTTTCAACGCTGCTCTCCGAGCTGTCGAGGAAGGCGCGGGCGCACCCGCACCACAGGCAGATGGAAGGGGAGCTGGGGCGGGCGCAGCGCGAGGTCCGCCAGGCGATGAGGCGCATCGAGAAGGTGGGCGGTCGGGTGGCAACCGTGAGGCGGGAGCTGGTACAGGCGAGCTGAGCATCGGCCGGCGGCCCCGCGAGCGGCGGGGCCCGGTAGGTACCGAGGATGGGGAAGGGAGGCGGCGTGATGAACGAGGCGAACAGGAGCGAGCAGGCGGAGCCGATGGAAGACGCGGCTCTGCAGCCGGTGGGTCCCGACGACGAGGTCGGCCCGGAGGAACGGCGAGGGCGGCGGCGGTCCCGCACCATGTCGCGCAAGGAGATCGCGCGCGAGTTGCGGCGCCAGCGCGCCACGGGGGTCATCGACCCGGAGGTCGAGGAGATCATCCGGGAGGTGAACGCCCAGCGGCCGCGCAGCCGTGCCGACTGCGCCACCGGGGAGCGGCCTTGCATGTTCATCTCCTGCAAGCACCACCTCTACCTGGACGTGAACCCGTCCACGGGCTCCATCAAGCTGAACTTCCCGGACAAGGAGATCTGGGAGATGGCCGAGACCTGCGCGCTCGACGTCGCCGACAGGGGCGGCATCACGCTCGAGGAGGTGGGTGCCATCATGAACCTCACCCGCGAGCGCATCCGCCAGGTCGAGACCCGCGGGCTGCTGAAGCTCCGGGCCATGGCCGAGGACGAGCCCCGGTCCCGCCTGGGCAACGACGTCCCGTACGAGCGATAGGGCGCCCTCCCGGCGCGCTTGAAGTCCCGCTCGGCGAACGCTAGAACGGACGCCCCGCCATCGCCGGAGGTGTTCCGTGGCCATTCGTCGCGCCCTGCTTTCCGTGTCCGACAAGACCGGGCTCGTGCCCTTCGCCCGCCGCCTCGCGGCCCGGGGGGTCGAGCTCCTCTCCACCGGGGGCACGCAGAAGGCCCTGGCCGAGGCCGGGCTTCGGGTCACCCCTGTCGGCGAGTACACCGCCGCCCCCGAGATCCTCGGCGGCCGGGTGAAGACGCTCCACCCCCGCGTACACGGGGGCATCCTCTACCGGCGCGGCCTGGCCTCCGACGAGGCCGACGTGGCGGCCCGCGACATTCCCCCCATCGACCTCGTGGTGGTGAACCTCTACCCGTTCCGGGAGGCCGTTGCCGCCGGCAAGCCCTTCGACGAGGTCGTCGAGGAGATCGACATCGGCGGTCCGGCCATGGTCCGGAGCTCCGCCAAGAACGCGGCGCACGTGGGCGTGGTGGTGGACCCGTCCGACTACGAGAACGTCGCGCGCGAGATCGAGACCGCGGGCGTTCTCTCCGACGCCACCCGGTTCGAGCTCATGAAGAAGGCCTTCGCCCACACGGCGTCCTACGATGCGGCCATCGCCGAGTACCTCTCCTCACGACCCACCCCCGAGGCCGCTCCGGCCCGCTTCCCGGGAATCGCTCGCCGCCGCGTGGAGCAAGGTGCAGGACCTCCGGTACGGGGAGAACCCGCACCAGGCCGGCGCCGTCTACCGCGCCCCGCGCGAGCCGGAGGAGCCCACCGTGGCCTTCGCGCAGGTCCTCCAGGGCAAGGAGCTCTCCTACAACAACCTCCTCGACCTCGAGGCGGCGCTGGCCGCGGTGAAGGAGTACGACGCCACCGCCTGCGTGGTCATCAAGCACAACACCCCGAGCGGCGTCTCGATGGGCGCGACGCCGGCCGAGGCGTTCGCCCGTGCCCGCGACTGCGACCCGGTGTCGGCCTTCGGCGGGATCGTGGCCATGAACCGCCCGGTGGACGCGGCGGCTGCGAAGGAGCTGGCCGGCCTGTTCCTCGAGTGCGTCATCGCGCCCGCCTTCTCGGCGGAGGCCCGCGACCTGCTCGCGACCAAGAAGAACTTGAGGCTGCTCGTCAGTCCCCGGCTCGGGGAGCCCCGCGCCACGTGGAAGCGGCGCCCCGACGAGTCGCGCGAGCTGCGCTCCATTCCGGGCGGCCTGCTGGTCATGGACCGCGACCTGGGAAGCATCCGGCGGGAGGACTGCAAGGTGATGACGAAGCGGGCGCCCACCGAGAAGGAGTGGCAGGACCTGCTCTTCGCCTGGAAGGTCGTGAAGCACGTGAAGTCGAACGCCATCGTCTTCGCCGAGGGCGACCGGACCCTGGCCATCGGCGGCGGCCAGACCAGCCGCGTGGAGTCGGTGAAGATCGCCCGGATGAAGGCCCGCTTCCCGCTGGCCGGCAGCTCCGTGGGCTCCGACGCCTTCTTCCCGTTCCCCGACGGCGTCGAGGAGATCATCCAGGCCGGGGCCACCGCCATCATCCAGCCGGGGGGCTCCGTCCGGGACGCCGAGGTGGTCGCCGTGGCCGACGCGGCCGGGATCGCCATGGTGGCCACGGGGATGCGCCACTTCCGCCATTAGAAGCCCTCCGTGGTATACCGCCCGGGAATGCGAATCCTCGTCGTCGGAGGGGGTGGGCGGGAGCACGCCCTCGTCTGGAAGATCGCCCAGAGCCCGCTCGCAGCGAAGGTCTTCTGCGCGCCCGGCAACCCGGGAACCGCGCGCCTGGCCGAGAACGTCGCCATTCCCGGCGACGACGTGGACGGGCTGGCTCGATGGGCCGCCGGGAACGGGATCGATCTCGTCGTCGTGGGCCCCGAGACACCGCTCGTGCTGGGACTGGCCGACAGGCTGACCGAGGCCGGGATCCCGGTCTTCGGACCCAGCGCCGCGGCCGCCCAGCTGGAGGGGTCGAAGGCCTTCGCCAAGGAGGTCATGCGGGCGGCATCCATCCCCACCGCCGACCACGGCGCCTTCGACACCCTCGGTCCGGCACTGGCCCGCGCAAGGGCAGCCGGAGGGCGCGTGGTCGTGAAGGCCGACGGGCTGGCGGCCGGCAAGGGCGTGGTGGTGTGCAGCACCTTGCCGGAGGCCGAGGAGGCGCTGCGCGCCATCCTGGTCGATCGGGTTCACGGTGCGGCCGGATCGAGGGTGGTGGTGGAGGAGCGGCTCGAGGGGCCCGAGGTCAGCGTCATCGCGCTGGTGGACGGGGAGCGGGTGCTGGTGCTGCCACCGGCCCAGGACCACAAGCGGATCTTCGACGGCGACGGGGGGCCGAACACCGGCGGCATGGGGGCCTTCTCGCCCACGCCCACGGTGGACGAGGCCTTCCTCGACGACGTGCGGGACCGGGTGCTGCTCCCCACCGTCCGGGAGATGGCGAGGCGTGGGACGCCGTTCCGGGGCGCGCTCTACGCCGGTCTCATGCTCACCAGGGACGGACTTCGAGTCCTGGAGTTCAACGCACGCTTCGGCGACCCGGAGACCCAGCCCATCGTCATGCGCCTCGCCGGCGACCTGGTCCCGGCGCTGCTGGGCGCGGCGCGGGGCGACCTGTCCTCGGTGCGGGTCACGGTCGATCCGAGGGCCGCCGTGGGCGTCGTGATGGCCGCCGAGGGCTACCCGGGGCGCGTCACCATCGGCGACGCCATCGAGGGGGCCGAGGGGCCCTTCCCCCCGGGTGTCCAGATCTTCCAGGCGGGGACCCGGCGCGGGGCCGACGGCCGGCTGGTGACCTCGGGAGGGCGCGTGCTCACGGTCTGCGCGCTCGGCACCGACCGCGCCGAGGCCGCGGCGCGCGCCTACGAGACCGTGGCGCAGGTGCGGTTCCGGGGTTCCCAGTACCGCAGGGACATCGGGCGTACCGGCCCGGGGGAGGCGAGATGAACGCGAAGGTCCTCATCCTCATGGGGTCGGACTCGGACTGGGAGGTGATGTCCGAGGCGCGCAAGGCACTCGACGAGATGGGCATCGAGGCCGAGATCCACATCTCGTCGGCTCACCGCACCCCGGCCAGGACCGGTTCGCTGGCGCGCGAGGCTGCCGCACGAGGCATCCAGGTCATCGTCTGTGGCGCCGGCGCGGCCGCGCATCTCGCCGGCGTCGTCGCCGCCGAGAGCGAGTTGCCCGTCCTGGGCGTGCCGCTTCCCTCGAGCGACCTCTCCGGCCTCGACTCGCTCCTCTCCACCGCGCAGATGCCGGGCGGAGTCCCGGTGGGCACGATGGCCGTGGGCAAGGCCGGCGCGCGCAACGCCGGGCTGCTCGCTGCGCGCATCCTGGCGCTCTCCGACCCGGCACTGGCGCAGCGGGTGCGGGAGCAGCGCGCGCGGATGGCCCGCGAGGTCGAGGCCAAGGACGCCGACCTGCAAGTCGAGGCTCCAGTCCGACAAGAAGGCGTGACGCGGCTCGACCGCTACCTCGCCCGCGAGATCCTGCTGCCGTTCGCGGCGGCGCTCCTCTTTCTCACGCAGCTCCTTCTCGCCTCGCAGCTCCTCGCCCAGGCCGACGTCCTCTTCGGAGGTGGCGTCTCGCCGTGGGACGTGGCCCGCATCCTCGTCGACCTCGTCCCCCACCTCCTCGAGTACGTGCTGCCGGTGGCCTTCCTCCTCGGCGCCGTGCTCGGCGTGGGACGTCTGGCCGAGGACCGGGAGTTGGTGGCGCTCTCGTCGGTCGGGGTGTCGCCGGTCCGGCTGGTGCGGGTCCCGCTCCTTCTCGGCGGGGCGGTGTCGCTTCTCGCGCTCTTCGTGGCCCTGGTGGTGGCGCCGGCGGGTCTTCGCGACGCCCGCCAGCGCGTCGACGACGTCATCCGTCGAAATCTCCAGGGCGAGATCCGATCGGGGGTCTTCTACGAGGACATCCCCGGCATCACCCTCCACGCCGCGAGGGCCGGCAAGGACGGCTTTCACGACCTCCTCATCGCCGACCGGACCAACCCGTCGGCGCCGGTCCTCGTCTTCGCCCGCTCCGGGCGGCTCGAGGCCAACACCGCCGGTGGGCTGCGCCTCGTCCTCCAGGACGGCGAGGTCCACCGGGAAGAGCCCGGAGCGAGGGACTACGTGGTGGCCCGGTTCGTCCGCGCCACCGCCGACCTGGGGCTCGGCGCCACGCTCGACGCCCGCAACCAGCTCTCGGGTTCGGCATTCGAGCTGCGCCCCTGGGAGATCCTGCGCGCGGCGGGGGAGGGGTCCCCCGAGGAGCGGCGCTACTGGCAGACCTTCCTCTGGCGCCGCATCGCCGTGCCTCTGGGCATCCTGGCCCTCGGGCTTCTGGCCGTTCCCATCTCCGCCATGCGGCGGGGTGGGCGCGCCTTCGGCTACGGCGTGACCCTCTTCGCGGTCGTCGGCTACTACACGCTCCTCCGGATCGGGGAAGGGCTCGGGCACGACGGAACCCTCCCGCCCTGGCTGGGCGCCAATCTCGCCAACCTGACGGTCGCCGTGGCGGCCGCCGGCCTCCTGGCGCTGCTCGCCCGACGGGGCACGGGGGCGGTGCGGTGACGATCTTCCTCCACCTGGCCCGCCGCGCGCTCGTCGCCTTCCTGGGCGCCCTCACGGCGGTCGTGGTCCTTTTCCTGGCGGTGGAATTCGCCGAGAGTGCGAGCGCGTTCCAGGGGGAGGGCGCCCTCTCGGCCGCGTGGATGGTCTACCTGTACCGGGCCGCTGCGGTGGCCTGGCAGACCGCGCCCGCAGCCATGCTGCTCGCCGCCTCGCTGACCGCGACCGGGATCCGCCGCACCCGGGAGTACGACGCGCTGCGGGCCCTGGGTCTCGGCCCGTGGCGGGTGGCGCTGCCCGTCCTGGCCGTGGCCGCCATGGTGGCAGGCGGGATGATGGTCTTCGACGACCTCTTCGCGGCCGGCGCGGCGGCCAAGGCCGACGAGATCAAGGCCTCCCGAGGGAAGGGTGCGGCCGCCTGGAGCCGCTGGCAGGAGCGAAAGACCTGGTTCCGGGGTCGGGACGGCCGACGGCTCTACGAGCTTCGAGCCGCCGGGCCGGACGGGTCCTTCGAGCGGGTCACCATCCTCGACGTCTCCCCCTCCTTCCGCATGGAACGACGCGTCGACGCGGCCCGCATGATTCCAGGCCCGAACGGCGACTGGATCCTGGAGGAGGTCGAGGAGCGCCGGTTCGGCGACGACGGGGCCATGTCGCTCGATCGGGCGGCGCGCCGCGCCTACCGGTTCGACGAGGATCCGATGGCCTTCGCCGTCCGTCCCGGCTGGCCGGCGCAGATGCGGCGATCGGTCCTGGCCGAGCAGGTGGCCGTCCGCGCCCGCCTGGGGCTTCCCACCGCCGAGTACGCGCTCGAGTGGCACCGGAAGCTCGCCTATCCCCTGGCAGCCGTCCCGGCGAGCCTCCTCGCCCTGGCGCTCGCGCTGCGGCGCGGGCGCAAGGGATTCGTCACCGCGTCGCTGGTGGAATCGGTGGGCGTTTCCCTGGCCTTCTACGCGATGCAGGGTTTCTCCTGGTCGCTGGCCAGGTCGGGCCAGATTCCTCCGGCCGCGGCTGCGTGGCTTCCCGACGTCTTGCTGGCGGCGGCGGGTCTCTGGGCGCTCCGGCGGTGGCGGTGAGCGGCGTGGCCGGATTCACCCGGGACGTCGCCACGGCCGCCGCCGCCCTGCGCCGCGGACAGCTCGTGGTCTATCCCACCGAGACCTTCTATGGCCTGGGTGCGCTGGCGTCGCTCCCGGAGGCGCTTGCCCGGCTCGCAGCGGCCAAGCTCCGCCCCGAGGGGAAGCCCCTTCCTCTCGTGGCCGCCGACCTCGACATGGCCTTCGCGCTCTGGGACGCGGTCCCAGAAGAGGCCCGGCGCCTCGCGGAACGCTTCTGGCCCGGCCCCCTGACCCTGGTCGCCGCCGCCGCATCCGGCCTCCCCGCGGCGCTGGTCCTCGGAGGTGCCGTCGGGGTCCGCGTCCCGGGGCTGGCACTGGCGCGCGAGCTTGCGCGGCTGGCGGGGGGGCCGCTCGTTTCCACCTCGGCGAACCCCGCGGGCGGGGTTTCGCCGTCGTCGTCAGCCGGCCTCGCCCCCGCCTTGCTGGCGCGGATCGATCTGGTCCTCGACGGCGGACCCACCCCCGGCGGCCTGCCCAGCACGGTGGTCGAGGTCCGGCCCTCCGGCGCGAGGTTGCTCCGGGAGGGGGCGGTGCCGTGGAGCGAGATCGAGACCTCTCTCCGGTCGCCCTTGCCCTCCAGCGGCCGCTGATCTACCGTCCCGCGCCCGTGCCGGTGATCGCGCCATTCCAGGGAATCCGCTACGCGTCCACCGGTCGCGAGCTCTCCTCCCGCATCGCGCCCCCCTACGACATCATCACCCCGGCCCAGCGCGATGCGCTGGCGGCGCGGGACCCCCACGGCATCGTGCATCTCATCCTCGACCGGCCGCTTCCCGACGACCACCCGGGCAGCGATCGGTACTCCCGGGCCGCCGAACGGCTTCGCGAGTGGACCGCCTCCGGCATCCTGAAACGCGATCCCCGGCCGGCCCTCTACGGGCTCGAGCAGGCCTTCGTCGCTCCCGACGGCCGGGAGCGGATCCGGCGCGGCGTGATGGCGGCGGTGCGCTTGCACGATCTTCGAGAGGGCATCGTCCGGGCCCACGAGGGCACCGGGCCCGCCGCCGTCGAGGATCGGCTGGCCCTGCTCCGTCACGTTCGCACCGACCTCTCCCCGGTCCTCGGGCTGCACGACGACCCTCGCGGCGAGGTGGCGGCCGCCCTCGCCGTGGCGTTCCAGCGCGACGCCATCGCCGAGGCCGTCGCCCTCGACGGCACGCGCCACCGGCTCTGGCGAATCGAGGACGCCGCGGTCATCGCGGGGGTGCGCAAGGCGCTTGCCGACCGGCGCATTCTCATCGCCGACGGCCACAACCGCTACGCCGCCGCGCTCGCCTACCGCGACGAGCTCGACCGGGTGAAGCCGGGGCTGCCCGCCGACGGCGGCCACCGGTTCACGCTCATGTGCCTGCTCGCCAAGAGCGACCCCGGGCTGGTCATCTTCCCGACCCACCGGCTGCTGCGCTCGCTGGGCGGCGTGTCGCCCGAGGACCTGGCCCGCCGGCTCGCCCCGTTCTTCCAGGTCGAGCTCATCGAGGAGGACATCCGGCGCCCCACCGGCCGGGCCTGGGCGGTGTCGCGCCTCTCCGAGCACATGGGCAAGTCGAGCGCCTTCCTGCTGGTCACCGCGGGGGACGGAAAGGCCCGGCTGATCACGATCCGCGACGGCGCCGACCTGACCGGCCTGCCCTTGCCCGCCAACGAGACGCTTCGAGCCCTCGACGCCAGCGTGCTCCAGGGCGTGGTCCTCGACGGCGTCCTCGGGCCGGCATGCTGCGACCCCGGCAACCTGGCCTTCGTCCGCGACGCCGGCGAGGCGGTGGCGCGCACTTTGAGTGGAGAGCACGAGGCGGCCTTCCTGCTCAACCCCACCCCCATGTGGCAGGTGCAGGCGGTGGCCGATGCCGGGCTGACCATGCCGCAGAAGAGCACCTGGTTCCACCCCAAGATCCCGAGCGGGCTCGTGCTTCGCGAGATCGATCCCAACGGCCCACCGTAGTGCCGCGACCCAGCGCCAGGCGCGCTTCCCTTTCCCGTCGGGCCGGATTGCGCTAAGAACCGCGGATGCCGTTTCCGCTCGATCGCCCCCGCCGCCTGCGCCGAACCGAGGCGCTTCGCACCCTCGTCCGCGAGACCGTGCTCTCGCCCGACGACCTCATGTGGCCGCTCTTCGTGGTCCCCGGAGAGAAGGTCCGGAATCCGGTGAAGAGCATGCCGGGCGTGTTCCAGCTCTCGGTGGACGAGCTGGTCGCCGAGGCCCAGGCCGGCTGGGAGGCCGGCGTGCGCTCGGTGATCCTCTTCGGCGTTCCGGTCCACAAGGATGCCGTGGGGTCGGGGGCATACGCCGACGACGGCGAGGTCGCGCGCGCCGTCCGGGCGCTGAAGAGGAGTCTCCCCGGCCTGGTCGTCGCGACCGACGTGTGCCTCTGCGAGTACACCGACCACGGCCACTGCGGCATCCTCAAGCCGCCGAGGTCGGGAGGTCCCGGGCAGGACCTCGTGGTCGACAACGACCTCACCATCCCCATCCTCGCCAGGGAGGCGGTGGCGCACGCCAGGGCCGGTGCCGACATCGTGGCCCCTTCCGACATGATGGACGGCAGGGTAGGCGCCATTCGCAAGGGGCTCGACGAAGCCGGATTCGACGACCTGCCCATCCTCTCCTACGCGGCCAAGTTCGCCGGGGCCTTCTACGGACCTTTCCGCGACGCGGCGGAGAGCGCGCCTCGCGAAGGGCCGGGCATCCCCAAGGACCGCAAGGGTTACCAGATGGATCCCGCCAACTGGCGCGAGGCCATCCGCGAGGTGGAGCTCGACATCGCCGAGGGCGCCGACATGGTGATGGTGAAGCCGGCCGTCCCGTACCTCGACATCGTGCGGCTGGTGCGCGATCGGGTCAACGTGCCGGTGGCCGCGTACCACGTGTCCGGCGAGTACGCGATGATCAAGGCCGCCGCCCAGGCGGGCTGGATCGACGAGGCCCGGGTCATCCTGGAGACGCTCCTGTGCATTCGCCGGGCCGGCGCCGACTTCATCCTCACCTACACCGCGAAGGACGCGGCTCGCCTCCTGACGGGTACACGCCGTTGACCGGCGACGGCGCCATCCGATACGACGTGGTGGAGGTGACGCCGGTCACGGAGGAGGCGCTCGCGGGGGTGCTGAACGACCGGACCGCCCAGGGATGGAGCTTCGAGTCGCTCCACTTCGTCATGCGGGAGGGGTCGCACCGGCCGGCGATGGCGTATCTCTTCTTCACCGGGCAAGGAGCGGGGCCGACCGGCCCCGTGAGATAGATGCGTGACGCGCGTCCGGAGGGCTCGCCGTATCCCAAGGCCGACCTCTGGCTGCGCGGCCTGGCCCGCGGCGTGGACTTCCTGCTCGCCTTCGCCCTGGCGACGCTCGGCCACGAGCTGGGCGCCATCCTGGCCGTCGTCTATCTCCTCCTGGCCGACGGGCTCCTTCACGGTCAGTCGCCGGGGAAACGGCTCTTCGGCGTCCGGGCCATGCACATCCCGAAGAGGACGCCGGCCGGATACCGGGAGTCGATGCTGCGCAACGCCGACTTCGCGCTGGTGGCGCTCTTCTTCGTCGTGCCGCTGGGGTGGATCCTGCTGCTCCTCGTCGGCCTGCCCATCATCGCCTTCGAGTCCTGGATGGTCTGGACCGATCGGCTGGGGATCCGCATCGGGGACATCTTCGCCGACACCCAGGTCATCGACGGCAAGGTGGTGACCAAGATCGAGGTCATCGCCACCCACGTCTTCCCGCTGACGCCGGCGCCTCCGGGTCCCTCGGCGTCGCGGGTGATCGGATCGGCGTCGCGGGCTGCGTGACCTCCATGCCTGGGTCGAGGCACTGAACACGTGGCGCGACCGCCCCGCCGTGCTATACGTGTGCCGCTTTCGAAACCCGATAGACGAGGTGATGCGGATGGCCCGTTCCAAGAGCAAGCACATACGGATGAAGACCACCCGCAAGCAGGCGTGGAAGGCTCGCGCCAAGCGGAAGAAGGCGGCCAAGAAGACCGCCCCGAAGAAGTAGCCCGTCCCCGCTCCCGCGAGATCCGCTCCCGCCGCGCAATCGCCGCGGCGCTGGTGGCGATCGACGGCCTGGGAGCGGGTAGCCCGCTGCGCCTCGCGCTCTCCGGGTCTCTCGCCGAGCATCCCGGCATCGGTCCGAAGGAGCGGCGCCACGTTGCCGCCGCCGTCCGGGCGGTGGCCAGGTGGCTCCGGGTCGTCGACGCGGCCCTCGTGCGAGCCGGCGCGCCGAAGCCCGTTCCCGCCGACCGTTCCCTCCTCCGCTACCTGGCCTGGCGCGTGGCCGTCGAAGGGGAGCGGCCCGAGGCCGTGGCCCGCGACCTGCGCCTTCCCAGGCCCGAGGCGCCCCAGGGCCATCTCCGACGCCGAGGTGCTGCGGGTCGCACGGGCGCTGCCCCGTTCCGGGCCCGGCGGCCCGCTCGCCTTCGACTCCTCCGGGTGCGCCCTGGTCGCGCCGTCCGATCCCGTGGTGGCGCTGGGGCTTCGCGGCAGCGTGCCCGACCCGTTCGCCCGGCGCCTGCTCCGGGACCTGGGAGCGCGGGAGGCGGCCGCGTGCCTGCGGGCGCTCAACCGGGACGCCGGGATCGTACTCAGGGTGAATGTGGCACGATCGACGCGAGAGGAGGTCCGGGAGGCGCTGGCCGCGGCTGGCATCCAGGCCGAGCCCGGGGAGGGGCCGTGGTCCTTGCGGGTGGAGGACCGGGCCCGCCTCTTCGACGCGCCTGCGCTGCGCGGCGGACTCGCAGAGGTGCAGGACGAGTCCAGCCAGCGGGCGGTGGGGCTTTGCGCGGTGAAGTCCGGCGAGCGCTGGCTCGACCTCTGCGCCGGTAGCGGTGGGAAGTCGCTCGCCCTGGCGGCGCTGGGCGCCCGGGTCACCGCATGGGATTCGAGCGCGCGCCGCCTCGCCGACGTTCCGAAACGGGCCCGACGGGCCGGGGCCCGGGTCGAGGTCTCCATCGACGTGCCGGAAGGCGAGTTCGACGGTGTGCTCGTGGATGCGCCTTGCAGCGGATCGGGAGCGCTCTGCCGGGAGCCGGATGCCCGCTGGCGCATCGATGACCATGCAGTGGCCGGGTTCCAGGAGGCCCAGCGCTCGGTGCTGGAGGGAGGGGCGAAGCTCGTCCGGCCCGGAGGCAGGCTCGTCTTCGCCACCTGCTCGGTGTTCCGGGAGGAGGGAGAGGATGTCGTGGAGCCATTCCTGAGGGACCATCCCGAGTTCCGGCTGTCCGTTTCCGAGCGGCGCTGGCCTCATCGGACGCCGGGCGCAGGGTTCTACCTTGCGCGGCTCGAGCGGCAGCGGGCGCCCAGGGCGCGTTCCGGGGGGCGAACCCGCTTGACGGGGCACCGGGCGCCGCGTTAGGTAACGCCCTCCTGTCGGGGGCCTGCAGCACCCAATTCGCGCTCGAGCAGGGAGGGTGACGTGGCGTTTCGCAAGTTCCTCGTCGGCATCCGCGACCGCATCGTGCAGCGGTCCCAGATCGGCAAGGAGAAGATCGACGCCGCCTTCGCCCGGAGGGAGCTCGACCAGCGGTTGCAGGAACTGGGCGAGAAGTACTACTCGCTGGCGCGCCAGGGAGTGGCGGGCGTGCCGGACGACCTCCGGAACCTCCTCGCGGAGGTTGACGCTCGAGCCGCGAAGTTGAAGGCGCTTCATGAGCAGGTCAGACGCCTGGAGGAAGAGACGGCCTAGAACGGCCGCAGACATAGACGGGCCCGTGGCGCAGCTGGGAGCGCGCCTGAATGGCATTCAGGAGGTCACCGGTTCGATCCCGGTCGGGTCCACCAAATCTCAAGGAGTTAGGCCACCACCTCGGTGGCCTTTTCCTTTTGTGTGTCCCGAGTGTGCCCCTGCGGGCCTGAAATTAGGCCCCTCAGCCGCTCCAAGCGGGGGTGCGTGTACCGGTCCGCCATGCGGCTCGACGACCACCCACCGGCCTCCCGAAGCTCCGCCCTTCCGGCCCCCCGTTCCGCGAGGCGCGAGGCGAACAGGTGCCTGAACAGGTGGAGCCAAACCCGATCAAGCCCCGCAGCCTTGGCTGCCCTTGCCAGGGCGCGGCGCGGGTCGGGGATGCGACCAGACACTAGACCGTCATCCCGCGGGGGCAGGGCGGCCAGGATGTCGAGGGCGAGGGGGGAGAGCTTGATTGGGCGCTTCTTCCTGGCCTTGGTCATCCCGCGTTTCCGCGTGGGGACTGCCCAGACTGTTTCCGTGGCCGTGTCGATGTCGGTTCGCGCCAGGCGGGACATCTCTCCTCTCCGGAGCCCTGTCTCGCGGGCAAACTCAACGATGAGGCGCCACGGTGCCCGGTTCTTTCTGCGGCCATACCGAGGCAGGGCACCATTGGGGTCGTCTAGTGCAGCGAGCAATTTCTCCAGTTGCGCGTCGTCCACGGTCGGGGCGACGGCGGACGACCGAACCAGGCGTAGAATCCCGCGCGAGAGACCTTCAGCGGCTCTCGCCGGACCAGCGGCCATGGCGCTTCTCCTGCGTGTCAGGCTCCGCCTCCTGCGCAGCTGTGGCAATCGCTGGAGGTCTGTCCGATGGGGCGACCTCCGGGAGTGAACCAGGCAGGGGCGTGTGGATTGGCGCGGCCCAGACTGGGACGAAGGCGCACGTCCCGGGCAGCCACCGGACGAAGCGTGCGGCAGCCCAAGGCAGTCCCTCCAGCAATCTCGGCATAAGCCAGGAGTGAAGACACTGACTTCACTCCTGGCTCATTCCCGAGTTCTGGTCCCCTGGAGATTCCATGACGAACGAGGAGAAGAGGAAGATTTGCCAGCAGTTCGCCGCGCCGTTCCCTGAGCACTGCATCCAGCGCACCGAGGGACGGGTCACCGGCCGGGGCTACGACACCGTCGGGTACGGATACCAGCACGTTTCGAACAGATTGAACGATGTCCTGCCCTTCGGCTGGCGAGCCCACCGTACCGTCAACGTGAAGGAAATCACCCGATCGAATGGCCGCCAGCCTTCCAGGCGATCTGCGACATCACGCTGGAACTCGGCGAGTGGATCGACAGCCAGTTCATCGTGTTCGCGGAGTCCCTCGCTGACGGCGGTCACCTGGCCAGCGTGGAAGCAGATGCCAGGCAGGTCAGTGGCCCGTGTGGCAGGAACGAGGACGCCATTTCGGGAAGCCAGCGCCTTCCCTGTCCGCGTTGATTCCCTGGCCGTCCGCACTCGCGCTTGCTTGTCGCCACCCGTTGGTGATTGGATCACCTCGTCAGGAGTCGCCTGCGAGAGGGGGTTTGTATGGCGGGGGTATCCGCGATGCTGCGAAGGATGGCGCCGCTCCTCCTCGTCGGCGCGGCGGCTTGCCGCTCGGCGGGAATCGGGGGCACGGAGATCACCGTCTCGGTCGTCCCCCGGGAAGCGACCGTCGCTCCCGGCGGTCAGCAGGCCTTCACGGCCGTCGTCTCGGGAGGCGGCTCTACCGGCGTCACCTGGTCCGTCCGGGAAGGTGCGGGCGGTGGGTCCATCGACGCCACGGGGCTCTACACCGCGCCGGGCGCCGCCGGCAGCTACCATGTCGTGGCGCGCGAGCCGGTCTCGGAAAGGTTCGGGGAGGCCTCGGTCACGGTGGCGGCGTCGTGCTGGCGGCTCGAGCCCGTGACCCGCGTCCGCGTCCACCCGCGCGCCGGCTACGAGTCGGCGATGGGAGGGGGGCGATCCAGGGCTCGAACGTGAGCACGATGAACGACTTCGTCACGCTGCACACGATCGGCCAGGTCGCGCCCGGATGGAACGAGATCCCGATTGCCGGTGCCGCGCCGTTCCGGTACGTCAAGTACACCGCTTCATCCGGCACGGGATCGATCGCGGAGGTCGAGTTCCTCGCGGGGACCACGCGTCTCGGCGGCGCGCCGTTCGGCACCACCGGCACGACCGGCCACGGGTACGACGCCGCCTTCGACGGCGACACGGCCACGTACTACGAGGGCACCGGGACAGTCTCCAACTACGTCGGAATCGACCTGGCGGACGGTCACGTCGTCGCTGCCCCGACGATGGACCCGCCGCCGGGGTCCTACGGGAGTGCCCAGAGCGTGACCGTGACCTCCGCGACCCCCGGCGCGACCATCCACTACACCACCGACGGAAGCGATCCCGCGAACGGAGCGGTGTACGCCGGCCCCATCGCGCTCTCGACGACGACCACGCTGCGGGCGGTGGCGACGGCGAGCTGCGCGCAACGCAGCGACACGACGACCGGGCTCTACACCATCGGCGGCGGCCCGGCCCGGAGGGAGTCCGTCTACCTCCTCGGCAACAGCCTGACCGACACGGTGGTCGTCGATTCGTTCCTTCAGCTCGTCGCCGCGGCCGGCGGCGTGGACCTGACGTTCCAACGATTCACGGTCCCGGGGGCCGGAACCTACGTCTATCCAAACAATCCGTCCGCGGCGCCCTACATGCAGAACACGCCCGGCCTGACGCAGGTCACCTTCCAGCCCGCGGAGAACATGCCCTGCCTTCCCTTCTGCACCGTCGGTCCCACCGACGGGTGCGCGTCCTGCAGCAACGCCGGTGCCGGCGAGTGCTGGAGCCGCCAGGCACCCTTCGTGACCGGCACCAACTCGAGCGACGCCGACAACATCGACATGGGACTGGACCACGCGCAGCCGAACAGCCCCGGCGCCACGTTCTGGGTCTATCAGACCTGGCCACGCCCGGACTACTTCACCGGATGCATGACGGGCGGGTGGGAGCGGTACCCGCCCATTTGGAATCCGGCCGCGTCCACGACCTACGAGATGAACATCGCCACGCGGCTCCGGTACGTAGAGCTCGTGCGAGACACTCTCATCTCGCGGCATCCCACCCGCTCAACGCCGTACATCATCCCGGGGAAAGCGCTCGCCGCACTGAAGGCGAGGATCCAGGCGGGGACCTTCCCCGGACTCGTGCCGGCGGACTGGCCGTCGTTCGTGTACGCGATGTCCTACGCGGACGATGACCACATGAACAAGAGGGGCTCGTATTTCATCTCGCTCGTGTTCTACACGGCGCTGTTCCAGCGAGACCCGCGTGACTTGCCGGACACCGCGCTCGGCACCACGGCGACGGGGCTCTCGGCCGCGCAGTACGCGGCGCTCCAGGAGGTCGCCTACGACGCGGTGACCGGATACGCGCTCAGCGGCTGGACGAGAGCCCGGTGAGTCCTCGCTCCAGAGCCGGCTTGCCCTGCTGGATCGACTCCGCAAGCGCTCCGCAGGGAACGGGCCATCCTGGCCGTTCACCGCGTTGGCACGATTGGGACGTCTAGGCGGCTGACCCGTTCGCCGAGGGACATCGCGGATGCGGCAGAGCCAGTGGCTCTCGTCGTCGAACCGCATCCCCAAGCCATTCCGTACCCGGAGGGTGCACTCCCCCCAAGAGGTGCTATTCGCCCTCCAAGCCTGCCCGCGCACTCCGTGCCAGGAGAGGGGATGGCAACACCCGCGCACCGCGAGCATCGGGGAGGTAGCGTTGTCACCAGATGGGCGGCGCTGACGTAGACATCCCGCCTGCAGAAGTCGCAGCGCACTTCGTCCCCGGGTTGGAAATGCGTGACTGGCATTAGGGAGCCAGGGCAGTCGAGCGGGATGGGCACGGACAAAGACTTGCGCCCTCGGGCCTTCCGGGCGTCAGTTCAGCGGCGTCCTGGGTACGTTTGATGGCTGGATTGACGCCAGCGTGCGGCTCGCATCGGTGGGGCGTGCCACGAAACGGAACGAAGGCAGATTCGGCCGACCCGTGACGAACTTGGCGAAGCTGAAGTCGCTCGTGATGATGTGGACTCGCAGCATCTCGGGCAGATGGATGAGTGCCAGGTACGACAGCCTCGAGAATCACGCCGCGGATCTTGAGTTCCTGCTCGAAGTTCTGGAACTGGCGCAGTACGCGCCGGTGAGACTTGGCGTGGAGATTGGCCTGAGGCCACCGGCTTGCCCACATCATCTTCTCCTCGTCGGAGAAGTGGTCCCCTAGCTTCTGGACGAGGAGGCAGGCCCACCCACGGGCTGAAGCCGCGTCTCTGTCCCGCATGGCCTGGCCCAAGTCGACGAAGCAGTGCACCACGCCAGCAAGCGCATGGTCGAGTCGAGTGACACCTGTCGGAACGAACTGCATTCTTCGAGCCCCAAGGCGAAGGATACGCGCATCGCAAGGCTGTGACCGGGGATACCCTTCAGGGACCCGGGAACGGGGTGCAGCGAGCAGGGCAGTCGAGGGGGATGGGCACGGTGGCGGTGTACACGCCACGGGCGACAGGGGGACCACCGGTCCCCAAGCCGCGGGTGGCGCGGAAACCTAACTCCGAACAGTTCGCGATCACCACATTCCCGGGTCCCAGGTGACCTGCCCGGCGTTCTTCGGACCATTTGAAGCGTGAGACGATGCCTCTCCGGAGACGGAGAGACGATGCGCAAGAGCAGGTTCACGGACGAACAGATGGTGAAGATCCTCCGCGAGGCAGACGCTACGCCAATCGCGGAGGTGGCCAAGAAGCACCACGTTTCGGAGCAGACGCTGAACGTCTGGCGGAAGCGCTTCGGAACAATGAGCCCGCTGGACGCCAAGCGCCTCAAGCAGCTCGAGGCCGAGAACGGGCGGCTCAAGAAGCTCCTGGCCGAGCGGGATCCCGAGGTCGAAGTCCTGAAGGAGATCTCCGCAAGAAAACGGTGAGCGCGCCCGCACGGCGCCGGCAGGTGGAGTTTGCCATGCGGCGGGGCCTCTCCTGCCGCATGGCCTGCCGGCTCCTGTGCGTCGCGCGCTCATCGCTGGGCTACGAGTCGACGAAGGAGCTGGCCGACGCCCCGGTTCGGTCGCGGAAGTGGCAGACCACCCCAGCCCCCGGCTTCAGAAAGTCGGAGTCTCGGCGCCGCATGGGTCCCTGCCGCCTACCTCCTTCAGCGCCTCCGTCGCGTGTTCACTAAAAGTCCTGTGTCCCGAGTGTGCCCCTGCCCATCGGGAAACCCAACAAAACGTGCTGCTCCCTGGACGGCCCAAACGACCTAATTATTGATCATGTTGGATGGTGGGTTGAATGGCATTCAGGAGGTCACCGGTTCGATCCCGGTCGGGTCCACCAAATAGACGAAAAGGTACGGGCCGCTCGGTGACCAACCGGGCGGCCCGTTTTGTTTGTAACCTGTCCCCGTGCCGCCCCGTCCGAGACCGCCGCCGCGAGGGAGAAGGCGCGCCACCGCCGCGGTCGTGGGCGTGATCCTGCTCTCCGCCGCGGCGGCCACCTGGCAGGCCACCAGGCGCACCGGCCCGCCCGCGCCGCCACCGGCGACCGCGGCGCCCACGCCCACCGCGGCCGCGCCGGTGGAGCCGGAAGCCCCTCCGCCCGATCCACGTCCGCTCTTCCTCGCGGCCCGCGCCACCCTGGTCTGCGGGGACGCCACCGGCGAGGCCATCTTCGTCGCACCCGACCGCGCGCTCGGTTCGGTCCCTTGTCGGGCCGGGGAGGGGCAACTCCATCTCTCCGACGGCCGGCAGCTTCTGGCCCGCGCGGTTCCCGGCGCTCCGCCCGGCACCTCGATCCTGTACGTCCCAGGCGCCGCCGCTCCTTTCGTGGCGCCGGGTGCTGCGACCACGCTTCCCCCTGGCGCATCGCTGCTCGTGGCGCTCGACGGCGGGGGCACGGAGGTCATCGGCGAGGCTGCGTCCCGCGGCCTCACTCCCTTCGCCGGCCAGCCCCTCCTGCGCGCCGAGGAAGCCGCCGCACCGCTCGCCGGGCCCTTGGTCGACTCCCGCGGCAGCCTGGTCGGAATTGCCCCGTCCGTGCCACCGGACCCGGCGCGGCCCTGGCTCGCCGTGCCCGTCGAGGCCTTTGCCGGCATCCTCGGACGCGAGGTCACCGCGGCGTGGCGAGAGGCCGTCGAGCAGGCCGCCGACGAGGACCGCCGGGCTCAGGGAGACCTGTGGAACCGGCTCGTGCGATCGGCCGTGCTCCTGGCCGCAGTTCCCGGATCGGACGGGCTCGATCTCGTGGTCGCACGCGCGGCTGCGGGGCGGCCGCCGGCCGAGACCATCCGTCTCGACATCGAGCCGCCTGCCCGCGATTGCATGCTGGCCGGCCGGGTCGTGGACTGGAGAACTGGTCCGCGGGTCTTCGACGGGGCGCCGGTGCCGCCGGTCGTCCTGGCCCGGCTGAGCCGGCTCTCCGCCCCCATCGGAGGCGGGTCCGTCTGGATGGGGCGCGGCCACGCCAAGGTCGTTTGCGACCTCTCCCGCGTCGCCGACGGCGCCGTGCTCGCCATTCCCGGGAGCGACCCCGTCGTTCCGGTACCGTTTCCGCGAGCGCCCCTCGCCGATGCGCTCGCCAAGGAGGCCAGGCAGGCGGTGGCGGCCGAACGGGTCGGGACGCAGGAGGCCGCGCAGGACCTCGCGGCGGCGGCCGAGCAGGAGGCCGCCCGGGAGATCGGCTGGCGCAACGCCTTCCGGGAAGCCAACGCGCGCGTCGCCCAGGCGAAGCAGCGCCACCAGGAGATCCGGGCCGAGAGGGACCAGGCCCACGGCAACTTCCAGTACGTGCTGGAAGAGCAGATCAACGGGGATCTGGAGATCGCGAAGCTGGAGGAGAAGCGGGCGCTCGAGGCCTTGAGCGACCTCGACCGGCGAGCCTCGCTGGACGCCGTTCCGCGAGCCTGGCGCCGGGAGTAGCGCCAGGCCCCGGAGGTTGCTCCCGCCCCCGCCGGCTACTTCGCCGGATTTCCATCGGCGTCGAGGAGAACCGGCGCGCCGAGCCCCAGCTCCGCGAGCCCCTTCTCGATCTTCGACCGGTCGCCCACCACCACCCAGACCACCTGGTCGGGATCGATGAACTTCGCCGCCGCCGCCACCTGCTCGGGCGTGAGCGCCTGCACCTTGCCCGCGTAGGCGTCGTGGTACCCGGCGCCGAGTCCGAAGGTCTCGACCTCGACGATCGAGCCGGCGATCGCGTTGCCTGTCTCCCAGCGGCCGGGCAGCGCCAGGGTGAGCGACCCCTTCGCCGCCGCGAGCTCGTCGGCGGTCACCGGGCGCGCACCGATGATCCCGGCCAGCTCCTTCTGGATCTCCTGCATCGACTCCTTGGTCTTGTCCGACTGGACCGGCGCCGACACGAGGAAGAGGCGGGGACCGCGCGCGTCGCCGAGACCGGAGCGGGCGCCGTAGGTCCAGTGCTTGTCCTCGCGAAGGTTCATGTTGATGCGGGAGGTGAAGTTTCCGCCCAGCACGCGGTTGACGACCCCCTGGGCGATCTCGTCGGGGTTGGCGCGCGGCGGCGCGGCCATGCCCGCCAGGATCACCGACTGCATCGAACCCGGCCGGTCGACCAGGTAGAGGCGCTGCGACGCGGCCCGCTTCGCCAGCGAGACCTCCTTCGCCGGTGCCTGGCCGGGCTTCCACCCGGCGAAGAGCCGCTCCAGCTTCGGCAGGATCTCCTTCAGCGTGGTGTCGCCGACGACCACCAGCACCGCGCCACCCGGCTGGAACCGGGACTGGTACCAGCGCTCCACGTCGGAGCGGGTGAGCACCGACACCGAGCCCTTCGTGCCCGACCCGGAGGTCGGGTTCGCATACGGGTGCCCATCGCCGTAGACCAGCCGGGGCAGCACGCGGCCGCCCATGGCGTTCGGCTCGCTGCTCTCCCGGTCGATGGCGGCGAGGAGCTGCTTCTTCTGCCGGTCGAGCTCGTCCACGGGGAAGGCGGGGTGGAGGGCCACGTCGGCGAAGAGCTCCAGCGAGGCATCGAGGTTCTTCTTCAGCGCCGACATGCCGAGCGTGGTGGTGTCGAGCGACGAGCGGGCTTCGAGCGTCGCGCCCAGGTCGCGGAGCGCGTCGGAGATCTGGAGCGCATTCCGGCTGGACGTGCCGTCGGGGATGAGCGTGGACGCGAGGCGTGCGGTTCCCGCGGCGCCCTTCGGATCGGAGGCGAATCCGGCGTCCACGACCAGTTGCAGGTTCACGACCGGGATCGACGGGCGCGGCACGACCATGACGCGCAGGCCGTTCCCCAGGACCGCCTTCTCCACGTCCGGGAAGCGCGGCGCGGGAGGGGTGCCCGGGTCGGGCATCCTGGTGCGATCGGCGTCGGCCGAGGCCACCTTCCCGTCCTTCCAGGGCGTGATCTCGAGCACGTACACGCCATCGGACAGCCAGCGGCGAGCGGCCGCCTGGACGCGGGCCGGGGTGGCGCTCGCGATGCGGGCCAGCCGGGTCTCGTAGAAGTCGGGCCGGCCGCCAAGGACCTCGCCCTGGGCCAGGACGTCCGACTTCCCGCCGAACCCGCCGATGCGTTCCACACCACGGGTGAAGGCGGCGAGGATCTCGGTTCGAGCCCGGTCGAGCTCCGCCTGGGTCGGGCCCTTGTCGAGGAAGCGCGCCAGCTCCTCGCGTGCGGCGGCCTCGACCGGCTTCAGATCTCCACCGGGGCGCGCGGTGGCCGTCATCATGAACTGGCCGGCGATCTCGCCGCCCATCTGCATGGCCGAGACGTCGGTCGCGATCTGGTCGTCGTAGACGAGGCGCTTGTAGAGGCGGCTGGTCTTGCCAGACGAGAGAATGCGGGCGGCGAGTTCCAGGTCCTCCGAATCCGGCTGGTCCCACGAGGGTGTGTTCCAGACCAGGTAAACCCGGGCCTGGGGCACCCGGTCGGCCATGGCCTGCCGGTGCTCGCCGGTCCGCCTGGCGATCCAGGCCTCCTGCCGGGTCAGAGGGGGCCCGGACGCGATGTTCCCGAAGAACTTCTCGACCCGGGCCCTCACGTCGTCGGCCTTCACGTCGCCGGCGACCACGAGGACCGCGTTGGCCGCTCCGTACCATCCCTTGAACCACTCCTTCACGTCGTCGAGGGAGGCAGCGTCGAGGTCTTCCATCGCACCGATGGTGGTCCAGGAGTAGGGATGACCCTTCGGGAAGGAGGCGGCCGAGATGGCCTCCCAGGCCCGTCCGTAGGGCTGGTTCTCTCCCTGCCGCTTCTCGTTCTTCACCACGCCGCGCTGCTCGTCGAGCCGGGCCTGGGTCACCGCGCCGAGCAGGTGCCCCATGCGGTCCGACTCCATCCAGAGCACCGTGTCGAGCGCCGGTGTGGGGACGTTCTGGAAGTAGTTGGTCCGGTCCCGGTTGGTGGTGCCGTTGAGGTCGGTCGCGCCGATGCGCTCGAGCACCTTGAACCAGTCGTCGTCGAAGTGCTCGCTGCCGTTGAACATCAGGTGCTCGAAGAGGTGCGCGAACCCGGTCTTGCCGGGGCGCTCGTTCTTCGAGCCCACGTGGTACCAGACGTTCACGGCCACGATCGGCGCCTTGTGGTCCTCGTGGACGAGGAGCACGAGGCCGTTCGGGAGCACGAATCGCTGGAAGGCGATCTTCGGGACCTCGAGGGCCGGGGCGGCCTTTGCGGGCGCCACCGGAGGGGCGGCCAGCGCGAGGGCGGCGGCGAGGGCGACGAAGTTCATGAGGCTCCTTCGATGGCGTGGACGTTGCCGGGGTTCGGGGGGGCCTCCATTATCCGGATCGGCGCGCCATTTCCAACGTCTTCGAGGTAGACTTCCCGCCCCCCACGGATCAGAGGAACCCAGTTGCCTTCCGTCACCCGCATCGAGGTCGGGACCCGTCCCGGCTTCACAGACAGTCTGGGAAGCTCCGTCGCCCGGCGCGTCCGGGAACACCTCGGGCTGGCACCTGGCCGCGTCCGGACCCGCGACGTCTTTCACGTCGAGGCGCCCCTCTCCCCGGCCGAGGCCGAGGCCGTGGCCCGGGAGTTCGCCGGGCCGGTGGTGCGTCATGGCGCGGTGGGGAGGCTCGACGACGGCCCCTTCGACGTGGCCGTCTCGGTCGGTTACAAGCCGGGCGTCACCGACCCGGTCGCGAAGAGCGCCCGGGTCGCCATCGAGGACCTGCTCGGTCGTCCGCTCGGGGAAGGGGCCCACGTCTACACCTCGCGGGTCTACCTGCTCGATGGCGTGTCGGAAGCGGAGGCCGGTCGCATCGCCCGGGCCCTGCTCGCCAACGAGGTGATCGAGCGGGTGGACGTCCAGTCGTACGCGAAGTGGAAGGCCTCCCCGCCCGATCTCTCCGTGCCGCGGGTGGCCGAGCACGCCCCGCGTCCGGTGGAGACCGTGAGCCTGGAGCTCCCGGACGAGGGGTTGCAGAAGCTCTCCCGCGACCGGCTGCTCGCGCTGTCGCTCGAGGAGATGACGACGCTGCGCGATTTCTTTCGCGCGGCCGGCGCCGACCCGGATCGCCGGGCCTCCGGGCTGGGAGCCGCGCCCACCGACGTGGAGCTCGAGTGCCTGGCCCAGACCTGGTCGGAGCACTGCAAGCACAAGATCATGAACGCCGTCATCTCCTACCGGGAGGCCGGCGGGCCACCCGAGGAGATCCGGTCGATCTTCAAGACCTTCATCCGCGGGACGACCGAGGCCGTCGACGGGGCCATTCGCGCGCGCGAGGGCAAGAGCTGGCTCGTGTCGGTCTTCCACGACAACGCCGGCGTCATCGAGGCCACCGAGCGCTTCCACCTCGTCTACAAGGTGGAGACCCACAACAGCCCGTCGGCCCTCGACCCGTACGGCGGCGCCATCACCGGCATCGTGGGCGTGAACCGCGACCCGTTCGGCACCGGCATGGGCTCCGACCTGCTCTCGAACACCTGGGGCTACTGCTTTGCGCCGCCCGGGTGGAAGGACGTGTTGCCCCCCGGGCTCCTTCACCCCCGGCGAATCCGCGACGGCGTCCACTCCGGCGTCATCGACGGTGGCAACCAGTCGGGTATTCCCTACGCGCGCGGCTGGGAGTTCTTCGACGATCGCTTCCTGGGCAAGCCGCTCGTCTACTGCGGGACGGTGGGGCGCATGCCGGTCACCATCGCCGGCGCGCCGGGTGAGCAGAAGCACGCTCGCCCGGGCGATCGCATCGTCATGGTGGGCGGGCGCATCGGGAAGGACGGCATCCACGGAGCGACCTTCTCCTCGGCCGAGCTCACCGAGGAGAGCCCGGTCCAGGCAGTGCAGATCGGCGACCCCATCACGCAGCGGATGATGTTCGACTTCCTGCTCGAGGCCCGCGACCAAGGCCTCTACTCCGCCATCACCGACAACGGGGCGGGAGGACTTTCTTCCTCGGTGGGGGAGATGGGGAAGCAGCCCGGTGGAGCCCGGCTCGATCTGGCCAGGGCGCCCCTCAAGTACCAGGGGCTCGCGCCGTGGGAGATCCTGGTCTCCGAGGCCCAGGAGCGGATGACCCTGGCGGTGCGCCCGGAGATGCTCGCGCGGCTGCTCGCCCTTGCCCGGCTCCGCGAGGTGGAGGCCACCGACCTCGGCGAGTTCACCGCCGAACCCTTCTTTCACCTGCTCCACGAGGGGCGGACCGTCGGGCGCATCCCCATGGCGTTCCTCCACGACGGCGATCCGGAGATGCGCATCGTCGCGGAGTGGCAGGAGCCGGCGCCCGGCCCGTTTCCGGCCTCGCCGTTCCCGACGCCAGCCGAGGGAAACGCCCTGGCTCGCGCATTCCTCGCCCGCGACAACCTGCGCTCGGCCGAGGAGCTCGACCGCACCTACGACCACGAGGTCAAGGGCCTGACGGTGGTGAAGCCCTGGATTGGCGCGCACCGGGACGTCCCTGCCGACGCCGCGGTCCTCCTCATCGCGCACGACGGCAGCCACGTCGGTTACGCGCTCGGGGAGGCGGTGTTCCCGGCCTACTCCGACCAGGACGCCCACGCCATGGCCCAGGCCGGCGTCGACCTCGCCGTGCGACGGGTGGTGGTGGCCGGCGCCCGGATCGACCGGATCGCCCTGCTCGACAACTACTGCTGGCCGGATCCGCTGGAGGGGCCCAAGAATCCCGACGCCCGTCACAAGGCGGCCCAGCTCGTGCGGGCGTCGCGCGGATTGTCCGAGATTTGCCGGGCCTACGGAACCCCGCTCATCTCCGGCAAGGACTCGATGAAGAACGACGCGGTGGTGGGAGGAAAGCGCATCTCCATTCCGCCCACGCTGCTCGCATCGGCCATCGCCATCGTCCCCGACGTCCGGAGGGCGTTGACCCTCGAGGCATCCGGGCCCGGGGAGATCCTCTACGTCGTGGGAGAGACGGGCGACGAGCTGGGCTGCTCCGAGTACGCGGCCCTCCGCGGCGCTTCGGGAGGACAGGTCCCCCGCTGTCACCCCGCCGCGTTCCACGAGCGCTACCGGAAGGTCTCGCAGGCCATCGCAGAGGGGCTGGTCACGGCGGCCCACGCCCCCGGACGTGGGGGACTCCTGCCGTCCCTCTTCTTCCTCGCCCGGGCGGCGGGGCTCGGGCTCGACGTCGACCTCTCCCTCGCGCCGCTCGAGGGCGCACCGGGCTGGGAGGCGCTCCTCCTTGGCGAGTCGGCGGGGCGGCTCCTGCTCGTCACGAAGCCGGCGCACGCTGCGGCGCTCGCGCGGCGACTGTCAGGGGAGCCGGTGGGGCGGCTCGGGACCTACGACAGGAGCGGGAGGCTGCGCATCTCCTTCGGCGGCCACCCGGTCGTGGACGAGGACGTTGCCGCCCTGGCCAGCGCCTGGAAGCGAGAGGGGGGGCGCGCGTGAAGACCGTCCGCGTGCTCGTTCCCGTCGGGTTCGGCCTCAACTGCGAGGACGAGACCGCACACGCCTTCCGCCTGGTGGGCGCCGAGGTGGACCTCGTCCACCTCACCGACCTCTTCGCGCATCGCCACCCGCGCCGCATCGCCGACTACCAGGTGCTGGCCATGGTGGGCGGCTTCTCCTACGGCGATCACGTGGCCGGTGGCCTGGTGCTGGCGACCCGCATCCGCTCCCACCTGAAGGACGACCTGGGCGCCTTCCTGGCCGGCGGGGGAAGGGTGCTCGGGATCTGCAACGGCTTCCAGACCCTGACCCGGCTCGGGCTCCTTCCCGGTCCGGAGTCGGGCGCGCCAGATTTCACCCCTCGTGCAACGCTCACCAACAACGAGCGACTCGGCTACCGCGATGCCTGGGTTCGCGTGGCCGGCGATCCGCGGAGCCGCTGCGTCTGGACGAAGGGGCTCGGCACGGTGGATCTTCCCTCCCGCCACGGGGAGGGGCGATTCGTCGCCGAGTCGGACGAGGCGCTGCGCCGGCTCGACGCGAGCGGGCAGCTGCCGCTCCGCTACGTCGACGGCGAGAAGCAGATCGCCCTGGGCTGGCCGGAGAACCCGAACGGATCCGGGCTGGGTGTGGCCGGGGTCTGCGACGGCACCGGGCGCATCCTCGGGCTCATGCCGCATCCCGACGCGTTCCTCTACCCCTGGCACCACCCCGACTGGCCGCGGAGGCGCCTCGACGTCGAGGCCCGCGAACCGGGCGGGCTCGCGATCTTCCGGGCGGGGGTCGAGGGGGCGTAGATGGCGGATCCTGGCCGGCTCCTCCTCCTCGTGCCGACCCAGAGCTATCGGGCCGACGACTTCCTGGCGGCCGCGGCCAGGCTGGGCGTCGAGGTCGTGGTGGGCACCGACCGCTGCCACCGCATCGAGGAATTCTTTGGTTCGAGCGAGGGGCTGCTCTCGGTCGACTACCGGGCGCCGGAAGCGGCGGCCGCCGAGATCGAGCGCGAGGCGGCCCGTCGTCCCATCTCCGGCGTCGTCCCCGCCGACGACGGCACCGCGGTCATCGCGGCACTGGCGCTCGAGCGGCTGGGCCTGCCTCGGAACCCGCCGGCAGCCGCCCGGCGCACGGCCAACAAGCTCGCGCAGCGCGAGGCGCTCTCCGGCGCGGGGCTTCCCGTTCCACGCTTCGAGGCCTTTCCTCTCGCCGGTGGCCCCGAGGCGCCAGCCGACGCCGTGCGGTATCCCTGCGTGCTGAAGCCGCTCGGCCTTTCGGGGAGCCGGGGCGTCATCCGCGCCGACGACCCCTCGTCGTTCCGGGATGCCTGGCGACGGATCCAGGCCATCCTCGCGGCGGCGCGCACCGAGCGGAGGGCGCGGGAGGACGGGGAGGGGAGCCGAGATCCTCGTCGAGAGCTTCGTGTCCGGAGCCGAGGTCGCACTCGAGGGGCTCCTGCGCGGCGGACGGCTCGAGGTGCTCGCGCTCTTCGACAAGCCCGATCCGCTCGATGGCCCGTATTTCGAGGAGACCCTCTACGTCACGCCGTCCCGCCAGCCGGCGTCCGTGCAGCGGGAGGTGGAGCGGATCGTCGCGTCGGCTGCGGCGGCACTCGGCCTGCGAGAGGGGCCGATCCATGCAGAGGCCCGGCTCGGCCCGGACGGACCGGTGATCCTGGAGGTCGCGGCCCGGACCATCGGCGGCCTGTGTGCGCGAGCGCTCCGGTTCGGGGCCGGGACCTCGCTGGAGGAGGTCGTGGTGGCCCACGCCATGGGGATTCCGATGGCGTCCGTCCGGAGGGAGACGAGCGCGTCGGGCGTCATGATGCTCCCCATCCCTTTCCGGGGCATCCTCCACGGGGTGGCAGGCGTGGAGGCCGCCCGGGCCGTCCCCGGTGTCGAGGACGTCGTGGTCACCGTGCCGGAGGGGCGCGAGGTCGTGCCGCTGCCCGAGGGGGACGCCTACCTGGGGTTCCTCTTCGCGCGAGGCGAAACGCCCGACGAGGTCGAGGCCTCGCTGCGCGACGCCCACCGGCAGCTCTCCTTCGACATCCGGGCGCCACTTCCGACGGTGCGCTAGGGAACGGGGGATTCGCGCTGCGGGGCCACCTGCCCCGCGGTGGGCTCCGCTCAACAGAACCAGTTCTCGGTCAGGCGCGGCGACCCGGCCGTGGAGAATGGGCGGGCCACGTGGGAGTGGCTGCGTCCGGCAGCGGCGAGCGCCAGCGCCTTCACCTGCGCCATCGTCGCCGCGGGGTCGTCACCGCGCGTGGCGCCCGCGTCCACGACCGCTGCGACCCGGGATTGGAGCGCGTCCATGCGGGGATCGGGGTGCTTCCACCGCCAGGTGAGCGCGGCCTCGTCGATCCCCTCGAGCGGCAGATCCGGGTCGTCCAGGAGGAGCGACCCGGGAGGCACGAGCAGCCGCAGCGAGAACTGCACCGGGTCGATTCGCTCGAGCCAGCCCCGTTCCTCGAACGTCTCGAGGAGGTCGAGGTAGCCGGCAAGCGTCTCCCAGGGCGTGAAGGGCACCAGGGTGGGGCGGAGCGGCAGGCCGGCCTGGTCGCTGGCGGAGAAGGCCCGGAATACGTCCTCGCGGGTGTGCCCCTTCTCGAGCTTGGCGAGCACGAGGTCCGAGAGCGACTCGACTGCCGACACGACGAAGACGGCACCACACGCCACCAGCTCGGGCAGGTCGCCGGCGTTCCGGACGAGGTGCTCGACCTTGGCGGTGAAGTCGAAGGAGAGGGACGGAAAGCGCTCGTGGAACTCGCGGGCGATCCGGAGGGCGTGGACTGGCCCGTTCAGGAAGTCCGGGTCGCCGAACGTGACGTGGGTGATCCCGGCCGGGATCTGCTGCGCCACGTCGGCGAGAACCGTCTCGACCGGGACCGCGAAGAAGCGGCCGTCGTACACCGCCGGGATGGGGCAGTGGCGGCATCGGTGCAGGCAGCCCCGCGTGGCCTCGGCGTAGCCGGCCAGTCGCTCGCGCCCGTCGGCCTCCCGCAGCCGGGCGTAGCGGCCCGGCGCGGGCAGCCCCTCCCGGCGAGGTACCGGGAAGTCGAGTCGTGCCAGGGATGCAGCGCCTCCGCCGCGCTGGACGAAGCGCGAGAGATCCTCGCCCCGCTCGGCGGCCAGGGCGAACGCCACGAGCTCGTCCTCGCACTCGCCGCCCAGGACCGACGAGGCGCCGGCCTCGAGCAGGAGCGGCGCGTGCAGCGGCGCGTAGGTTCCGTGGAAGGCGAGGAGCGCGGTGGGGTTCGTCGCGCGGATGCGCGCGGCGGCGTCCAGGCCGAGCCGCAGCGCGGTGTGCATGGGGACGGAGATGGCGACCAGGCGCGCCCGCAGCACGCGCGCGGAGTCGAGCGGCTCGACCGCCAGGTCGAGGGTGGCGGGGTTGAACCCGGCGCGGACCAGGAACGCCGCGGGGACCGCGATGCCCTGCGGCTGGTGCCCGAGCTCGTAGGTGGAGACGAGGAGGACCTCTCCTTCGCCCCGCACGGTCAGTGCCCCGGTCGGGGCACTTAGCCCTTCTTCGGAGGGGGGACGTAGTCCGGCGGGAGCTGCGCGCCCGCGCCGAAGAAGAACTGCTCCGCCTGCTGGAAGAGGATCTGGTTGGTCTTCGGGTCGCCCGGGGCAAGGCGGTACTCGTTCAGGATCATCTTGAAGTGCTCCAGCCACATCTTCCACGCCTCCTGCGAGACGGAGTCGTAGATGCGCTGGCCGAGATCGTTCGGGAAGGGCTTGAAGGCCATTCCCGGGAGTTCCTTCCCGAGCTTCTTGCAGTTGACCGTGCGTGTCATCCGGAGGTCCCTGCCCACCCGATCAGGAGATGAGCGAGGCGGGGCCTACGCCGAGCGCCTTGGCGAGCGACTCGAGGGTGTCGAGCGGGGGGGTGCGCTGCCCGCGTTCCAGCATCGAGATGTAGGAGATCGAGAGTCCGGCCTTGCCGGCCAGGGTCTCCTGGGAGAGCTTCCGGCGCAGCCGCTCCGACTTGAGGTTCGCGGCGAACTTGTCGGCGAGCGATGCGCTTCGGCGATTCTTGGATGGATTGGCCATAGACGGTTTGTCTAACATCGGCACCACCGAGGGTCGAGGAAAACGTTTGGCCAGGGCGGGGCTACCCGTACGGCGCTACCCGGTCGGCGGGCGAACCAGGATGGCCTCCACCACCTGCCCCCGGCGAAGGCGTGAGGGGCCGGCCGGGAGCACGGCCAGTGCATCGACTCCCACCACGGAGGTGAGGTGGCCGCTCTGCTGGGTCCGCAGGGGGTCGACCCACAGTGAAGCCCCCTCCCGGCGGAGCTTGCAGCGAAGGAAGAGGGTCAGCTCGGGCGGCTTCTCCTCGGGTTCCCCGAGGCGCGCCCGGAGCACCATCCGGCCGCTTCCGCGCAGCCCGGCCAGCGCCCGCAGGGCGGGACGGACGAAGAGCTCGAAGGTGACGAGCGCGCTGGCCGGGTTGCCGGGCAGCCCGAAGACCGCCATGGGCCCCCAGCGCCCGAAGGCGACCGGCTTGCCGGGGCGCATGGCCACCCGCCAGAAGTCGAGGCGGGCGCCCGAGCCCTCGAGCCCGGCCCGCACGAGGTCGCGATCCCCGACCGACACGCCGCCGATGGACACCAGGGCGTCGAGTCCGCGCGCCGCGGCCAGCGAGCGGCGGAGCGACGCCCGGTCGTCGCCGGCGAGCGGGAGCCGGATGGGGACCGCGCCCGCCTCGACGCAGGCCGCTGCCAGCTGGTGGCCGTTCGACTCGAAGATCTGCCCGGGGCCCGGGACGCCCCCCAGGGGGACGATCTCGTCGCCGGTGGCGAGGATGCCCACCCGGGGACGCCGCCGCACCGCGAGCTCCGAGCGACCGAGCGCGGCGGCCAGGCCGATGGCTCCGGCGTCGACCTGGAGGCCGCTTGCGAGGGCGACGCTCCCGGAGGCCACGTCCGCGCCGGCGGGGCGCACGTAGCGCCCGGCGACGGCCGCCCGCCGGAAGCGGGCCACGCCGCCCTTTCGCGTCACCTCCTCCTGCATCTCCACGCAGTCGGCTCCGGGGGGCAGCGGCGCGCCGGTGAAGATGCGGGCGCAGGACCCAGGAGGAAGCGCGCGGCCGCGGTCGTCTCCGGCGAAGACCTCGAAGGCCACCCGAAGGCGGGCGCCGGCCCGGGGCGCGTCGACGGCGCGCAGCGAGTAGCCATCCATCTGGGAGTTGTCGAAGGGGGGAAGGGGCATCCCGGCCCGGACGTCCTCGGCGAGCGATCGTCCCAGCGCGTCGGAGAGCGGCACCCGCTCGGGTGGCAGAGGTGTGACGTCATCGAGAGCGCCGAGGATGCGTTCGAGGGCTTCGGTGGGCGAGAGCACCCCCCGGTTCTAGCGGGCGAGGCGCGTCCGTGACAACATTCGCACATGCCCCAACGCCCCGTTCCCGACGTGCGTCCCGAGGCGCTGGTCGCAGAGTTGCGCCGCGCCGGGGGGCGGGCGGTCTCGCTGCCCGACCTGCTGCAGCGCGCGCACCTGCACCCCAAGGCCTTGCGGGCTGCGAAGAAGCTGATGAAGCAACTCGTCCGGGACGGAAAGGTGGAGGAGGTCGGGGGCCGGTTCGCCGTGCCCGCCGCCGCGTCGTCGAGCCCCAAGCCGGGGTCGAGGTCCAGGCCGGCGCCGCGGGTGGCGCCAAGGGGGGCGCAGCGGGTGGCGCAAGGCGGGAAGGGGCTCCTCGGCCTCTTCACCCGCCACCGGGACGGTTTCGGCTTCCTGGCCCGGCTCGACCGGCAGGGCCCCGACCTCTTCGTCGCGCCAGGCGACGGCGGAAAGGCCGTCGACGGCGACGTGGTCCGCTTCGAGATCTTTCCGGGGCGGCGCGGCGAGCAGGGGCGCATCACCGAGGTGGTGGAGCGGGGACGCCGGATGCTGATCGGCGCGTACGCCGCCCGCGGGCGCGAGAGCTTCGTGGTTCCGATCGACGACCAGCTTCCACCCACGGTGCCCGTGCCGGAGACGAGCCTCGTCAAGAACGGCGAGATCGCCAAGGTCTGGCTCGACTCCGGCCCCGGACCGCTCGCCGGTCGCGTCGTGGACCGCATCCCCAATGCCCAGGCCCCCTCGGTCGAGGTTCTCCGGGCGGCCTACGCCCACGGGTTCGCCGACGTCTTTCCGGAGGAGGTTCTCGAGGAGGCCGCCGCCACACCCGACCGGGTGCGCAAGGAGGACTGGCACGGAAGGCGGGACCTCACCGGCATCCCGCTCGTCACCATCGACGGCGAGGACGCTCGCGACTTCGACGACGCGGTCTTCGTCGAGAAGCTGCCCGGTCGCGGCTACCGGCTGGTGGTCGCGATCGCCGACGTCTCCCATTACGTGCGCCCCGGCAGCCCCCTCGACGCCGAGGCGCTTCGACGCGGGACCAGCGTGTACTTCCCGGGCACCGTGCTGCCCATGCTGCCCGAGCGGCTATCGAACGGCGTCTGCTCGCTCAATCCCGAGGTCGAGCGGCTCTGCATGGTCGCCGACATGCGCTTCGACGCGTCGGGAACGCCCGGCGAAGTCGACGTCTACCCCGCCGTGATGCGGTCGGCGGCGCGCTGCACGTACACCGAGGTGGCGCGCATGCTCGACGGCGAGCGCGTCCCGCCCCGGGAGTTCCTCAGGGACGATTTCGTCCGCATGGGCGAGCTCCAGGAGATCCTGGGCGGCGTGCGCCGGCGGCGAGGCTCCATCGACTTCGACCTGCCCGAGTCGAAGATCGTGCTTGCCGAGGACGGCAAGGTGCTCGCCATCGAGCGGCGCCCGCGCAACCGCGCCCACCGCATCGTCGAGGAGTTCATGCTGGCCGCCAACGAGGCGGTGGCCCGCTGGTTCGGCGACCGGGACCTGCCCACCATCTACCGGGTCCACGGCCTGCCCGACGAGGACAAGCTCCAGACCTTCCTCGACCTGGCCAGGGCCCAGGGCTTCGAGGTGCCGGAGGTGGGCGCCGGGCCGCTGGCGCTGGCCGGCCTGCTCGACCGCCTGGCCGGGCACGCCCAGCAGCGCGCGCTCAACCAGCTCCTGCTCCGGGCCATGATGCAGGCGGTCTACAGCCCGGAGAACATCGGCCACTACGGACTCGCAGCCGAGCACTACCTCCACTTCACCTCGCCCATCCGGCGCTACCCCGACCTCGTCGTCCACCGGCTTCTCCGCGACGCCCTCGGCGACGACCCCGGGCTTCGCCCCCGGGCCGGCGAGCTGGAGCGCATCGCCATGGTGGCCTCCGATCGGGAGCGCGCCGCCATGAAGTCGGAGCGGGACGTGAGCGCCTACCACGCCGCGCTCTTCATGGCCGACCGGATCGGGGAGCGAAGCGCTGGCACGGTCGCCGCCGTGGTCGAGTTCGGGATCTTCGTGTCGATGCACCGGTGGTACGTCGAGGGGCTCGTGAAGGCCGAGGATCTGGGCGAGGGGTTCGTCCTCGACAAGGAGGGGCACGCGCTGGTCGAGAAGCGAAGCGGGCGCGCCTACCGGGTGGGAGACGAGCTCGAGGTCCAGGTTTCCGCATCCGACCCGGTCCGCCGTCGCATCGACCTGCTGCTCGTCGAGGGTGGCGAGGCCAAGGTGGGAGCCCGGGAGGCTCCCGGGAAGCGACCGCCGCGGAAGAAGCCGGGCAAGGTCGGGAAGTCCGGGAAGTCCAGGAAGTCCGGGAAGTCCGGGAAGCAGGCGCGGAGCGGGCGGGGCCAGCGACCGACCAAGCGACGCAGCCGCTGAGCGCTACGAGGTTGCGCCGGGCGGGTTTGGCCCGCGCCGGAAGGCCCTGACGAAGCGGCGCGCGTGCTCCATCGCGGCGAAGGTCGGAATGCGCTCGAGCGCGCGTCCCTCGGCCGCGGGGATCGGCGACGCCGCGGACGGGTCCTCGGTGTCCCAGGCCATGACCAGGCCGCCGGCATCGAGGGCGGCGAAGAACGGCTCCCATCCCACCCGCCCGGCGTTCTCGGCCGCCACGACCAGCCGCGGCGCGCCGTCGCGCAGGGCAGGGGAAAGGTGGTGGAAGCCGGCGAAGGTGATGACCTCGCCGCGATCGTGGGTCGCCAGTCTCATGGCTACTTCTTCAGCGCCTTGGCGAAGCCGATGAGGGCCTCGAGCGCGTTGGTGGTGGTGAGGATCCCCACCAGCTGCTCCTTCTCGTCCACCACCACGACCCCGTTCAGCTTCCGGTCGTGGAGGAGCTGCGCCACGTCGGCGATCTCGTCGTCGGGGTGCACCTTGTGCGGCTTGGGGTTCATGGCCGCGGTCACCAGCGTGCGCGCCAGGAGGTAGTGGACCTCCCAGGTGTCGAGGCTGGTGGCCTTGCTGGGCGTGAAGTCCTTGAGCATCTTCTCGGTGACCACGCCGACCAGCTTTCCGCCGTGCATCACCGGCAGGCGGCGGACGTTCTTCTCCTTGAGCTTGTGGATCGCCTCCACGATGCTCGCGGTGTCCTCGATGGTCATGGGGCTCGGCGTCATCCACCGCCGGACCTTGGTGATGCTCGGGTCGTTGGTCATGGCTCGATCAGGCTCCCAGGAAGGCCTTTTTCACGTGCTCGTTGCCGAGCAATTCCTCTCCCGTGCCGGAGAGTACCACCCTTCCGGTCTCGAGCACGTAGGCCCGATGGGAGATCCGCAGGGACTGGAAGACGTTCTGCTCGACGAGCAGGATGGTCGTTCCCTGCCGGTTGATCTCCTGGATGATCTCGAAGATGTTCTTCACGAAGAGTGGAGAAAGGCCGAGCGACGGCTCGTCGAGGAGCATGAGCCGGGGGTTGGCCATGAGGCCGCGCCCGATGGCCAGCATCTGCTGCTCGCCGCCCGAGAGCGTGCCCCCGAGCTGCTTCTGGCGCTCGGCCAGGCGCGGGAAGAGCGAGAAGGCCCGCTCGATGTTCCGCTGCCGGTCCGGACGGGTGGCCTTGACGAAGGAGCCCATGCGGAGGTTCTCGAGGACGGTCATCTCCGGGAAGATCCGGCGCCCCTCCGGGACCTGGATGACGCCCAGCTCCACCACCTGGTGCGACTCCATCTTGCAGAGGTCCTTGCCGTCGAAGGTGATGGTCCCGCTGGAAGGCCGGACCAGCCGCGAGACGTTCCGGAGGGTGGTGGACTTCCCGGCGCCGTTGGCGCCCAGGACCGTGACGATCTCGCCCTGGTTCACCTGGAGCGAGAGCCCCCAGAGCACCTGGAGGTCGCCGTAGCTGAAGTCGAGGTTGTCGATTCGGAGCACGGACGGTCCTCGTTCAGACGTGGTCCACGCCCAGGTAGGCGGTGATCACCTGGGGGTTGGAAACGATCTCCTGCGGCGATCCCTCGGCCAGCTTCTCGCCGGAGTTGAGCACCACGATGCGATCGGAGATCCGCATGATGGCCTTCATGTCGTGCTCGATCACCATCTGGGTGAGGCCGGTCTTCTTGATGTCCAGGATGAGCTGGATGATCTCGTCGCTCTCGGCCGGGTTCAGGCCGCCCATCACCTCGTCGAGCAGGAGCAGGTCGGGCTTGGTTGCGAGCACGCGAGCCACCTCCAGCTTCTTCCTCTCGCCGATGGGAAGCCCGCCGGCGAGAAAACCGGACCGGTGCGCCAGCCTCACCACGTGGAGCTGCTCTCGGGCGATCTCGCGGGCCTCGTGCACCGAGTTGGTCCGGACGAGCGCCCCCACCACCACGTTGTCGAGCACGGTGAGCTTGGCGAGGGGGCGGACCTTCTGCCAGGTCCGGACCATCCCCCGCTTGCACACCTGATCCGGCGTCATCCCGTTCATGCGCTCTTCCTTGAAGAGGATCTCCCCCTTCGAGGGCGGGTAGTAGCCGGTGATGCAATTGAAGAGCGTGGTCTTCCCGGCGCCGTTGGGGCCGATGAGCCCCATGATCATCCCCTCTTCCATCTGGAACGAGACGTCGGAGTTGGCGGAGAGCCCTCCGAAGAACTTGCTGACGTGGCGGATCTCGAGGATCGGGCTCACGCGGGACCTCCCGCGGCGACCTTGGCCTGCCGCTTCCGCGTCCAGTTCTTGATGGCGCCCAGCACGCCGTCGGGCATGAAGAGGATGACCAGTGCCACCAGGATGCCGTAGATGAGCATGTGCGCGTGGGAGAGGTTGTCCCGGAGGAAGCGCCCCACCGCAGAGGATCCGTCGACGAGACCCATCCCCACGAGCAGGTCGGTCAATAGATTCGATCGGAGCGCCTCGGACAGGGCCACCAGCAGCGCCGCCCCCACCACCGGCCCGAGGATGGTGCCGATGCCGCCGATGATGGCGGTGAGGACGATCTGCACCGAGATGTCGAGTCCCACCGCGGTGGCCGGGTCGATGAACCCCACGTAGAGGGCGTAGAGGGCCCCGGCCCAGGCGGTGAAGAAGGCGGAGATCATGAGCGCCACGTTCTTGTAGAGCGTGAGCGGGATGCCCAGCGAGTTGGCCGCGTCCTGGTCCTCGCGAATGGCCTGCAGGTAGTAGCCCAGCTTGGCGCCCTGGAACCAGATGGTGACGAGGATCACGATCACCGACAGTGCGAGCCCCATGTAGTAGTAGGGCACCTTGGAGACGAAGTTCGTCACCAACGTGTGTCCGATCACGAGCGGGGGGACGTCGGAGAGCAGGATGCCCTCGGCGCCGTTGGTCAGCGTCTTCCAGTTGAGGGCGGCCAGCCGGAAGATCTCGGCCACGGCGATGGAGGCCAGCACGAAGTACGGCCCGCGAAGGCGGAAGGTGATGCTGCCCACGATGGCCGCGACCCCCACGGCCAGCGCCAGCGCCGGGAGGAGCCCCCACCAGGGCGCCACGCCCTTCGACTGGAGGAGGATGACCACCGTGTAGGCGCCGATGCCGAAGTAGGCGGCGTGCCCAACCGAGTACTGGCCGCCGTAGCCGCCGATGAGGTTCCAGGCCTCGCCCATGATGACGGCGAGGAAGAAGAGGATCATGAGGTGGAGCGCGTACGGGCTCTCCACGAACCTGGGCAGGACGGCGAGCAGCGCCACCGCCCCGACGCCGAGGGCGATGGGCAGGGGGGCGAGGCGCCGGGGGCTCGGGGACGGGGTCATGGCCGCTACACCCGGGACTTGCCGAAGAGCCCGGCCGGCTTGAAGAGGAGGATGAGGAGGAAGAGGACGTAGACCACCAGATCCTTGAGGCCGGAGCTGATGTAGGCGCCGGCCAGCGACTCCGTGGCCCCGATGAGGACCCCACCCACCGTGGCGCCCATGACGCTTCCCATGCCGCCCAGCACCACGATGACGAAGGCCTTGAGGGTGAAGGGCTGCCCCACCTGCGGGAAGATGTAATAGGTCGGCGAGATGAGCGCGCCGGCCACCGCGGCCAGGCCCGCGCCGAGGCCGGTGGCGAGCACGCTCATGCGGCGGACGTTCACCCCCATGAGCTGCGCCGCGTCCCGGTCCTGGGCGGTGGCTCGGATGGCCTGCCCGGTGTCGGTCTTGAGGAGGAACCAGTAGAGGACCGCCGTGACCGCCGCGGTGATGACGAAGGAGACCAGCAGCGGCGCGGAGATCGAGATCTGCCCCACCTGGAAGCTCGCCGAGGAGTACTTCGTCGAGATGATCCGGTAGTCGGAGGTGAAGAGCAGCATCATGGTGTTGCTGAGGATGAGGCCGATGCCGATGGTCAGCAGGATCTGGTTCTGGGGCAGCGCGTTCAGCACCCGGTTGATGACGGTCTTCTGCAGCACCGCGCCGAAGAGGAAGAGCAGCGGGAAGACGAAGACGATGGAGACGAACGGGTCCACGTGACCTAACGTGAACAAAAAGTAGGCCGCGTACATCCCCAGCATCACCAGCTCGCCGTGGGCGAAGTTGATGATGCGCATCACGCCGAAGATGATGGTCAGGCCCACGCCGATGAGGGCGTAGACCCCGCCGATGAGGACGCCCGAGAGGAGCGACTGGAGGAAGATGGTCATCGGCGGGCTACCGCCGCGGCTACTTCCAGCCCGGGAACGGCCAGAGGGGCTTGGCGCTCGCCAGCGCCGGCGGCCAGACGGTGAAGTACTTGCCGTCCTGGACCTGCTCCACCAGCATCTGGTGCTTGTTCTGGTTGGTGTACCCGTCGAAGTCCCCGAACTTCACCGGCCCGAAGAGGCCGTCCCAGCTGCCGTCGCGGAGCCCGGCGGTGATCTTCTCCCGGTCGCCCCCGGCCTTGGCGGCGGTCTCCCCGAGGATGAGCATGGCCGTGTAGGCGTTGGCGGCGTGGTAGGTGGGCACCTTGCCGAACCGCTTCTGGTAGCGCTCGCCGAAGGCCTTGGATGCCGGGCCAGCTCACGTCGGGCGTCCACTGGGTGCTGGAGAAGACTCCGTGGGAGATGTTCTTCTCGCTGGCGAACTCGGCGGTGGAGAAGCCGGCCCCTGCGCCCAGGAACGCCATGGGGGTGAGCTGGAGCTCGCGGGACTGGCGCATGAGCGTGATGGCGTCGGCCACGTAGGAGACCATGAACATGAGGTCGGGGCTGGCGCCCTTCACCTTCACGAGCGTGGAGCGGTAGTCGGGGGAGCCGGGCGAGTAGGCCTCCTCGAAGACGACCTTGATCCCCTTCTTCTCGGCGTAGGCCTTGGCGCTTTTGGCGCCCGACACGCCGAAGTCGGTGTTCTCCGAGAGGATGGCGATGCTCTTCGGCTTGCCCAGCGTGGTGGCCAGGTCGAGCAGGATGGCGGCGTAGTCGCCGGTGGTGGCCGAGACGCGGAAGACGTACTTGTATCCCTGCCGCGTGATCTCCTCCTTGGAGGCCACCGGGTTCACGAGCGGCACCTTGTACTGCTCGGCCTTCTTCGCGACCGCGTTCGTGACCGCGGAGGTGTAGGCGCCCACCACGCCGGCGACGTTGTCGCGGGTGGCGAGCTTGTCCATGGCCGAGAGGCCAACCTGGGGCTTGCCGGTGTCGTCCTCCCAGATGAGCTGCACCTTGATGCCCTTGGCAGCGAGGTCCTCCTCGGCGAGCTTGATGCCGTTGGTGAGGTTCTCGCCGATGGGGGCCTGGGGGCCGGTCATCGAGTTGATGACGCCGATCTTGATCTGGGCGAGGGCGGACGCGGGAGCGGCCAGCAGGGCTGCGACGAGCAGGGGAACGAGCCGCTTCATCGTGTCATCCTCCGCGGCGCCGGAGTTCGTGGAACGAGGCGCCGGATTTGTGGGGCGAGCCGAACGGAACGAAATTCATAGCATGGGAAAAACGCGAACGCCGGGACCTTTCGGCCCCGGCGCCCGATGATGCGAAGCGTCAAGCTAGAACGACAGCTGGCTCGACACGGCGTACATGGAGGCCTTCGCGTTCTGCCCACCGTAGTAGTTGGTGATGGTGGTGTCCCCCTCGAAGCTGAAGCGCCAGTACTTGCCCGCCGGGAAGATGACGCCGTAGGCGAACTGGGAGTTGCGGTACCGCATCGTGTTGGCGATGCCGGCCATCTGGGCGGTGTTCGCGATCTCGACGCCGTAGCCGGCGGTCAGCTGGAGGAAGGGGAAGGGGCTCAGCACGAGCTGTGCCCATCCACCCTTCGTGCCGACGGACTGGACCTTGGAGACGGCCAGGGCTGCGCCCGCGCCCGTCGTCTGGATCACGACCGGCGGCTGCACGATGCCGGCGTAGAAATCGTCGATGGCGTTGCCCATCCACGCTTCCACCTTGAGGGTGACGAAGGAGATGTTGGCCTCCAGATCGGCCGCCAGCGCGTTCTCGTTGATGTCGAAGGTCTTGCCGTCGCCCGGGCTCACGTAGCGGCGGGTGTTGGTGTGGCCTGCGATGCCCACCTCTACCGTCTTCACGCCCTTCGTGCGGAGGCCGGCGTAGACCCGCCCCTCGAAGACCGGCATGCGGGACCGGTTGCCTGCGCCGAAGTCAACGGCCGCGCCAGGCGACGTGCCGACGGGAACGTCGGTCGTGGCGTCCGACGGGTTGAGGACCGCGACGGCGGCGCCAAAGGCGAGGCCGTCCTTGGGGGTGGAGTCGTACGCGACCCGGATCTGCGGCGACCGGTTCCACAGGTTGCCTGCCTGCCAGAAGATCGGCACGGCCTGCCAGGCAACCGACGTCGCGAACAGCGGGGCCAGGAGCGCGTAGTCCTGGCCGGCGAGGACCGAGAACCCGCCCCAGGTGGCCTTCATGTAGGCGAGGCGCAGGCGGAAGAGCGCGTTGTAGAAGGTGGTGGAGTTCGTCGTCGCGCTGAAGCCGCCGTTGAAGTCCATCTCGACGCGGCCGGAGAGCGTGGCCTTCGTCCAGCCCGCGGTGTCGTCGAAGATGATGTTGAGGCCCAGGCGAGTCTGCTGCGCCGTCATGTTGAACGAGCCGCCGACGTTGCACCCGGTGACCGTGGCGCTGGCGCCCGGGCAGGGAAGGACCTGGCCCGGGTACAGCTTCGAGGCGAAGGGGCCATCGCTGAAGAAGGCGTTCAGCAGGATGAATCCGTAGGGCGTGAAGGTGATGGGGGACGGCTTCGGTGCCTCCTTCACGACGACGGTGGTGTTCTTCTCGACGACGATCTCCTGCGCCGCCGGGGTTGTCTGGGCTTGAACGGCGAAGGGGAGGGCGGCAAGGATCAGGGTGGCGACTCGCTTCATGCGGGCATTCCTCGAGTTCGGGAGGGCGCAGTCGCGCCCTTCGTGGAGCGGCAAGCCCGAACCGGTACCACATTGCGATCGATAATGTGACGATTCCGTGACGCGACGTGACGCGCCGCGGCATGTGCCAGCGACATTCGCCGGGCGTGGCAGACCACTGACGGGAACGACAGTGAACGAAGACGCCCGGAGCCCTATCGGCCCCGGGCGCACCCGCGTCGTCCTGTCTGTATCCCTATCCTAGAAAACGATCTGGCTGCTGACCGCGAGCTGGCCGCCGCTTGCGAACTGCCCGCCGTAGAACCAGGAGCGGGTCACGGCGTACTCCGCACCGAAGCGCCAGTTCTTGCCGGCATAGCCGATGGCGCCGATGGCCCAGGTGTAGTTCTGGACCCGCGTGTCGAGAGCCGAAAGCTGGGTTCCGGCGATATCGCTGTAAGGCGTCTGCGTGCCACCCCATCCGCCGTAGACGCCGACCGCGTCGATGGGGCGGACGTTCACCTGGAACCAGCCGCCGGTCGCCTTGGGCCCGTAGGCGTTGACCGGGACGACGAGGGCCAGGGGCGACCCGGCGACCTTGAAAGCGACGGTCTGCGCCGGCAGCGTTCCGGGGACGCTGTATCCCTTGGACTGGTAGATCGAGCCGAGCACGTTCACGAACCAGAGGTTGAGCGTGAGGTCGGCCCCGAAGATGTTGCCCGTGACGTCCACGTCCGTGTCGGTCGGTCCGCCGGCCACCGAGGGAACGACGTAGCGCTGCTTCATCAGGCCGCCCCAGATGCCGAGGTCGACGAGCTTGATGCCGCCCACTCGGTAGCCGACGGAGACCCTGCCCTCGAAGTTCGGCATGCGGCTGCGATTGCCGGCGCCGAAGTCGACGGCGGTGCCGGGAGAGACGGAGGTCGTCCCGGCCGTCGTGATCGTCACGTCCTGCGGGTTCAGCGCCTCGGCGATGATGCTCCAGGCAACGCCGTCCTTGGTCTCGGAGACCAGGCGGAGGGCGAGCTGCGGGGCGCGGCCGTGGAGCAAGCCGGCGTACTGGAAGAGCGGCTGCTGGATCCAGGCCAGGCTGGTGGGGCGCAGCGGCGAGACGATCCGGTCGTCCTGGCCCGCGCGGATGGTGAAGATTCCCCAGTTCGCGTCCATGTAGGCTTTCCGGAGGCGGACGACCGGACTGTAGAAGTTCGCCGAGCTCGTCGAGCCCCCGGCGATGCCGCCGCCGAAGTCCACCTCGACGAGGCCGGACAGCTTTGCCTTCGTCCATCCGGCAGTGTCATCGAACCCGATGCGCATGCCGAGGCGGGTCTGGTTCGCGTTCATCAGGAACAGCCCGCCCTGGTTGCATCCGCTGGAGGCGCCGGCGGCCGGGCAGGGAAGCGGGAATCCCGGGTAGGTCTTGTTGCCGGCGAACGGGGCGTCGTTGAAGAGCGCGTTGACCATGATGAAGCCGTACGGGGTGAAGGTGATGGGCGACGGCTTCGGCCGCCTCCTTCACCACGACGGTGGTGCTCTTCTCCACCACCAGTTCCTGTGCGAGCGGCGCGGCCGGGGCCAGCGCCAGCACCGCGGTCAGCAAAGTGAGGCTCCGTTGCATTCTGTCATCTCCTTGGGAGTCGGCGCGGAGTGCGCCGGCGTCGGCATCGCCGAGTCGAGGCTGGCTTCTAGCAAGCCGCGCAGGGCTGCGAGGCGAAAGGTCCGCGACGAGGATGTGCCAGGACGTGAAACGTCAGCGCCGGAGAAGCACGATCGTCACAGCGTCGCCACCTTCGTGACGATCGCCGGGTCGAAACGACGCCAGATAAGGCGAGGAGGCCAGGTGATCCCGCAGGGCCTGCTTCAGGGCGCCGGTGCCGTGACCGTGGAGGATGAGGGCATCCACCGCTCCTTCGGCGAAGAGCCGGTCGAGGAAGGCGTCCACCTCGCGGAGCAGGTCCTCCACGCGCATCCCGCGCGCGTCGAGGCGTCGGTCGCCGACCGTGACCGGGGCCGGGCGCGCATTCTCGGCCGCCCGAAGCAGGTCGTCCCGCGCCCGCGCGAGCTTCACCGGCGCCGCCTTCCCACGAAGCGGAAGGAGGTCGGAGAGCGGGCGCCGGATTCGAAGCCCGCCCAGGCGCACCAGCGCCTCGTCGCCGGACACCTCGATCACCTCGCCCTCCTGTCCCAGGGAAGCGACCCGCACGCGCCCGCCCGGCTCGACCGTGGCGCCGGGCTCGGCCTCCGGCGCGGCCGCGGCCTGCGACCCGGCCACGCGCGCGGCCCGCCCCATGGCCTCCGACCACTCCTCGAGCTGCCGGGCGGCCTCGGTGGCCTTCTTCACGGTGGGTTCAGACTGGAGCCCGGCCAGGACCCGCCGCACCTCTTCGCGGGCCGCGTCGACGTCGTCTGCCATCGAGGCCGCGACCCGGGCGGCGGCCTCCTTCTCGGCGCGAAAGGCGGCCTCCTCGCGGCGGCGCGCCGACTCCTCGCGCAGCCGTGCGGCCTCGGCGTCGCGCGCCAGGCCGGCTCGTTGCGCCTCCAGGCGCGCCCGCTCCTCGCCGAGCGCGCGCATCGCCTCGCCGAGCGCGCCGCCTCGCCCGGAGAGCGCGGCCCGGGCTCGCTCCACGACGGCCTCGGAGAGCCCGACGCGGCGAGCCACCTCGATGGCCGACGAGCTGCCCGGGCTGCCCATGTGGAGCTGGAAGGTGGGGGCGAGCCGCTCCGGGTCGAAGCCCACGCGAGCGTTTCCGAACCGATCGTCGGACAGCGCGAGCGCCTTGAGCTCGTCGAGGTGGGTGGTGACGAGGACCTGCGCGCCGCGGTCGAGCAGATCCTCGAGGATGGCCGAGGCGAGCGCCGCGCCCTCGCGCGGGTCGGTGTCGGCGGCGATCTCGTCCACCATCACCAGCGACCCGGGGCCGGCTCCGGCGGCGATGTCGCGCACCGCGGTGAGGTGGGCCGTGAAGGTGGAGAGGTCGCGGGCCATGTCGCCGTGCTCCTCCACCGCGGCCCGGATCGACGGGTAGAAGGGGAGGCGGGAGCCGCGCCCGGCAGACACCGGGAGCCCGGCGCGCAGCATGAGGGCGGAGAGCCCGACGGCCGTGATGGCCACCGTCTTCCCGCCGCCGTTCGGCCCCGACACCACGAGCGCTCGTCGCGGAGGCTCGAGCCGCACGTCGCTCGCCACGACCTTCTTCCCCTGGAGCACGAGGATGGGGTGGCGCAGGTCGCGCAGGGAAAAGCCCTCGGCCGGGGCGACCACGTCCGGAGCGAAGGCGTCCAGGTCGGAGGCCAGGCTGGCCTCGGCCTCGAGGAGGTCGAGGGCGGAGAGGATGGCCAGGTCGCGCAGGAGGTCGGTGGATCGCGCGGTCACGCCTGCCGACAGGTCGCGCAGGATCCGCTCCTCCTCCTCGGCAGCCATCGCGCTCGCGATGGTGAGCTCGTTTCCCAGCTCGACCATGCCCTCCGGCTCGACGAAGAGGGTCTGCCCGGACTGGGACGCGTTGTGGACGATGCCGGGAACGGCGGAACGGGAACTCGACAGCACCGGCAGGACGTAGCGGTCATTTCGAATGGTGAAGTAGGCGTCGCGCAGGTGGGGCGCCATGCCCTCGTCGACGATCAGCGCCTCGACCCGCGTCTTGAGCGCCCGGTGGAGGCCCCGGGTGCGGTCGCGGAGCTGCGCCAGCTCGGGGCTGGCGCGATCCGAGATGGCGCCCGAGGGCTCGATGGCCCGCTCGATCCGGTCGGCGAGCCGGCCGGAGTCGGAGAGCGCCTCGGCGAGCGCCCAGAGCCGGGGAAGGTCGGAGGCGCGCGACGCCAGGACCGCCCGGGTGCGGGCGGCCGACCGGGCCAGGGCCGCGACCTCCCGCAGCGCGAGTGGCTCGAGGACGCCGCCCTTGGCGGCCCGATCCAGGCTGGCGGCGGGGTCGCCCGTCGCCGTGATGGGGAGCGAGGTCTGGGATTCGGAGAGGGCGCGGGCCTCGGCCAGCCGGGAGAGCGCCTCCCGGACCTCGGCCGGGCCGTCGAGAAAGGGGAGGGCGGCCGCCAGCCCCCTTCCCCCCGGCGTGCGGCAACGTGCGGCCAGTGCCTCCAGGATGCGCGGCCAGCCCAGCTCCTCGAGGGTCCGCTCGAAGGCGATCACCTTCCCTCCGCCCCCGCGGGCTGCCCCTGCAACCGCAGAAGGACCCAGGCGACGGCGAGACTTCTCGGGATGCCGGTGGCGAGCGCGGCGATCACGGCGCCCCCGGGGGCGTCGAGCCAGACCCAGGCAAGCAGCCCCTCGGAGAGCAGCCAGAAGCCCAGGAGCCAGCCGAACAGGTGGGGGAGGCGCCTGGGGGCCTCGGGGGGGACGATCGAGAGGAGGAGCAGGTCGATGGCGGCCAGGACCAGGGACGCCATGGGTGCGAGCACGGCGGGCGAGACCATGCCGCGGATCATCTCCGGCATGTACCGGTGCAGGAGGTGCGGTGGGGCGAGTGCCGGCGAAGCCCAGGTGAGCCCGTCGAAGGCCAGGTTCGCGCCCCAGGCCGCGAGGAAGAGGAGAATGGGTCCGGCTCGCTTCCTTGTCGACATGCCCTTCACGCGCCTCCCGCGGCGCCGGAGTTTGCCACAGGTCTCCGCGAGCGGGGGAAGCGCGGGTAGAATGGCGCCCATGGCGAGGAGGCGGCCGGTCGAGGTGGTCCCGGGGCTCGAGGTGCTGGCGCGGAGCCGCTTCGCGTCGCTGCGGGGGATGCGCGTCGGCCTGGTGTGCAACCCCACTGCCGTGGATCGCCGGCTGCGCCACGCCGCCGACATCCTCGCGTCGGCGCCCGGCGTCCGGCTGGCCGCCCTCTTCGGCCCCGAGCACGGCGTCCGCGGCGACGTGCAGTACATGGCGGCCGTGAGGGACGGGCTGGATCGGGGCACCGGGCTCCCAGTTCACTCCTTGTACGGGTCCGCGCCCGAGTCGTTGCGGCCGCGCCGCTCGCAGCTGGAGGGGCTCGACGCGCTGGTCTTCGACGTGCAGGACGTCGGCACCCGCTACTACACCTACCAGGCCACCATGATGCTCTGCATGGAGGCGGCGGCCGAGGCCGGCCTGCGCTTCGTGGTGCTCGACCGCCCGGATCCCATCGGCGGACGGGAGGTGGAGGGGCCGGCCCTTCGCCCCGGGTTCGAGAGCTTCTGCGGCATGCACGATCTCGCCGTGCGCCACGGAATGACGGTGGGTGAACTGGCGACCCTGTTCCGCGACGAGCGCGCCCTCGACCTCGACCTCGAGGTGGTGCCCTGCCAGGGCTGGAGGCGGCGCATGAGCTTCTCCGGGACGGGCCTGCCCTGGGTGCTGCCATCGCCCAACATGCCCACCCCGGAGGCGGCGCTCGTCTACCCCGGGATGTGCCTGATCGAGGGCACCAACCTGTCCGAGGGGAGGGGAACCACGCGACCGTTCCACCTCCTGGGCGCGCCCTGGCTCGACGGCGCGCAGCTCGCCGCCGACCTGGCAGCAGAACGGTTGCCGGGGGTGCGCTTCCGCCCCGCCGGCTTCACCCCGACCTGGGACAAGCACACGGGCAAGCTTTGCCACGGGGTCGAGCTCCACGTGCACGATCCCGAGGCCTTCCGCCCCTTCCGCACGGGCCTCGCCTGCGTCGCGGTGGCGCGGGCCCAGGACCCCGACCGCTTCGCCTGGCGCACCGAGACCTACGAGTTCGTGGAAGGCATTCCCGCCTTCGACCTGCTCTGCGGCTCCAGCAGGGAGCGGCTGGCCATCGAGGCGGGAGACCGCTGGCGAGACCTGGCCCGCGGCTTCGCGGCCGAGGAGCGCGCTTTTTCACGCCGGCGAGCGCGTTTCCTCCGCTACGCGGACTGAGGCAGGATGGCCCCATGAGAGAGACCGCGATCCTGGGCGGTTCGTTCAACCCGCCCCACGTGGCCCACGTGATGGCGGCCTACTGGGCGCTGGCGACCCAGGGAGTGAGCGAGGTCTGGATGCTGCCCAGCTTCCGGCACCCCTTCGGCAAGGCGCTCGCGCCGTTCGAGGACCGGGTTCGCATGTGCCAGCTGGCGGCTGCGCCGATTCGAGGCGTGCACGTCTGCACCGCCGAGGCGGACCTCGCCGACGATCCGCTGGTGGGGAAGACGGCCAGGACGCTCGAGTACCTGGTGGAGAAGCACCCGGACAGGAGGTTCACGCTGGTGGTCGGAGCCGACATCGTGGCCGACACGCCCAAGTGGTACAGGTTCGACCGGGTCCGGGAGCTGGCCCGTGTCGTCGTGGTGGGGCGGGCCGGCGAGGCCGCCTTCGGAGATGGACCGGCGCTCCCCGACGTCTCCTCCACCGAGGTGCGGGAGCGGCTGCGGCGGGGTGAGGACGTCTCGGCGCTCGTGCCGACCAGGGTCCTCGAGTACGTCCGGGAGCGCGGACTATACCAGGAGTGAACCCGGCCTCATTAGAAGAGCCAGCCGAGCTCCAGGAGGGTGACGATGGGCACGCCGGTCTTCAGATACCTGTCGGCGTTTTCCTTGGCGGTCTGGAGGTCGCCGTTCGCCAGGGGGGGCTGCACCAGGGTCGACTGGTAGTCGAGCGAGAAGCCGTACCCGAGGTTCAGTCCGAGGAAGAGCCCGAAGTCGAACGCCCACTTCCACCCAATCTGCGGTCCCAGGTACATGCTCGTCACGTGGAGCGTCTCGGTCTGGCCGATGCCGACCTGCTGCGTCGCGGTGAGGTCGTAGTTCCCCAGCACGAGCCCGACGAAGAAGGCCCCCTGGAAGGGGTAGGCTCGAAGGCCTGCGCTCCAGGTCTTGACCTTGAGATTGTAGGCATCGACGGTCTGTGAACTGGGAAAGACCCCGTACTCGAAGGATACCCCGATGTAGCCGATGACCTTCACGTCGAGGCCCACCATCACGTTCGGGGGGAACAACAGGGTCGCCGTCACCTTGGGCCCGAAGAGCACGCCCGGGATGACCCCTTCCGTCCGGGGTCCGGTATCCGCGGCAGGCGCGGCGGTGGCGGTGGCCGGCGTTGCTGCGGCCGGCACGGTCGGCGGGACCGGGCTCGGGGTAGCCGCGGGCGCGCTCTCGCCCGTCACCGGCGGAGGATCGTCGGACGACGCGCCCCATGCCAGGAGGGGAGCGCCCAGGAGGTACAGCGAGAAGGCGAGCCCGACGGAACTGGCCAGGAGGGAACGGATGTCGGAGCGAGAGCTCAACGGGTTCTCCTGATCATGCCCTCGAGTGAATGGCGCGCATTCGTAAACCAGCACGGTATGGCATGCGGACTTCCGGCAGCCATACCCAGGGCAGGGGACGGGACGCGGGCACGACGCCGGCCGCGCCCGGTTGACGCGGCGCGCAAGCTAGCCGATTCGACGGAAGGCCAGCGCGCCCGACTCCACCGCGACCTCGAGCTCGTCTCCGGGCACCAGCTCGCCCGCCAGGATGCGCTCGGCGATGGGTCCCTCGACGAGCCGCTGGACGGCGCCTCGCACCGGCCGGGCCCCCAGCGCCGGGTCGAAGCCGCCGTTGGCGAGAAGGTGCTCCACCACGTCGTCGCCGGCGAAGAAGCGGATGCGCCGCTCGGCGGCCAGGCGATCGGACGACTGGCGCAGGAGGAGCGATGCCACCCGGGCCAGGTCCTCGCGCGAGAGCGCCGGGAAGACCAGCCGCTCGTCGAGCCGGTTCCAGAGCTCGGGTGGAAGCGCGGCGCGCGCCGCCTGCGCCGCCCGGTCCTCGCGGGTCCCGGTGGTCTCGGAGGGGCCGAAGCCCATCACGCCCGAGGCGGACCGCGTGGCCTCGAAGCCGCCCAGGTTGGTGGTGAGGACCACCACGGTGGAGGAGAAGTCGACCTGGCGCCCGCGCCCGTCGGTGAGCCGCCCCTCCTCGAGCACCTGAAGCAGGAGAAGGAGGACGTCCCGGTGGGCCTTGTCGATCTCGTCGAGGACCACCACGCTGGCCGGGCGCCGGCGGACCGCGTCGGTGAGCTGCCCCCCCTCGCCGTAGCCGACGTAGCCGGGGGCCGCGCCCACGAGGCGGGCCACGCCGGTGGGCTCGCTGCACTCGCTCATGTCGAGCCGGACGAGCGCCTGGTCGCTTCCGAAGAGCGCATCGGCGATGCCCCGGGCCAGCTCGGTCTTGCCCACGCCGGTGGGGCCCAGGAAGAGAAAGCTGCCCATGGGACGGCGGGACGAGAAGCCGGCGTAGTTGCGGCGAAGGACCCGGGCGACCCTGGCGATGGTCTCGGAGTGGCCGACGATGCGGGAGGAGAGAGCGTCCTCCAGGCCGAGGAGCCGGTCCCGGTCGCCGGAAAGGAGCCGTGACTCGGGAATGCCCGCCATCTGCGCGACCACCCGCGCCACGTCCGCGGCGCCCACCTCCGTCAGCGCCCTGCCGCCGGGCCCGGGATCCGGCCAGGTCCATGGCCGCCACCGCCTTGTCGGGCAGGAAGCGATCGCGGACGTACCGCGAGGTCAGCGCCGCGGCCGCCTCGACCGCATCTCCGGCGAAGTGCACGCCGTGGTGCTGCTCGTAGCGGGGGAGGATTCCCTCGAGGATCCGGATGGTGTCCGGAACGGAAGGTTCCCGGACCAGCACCGGCGTGAACCGTCGCTCCAGGGCCGGGTCCCGCTCGATGTGCTTTCGGTACTCGTCGTGCGTGGTGGCGCCGATGCAGGGGAACTCGCCGCGCCCCAGCCCCGCCTTGAGCTCGTTGGCGGCGTCCTGCGGTCCCTCGCCGGTGGAGCCCGCGCCCATGACGGTGTGGATCTCGTCGATGAAGACCACCACGCGCCCCTCGGCGCGCCGCACCTCGTCCTGGATGCCGCGGAGCTTCTCCGAGAAGGAGCCGCGAAGCTGGGTGCCGGAGAGCACGCTGGCCATGTCGAGCTCCACCAGCACTCGCGGGAGCCCCTGGGCCAGCATCCGCTGGGCGACCCCCTCGACGATGGCGGTCTTGCCCACGCCGGCCTCGCCGACGAGGAGCGGGTTGTTGGTGCGCCGCTTTCCCAGGACGTCGAGGGTCTGCTCCACCTCAATCTCGCGCCCCACCAGCGGGTCGAGCCGCCCGGCGGCGGCGAGCTCGGTCAGGTTGCGTCCGAGCTGCGACAGCCAGGGGAACTCGGCCGGATCGAGCGCGTGGGCGGAGCGGGCGCGGGCAGGCGAAGGGGCGTTCGCGGGGCCCGCCGGACGAGGCGAGGGGCGGGGAGAGAAGTCGAGCCCGCCCGGTTCACGCCCACCCAGTTCACGCTCGGTCTCGTCGGCGCCGAAGTCGGGATCCAGGTCGGCACTGCCCGGGTCGTCGCGCGGTGGGGCGGCGCGACGGGCGACCGGGGGGGCCGGCGCGCGCGTGGCCGACTGGGGCACCCGGCGCAGGCGCCGCGGCATGCCGGCCGTGTAGTAGGAGAGCGCCACGTTTCGCAGCGCCGCCAGCTCGAGACCGCAGGCGGTCAGCAGCTGATGAGCCGCGCATTGACGCACCCGGGTCATGGCGATGAGGAGGTGCAGGCAGTCGGTCTCGTCGGCGCGCAGCCCCTCGGCCACATGCCGGGCCCGCTCGCGGAGGTCGCGCTCGAGTCCATCCGCCTCCGCCGGCGCCCCCGACATCGCGAGCAGGATCCGGTCCTCGTCGACGCCCCGCTCCCGCAGCAGCATCTCGGCACGGTTGGGAACGACGAAGAAGGCCAGGAGGTGGTGGGCGCTGGTCAGCCGCTGGTTGACGTTCCGCGCGATGTCGCCGGCCTCGGAGAGGACCTGGGCGAGCTCCATCGACTCGATGACGGGCATTGGCCCGCACGATGCGATATCGGGCCAATCCGGTCAATTATTCGGCGAATCCCGGCTGCTTGGAGGGATCGCCGCACCGTCAGTCGAGGCCCAGGTCTCGCAATTGCTCCTCGTCGAGCCCCAGGAAGTGGCCGACCTCGTGGAGAACGGTGACCCGGATCTCGTCGAGGAGCTCCTCCCGGGTCCGGGCGAAGCGCTCGAGGTTTCTCTGGAAGAGGGCGATCGAGGAGGGGAAGTGGCTCCAGGGATCCATCGACGCCTTGTCGCCGAGAGGCGACCCGCGAAAGATTCCGAGGATCGACGGCGAGTGGGGCGGGTCGGAGGCCAGGAGCTCCTCCACGTCCGGGAGGTCCTCCACCGAGACGGCGACGTTGGCGAGGTAATTCCGCACCGGCTCCGGCAGTTCCGCGAGCGCGTCCTCGACCACTTGCTCGAACCCGTCCGGGGAGAGCGACACGCCTTCCGGGAAGTCGTCGGGAGCCAGCTCGCTGGCCTTCCCGAGGTGCCGGGCGGCGACGGCCGGGCGCCCCAGCCGCTCGAAGCAGAGGCCGAGCAGCCAGTGCGACCAGGGATCGCCTGGGTCCTCGTGAAGGACCCGGGTGAGGACGGAGGCGGCGTCCTCGAAGCGACAGAGCTCGTAGAGGGCGTTTGCCTCCTCTGCGAGGACGTCCAGGTCGCCCGGAAGGGCGCGGGCGGCCTCGGCGATCCGCGAGAGCGCGTCGCGCGCACCGCCCAGGGCCACGAGGGCCTGTCCCTCGACCAGCGCGAGCCTCCCGCGCAGCTCGGCATCCTCCCCCCGCCCCGCCAGTCGCGAGCCCTCCGTGGCGAGGTCCAGCGCCCGCTCGGCTTCCCCCTCCTCGAGCGCCAGGACAGCCTCGTCGAGCAGTGCCGCCGCGGTGAGGTTCGGGTTCACGCCACGGTCTCAGCGCGCGGCGGGAGGGAGATCTGCCGCGGCGATGTAGACGACGTTGCGGGTGGTCTCCTTGCCCCGGTACATGGCCCGATCGGCCAGGTCGAGGAGGAGCGCCTTCGTGGGCGCGTGCTCCGGGTGGCTGGCCAGGCCGATGGACACGGTGAGGCGAACCGAGTGCCCCTCGCGCGAGAGGAAACGGTGGTCCTCGACGACGCGGCGGATGCGCTCCGCCACCTTGAGGGCGCCGCCGGAGTCGACGGTGGCGAGGAGCGCCACGAACTCGTCTCCGCCGTAGCGCACCAGGACGTCCTCGTCACGCACGCAGGAGCGGAGCACGCGCCCGAATTCGGTGAGGAGCCGGGACCCCATCAGGTGGCCGTGCCGGTCGTTCACCGCCTTGAAGCGGTCGAGGTCCATGAAGAGCACGGTGAAGGGTCGGCCGCCGGCCAGCTCCCGGTCGAGGGCCAGGTCGAGGAACCGGCTGTTGTAGAGGTGCGTGACGTCATCCACGTAGGCGAGTTGCTCGACGTGGGAGAGGCGCTCGAGCGTCTTGAGCGCCATGCCCAGGTGGCGACAGATGAAGGCCGCGCTTCCCGACCGCTCGGCGTCGAGCGGTCCCGGCACGAGAAGGCAGACCGCTCCGAGGATGAGGGGGCCGTCGGAGAGCGGCAGGCAGAGGCAGGCCGAGGCTGCGTGGCCGGCGGCGGCCGGCAGGTCGACGAGCAGGGTCGAGTCGGGGGACAGCTCGGCGAGACGAGGCAGGGCCGGGGCGAGGTATTCGCCGGCGGCCTCGGACGCGATGCCGTGCACGCCCGAAAGGTGCCAGCCATCCTCGCCCTCCCGCTCGAGAAGGGCGGCACCGGTGGCGCGGCATTCGGCGGCGAGGGCCGGGAGAGCGAGCGGAACCACCTTGTCGCGTTCCAGCGTGCCGGTGATCCGCTGGCAGGTCTCGAAGAGGTTGACGTGGCCGCGGAGCGCCGTGTTCTCGGCAAGGAGCGCCCGGGTGGAGAGGCTTCGCTGAACCGACAGCTGGATGGCCTCCGGGGTCACCGGCTTCACCAGGTAGTCGGAGGCTCCCGCCCGCATGGCGCGCACCGCCGGATCGACCCGGTCGAGGGCCGTGATGACCACGACCTGGATGTTCGGGTCGATCTGCTTCGCGTCGGCGAGCAGCTGGAGTCCGTCCCCCCCGGGCATGACGATGTCGGTGAGGAGCACGTCGAAGCGACGTTCCAGGAGGACCCGGACCGCGGCCGGGGCATTCTCGGCCACCTCGACGGCGTAGCCCGCCGCGCGCAGGTAGTCGGCGTACAGCGTCCGCGCGAAGCGCTCGTCGTCCACCAACAGGACCGAGGCCTGCATGGTCATTGGTATACCATGATCACATGCTCACCCCTCCGGGGCGCCAGGTTCTCCTCTTCGCCGCCGGGGGTGTCTCCTTCGCCCTGCCGCTGATGGCGGTCCGCGAGATCGTGAGGCTGCCCGCCGATCGGGAGCGCCCCGGGCCGGATCGAAGCGTCTTGCTGGCAGACGCGCTCGGCCTCGATGGCGACCCTCGATTCGCCCTGGTCCTGGCGGACGGTGTCCCGTTCGAGTTGCGGGTGGACGAGATGCGCGGCGTCGGTGATCTGGCCGAGGCCGAGGTCTTCCGGCTTCCGGAACGGAGCGTGGCCGCTCGTCCCTCGCCCTTCGCGGCCGCCGTCTGGCTCGGCGACGTCCTCCACCTGGAGCTGGCGCCGGCCGCACTCCTGGACTCGAGGACGGTGGTCTGGCGGCCGCCACCCGAGCAGCACGACCTCGCTCCTGCCGAGCGGGAACTGGTCGTGGAACGAGGAGGCCGCGCACTGGCAGTGCCCCTCTCGCTGGTCGTCCAGGTCATCGAGCGGGCACGACTGTCGCCGGTCCCGCTCGCGCCCCCCGGTCACCGCGGGCTGCTCTATCACGGACGTGCGCTCCACTCGGTCTGGGACGTGGCATCGCTGCTCGGCTGGCCGGATTCCGGCAAGCCGGAGGTGATCCTGCTCCTCGACGCCGGGGGGACGACCGCCGGCGTGCTCGTGGACCGGGTCCGTGGCCTGGGCGAGGGGGCGGAATCCGTTCGCCGGCCGCAATGGGATGCGCTCCTCGCGCCCCAGGAAGAGGGATGAGCCGCGAGGAAGATTGACACTCGCGGGAACGCCGCGTTAGCTCTCCGACAAGTACCCGCGCCCGAGACCCCATGCCCAAGACCATCCTTCTCGCCGACGACTCGGTCACCATCCAGAAGGTCGTGGGCATCGTCTTCGCGACCGAGGACTACCAGGTCACCGCGGTTGACAACGGAGAGGACGCGCTCCGCAAGGTCCGCGAGATGCGTCCGGACATCGTGCTGGCCGACGCGGTCATGCCGCGAATGAACGGCTACGAGCTGTGCCAGGCCATCAAGGCCGACCCCCAGCTGGCCGACGTTCCCGTGCTCCTGCTGGCGGGCACCTTCGAGCCCTTCGACGAGGCCCGCGCCCGCGCAGCCCGCGCCGACGGCCACATCGCCAAGCCGTTCGAGAGCCAGGCGCTGCTCAGCCGGGTTCGGCAAATCGTCGAGGGCGTGACCGCCGAGCCGCAGCCGCAGCCCTACCAGCGAGCCCCGACGCCCTCGGCGAGCCCCCCTGCTCCCCCGCCCGTCCCTCCGCGCCGCACCGTTCCTCCCCCGTTCGCGCCCCCCGCCCGCCCCGCCCCGCGTGCGGGACCAGGCCCACTTCCGGCTCCCGGGATCCGTGCCGCTGGTGTCCGGCCACCGATGCCGGGCATGCCCAGGGCGCCCGGCGGCGTGGTGCGCCCGCCGCCGCTGCCGCCTCCGGGGAGTGGTCCGAGAGGAGCGAGCCCGGCGCCGCGTCCCTTCGCGCCGGCAGCGCCTCCAAGGCCGGTTGCCCCGGCCCGGCCGCCTCCGCCTCCCGAGCCCTTCGGCTTCGCGCTCCCCATTGCCTCCGATGACGACTGGAGCGACGTGTCGACCGGAGAGGTAACCCTTCGCCCGGCCCCGCAGCCGTCCGCGGTGCCGGCCCCGGTTCGGGCTCCGGCTCCGGTTGCGGCTCCTGCCGACGGCGGAGAGGCCGCGCTTCGGCTCGCCATCTCCCAGGCTTCACGGGAGGTCGTGGAGCGGATCGCCTGGGAGGTGGTGCCGCAGCTCGCCGAGGTGATCATCCGCGAGCACGTGGAACGCCTGGTGAACGAGCGCCAGAAGCGCTGAACGAGGCGGTACCCCAGGGAGCACCACAAGTGTCCGAAGAACGACAGGCACCGCCCTCGACCGAACTGTCGAAGGCCTACGATCACCGCGACGTCGAGCCTCGCTGGTACCGGACCTGGCTCGAGCGGGGCTACTTCCACGCCGACGAGAACGACCGGACCCGGCCGGCCTTCTCCATCGTGCTGCCGCCGCCCAACGTCACCGGGTCGCTTCACCTCGGCCACGCGCTCACCGCCACCATCCAGGACATCCTCATCCGCTGGAAGCGCATGAGCGGCTTCAACGTCCTCTGGCTTCCCGGGACCGACCACGCCGGGATCGCCACGCAGATGGTCGTGGAGAAGGACCTGCAGAAGAACGAGAAGAAGAGCCGCCACGACCTGGGGCGCGAGGAGTTCCTCCGAAGGGTCTGGGCCTGGAAGGATCAGTACGGCTCCCGCATCGGCGTCCAGCACCAGGCCCTCGGGGCCTCGCTCGACTGGCAGCGCGAGCGCTTCACCATGGACGACGGGCTTTCCCGCGCCGTGCGCGAGGTCTTCGTGCGGCTCTGGGAAGAGGAGCTCATCTACCGGGCCAAGAAGCTCATCAACTGGTGCCCGCGCTGCCACACCGCGCTCTCCGACCTCGAGGTGAACCACGAGGAGAACCACGCCGGCGAGCTCTGGAGCTTCGCCTATCCGCTCTCCGACGGCTCGGGCGAGATCGTGGTCGCCACCACCCGCCCCGAGACCATGCTGGGCGACACGGCGATCGCGGTCCACCCCGAGGACGATCGCTGGCGCGGCGTGGTGGGCAGGACGGTCCGCCATCCGATCACCGGGCGCGAGTTCCCCGTGGTGGCCGACGCCGTCCTGGTCGATCCGAAGTTCGGCACCGGCGCCGTGAAGGTCACGCCGGCACACGACTTCAACGACTTCGAGGTGGCGCAGCGTCACGGGCTCCCGATGATCTCGGTGATCGGGTTCGACGGGCGCATGACCGCGGAGGCCGGCCCGTTCCAGGGGATGGACCGCTTCGAGGCCCGCAAGGCGGTCAAGGCCGCCATCGCCGAGAAGGGGCTGGAGCGCGGGACGAGGACGCACCTGCTGCCGCTGGGCCGGTGCCAGCGATGCGAGACCGTTCTCGAGCCGCTCCTCTCCGACCAGTGGTTCGTGAAGATCGAGCCGCTGGCCAGGCCGGCCATCGCCGCGGTGGAGGAGGGCAGGACCCGCTTCATCCCCGACGGCTGGACCAACACCTACATGGCGTGGATGCGCAACATTCACGACTGGTGCATCTCGCGCCAGCTCTGGTGGGGGCACCAGATCCCGGCCTGGTACTGCGGGAGCGGGCACGTCACGGTGGCGCGCCAGGCGCCTTCGGCGTGTGCGACGTGCGGGAGCCGGTCGCTGCGGCAGGACGAGGACGTTCTCGACACCTGGTTCTCGTCGGCGCTCTGGCCCTTCTCGACGCTGGGCTGGCCCGACCGGACGAAGGAGCTCGAGACCTTCTACCCGACCTCGGTCATGGAGACCGGGCACGACATCATCTTCTTCTGGGTGGCCCGGATGATGATGATGGGCATCCACTTCATGGGCGACGTCCCCTTCCGCACCGTGTTCCTGCACCCCATGGTGCGGGACGAGAAGGGACAGAAGATGTCGAAGACGAAGGGCAACGTCATCGACCCGCTCGACATCACCGAGAAGTACGGGGCCGACGCGCTGCGCTTCACCCTGGCCGCCCTGACCAGCGCCCAGGGGCGCGACATCAAGCTCGCCAAGGACCGCATCGAGGGCAACCGCGCCTTCGCGAACAAGCTCTGGAACGCCACCCGCTTCGCGCTCATGAATCTGGAGTCAGCGCCGGACCCGGCCCGCGCCGCCGAGCTGGCCCGCACCCCTGCCGACCGCTGGCTCCTGGCCCGTCTCGCACGTGCGGTGAACGCCACGGTCGACGCGCTGGAGGCCTTCCGCTTCGACGAGGCGGCCAGCACCGTCTACCGCTTCTGCTGGAACGACCTCTGCGACTGGTACATCGAGCTCTCCAAGGAGGCGCTCTTCGGGGAGGATGCGGAGGCCAAGGCCGGGGCCCAGGCCGTTCTGGCTCACGCGCTCGACACGGCGCTGCGGCTGCTCCACCCCGTCATGCCCTTCGTCACCGAGGAGCTCTGGCAGACCCTGAAGGAGCGCATCGGAGCGAAGGGCTGGCCTCCGTCCATCCTGGAGGCCCGCTACCCGGAGCGGCGGCCCGTCGACGAGGGCGCCGAGCGCAGCTTCGGCCCGGTGCTGGGCGTCATCGAGGCCATCCGCAACGTTCGTGGCGAGATGAGCGTCCCGTGGAAGACCGTCTTCCACGGGGTCGAGGTCGGAGGCCTGTCGACGGAGGGGCTCGCGACCCTGCGGGCCGAGCAGGGGCGGGTGGAACGGCTCGGAAACGTGGAGGGGCTCGTGCTCCACGAGGCCGGCCGCCCGGCCGGACGACGGCCCCAGTGCGCGGTCGCGGTGGGCGACGGCTTCGAGGTGCTCATCCCGCTGGCCGGCGCCGTCGACATGGCGGCCGAGTCGGCCCGCGTCGACAAGGAGATCGCCAGGCTCGCCGCGGAGCTGGACGGGGTGGCGAAGCGGCTCGCGAACCCCAGCTTCGTCGAGCGCGCGCCGACCGAGGTGGTCGAGGAGGCGCAGGCCCGCGTCCTCGAGCTGGGCGAGAAGCGGCGCAAGCTCGAGGCCCACCTGGCGTTGCTCGCAGGGAGGGCGTGAGCCGTGGCCGAGCTCAGCGGAGCCGTCGAGCGGCTCATCGACCTGGCGCTCGACGAGGACCTCTCCCTCGGCGATGCCACGAGCGAGGCCACCATTCCGGCCTCGGCCCGGGGGCGCGGCGCCTTCCTCGCCAAGGATCCCCTGGTGCTCGCCGGGACTTCGGTGGCCGCCCGCGTCTTCGAGAGGCTCGGGGCCACTTGCAGGTTCGACCGGGCCGACGGGGACCGGGTTCCGAGGGGCGAGGTGTTCGGCGAGGCGACCGGACCCTTGCGGGCGCTGCTCGCAGCCGAGCGCTCCGCCCTCAACTTCCTCCAGCGCCTCTCCGGCATCGCCACGGGGACGAGGACGGCGGTGGACGCGCTCTCGGCGGCGGGCGGCCGGACGCGCCTGCTCGACACCCGGAAGACCACGCCGGGGTGGCGGCGCCTGGAGAAGGACGCGGTGCGCGCCGGCGGTGGGCTGAACCACCGCTTCTCGCTGGGTGACGGGATCCTCGTCAAGGACAACCACGTCGCCGCCTGCGGCGGGGTGGGGGAGGCGGTCCGTCGCGCTCGATCCCGGGGCAACGCGATGCTCCGCGTCGAGGTCGAGGTGGTGGATCTGGCCGGCCTGGCCGAGGCCATCTCGGCCGGCGCCGACATCGTGCTCCTCGACAACATGGACGACCGGGCCATGGCCGAGGCGGTGCGCCAGTCGGCCGGGCGTGTCCTCCTCGAGGCCAGCGGGAACATGACGCTGGAGCGGCTGCCCCGGGTGGCCGCCACCGGGGTCGACTTCGTCTCCATGGGCGCCCTCACCCACAGCGCGAGGGCCGCCGACATCTCCTTCGAGATCGAGCCGGCCGGGGGAACCAGACCGGTGGTTTGACAGCCCCGGTGGCGAACCCGACAATCCGAGGATGGCCGAGGTGGCACCGGGGAGCGAGGAGCTGGTCCTCGCGTTCCTCGCCGAGGCGGCGGACGACTTCGTTTCCGGCGAGGCCATCAGCGGAAAGCTCGGGCTCTCCCGGGCCGCGGTCTGGAAGCACGTCGACGCGCTGCGCGGACAGGGCTACCGCATCGATGCACTCCCGGCCCGGGGCTACCGGCTGGTGGCCATCCCCGATCGGCTGGGAGCGCTCGAGGTCGGACCGCTCCTCCAGACGCACGACCTGGGGCAGAGGCTGCACTGGAGCGCCGAGCTGCCGTCCACGAACGACCGGGCCAGGGAGCTGGCGGAGGAAGGGGCCGATCACGGGGAGGTCGTGATCGCCGAGAGCCAGACCGCGGGGCGGGGCCGCCGCGGACGTACCTGGTCGTCGCCGGCGGGCCGAAACCTCTACATGTCGGTCATCCTCCGGCCGCAACTGCCGCCGCAGCGCGCTCCCGAGCTGACGCTGGTGGCCTCGCTCGCTGCCTGCGACGCCTGCCGGCAGGCCGGGGTGGATGCCGGCATCAAGTGGCCGAACGACGTGCTGGTGGGCGATCGCAAGGTGGCGGGCATCCTCACCGAGATGTCGGCCGAGGCCGACGCCGTGCACTGGGTGGTCCTGGGCATCGGCGTGAACCTCAACTCCTCCGCCGCCGACTTCCCGGATGACCTGCGCGACTCGGCGACCAGCCTTGCCATCGAGCGAGGGCAGCCGGTGCCGCGGGCGCTCTTCGCGGCGGCGCTGCTCTCGACCCTGGAGCAGTGGCTCGACGTTCACGCCGCCGATGGATTCGGGCCGATCCGGGAGGCCTGGCGCACGCGCTCCTGCACGCTGGGGCGCGAGGTCCGGGTCGATGCGGACGGCGCCGAGGTCGCCGGGGTGGCCGAGGACATCGACGAGTCCGGGGCCCTGCTCGTGCGCACCGCCAGCGGCCTCTTGCGCTACGTGGCCGGCGACGTCCGTCTCGCTCGTCGCGTTGACCCGGCAGGGACCTGAGGCTACCCTCCCGCCGTGCTTCTCGCCATCGACGTCGGCAACACCAACACCGTCCTCGGAGCCTTCGACGGGACGGCGCTTCGCCAGCAGTGGCGGGTCGAAACCTCCCAGAGCCGCACCTTCGACGAATGGGGCATCCTGGTCCGCCAGCTCTTCGCCGCGGCCGGCCTCGACCCGGCCAAGGTGAAGTCCATCGCCATCTCCAGCGTCGTGCCGCCGCTCGGCTTCGCACTCGAGCAGATGGGCCAGCGCTACTTCGGCGTGAAGCCCCTCTTCGTCGGACCCGGTGTGAAGACGGGCCTCCCCATCCTCTACGACAATCCGCGCGAGGTGGGGGCCGACCGCGTGGTCAACGCCGTGGCCGCCTTCCACCGCTGGAAACGCGGTCTCATCGTCGTGGACTTCGGCACCGCCACCACCTTCGACGCGGTGTCGCCCCGCGGCGAGTACCTGGGCGGCGCCATCGCGCCCGGCATCTCCATCTCCATGGAGGCTCTCTTCCGCCACGCCTCCAAGCTGCCCCGGGTCGAGTTCGCCCGTCCCCCGCACGTGGTGGGGAAGAACACCGTGGCCAGCATGCAGAGCGGGCTGGTCTTCGGTTACGTGGGGCTGGTCGACGGCATCTGCGAGCGGATGCAGGCCGAGTTGACCTTCCCGGTTCTGGTCGTCGCCACCGGAGGGCTGGCGCCGCTCCTGGCCGGCCTCTCGAAGGCCATCACCGAGGTGGACGAGCACCTGACGCTCGACGGCCTCCGGCTCATCCACGAGATGAACTCATGACCGGGTCCACGCCAGGCTCCACCGGGCGGGTCCTGCACCCGGAGGCGGCCGCGGCGCTCGAGGATGGGCTTCGCCGCTATCGCGAGGGGGATCAGGAGGGAGCACACGAGAAGTTCGGGCAGGCTCACCGCCGGGCCCCCTCCGACCCGCGCATCCAGTCGTGGTACGGGCTGACGCTGGTGCTCGTCGAGAAGAACTCCATCCTCGGCATGGTCCTCGTCGACGAGGCGGTCCGCAACTCCCGCCCCGACCCCGAGCTGATCATCAACCAATCGCAGGTCGCCATGTCGCTGGGTCAGCGGATCCGGGCGGTTCGAGCCCTGGAGCGGGGTCTGGCGATGTACCCCGGCCAGCCGGAGCTCGTCGCCGCGCGGGAGGCGCTGGGCCGCCGCCACCGGCCGGCGCTTCCCTTTCTCTCGCGGGGCAACTGGATGAACCGCCTGCTCGGGCGCATTCACCACAGGTGGACGTTGCGCCGGGCGGCCCGTGGGCACTCCTCGACGCCCGACGGGGAGGGCTGACCGATGTCCGCCTGCCCGCTCTCCCTGGAGGCGCTGGCCCCGGCGCTCCACCGGCACGTCGACGAGAAGGCCCCGGTTCCCGTCCGCATGATGGGGGCGAAGGGGCTCGTGCCTGCGGTCGCCCCGGGCGACCTCGCCACGCTGCTCTTCTTCCTCTCCTTCGACCCGGACCCCGGGGTCAGAGAGACCGCGTTGAAGACCGCTTCCGGGCTTCCAGAGAGGATCTGGTCGGCCGCGCTGCGCTCGGAGGGGCTCGATGCCCCGGTGCTCGACTGGCTGGCCGATCGGATGGAGTCGGCGACCTCGGCGCTGCAGGCCATCCTCCTCAACCCGGCCACGTCCGACGAGACGGTGGCGCGGCTGGCTTCCAAGGTTCCGGCGGCGCTGGTCGAGATCATCCGGCAGAACGAGCTGAGGCTCCTTCGCAACGACGACATCGTGCGCGGCCTCTGCCGCAACCCCAACGCTCCCGCCTCCACCATCGACGGCGCCTGCGACTTCTGCGTCCGCAACGGGCTCATCCTCCTCGACGTGCCGCAGATCGTGGAGGCGCACCGCCGCATCCACGGCACCGACCCCTCGACCCGGCCAGCCGAGGACTCGGCCGCGGCGCTCATGGCCGAATACCGGGCCGAGCTGGCCCACGACGTCGAGGAGAAGAACGAGACGGCGTCGATGCCGCCGCCCACCGCGGAGCAGGAGGCCACGCGGATCAACATGGCCAAGCGGGTGCTCCAGATGTCCGTGTCCGAGAAGATCAAGCTCGCCACGCTGGGCAACCGGGAGGCTCGCACCCTCTTGCTCCGCGACTCCAACCGTCTGGTGAGCCTGGCAGCGGCACAGAGCCCCCGCATCACCGACGGCGAGATCCTCGGGCTCGCGAACTCCAAGACGTCGAGCGCCGACGTGCTCCGCTACATCTACGAGCGCCGCGATTTCCTCAAGCTCTACGCGCTGCGCACGGCGCTGGTCCGCAACCCCAAGGTGCCCCTGCCCACCGCGCTCAGGTTCCTCCCCACGCTCCAGGAGAAGGACATCAAGGATCTTTCCCGGGATCGCAACGTGCCGGCCACCGTGCAGGCCCAGGCCAAGGCGTGGCTCACCAAGCGTGAGCAGATCGGCAAGGGCCCGGCTGGTGGGAAGCACTAGGCCGACGGGCCAGGCCGACGGACGGCGGATGAGGCGGGCGGAATGAAGATGGGGCGGGCGATCTGGCTCTCCGCCGCGACCATGACGTCGCGGGTCCTGGGCCTCGTCCGCGACCAGCTCTTCGCGGCGCTGGTGGGTGCCAACCGCTGGTCCGACGCCTTCGTGGTCGCCTTCCGCATTCCCAACCTCCTGCGGGACCTCTTCGCCGAGGGGGCCCTGTCGTCGGCCTTCGTGCCCACCTTCGCCGACGCGCATGCGAAGCGGGGCAAGGAGGAGGCCTACCGGCTGGCCAACGCGCTCGTCGGGGTGGTGCTGGTCGTGGTGGGCGCCGTCGTGATCGCCGGCCTGCTTGGCGCGCCTGCCATCGTGCGGCTGCTCGCGCCGGGATTCGGGCCCGAGGAGGCGGAGTTCGCCGCCTTCCTCACCCGGATCATGATGCCCTTCCTGCTGCTCGTCTCGCTCTCCGCGGTGGCCATGGGGATGCTGAACGCGCAGTCGCGCTTCACGGCGCCAGCCATCGCCCCGGCGCTGTTCAACGTCGGGGCCATCGCGGTGGGGACGTGGCTCTGGGCCACGGGGAAGGGGCCCCGAGCCGCAGCGGTGGGCTGGTCGGTGGGGACGCTGCTGGGTGGCGCCATGCAGCTTGCCGCCCAGTGGCCCAGCCTGCGCGCGCTCGGCTTCCGCCTGCGTCCCCGGTTCGGAGCAGCGGCGCTCGCCGATCCGGGGATCCGGCGCATCGGCAGGCTCATGGGGGGCGCCGTGATCGGCCTCTCGGCCACCCAGGTGAACATCCTCGTGAACACCATCTTCGCCTCGCACGAGGTCGGGGCGAACACCTGGCTCCAGATGGCCTTCCGGCTCATGCAGTTGCCGCTGGGGGTGTTCGGGGTGGCCATCGCCACCGTGGCCGGCGCCGGCGTCGCGCAGCGGGTGGCGGCCGGCGACATGGACGGGGTCCGGGATACGCTGGGTTCGGCCATGCGTCTGGTGGCCTTCCTGAACGTGCCCGCCGCGGTGGGACTCATCGTCCTCGCCCACCCCATCATCTCCCTCGTCTACGAGCACGGGCGCTTCGACGCCGCCGACGCCTCGGCCACCGCGGACGCCCTGGTGTTCTACGCGGTCGGACTCTACGGCTACTCGGCGGTGAAGGTGTTCGCGCCGGCCTTCTACGCCCTCGACGAGGTCCGGGTCCCGGTGATCGGGAGCATCGTGGGCATGGCATCCAACGTGGTCCTCGTCCTCGCGCTCCACCCGGTGCTGGGCTTCCGCGGGATCGCGCTCGGCACCGCGCTCGCGGCCACAGCCAACTTCGCCGTGCTGGCCGTGGCCTGGAAGTGGCGTCACGGGGGGCTGGGCGCCGCCGGGATCTACCGGCAGCTGGCGCGGACGCTTGTCGCCGCCGCGGTGATGGTCGGCGCGATCCTGGCCACGAGGTGGGCGCTCCTGCCCTGGCTACCGGCGAGCGGCCTCGCCCGGCAGGCGCTGCAGGCGCTCGTGCCCATCGCCGCGGGGGCGACGGCCTACTTCCTGGCCGCAGGCGCACTCGGCGTGAAGGAGCTCGGAGAGGTGGTTTCAGCGCTCCGGCGCAACCGGCGGGGCGGTGCCGTCGCCCGATGACCGCTCCTCGAGCACCTGGATCACCATCGCCAGTGCCTTGCGGGTCTTCTCGCGGATCTTCTCGTCGCTCTTGATCTTCTGGTAGGCGTGAAGCACGCGGTCCTCGTGCTGGACCACCTGCGCCTCCGCCTCCTCGAGCCTCCGGGCCAGCTCGGCCGCACTGGCTTCTGCCTTGGCGCGGAACGCCGCCGCGGCGGCCCTGAAGCTCTCGGACTCGGTGCGGATGGTGGCCGACTCGGCCCGCAGGCCCTCCGCCTCGCCGCGCAGGCCCTCCGCCTCGGCGCGCACGCGCTCCACCTCGCCTCGCAGGCGCTCCGTCTCGCCTCGCAGGCCTCCCGCCTCGCCTCTCAGGCCCTCCGCCTCGCCTCTCAGGTGCACGACCTCGGCCCGCAGGTTGACTCCCTCGGCACGAAGGGTCTCGGCTTCCGATCGGAGCGCGTCGGCTTCGTTGCGAAGGGCCTCCGCCTCGGCCAGGGCGGTCGCCGTCTCGGCGCGAGCCTCTTCGAGGCTTCGCTCCAGGGCCTCGGCCCTGTCCACGGCCTCGATCGCCTCGGCCCCGCGGGCGGAGGCGGCCTTCTCGGACTCCTCCAGATGGGGGCGCAGGGCGCCGAGCTCCCGCTCCAGTTCCGAGGATCGATCCCGGGCAAGCCGGAGTGCCTCGCGGTCCGCGGCGAGGCTGGCCGTCAGCGCCCGGACCGACTCCTCGACGGACTCGAGCCTTGATCGGGTCGCGGCGAGTTCCTCGTTCCGGGCTCCCACCTCGAGTTCCCACGCGGCCGCCGCGCCCCGGAGTTTCTCGACCTCCTCCCGCAGCGTGTGGGCCTCCTCGCGAAGCGCGTGAGTCTCCTCCCGGAGCGCCCTGGCCTCCGCGTTCGAGGCCTGAAGGGCGGTCGCAGCGGCCGCAGCGGCCGCTACGGCGGCGGAGGCGGCGGCGGACTCGTCGGTGACGTCGATGGCGGGGAGGACCTCCACGTCCTCGAGCAGGAGAGGCGTCTCCTCGTTCTCCGCCACGGGCTCGACGGTCGGTTCGACCAGCCGGACGGTCTGCGGCGGTCGGCGCGTAGCGAGCGGCGAGCCCCGTGCCGGGGCCGGCGCTGCCGCCTCCTCGGCGAGAGAGGCCAGCGCCTCGGCCATCTCCCGGTCGAGGTCGAGTATGGCCGGAGACTCGTCGGCATCCGGCAACAGCGTGAGCGGGGGTTCGGACACCGGCGCGCCCGGGGCGCGCGTGCTGGGTTCGTCGCCACCGCCGCCCGAGATGCTGTCGAACGCGTCGTCGAGCATCTTCAGATCCGCGTCCTCCTCGAGCGCCGTCGCGCCGCCGGCTCCGTCCAGCTCCACGTCGGCAAGGGTGATGAGTTCCTCGTCGTCCGCCGCGGGCGCGTCGGGCATCCCGACCAGCGCGCCGACCCGCTCCACCAGGGTTGCCGGCTGGAAGGGCTTGATGAGGTAGTCCTCGGCGCGGGTCTTCAGCTTGCGGTGCTGCTCGAAGGTCTCGGGAGTGGCCTCCGAGCTGGTGATGACCAGCGGGATGGCCTTCAGCACGTCGTCCTTCTTGAGCCGGTTGCACCAGGAGTAACCGGAGAGGCCGGGCAACTCCACGCAGAGCACCACGCAATCCGGACGGAGAGCCCGGGCGAGTTCCACGCCCTCCTTCCCATCGGAGCTGGTGCGCACGCCGAAGCCCCTCGACTCGAGGGCCGCGGACATCTCGCGCGCGAACTTGGGATCGCTCTCGATGAGCAGGACGGTCTTGGACATGCGGGGATCCTACGGCCGCCCCGAACGGGCTGTCAAAGACCCGACGTCGAGGCGCTATCGCTCTGCCGACTGCGCCGTCTCCACCAGCCGGACGAGGTCGGCCTCGTCGAGGTCGGACACGAGGGAGTAGACGATCTCGTTGCTGCGCCACACCGCCACGTTGTAGCCGCGCATGTTCATGACCCAGATCGTGGCCGGCCCGGCGCTGACCCGGTGCCCCTCCTCGGCGACCCGCCGCTGGGGATCCTCGATGATGAAGAGCCCGAGCGGCCCGCGCGGCGTTTCATAGCGCATGTAGGCAGCCGGCCAGTCGCGAATCTGGGCGAGCCGGGCGCCCATGAGCTTCACCCCGTCCCCGCGGAACGCCGGCGGCTTCGGATTGAAGTCGAGCTTGCTCGCGAGCATCGAGGGGATGAGCTCCGGCGCGATGGACGCGGTGGTCAGCTCCAGCGGCAGGTCGCGAGCGTGCTTGCGCACCGCCTCCTCGACGAGGGGGTCGGTGGCCCGGTGACCCGCGAAGACCACCAGGACCCCGGCGACGCAGGCGGCCAGGGCCGCTACCGGAAGGGGAGAGATCAGGCGCCGCCACCAGGCGGCGGGGCGGGCCTCCTCCGCGTCGAGGGCGGCGGAGATGCGCCGGCGCAGCGAGTCGGGGGCGGTGGCCTGCGGCGTTCCGGGGGCAAACGCCTCGCGCAGCCGGGCGCGCAGCGCTGACCGGAAGGCCATGGCGGTCGCGGCGCCGTCGCGGCAGGGGGCACATGCCGAGAGGTGGGTCTCGATGGTGGCGCGGTCGTCCTCCTCGAACTCGCCGTCGAGGTAGGGCTCGAGGAGCCGATCCAGGTCGCTGCAATCGAAGGTCGTGGTGTGGGGCGCGTCCTGCGTCATGTCCGGTGTCCGGTGCTACGAGATTCCACGCCTTCGTTTCCAGTCGTCGAGGTCGATGCTGGGGTTGCGGATGCTCACATCCTCCCTGCCCGCGTGCAACACGCCCGATGCGGTCGCGTATTCCGCGAGTTGCTTCTGGAGCAGCCGACGTCCCCGGAAGAGCCGGCTCATCACCGTTCCGACCGGCACGTCCAGGATGTCGGCGATCTCCTTGTAGGAGAAGTCCTGGAGGTCGGCGAGGATCACGGTCAGGCGGAAATCGATGGGAACGGCGTCGATGGCCCGCAGGACGTCGTCGGAGAGGAGCCGCTCGAAGAAGGCACGCTCCGGATTCTCGGCGACATCGGCGGCGTCTCGCGACACCAGGCGGTCCTGCACCGAATCCCGCTCGTCCTCGACGATGTTGCGTTCCTTGGACGTGCGCCGGTAGCGGTTGATGAAGGCGTTGGTGAGGATCTTGTAGAGCCAGGCCTTGATGTTGGTGCCGCGCTCGAACTTGTCGAAGAAGCGGAAAGCCCGGAGCACCGCATCCTGGACCAGGTCCTCGGCGTCGCGGGGGTTCTTGGTGAGGCGCAGCGCGGCCCCGTAGAGGCCGTCGAGATGGGGAAGGGCAAGCGCCTCGAACTCCCGGCGACTTCCCTCCGTGGCGCGATTGAGCGACAAGTCCGTGGCCTCCTCCGGCGGGGCATCGACACGATTCCGCCTCGACACGCTCCAATGTTAACGGACGGGGTGAAACGGATCTTCCGGACCCGTTAGACCCGAATGGGTTCCGGATGGTATGAAATCGCGCAAGTCCGCCATGTATCGACTCTTCTTCGCCGATGAAAAGGGGGCCGTTTACGATCACCCCCGGCTGCTCGCCGCCGCCCGCTCGGGCGGCGACGTGGTTCGACCGTCGGGTCGACCCCTCCCCCTGCCGGAGGGGGCAACCCTCTGCGTCCTCCCCGGCCGTCGCCCGGTGGGGTTCGATCCAGGCACCGGGGAGCAGGTCGTCCTCGAGGCGGCGCGAGTGGGCCGGCGCACCTTCTCCCCGGTGGCAGTCGGCGCCGCCATGCCCCCGGGTTACACCCGCACGCTCCTGCCGGCGGCTGCGCGCCCGCCTCTCGGAACGGCCGCGGCGCCCATCCTTCCCCAGTGGGCCTACACCGCGGCGGCATTCTCGCCCGAGGGCCCCGTGGCCTGGGCGCTTCACACCGACCGGCGGGGCCACTGGGACCCGGCCCGGCACTCCACGGCCGAACTGCCTGGCCTCGTGGAGGCGCGGCTCGCCCGGGCCGACAACCCGGTCTACCGCCAGCTGGCCCGTTGTGCCCTGCAGTGGAACTGCTTCACGGCGCAGAACACCTTCTATGGCCTGGACGAGGGGGCCATCCCGGCCTCGGCATCCTGCAACGCCCGCTGCGTGGGCTGCCTGTCGGAGACGTCCGAGGGCATGCCGCCGTCGAGCCACGAACGCATCCTGCGCGCGCCCACCGCCGAGGAGATGGCCGAGGTGGGAGCCGAGCACCTCGAGAACGCCGCCGGGCGCACCATGGTGAGCTTCGGGCAGGGCTGCGAGGGAGAGCCGTTGCTCCGCTGGAAGGAGATCGCCCAGGCCATTCGCCTGATGCGCGGGCGGACCCGGCGGGGCTCGATCAACATGAACACCAACGGCTCGATGCCGGCGGCCCTCTCGGCGCTCGCCGAGGCCGGGCTCGACGCGGTCCGCATCTCCCTCAACGCCGCCTCCCCGGATCTCTACTCGGCCTACTATCGGCCGGTGAATTACGCCCTCGAGGACGTCGAGGCCTCCATGCGGGTGGCCAGGGAGAAGGGGCTCTATCTGGCGCTCAACCTGCTCGTCTTCCCGGGCGTCACGGACCGTGAAGAGGAGGTCGAGCGGCTCTCGGCGATGGTGCGACGGGTGGAGGCCGACCAGGTCCAGACCCGGTCGCTCGCCATGGACCCGGACGTCTACTGGGAGATCGCGCGGGACCACGGCGGGCGGGGGCCGGCGCTGGGCGTGCCGGCGCTGATCCGCGCGCTGCGGCAGGCGCGCCCGGGGCTGGTCATCGGCAACTTCGCCCGCGGGCTGGGCGAGAGGGGGAGGGCGGCTTGAGCCAGGCGTCGCTGGAGCTTCGCAAGGATCTGGCGCGCCACCTGCGCGCCGGCCACCCCTGGGTCTTCCGCAAGGCCATCGAGAAGGCGCCCAAGGGGCTGCTGGCCGGGGCCATCGTCGACGTGGTCGAGGACGGGCGCTTCGTGGCCCGCGGCTACCACGACCCCCACTCGGCCATCTCGGTGCGCATCCTCACCCGCGAGCCGGCCGAGGTGATCGACGAGGCCTTCTGGCGGAACCGAATCCGCCGGGCGCTGGCGCTCCGGGAAGACCTGGTTCGAGGCACCACAGGCTACCGGCTGGTTCACGGAGAGAACGACGGGCTCCCCGGTGTGGTCGCCGATCGCTACGGCGACTTCGCCGTCCTGAAGCTCTACTCGGCCGGCCTGACCCCGCACCGGGCGCACATCGTGGAGGCCCTGCGCCAGGAGGCGAAGGGGCTTGCAGGCGTCTTCGGGCGGGACGAGATCCCCCGCGACGAGGAGAGCGACGAGGCCGCGCCGCAGGGGCGGGTGCTCTGGGGGGCCGAGCCGCCCGAGCGCATCGAGATCGACGAGCACGGGATGAAGCTGCTCGTGGACGTCCGGCGTGGGCAGAAGACCGGCATGTTCCTCGACCAGCGCGAGAACCGAAGGCTGGTGCGAGAGCTCTCGGCGGGGCGCGGCGACGCGCTCAACCTCTTCGGCTACACCGGCGGGTTCTCGGTGGCGGCGGCCCTGGGGGGCGCGCGTCACGTGGTGACCATCGACGTCGACCGCGACGCCATCGTTCTGGCGCGGGAAAACTTCCGGGTGAACGGCCTGGACCCGGCCGACCACGCATTCGCGTCCGAGGACGCCTTCGAGATCTTGAAACGCTACAAGGCCCAGGGGAGGCAGTTCGACCTCGTGGTCTGCGACCCTCCGGCCTTCGCCAAGTCCCAGAAGGCCGTGGAGGCCGCGGTGGCGGGCTACGCATCGCTCAACCGGGCCGCCCTGCACGTGCTCGCACCCGGCGGGATACTCGTGACTGCCAGTTGCAGCGCCCGGGTGTCGGCCGAGATGTTCCAGGACGCCGTGAAGGAAGCCGCCTACAAGACCCACATCGATCTGCAACTCGTCGAGGACAGGCGCCAGCCGCCCGACCACCCGGTGGCGCCCCAGTTCCGCGAGGGCCGATACCTCAAGTGCGCCGTCTACCGGCGCCCGAGGGTGTGAAAGGCGGCCAGGGCGCCGTAGAGGAGCAGCCCGGCGAGCGCGGCCGCGATCCAGGCCGGAGGCACCCGCATGGGCTGGAAGCGGATGGACGGCTCGGCGGGATCGATCCGGACCAGGTCGTCCGATCCGGCGGCCGGCTGCGGCGTCGCCCGGACCCAGGCGAGGGCCAGCGGAGCGAGCCCGGCGAGCCCCACCCCGAGGAGCGCCAGGCCCACGGCGACGTTTCCCTCGGCTCCCGGGTCGCCGCCTCCGTTCATCACCGCAACGGACCCGAGCCCGTTGTTCACGGCGTGGGCCGCCACGGCCGGCCAGAGCGACCCCGACCGCCACGCCAGCCACCCCAGGAAGGCTCCCAGGAAGAGCACCGCGGGGAAACGAACCGGGTCGAGGTGCATGGCGGCGAAGAGCACCGAGGAGGCGGCGATGGCGGCGCCCGGTCGGAGGTGGGTTCGCAGGGCGGAGAGCAGGTATCCCCGGAAGGCCACCTCCTCGGCGAACGGTGCGAGAAGGGACGCGATGAGCGTCATCGCCACCAGCTGCCGGGGAGAGCCATGGAAGAGGTGGGAGACGTCGAAGGTGTCCACCCAGGATCGCGGGACCACGAGGGTGGTGAGGGACATGATGCCGGCCGCCGCGAAGAAGAGCGCGACGCCGGTGGCTGCGCCGAGCGCCACCTGCCGCGCCGCGGGGCGGCGCGCCAGAAGGAGGAAGGAGCCCGGCCGCAGGTTCGACCCGGTCGCCGCGATCACCGACGGGAGCAGGAAGACGAAGAGCTCGGTCCAGACCAGCCCCCCGGCGGGCCAGTAGCCCTGGGCGGTGCCTCCCAGCCCCACGTAGAGGACCATCAGGGCGAGGAAGAACCCCAGGGCGCTCTTCGCTTGTGGCGCGATATCGGGAGGTGCACTTTCCACCGGTCGGGAACATGATAGTGGAAAGTCCGATGGCCACCTTTCGCGACCGCACCGTGATCCTCGGCGTGGGCGGCGGTATCGCCGCCTACAAGGCTTGCGAGTTCGTCCGCCTCCTCGTGAAGGGGGGCGCCTCGGTCCACGTGGTGATGACCCCCAACGCCACCCGCTTCGTCGGCCCGCTGACCTTCCAGGCGCTTTCCGGGCACCCGGTGCTCGTGGACCTCCTGGCCCCGGCCTCCGAGGCCGGGTACGGCCACCTCGAGCTGGCGCGACGCGCCGACCTGCTCGTCGTCGCCCCGGCCACCGCCAATCTGCTGGCCCGCCTTCGCGCCGGGATGGGGGACGACGCGGTGACCACCACGGCGCTCGCATGCACCTGTCCGGTGCTGCTGGCGCCGGCGATGAACACGCGCATGTGGGAGGGCCCAGCGGTGCAGGAGAACCTGGCGACCCTCCGCGCGCGCGGCTGGCACGTGGTGGGTCCGTCGAGCGGGGAGCTCGCCGACGGCGACGTGGGAGAGGGGCGGCTCGCCGATCCGATCGAGATAGCCGCGGCTGTCGCCCGGATCCTCGGGCCGCGCGACCTGGCGGGGCGCCGGGTCCTCGTGACTGCCGGGCCCACGCGAGAACACATCGACCCGGTTCGCTACCTCTCCAACCCCTCCACCGGAAAGATGGGCTTCGAGCTGGCCCGGGCGGCGGCCCGTCGGGGAGCCGACGTTCTGCTGGTATCCGGCCCGTCCGCGCTTCGCGATCCGGACGGGGTCCGGGTGATGCGCGTCTCCACGGCCGAGGAGATGGCCGCCGCGGTCCTGGGCGCGGCCGGCGAGCAGGACCTTCTCGTGGCCGCCGCGGCGGTCTCCGACTACCGCCCCCGCGAGTCGCTGGCCTCGAAGAGGAAGAAGACCGACGGCCCGGATTCGCTCGAGCTCGAGCGGACCACCGACATCCTGGCCACGCTGGGCAATCGGCTGGCCGGGCAACCCCACTCCCCGGTGCTGGTCGGGTTCGCCGCGGAGACCGAGGACGTGGTCCAGAATGCCCGCGAGAAGCTGCGCCGCAAGCATTGCGACCTCGTGGTGGCGAATGCGGTCGGCTTGCCCGGCGCCGGATTCGGTTCCGACAGGAACCGCGTCTCCCTGGTCGGCCTGGCCGAGGTCGTGGAGGTCGAGGGGACGAAGGGCGAGGTTGCCGACGCCATCCTCGATCGGGTCGTCCCGCTCGTCGACGCTCGCCGTCCCCGGTCATGACCCTCGACCCGAAAACCTCGTCCGAGGCAGCCGAGGTGGCCGCGGAGGCGATGCGTCACCTCTGGTGGCTGCGCGACGCTGGCGTGCGGGAGGTCTCGACCGCGCCGCCGCCCACGCCAGCGGCCGCCAGGCCGTCGATCCCGGCCGGCGCAGCCGTCAAGGGCGACGCGCTGCTCGCCGTCCGCGCCGACCTCGGCGATTGCACTCGCTGCAAGCTCCGCGGCGGACGGACCCACATCGTCTTCGGTGTCGGCGACCCGGCCGCGCAGCTGATGTTCGTGGGAGAGGGGCCCGGGGCCGACGAGGACCAGCAAGGGGAGCCCTTCGTGGGGCGCGCCGGGCAGCTCCTCACCAAGATGATCGAGGCCATGGGATTCGCCCGGTCCGACGTCTACATCGCCAACGTCGTGAAGTGCCGCCCGCCTGGGAACCGCGACCCGGAGCCCGACGAGATCGAGGCCTGCGAGCCATTCCTGAAATCCCAGATCGCCGCCATCCGGCCTCGGGTCATCGTGGCGCTGGGGCGCTTCGCCGTGCAGACCCTGTTGCACGACGCGACCCCCATCAGCCGGCTGCGGGGCAAGTGGCGCGAGTACGAGGGAGTGAAGCTCATGCCCACCTTTCACCCGGCCTACCTCCTGCGGAGCCCGGCGGAGAAGAAGCCGGCCTGGGAGGACCTCCAGCTGGTCATGAAGGAGTTCGGGAAGTCACCGTCCCCGAGGTGAACGTGCATCTCATTCCGCCATCGAGGCGCGGCGCCCGCGCCCTTCTCCTCGCCACCCTGGCCGCGGCGGCGATGCTCTCCGGATCCGGCGGGGCGGTCGAGCCGACCCGCCCCCGGGTGCTGCTGCTCGACGTGAAGGCCCCCATCACCACCGGCACCACCGAGTACGTCGAGGCTGGCCTCGCCCGGGCGAAGGCGGAAGGCTTCCAGGCCGTGGCCATCGTGCTCGACACCCCCGGCGGCCACCTCGAGGCCACCAGGGAGATCGTCCAGAAGATGCTCGCGAGCGACGTCCCCATCCTGGTCTGGGTGGGGCCGGCCGGTGCGCGGGCCGGTTCGGCCGGCGTCTTCATCACGCTCGCCGCCGACGTGGCCGCCATGCACCCGGCGTCCAACATCGGCGCGGCCCATCCGGTCCTCGGAGGGGGCGAGGACGTGGAGAAGCAGGCCGGCAAGGAGATGGCCCGGAAGATCGAGAACGACACCGCCGCCTTCGCCCGCAGCATCGCCGCGGCCCGCGGCCGGAACGCCGACTGGGCCGAGAAGGCGGTGCGGGAGAGCGTGTCGGCGACGGCCGAGGAGGCGAGGATCCTTCGAGTCGTCGACGTGGTCGCCCCGGATCTCCAGTCTGCGCTGGCCTTCGCCGAGGGACGGACGGCATCGCGCACGACGGGCGCGCAGATCATCCACGCCCGCGACGCGACCGTGACGCCCGCCGACATGACCGTGCGGCAACGCACGCTGGCCTTCCTCTCCGACCCGAACGTCATCGCGCTCCTCATGATGCTCGGGACCCTGGGGATCGCGCTCGAGTTCTACCACCCGGGCGGCATCGTCCCGGGCGCGCTGGGGGCCTTCTTCCTCCTGCTCGCCTTCCTGTCCATGAAGGTCATCCCGGTGAACGTGGGTGCGCTCGTGCTCATCCTGGCCGGGATGGCGCTGCTCGTCGTCGAGGGGTACGTGACCACGCACGGCATCGCCGGGCTGGCAGGCGCGGCCCTCCTCGCCATCGGCGCCCTCTTCTTCATCGATCGAAGCTCTGCCGAGTACCGGTTCGACCCCGCCTTCCTGACGCTCTCGCCGTGGGTGGTCTGGCCCACCCCCATCGCGCTCGCGGGCCTGCTGGGATTCGTGGGGTGGAAGGTGGCCCGGACCCGTCGCGAGAAGCTGCGATTGGGCGCGCCGGGCATGATCGGCGAGGTGGGGCAGGTGACGGGCGACGTCGGCCCCGACTCCGGCGAGGTCTTCGTGCACGGAGAGCTCTGGGCGGCGCGGGCGCCGCAGCCCATCGCCCGGGGCGCGGCGGTGCGCGTACGCGAGGTTCGGGGCCTGGTGCTGCACGTCGAGGCCGCCCCGGACCGGCAAGGTGTTTTACCCTGAGGTGAAGTCCGGGCACGGCCCGGGGAGGAGGACGTCTCATGCCCGCAATTGGTCTGCTCATCCCGGTGGCGCTCGTGGCCGGATGGTTCGCCCTCGGCCTGCGCATCATCAACGAGTACGAGCAGGGGGTGGTGCTCCGGCTGGGTCGCTTCGTGGGGGTTCGGACCGCCGGGCTGAAGTGGATCATCCCCTTCGTCGACCGGATGATCATCATCGACATGCGCATCACGGCCGAGCAGGTCCCTCCCCAGGACGTCATCACCCGCGACAACGTCTCGGTGAAGGTCAACGCGGTCATCTACTTCAGGGTGGTCGAGGCCAGCCGGGCCTTCCTCCAGGTCACCGACTTCCTCTTCGCCACCAGCCAGTTCGCCCAGACCACGCTCCGCTCGGTGCTCGGACAGGTGGAGCTCGACGACCTGCTCTCGCAGCGCGACAAGATCAACCGGCAGCTCCAGGAGATCATCGACCGTCACACCGAGCCCTGGGGCGTGAAGGTCACCGCGGTGGAGGTGAAGCAGGTGGACCTCCCCGAGGAGATGCGCCGTTCCATGGCCGGACAGGCCGAGGCGGAGCGGGAACGACGCGCCAAGATCATCGCGGCCGAGGGCGAGCTGCAGGCCGCCACCAAGCTGGGGGAGGCAGCCGACATCATCGCCCGCTCCCCTGGGGCGCTGCAGTTGCGCTACCTCCAGACGCTCGTGGAGATCTCGTCGGACAAGGGGACGAACATCGTCTTCCCGCTGCCGCTCGACCTCATCCGGCCGTTCCTGGAGTCGAAGCAGAGCTAGCGCTCTACAGGGCCGTCCGGATCGCGCCCGCTGCGTCGGACCAGGCCCGGGCCATGGCAGGGGTGTTGAAGGCGAAGCCGGCCTCGCCGGAAGGCCCCACCACGATGACCCCGCCCCGGCCGTCCACCCGGTCGCCCAGCACGCGGATGCCCTCGGCGGCCGCCTCGGCCGCGCTCCGGCCCGCGCCCACCAGGCCGGCCACCAGGCGCGCCAGCGTCACCTGGATGATCCGCTCCCCGTCGCCGGTGGCGGAGACGGCGGCCAGCCGGTCGTCGGCGTAGGTGCCGGCGCCGATGAGGGGAGAGTCTCCGACGCGGCCCGGGCGCTTCAGGAACGTTCCGCCGGTGGAGGTCGCGGCCGCGACGTGGCCCCTCACGTCCCGCGCCACCGCGCCCACGGTGCCCCCGCCGATCTTGGCCGGTTCCCGGCCGCGCGCCGCCTCGTAGCGGGCGAGCTGGTGGACCGTGACGAGCCGCTCGTTCGGCCAGGACGGGATCCCGGACTCCCGCGCGAAGCCCGAGGCCCCCTCGCCGACGAGCAGCACGTGGCCCGAGTTCTCGAGCACCGCGCGCGCCAGCAGGACCGGATTCTTGACGTCCTTCACGCAGGCCACGCCGCCCGCGGCCAGCGTGGCGCCGTCCATGAGCGAGGCGTCGAGCTCGACGTGCCCGGTGGCGGTGAGCGTGGCCCCGGTTCCGGCGTTGAAGGTCGGGTCGTCCTCCAGGATCGAGGCGGCGAGCACCACGGCGTCGAGTGCGCTCCCGCCGCGTCGAAGCAGGTCCCAGGCCGCCGAGGCTGCCCGGCTCACCCCTTCGCAGCGGGGTGCGTCGGCGGCCGAGCCCGGAGGTTCCGGAGTCGTCGAGGGCGCCGGCTCCGCCGTGCACGGCGATGACCGGAAGGGAAGGGTCGCTCATGGCGGCCGGAGACTAACCGGCCGGTGACCCGGCGCAAGGCACTTCTCGCCTTGACGGTCTCGGCGCGCCGTTCCAATGTTCCGACACCCCCACTTCTCGGGGTTCCCCAAGCGAGGTCCCGCATGTCTGGACGTGAAGTGGTCATCGTCGGCGCGGCGCGAACCCCGGTCGGATCGTTCCTGGGCAGCTTGGCCGCCGTCCCGGCTACCCGGCTGGGCGCCGTCGCCATCCGCGCAGCGCTCGCCAGGGCCGGAGTGGACCCGGCCGCCGTCGACGAGGTGGTGATGGGCAACGTTCTCCAGGCCGGTGAGGGGCAGGCGCCGGCGCGACAGGCCGCGCGCTACGCCGGGATCCCCGACGGGACTCCGGCCTGGACGCTCAACAAGGTCTGTGGCTCAGGCCTGAAGGCGGTCATCAGCGCCGCGCAGGCCATCGCGCTCGGCGACGCCGAGGTGATGGTGGCGGGAGGGATGGAGTCGATGTCCAACGTCCCCTACTACGACACCAAGCAGCGAACGGGCTCCCGGATGGGAAACGTGACGCTCGTGGACGGCATGGTGTTCGACGGGCTCACCGACGCCTACGACGGCGTCCACATGGGGATCTGCGCCGAGGCCACGGCCGAGAAGTTCGCCATCTCCCGCGCCGCCCAGGACGAGTTCGCCATCGCCTCCACGCAGAAGGCCATGGAGGCGCAGAAGAAGGGGCTCTTCGTGAAGGAGATCGCCCCGGTGGAGATCGAGGGAAAGAAGGGCGAGAAGACGGTGGTCTCCGAGGACGACGGGCCGAAGAACGCGCGCCCCGACAAGATCGCCTCCCTCAAGCCGGTCTTCAAGAAGGACGGGACGGTCACCGCGGCCAATGCCTCGTCCATCAACGACGGCGCGGCGGCAGTGGTCCTCATGAGCGCGGAGCGGGCGAAGAAGGAAGGGCGTCCGGTGCTGGCGCGCCTGGTGGCCTGGGGGGGCAGCGCCCGGGCGCCGGCCGAGTTCACCATCGCCCCGGCCGACGCGGTGAAGAAGACGCTGGCCCGGGCGGGGCTCTCGACGAAGGACATCGACCTCTGGGAACTGAACGAGGCCTTCGCCGTGGTGTCGATCGCCAACATGCAGCTGCTCGGGCTCGACGGGAAGAACGTGGACGTGAACGGTGGCGCGGTATGCCTCGGCCATCCCATCGGCGCGTCGGGCACCCGCATCCTGGTCACGCTTCTCCACGCGCTCGAGGATCGGAAGCTGAAGCGCGGCCTGGCCAGCCTCTGCATCGGCGGTGGCGAGGCCGTGGCCCTCATCGTGGAGCGCCCATGAACAAGGTCTTCCCCAGCGCGGCCGCGGCGGTCGCCGACATCCCCGACGGCGCCACGCTGCTGGTCGGTGGATTCGGCCTCTGTGGCAATCCCGAGAACCTGATCACGGCGCTCCACGACAAGGGCGTCAAGGGCCTCACCGTGGTCTCCAACAACTGCGGCACCACCGAGGAGGGGCTGGGCGTGCTGCTCCAGGCCAGGCAGATCAAGAAGATGATCTCCTCCTACGTGGGGGAGAACAAGGTCTTCGAGAAGCAGTACCTCTCGGGCGAGCTGGAGGTGGAGCTGGCGCCGCAGGGGACGCTGGCCGAACGGATCCGCGCCGGGGGCGCCGGCATCGCCGGCTTCTTCACCGCCACCGGGGTCGGAACGATGGTGGCCGACGGCAAGGAGGTTCGCCGCTTCGGCCAGCGCGACTACCTGCTCGAACTGCCCATCCGGGGTGATTTCGCGCTCGTCCACGCCTGGAAGGCCGACAAGTGGGGCAACCTGGTCTTCCGCAAGACCGCCGCCAACTTCAATCCCATGATGTGCGCCGCAGCCAGGGTGTGCATCGTCGAGGCCGAGCACATCGTCGAGGTGGGCGAGATCGACCCCGACCACGTCCACGTTCCCTCCATCTACGTGAAGCGCATCGTGCAGGCGGTGGGGCTCAAGAAGCCCATCGAGCGCCGCACGGTCCGCCCCCGAGCGAGCTGACCCATGGCCCTCACCAGAGAGCAGACCGCGAAGCGCGTCGCCCGGGAACTCCAGGACGGCTACTACGTGAACCTGGGCATCGGCATGCCCACGCTGGTCTCCAACTTCGTGCCCCCGGGCATCGAGGTGGTGCTCCAGAGCGAGAACGGCATGCTGGGCGTCGGTCCCTACCCGATCGAGGGGCAGGAGGATCCGGACCTGATCAACGCGGGCAAGGAGACGGTGAGCGAGATCCGGGGCACGGCCTACTTCTCGTCGGCCGACTCCTTCGCCATGATCCGCGGCGGCCACATCGACCTCGCCATCCTGGGCGCGTTCGAGGTCTCGGAGAAGGGCGACCTCGCCAACTGGCTCGTGCCCGGGAAGATGGTGAAGGGCATGGGCGGCGGCATGGATCTGGTCGCCGGCGCGAAGCGCGTCATCGTGATGATGGAGCACGCCAACAAGGAGGGGAAGCCCAAGGTGCTGAACCAGTGCTCGCTCCCCATCACCGGCCGGGGATGCGTCTCGGCGGTGTGCACCGACCTGGCCTGGATCGACGTGACGCCACGCGGGCTGGTGCTCCGCGAGCTCGCCCCGGGAGTGACGGCCGAGCAGGTGCAGGCCCTGACCGAGCCGAGGCTCGAGATCGCACCCGACGTGAAGACCATGCAGGTGTGACCCCGTGCCCCGGCCCGTCGTCACCTTCCTCTCCGACTTCGGGGCCGGGTCGGGCTACCCGGCCCAGATGAAGGGGGAGGTGCTCCGCCGCCTCCCCGAGGCGACACTGGTCGACCTGTCGCACGACGTGGCGCCCTTCGACGTCCTGGGCGGCGCGCTTCTCCTCGAGGCCTGCGTCCCGCGGTTTCCCGACGCGGCGGTTCACCTGGCGGTGGTCGACCCCGGGGTGGGGACGAGGCGCCGGCCGCTCTGCGTCGTCGACCCCGAAGGCCGTCGGCTGGTCGGGCCGGACAACGGGCTCCTCACGCCTTTTCTCGGGAAGGGCTCGGCCGCCTTCCTGCTCTCGGACCCGGGAATCGTCCCCCGCGATCCCAGCCCGACCTTTCACGGACGCGACCTCTTCGCGCCCGTGGCGGCCTGGCTGGCGGGCGGAGGAAGTGCCGAGCGGCTCGGACCCCGGGTGGGCGATCCGGTGACGCTCGACTGGTCGGCCCCGGTGAGGACGGCGGACGAGCTGGCGGGGCGGTGTCTCACCGCCGACCCCTTCGGGAACATGGCGACGAGCATCCGGCGAGCCGACCTCGGGACCGGCACGGTCTCTGCGGTGATGATCGGCGAGCGGAGCGTTCGGCTCGTCGCGACCTTCGGCGATGCGGATCCCGGGGAACTCGTCGCGATCTGGGGCAGCAGCGGGCGTCTCGAGATCGTCGTTCGCGAGGGGAGCGCGGAGCGTGTACTCGGCCTCGGCCGCGGCGCCCCGGTTCGCGCGCGGCTGCGGGACGGCTGAAAGCACCTACTCCAGCAACCCCTGCTCCTTGGCCATCTTGGCGAGCCGGCCCTTGAGCCGCTCGAAGCGCTTCATGAGCGCGGCCGGCTCCACGCGCTGCCCGTCGGTGGCGGTCACGTCGGCGATGTCGGCCCAGGAGAGCTTCTGGTCGATGCGAAGCGTGAGCAGCGAGATCTCCTCCGCGTCGAGGGACTCCCGCAGCTTGTCGAGCGCGTTCCGCTGCCGTTCCACCTTCACGTGGGACCGGGTTCGGATCTCCTCGGCCAGCGCCGAGGCCTCGCCGCTGAAGAACCGCCGGCCGCGGCGGCGCCAGGCCTCGTTCTTCAGGTTCATGGCACCGTTCCAGGCCAGCCGGAAGGCCCAGGCCTTGAGCGAGCCATCGCCGCGCCAGGAGGGGAGGCCGCGCCAGACGTTCTCTGCGAAGACCGAGAAGGCGTCGCTGGCGTCGTCCTCGTCGCGCAGGAGGGAGCGGAGGTAGCGGAGGACCGGCGGTCCGAACTCCTGGATGGCCGCGGTCGCGGCGGCGGGGTGATCGCCGGCCACCAGGAGGGCGCTGATCCGTCCCTCGATGTCCTTGTCGGCCTCGTTCACGGAGGAAGACCCATCCGGGCCAGGAGGGCGGCGTATCGGGGATCGCCCCGGATCCTTCGCAGGAGGGGATCGCCTTTCACCTCGAGTGCGGCGCCCATGTCCCTTTGCTCGAGGGCGCGGTCGAGCCAGAGGAACGCCTCGTCGGCCTCCCCGGCGAAGGCGTGGACCTGCGCGATCTGGAACGCCCAGCCGTGGCCTTCCTTCTGCTCCAGCTCCTGGAGCGCGGCGCGCGACTCGGCGAGCCGTCCGAGTTCGTGGTAGGCCAGCGCCATGCTCATGAGGCGCCAGGGACTGGCGGGGATGCGCCCGGCGGCATCGAGCGCGGCCTGTGCCTTCCCCTCGAGAAGGTACTTCACGGAGAGTTGACGGAGCGCCAGGACGTTCTCGGGCGCGATCTCCAGGGCGCGAGCGAGGGCCGCGCCCGCCAGGTCGTACTGCCCGGTCTTGACGTACAGGAGCCCCAGGTCCGTCCAGGCGTAGCTGAGGAGCGGGTCGTACTCGGTGGCCTTCTTCAACGCCGCAAGCGCCTCGGCGTTCTTGCCGATGACGCTCAGGTACCAGATGCCGTATCGCCGCAGGGTGTCGGGATGGCGGGGGTTGAGCGCGAGCGATCGCTCGAAGTCGGCCTTCACGCCGGGCCAGTCCCACAGGATGGCGGCGCGAACGGTGCCTCGCGCCCAGTACCCGTCGGGGATGTCGGGGCCGAGAGCGACTGCGCGGTCGGCCGCCTCGATGGCGCGTCGCTTGTAGTCGGCCACCCCCTCGGCGGTGTCCGCCAGGTCGGCGACGCCGGCCAGGGAGGTGGCGAGTCCGGCCCAGGCAGGAGCGTACTTCGGGTCTGCCATGACCGACTTCTCGAAGGCAGCCACCGCCCGCCCGTAGCCCTCCTTGGTGCCGCGCTGGTGGTAGAATTGCCGACCCAGGAGGTACTGCTCGTAGGCCTCGGGCACGGCCGTCCGGCGCTCGACCGATGCCACCGGGCGTTCGGTCACGAGCTTCACCTGGAGCGCCTTTGCCACGTCGCGGGCGATCTCGTCCTGGACCGCGAAGACGTCGGCGACCTCGCGGTCGAAGGTCTGGGACCAGAGCTGGTAGCCGTCCTTGACGCCGACCAGCTGCGCCGTGACGCGGAGGCGCGTCCCGGACTTGCGCACGCTTCCGTCCAGCACGGCATCGACCTTGAGCGCGCGCCCGATCTCGGCGAGCGCCGCGTTCTTTCCGCGGAAGGAGAAGGACGAGGTGCGCCCTGCCACCCGCAGCCCCTCGATCTGGACGAGCGAATTCAGGATCTCCTCCGCCAGGCCGTCGGCGAAGTGGGTCTGGTCCTGGCCCGGGCTCAGGTCGGTGAACGGAAGCACCGCCACGGCCGGGACGGTTCCGGCGGCAGGCGGCGCGATCGCCCCCTCGGCGCTGTGCCGGACGAGCACGGCGGCCGCTCCCAGCCCGCCGAGCGCGACGAGGATCGCCGCCGCCGCCCAGAGGCCCCTCCGGGACCTCCTACGGCTCGGGGCGGGCAGGTTGCCGGATCCCACCGATCCTTCGGCGCCGCGCAGAAGAGGGGTGAGCGCGGCCAGCACCTCGCCCGCGTCGCGGTAGCGGTCGACTGGATCCTTGGCCAGCATGCGAGCCACCACCGGCGGGACGCCGGGAGACTCGGGGACGTGGAGCATCGGGGCGGGGCGCGACCCGGAGGCGGCGCGCTCGTCGTCGTCGGGGAACGGGGCCTCCCCGGTGAGCATCCGGTAGAGCATCAGGCCGAGCGCATACACGTCGGTGCGCTCGTCCTCCGGGGCGCCGCGCCGCTGCTCCGGTGCCATGAAGGCCGGCGTTCCTCCCTCGAGTTTCCGGCGGCCGAAGGCCTGGGCCATTCCGAGGTCGAGGACCTTCACGTGGCCGTCCTCGCAGATGAAGACGTTCCCGGTGGAGAGGTCGCGGTGGACGATGCCCTTCGCGTGGGCGTGGGCGAGGGCTCGGGCCACCTCGACCACGATCCGGAGCGCCTCGGGCAGCGGGATGGCGCCCGAGGTGAGCCGCTGTGCGAGGGTCTCCCCCCGCAACAGTTCCAGGATCAGGTAGGGCCCGTACTCACATCGGCCCATGTCGAAGAGGGTGACGATGTTGGGATGGGACAGCCTCGAGGCAGTCTCCGCCTCGTGGAGCATCCGCTCCTCGCGCACCGACGGCTGGAGCGAGGCCTGGAGCAACTTGAAAGCGACGGCGCGGCCCAGGTCGCGGTCGAGGGCCTCGTAGACCACGCCGAAGCCGCCGCGCCCCAGCTCCCGCACGATCTCGAAGCGGCCGATCACCGTTCCGGGGGAGGGCGGTGGGACCCAGGCTGCCGCGTCGCCAGGCGGAGGCCCGTCGGGGCTCACCAGGTCCTCGAGGAGGCCGGAGATGCCGGAGGAGCGAGGCTCGCGCGGACCCCGAGCGTCCGTTTTCCCGTCGTCCGTCCCGGCCATCCGTGGGGCGCCCTCCCAAAAAGAACGGGAGCTTATCAGTGTCCCCCTTGCAGGCCAACCCGCCCGGGCGATTGGATTCGCGAACTATTTCAAGCTCTTTCGGGGACGGCGAACATGGATTCCAGGCAAATCAAGGATTGACCGTCCGATCCTGGCCGCAGGGCTGTCTCCACGGAGAGAGCGCAAGGGCAGCGACCATCGGTGACGGAGCGGAGGTTCGAGTGGAACGGCTGGCCGGCGAGGACCGCGACTACTTGCAGGCGTGCCGGCGCGTGCTGGCGGCCGGCGTCCTGGCGCGCGACCGGGCCGCGTTGCTGGCGATCGAGGCCGCCCGCTGGCCGCAGGAATCGATCCAGCTTCGCAACCGGATCGAGGCGCCGGGCGCGGACGGATCGCCCGAGGCCGAGATGGCGATGCTCGACTTCGGTCACGATTTCCAGCTCGGCCTGGCCGAGACGCTGGACGGGCTCATCGGCAAGGACGCTCGCCTGGCCGAGGCGCTCCTGCAACTCCAGCTCGACTGTGCCCGCGTGCGTTACGTGTTCGAGGAGACCGCCATGCGGCTTCGCGAGGACCCGCTGCGCTTCGCGCACGCGGAGAGCCACGGTCGGCTTCTCCAGAGGCTCACCGAGGCCAAGGTGTGCCTGCGGGCCAGCCGATTCGACGAGGCCCGCAAGGTGGTGGCCGCGTTCCGGAGCGAGGCCGGGTCGCACACGATCTCGATGGACGATGAGGCGGGGCGCCGCACCGGGAGGGCTTCGTAGGGGGCGGGGTTCTACCGTTCCCTGCGGACTCCCGGCGTGCGGGGTGGGCGCCGATTGTCCAGCGGCTCGCGCGCCTGCTAGAGTTTCACGAGATGCCGCGCGCTCCGGACAACAAGCGGAGATCGAACCGCCTCCAGCACGAGCTTCCGGTCGCCTACCGGACCGTGGGGAGCTTCCTCACCGACTGGGCCACCAACATCAGCCACGGGGGGATGTTCATCAACACCCGCAAGCCCCTCCCGGTGGGAACCGAGGTCCGGATCCTCATCCAGCTTCCCATGGTCGAGTTCCCGGTCGGCCTGAGCGGGCGGGTCACCCGCGTCGCCGAGTTCGACAACCAGGCCAACGTCGTGCCGGGCATGGGAATCCAGTTCACCGACGTCGATCCCTCCAAGCGGCTCCAGCTCGAGACCCTCGTCGAACGGCTCCAGCGGGATCTCGGCGCCTGAATCGGGCTCCGGCGCGTGTCCGTGAAGATCGAGATCGAGGGGCTCGCACCCGGGGGCGAGGGGATGGGGCGCGTCGTGGGGCGGCCCGTGTTCATCCCGTTCACCGCGCCCGGTGACCTCGTCCTGGCCGACCTGCCCGGCGGCGAGGACGCCACGCACGCCAGGATGACGGAGTTGCTGCGCGCCGGCCCGGAGCGGGTCGATGCGCCATGCCCCCACTTCGGGCCCGGCCAGGGCGACGACCGGCTCTGCGGCGGCTGCGAGTGGCTTCACCTCCGGTACGATCTCCAGCTGCGGGCCAAGGAGCGGGGGCTCGTCGAGGCGCTGCGCCGGATCGGGCGGCTCGAGCCGGGGAGCTACCCGCTGCGCCCCATCGTCCCGTCGCCGCAGCCGCTCCGGTACAGATCTCGCGCGAAGTTCCATCTCGACACCGAGAGCGAGCGGTTGGTCTTCTTCAGGCGGCGGTCGCACCAGCCGGTTCGCATCCGGGAATGCCACCTGCTCGAGCCCGGCCTCGACGGGCTGCGCGAGGCGCTCGGTCCGGCGCTCGTCCGGTTGCGGCTGCGGCCGGGGGATGTGGCGCTCGAATGGTCGGAGCAGGCCGGGCGCGGTTCGGCCCTCCTGCGCGCCGTGGAGGCCGGGGAGGGGGCGCGCCGTCGCGTCGCAGATCTGCTCGTGGCGGTGCCTGGCCTCTCGGGCGTGGTGCTGGAGGGCGAGGGCGACGGCCGCCGCGGGCGCCCGGTGGTTCTGGTCGGCGATCCGGTGCTCCGGCACGAGCGGGTCCCGGGCGATCCCTCCGCGGGGCTGGCGCGCAGCCGCCCGGACGTCTTCCAGCAGGCGAACCGCCCGGCAAACGCCCGGCTGGTTCGGGAGGCCCTGGACATGCTCGACCCCCGCGGTCTGGACGTGCTGGAGCTCTTCTGCGGGGCCGGGAACTTCACCGGACCGCTGGCCGCCCGGGCCGCATCGGTCTCGGCGGTGGAAGGGCAGGGGCCTGCCCTGGACCTGGCGCGAGCAGACCTGGGAGGGAAGAACGTCCGCTTCTTCGCGGGCGACTCGCTCGCCATCGCCTCCGCCCTGGGCAGGGAGGGGCGGCGATTCGGAGCCGTGCTCCTCGACCCGCCGCGCGATGGCATGAAGGGGCTCGGCCCGCTGCTGCGCGACCTGGCGGCGCCGCGCGCCGTGTACGTCTCGTGCGACCCTGCCACGCTGGCGAGGGACGTGCGCGGTGCCGTGGCCGCTGGCTACCGCATCGCCGCGATCCAGCCGGTGGACATGTTCCCGCAGACCCACCACGTGGAGGCCGTCGTCCTGCTCGAGCAGGCGTGACAAGCCCTCCTCGTTGTGCTGTCGTCCCGCGTTCCCCGCGATGGAGATTCCCACGTTGAGGCGCGACGCGCGACGCAGCAGGAGAGCCGGCACCTGGGCGGCGATGTTGCTGGCGGTGTCGCCGCTTTCCGGCGCCAGGGAGGTGTCGCTTCGCGAGTTCGCGGCACAGATCGGGTCCACCGCGCCCCTCCGCCTCACGCCCGACGGAATCGGCGTGGACGTCGACGGCTGGGTCGGGCTCTTCCTGCCCCTGGCCGGGGCGGAGGCCCTGCAGATCGATTACCGATCGGCCGGGTTCGTCATGTTGACCTGGAGCTCGGGAAGCGGGAACAGCACGCCCGCTCCGCACTCCCAGCCCTGGCATCGCCAGGTCCTCGTGCCGGGGCCTGGCCGCGTCACGATGGATCTCCGGACCACCCCGACCTGGAGCGTGGACCGGGTCCCGTTCCTGTTCCTGCAGGGAACGGGGACGGTGATCGTGACGGGTCTGCGGGCTCGCCCGGCTGCCCAGGATCCGGTCACGCGAACGGCCGCCTTCGACGAGGCCCTGAGATGGGCGCCCATCCGTGTCGGTCACACCACCATCAACTTCATCGACGTGCCGTTCTGGAGCGCATCCAGGAATCTCCTGTTGCAGGACGTCCTGGGGTTCGCCTTCGTCGCGCTGGTCCTGGGGGGGGTGCTCGGGTGGTGGGCGACGAAGCGCCGCTGGCGGCCAGGCCCGGCCATCGCGCTGGCCGCCATCGTGGCCGCCGCTGCGGGCAACCTGGTCTTCGCGGTGCGGGCGGCGCCTGCGCTGAGCCTCTCGCCCTCGCTCGATACCGACGCTCGCCTGAGGAAGTGGACCGACTTCGATGCCGAGCTCGGCCCGCTTGCGGCCCTGGCCCGCGGCGCCATCGGGCCGAAGGAGCGGGTGGGCGTGTTCGCGAAGCCGTCGGACTGGTTCGGGTGGGAGACGCTCTGCTTCCACCTCGCGCCTCGACCCTGCGTGCAGGTGGTCTCCGGCTCGCCGGAGTACTCCGGGCTCCACGGGGTGGACAGGCTGCGCCCCGATCAGAATCGACGCGCTCGTCTTCTTCCACGCCGAGACGCCGCTCCCTCCCGGCTTCGCCCCGTCCGTGGTTCTCGACAAGAACGCATTCGTGGCGCGGCGGCGATGACCTTTCTCCTCGCGGCCGCCCTGATGTGCGCCTCGGGCGTCGGGCTCCTGCGGGCGCTCCGGCTCGGGACGGGGAGCCTGGCCGTGGACGTCCCGCTGGGCTGGTTCGCCGGGATGGCATGGTTCGCCGCGGTCACCTTCTCGATCCAGGCGCTGCTGGGCGTCCCCGCGAACGCGCCCCTCGCCATCGCGGTCCTCGCCTTGCCCCTCGCTGCCTGGGGCCTCCTCCGGTGGCGGCGGCCAGGCTTGGCTTCGTCCGGCGGGAGTGGGCCACCCGGGCTCGAGCGTCGATGGATGCCCAGGCCAAGGTGGCTCTTCGCTCCCATGGCGGCCTGGTCGATCGCCGTGCTCGTCGCCGTGGCCCTCCACGGTATGAGCACCCCCACGCACACGGACGACGCCTACCGGGTCCGTGCCTTCGCGCCGGTCCTGGTCGCGGCGGGAACCTGGAACGGACAGGCGCGCGACCTGATCGCCATGGCCGGCCCGATCCCGGCCGTTGCGCCCGCCCTCGCCTGGATCCTGGGGGCGCCCGTCGATCCTTTCCACGTGAATGCCACCATCGTCCTGACCTTTCTCGCACTGCTGGTGCTCCTGGTGGCGCTCGCCTCCGAGCGAGGGACACCCGAGGCCGGCTGGGGAGCGGCCTTCGCGCTGACGTCGATTCCGCTCCTCGTCTACCACGTCACCTCGACCTACTCCGACGCCTGGCTGGCCATGTACCTCGGCGCCGCCTTCGCCTTCCTCGTGGCCTTCGGTCAGCGGCGGGACACCGCCGACGCGGCTCGGGCGCTCCTCCTCCTGCTGGGCGCCGCGATGGTGAAGCGCGAGGGAGAGCTGGTCGCGTTGCCGGCGGTCGCCATCCTCCTCGCGCAGGTCGCCTGGGTGCGACGGGCGGAGGGAGTGCGATCGATCTTCCGGCTGGCCCCGCTCTGCGCGGCCTACGGGGTCGTGGTGGCCGGCCGGGTGGCGGCGGTCGGCGTGCCCGGCGCCTTTCCGTTCCTCCGGGCCGCTGCCGAGCGAACCGCCTCGGCGGGAGGGGCGGCTGCGACCGCTGCTGCGGCCGCCGGGCCCGTTGCGGTGGGTGCCTCCACCTCGGCGCCTGGTGTGTGGACCATCTTCGTCGAGGCGCTCTTCAGCGACGGGAACCTCGGCCTGCTCTGGTGGGTCCTGGCCGTGTCGGTGATCCTGCTCTTCCCGAGGATCCGGAAGCACGGGCTCGCCTGGTCGGGAGCGGCGCTCGGCCTGATCTTCGCCGAGACCGCCGCGAGCGCGCTCTGGCTTTACCCGGAGTTCACGCTGAACCACGGGACGGTGCACCGTTCCCTGCTTCCGGTCTCCGCGGCGGCTGCCGTGTGGCTGTCCGCGCTCATCGTCGCCGCGTGCCAGCCGGAATCGATGAAGTCGATTCCACCTGGCCGTCGCGGAGACGCAGCTCGTTCCGGATCGAAGGGACGACCTCGTCGTCGTGGTGGGTGACGAGCACGGCGGACCGCCCGGCTCGGCAGAGCCCGTCGACGAGGTCCATGGCCTCGGCGCGCGCCAGCGGATCGAGTCCGTTGAAGGGCTCGTCGAGCAGCAGCACCTCGGGGTCCGTGACGAGCGCGCGTGCGAAGAGGAGACGGCGCATCTCGCCGTAGGACAGGGCCAGGATGCTACGCGACGCCAGGTGGGCGGCGCCGAACGCAGCGAGGCAGCCGGCCGCTGCCGCTCGCTGGGCGGTGGTCGGCTCCTCTCCCAGGCCCGATGCTCCCCGAGAAGCCGGAGAGCGCCACCTCGAGACCGGTGGCGTCGCAGCGGTGACGCGCCTGCACGTCGGGTGCCACGAGGCCGACCCGCGCGCGGACCTCCCGGACGTCGGCGTTCGGCCCCAGGTCGAGGCGCTGGATCAGGCCGCCGGGCGCGAGGTGCTCCTCGCCGAGGAGCAGGCGGAGGAACGTCGATTTCCCCGCTCCGTTGGGGCCCCGGACCGCCCAGCTCTCCCCCCTGCGCAGCGTCCAGTCCAGGCCGCGAAGCACGCGCCGGCCCTCCATCAGCACGTCGCCGCGAACCTCGAGGAGCGGGGCGCCGGGCGCGAGCCGGGCGGGTGGGCCGGGGCCAGGCGCGGTGAGGGGCGGCGCGGCGCTCGGGGCCAGCGTGGAGCGAAAGGCGGCCTCGACCTCGTCTCGGGGACCGCTGAGGGTGATCCGGCCTCCCTCCAGGATGGCCGCGTGGCGCGCCTCGGGGACGACCTCCTCGGGCCGATGGGTGGCGAGCACGGTCGGCGTGCCCCGACGCGCCAGCGCCGACACGGCGTCGAGCATCCAGGCGCGCGAGTCGGCGTCGAGCCCGTTCACGAACTCGTCGAGGAGCATGGCGCGCGGCCCGGGAGCGAGCGCGCGAGCGAGAAGGGCGCGGCGCGCCTCTCCGGTGGAGACCTCGACCATCGTCCTGCGGCGAAGCCCGCCCAGCCCCAGCGAACCGAGCGCTTCGTCCACGCTCCGCTCGCCGTCCGCTGGAAGGGGCCCGCCCGGCCACACACCGTCGGTGAACCCGCTCCGGACCACGTCCTCGATCGGCACGGCCCAGTCGCGCCGGAGGTAGGCGTCCTGGGCCTCGGCGGAGACGAGCGCGATCCGTTCGCGAGCGCCGATCGGGCTCTCGGTGGGCTCTCCGTCGAGGTGGAAGAGGCGCCGGCCGCGGCTGGCCGGGTGGGGCCAGACCTCTCCCCGGATCAGCCGGAGGAGGGTGCTCTTTCCGGCCCCGTTTCCCCCGAAGACTGCCCAGCTCTCCCCCTGGCGGAGCGAGAAGGAGACGCCCCGGAGGAGATCGCGGCCCCAGAGCCGGACATCGACGTCGTCGAGGGTGACGAGGGGGGCGCCCAACGCGGCTGTCATGCCCGAGGCCCGGGCGGCGCGCAACCTCGGCGCGCAACCACCGGTGCGCAACCGCCGGGAAGGGCTACAATCGGGACGTGGAAGCGCGCATCGTCGAGTTCGCCCGCCTGCTGCGGCAGAACGGGGTCCGGGTATCGCCGGCCGAGGCGGTCGACGCGGTGCGCGCGGCCTCCCTGGCGGGGCTCGCCGATCGGGAGACCTTCCGGGCGGCGCTGCGGTCCACGATGGTGAAGCGGGGTGCGGACGCCGCCACCTTCGACCGGCTCTTCGCGCTCTACTTCTCCGGCCTCGCCCGAATCGTCGAGGCCCTCGAGCGATCGGTGCTTCGTGACCTCGAGGAGAGCGGCATCCTGGAGGGGGACGAGCTGACGATGGCCGCGATGACGCTGGCCCGCCTCGCGCCGCGCCTGTCGCCGCTGGCCCGCGCGGCGCTGGAAGGGGACGCGGCACTGCTCGCGCGGCTCCTGCGCGGGGCGGCCCTGACCCTCGACTTCTCGGCGCTGGAGGCCTCCACCCAGCTCGGATTCTACGGGCGGCGCCTGCTCTCGGGCGCCGGCGGCGCCACCCTGGCCTCGGAGCTGGAGCGCTTTCCACGGGCCCTGGGGGACGCCGGCCTCGACCCGGCGCGCCTGGAGATGGTGTCCGAGCGGGTGCGGCGCGCGCTCTCCACCGTCGAGGACGCGGCGAGGCGGTACGCGGATCTGGAGCGGGAGGCCCGCGCCGATCGCCGGCGCGAGGGAGCGCTCGCCGAGCGGGGCTTCGCCACGCTCTCCCGCGACGAGGTCGCGCGCACCGAGCAGGCCGTGCGCCGGCTCGCCGAGCGGCTGCGCGACAGGCTGGCCCGCCGGGAGCGATCGCGGCGGCGCGGTACCCTGAACGTCCGCAGGACCCTGCGCCGAAACCTGGCATGGGAAGGGATCCCGGCCAGGCTGGCCTTCCGCGCCAGGCACCGGGCCCGTCCCGACGTGGTGGTGCTCTGCGACGTCTCCGACTCGGTCCGGCACGTCTCGCGCCTGATGCTCCTCTTCGTGCACACCCTCCAGTCGCTCTTCTCCCACGTGCGCAGCTTCGTCTTCGTCTCGGACCTGGGCGAGGTCACCGACGCCTTTCGCACGGAGCGGGACGTGGCCCGGGCCGTCGACCTGGCCACCGCCGGGCGTGCGGTGAGCCTGGCCGGAAACTCGAACTACGGCCGTGCGCTCGTTTCCTTTCACCGTCGGTACATGGGGGCCGTGACCTCCCGGACCACCTTCATCGTGATCGGCGACGGCAGGAGCAACTACCTCGCGCCCGAGTCCTGGGTCCTGAAGGAGATCCGGCGCCGGGCTCGCCGCGTCCTCTGGATCTGCCCCGAGGAGCGCTGGGCCTGGGGAAGCGGCGACAGCGAGATGCCACTCTACGCCTCCCAGGTCGATCGGGTCGCCACCGCCACGCGCCTCTCCGACCTCGAGAAGATCGCCGAGGCGCTCCTCCCGCGCGCCGCCTCCCGGGCCTGACGCTCGGGGTTGACGACCCCCGGGCTTCGCCCTAGGTTCCGCCGGTGCGAAAGGTCTACGTCCACACCTTCGGCTGCCAGATGAACGAGTCGGACAGCGACCGGATGGTCGAGGCGCTGGCCGGACAGGCCTGGTCCCGCACGCCCCACCCGGAGGACGCAGACCTCATCCTCCTCAACACCTGCTCGGTCCGGGACAAGGCGGAGCAGAAGCTCCTCTCCGCGCTGGGGCGCTACCGGGAGCACAAGGCGCGCCGGGGCGCCCTCATCGCCGTGGGCGGCTGCGTGGCCCAGCAGGAGAAGGAGAGGCTGCTGCGGCGCGTGCCGTACGTCGACTTCGTCTTCGGCCCCGACCACGTCGGGCGCCTGCCGGACCTGGTCGCGCGGGCCAATCGGCAGGAGCGCTTCGTGGAGACCGGCTGGATGGACTCGGAGGAGTACGTCTTCCCTCGCGCCGACCCCGAGGCGGCCCGCGGGCGAGCCAGCGCCTTCGTCACCGCCATGAAGGGCTGCGACAACGTCTGCTCCTTCTGCATCGTCCCACGCACCCGCGGCCGCGAGGTCTCGCGTCCGCACCCGGACGTCATCGCCGAGGTGGGCGCCCTGGCCGCCGTGGGGCTCCGCGAGGTGACCCTCCTCGGTCAGAACGTGAACTCGTACCAGGGCGGCTGCAACTTCGCCTCGCTCCTCCGCAGGGTCGCGGCGGTTCCGGGAATCGAGAGGGTCCGATTCACGACCAGTCACCCACACGACCTGTCCGACGAGCTGGTGGACGTCTTCCGGGACGAGCCGAAGGTCATGCCCCATTTCCACCTCCCCGTGCAGTCGGGTTCCGACGCCGTGCTCCAGCGCATGCGACGCGACTACGGCGTGGACGAGTACCTGGATCGCCACGGGCGGCTCTCCGAGGCCCGCCCGGGGATCGCCATCACCACCGACTTCATCGTCGGCTTCCCCGGCGAGACCGACGAGGACTTCGAGGCGTCCCTGCGCCTGCTGCGCGCCGCCCGCTTCGAGAACTCCTTCAGCTTCGTCTTCAGCCCGCGCCCCCACACCGGCGCGGCTCTCCGGCTGGGGACCTCCGCCGAGTGGCAGGAGGTGCCCCGTCCCGTGGCGCTGGAGCGGCTCGAGCGGCTTCACGCCGAGCAGCGATCCATCGCCGTGGCGGTCCTTGCCTCGCAGCTCGGGCGGGAGGTGGAGATCCTGGTCGAGGGCGCGTCGGACGATGGCGGACACATGGGACGCACGCCGGAGAACCGCGTCGTCCACGTCGAGTCGCACGGACGGGACCTCCCCCCGGGGTCGGTCGTGCGCGCCCGGGTCGTGCGCGCCGGGCACAGCTCCCTCGGCGCCGAGCTGGCGGCGTGAAGCGCGCCGCCTGGGCCTTCGCGCCCGCGCTGGCGTACGCGGCGGTCATCTTCGCCCTCTCCGCGCAGTCCGACCCGCTGCCGTTCCTCCCGCAGGAGATCTTCCTCCAGGACAAGCTCCTGCACGCCGCGGAGTACGCGGTGCTGGGGGGTCTCCTCGTGCCCGCCCTTCGCGCGGCCGGACTTCGGCCCGGGGTGGCCTTGCTCGCCGCCGTGGTCATCGCCAGCGCCTTCGGCGCCACCGACGAGTTTCACCAGTCCTTCGTGCCGGGGCGAACCGCGGACGTGGCCGACTGGGTCGCCGACACCGTCGGGGCCGCGGTCGGGGCCCTGATCGGAGCCCTGGTGTCGACCGCCGCCTTGCGGCTTCCCGGGCGCGCGGGCTAGCATCCCGCTTGGACATGGCCCTGATACGCGCGTTCGGAGGGAAGGCGCCGCGGCTCGCCGACAGCGTCTGGGTGGCGGATGGCGCGGTGATCATCGGAGACGTCGAGATCGGCCCGGAGTCCTCGGTCTGGTTCGGTGCCGTGCTTCGTGGGGACGTGAACCACATCCGGGTCGGAGCCCGCACCAACCTCCAGGACTACTCGGTCCTCCACGTGACCAGCGGAACCCACCCCACCATCGTCGGGGACGACGTGACGCTCGGTCATCGGGCGACGTTGCACGGGTGCACGGTGAAGGACCGCTGTCTCGTCGGCATCGGCGCCACCGTGATGGACGGCGCCGTCGTGGGCGAGGACGCCATGGTGGCGGCCGGCTCCCTCGTGCCACCCGGGATGGTCGTGCCCCCGGGGATGCTGGCGCTGGGGTCGCCCGCCAAGGTGAGGCGGCAGCTCACCCGGGAGGAGATCGAGTACCTCCGGAAGTCCGCCGCGAACTACGCCGGCTATGCAGACCAGTACCGGAGAGAGGGCTGGCCTGGCCGATGACCATCGTCGAGGCACTCCAGAAGTCGTCGCTCTTCCGCGAATTCAGCGAGACCGGGCTCAAGATCTTCGCGTCCATCGCCACCGAGAAGAGCATCCCGGGCGGCGCACCGCTCTTCGCCGAGAACATGGTGGGCGAGTCGATGTTCATCGTGAAGAGCGGCACGGTGCGGATCACCAGCCGCGAGGTGGGGGACGACCGGACGCTGGCCGTCCTGGGACCCGGCGAGCATCTGGGCGAGCTGGCGCTGCTCGCGCGCAGCGTGCGCCTCGTGTCGGCGGTGGCCGAGACTCCCTGCGAGCTCGTCGAGATCACCCAGCGAGATTTCTACCGGCTCCAGCCGCAGAAGCCCCAGGCCTGCCTGAAGCTCGCGCTGGCCATCGCAGCCGACCTGGCCCGGAAGCTGGCCGTCGGGGGCGACGTCCTGCGAACGCTTTCCGAGCCCAAGGGCTAGGGTCGGAGAGGCCAAGGCGTGCTGGAGCGTCTCGTCGAATATCTGCAATCCCAGCCCCTCGGCCTGGGATACGCCGCGGTGTTCGGGCTGTTGCTCGCGGCCGGCTTCGGCTTCCCGCTTCCGGAGGACGTGCCGCTCATCGCAGGCGGGGTGCTGGCCTGGCTGGCCTCGCCTCTCGAGAAGGCGGTGTTTCCCGGGATGCTCGCCGACTCCGGCCTCCAGGGCATGGTGGCCATCGGTCTGGCGGGCATCCTGGTGGGCGACTCGGTCATCTACTGGGCCGGGCGGGTGTTCGGCCGGAGGGTCGCCGAGGTCTGGCCCTTCCGGCGAATCGTCACTCCCCAGAAGCTGGAGCGGGTGGAGCGACTGCTCCGGCAGCGTGGGAACGTCGTGGTGGTCGTGGCCCGGTTCCTTCCCGGCCTCCGGGCGCCGACCTATTTCACGGTCGGTCACTCGCGCCTGCCGTTCTGGGAGTTCCTCCTCTTCGACGGGCTGGCCGCGGTGGTCTCGGCGCCGCTCTGGGTCTGCCTGGGCTTCTGGCTCGGCGACGACATCGAGCGGGCCGCGCGGGAGGGCTCCCGCTTTGGCCACTACATCCTGGCCGGCGTCCTCCTGGTGATCGCGGTGCTGCTCGGCCGGGCATGGTTGCGCCGCAGGCGCGAGAAGCGCGCCGCGCCGCCGTGAGGCTTCCGCTCTCCCGCTAGCGGCCGGTGATGCGGCCCCAGAGCCCCTTCAGGCCCGCCGGGTGCTCCGGCGGCCTGGGGCCGGCGGTGGGCGCAGGCACGGGCGGCGAGGGCATCCCCGCCGCCGCGTTCGCCGCCTCGGTCTCGACCCGCTTTCGCACCTCGTCGGGCGTGCCCTTGGTGGTGAAGATCACCTCCACCTCCCGATCGGTGGTCAGCTCCCGGGCCCGGACCGTGAGCAGGCATTCCTCGCCGAGATCGAAGGCGACGGCGATGCGCACCGATCCCTTCGGGCCGCGCGGCAGGCCAGTGAGCTGGATGGTGCCCAGGTACTGGCAGTCGGCGACGATGGCCCCCTCGCCCTCGAAGATCCAGAGGTCGAAGGTGCTCTGATCGTCCTTGGTGGTGGCGAGCTGGTACTCCTTGCGAACGGGAAGCGGCGAGTTCCTCTCGATGACCCGCTTCACGCGGCCGCCCCCTCCGGGCAAGCCGACACCGATGGATATGGGAACGACGTCGATGAGCACGACACCCTCCGCGCTGCCGAGCGAGTGGGCGAGAAGGGCCGCGCCGATGGCCACCGCCTCGTCCGGATGAACTGCCTTGCTCGGCGCCTTCCCGAAGAACGACCGGATCCGCTCCTGCACGAGCGGCATTCGTGATTGGCCCCCGACCAGGATGACCTCGTCGACGTCGCCGGTGGAAAGTCCCTTGTCCGAAAGGACCTGGGAGCAGGTGCGAAGGGTTCGCTCGACGAGCGGCTCCACCAGCCGCTCCACGTCGGCCCGGGTCAGGGTGGTGTCGAGAGCGACGGGGTTGCCGTCGACGACGGCCAGGTAGGGGAGGTGGACCTGGAAGCGGTCCTGCTCGGAGAGCGCGCACTTGGCCCGCTCGGCGGCGTCGGAGAGCCTCGATCGCGCCACCGCATCCCCGGAGAAGGGCCCGTGAGCCCGCTCGTACGCCGCGATCAGGTGCGTGACGATGCGGGCGTCGAAGTCCACCCCGCCCAGGAAGGTGTCCCCCCCGGTCGAGACGACCTGGTAGACCCGGTCGGCCAGTTCCAGCACCGAGGCGTCGAAGGTGCCGCCGCCCAGGTCGTAGACCAGCACCCGCTGGTGCACGTTTCGCCCCCAGGCGTAGGACAGCGAGGCCGCGGTGGGCTCGTTCAGGATTCGCTCCACGTGGAATCCAGCCAGTTCGCCGGCCCGGCGGACCGCTTCCCGCTGGCGCTCGCTGTAGTAGGCCGGCACGGTGATCACCGCCCGATCCACCTCCTCGCCGAGCCAGTTCTCGGCGACCCCCTTCACCTCCCGGAGCACGAGTGCCTGCACCTGCTCGAGGGAGAGGGTGGCCGGTCCGAGCCGGACCGCGCAGAGTCCATCCTCCGCCTCGACCACCGGGTACGGGAAATGGGGCAGCATGCCCTGCACGACCTCGGAGTCGAAGGCTCGCCCCAGCAGGCGCTTGGCGCCGTGCACGGTGTGGGTTGGATTGAAGAGCAGCTGGCTCTTCGCACTCTGCCCGACGACGATCTGCTGACGCTGGTTCAGCGCCACCATCGAGGGGACGGTGTTGTAGCCCTCGCGGGAGGGAATGACCTGGGCCCGGCCATCGCGAACCACGGCGGCGCATGAGTTTGACGTTCCCAGGTCGATTCCGATGGCGAGCCGGGACCGGCGGGAGGAGGGCGAGGGGGGCCCCGGAAGGCCGAGTTCGAGGACCACGGATGAATCTTCGGGGCGCCGCCCCACCGTGGCAAGCTTCCGCACCGGCGGGCATGGTCCCCTGTTTGCGGGAAGACGCAGGTGGGCAAGCTAGAAACGTCAGGAAAATCAATCGCCTTGACCAAACGGCGCCCCATCCACTATATCGCGGCATGCTCAACCGCGACGACCTCCGCGAAGCCCTGACCTTCGACGACGTCCTCCTCGTCCCCGCCGAGAGCAACGTCCTCCCGAAACTGGTCGAGACCTCGACCCGCCTCACCCGCAACATCCACCTCCACGTGCCCATCGTGTCCGCCGCCATGGACACGGTGACCGAGGCCCGGATGGCCATCGCCATGGCCGCCGAGGGGGGCATGGGGTTCATCCACAAGAACATGTCGGTGGAGCGGCAGGCCGCCGAGGTGAACCGGGTCAAGAAGTACGAGTCGGCCATGGTGGCCGAGCCGGTCACCATCGAGCCCGAGGTGAAGCTCTCCTCGGCGGTGGCGCTGATGCGCGAGCACGGCATCAGCGGGATCCCGGTCACCCGCCGGGGCAAGCTGGTCGGCATCCTCACCAACCGGGACCTCCGCTTCGAGCGGAACCTGGAGCAGACCGTGGAGGCCGTGATGACGACCGACCTCGTCACGGCGCGTGAAGGGGTCACCATCGACGAGGCCAAGGACCTGCTCCACCGCCACCGCATCGAGAAGCTCCCGGTCGTGAACGAGGCCTTCGAGCTGCGCGGCCTCATCACCATCAAGGACATCGAGAAGATCCAGAAGCACCCCAACGCCGCCAAGGACCGGCTCGGGCGCCTGCTCTGCGGCGCCGCGGTGGGCGTGGGCGCCGACCGGGAGGCGCGCATCGCCGCACTCCTCAAGGTCGGGTGCGACGTGATCGTCATCGACACCGCCCACGGCCATTCGCTGAGCGTCATCGAGGCGGTGCGGGCCACCAAGTCGAACTTCAGGGGCATCGAGCTCATCGCCGGCAACGTGGCCACCGCAGAGGCCGCCGACGCCCTCTGCCGCGCCGGAGTGGACGCCGTGAAGGTGGGGGTGGGGCCGGGATCGATCTGCACCACGCGCGTGGTGGCCGGCGTGGGCGTCCCGCAGATCACCGCGGTGGACGACTGCGCGCGCGCCGCCGACGCGCACGGGATTCCCATCATCTCCGACGGCGGCGTGAAGTACTCGGGCGACGTGGTGAAGGCGCTCGCCGCCGGAGCCGCCACCGTGATGATCGGGTCGCTCCTGGCGGGCACCGAGGAGGCGCCGGGCGAGGTGATCCTCTACCAGGGGAGGAGCTACAAGTCGTACCGGGGCATGGGCTCGATCAGCGCCATGAAGGAGGGGTCGAAGGATCGCTACTTCCAGGCCGAGGTCGCCGACGCCGAGAAGCTGGTGCCGGAGGGCATCGAGGGGCGGGTGCCCTACAAGGGCACGGTGGCCATGAACGTGTTCCAGCTGGTGGGCGGGCTGAAGAGCGGCATGGGCTACCTGGGGGCGGAGAACATCGCGGAGCTCCGGCGCAAGGCGCGCTTCGTGCGCATCTCGGCGGCCGGCCTCAAGGAGAGCCACGTCCACGACGTGATCATCGTCCAGGAAGCCCCGAACTACCGTGTGGGGTAGGGGACCCATGGACATCCACGGCGAGAAGATCCTGGTCGTCGATTTCGGATCCCAGTACACGCAGCTCATCGCCCGGCGGCTGCGCGAGCTGGGCGTCTACTGCGAGATCCACCCCTGCACCATGTCCGGCCAGGCCATGCGGGCCTGGAATCCGCGCGGCGTCGTGCTCTCCGGCGGGCCGGCCAGCGTGCTCGCGGAGGGGAGCCCTCGCGTCGACCGGGCGGTCTGGGAGCTGGGCGTCCCGGTGCTGGGCATCTGCTACGGGCTGCAGCTCATCGCCCACGAGCTGGGCGGCAAGGTGGACAAGGCCGCTCACCGCGAGTACGGGCCGGCGACCATCGAGGCCCGGGGCGATTCGGCGCTTCTTCGCGGCCTGCCCGGGAAGCTCGACGTCTGGATGAGCCACGGCGACCGGGTGGAATCGCTGCCCCCCGGGTTCGAGCCGGTGGCCTCGAGCGGAAGCGCGCCATTCGCCGCGGTGCAGGACGCCAGGCGGCGCATCTTCGGCGTGCAGTTCCACCCCGAGGTGGCCCACACGCCGAGGGGGGCGGAGCTGCTCCGCAACTTCGCCTTCGGCGTCTGCGGCCTCTCCGGCTCCTGGTCGATGCGCGCCTACGTCGACGTGGCGGTCGAGCAGATCCGGGCCCAGGTCGGCGACGGCCACGTCATCTGCGCGCTCTCCGGGGGGGTCGACTCGGCGGTGGCGGCGCTGCTGGTGCACCGGGCCATCGGCGACCGGCTCCGCTGCATCTTCGTGGACAACGGCGTGCTGCGCGCCGGCGAGCGGGAGCAGGTCGAGAAGGTGTTCGGGCAGATGTTCCACCTGCCGCTTCTCACCGTCGACGCCCGCTTCCGCTTCCTCGCCCGGCTGGCCGGCGTCACCGACCCGGAGCAGAAGCGCAAGATCATCGGCCGCGAGTTCATCGCCGTCTTCGAGGAGGAGGTCGAGCGGCTGGCCCGCGACGGCGAGAGGGCCCAGTTCCTCGTTCAGGGAACCCTCTACCCCGACGTCATCGAGAGCGTCTCCTTCAAGGGGCCATCGGCCACCATCAAGAGCCATCACAACGTGGGCGGGCTCCCCGAGGTCATGAAGCTCGGGCTGGTCGAGCCGCTCCGGGAGCTCTTCAAGGACGAGGTGCGCCGCCTGGGCATCGAGCTCGGCCTCCCGCGCGAGTCGGTGCAGCGCCAGCCCTTCCCGGGGCCGGGGCTCGCCATCCGGATCCTCGGCGAGGTCACCGAGGAGCGGCTCGAGATCCTGCGCCGCGCCGACGCCATCGTCCAGGACGAGGTCCAGAAGGCCGGGCTCCAGGAGAAGGTCTGGCAGTCCTTCGCGGTGCTGCTCCCCATCCGGAGCGTGGGGGTCATGGGGGACGAGAGGACCTACGAGTCGACCTGCGCGATCCGGGCCGTGGAATCCACCGACGGCATGACCGGGGACTGGGCCCGCCTCCCCTACGACCTCCTGGCGCGCCTTTCCAGCCGGATCATCAACGAGGTCCGGGGGATCAACCGGGTGGTCTACGACATCTCGTCCAAGCCGCCTGCCACCATCGAGTGGGAGTGACGGGACGCGCCCGAAAGGGGGGCCGCCCCCTCAGGGCTCTTACCGCCTTCTACCGAGCGTGATTCTGGGAGATGTGCTTGCCGGAAGGCCCCGCTCGGAGCCATAACGAACAGATGCCTTTACCCCGCGCATCCCCGCGCTCACTGCTCGTCCTGGCCGCCATCCTGCTCGCCCCGCCCGTTGCCCGGGCGCAGGCGCCAGCAGTGGCTCCGGCAGCGCCGGCCCCGGCGGCCGCATCGGTCGCATCGCCCGCACCGATCGCCGCGGCCGCATCGGTCGCATCGCCCGCACCGATCGCCGCGCCCGCGCCCATCGCCGCCCCCGCGCCGTCTCCGCTCGCCATGCTCCTCGCCGAGGCAGACGCGGCCTTCGCGCTCCGCGATCAACCAGGGAAGATGGACGCCGACCTCGCCGCCACGCTGAAGGCGGAGAAGATCGCGCCCACCGACTACGAGGTTCTCTGGCGCCTGGCGCGCCACCACTACTGGCTCGCCGACGACCCGGAGATCTCCAACGACGAGAAGGCCCGGATCGGCAAGATCACATGGGACTACGGCGACCGCGCCACGCAGGCCAACCCGGCGCGGGTCGAGGGCTGGTTCTTCGCGTCGAGCGGGGTGGGCATGTACTCCCTCGGCATCAGCGTCGTGACCGCGCTCTTCGACGGCATGGAGTCGAAGTTCCTCGACCGCCTGAAGAAGGCGCAGGCCATCGACCCGTCCTTCTTCGAGTACGGCGCCGACGTGGCCTGGGGACGCTACTGGGACGAGTTGCCTTGGCCGATGCACGACACGGAGAAGAGCGAGATGGCCTATCGCAAGGCGATGCGCAGCTCGCCGAAGAACCTTCGTGCCAAGGTCTACCTGGCGGAGCTGAGGGCCAAGGAGGACGACCCGGCGGAGGCCAAGCAACTCCTCCAGGCCGTTCTCGCCGCGAGGCCCGGAGCGTACGACGCACCCGAGGAACGGCGCGCCCAGGCACTGGCCCGGACCGCCCTCGCCAAGATCAAGTAGAGTTCACCCAGGGAGAAGACCAATGACAGCCACCGCCAAGAATCTCGTGCAGGTGTTCGAGGCCCAGGCGTCCCGCAGGGGCGACGCCACGGCCATGACCTTCAAGCGGGGAGGGACCTGGCAGCAGGTCTCCTGGAAGGAGATGGCCCGCCGCGTGCGGGATGCCGCCGACGGCCTGGCCTCGCTGGGCGTGAAGGCCGGCGACCGGGTCTCGATAGTCGGCGACACGTCCTGCGAGTGGATCATCGCCGACGTGGCGATCATGTCGGTGGGCGCCATCACGGTCCCCATCTACCAGTCGAACCCGGCCCACGAGGTGCAGTACATCCTGCACGACGCGGGCGCCTCCTGGGTCTTCGTGGACCACGACCACCAGGTGGCCAAGATCCGCGCGGAGAAGGCGAAGCTGCCCGACCTGCGCGGCGTGATCGTCTTCTACGGTACGCCCGAGGCCCCGTTCGAGCAGTCCCTGGCCACCCTGGAGAAGGCCGGCGCGGCCTGGCGGGCAGCCAATCCAGGCGCCCATGCGGCACGCGTGGCGGCCGTGAAGTCGGAGGACGCTGCCTCCTACCTGTACACGTCGGGCACCACCGGCAACCCCAAGGGCGTGGTGCTCACCCACGGGGCCTGGACCTACGAGGCCGAGGCGACCGCCGAGCTGAGGCTCGTCCTTCCGGACGACACCATCCTGCTCTTCCTCCCCATGGCCCACTCCTTCGCCAAGGTGATCGAGGCGGTCTGGTTCGGCCAGGGGGCCACCGCGGCCTTCGTCGAGTCGCTCGAGAAGATCGTGGACAACGCCTCGGAGATCAAGCCGACGGTGATGCCCTCGGTCCCCCGCATCTTCGAGAAGGCCTACGATGCCGTGCTGGCCAAGGGCATGGCCGCACCGGGCGTGAAGGGCTGGCTCTTCGGCCTGGCCATGAACGGCTTCGACGCCTGGGTCGACGGCAAGGCCAAGGGCATGGACGTGAAGACCTTCGGCTTCCGCATCGGCGAGAAGCTCGTCTTCCCCAAGCTGGCCGCCGCGCTCTCCGAGCGCTTCGGTGGCCGGATGCGCCTCTTCGTCTCGGGTGGCGCGCCGCTGTCGCCGAAGATCAACTGGTTCTTCACCCTGCTGGGCTTCACCCTGCTGGAGGGTTACGGGCTCACCGAGACCTCGGCGGGAACCTTCGTGAACCGCATCGGCAAGAACAAGATCGGCACGGTGGGGCCGCCGGTACCGGGCACCCAGGTCAAGATCGCCGAGGACGGCGAGGTCCTGATCAAGGGCGGAGGCGTCATGAAGGAGTACTACCGGCGCCCCGAGGCCACCTCCGAGGTCCTCAAGGACGGCTGGCTCTACACCGGGGACATCGGCGAGCTCGACGCCGACGGCTACCTCAAGATCACCGATCGCAAGAAGGACCTGATCAAGACCTCGGGTGGCAAGTACATCGCCCCCCAGAACCTCGAGAACGAGCTCAAGGGCGACCCGCTCATCTCCCAGGCCGTCGTGCACGGCGACAACCGCAAGTTCGTGGTGGCGCTCATCACCCTGAGCGAGGAGAACGCCCGCCGGTGGGCCACCGAGCAGGGAATCGCCGAGGACGAGGCGCTGCACCCGCATCCCAAGGTGAGGGCCCGCATCCAGCAGGCGGTCGACGCCCTCAACGCCAAGCAGGCCAGCTACTCCAGCATCAAGAAGTTCGCCATCCTGGAGCACGACTTCACGCAGGAGCGGGGAGACCTCACTCCCACCCTCAAGGTGAAGCGCAAGGTGGTCACCGAACGTCACAAGAAGGTACTCGACTCGTTCTACAACGAGTGACGGTTGATCAACGAGTTCGCCCAGGAGGACGCCCGCCGATGGCAGCCGAGAGCGTGAAGGACGTGTTCGAGCGGCACATGCCCGAGAAGCTCCGGGGCAAGCCCGACGTGGTCGCCAAGATCAACGCCATCTACCAGTTCAACATCTCCGGCCCGGACGGCGGGCAGTGGTCGGTGGACTGCACCCAGCCCGGCGGAGCCGTCTCGGCGGGCACCTCCGGCGGCGCCAAGTGCACGGTGAACGCCACCGACGCCGACTTCCTGAACATCGTGAACGGGAAGCTCAATCCACAGATGGCCTTCATGTCCGGCAAGCTCAAGATCCAGGGCGACATGGGGCTGGCCATGAAGCTCCAGCAGATCCTCTGAGGGGTGGCGCGGCCTCCATGGGCGCGCTGCCGCTCGAAGGATTTCGGGTCCTCGACCTCTCGCGGCTCCTTCCCGGGCCGTACGCCACGCTGGTGCTCGCCGACCTCGGCGCCGACGTCGTCAAGCTCGAGGACCCCGCCGGCGGCGACTACCTGCGCTGGATGCCGCCCATGGCTGGCCAGCAATCGGGCTGGTTCCACGCGCTCAATCGCAACAAGCGGTCGCTGGCGCTCGACCTGCGCCGGCCGGAGGGCCCCGGCGTGCTCCTGCGGATCGCGCGCCGGTTCGACGTGGTGGTGGAGTCGTTCCGCCCCGGCGTGATGGACCGGCTCGGAGTGGGGTTCGAGGCGCTCTCGCGGGAGAACCCCCGGATCGTCCTCTGCTCCATCTCCGGATACGGGCAGGACGGCCCGTACCGCGACCGCGCCGGTCACGACATCGACTACGTGGCCCTGGCCGGTGTACTCGCAGTGAATGGCCCTCCGGAGGCGCCAGTGCCGCTGGGCGTGCAGGTCGGCGACGTGGCCGGCGGTTCCTGGCCGGCCGTGGCGGGAATCCTGGCCGCGCTGCTCGGGCGGGCGGCGACCGGCCGCGGGGCGCACGTGGACATCGCCATGGCGGAGGGCGCGCTGGCCATGCTGGCCCTGCAGCAGGGGGCGGCGGACGCGCGCGGGAACGCCCCTGCGGCGCGGCGGCGAGCAGCTGAACGGCGGTTCGGCCTGCTACGCGGTGTACCGGGCCAGGTGCGGTGGGTTCGTGGCCCTGGGCGCCCTCGAGCCCAAGTTCTTCCGCGCCTTCTGCGAGGCGGTCGGCCGGCCCGAGCTCGCCGACCAGCAGTTCGACCGGGACGGCGCCGGCCCGCGTGCCGAGGTGGCGGCGATCTTCGCATCCCGGACGCGCGCCGAGTGGGGGGAGTTCGCCGCCCGTCACGACGTCTGCGTCATGCCGGTGCTGGAGGGGGACGAGCCGCGCGGCGATCCCCAGCTGGTCCACCGCCGGAGCTTCGTCGAGGTGCCCACGCCCTGGGAGGGCAGGGCGATGCCCGGGCTGGCCTCACCGGTGCGGCTGCGCGGCGCGGAGGCACCGCTGCGCCCGGCCCCGCGGCTCGGGGCCGACACCGACGCGGTCCTCTCCGAGTGCGGGTTCGACGCGGCCGAGGTGGCGGCGCTCCGGGCGTCGGGCGTCTGGGGTGACTTGACCCGTGTCCGGGGCCCGCTTAGATAGCGTGTCTCGTGCGTCTTCCTCGTCGCCATCGCCACCGTCGCCATGCTCCTGGCTGGGAGTGGCGGCGCCGCACCAGCACGCCTCCTCGGGCGGGGCACACGAGTGCGTCGCCTGCACGGTGGGTGGCGCGCTCGAGGCGCGGGACGCCACGCCCACCCTGGCGCCGCCCCCCTCGGGCCCGGTCGCCCAGGCGTCCGTGCCGGCCGCCGATCCGGTGACCGGCTTCCCGCTGGGCGCCGTCCCCGGGCAGTCCCCTCCGCTCCGCTAGCCGCGTCGGTTCTCGCCGCTTTCCGGATTTCCATGCGCGCTCTCGCGCGCGGAGGATTTACATATGGTGAATATTGCACTGCTGTCGCTGCTCGCCGCACAGGCCGTGGCCCCCGACCTGGGGTCGCAGGGGCAACCCTTCCCGACCGGTGGCTACAACGTGGGATCCCCGGGAGGCATCCCCATCGGGAAGCTCATGCTGATGCCGGAGATCGCGGTCGTGGTGGACGGGGCCCTCGGGCTACACGACGCTCTCGAACGGGCAGCAGGAGCTCTCGGCGCTGGTCGCTGCCGCAGCACAAGGTCTGGCCGCTTCTCCAGGAGGTGGAGCTGGCCTTCCAGGCCACCATCGATCCGTACGTCCGCGGCGACGTCTTCCTCACCTTCTCGCCCGAGGGGGTGGAGGTGGAGGAGGCCTACTTCACGACCCTCTCGCTCCCCTGGGGCCTCGAGGTGAAGGCCGGCAAGATCTACTCGCCGTTCGGGCGCACCAGCCAGCTGCACCGCCACCAGTGGACCTTCGTGGACCAGCCCGCTCTCGATGCAGCGGCTCGTCGGCGCGGAGGGGCTCGGGGGCGCCGGGCGGCGACCTCTCCTGGCTCGCGCCGCTGCCCTGGTTCGCGGAGCTGCACCTGGCCTACCAGGCGACCGCTCCCGGCTTCGACGAGACGTGCAGCAGCTCACCGGCGTGGCCCGGCTCATCCAGTACTTCGACCTCTCCGACTCGGCCACGCTCGGCGTCGGGCTCTCCTGGGCGCTGTTCCAGGCCGAGGCTCCGGAGCAGTGGAAGAACCTGGCCGGGGCGGACCTCTACGTGAAGTTCCGCGACCCCGCATCCCGCTCCTCGGTGGTCCTGCAGGGGGAGATCTACGGACGGCAACTGGGCGAGCAGGCCTTCTCGGAGGCGCGCTGGGGAGGGTACGGGCAGGCCGTCTGGCGCATCGACCGGAACTGGGAGGTGGGTGGCCGCTACGACAACGCCCCGGCCCCCGTGGCCTTGCGGGCGGGACGCAGGAGACCTGGACGGCGCTCGGGAGCCTTCTACACGAGCGAGTTCTTCCGGCTCCGGATCGCAGCCCTCGCTGGTGCTGCTGCCGGAGGGGCAGACCGGCTTCCAGGGCATTCTCAGCTTCGAGTTCACCATCGGCGCCCACGCGGCGCACCCGTTCTAGGAGGCGACCATGAGCCACTTCGCAACCGCACTGTCCGTCGCCCTCCTGCTCGCATCCGCCGCGACCCCCGCCGGGGCCGCCCTCGACGTGGTCACCACCACCGAGGGGCTCGCCGCCATCTCCCGGGAGGTCGGGGGGGACAGGGTCAAGGTGACCGCGCTCTCCCGCGGCATCCAGGACCCGCACTTCGTCGACGCCAATCCGTCACTGGCCGTGAAGCTCCGAAACGCCGACCTGCTCGTCGACGTGGGCATGGACCTGGAGAGTCGGCTGGCTTCCGCCGCTCGTGACCCAGTCCCGCAACGCCGCCATCCAGCCCGGAGGAGCCCGCCGCCTCACCGCGGGGAACGTCGTCTCGCCCATGGACCTCCCGACCGGCCCGGTGGATCGGAGCCAGGGTGACATCCATCCCTCCGGCAACCCGCACTTCCTCTCCGATCCCAGGCGCGCGGTGCAGGTGGCCGCTGCCATCGCCGCGCGGCTGGGCGAGGTCGATCCGCCGAGCGCGGCGTACTTCCAGGAGCGGCTCCAGGCCTTCCAGGGCCAAGGTGGCCGCGGCCGAGAAGGGCTGGAAGGCCCAGCTCGCGCCCCTTCGCGGGGCGGAGCGTCGATCACCCAGCACAAGACGCTCACCTACCTGCTCGACTGGTCGGGCCTGAAGGCGGCCGGCTACATGGAGCCGAAGCCGGGCGTGGCGCCCCCGCCCTCGCACGTGGCCTCGCTCGCGGCCATCGTGAAGTCGGCCGGGGTGAAGGGGGTGCTGGTGGAGAACTACTACGACCCGCGGTCCGCGAATCAGCTCCGCGACCTCGACCGGCGTGAAGGTGATCGTCATCCCCGGCGACGTGGGCGGTACCAAGGAGGCCTCCGACTGGTTCGGCTTCGTGGATGTCCTCGTGAAGTCGCTCGTCCAGGCGGTACAGTAGGCCGTGGCACCGCTCGTCCGGCTCGACGACGCGGCCATCGGGTACGGCGGGCGATCCCTGCTCTCCGGGGTCACGGTCGCCGTCGAGCCGGATGATTTCCTCGCCGTGGTCGGGCCGAACGGCGGGGGCAAGACCACGCTGCTCCGCACCCTTCTAGGGATGTTGCCGCCCATCGCCGGCCGGCGCACGGCGGAGAGCCCGCTGCGAGTGGGCTACGTCCCGCAGCGGGACCACGTCGACGCGCTCTGGCCGCTGGGCTGCGGGGACGTGGTCGTGATGGGGCGCGTGCCCGGCGTCGGTCCCGGCAAGCGCATCCGGCCGGCCGACGTGGAGGCGGCCAGGCGCGCGCTCTCCCGGGTTGGACTGGAGGAGCTCTGGAATCGCCCGTTCGGCACGCTCTCCGGGGGGCAGCGGCAGCGCACCCTCATCGCCCGCGCGCTGGCCTCCGAGCCGCGCCTGCTCGCCCTCGACGAGCCCACCAACGGCATGGATCCGTCGGCCGAGCTCTCGGCCATGGACCTGCTGCGGGAACTTCACGCCGGGGGCGGACTGGCGGTGGTGATGATCTCCCACCGGCTCGAGGCGGTGGCGAACTACGCCCTGCGCCTCGCCTTCGTGGACAAGGACCAGGGGCTCTGGAAGGTGGGGCCGCTCGAGGAGATGCTCCGCCCCGAGGCGCTCACCCACCTCTACGGCCGCGAGGTCATCGTCCGGGAGGAGGAAGGGCGCCGCTTCGTCTACCCGGTGCGCAAGGGGGAGGGGCGATGAGCGCGCTCGCCGAGTTCTGGTCGGCGTGGGTCATCTGGCGCGACCCGCTCCTGGCCTCGGTGCTCGCCGGCGCCCTGCTCGGCTTCCTGGGAGTGTACGTCGTGCTTCGCCGGGTGGTGTTCGTCTCGGCGGCGCTGACCCAGCTCTCCACTCTGGGTGTCATCGTGGCGCTGCTCGTCCTCGAGCACTTCGACCTCGAGACCGATCACCAGGAGATCCAGCTCTTCGTGGCCTGGATCTTCTCGGTCGGCGGCGGGCTGGTGCTGGGCACGCTGGGGTGGGGGAGGAGGCTGCCCACCGAGGCGGGCGTGGGCATGGCCTACGTCGTCGCCGGGGCGCTCGTCATCCTGGGGGCGAACCGGCTCGTCCACGTGGCCCACGACCTCAACACCATGGTCTTCGGGAACGCCGTCGCCGTTCCCTTCCAGGACGTGGTCATCCTCGTCGTCGTGACCGGGATGGTGGCCCTCCTGCACACCCTCTTCCAGAAGGAGATCGTCTTCTCCTCCTTCGACCGGGAGACCGCCGAGGCCATGGGCGTGAAGGTCCGGCTCTGGGGCGGCGTCCTCTTCTTCACCATCGGTCTCGCCATCCCGGTGGCGGCACACGTGGTCGGGGCGCTGCCCGTCTTCGCCTTCCTCACCATCCCCGCGTCGGCGGCCTTGATCGCCACCCGACGGCTGCAGGCCGCCTTCCTGGTGGCCACGGTCCTGGGCGCGGGCGCGGCCGGAGCCGGCTACGTGGGCTCGTGGGTGCTCCAGATCCCGACCGGGCCGACGATGGTGGTGGTGGCGGGAGCGCTCGTCCTGCCGGCGTGGCTCTGGAGGCGTTTCGGCGGCTAGATTCGCGCCGCGCCTGGAGAATTCGCTTGACCGAAGCCGGGATGGCGCATAGATCAGCGCACGATTTCCAACTGCCGCGGGGTGGAGCAGCCAGGTAGCTCGTCGGGCTCATAACCCGAAGGTCCCAGGTTCAAATCCTGGCCCCGCAACCAGTAAAACCAGAGGCCTCGTCGGTACTTACCGGCGGGGCCTTTGTCTTATGAAATTCACGTTCCGTCAACCGAACCCACTCGACAGATCGCGCTGATGGCGACTCCATGGGCCTCGGGCGAACCCGGTAGCGGCTGGCGTCGAGCTCACGCAGGGAACACCGTGGACCAGTCGTTGGCCATCGAGATCACCGTCCACCCGAGGCGGCCGGCGACGGTGGTGATCGGCTCGTGCTCCTTCAGGGTGCTCGACACGCTCTCATAGGCGAACTCGCGCTCGCGGTCGTCGTGGTCGAGGAGGAGGGCCAGGCCAGGTCCGTCGCCGGCAAGCGCCCACTCCAGCATCTCCCGGTCACCGGCCGAGTTGCCGGCTGCCAGGATCGGCCGCCGCCCGAGCTGGGACTGGATGTTGGTCACCTTCGCCTCTCCTTCGTTGGCGCCGCCGATCACATCACCGGTCCGCAGGAGGACGGGCCGCCCGTCGGCTCGGCGGGTCAGCTCGTAGCGGACCTGGGTACCCACGACGGTCTCCGGCGGAACGCCGTACAGTTCCGCGCTGATCGCTCGCAGGAACTCGGTGCCACCGCCGGACACCAGGTAGACGGTGAAGTCCCGCCGCCGGAGCTCGTCGAGCAGCTCGAGCATGGGCTGGTACCTCGTCCCCGGGGCCGGCACGCCGAGGGTGCGGTGGCGAGCCCGCGCCATGAACTCGCGCGCCGCGGCGGTGAAGACCTCGGGCTCGATGCCCGCGAACAGCTCGACGAGCGCGAGGGCCACGCGCTCCAGGCCGATCTCGCCGATGGCGGCCATGTCGAGGTCAGCACCGCGGCCAGCTCCGGTCGCTCGCGCAGCGCCGGGTCGGCCTCGGCCCGGCGGCGCAGGGCATCCTCGAAGAAGTCGAACTGCACGTAGGTGGGCTTCTCGCACCACAACGTGCCGTCGTTGTCGAAGGCGGCCACCCTGGCCTCGACGGGGAGGGCCTCTGCGGCGGCCAGGAAGGCCACGACGGCGTCGCGGGTCCGGCCAGGGCGCCACGAGGGCAGCAGGGTGGGCGAGGTCATGGCGTGGGCTCCTCGTACCTCGGGCCGGGGTTGGGAGTGATTCGACCCGCGGATTGTAGCTCGTGGAACCGCTCGAACGGAATCCTGGCTTGGAGCATGGCCGTTAAACCCAATAGTCCCAGACGACAACCGGCAGACATCGCGGTCATTTCGCTTCGCGGAAGCTATCGACGAAGGTGCGGTCTTGAAATAGTAGCCAGTTCACGCAACTCTCGGTCCCAACAGGCCGGTCATCCGGTGGATGTCGGAAGAAAGGAGAAGACGCATGGCCCTGATCGCGATCAACGTACTTCTGGATCCAGATGCTGCCACGGTCGAGAAGGCACGGGCGGTGAATGCCCGGCTACGAGAGGACTATCCGGACGGTTTTGCCCTCGATGCCAACCACGCGCCGCACATCACCATCCTTCAGCGGTTCGTGCGGAGGGAGGATCTCGAACAGATCGCGAAGGCCGTGGCCGAAGTGCTGCGAACAGCTCCGCCGATGAAATGGGAAAGCAAGGCGACTGGCTACTATGACCTGGCCTACAAGAACCTCGGGCTGGTGGGAATCGTCATCGAACCGACCGAGGACCTGCGTCGACTTCAGCAGAGGATCATCGACGTCGTCGCCCCGTTTGCTGCGGAGAAGGGGACGGCCGAGGCCTTTGCGCCACGTCTCGACGGCGGTTCGATCAGCCAGCCGACGGTGGACTACGTGAACAACTTCGTCGGACCCCGCACCGGCATGAACTACAACCCTCATCTGACCGTCGGGATAGGTACCCGTGACTTCGTGGACGCTCTGAAAGCGGAGCCATTCGAACCATTCACCTTCCGGGCAGCATCCGTGAGCCTCTATCAATTGGGGGATTTCGGTGTTGCTCAGAGAAAGCTCCATGACCTGCACCGCTGCTGATCAGTGCCACGTGCAGAGTTGGTGACCGTCGAGTTCCTGACCCAGCCGGGCGGCCGGGGCACCGCGTCAGCCGCCCCGGGTCCTCAGACTCGACGACTGCCGATACGAAGGCCTGTCGATTCACCTTGGCGGAGTAGCGAACACCTGCGGGTACTCGACCGCCCGCCGGTACTCCTCCTCGAGCGCGTCGGAGACGACCAGTCGCACGGCACCGGCGGCCGCCGCAGTCAGGAAGATGCGTGACGCCGAGGCGGGGTTCGGCGTCACGAGCGCCGCCACCAGGACCGACGAGTCGAGGACCGTCCTCACCTCGCCCGGCTCCGGGCCACGGTCTCACCCACGCGCTCGGCCTCGGCGTCGTCGGGGGTCCGGCCAGGGGGCAGCCTGGCGAGCATGGCCCGCAGATCCTCCCGGGCCCGGGCCGCGATGACCGCCCGGGCCTTCTCCTCGGCTGCCTGCCGGAGGAACTCCGACGGGCGCTTGCTCTCCAGCCGGGCAGCCTTGCGCACGAGGTCGCGCAGCGCCTTGGTGGTCCGGTAGGTCTCGACGGTCTTGGGCATGGAGGGCTCCGTGTTACGTTTGTCCCTATCTTGGCACGGAGAGCCGATGGAGGTCTGCGTCGGCTGGCTTTCGCCCGACCTTCGGGTTCTTTACCCATCCAAACCGGGAGCAGAACGCGACCAGCACTTTGACGTCGTGCCTGGCCTCGAGCGAAAGGGCTGGTGACTAGCTCGCCAGGAAGAGCGGGGCCGCCTTCACGACGCCGGTGCGGAGCGACCTCGTCCGGAGGACGTTCTCCAGATGCACCTGCGTCTCGTGCCTTCGATGCTTTCGCCTCGCTGTCAGTGACGGGTCCCGAAGCCTGGCGTTGATGCGTTGCCCCTCCTCGTCGTAGCCCGGAACGAGCGCCATGTTCCTCGATGGCAGGCGCTTGCCCAGGAAGTCCTGGCAGCAGGCGCAGAACTCCCGCGCGGTGCCGTCGAAGACGATCGGCTCCACCGCCACGACCCAGGTGACCAGGAACACCACCCCGCATCCACCGCAGGCGTGGATGGTGTGGCTGCCGATGTCCTCCGGGAACGCCGCGCATGACGGACAGTGAACCCCCAGGCCCGGCGAGCACCGGCCGCCGCACACCCTGCACTGCGCGTCCGGGATGGCCTCCGGCTGCACGACCTTCACCCGGCCGAAGACCGCTCGCAACGTCGGAATACGCTTCACGTGGCCCCCTGTTCGACACGCACTTCTAGAGTCATCAGGGCAGGCAGGGGCAGTCCCGGGAGTGCGGGTCACGTCTTCGGGCGCCCCGGACGGGGCCGAGGAGCTGCTCTTCTGCGAGCAGCACCCGGGCGAGATCCACCTCGTGCTGACCGACGTCGTGATGCCGGAGACGGGCGAGGCGGGCTACACCGACGACGCCATCGGCCGTCACGGCGCCCTCGACCCGGGCAGCCACTTCATCGGCAAGCCGTTCGCGCGAGACGAACTGCTGGAAAAGGTCCGCGGCGCGCTGGATCGGGGTTCTCCGGCCTGAGTCGGGTCGCGCCCCATCCGGGTCCCTCCCGCCCCAAGCAACCCAGCCTAGGTCCCTGATTCCGCGGGTAAAATGAACGCTCGCTTTCAAGGTGCGAGGCCCCCTTGCCGAAAAAGCAAATCGACGAGAAGCGGGGCTCGCTGCGAGCCGACGACGAGGCGTCGCTCGCGAATGCCCAGCTGGCCCCGGGTCTGCCCCTGGCCGATCTGCTGCACGAGCTCCGGGTTCACAAGATCGAGCTCGAGATGCAGAACGAGGAACTGAGGCGCTCGCAGGTGGCCCTCGAAGCAGCCCGCGACCGCTACCAGGACCTCTACGATTTTGCTCCGGTTGGCTACCTGACGGTCGGCACGAGCGGGCTCATCGAAGAGGTGAATCTGACTGGCGCGTCGCTGCTCGGAGCGAAGCGCAACGATCTCATCGGACGCCCTTTCGCCGCCTTCGTTGCCCCCGATGACCGAAGCCGCTGGCACGCCGTCGTTCGCAGCCTCGTGGAGCAGGACGAGAAGCAGACCTGCGACGTCAAGCTGCGGCGCAAGGACGGTTCCGTCTTCGGCGGCGCGCTCGACTGCGCGCGCGCCACGGGCGCAGCGGGGCCTGCGATTCGCCTCGCCTTCACCGACAACAGCGAGCGGGAACGTGCGGAAAGAGTGCTCCGGCAGGGCGAGGCCCGCCTGCGCGCCGCCATCGAGGCCTCGCCGGTGCCGTCCGCCCTGAACGACGAGCAAGGAAACATCACCTGGCTCAACAGGGCCTTCCTGCAAACGGTCGGCTACACCAGGAAGGACATCCCCACCCTGGCGGACTGGTGGCCCCGTGCCTATCCGGATCCGAATTACCGCCAGTGGGTGGCCGACAGCTGGCAGGAGCGGCTGGAGAACGCGCGACGCACCGGCGCGCCCTTTGCCCCGATGGAACTCCAGATCGAATGCAAGGACGGGGTACTGCGTGATTTCCTCGTGAGTGCCGCGGGACTGGAGGGAGACTTCGCTGGAACCCACGTCGTCACCCTCCACGACATCACGGAGCGCAAGCGAGCCGAGGAGACGCTGCGGAGGAGCGAAGAGAAGTTTCGCGCCGTGGCGGATTACACCTACGACTGGGAAAGATGGGACGACCCGGGCGGCGCCATCCTTTACTGTTCCCCGTCCTGCGAACGGATCACCGGGCATTCGGCCGACGCCTTCATGGCCGACCCTGGTCTTCTCCATCGGTTGATCCATCCGGAAGATCTCGCAAGATGGCAGGCTCACTATGCGGCCGTGCATTCCGAGTCGACGACGCCCGAGAGCCTGGCCGGGCCCGTCCGGGAGGTCGATTTCCGCATTCTCCGTCCCGATGGTCAGGTCCGCTGGGTAGGGCACGTCTGCCAGCTCATCCGCGACCCGGAAGGGCACGACCTGGGTCGCCGGATCTCGAACCGGGACATCACCGATCGCAAGCGGGCCGAGGCAGAGCGGAATGACATGCAAGCCCAGCTCGCGCTGACCTCGCGCCTGGCCGCCCTGGGAACGCTGGTCGCAGGCGTGGCCCATGAGATCAACAACCCGCTGGCGGCGGCGCTCTCCGACCAGGAACTGGCCCGTCGAGCCTTGCGGCAGGTACGCGACCGCCTCCGCGGGAGCGGCCCGCTCGACCCGGATGCCGAGGTTCGTCACCTCGACGAAGTCGTCGAGGAGCTCGACGAGGCCCGGGATGCCTGCCGGCGGATCGAACGGATCGTCAAGGACCTCAAGACCTTCGGGCGACCCGATCAGACGAGGACGCGGGCCCGATTGATCGACATCGTGGATCTGGCCATGCGCTGGCTGCCCGTCACCATCGGCCAGACCGCCACCATCACCGTGGAGAACGGAGGCGCCCCCGACGTCACGGCCTCTCCCGGCCAGATCGAGCAGGTGGTGGTGAACCTGGTCACCAACGCGGCGCATGCCACTCCGGAGGGACAGCGCGGTGCGATCGTCGTCCGGCTCGGGCCGGGCAGGCCGGGCATGGCTCGCCTGGATGTCATCGACCACGGCAAGGGGATCGAGCCCGCCATCATGGCGCGAATCTTCGACCCGTTCTTCACCACCCGGGAAGTGGGGAAGGGAACAGGGCTCGGTCTTTCCATCTGTCACACCATCGTGACCAATCACGGGGGGACGCTGACTGCCACGAGCGAGGTCGGCAAGGGCTCCACGTTTCGAATAGACTTGCCGGCCGGTTGAGGGGAAGACCAGATGGGTGATAAACCGGCCACCGACAAGCGCCGCCGCTTGCGATCGCACGCCGAAGCGGTGATCGCGCAGGCCGCCAAGCCGGCTGCCGCAGACCTGCCGGCGGCGGACCTGCTTCACGAGCTCCGGGTTCACCAGGTCGAGCTGGAGATGCAGAACGAGGAGCTTCGCCGGGCCCAGCTGGCCCTGGAAGTCGCCCAGGCCTCCTACGTCGACCTCTACGACTTCGCTCCGATCGGTTACCTCACCATCGACGAAGCGGGAACGATCACGCGCACGAACCTGACCGGCGCTTCGCTTCTCGGGGTGGAGCGAGTCAATCTCGTGGGACGTCCCTTCGCAGGTTTCGTCGAGGGCTCGGAAGTCGACCGCTGGCATCTTCTGCTCACGTCCCTGCTTCGAGGGGGACGGCAACTCGACTTCGACATGGCGCTCAGGTGGGACGACGGCTCGGTCTTCGACGCCCACCTCGCCTGTCAGCGCAGGGCCAACGATGGCTCGGCGCCATTGGTGCGCGTCGTCCTCACGGACATCACCAAGCGAAAGCGGGCCGAGGAGGCGCTCCTCGCCAGCGAGGCGAAGTTCCGTACCTACGTCAGGAGGGCTCCCGTCGGGATCTTCGTCGTGGACGGTCAAGGCCGGTACCTGGACAGCAACCCGGCGGGGCTGGAGATGCTGGGCGTCGACGCGGCCACCGCGCGGTCGATGGCCATCGCCGACGTCCTCGACGAGGCTGCCCGCGAGGCGGCGCCGCGAGACCTGGCCAGCCTCGCTTCCACGGAAAGAGTGGAAGAGGACATGCGGCTCGTCAGGCCCGACGGCCGAATCCTCTGGATCACGCTGAGCGCGACGTCGATAGCGGAAGATCGGTTCCTGGCGTTCTGCCAGGACATCACGGAGAGGAAGAGGGCCCAGGAGGCGCTGCGGGAGAGCGAGGAGCGTTACCGGTCGGTCGTGACGAACATGACCGAGGGTGTCGTGGTCAGGGACACGAAGGGCGTCGTCACGGCATGCAACCCGGCGGCGGAGCGGATTCTCGGGTTCCGCGCCAGCGAGGCGGGGTCCACCGCCTCCCACGACCCGCGATGGCGGGCCATCCACGAGGACGGAAGCCAGTTCGTTGCGGATGACTACCCCGCCAGGGTGGCGCTCCGTAGCGGGCAGCCCCAGCTGAACGTGGTCATGGGATTTCAGAAGCCCGACGGGGCGCTCACATGGGTGAAGAGCAACTCCGAGCCCCTTCGCGATCCACATGGGCGCGTCTCCGGCGTGGTGACCACCGTCGCAGACGTCACCGAGCGCCGCGCTCTCCGGGAGCAGTTCGCCGCATCCTCCCGCCTCGCGGCCCTGGGGACGCTGGTCGCGGGTGTGGCCCACGAGATCAACAATCCGCTCGCCGGGGAGATGTCGAGCCAGGCCATGGCCATCCAGGAGGCCCGGAAGATGGCAGAGCTGCTCCTTCGGGGCGAACCGCTCGACCGCGAGGACCTGGCCCGCCGCGCCGGCGAGGTGGTCGAGTTGCTCGACGATTCCCAGCTCGGCTCGAGGCGGATCGCCAACATCGTGAGGGAGCTGTCCGCGTTCGGGCGCTCGAGCCCGAATTGCAGTCCGATCCAGCTCTCCTCGGTCGTGGAGTCGGCCATGACGTGGCTACCCCCCTCGGTCGGGCGCGATGTGGTCATTCGAATCGAGTCGGAGGCGGCGCCGGACGTCCTGGCCTCCACCGGCCAGCTGGAGCAGGTGGTGATGAACCTGGTATCCAACGCGGCGCTCGCCATCCCGAAAGGTCAACACGGGGAGATCACGATCCGGACCGGCGCCGGGAGCCACGGAATGTCCTGGTTCGAGGTCGCCGACAACGGAACCGGAATTTCCCCGGACGACCTGACGCGCATCTTCGACCCGTTCTTCACCACGCGGGACGTGGGGAGAGGCATGGGCCTGGGACTCTTCGTCTGCCACGCCATCGTGACCGCTCACGGAGGCACGCTGACCGTGACGAGCGTCCCGGGAAGCGGTTCGACCTTCTGCGTGGAGCTGCCGGCGTGCCTCACACCTCTTCCGGCAGCAGGTGCCTGATGGAGTTCGCGTAGTAGCGGAGCATCGGGACCTCCGCCGGAACCGGGGCGAAGGATCCGTCCCGCTCCTCGATCAGCCGACGAAGGACCAGCGCGCGCAGGCCAACCGCGGTCGCGTACTCCTCGTCGGTTCGTGGCACGTAGACGTGCCCGCCCGCGGCCTGGATGCGCCTGGCCAGGGTGAGGGTGCGCCGGTGAACCTCGAGCGAGGTGAGCGGCTCGTCGGAATCGAGGAGCACCGTCGCCACCAGCGGGACGGGGAGGGCCGGGATGACCTGGCCCACCGCGCCGATGAGCTCGTCCCCCAGCTCCTGCACGCGCCGGGCGCGCTCCTCACGGGGCAGGGCCCGGAGGTCGCCGCCCCGCTCGGCGAGCCAGTCCCGCATGGAGATGGGCGTTCCGAAGTTCACGCAGGCGTAGCCAAACCTGTGCCACCGGCCGCCCACCCACTGCCAGGCGTTGCGCAGGGTGAAACGGGCGGCGCCCGCGGCGGTGTGGGCCGCGCCCTTTCGCTGCCCCGCCGCCCCGGCGAGCTGCGTCCGGTCCTCGAGGACCCGGTCGTAGTTGAGCCCCACCGGCACGAAGACCAGGTCGCGCCGGGCCGGGTCGTAGTCGCGCAGCATGTAGTCGAGCAGCCCGAGCCGCGGCGGGCGGAGCGCGCCGTCCTTGGTGAGGCCGCCCTCCGGGAACATGGCCTGGACAACGCCGGCCTCGGCGGCCATCTGCACGTAGCGCTCCAGCACTCTCCGGTAGAGCGGGTCGCCCGAATCGCGCCGGACGAAGAAGGCCCCCATCGATCGAAGGAGGGACTGCAGCGGCCAGATGCGGGCCCATTCCCCCACGGCGTAGGAGAGCGCGGTCTTCTCGGCGGCGAGATAGGAGACCAGCACGTAATCCATGTTGGAGCGGTGGTTCATCACGAAGACGACACTGGCGTCCGGGTCGACCCGCGACAGGCCGTCGTCGTCGGCGAAACCCACCCTGACCCGGTAGAGCGCGCGCGCCGTGGCCCGGGCCACCGAGTAGCCGAGGCGGAAGTAGGCGTAGGTGCTGAAGGACGGGACAATCTCGCGGGCGTAGCCTGCTACCCGCCCCATGGCGACCTCGCGGGGTTCGCCTGAAGCGCGTGACTGGGCCTCGGCGGCCTCCACCACCCGTGGGTCGAAGGTAAGCCGGTCCACGAGAATGGCCCGGCGCGTCAGCTTGAAGGGCCGAATTCGAAGGCGCAGGCGGCGGTTGATCTCGTCGATGGCCCGGTTCACCCGGCGGCGAAGGAACCATCGAACTCCAGGCATGAGGAGTCGATCGAGGAGCGCGACGGCGGCCAGGACGAGGAGTGCGACGACGGCCCAGAGCGGGAGTGTGACGGACTCGGTCAGTCTGGGCTCCAGGGGGCGGGGAAATGGACGGAGAGCATAACCGTTCGACGGCAAGGGTGCCGATGGCGCGGAGCGTCAAGAGGTGCGGGGCGGGGCGGTGCGGTGCGGGGTGGAGTGGCGAAGGCGGGGTGGAGTGGCGAAGGCGGGGTGGCGATGGTCCGCGGTTCGGCCTTCGGCCAGATGGGGTGTTCACTCGTAGTGTCTTGACGGGTTTTCGGTGAGATCTCGGTGCCGCGGACCTCGCGCTCCGGGACCGGGACTGTCCTTGCCGCATCCCGCCCAGGATCGACGCATGATGTTCCTGGCGAGGTTCGAGATCTCCGTGCCGGATGTCGGCCGCCTGGGCTTCCTCGCGCGTCTGGAGAGGGCGGAATTTCCCGTGCGAAGGTGGATCCATGAACGCATGTGAATGGTCCCTCCGCATCGCCAATCTCCTCCGCTTCCTTCACAAGGAACTGGGGCTGTCCCGGGGCATGGCCCACTACAGGCTGGTCGCCACCCGGCTCGTGGAGCAGTTCCCCGAGGTGGTGGAGCCCCTCCGGGATGGAAGGCTTTGCATGTCGAGCGTCATCGAGCTCGCCAAGGTCATCACCGAGGTGAACCGGGCTGAGGTCCTGCCCAAGTTCTTCGACAAGTCCCGCCAGGAGGCGAAGCAGGTGGTGGCGGAGATCAGGCCGGCGGAGGTGGTGCCGGTGCGGACGGTCGTCACCAGCGGTCGAACCAGTTCAACCGTTGAACTGGAGTCGATCGGGGTCAGTCCGGGGACCGATCAGGCGCAAAGTATGCCGATGGCGAGGGAGGCGGAGGCGCCTGCCTGGGCTACGCCTTGTTGCGTCGCCGCCGGGCCACCGCCTGGTAAGCGGCGTCGGCGAGACGGCGAGGAGCGGCGCGAAGGGCCAGGCCGGCCAGCGACCAGGGTAAGCCCAAGGCTCGGAGCGCAGAGGCCACCGCGTCCGTTCGCACCCGGACGACCTCTCGACCGCCGACACGATCGACGACCACCAGGGTGTCCGGGCGGACCGTGTCACCCGAGGTGAATGCAGCCGCCCGGTAGGGGGCGCCCTCGGCCGACCCGAGGGGCGAGAAGAGGAGGGCGCCGCGACGGTCGCGCCGCGCCAGCCAGGCGGCCGCGCCAGTGCAGAGCCCGCAGGAGCCGTCGTAGAGGACGAGGAGCGGCATGGGCACCGGATAGGCGGGCCGGTCGTCCGGCGCAAGGGCTGGCGCCAGGCCCGTCGCAAGGCGTCGCAAGGCCCGCGCCGTCTGCCGGGACGGTCCGCTTGTGCAGGCAGCGCCCCGCGTGTAGAACGCCTCTCCCTTGATCCGCCTCGACGCCATCTCCATGCAGCACGGCCACCAGGTCCTCTTCATCGAGGCGTCAGCCGTGGTGCACCGCGGAGAGAAGGTGGGGCTCGTCGGCCCGAACGGCGCCGGGAAGTCCACGCTCTTCCGGCTCATCACCCGCGAGGAGGAGCCGGACGAGGGGCAGGTCTCGGTCGATAGAGGCGTCACCATCGGTCATTTCTCCCAGGACGTCGGCGAGATGTCCGGGCGCAGCGCGGTGGCCGAGACCATGGACGGCGCCGGGCCGGTCTCGGCCGTGGCGGCCGAGCTGCACGCCCTCGAGCACGCGCTCGCCGATCCCGGGCGCGCCGACGAGATGGAGGAGCTGGTCGAGAGGTTCGGCCACGTCCAGGCCCGCTTCGACGAGCTGGGAGGCTATGGGCTCGAATCCAAGGCCCAGGAGATCCTGGCCGGCCTGGGGTTCTCGCCCGAGATGATGGAAGGCGACGTGGGGAAGCTCTCGGGCGGCTGGAAGATGCGGGTGGCGCTGGCCCGCATCCTGCTCATGGCGCCCGACGCCCTGCTCCTCGACGAGCCCTCCAACCACCTGGATCTGGAGTCGATCATCTGGCTCGAGCAGTTCCTCCGCGGCTATCCGGGCGCGATCCTCATGACCACCCACGACAAGGAGTTCATGAACCGGGTGGTGGAGAAGATCATCGAGATCGACGCCGGCGAGCTCACCACCTACTCCGGCGACTACGACTTCTACGAACGAGAGCGGGCCATCGCCGACCAGCACCAGCAGGCCGCCTTCGACAAGCAGCAGGCCATGCTGAAGAAGGAGCTGGCCTTCATCGAACGGTTCAAGGCCCGCGCCTCCCACGCCGCCCAGGTCCAGTCGCGCGTGAAGAAGATCGACAAGATCGAGAAGGTCGAGCCGCCCAAGATGCGCAAGGTCGTCGACTTCGAGTTCCGCGGAGCCCCGCGCTCCGGGGAGGACGTGGCGAAGCTCGTGGGCGTCGAGAAGCGCTTCGGAACCCGCACCGTCTACGACGGGCTCGACTTCCTGGTTCGCCGCGGGGAACGCTGGTGCGTGCTCGGGGCGAACGGATCGGGAAAGACCACGCTGCTCAAGATGGTCGCCGGCGACTCGCGCCCCGACGGGGGCACGGTGTCGGTGGGCGGCAGCGTGAAGATGGGCTACTTCGCCCAGCACGCCATGGAACTGCTCGTGCCCACCGAGACGATCTGGGACACGCTGCAGCGGGCCTTTCCCGCGGCATCGGTCGGCTCGCTCCGGACGCTGGCCGGATGCTTCGGCTTCTCCGGCGACGACATCGAGAAGTCCTGTCGCGTGCTGTCGGGCGGCGAGAAGGCCCGCCTGGTGCTCGCGATCATGCTCTACGATCCGCCCAACTTCCTGGTCCTCGACGAGCCCACGAACCACCTCGACGTGGGGACGAAGGAGATGCTGGTTCGGGCGCTGGCCGGCTACGAGGGCACGATGCTCTTCGTGTCCCACGACCGCCGCTTCCTGTCGGCGCTCTCGAACCGGGTGCTCGAGCTCGGTCCGGATGGCCCCGTGGCCTACGGCGGCGGGTACACCGAGTACGTGAGCCGCACGGGCCGCGAGGCCCCTGGGCTCCGGCCGCATGACCCGCCGTTGACCCGACGCCGACCCATCGGGGGCGTGCCCCGACTGACAGATTGCTGGCGGGCCCCCAGATCTGGGGGAATTATCGGTCAGGTGAGCGAGAAGCGGCCAGATCTCGAGTCGACTCAGGATGCCGCCGAACGGGCTCTTCTTGAGAGCGAGGCCTCGCTTCGAGAGGTCTTCGATCTGAACCCCGACGCCACCAACGTCAACCGTCTCCGGGACGGGCGGTACCTCGCGGCGAACGAGAGCTTCCTCCGGATGATGGGGTGGACGCGGGAGGAGGTCCTGGGGCGAACGTCGGCCGAGCTGGGCATCTGGGACGATCTGGCCGATCGCGACCGGCTGGTCGCCCGGCTGGAGGCGCACGGCCTGGTCCGGGACTTCGAGGCGCGCTTTCGCGCGCGTTCCGGTCGGACGTTCGACGGACTCATGTCGGCTCGCCTGATGACCTACGCAGGCGAGCTCGCGATCCTCTCCATCACCCGGGACGTGACCGAGTGGAAGAAGAACGAGCGGCGCTACCGGCTGCTGGCCGACAACTCCCTCGACGTGATCTGGACGCTGGACCTCTCGACGATGCGGCTCAACTACGTGAGCCCGTCCGTCGAGCGCCTCAGGGGACTGACCGTCGAGGAGGCGATGGCGGAGCCGCTCGATGAAAGCCTCACCGAGGAGTCGCTGGCCCGCATGGGCGATGTCATGGCCCGATCGATGGAACCCGGTGGGGCCAGCTCCCACACCGGCGTCTTCGACCAGCCTTGCGCCGACGGGTCGTTGAAGCACGTGGAGATCACCGCGTCCTACATCCGGGACGCGTCGGGGCGGCCAGTGGAGATTCTCGGCGTCTCTCGCGACGCCACGGTGCGCGTGGAAGCCGAGCGGGCGCTCCGGGAGAGCGAGGCCCGCTTCCGTACCCTCATCGAGCGCTCGACCGACATGATCGTGCTGCTCGACGGGGAGGCGCGCATCACCTTCTGGAGCCCCAGCGCCACCGAGGCCCTGGGATGGGAGTCCGGAGATCTGGAGGGCCGGGCCTTCCTCGAGCTGATCCACCCCGCCGAAGTGGATGGCGCAGCCGAGACGGTCCGGCGAATCCTCGCGGAAGGAGGCTCCACCGCGCGCCTCGCGGTGCGCATCCAGCACAAGACCGGGAGCTGGCGAAGCATCGACGGGCAGTGTCGAAACCTCCTCCCCGATCCGGCCGTCCGGGCGCTGGTGATGAACACGCGAGACGTGACGGCACAGTTGCAGCTCGAGGCGCAATACCTGCAGGCCCAGAAGCTGGAGAGCATCGGTCGGCTCGCAGGGGGAATCGCCCACGACTTCAACAACCTCCTCACCGTCATCCTGAGCAGCACGGAGGTACTGAAGCAGGAACGGGCGGCGGGGATCGCCGTGGACGACGAGGACATCGAGCAGATCCACGCGGCCGGCGAGCGCGCCCGCGATCTGACGCGGCAACTGCTCGCCTTCGCGCGCAAGCAGGTCATCGCCCCGACCTCGCTCGACCTGAATGCCGTGGTCCGGGGAAGCGAGAAGCTGCTCCACCGGGTGCTGGGCGAGGACGTTCGCCTGACCGTGAATACCGACCCCGAGCTCTGGCCGTCCATGTGCGACGCCGGACAGATCGAGCAGGTGCTCGTGAACCTCGCCGTGAACGCCCGCGATGCCATGCCCGGCGGCGGCGCCCTCACCGTGGAGACGCGAAACGCGGAGGTCGACGACGCCGAGTCGGCGCGCGACCCGGAGCGGCGCCCGGGAAGCTGGGTTCGGCTCCTGGTGAGGGACACCGGCCTGGGAATGTCTCCGGAAGCCATGGAGCACCTCTTCGAGCCGTTCTTCACCACCAAGGAGCGCGGGAAGGGGACCGGGCTAGGGCTGGCCACCGTCCACGGGATCGTGGCCCAGAGCGGCGGCCACATCCACGTGGAGAGCCAGCCCGGACGGGGGACGAGCTTCGAGATCTTCCTGCCCCGGAGCGCCGCGCCGCACGCCGCGAGGGCGCCGGCGACGCCGTCCGTGTCGGTGCGCGGGCAACGAGACGATCCTGGTGATCGAGGACGACCATCTCGTTCGGCGCGTCACGGTTCGGGCCCTGGAGGGAAGCGGATACCGGGTGATCCCTGCCGCGTCCGGCGAGGAGGCCCTGGCCATTGCAAGCCAGCCGGGGGTAGGCCTCGACATGGTCGTGACCGACGTGGTCATGCCCGGGATGAGCGGCCGGGAGGTCGTCGACGAGCTGCGCCGCCGCCTGCCCGCCATCCCGGCGCTCTTCGTGTCCGGCTACACCCAGGACGCCATCGCGCAGCGAGGCGTGCTCGACTCGGGCGTGGTATTCCTGCCGAAGCCGTTCACTGCGTCGACGCTTGCGGCGCGGGTGCGGGCGATGCTCGATTCCATCAGGACCGCGCCATGAGAATCCTCGGCTCGACGGCCGCCTGCATGGCCGCCTGCCTCGTGGCAGGCATCGGCTGCAGCCGGCCACCGGCAGCGCCTGCTCGCCCTCCGGAGCCCGGAGCAGACGCGGGCACGGTGGTGGTGGAGACGCAGCCGTACGGCATGGAGATCGTGGCCGACGGCTTCGTCCGCTGTCGCACCCCCTGCAGCTTCCGCATCGACCCCGGCCTGCACCGCCTCTCGGTGCGCAAGAGCGGCTTCCTGCCCTGGCAGGAGGACGTGGTGGTCGCTGCCGGGGCGCAGGTGAAGGTGTCGGCGTCGATGGTCGGGTCGCACTAGCCCACCCCCCTGGCAGGTCGCTTTCCCGTCAAACCCTTGATCCAGGGCAAGTCCTGGAGGCTTTCTAATATCCCGCGATCAGGATGGTATTGCCTTACGACGCAGAGCGTCGTAAACGGGTTTTGTCGTCGCGCAGAGAAAAGCGATTCCAGAATCAGTTGTGCGGCACTCCGGGAGACCACATGACCACGAGTGAATCGTCGGGACCGAAGGCGCGAAAGTGGAAGATCGACCGGGCCGCCGTGCTGGGCGCGGGCGTCATGGGCGCGACCATCGCCGCCCACATGGCCAACGCCGGGATCCGGGTCCTGCTGCTCGACGTGGTTCCCAAGGACGGCGGGGATCGCAACCGCATCGCCGCGGCAGGGCCTCGCCGCCCTGGAGAAGGCGAAGCCGGCCGCCGCCTACCTGACTTCCAATCTCGCGCTCATCGAGGTGGGCAACCTCGAGGACGACCTGGCCCGCCTCTCGGACTGCGACTGGGTGGTGGAGGTGGTCGTCGAGAACATGGCGGTGAAGAAGCAGCTGCTCGGCGAGCGGGTCGCACCGCACCTCCGCGCCGACGCCATCCTCTCCACCAACACCAGCGGACTCTCGGTGAACGAGATCGCCGCCGCCTTGCCCGAGGCGCTGCGCCCCCGATTCCTCGTCACGCACTTCTTCAACCCGCCGCGCTACATGCGGCTCGTCGAGGTCGTGCCGAGCCGCTTCACCGATCCCGCCGTCACCGCCGGCATGGCCGCCTTCATCTCGCAGCGCCTGGGCAAGGGAGTGGTCCTCGCCAAGGACACCCCCAACTTCGTGGCCAACCGCATCGGCGTCTTCGCCATGTGCAGCGCGATTCACCACATGCAGGAGCTGGGATTGACGGTGGAGGAGGTGGACGCGGTGGCCGGTCCGGCCACGGCGCGTCCCCGCAGCGCCTGCTTCCGCACCGCCGACCTGGTGGGCATCGACACGCTCCTTCACGTGGCCAAGAACTCCTACGACTCGCTCCCCGACGACGAGAAGCGAGACACCTTCCGGATGCCGGAGTTCATGTCGCAGATGGTCGCGAAGGGGCTGCTCGGCAACAAGTCGAAGCAGGGCTTCTTCAAGAAGACCAAGGGGGAGAAGCCCGAGACCTTCTTCTACGACCCGGCCTCGGGCGAGTACAAGACGTCGCAGCGCCCCAAGTTCGCCTCGGTCGAGGCGGGGAAGGGGCTCGACGACCCGGGCGACCGGCTGCGCTCGGTTCTCGGCGGCAAGGACAAGGGCGCCGAGATGGCCTGGCGGAATCTCCGGGACACCCTCATCTACGCCTTCAACCGGGTGCCGGAGATCAGCGACGACTTCGCCGGCGTCGACGACGCCATGCGATGGGGCTTCAACTGGGAGCTCGGTCCGTTCGAGATGATCGACGCCATCGGCGTGGCCGAGTTCGTGAAGCGCGCCGAGGCCGACGGGGTCGCCGTGCCGCCGCGCCTGCGGCTCGTCGACCGGTTCTACGTGGACGAGGGAGGGCGGCGCAGGGGACGCGACCCGGCCACGCTGGCCTGGCGCGACGTGACGCGCCCCGAGGGAAGCGTCGACCTCCTGCTGCTCAAGAAGGGCGGGGCCGAGGTGGAGAAGAACGGCGGGGCCTCGGTCATCGACCTGGGCGACGGCGTCTTCTGCCTCGAGTTCCACACCAAGATGAACGCCATCGGCGGCGACGTGCTGGCCATGTTCCACAAGGCCGTGAAGCGCGCCGAGACCGAAGGGGTGGGGCTCGTGGTGGCGAACCAGGGGACCAACTTCTCGGTGGGCGCCAACCTGGCGCTCCTCACCATGGCCATCGGCGAGGGAGCGCTCGACGAGGTGAGCCTCACCGTGGCCGCCTTCCAGCGCGCCACCATGGCGCTCAAGTACGCCCGCGTCCCGGTGGTGGCCGCGCCACACGGCATGGCGCTGGGCGGGGGCTGCGAGGTCTGCCTGCACGCCGACGCCGTGAACGCCCTGGCCGAGACCTACATGGGGCTCGTGGAGATCGGGGTGGGGCTGCTCCCTGCCGGGGGCGGCACGAAGGAGCTGGCCATCCGCGCGGTCCGGGCCGCCGAGGCCGGCGAGGCGGATCCGTCGTCCTTCGTGTTCAAGGCCTTCTCCACCATCGCCATGGGCAAGGTGTCGACCTCGGCCGCCGAGGCCGCGCAGCTCGGCTTCCTGCGGCAGGGCGACTCGATCACCCTGGGCGCCGATCGTCTCATCCACGACGCCAAGCAGAAGGTGCTCGCGCTGGCGGTGAACTACCGCCCGTCGGCTCCGGCCCTGGACATCCGGGCGCCGGGACGCTCCATGGCGGCAAGCCTGGGGTCCCAGCTCTGGAACATGCGCATGGGCGGCTTCATCACCGAGTACGAGGAGAAGCTCGGTCGCACCATCGCCGGCGTCATCACCGGCGGTGACGTGGCCGCCGGGACGGTGGTCACCGAGCAGTGGTTCCTCGACCTGGAGCGCGAGGCCTTCCTCAGGCTCTGCGGGGAGAAGAAGACCATCGAGCGCATCCAGCACATGCTCAAGAAGGGCAAGCCGCTTCGGAACTGAGAGGGGACACGACCATGAGCGCTGCCTACCTGATCGCCGCCGTACGAACCCCTGGTGGGAAGGCCAAGAAGGGGAAGCTGAAGGACGTCCGGCCGGACGACCTGGCCGCGGTGGCCATCCGCGCCGCGGTGGAGCGGTCCGGGATCGACCCGGCCCGGATCGACGACGTCATCCTGGGCTGCGCCTTCCCCGAGGGAGAGCAGGGGATGAACGTGGCCCGCGTGGCCTCGATGCGCGCCGGGTTGCCCGTTCACGTGCCCGGACAGACGGTGAACCGCTTCTGCGCCTCCGGTCTCCAGACCATCGCCACCGCCGCCGAGAAGATCGCGGCCGGCGCGGCCGACCTGGTCGTGGCCGGCGGGGTCGAGAGCATGAGCCTCGTGCCCATGGGCGGGAACAAGTACAGCGCCAACCCGTCGCTCGTCTCCAGCTGGCCCGAGACCTACGCCGGCATGGGCATCACCGCCGAGCTGGTGGCCCGGAAGTACGGGGTCTCGCGACAGGACCAGGACGCGTTCGCCGCCGGGAGCCACCAGCGCGCCGCTCGCGCGCAGGCCGAGGGCTGGTTCCAGGCCGAGCTCGTCCCGGTGGAGGTCGAGTCCACCGCCGTGGTCGGCGGCAAGCTGCAGCGGCGCACCGATCGGCTCGAGGCCGACGAGGGCGTCCGGGGCGACACCACCGCCGAGGGGCTCTCCAAGCTCAAGCCCGCCTTCCAGGTGGACGGCTCGGTCACCGCGGGCAACGCCTCCCAGATGACCGACGGCGCGGCCGCCGTGGTGGTCGTCTCGGAGCGCTTCTCTGAGGGAGAGCGGGGCGAAGCCGCTGGCCCGCTTCGTGGCCTATGCGGTGCGGGGCGTCCCGCCCGAGCTCATGGGCATCGGCCCCATCGAGGCCATCCCGGCCGCGCTCCTCCGTGCCGGCCTGAAGAAGGAAGATCTGGAGCTGCTGGAGCTGAACGAGGCCTTCGCCGCGCAGTCGCTGGCCTGCCTGCGCGAGCTGGGGCTCGACCCGGCCCGGGTGAACACGGCTGGCGGCGCCATCGCGCTGGGCCACCCGCTCGGCTGCACCGGAGCGAAGCTCACCGCCACGCTGCTGCACGGGCTGCGGCGGACCGGCGGCCGGTACGGCGCGGTGTCGATGTGCATCGGTGGCGGCATGGGCGCCGCCGCCATCTTCGAGCGGCTCTAGGAGGACGGGACCATGGCGAAGAAGCTCTTCAAGGGTGCGGAGTTCCTGATCACCGAGGCCGCCGCGGACGACGTCTTCGTTCCCGAGGACTTCACCGAGGAGCAGCGCAGCATCGGGGTGACCGCCGAGCAGTTCGTGAAGGCCGACGTGATCCCGGCCATGCACGCGCTCGAGGCCCACGACATGGCGGCCGCCGCAGCGCTGATGCGCAAGGCCGGCGACGCCGGGCTCCTCATGATCGACGCGCCGGCCGAGTACGGCGGGCTCGACCTCGACAAGGTCACCAGCATCCTGGCCGCCGAGAAGATGGCGGCCGGCCAGGCCTTCTCGGTCTCCTACGGGGCCCACACCGGCATCAGCACCTTGCCCCTCGTCTACTACGGGACCCCGGCGCAGAAGGAGAAGTACCTCGGCAAGATCATCACCGGCGAGTGGAGCGCGGCCTACTGCCTGACCGAGCCGGGCGCCGGCAGCGACGCCATGGGGGGCACCACCACGGCCACGCTCTCCGAGGACGGGAAGTACTACCTCCTCGACGGGCACCAAGCAGTTCATCACCAACGGCGGCTTCGCCACGCTCTTCACGGTCTTCGCCAAGATCGACCGCAAGCACTTCACCGCCTTCCTGGTGGAGCGCGACTTCCCCGGCGTGACGATCGGCCCGGAGGAGAAGAAGCTGGGCATCCAGGGCTCCTCGACCACCTCGGTCATCCTCGAGGGCGCCCGGGTTCCGGTGGAGAACCTGCTCGGCGAGATCGGCAAGGGGCACAAGATCGCCTTCAACGTGCTCAACGTGGGGCGCTTCAAGCTGGGCGCCGCCGTGCTCGGCGCCGCCAAGTACGCGCTGGGAACCGGCGCGGCCTACGCCAACCAGCGCAAGCAGTTCGGCCTGGCCATCTCCACCTTCGGCGCCATCCAGGAGAAGCTGGCCGACGGCGTGGCCGACCTCTTCGCCTCCGAGTCGCTGGTCTACCGGCTGGCCGGGCTCATCGACGACCGGCTGGCCACCATCCCCAAGGACGCTCCGCACTACTACGAGTCCTACCAGGCCGCCATCGAGGAGTACTCCATCGAGTGCGCCATCTCGAAGGTCTTCTGCAGCGAGGTGCTGGCCGACGTGGTGGACGAGGTGGTCCAGATCCACGGCGGGTACGGCTTCGTCCAGGAGTACGCGGCCGAGAAGTACTACCGCGACGAGCGCATCAACCGGATCTTCGAGGGCACGAACGAGATCAACCGCCTGCTCATCCCCGGCACGATCCTGCGCCGGGCCATGAAGGGGGAGATCCCGCTCGAGCGCGAGGCCAGGAAGGCCTTCGAGTCCCTGCTCAGCCCGTCGCTCGACGAGATCGATCCCACGGTTCCCTTCGCCGCCGAGAAGGCCACCATCGCCAATCTCAAGAAGGTCTTCCTGGTCATCTCCGGCGCCGCGGTCAAGCGGTTCGGGGCGGGCCTGAAGGACGAGCAGGAGGTGCTGCTGGCGGCCGCCGACGTGGCCATCCAGGCCTTCGCCGTCGAGAGCGCGGTCCTGCGCGCCGAGCGCATCGCTCCCGGGCTCTCCGAGACGCGCCGGGCGCTGGTCGCGGCGGCGGCGAAGGTGCACACCTTCAGGGGCGTCGAGAAGCTGGCCACCGCGGCGAGGCGCGCGGCCTTCTACGTGGCCGAGGGGGACGAGCTGGCCATGCTGCTGGCGGGGGTGCGCCGGTTCACCAAGTACGACGCGGCCGGGCTCCTGGCGGCCAAGCGGCTGCTCGCGGCGGCCGTCATCGACGCCGAGCGGTATCCGCTATAGGGAGGCGGTCACGCCGTAGCGCGACGCAACGTTCGAGAATCCAGCCGGGCCGCCTCCCAGGCCGGTGCCTCCGCTCCCGCGCCATCGGTACGCTCTGGGTGAAGAGATCCATGTGTTTGTCGCCGTAAACCTGCCGCGCGGGACGACGTGATCGATCTCGAGGCAAGGTCGAGCCGCAGATGCCTCCGGAATCGAGCGGCCACTGGCACTTTCCCTCGGCGCTTGGCCTGCTGTGCCAGCAGGAGGTCGAGCGCGGCCTCAAGGTACTACGAGTGAGCGCCCCACTTCCCGAAGACCGAACCGCGGACCATCGCCGCGCCGCGCCACCCCCGCTCTCACGGCGCCCCGCTCTTGCCCGGCTCGACCTTCCGCGGAAGCCGCCCCGGCCTGGACGGAGGGGCACCCCGGCGGGAACCATCGGCACTTCCATCTTCACGGACGGTGGAGCCAGCAGGTCCGCCTTGAGCGCCTTGGCGCCGTCGTGGTCCGGATTGGCCGCCAGCAGTGCGTCCAGCGTCGCGAGGGCATCCTCCCGGCGTCCCAGCGCCAGCCGGGCTCGCACGAGGGACATCCGGGCAGGAAGGATTCCCGGGTGTCTGGCCACGAACGCGGCGAGCAGGACCTCCACCTCTGCGGGCCGCCTGCCGCGCGACACCGCCGAGACCTCGGCGAAGTCGATCCAGGCGTCCGCCGCTCCGCCGCGCTGGGCCTGGCCCCGTCGGGCCTCACGCGCCACCCCCTCGAGCTCGTCGATCCTTCCGCCCAGCCCGAGGTAGACGGCCAGCGCCCGCAGCACGGCCGGGTCGTCCCGGTCGGCCCGGACGAGCGGACGAAGCTCCTCGAGCGCCTCCTCCCGCAGCGCCCGAGCCGCCCGAAGCCCCTCGGCGCCATCGGGTGAAGCGGCCGCCGCCTCCCGCAAGGACGCCGCGGCCAACAGCCTGGCCAGGGCTCGGTTCGCCGCCGCCGCCCGGAACTCCGGGTCCTCGCGAAGAGGGCCGGGGACGATCGCCACCGCCCGCTCGAGGCTGGCGGGATCGCCAAGGGCGGCCAGCGCCAGGACCTCGCCTGCCAGGACGTCGGGAAGGGGGGTCTCGGCGCCGCCCAGGGCCAAACCCAGGAGCGCGCTCCCGATCGCCAGCATCCCTTTCACGACGGATGGGCTAAGGCCCGGGCGGTCGGCGTGTCAAGCATGCCAGTCCTTCCCGGGTCCTTTCGGTCGCCGGCAGGGGCGCGCATAATCGGCAGGACCTTTCTTGCCTCTTTCGTCACCCAGGGTAAAAGGAGAACCCATGGCCGACCACACCGACAAGAGAAAGCAGTCGCTCTACTTTCCCGAGGAGATGCTCCGGGAGATCGAGAAGGAGGCCCAGCGCCTCGATCGGTCGCTCTCCTGGATCGTCCAGCAGTCCTGGAAGCTCGGACGCGCGCAGATGGCGCGCATCCCGGGCGTGAACGACCCGCAGCCGCCGATCGCCTAGCCGGGCCTCCGAGACCCGGTTAAGACTGCCCCGCGCGAGGCGACCCGGTCGCCTCTCCGGGACGGTTTCGTCCCGTGCCCCGACACGAGGACGGCGAATGGCAATGAGGTACCTCCGGAATCAGGCAGCGAGCGGGCTCACCGCCGGCGCGCTCCTTCTCGCGCTGGCCGGATGCGGGCGCGACGACGTCTCCCACTACCGCGTTCCCAAGCAGGCAGGCTCTCCCGCCGGCGAAGCCGCACCCGGCGCCGGAATGCCGGGCATGGCCGGCTCGGTGCCGCCGCCCCCGGACGTCTCCACCACCGGGGAGCTCCAGTGGGCGCTGCCCAAGGGCTGGACCGACAGTCGCGCCGGCGGGATGCGCTACGCGACGCTCAAGCCCACCGCGGCGGGAAAGATCGACGTCTCGGTCACCGTGTTCCCGGGGCCGGCCGGCGGCGAGATCGCAAACGTGAACCGCTGGCGCAACCAGATCGGCCTGCCGCCGGTGGACGAGGCGACGCTCGCCAAGGACCGCAAGGCGCTGAAGTCGCCCGCCGGAAGCCTGGCAATTTTCGATTACACCAGCGACGGCCAGACGAAGACGCGGCTCGTGGCCGCGATCCTCTTCGCCGGGGGAAATAGCTGGTTCGTCAAGATGGTTGGAGACGCGGGGCCGGTGGCCGCGTCCCGGGCCGATTTCATCCGCCTCCTGGAGAGCCTGCGCCTTGCTAACCGTTAAGAATCCCGTCATGCGGGCTTTGACGTCCCTCCGGCTGACCATCGTCTGCCTGGCAGCGCTCATGATCCTGGTCACCGCGGCGACGCTCGCGCAGGTCGGCATGGGGACGGTCGGCGCCGTCAACGCCTACATGCGCAGCTACCTGGTCTGGTGGAACATCCCGGACTCCCAGTGGATGATCCCGGTCTTCCCGGGCGGAGCGACGGTCGGCCTGGTGCTGATGGCGAACCTGATCGCGGCCCAGGCGGTCCGGCTCCAGGCCACCTGGAGCAAGGCGGGGCTCTGGCTCGTGCACCTCGGGCTGATCCTCTTCGTCGGCGGCGAGTTCGTGTCCGGCATGTTCCAGGTCGAGTCGCAGATGGCCATCGAGAGCGGCCAGACCGTGAACTTCATCGAGGGGCGCGACGCCGAGCTGGCCATCATCGACGTGACCGACCCGGTCCAGGACGAGGTCTATTCCGTCCCGGCGCGGGCGCTGAGGCGGGAGGGGACGGTCCCCCTTCCGGGCACCCCCGTGTCGCTGAAGATCCACGGGTACGCGCAGAACGCCCAGCTCCGGAACCGGGCGCCGACCGACCCGCCCGCCCGGGCCACCGCCGGCGTGGGGACCGCGGTGACGTTCGTCCAGGTGCCGCCCGTCAGCGGCGACAACGAGGTCGATTCGAGCGCCGCCTTCGTCGAGCCCATCGCCGGCGGAAGGAGCTACGGCATCTGGCTGGCCTCCCAGGCGCTGGGCGCGCCGCAGTCCTTCACCCACGAGGGGCGCACCTACCAGATCGTCATGCGCCACCGGCGCCAGTACCTGCCCTACGCCGTGACCTTGAAGAAGTTCAGCCACGACAAGTACGCGGGCACGGAGATCCCCAAGAACTTCTCCAGCCTGGTCCACCTCTCGAACCCGGCCACCCGGGAGGAGCGGGACGTCCTCATCTCCATGAACGACCCGATGCGCTACGACAGCAAGGCCTTCTACCAGGCCAGCTTCGGAAAGGGCGACATGCTCTCGATCCTCCAGGTGGTGGAGAATCCGGGCTGGCTCATCCCGTACATCTCGTGCGTGCTCGTGGCGGTGGGGCTCATCGTCCACTTCACCGTCAGCCTGATGAAATCGTCCAGGAAGCGCGAGGCCGCGCGGCTGGCCCAGTCGGCGCAGGAGGCGTGACATGAAGAAGCTCGGAACGTACGCGGCGTGGATCGCCTGTGGCCTGGCGCTGGTCGGCGCGTTCACCATGCTGCGGGCCCCCGGCCAGGTCCGGGGCCTCGACATCGACGGGTTCTCCCGCCTCCCGGTGCTGGAAGGCGGCCGCCTGAAGCCGCTCGACTCGACGGCACGCAACGCCTTGCTCGTGATCCGGGGGCAGCAGAGCTTCCGCTACCAGGACCGCACGGTGGGATCGGGCGAGTGGATCCTCGACGTGCTCTTCCGGCCGCAGGTGGCCGACCTCCAGCCCATCTTCGTCATCGACGATCCCGGCGTGCTGGGCCTCATGAACATGAAGGTCGCCAAGGATCGCTACTACTCCTTCCGGCAGATCGCCCCGTTCATCAACGAGATCCAGCGGGAGGCCAATGCCGCCCAGGCCATCGATGCAAAGCTTCGCACCCAGTACCAGAGCGCGGTGGCGAACCTCTTCGAGCGCGTCTACCTGTACCACCGGCTGAAGAACACCATCCAGCTCGAGCAGGGGCAGGGACTCGCCGCCGAGATCCAGGCACTGGGCTCGCCCGGCTCCGAGCAGCGCGTCGGCGCGCTGGCCGACCTGGCCTACTTCCGCCCGCTCCCGCCGCTGCCTGGCCAGAAGGCGGAAGCCTGGCTCAACTCCGGCGAGGCGCTCCGGTCCGCGGCCATGGGCTCGGTCAGCCCGGCGCTCGAGCCCTTGTCGCGTATCGCCTGGGCCTACTCGGTCCAGGAGGCTCCGGCCTTCAACAAGGCCGTGAAGGACTTTCAAGTGTCCACCTTCTCCGTCCGCCCGGAGGCCCAGACCCACGTCGACCACGAGACCACCTTCAACCGCGCCCAGCCGTTCTACGTGGGCATGGTGATCTACGTGCTGGCGCTCCTGACCGTCTTCGCATCCTGGCTGTGGAAGCCGCAGATCCTCCGGCCGGCTGCCTTCGGCCTGCTCTGCGCCGGCGCCATCGTCCAGACCGCAGGCCTGGTCTCGCGCATCGTGCTGCAGGGGCGTCCGCCGGTCACCAACCTCTACTCCTCGGCCGTCTTCGTGGGGTGGGGTGCGGTGCTGCTCGGCATCGTTCTCGAGCGCATGTACCGCAACGGCTTCGGCACGGCCGTGGCGGCCTCCTCCGGATTCGCCTCGCTGCTGGTCGCCCACCACCTGACCGGCGACGGCGACACCATGGAGATGATGCGGGCGGTGCTCGACTCGAATTTCTGGCTGGCCACGCACGTCACCACCATCACCATCGGTTACAGCGGCACCTTCCTGGCCGGCGCCATCGCCATCGCCTGGACGCTGCGCAAGCAGTTCGCGCCGCGCATCAACCCCGAGACGTCGAAATCGCTCTCCGGGATGGTCTACGGGATCGTCGCCTTCTCCCTCTTCTTCAGCTTCGTGGGAACGGTCCTGGGCGGCATCTGGGCCGACCAGTCCTGGGGACGCTTCTGGGGCTGGGACCCGAAGGAGAACGGCGCGCTGCTCATCGTCCTCTGGAACGCCATCATCCTGCACGCCCGCTGGGGCGGGTTCGCCCGGGAGCGAGGCATCATGACGATGGCCATCTTCGGCAACGTCATCACCAGCCTCTCCTGGTTCGGCGTGAACATGCTGGGCGTCGGCCTCCACTCCTACGGCTTCATGGACAAGGCCTTCTGGGCGCTGTCCGGCTTCATCGCCAGCCAGGCCGTCCTCATGGCCCTGGCCATGCTGCCCCGGCAGTTCTGGAAGGCGCGGGCGTCTCGCGACGCAGGAACCGGGACCCAGCCGGCCAAGGCCTGATACAACTGCCGGCCCCGGCGGCACCGCCTCCGGGCGGCCTCCATGAAGCACCAGATCGCGCGTCGGCGAACCTTCGCCATCATCTCCCACCCGGACGCTGGCAAGACCACGCTCACCGAGAAGCTGCTGCTCTACGGCGGGGTGATCCAGCTGGCCGGGGCGGTGAAGGCCAAGCGGGGCCGCGCCAGCGCCGTGTCCGACTGGATGGACATGGAGCGGGAGCGAGGCATCTCCATCACCACCAGCGTGCTGCAGTTCCCCTACCGGGGGCTGCAGATGAACCTGCTCGACACGCCCGGCCACGCCGACTTCAGCGAGGATACCTACCGCACCCTCCACGCGGTCGACGGCGCGGTCATGCTCCTCGACAGCGCCAAGGGCGTCGAGGCCCAGACCCGCAAGCTCTTCCGGGTCTGCCGGCAGCGGTCGATCCCCATCTTCACCTTCGTGAACAAGCTCGATCGCCCGGGGCGCGACGCCTTCGACCTCATCGGCGAGGTGGAGAGCGTGCTGGGCATCGGGGTCTACCCGGTGACCTGGCCCATCTTCCGATCCGGCGTCTTCCGCGGCGTGTACCACCGCCTGCGGCAGCGCGTGTACCTGTTCGACGCCGACCGCGCCAACTCGAGCTCCCTGACCGGGGCGGAGCGGCCGCCGGTCGAGGTGTCCGGGATCGACGACCCCGCGCTCCGGGACGAGCTCGACACGGTGGGTTACGACCAGCTCCGCCACGACGCGGAGCTGCTGGAGATGGCCGGCGACGGCTTCGACCGGGAGCGTTTCGAGGCAGGGCAGCTCTCCCCCATGTTCTTCGGGAGCGCGGTCAACAACTTCGGCCTGGAGGCCTTCCTCGAGACCTTCTCCGAGCTCATGCCTCCACCGCGGGCGCGCGCCTCCGACATCGGCCCCATCGAGCCGTCCCGCGAGGAGTTCAGCGGGTTCGTCTTCAAGATCCAGGCGAACATGGACAAGGCCCACCGGGACCGGGTGGCCTTCGTGCGGATCTGCTCCGGCAAGATGGTGCGAGGCATGAAGGTGACCCACGTGCGCACCGGCAAGGAGGTCCGGCTCGCCAGCCCGACCCAGTTCCTGGCCCGGGAGCGGAGCGTGGTGGACGAGTGCTACCCCGGGGACGTCGTCGGAATCCACGACCCGGGGAACTTCGAGATCGGCGACACGCTCACCGGCGGGAGTCGCTTCGCCTTCGAGGCCATTCCCAGCTTCGCGCCGGAGCACTTCCGGCGGCTGGCTCTCGTCGACCCCATGCGGCGCAAGCAGTTCGCGACCGGAATCGAGCAGCTCGCCCAGGAGGGCACCGTCCAGCTCTACCGGCCGCCGGCGGGGCGCGCGGGAGATCTCGTCCTGGGCGCGCTCGGGCAGCTGCAGTTCGAGGTGGTGAAGTACCGGCTCGAGTCGGAGTACGGCGTGGAGGTCCGGGTGGAGGCGGTCCCCTGGGTGCTGGCGCGCTGGCCTTCCCGGGCCGACGGAGCGCCGGTGGACCTGGAACTGCTCCAGGATGCCCTCGAGGGCATGGTGGTGCTCGACGTTCGCGACCGTCCGGTGGTGCTCTTCGACCGGGCCTGGGCGCTCCAGACCGCCGAGCGAGTACACCCGGAGTACGTCTTCGCCGAGACCGCCACCGGCGTGGTGGTCCGGGCCGCCTGACTGCCGGCGCTACTCGCCGGTGGTCGGCTCCGGTGCAGCGGTCTCCGGGGACCGGTCGAGCGCCTCGTCGGCATAGGAGGCGGGGTCCTCGATGGCCTCCAGGTGGGTGAGGACCGTGGTCCTGGGGATGGCGTGACGGATCTCGTGCTCGATCCGCTCGAGCAGTGCGTGGCCGCGGGAGACGCTCCAGGTGCCCGGGACGAGCACGTGCACCGAGACGAAGCGGCGCGAGGCCGCCTGCCTCGTGCGCAGCGCGTGGAACAGGACCTCCGGACCCCGGTGACCGTCGAGGACGCGCTGCACGGCGGCCTGCTCCTCGGCTGGGAGCGCCGTGTCGAGCAACCCCAGGGCGGAGCGGCGGATGAGCTTCACGCCGGCCCAGGTGATGTTCACCGCCACGGCGATGGCCACGATGGGGTCGAGCCTGTCCCAGCCCGTCAAGGCCACGACGCCGATGCCGGCCAGCACTCCCGCCGAGGTCCAGACGTCGGTCATGAGGTGGTGGGCGTCGGCCTCGAGGGCGATCGAATGGTGCTTGCGCCCGGCCCGGAAGAGCACCCGGGCGACCACCAGGTTGATGAGCGAGGCGCCCGTGGACACCAGCAGGCCGAGGCCGATCTTCTCGATGGGGGCCGGGTGGAGGAGACGATTGACCGCAGACCAGGTGATGGCGATGGCGGCCACGATGATGAGCCCGCCCTCGACGCCGCTGGCGAAGTACTCGGCCTTGTCGTGTCCGTAGGCGTGGTCCTCGTCCGGCGGACGGGCCGCGACGGTGAGCATGCCCAGCATGGTCACGGCGGCCACCAGGTTGACCACCGACTCGGCTGCGTCGGACAGCAGGCCGACCGAGCCGGTCAGGGCCCAGGCCGCCGTCTTGAGCCCGATGGTGGCCACCGCCGCGGCGATGGAGAGCCATGCGAAGCGGCCAGCGAGGGCTTGGTCATCCGACCGGGCGCTCTCGCGCGGGCAGGACGTCCCGGAGGATCTCCCGCGCGCCGCGCAGCATCTCGACGGTGGTGTCCCAGCTCACGCAGGCGTCGGTGACCGAGCAGCCGTAGCGGAGCGCCGACAGGTCGGACGGGATGGGCTGGCTGCCGGCCTCGATGAAGCTCTCCACCATCATTCCCATCACCGACCGATTTCCCTCCCTGATCTGGTGGACCACGTCCCGCATCACCAGCGGCTGCAGTTCCGGCTTCTTCCACGAGTTGGCGTGGGAACAGTCCACCACGATGTTCCGCGGCAGCCCGGCCTTGCCGAGGGCCTCCTCGGCGAGCGTGATGGAGACGGTGTCGAAGTTGGGGCGCCCGCCGCCGCCACGCAAGACCAGGTGGCCGTGGCGGTTGCCCCGGGTGCGGATGATGGCCGATCTCCCCTGGCCGCTGATGCCCAGGAAGCTGTGCGGACCCCCGGCCGAGACGATGGCGTTCACGGCGCCGCCGATGTCGCCGTCGGTGCCGTTCTTGAAGCCCACCGGCGTGGAGAGTCCCGACGACATCTCGCGGTGGGTCTGCGACTCGGAGGTGCGGGCCCCGATTGCCGTCCAGGCGATGAGGTCGCCGTAGTACTGCGGGGCGATGGGGTCGAGGGCCTCGGTGCCGGCGGGCACGCCAATCTCGTTCACGTCGAGGAGGAACCGGCGACCGCGCTCCATGCCCTCGTCGATCCGGAACGAGTCGTCCATGCGCGGGTCGTTCACGAACCCCTTCCAGCCCAGCGACGTGCGTGGCTTCTCGAAGTAGACGCGCATGACGAGGAGGAAGGTGTCGGCCACCTCCTGGGCCAGGCCACGCAGGCGCCGCGCGTAGTCGAGACCGGCGACCGGGTCGTGGATCGAGCACGGGCCGACCACCATCAGGAGACGGCGGTCGCGCCCGTCGAGGATGGCCTCGATGGCGCGGCGGGCCTCGACCACGGTGGTCGCGGCAGCCTCGGAAAGGGGGTGGCGCGACTTCACTTCGTCCGGGGACGGCATGAGGTCGAGCGACAGGACGTTCAGGTTCTCGGTCTGCTGCATGGCGTCGTCATGGAATACCCGATCGCCGCCCCGGACGCACCCGTTGGGTGGACGCAGTATCGCAACGGCCTGGTCTCTGCGATTGTCGTCGCGATGACGCTGCTCCACGCATCCTCAATCGGGCTGGCCTTCGGAAGCCGGACCATCCTCGACCGGCTCACCCTCACCATCGAGGAGGGGGAGCGGGTCGGGCCTGGTGGGGGTGAACGGCTCCGGCAAGTCGTCGCTGCTCCGCATCCTCGCTCGCGCGGCCGAGCCAGATCGGGGCGAGGTCCAGCTGCGGCGGGGTGCCTCGGTCACCTATCTGCCGCAGGAGCCCGAGTTCCCCGAGGGGGCCACCGTGGCCTCCGAGCTCGAGGTTGCGCGGGCACCGCTCCGGCAGGCCATCGAGGCCCACGCCGCGCTCTCCGTGGTCCTCGCCGCCGAGCAGGACGCGGAGCGGCACGACCGTCAGCTCGCCGAGCTGGCCGTCCTGTCCGATCGGATCGAGCACCTGGGAGGATGGGACACCTCGCACGAGGCCCGCCGTCTCCTCGACCGGCTCGGCGTGAAGGAATGGGACCGGCCGGTGGCGGAACTGTCGGGAGGGGCCCGGAAGCGGGTGGCCATCGCCCGGGCGCTCCTGGCTCGCCCCGATCTCCTGCTCCTCGACGAGCCCACCAACCACCTCGACGCGGACACGGTGGACTGGCTGGAGGAGGAGCTGGACGGCCGGACCGGTGCGCTCGTGCTCGTGACCCACGACCGCTATTTCCTCGACGACCTGGTGGACCGGATGGTGGAGATCACGCCGGATGGCGGCGTCCATAGCTGGCCAGGGAACTACGAGGCCTTCCTGGAGCAGAAGCTGGTCGCAGAGGAGCAGGGCGCGCTCTCCCAGCACAAGCGGGAGCGCTGGATCTCGCAGGAGGTGGCCTGGCTTCGACGCGGCGTGGAGGCCCGCAGGACGAAGAGCAAGGCCCGGATCCAGCGGGCGCGCGCCCTCATGGCCGAGAAGGGCTACGCGCGCCCAGCGGTGGCCGACCTTCGAGTGGCGCCTCCTCCGCGCCTCTCCCAGGTGGTCCTGGAAGCCCACGGGCTCGAGAAGGCATTCGGAGAGCGGAAGGTGCTCACCGGGGTGGACTTCATCCTGCAGCGGGGCGAGCGGGTGGGGATCGTCGGGCCGAACGGCGCGGGCAAGACCACTTTCCTCCGGTTGCTGCTCGGAGAGCTCGAACCGGACGCGGGGCGGGTGGTGGCGGGCGTCCGGACGCGCATCGCCTACCACGACCAGCAGCGGGCGGCGCTCGACCCGGAGAAGACCGTCTACGAGGCGGCCGGAGGGGGGGCTCCCGGCATGGCGGGCGAGGACTTCGTCCAGATCGGCGAACACCGGCTGGGACTCCGGGAGTATCTCGAGGACCTGCTCTTTCCGCAGACGATGCAGCGCATGAAGGTGAAGGCGCTCTCCGGAGGCGAGCGGAACCGGCTGCTGCTGGCGCGGCTCTTCCTCGAGGGGGCGAACGTGCTGGTCCTCGACGAGCCCACCAACGACCTCGATCTCGTCACGCTCAACGTGCTGGAGCGGCTCCTCCTGGATTTCGGGGGAAGCGTCCTGCTCGTGACCCACGACCGCTATTTCCTCGACAAGGTGGCGACGTCCATCCTGGCCTTCGAGGGGGAGGGGCACGCGGTTCGCTATCCGGGCAACTACGAGACCTACCGGACGCTCAAGGAGCAATCCCTGGCACCGGCGCCGCGGGCGCCAGCCGCGGTGGCGGAAACCCGCGCGCCGCCGGTGAGCGCCCCGCCCGCACGCGTCCGCAAGCCCGGGCGCCTCTCCTTCAAGGAGCAGCGAGAGCTCGAGGGGATCGAGGCGGCCATCCTGGCTGCGGAGGAGCGCAAGTCCGCTGCCGAGGCGGCGCTCTCCGACCCGGCCACGTACCAGAAGGGCGGGGAGGGCGTCGTTGCCCTGCGGGCCGAGATGGATGCCGCTGCTGCCGAGGCGGAGCTGCTCTACGCCCGCTGGCAGGAACTCGAGTCGCTGGGACCGGGCGGCGTCAGGGGCGGGCCTGGATGAGCTCGACCCGGTAGCCGTCCGGGTCCTCGACGAAGGCGATGACCGTCGTGCCGTGCTTCATCGGGCCGGCTGGCCGGACCACCTTGCCGCCCCGACGCTCGATCTCGGCGCAGGCGGCGTACGCGTCGGGGACCGCGACGGCCACGTGGCCGAAGCCCTTCCCCAGGTCGTAGCTGGCCGTGTCCCAGTTCCAGGTGAGCTCGATGGCCGCCGCCTCCGACTCGGGCGCGTAGCCCACGAAGGCCAGCGTGAACCGGCCGTCGGGGTAGTCGTGACGCCGGAGCAGCTTCATGCCCAGGATCTCGGTGTAGAAGCGGATGGAGCGATCGAGGTCGCCCACGCGGATCATGGTGTGGAGGATGCGCATCGGTTCACTCGTAGAGTTTTCGGGTGCTGTGCCCCATGAAGCGGACCGCGGCCGACCGGGTCAGAAGCCGTTGCATGACGAAGTTCACCACCTTGTTGAGCCGGCCTGCCACCACCACGGGGCCTCCGCCCAGCGCGGCGAGGGCTTCCTCCACGACCGGCTCCGGCTCCATGATCGGCACCTTTCCTCGCGGCTTCGAGGACTCGTAGCCTGGGGTGCGGGTCGGGCCGGCGCGGCACGCCAGCACGTCCACTCCGACCCGCCGGAACTCCTCCCAGAGCCCCTCGGCGAGCACGATCTCGTGGGCCTTCGACGCCGCGTACGAGGCCACGAGCGGGCATCCCTGCCCGCCGGCCAGGGACGACATGAGCAGGATCCCGCCGCGTCCACGCGCGGCCATCCGGCGGCCGAAGTGGTGGGCCAGCAGCACGGGGGCCCGGCAGTTCACGTCCAGGACCTGCAACTGGTCCTCCACCGGCCGGTCGAGGAATGGGCCGATTGCCGAGAACGCTGCGTTGTGGACGACGAGCCCCACCTCGGCCCCCGCGGCGAGCCGGTCGACGACCTCGACGAGGTCGGCCCGCCCCACGTCGGCCGCATCGGTTCGAACCTCGACCGGATGGGCAGCCCGAAGCTCGGCTGCGAGCGCCTCGAGGGGTTCCCGCCGCCTGGCCACGAGGAGGAGGTCGAGCCCTCTGGCGGCGAGCGCCCGGGCGAAGCACTCGCCCAACCCCACCGAGGCGCCGGTGACGAGCGCCCAGGGGCCGTAGCGCTCCCGGAAGCCGGTCATCCGCCTTCCCGGGTGAACGGGTGCGGATCGATCCACATCCGGGCCACGACCAGGATCGGGACGATGAGCCAGGGGGCGTTCGCCGCCACCACGATGCCAGGACTGGGCGTGGCGTGGATGCCGCGAAGCTCGTCGCCGAGGATGATGAAGACGTTGGTGAAGAGCATCGTCCCCCAGATGAGGCTGGGGATGCGGATCCATTCCTTGCCCTTCACGTAGGCGAAGATGGCGGCCGCGTAGAAGGGCCCGAACGCGAGGACGTCGAGCCAGATGGTGGCGCGGTACCAGGCCGGGCGCGCGATGAGGAGCGGGTCGAAGCTCTTCTCCCACCAGTGAACGAGGGCGAGCAGGCTGGAAGGCGGCCAGAGGGGCGGCGTGAACCGGTAGATGTCGTCGATGACCACCTGCTCCAGGCTCACGACGTAGGTCGTGAAGAACAGGTTGATCACGAAGAAGGCGACGAGGGCGGCGTCCCAGGGGCGCTGCCGCAGCGCGATGACCGAGCGGCTCATTTGAGTGCGTCCTCCAGGGCCTGCTTCACGACGGCCGGGTCGGCCTTTCCCTGCGTCTCACGCATGACGGCGCCGAGGAGAAACCCGAGGAGCTTCCTCTCGCCGGCCCGGTAACGTACCACCTCGGCAGCCTGGGCCAGGAGCACGCGAGCCACGGCGCGATCCACAGCGCCCCGGTCGTCGACCTTCTCGAGCCCGAGCTCGGCGAGCCTGGAGGCCGGGTCGCCGCCGCTCGCGGCGAGGCTCGCCAGCAGCGCCTTCGCGCCGGCGGTCGTCGTGCGCCCGGACTCAGCGAGCGCGACGAAGCGGCCGAAGTCGGCGGGCGAGATCGAAAGCGAGGCCAGCGGGGCGTCGCCGGCGATGCCCAGGAGGTCGTTGGTGAGCCAGCGGGCCACCGCAGCGGGCGCGGCGCCGGCGGCGACCGCCTCGTCGAAGAACGCCCCCGTCGCGATGTCTGCGGAGAGCAGGTCGGCCTGGTCGGAGGAGATGCCGGCCGCGGCGGAATACCGGGCGTGAAGCGCGGCCAGCGCGGGGTTCGCGGCGCGCTCGTCCGCGCGCGACTCGGCCCGGCTCTTCCGGGGCGCCGACGGCGGGGAGGGCTCCCTGGCCGGGCGCACCGGGCGCCTCTGCTCGGCGGGCGCGCTCCGCGCCGCCCAGGCGTCCTTGAGCGCCATGGTCCGGTTGAAGACCGGAGCGCCCGGCCTGGAGTCGACCGGGTCGACGAAGAAGTAGCCCTCCCGCAGGAACTGCCAGTGGGTTCCGGGAGCGGCGTTGCGGAGCTCGGGTTCGAGCCGGGCGCCGGGCGCGAAGGCGAGCGAGTCGGGATTCAGGACGTCGAGGAAGTTTCCCGCGGCGTCCGGTTGCTCGACGGAGAAGAGCCGGTCGTAGAGCCTGACCGTTGCCGGAAGGGAACGGGTGGCGTGCACCCAGTGGATCGTACCCAGGCCGCGCCGGGCGATGCCCGCGGCCTCTCGCGAGGCCGGGTCGTGGATACAGCGGACCTCCAGCACCTCGCCGCCAGGGCCGCGAACCACCTCGTCGCACCTGACCACGTAGGCGCCGGCCAGCCTGACCTCGCGCCCCGGGGCGAGCCGCCTCCAGTCGGGCGGCGGATCGGCGGAGAAGTCGTCCCGCTCGATCAGGAGATCGCGGCCGAAGGGGACCTTGCGGTTCCCGCCCCGTCCTGGGTTGGCCGGCCACCAGGGCAGGTCGAGCTCCTCGACGCGGCCGGCCTCCCAGCTCGTGACCGTGAGTCGAACGGGATCGAGGACGGCCAGCGCCCGGGGAGACCGCGACTCCAGATCACCCCGGACCGCGAACTCGTACTTGCCGATGTCCACCACGCTGTTGTTCTTCGCCACGCCGATGAGATCGGCGAAGTCGCGCAGCGCCTCGGGGGTCACGCCGCGCCGCCGGATCCCTGCGATGGTGGGCATGCGCGGGTCGTCCCAGCCCGAGACCCGCTTCTCGTTCACGAGCAGGAGGAGCTTGCGCTTCGACAGGACCGTGTAGCCGAGCGCAAGCCGGGCGAACTCGTACTGGCGGGGGCGGGGGTCCCACGGACCGGTGTGGTCGAGAACCCAGTCGTAGAGCTCCCGGTTCGACTCGAACTCCAGCGTGCAGATGGAATGGGTGACGCCCTCGATGGCGTCCTCGAGGGGATGGGCCCAGTCGTACATGGGGTAGATGCACCAGGCGTCGCCGGTGCGGTGGTGGCTGGCGTGCCTGATCCGGTAGAGGAGCGGGTCGCGCATGAGCACGTTGGAGTGCGCCATGTCGATGCGGGCCCGCAGCACGCAGGCGCCGTCATCGAACTCCCCCTTCCGCATGCGCTGGAGCAGGTCGAGGCTCTCCGCCGCGGGGCGGTCGCGGAACGGGCTCGCCACCCCAGGCCGCTCGAAGCTCCCCCGCTGCTCCCGGATGGCGTCCTGCGGCTGGCTGTCCACGTAGGCCTTGCCGTCCCGGACCAGCCGTTCGGCGCACTCGTACATCTTGCCGAAGTAGTCGGAGGCGAAGTGGAGGTGTTCCCCCCAGTTGCCTCCCAGCCAGCGGACGTCCTCCTGGATGGATTCGACGAACTCGATCTCCTCGGTGGTGGGGTTCGTGTCGTCGAAGCGGAGGTTGGCGTGGCCGCCGTAGCGGGCCGCGAGGCCGAAGTTGAGCAGGATCGACTTGGCGTGCCCGATGTGGAGGAAGCCGTTCGGCTCGGGAGGGAAGCGGGTGACCACGCCGCCGCGAACACGACCCGCCTCCAGGTCGGCGTCGATGATGTCGGTCAGGAAGTTGGACGGACGGGCCGCATCAGCCATCCGGGGCGTGTACCGCAGCCCCGTACCGCTCGCAACTACGCGGAAGGAGGGTATCCTTGCCGGGCATGGAGATCCTTCTCGACGGGTCGAGCCCGCTGCACTGGCTGGTGGTGGCGGTGCTCCTCGTCTCTGGAGCCCTCACCGCCTGGATCGGCCTCCGCGATGGCGTCGTCCGGCGGGAGATGCGAACCAACTCGGGGCCGATCCGGGGATGGAAGGCGCTCGCGGCTGGAGCCCTATACGCCGCCTTTGGGCTCGCCGGCGTCGCGGGCGCCATTCTCTTCGTGCTCCGGGCCCGCTAGGGCAAGCGCCACGCCTCTCCCCGGTGGCGGGGGCTGCGCCGGTCGTCTCTGGAGCAGGCGAGCTGGAGCTCCACGCTGCGATGGAAGGCGGCGACCATGGGGTCGAAGCGGGCGGGGTCGCCCTCCAGGGATGCGAGGGCGATTGCAACCGCCTCGAGGGTGGAAAGGTGCACCGAGCCCGGTTCGCGCCGAAGTTCCCCGTAGCCGCTGGGTCGCCTGGCATCCACAGAGACCCTGGGCAGGGCCGCGAGCGTGGGAGACAGGCGGAGCATCTTCTCGGCCTGGTGCCAGGTGCCGTCCACCGCGAAGAGCACCGCTGGGGGGCTTCCGGCCAGGTCTGCCGCGTCGGTGGAGCTCGGGCCGGGGAAGAGGACGGCTGCCCCCTCCGTGGCCGCGAGTTCTCGCACCCGGGGGTGTTGCTCGAAGGCGACGCCGCAGTGCAACTCGGCGTTCTGGAGCGCGATCCGCGTCAGCCATGCGCTGCAGATGGCGAGCCGGGCCTCGCGCGGGTGCTGCAGGAGGACCACCCGGGTCCGAGAAGGCGCCGCCGGCAGTCCGCGGCAGACGCAGAAGGCTTCGGGGCGGAGGCAGCGGTCGCAGCTCGGGCGCACCTGGATGCCGGTTCAGTGGACCGCCAGCAACTCCACCTCGAAGACCAGCGTGGCGCTGGGTGGGATTGCAGGAGGGGCGCCCCTCGGGCCGTAGGCCAGGTCCGGGGGAAGGGTGAGCTTTCTCTTGCCGCCGACCTTCATTCCGGCGACCCCCCGGTCCCACCCCTCGATGACCTCGCCCGCGCCGAGCCGGAAGGAGAATGGGGCTCCCCCGACCGAGGAGTCGAACCTGGTCCCGTCGAGGAGCCAGCCCGTGTAGTGCACCTGAACCCTTTTTCCCCGGACGGCCTCCGGCCCCGTTCCGGTCACCAGGTCCTCGATCGTGGGCTTCGCCATGGCGGGAGCACTACCCGGTCGAGGGCAGGGAGGCAAGGGGCACGGGCGCGCCGTCCAGGAGCGGGTGTGTCTCGAGGGGCCAGTTGCAGAACGGCTTCCAGGTGCGTAAACCATTGGTCGAGCCAGATTTCGGGCACCACGTCATCCGGGAGGAACACGAGCATGCAAGGCGAGCAGGAGAACACGACGCAGCCCACGCTGGGCGAGACGATGGTCGCGAAGGGCGAGGAAGTGAAGAGCGCTGTCGAGAAGGAGGTCAAGGTCGTCGCCGCCGAGTGGGATGCGGGAGTGAAGAAGGTTCAGGCCAAGGCCAAGAAGTTCGTGGCCGACGTGAAGAAGAAGGCCAAGGCGGTGCAGAAGAAGGCCAAGGCCACTGTGAAGAAGGACGTACGCAAGGTGAAGGCTGCGGCCGCCAGGTTCGGCAAGAAGAAGGCCAAGAAGCCCGTCAAGAAGGCGGCCAAGAAGGCCACGAAGAAGCCCGCCAGGAAGGCGGCGAAGAAGCCCGCCAAGAAGGCTGGCAAGAAGAAGTAGCCGGCTTTTCGTAGGCCGAGGGGTGCGACGGTCGTGGCTCCAGCCGCGGCAGGTCGTGCCCCTTTCATCTCGATCTTGCGCGGATCCCGTGGACGGTTGGCGCCAGTTCTGCTTTCCTCCCGGGTCATGCCCACTCCCTCCTTCCAGTATCAGGACCCGTTCCCGCTTTCGAAGGACCAGACCCGCTACCGCCTGCTCGGCAAGGAAGGCGTCTCGGTGACGACCTTCGAGGGGAAGGAGGTCCTCAAGGTGGAGCCGTCCGCGCTCGAGCGCGTCGCTCACGAGTCCATGCGGGAGCTCTCCTTCTTCCTCCGCTCCGACCACAACGAGCAGGTGGCGAAGATCCTCTCCGATCCCGAGGCCTCGCAGAACGACAAGGGCGTGGCCGTCGCCTTCCTGCGCAACGCCGAGATCGCCGCCCAGGGCGAGCTGCCCATCTGCCAGGACACCGGCACGGCCATCGTGATGGGCAAGAAGGGGCAGCAGGTCTGGACCGGCGTGAAGGACGAGGAGTGGATCTCCAGGGGCGTCTACCGCACCTACACCGAGGAGAACCTGCGCTACTCGCAGACCGCGCCGCTCAACATGTACGACGAGGTCAACACCGGCACGAACCTGCCGGCCCAGATCGACCTCTACGCGACCGAGGGCGCCGAGTACAAGTTCCTCTTCGTCGCCAAGGGAGGCGGCTCGGCCAACAAGACCATGCTCTGGCAGGAGACGAAGGCGCTGCTCACGCCGGAGAAGCTCGAGAAGTTCCTCGTCGACAAGATGAAGTACCTGGGCACGGCGGCCTGCCCGCCGTACCACATCGCCGCGGTGGTGGGCGGAACCTCGGCCGAGCAGACCCTCAAGGTCGTGAAGCTCGCCTCGACCAAGTACTACGACGGGCTGCCCACCGAGGGAAATGCGCAGGGGCAGGCCTTCCGCGACGTGGAGCTCGAGAAGCGGCTGCTCGATGCCGCCTGCAAGCTCGGCATCGGGGCCCAGTTCGGCGGCAAGTACTTCGCCCACGACATCCGGGTGGTGCGCCTGCCGCGCCACGGTGCCTCCTGCCCGGTGGGCATGGGCGTCTCCTGCTCGGCCGACCGGAACGTGAAGGCCAAGATCAACCGGGACGGGATCTGGCTGGAGGACCTCGACCGCAACCCCGGCCGGCTCATCCCGGCGGAGTACCGGGGCAAGCACGGACACGGGGTGAAGATCGACCTGAACCGTCCCATGAAGGAGATCGTGGCCGAGCTGTCGAAGCACCCGGTCTCCACGCCGCTGCTCCTCAACGGAACCCTGGTGGTGGCTCGCGACATCGCCCACGCCAAGTTCAAGGAGCTCATCGACGCAGGGAAGGGCGTGCCCGAGTACTTGAAGAACCACCCGGTCTACTACGCCGGGCCGGCCAAGACGCCGAAGGGCAAGCCGTCCGGCTCGTTCGGGCCGACCACCGCCGGCCGCATGGACTCCTACGTGGACCTGCTGCAGTCCCACGGCGCGTCGCTGGTCATGATCGCGAAGGGGAACCGCAGCCAGCAAGTGACCGATGCCTGCAAGAAGTACGGCGGCTTCTACCTGGGCTCGATCGGTGGCCCGGCCGCGGTACTGGCGGAGGAGAACATCAAGAAGGTCGAGTGCATCGACTTCCCCGAGCTCGGCATGGAGGCGGTCTGGAAGATCGACGTGGTCGACTTCCCGGCCTTCATCCTGGTCGACGACAAGGGCACCGACTTCTTCAAGAAGCTCGGGATATAGGAACCGCCGGACGACCATGAACGAGCCTCGAACGCTGCTCCAGAAGATCTGGGATTCTCACGTCGTCGCCCAGGAGGAGGGCGCTCCGGCAGTCCTCTACGTCGACCGCCACCTCGTTCACGAGGTGACCTCGCCCCAGGCCTTCACGGGCCTGCGCGGCCGGAAGCTCGGGGTCAGGCGACCCGAGCTCACCACCGCCACCGCCGACCACTCCATCCCGACGCGAGGGCCGGTGGTGGACGAGCAGGCCGCCGCCCAGCTGCGGCAGCTCGAGGAGAACTGCCGCGAGTTCGGCGTTCCCCTCCACGGCCGCGACAGCCCGACCCAGGGCATCGTCCACGTCATGGGGCCCGAGCAGGGGCTCACCCAGCCGGGCATGACCATCGTGTGCGGCGACAGCCACACCGCGACCCACGGGGCCTTCGGCGCGCTGGCCTTCGGCATCGGCACGAGCGAGGTGGAGCACGTGCTCGCCACGCAGTGCCTGCTCCAGCACCGCCCGAAGAACTTCGAGGTCCGGGTCGACGGCCGCCTCGCGCCGGGCGTCACCGCGAAGGACGTCATCCTCGCGCTCATCGCCCGCATCGGCGTGGGCGGGGGAACCGGCCACGTCTTCGAGTTCACCGGCTCCGGGATGCGCGCCCTCGACATGGAGGAGCGCATGACGGTGTGCAACATGGCCATCGAGGGCGGGGCCCGCGCCGGCCTGGTGGCGCCCGACGACACGACCTACGGGTACCTGGCCGGGCGCCCCGCCGTGCCGAAGGGCGCCGGGTGGGATCGCGCGCTGGCTCGCTGGCGGGCACTCCCCAGCGACGCCGGCGCCCGCTTCGACCGGAGCCTCACCCTCGACGCCTCGTCGCTCGAGCCCATGCTCACCTTCGGAACCAACCCCGGAATGGGCACGGGCATCACCGGCCGCGTGCCCGATCCCGCCTCCCTCCCCGACGCCGCCCAGCGCACCGCCCTCGAGAAGGCCATCGCCTACATGGGGTTCCGCCCCGGGCAGCCGCTGGCCGGCCACCCGGTGCAGGTGGTCTTCATCGGGAGCTGCACGAACGGCCGCATCTCCGACCTGAGGGCCGCCGCCTCGGTGATGAAGGGGCGCAAGGTCGCTGCCGGGATGAGGGTGCTGGTCGTCCCCGGTTCACAGATGGTGAAGAAGCAGGCCGAGGCCGAGGGGCTCGATCGGATCTTCGTCGAGGCCGGGGCCGAGTGGCGCAACCCGGGCTGCTCCATGTGCATCGCCATGAACGGCGACCACCTGCAGCCCGGCGAGTACGCGGTCTCCACGTCCAACCGCAACTTCGAGGGTCGGCAGGGCAAGGGCGGACGAACCCTGCTCGCCTCGCCCCTCACCGCCGCCGCCGCCGCCGTCACCGGCCAGGTGACGGATCCGCGGACGCTGGTCCGCGCCCCGGGAGCCTGAACATGGCCCAGTTCACCACCCTCACGTCGCGCGTCGTCGTGGTTCCCGCCAACGACATCGACACCGACCAGATCATCCCGGCCCGGTTCCTGAAGACCATCGACAAGAACGGGCTGGGGGCCAGCCTCTTCGCCGACTGGCGCTACGGGGAGGGCGGCGTGCCCCGTCCGGAGTTCCCGCTCAACCGGCCGCGCGCCCAGGGCGCGCAGGTGCTCCTGGCGGGCGCCAACTTCGGCTGCGGCAGCTCCCGCGAGCACGCCCCCTGGGCCCTGACCGGCTTCGGCTTCCGGGCGGTCGTGAGCACCTCCTTCGCCGACATCTTCCAGAACAACGCGCTCAAGAACGGTCTCCTTCCGGTGGCCATCGACGCCGCGGCCCACGCCGCGCTTCTGTCCCAGCTGGCGCGCGATCCAGAGGCCCAGGTCACGGTCGACCTGGCGTCCCGGACCTTGCGCCTTCCGGACGGGACCGAGGTGAAGTTCCCGGTCGATCCCTTTGCCCGCACCTGCCTGCTCGAGGGCGTGGACGAGCTCGGCTACATCCTGAGGTTCGAGCCCCGCATCGCCGAGCACGAGAAGCGGAACCGGGAGCAGCCGTGATCGAGATCTACGACACCACGCTGCGCGACGGCACGCAGCGGGAGGGGATCTCGCTCTCCTGCGACGACAAGATCGCGGTGGCCCAGCGGCTCGACGAGCTCGGCGTGGCCTTCATCGAGGGAGGCTGGCCGGGCTCGAATCCCAAGGACGTCGAGTTCTTCGCCCGGGCCCGCGACATCTCCTGGAAGACCGCGCGCATCGCCGCCTTCGGCTCCACCTGCCGGGTGGGGGGCGGCCCGGAGGACGACGCCAACATCCTCGCGCTGATCGACTCCGGGGCGCCGGTCTGCACCGTGGTGGGGAAGACCTGGAACCTCCACGTCACGGAGGTGCTCCGCACCACGCTGGACGAGAACCTCCGCATCATCGAGAGGAGCCTGGCCTTCCTGGCGGCCCAGGGGCGCCACGTGATCTACGACGCCGAGCACTTCTTCGACGGCTGGCGCGCCGATCCCGTCTACGCGATGGCCACCCTCGACGCCGCGGCCCGGGGCGGGGCCAAGACCCTCGTGCTCTGCGACACGAACGGGGGGTCCTTGCCCTGGCAGATCGCCGAGCGCGTGCGCGAGGTCCGGGCGAGGGTGGCGAGCCCGCTGGGCATCCACGCCCACAACGACAGCGAGACGGCGGTGGCGAACTCGCTGGCCGCCGTCCACGAGGGGGTCGTCCAGGTCCAGGGCACGGTGAACGGGTATGGCGAGCGCTGCGGCAACGCCAACCTCTGCTCGGTCATCCCTGCACTGGAAGTGAAGATGGGCCGGAGGTGCCTGCCGCCGGGGAGCCTCGCCACCCTCACCGAGGTGTCCCGCTTCGTGGCCGAGGTGACGAACCAGGCTCCGGACGATCACCAGCCCTACGTCGGGAAGTCGGCCTTCGCCCACAAGGGCGGCATCCACGTGGCGGCCATGCGACGGAACGAGGCCACCTACCAGCACCTCGATCCCGCGCTGGTCGGAAACCGCATGCGGGTCGTGGTGAGCGAGCTCTCCGGCCGGGGGAACCTGCTCTCCAAGGCCGAGGAGCTGGGGCTGGCGGGAGCCGACATGTCCGGGGTGCTGGGCGAGATCAAGGACCTCGAGTCCAAGGGATTCTCCTTCGAGGCCGCCGAGGCCTCGGTGGCCATGATGATGAAGCGGCAGGAGCCAGGCTACGTTGCGCCCTTCGAGCTGCTCGACTTCCTGGTCAACGTCGAGCACCGGACCGGCCGGGGGATCTTCGCCGAGGCCATGGTGAAGGTCCGGGTCGACGGCGAGGTGCTCCACACCGCCGCCGAGGGGTCCGGTCCGGTCGACGCGCTAGACGCCGCCCTGCGCAAGGCCCTGGCCCCGCGATACCCGCGCGTCGGCGAGATGAAGCTCACCGACTACAAGGTCCGCATCCTGGACAGCGACCGGGGCACGGGGGCCGTCACCCGGGTCCTCATCGACACGCACATGGGCGACCGGCGCTGGAGCACGGTCGGCGCGTCCAGCAACATCATCGAGGCCAGCTGGCGGGCCCTCAGCGACTCGGTCGAGTACGGGCTCTCGGTGGCGGGACTGCGCGGCGCGAGCGGGGAGGCGACGTGAAGGCGAAGATCGTGGTCCTGCCAGGGGACGGCATCGGGCCGGAGGTGACGGCGGCTGCGCTCCGGGTGCTCGACGAGGTGGCGCGACGGGGAGGGCACGAGATCCACTTCGAGGAGCGGCTCATGGGCGGCTGCTCCATCGACGTCCACGGCACGGCGCTCACCGACGAGGTTCTCCGCGACTGCCAGGGGGCCGACGCCGTGCTCCTGGGCGCGGTGGGCGGTCCGAGGTGGGACGACCCGAAGGCCAAGGTGCGTCCGGAGCAGGGGCTGCTGGCACTGCGAAAGGGGCTCGGAGTCTTCGCCAACCTGCGCCCGGTCCGGGTGCATCCTTCGCTCGTCGACGCCTCGCCGCTCAAGGCCGATCGCCTGGTGGGCGTGGACATCCTGGTGATCCGCGAGCTGACGGGCGGGCTCTATTTCGGGGAGCCCAAGGGACGCCACATGAAGGACGGCCACGAGCACGCCGTCGACACCCTCGACTACGCCGACTACGAGGTGCGGCGGGTCACCGAGCTAGCCTTCCGGCTGGCCAAGGGGCGGCGAAGGAAGGTCACCTCGGTGGACAAGGCCAACGTGCTCGAGTCCTCGCGCCTCTGGCGGCAGGTCGCGACCGCCGTGGGGGGCGACAACCCCGACGTCGCGCTCGATCACATGCTGGTCGACACCGCCGCCATGCGGCTCGTGCAGGCGCCGGCCAGCTTCGACGTGCTGGTCACCGAGAACATGTTCGGGGACATCCTCACCGACGAGGCGGCCGTGCTGGCCGGCTCGATGGGCATGCTGCCGTCTGCATCGCTGGGCGCGGGAGGGCCCGGGCTCTACGAGCCCATCCACGGCTCCGCACCGGACATCGCGGGGAAGGGGATAGCCAACCCCATCGGGACCATCCTCTCGGCGGCCATGATGCTGCGTCACTCGCTCGGGCTGGAGCTCGGAGGCGGCGGCGATGGAGCGAGCCGCCGACGCGGCCATCACGGGCGGTGCCCGAACGGCCGACCTGGGGGGCAAGCTCTCCACCCGGGCCATGACCGACGAGGTGCTGCGCCGTCTGTAGTTCCGGTCAGTCCTCGGCGATGGGCCGGGGACCGGGCACGATGCCGGCGATGTCGGGATCCTCGCCGGGCGAGAGCGGAGAGCCTGGCAGCTCGCCCTTCTCGCGCTTGCGCATCTCCTTCTTCTCGCCCTTCTTGCGCTGCTTGTCGCGGCGAGCCGCTTCCTTCTGTCGCTTCGTCGACCCCGGGTTGAAGACCATGGGAACTCCTGGATGCAGGGGCCTCGCGGCCCGGGAAAGGCGAAGGCCCGGCTGTCGGCCGGGCCAACGAATTTTCTAGCGCGCCCGCAACAGTTTGTCGAGGGACCGGTCAGGCGACCCGGTCGAACCGGTCGAAGCGCATGGTGAACACGGCCCGCCCCTGGGTCGACGAGCGCAGCTCGGTGGCGTATCCGAACATCCGTCGAAGGGGTGCCTCCCCGTCCACGACCTTCACAGCCAGCCCTCGATCCGATACCGTCGAGTACGGCCCCCTGGCGCCGGTCGAGGCTGGCGATCACCTCGCCCAGGTACTCGGCGGGCAGGACCACCTCGGTCCGCATGATGGGCTCCAGGATGACCGGTCCCGCCCGGCCAGCTGCATCGCGCACCGCATCGGCGACGGCGACCTTGTAGGCGAAGGGCCTGGAGGCTCCCTCCCGCCAGGTTGCGCCGAGGAGCGTCACCAGGACGTCCTGCAGGGGATGCCCCTCCAGGACGCCCGTCTCGGCCGCCTCCCGGGCCCCGGCCTCGGCCATCGCCAGGGTCTCGCCGCGCAGGAACGGCAGGGAGCGGGCCTCGGGGGCCACCTCGAAGCGGAAGCCCCCGCCCCGGGGCAGCGGTTCGACTCGCACCGTGGCGTGGCCGAAGATCTCGTCGTCCTCGAGCGAGCGCTCGAAGCGGGCCTCCCCCTCGGCCGGGGCGGTCAAGGTCTCGCGGAGCAGGACCTGCGGCTCGCCGGTTCGAACCTCGAGGTGGAACTCCCGCCTCAGCCGCTCGGCCACGATCTCCAGGTGAAGCTCCCCCATCCCCGAGATGAGCAACTGGCCGGTGTCCGGGTTCTCTCCGAAGCGGAAGCTCGGGTCCTCGTCGGCGACGCGGGCCAGGGCCTCGAGCAGCAGTTCCCGGTCGCGGAGGCTCTTCGCCTCCACGGCCGCCGAGATGACCGGCTCGTAAGCCGAGATGCGTTCCAGCACCAGAGACTGCCCAGGAGAGGTCAGGGTATCCCCCGTCTTCGTGTCCTTGAGTCCCATGACCGCGAAGATTTGCCCGGCGCCGAGGGCCGGCACGCGCCGCTTCTGGGAGGCGTGCATGAGGAGCACCCGGGAGACCCGCTCCTTCTTCCGCTGGCTCGCGTTCCAGACCTCGTCGCCCTCGGCGACGCGTCCGGAGTAGAGCCGGAGGAAGACGAAGCGTCGCAGCTCGTCGAGGAGCGACACCTTGAAGGCGAGAGCCACCAAGGCGGCGTCGTCGGCAGGCGCCGGAGCCGACACTTCTGCCCCCGACGCGTCGGTGCCACGGGGGGGCGGAACGTCGAGAGGAGAGGGGAGCCAGGCGCAGACGGCGTCGAGCACCTGCGGGACCCCCTTGTTCCGGAGCGCCGAACCGCAGAGGAGCGGCACGAACCGGCCGGAGAGCGTGGCCCGGCGGATGGAGGCGCCCATCGCCGCGGGGTCGAGGTCGGCGTCGGAGAGCAGCGCGGTCGCGGCGGGGTCGTCCACGTCGGCCAGGGTCTCGAACAGCTCGCGACGCGCGGCTTCCCCTTCCGTGGACAGTCCGGGCGATTCCTCGAAGGCGCGCGGATCGTCGCTGTCGGTGAAGGTCACGGTGCGCCGAGTGACCAGGTCCTCGAAGCCGCCGAAGTCAGGCCCGGCTCCCAGCGGGCGGTGGACCCCGGCGCAGCGGTGGTCCGGGAAGTGATGGCGCATCGAGAGCAGGGTCTCGCCGAAGTCGGCGCCCACCCGGTCCATCTTGTTGGCGAGCGCGATGCGAGGAACCCGGTAGCGATCGGCCTGGCGCCAGACCGTCTCGCTCTGCGGCTCGACCCCGTTCACGGCGTCGAAGACGACGACGGCGCCGTCCAGGACCCGCAGGCTCCGCTCCACCTCGACGGTGAAGTCCACGTGCCCCGGGGTGTCGATGAGGTGAATCTCGTGCCCATCCCACTCGAAGCTGGCGACCGCAGACGTGATGGTGATCCCCCGCTCTCGCTCGAGGTCCATCCAGTCCATCACCGCCAGGCCGTCGTGGACCTCGCCCATCTTGTGGGTGCGGCCGGCCGCGAAGAGGAAGCGCTCCGAGAGCGTGGTCTTGCCCGCGTCGATATGGGCCATGATCCCGATGTTGCGGATGGCCCGGATCCGGCGCAGCGATGACGGTTCCCGCGCTCCCTCGTCCGGCATGGCGATGGAGTATACCCATCCGGGCGCGGCCCGGGGCCCGGCCGCGCGACACAATAGGGTCCCAATCCCGAGGTGTACCCATGGCTTCCCCGACCCCTTCCTCGCCGTACCCCTGGCGCTTCCTCCGCGTCGGCGGACTGGATCAGGTCCAGCTCGACCGCGCCGAGGACCTGCGCAACCTGGACCGGCTCGACCAGAAGCTCTGGGTCGCACTGGCCTGCCCGACCAAGGGGCTGGAGATCGACCCGGCCACGCTGGCCCTCCTCGACGCGGACAAGGACGGGCGCGTGCGTGCGCCCGAGGTCATCGCGGCGGTGAAGTTCGTCGACCTGCGGCTGAAGGACCTCGCCGACATCGTGAAGGGGAAGGAGACGCTTCCGCTCGCCGACATCCGGGAGGACACGCCGGAGGGGAAGGCGCTCCTCGCCGCCGCCCGGCAGATCCTGGCCGCGGCGGGAAAGCCCGACGCGAAGGAGGTCACCTTCGAGGACGTCGCCGACCTCTCCCACGTCTTCGAGAAGACCCTCTTCAACGGAGACGGCGTGGTGGTTCCCGAGTCGGCGCCCGAGGGGGACGTACGGCAGGCGATCGTCGACGCCATGGCCTGCGAGGGCGACGTCGCCGACCGGAGCGGGAAGCCCGGGCTCGACCGTTCGCGGCTCGAGACCTTCCACGCGGATCTCGCCGAATTCGACGCCTGGTGGAAGGAGGGGCGGGGTCCGGCGATCCAGGTCCTGGGCGACGCCACCGCCGCGGCCTTCGACGCCGTGAAGGCGGTCCGGCCCAAGGTGGACGACTACTTCACCCGCACGGGTCTGGCCGCCCTCGATGATCGCATGCCGCCGCTCCTCGCCCGCCCGGACGCGGAGATCGCAGCCATGGCCGGCAAGGACCTCTCGCCGACCAGCGCCGAGGTCTCCACGCTTCCCATCGCGCGGATCGCGGCCGGGCGTCCCATGCCGCTGCTGGAGGGCCTGAATCCTGCCTGGGCAGGCGCCGTGGCGGCTCTCCAGAAGGACGCCGTGGCGCCGCTGCTCGGCGCGGGGCGATCCAGCCTGTCGTCGGCCGACTGGGAGTCGCTGAAGGCCAAGCTCGGGCCCTACGAGACCTGGCTCGCCGCACGGAAGGGTGGACTGGTGGAGAAGCTCGGCGCGTCCCGAGTGGCGGCGCTCCTCGCCGGGAGCGGCAAGGCCGACGTCGAGGCGCTCATCGCGCAGGACGAGGCGGGCAAGGCGGAGGCCGACGAGGTCGTCGGGGTGGCGCGCATGGTCCGCTACCGGCGCGACCTGCTCCGCCTGCTCCGGAACTTCGTCAACTTCGCCGACTTCTACGACCCGCGGTCCCCGGCGGTGTTCCAGGCCGGAACCCTCTACCTCGACGGGAGGGCCTGTCATCTCTGCGTGAAGGTGGACGATCCGTCCGCCCACGCGGTCATCGCGACGCCCAGTCGCATGTACATCGCCTACTGCGACTGCCGGCGTCCCGGCGGCGAGGCCATGAAGATCGCCGTGTGCATCACCCAGGGAGATTCGGACTTCCTCTCGGTGGGCCGGAACGGCCTCTTCTACGACCGGAATGGCAGGGACTGGGATGCGACGGTGATCAAGATCGTCGAGAACCCCATCAGCCTCAGGCAGGCCTTCTGGTCCCCGTACAAGCGGTTCGCCAGGGCCATCAGCGAGCAGGCCGCCAAGCTTGCGGCCGCGAAGGACAAGGAGAGCGAGGCCCGCCTCGCCGGCGCGGCAGAGAAGACCGCCGGAGCGGCGGCGGGAGCGAAGCCGGCCAAGCCGGACCCGGTCGACGTGGGCAAGATGGTGGGCATCATCGCTGCCCTCGGAGTCGGCGTCGGCGCCATCGGCACCATCTTCGGGGCGGCGGTGTCCGGTTTCATCGGCCTCCAGCCCTGGTGGGCCAAGTTCCTCGCGCTGGCCGGCATGGTGCTCGTCATCTCGGGACCGGCCGTCCTCATCGCCTGGCTGAAGTTGCGGCAACGCACGCTGGGGCCGGTCCTGGATGGAAACGGGTGGGCCGTGAACGGCAGGGTCGCCGTGAACATGCCCCTCGGGGCGATGCTCACCGACCGGGCCGTCCTCCCTCCTGGTTCGAGCCGTTCACTCCAGGACCCGTACGTCGACGCCGGGGCTCGCCAGCGAAGGGCCCTGGCCTGGATGCTGGTCGTCACGGCGCTCGTCGCGCTGGCCGTGGCTCGCTGGCAGCACCTCTGGCCTTTCCGGAAGGGATAGGCCCGGCGTCCCGGCTTCACTCGGGGATCACCCGCTCCTTCACCGGCGACCCGGTCACCGGATCGGTGCCCTCCAGGTCCGCCCAGGCCACGCTGGGAATCAGGCCGCCCCCGCTCTCGGCCTGGACGAAGATGCGCCGGAGCAGCGCAGGGCGCCCGGCGATGGTCACGACGGCCGCCGGGCAGCCGGCCCGAAGGGTCAGCCTCACCGGCCGGTCCTTCTTGGCCTTGAGGATCACCGTGAACCCCTCGCCCGACTCGGCGGGGTCCACGCTGAACCCGTAGGCCATCAGCTTCTCGATGAAGTTGAGCCCCTCGCGGTGGCCGTCCTCGGCCAGCATGTGCCAGTCAGCCTCGATCGGGTCCTCGGGATCGAGCGTGCCGTCGGCGCCGGTCCGGGCGGTGTAGACCACCTCGTTGGCGTTGGTGCTCCTGCCGATCCGGAAGAGCTCGGGGGCGCAGGTGGGGCCGGGGGGCGCCGCCAGGAGCAACGCCAGGTATATCGATCCGACCAAGGACTCCCTCCGAGGCGACGAAACGGGATCCCCGTGCTAGCCGATGGACGGGGGAGGCGCAATGGCCTCGTGGTGCCACGGGGACCCGCGCCCGTGCCCCACCGAGCAGGAGCGGCGCAACCCCTCGGTCAGGTAGGCCTTTGCGCCCCGGGCGGCCGCCGCCACGTTCTCCCCCAGGGCGAGCCGAGCGGCGATCGCGGCCGAAAGCACGCACCCGGTCCCGTGGGTATTCGGCGTATCGACGCGCGGAACGGAGAGATCGAGCATGTCGGTTCCGTCGAAGAGGACGTCGAGCGCGAACGGGGAGCCGGTCAACCCGCCTCCCTTCACGAGGACGGCCCGCGGACCCATGGCGCACAGGTCGCGCGCGGCGCGGCGCATGGCCTCGGCGTCGCGCACGGGTCGCCCCAGCAGGACCTCGGCCTCGAAGACGTTCGGGGTGAGGACGTCGGCGAGGGGAAGCAGGAGCTCGACGCAGGCCCGCTCGGCCGACGGGTCGAGCAGGCGGTGTCCGCTCCGGGACACCATGACAGGGTCCACGACGACCGGGCCGATGGCGTGGCGTCGAACCGCTCGCGCGACCGCCTCGATTCCCGCGGCGGTGGCGAGCATCCCGGTCTTGGCCGCCGCGACGGTCATGTCGGAGGCCACCGCGTCGATCTGGGCCTCGACAAGCGCCGGGTCCACTGCGGACCACGCCAGGACGCCTTGTGTGTTCTGAGCCGTGATCGCCGTGACGGCGGAGGTGCCGTGGAGACCATGGGCGGCGAAGGTGTGAAGATCGGCCTGGATGCCGGCCCCGCCGCCCGAGTCGGACCCTGCGATGGTGAGAGCGACCTTCACGCGCCGATCGTCTCTCGCGGTTCCTGCTGAGTCATGCAGTGGAGGGTGCCGAGGCCCCAGACCAGGTCGAGGGCGTGGATGCCCACCACTTGCCGATCGGGAAAGAGCTCGCCCAGTATCCCGAGTGCCACGCGGTCGGCCGGGTCGTTGAAGGTCGGCACCAGGACGACGGCATTGCCGATGTAGAAGTTGGCGTAACTGGCGGGAAGGCGCCGGCCGGCGAAGGTCACCGGCCGGGGCATGGGAAGGTCGACCACCTGCGGCCTGGAGCCGTCGGCCAGGCGCGCCGAGGCGAGCCGTTCGCGGTTCTCGGCGAGGGGCAGGTGGTTCGCGTCGCCGGGGTCGTCCTCGCGTGCCAGGACGATGGTCGAGGGCGACACGAATCGCGCCAGGTCGTCCACGTGGCCGTGGGTGTCGTCGCCGGCGATGCCCTTGCCGAGCCAGATGGCGTTCGGGGCGCCGAGCGCATCCCGGAAGACCGCCTCGTAGTCGGTCCGCCCGAACCCGGGATTGCGGACCTGGACGGCGGGATCGAGCAGGCATTCCTCGGTGGCCAGGATCGACCCGGCGCCGTTCACGTCGATGGCGCCGCCCTCCAGGACCACGTCGCGTCCCGCCCGGCGAACGGGGAGGAGGGGGAGCCCGAGTGCCCTGGCGGCTCGCTCCGGGACCCGCGCGTCCCGCTTCCAGTCCCGATACTTGGCCCAGGCGTTGAATCGGAATCCGGCCACCGCGCGGCCATCGGCCCCGCGCCGCCGCCGCGCGGACCCCTCTTGCGGATCACGATGGGGCCGCTGTCGCGGGTCCAGACCCGATCGGTGGGGATGCGCCTGAAATCGACCCGGGCGAGGTTCGCCCCGTTCCGTTCGAGGTGTCGTCGTGCCCGGGCCTGGTGTGCGGCGTCGTTCACCAGCAAGCGGACGGTCTCGCCCTCCGCCAGCTTCTTCACGATGTCGGCGAAGACCCAGGGAATGGGGCCGAAGCGCCCCGGCCAGTCGCCGACGTTGTGAGGCCAGGCGATCCAGGTCGCCTGGTGCGGCTCCCACTCGGCGGGCATGGAGAGCGTCATCTCCACCTCAGTCGATGAAGCGCTTCTCGATGCCCTGGTAGGCGTCGATGCGCCGGTCGCGCAGGAACGGCCAGTTGCGGCGAACCTCCTCGATGCGGGCCAGGTCCACCTCTGCGACCAGGATCTCCTCCCGGTCGGCCGAGCCCTCGACGACCACCTGTCCGAAGGGATCGCAGAGGAAGCTCGAGCCCCAGAACTCCAGACCGGCCTGGCCGGAGGGGCCGGGCTCGAACCCGATCCGGTTCACCGACGCGACGTACACGCCGTTGGCGATGGCGTGGGAGCGCTGGATGGTCCGCCAGGCGTCGCGCTGGGCGGCCCCGTGCCGGGCCTTCTCGCCGGGGTGCCAGCCGATGGCGGTCGGGTAGAAGAGGATGGCCGCGCCCTGGAGCGCGGTGAGCCGGGCGGCCTCGGGGTACCACTGGTCCCAGCAGATGAGGGTCCCGACCCGTCCGGCGGCCAGGTCGAAGGCCCGGAAGCCCAGATCACCAGGAGTGAAATAGAACTTCTCGTAGAAGGCCGGGTCGTCCGGGATGTGCATCTTGCGGTAGGTGCCCCGGATGGTCCCGTCGGCGTCCACGAGGAGCGCGCTGTTGTGGTAGAGCCCCGGCGCGCGCCGCTCGAAGATGGGGACAATCACCGCCACGCCGGCCTTTCGCGCCACGGCCTGGAACCGCTCGCTGCTCGGCCCCGGCACGTCCTCGGCGAGGTCGAAGAAGGCGGGGTCCTCGCTCTGGCAGAAGTAGGGCGAGCGATAGAGCTCCGGAAGGCAGACCACCTCGGCTCCCCGGCGGGCGGCCTCCTCGACCCGGAAGGCGGCCTTCTCCTCGTTCTCGCGAGGGTCCGGGGACATGGCCATCTGGACCAGCCCGACGCGAAAGCTTTGGCTTCGACATCAGGACCCCCCGAGAGCGGTGAGCAGGAAGGCGGGCGCCAGCGCGATCTGGATGACGCGCGAGATGTCGTGGACGTGGGACTCTTCCATGGGATCGCCCGCCATCGAGCCTAGCACGGCGATTGACTTCCAGCCCTTCTCGACTATTCCCTCCTGTGACCATGCGAAGCGACATCATCAAGAAGGGTTACGAGCGGGCCCCCCACCGCAGCCTGCTGCGCGCCACCGGGCTCGTGGACGCGGACTTCGACAAGCCGTTCATCGGCGTGTGCAACAGCCAGGTCGACATCATCCCTGGACACATCCACCTGGCCGGGTACGGCCAGATCGTGAAGGAGGAGATCCGCAAGGCCGGCGGCGTCCCCTTCGAGTTCCACACCATCGGGGTGGACGACGGCATCGCCATGGGGCACGAGGGCATGCTCTACAGCCTGCCCTCCCGCGAGCTCATCGCCGACTCGGTCGAGACGATGATGAACGCGCACCAGCTCGACGCCATGGTCTGCCTGCCCAACTGCGACAAGATCGTGCCGGGCATGCTCATGGGCGCGCTTCGCGTGGACGTGCCCACCATCTTCGTGTCGGGCGGGGCCATGAAGGCGGGCGCACTCGCCGACGGCACGCCCATCGACCTCTCCACGGCCTTCGAGGCGGTGGGCAAGCGGGCCCGGGGGCAGATCACCGACGCCGAGCTGCTCGAGATCGAGTGCAACGCCTGCCCGGGTGCCGGGTCCTGCTCCGGCATGTTCACGGCCAATTCCATGAACGTCCTCTGCGAGGCCATGGGCGTGGCGCTGCCCGGGAACGGGACCGCGCTCGCGCTTTCCGCCGGAACGGGAGGGGTTGCTGCGACGGGCGGCGCGTCGGGCCGTCGAGGTGGCCGGGGATGATCGCTTCCGGATTCGCCGCATCGTGAACGAGGACGCCATCTGGAACGCCATGGTGGTGGACATGGCGATGGGCGGGAGCTCCAACACGGTGCTCCACATGCTGGCCATCGCCTCCGAGGCCGGGGTCCCCTTCGACCTCGCCACCATCGACCGGATCGGCCGGCAGGTGGCGCACGTGGCCAAGATCGCGCCGTCGCTCTCCACGGTCCACATGGAGGACGTGGGGAACGCGGGCGGGGTGGCGGCCGTGCTCTTCGAGATCGCGAAGCGCGGCGACGTCGTCCGCCGCCGGGCCCTCACCATCACCGGCGAGACCATCGGCGACCGGATCCACGAGGCCGAGTCCACCGATCGGAGCGTCATCCGCTCCATCGAGGACCCGTACTCCCCGGTGGGCGGCATAGCGGTGCTGCACGGCAACCTGGCCACGGAGGGCGCGGTGGTGAAGACCGCCGGGATCGATCCGCGCCTGCGCCGAATGACGGGCAAGGCCATCTGCTTCGACTCGCAGGACGAGGCCATCGCCGGAATCATGGGAGGCAAGGTCCAGGCCGGTCACGTGGTGGTGATCCGCTACGAGGGGCCGAAGGGCGGTCCTGGAATGCAGGAGATGCTCTCGCCCACCAGCCTCATCTCGGGAATGGGGCTGGGCGACCAGGTCGCGCTCGTCACCGACGGTCGATTCTCCGGCGCGACCCGCGGCGTCTGCGTGGGGCACGTCTCGCCCGAGGCCGCCGAGGGAGGCGTCATCGGTCTGCTCCGCGACGGCGACGAGATCACGGTCGACATCGAGCACCGCAGGCTCGACGTGTCGCTCACGGCCGACGAGCTCGAGCTGCGTCGATCGCGGTTCAGGCCGTTGAAGAAGGAGGTGCGATCGAAGTGGCTGCGCCGTTACGCGGCGATGGTGGAGAACGCGTCGAAGGGCGCCGTGCTGCGCTCGGAGTTCTGACCGGGCGCCGGGGCCGGCTCAGGCGGTGAACGAGTCCCGCAGGACCCGGTCGATCTCGTCCTCGGAGAGCTGCCCGCGGTCGGCCATGTCCTTGATCTTCGCGGTGATGGTCCTGAGCTCTCCCTCGCCGAACTTGAGCCCGATCTCGCGGGCCCGGTAGGCGACGGCGTGCTTGCCGGTGAGCCGGCTCCCCACGATGAGTTGACGTGAGGCGCCAACGGCCTCCGGGGGGATGACCTCGTAGCTGCCCGGGTTCGCCAGCATGGCCTTCAGGTGCATGCCGGCCTTGTGGGAATAGGCGTTCGCTCCGGTGAGCGGGTTGTTGAAGGGAATCTCCACCTCGGTGATCCGGGCCACCAGCCTTTCCAGCTCGCGCAGCTGGCCGAGCCGGTAGCGGCCCGAGACCCCCTGGGGATCCAGGCTGTACATCCGGGCGATGAAGCCGCCCAGCGGCGTGATTCCAACCCGCTCGCCGATGCCCAGGACCGAGACGTCGACGTGCGTCGCCCCAGCGGCCACGGCCTCCCAGGCGTTCGCCACCGCACAGCCGGTGTCGTCGTGGCCGTGGAAGCCGATGTCGCAACGCACGGTCCGCCGGATCTCGCGGAAGAGGGCGAAGACCTGGCGGGGCGTGGCGATGCCGACGGTGTCGGCCGCGCCCACGCGATGGACGCCCAGGGCCTCGGCGGCACGGTAGACGGCCATCGAGATCCGCCTCCTCGCTGCGGAAGGCGTCCTCGGCCGAGAAACGGGTCTCGAGCCCGGCCGAGAGTGCCAGCTCGACGGGGGCCGCCATGGCGTCGATGATCTGCTGGATGCTCCTCCCGTGCGAGGCCTCCCGGAGGATCCGGCTGGTCGCGAAGAGGAGGCCGATTCCCTGGACGCCGGTGTCGATGGCGGCGCGAACGTCGTCCACGACGCAGCGTGAGTGCGTGATGACCCGGGCCGACAGGCCGAGCTTCACGATCCGCTCGGCGTCCCGCTGCGACTGCGGCGAGGCGGCCGGAGAGGTGAGCTCGATGTAGTCCACGCCGAATGCGTCGAGGAGCCGAGCGATGGCGACCTTGTCCTCGGTGCGAAAGTTGCCACGCGCGAACTGCTCCCCCTCCCGGAGGGTGGAGTCGATGATCCGCCAGGGCTTGCCGGTGGGTGCGCTCATGGGATCCGCTAGTGGGGAACCGCGGAGTCGGCCACGAGGTCGAGGACCAGGCCGCCCGAGGCGGGGTCGAGCCGGAACCCGAACCGGGCCAGGACCTCGGGCTGGAACCACCCGGTCTCGAGCAATCGCGCCCCCCGGGCGCGCTGCCGGCGGGAGAGCTCGCGGATGATGCCGTCGGCCACGCCGAGACCGCGGTGCTTGCGCCCCACCGCGATCTTCTCCATGTGGGTCCTCTCCGGCGTCACGTGCCGGTAGAACACGCCTCCGATGACCGTGTCGTTGCCGTCCACGGCGATGAGGTGGCGGTGCTCCGGCTCGAACGTCACCTCCAGGCTCGACTCCTGGAAGAGCTGGAGCAGCCGGGCCACCTCGCGGGGCGTGCGGGCGGCGCGCACCGAATAGCGCTCTCCATTCTTGTCGGAGAACCCCACCACCACCTCGGCCGTGAGGTGGTCGCCGCGTTCCAGCGAGATGAGGGAGGTCTCGTCGCCGGGACGGAGGTGGCGGAAGGTCATGCGGGCCAGGAAGTAGTCCTCCCGGGCATCCGGGCGGACCGCCTCGCGAAGCGCCGCGATCTGGTCGCGCAGGTCGAGACCCCGGTAGGGCAGGGAACGGGCCCGTGCCATGAGCCGATCGAGCGCCGCGGCCAGCGGCTCCCGGGCGCCGGCGAAGACCGTGCGCCGGAAGAAGCGGATGCGGGTGTCGGGCCAGTCCCGCTCCACCTCGCCGAGCTGGTAGGTGGTCCAGAGCTCGCCCAGCATGGTGCCCTGGGCCTCCTGCGTGGCATTGGGGTTCAGCGCGCGCCAGCGCCGGAATCGCTCGGACGCGAAGTGAACCGGACGCGAGGTGAATCCGGTGGCGTCGATCGAGGCGAGGAACGCCAGCGCCGCCTCGGCGCGCGGGCCGGGCTGGAGGGAGGAGAGGGCCGCGCGGGCCCGGTCCATCCCCAGGGCCTCGACCACCGCGGAGAAGCGCAGGGTCGGGCCCAGCCCGCCGGGGAGGTCGGGATACTGGGCCTCGGTGGGCTGGACGAAGGCCTTCTCGAAGCGATCGAGGACGTCGTCGAGCTGGTCGACGGCTCCGCGGTCGGAGATGGAGACCAGCCGGGCCCCGGTCTGGTAGTCGTGCGACGGGACGATGAAGGCGGCCGGGGAGGGGTCGCGAAGCGCGACCCGGCGCCCGGTCCGATCCCAGAACCCCACGTGGGCGGCCAGCGCCGTCCAGACCAGGAAGGGCCACTGGTTCCTGAGCCGGCGCGCCTCGCCCTTCTGGAGGAACCGGGCGAGCTGCTGCTCGACGTTCTCTCCGGGGATGAACTCCTCGGTGTAGATGCCCCAGTCGGGGTGATAGCTGCCGAAGGCCTCGACGAGCGGCGGCGGGGCGCCGGAGGAAAGGAGCCAGAGCACCTCGTCGCGGAGCTCGGCGGGCGGCATGGTCTCGGCGTGGTTCACCGCGAAGTCGTAGGTCTCGCGCGACCGGGTGGTGATCGACATCCGGTAGACCGACTTTCCGAGCCGCCGCCCGAGGAGCGTCACGGTCGCGCCGCCCGGAGGGATGTCGGCGAGCGAGACCAGCGCGCCGTTGCCGAGCACGAAGGCCGAGCTGCGAACGAAGGTGGATTCGGCGATGGCTCTGAGCAGGAGGTCGCCGGTGCGCGGTGGGATCGGGCCGTCGAACCGAACCACGTCGCGCCAGGTGTATTCCTCGCCGGTGGCGGGATCGATGGCGAGGCGCAGGTTGGGCCCGAGCCAGTGCTGGAAGCCGCGGCGATGGCGGTCGTACTCCTCGCCGGCGCGGGCCGCGAGGATGGCGTCGGCGTGGAAGGTGAGGCGGGCCAGCGGCACCCGGACACGGGGGTACCAGGCCGGGTGGGAAAGGGCGTAGGCCACCGCGAGTCGCATGGCGCCGGCCAGGAGGCGTCGCTCGGAGACGTCCTGGTCGGGGTCGAGCGCTCGAGGCGACTGCAGGGCCGCGAGCAGCGCCTCGACCTGGGCCTCGGAGAGCCCCTTCTCGCCGAAGGAGGCCAGGTCCTCCTCCCGGAGCGCCTGGGGTCCGAGCCGGTCGAGGAAGAGGCGAAGGGTGTCGACGGTTCGCTCGGGCTCCTCGAAGGGGAGCAGGCCGCGGAACGCCCGCCGCCGGACCTCCTCCTCGGGCGACTCGGCGCAGCGTCGGAGCAGGCCGCGGGCCAGCGGCGCCAGCTCGCGCCGTCCGCTCACCAGGACCCGCTCCAGGTGCGACAGGGCGCGCCGGGCCTCCGGGCGCTCGGCCCGGAGCAGCTCGCCGGCTGCGTGAACCGACTCCACCGTTGGCTCGTCGCGGCCGACCGCCTCGAGAAGCACCGGGATCCGCTCCGGGTCTGGCGCTTCCCAGACGCGCGGATCGAGCCGGACCTCGCCGGCTCCCTTGGGGCGGCGGACGGCAAGGGTGCGGAAGGCCTCCTCGCCGAGGAAGCGGCGCAACCCCTCGTTGCCGAGCCAGAGGGTGGGGTGAGCCAGCACCGAGCCCAGGTCGAGCAGGCCCCCCTCCGAGCGATAGGCCAGGTCGCCCACGCGGAGCGAGCCCGGGGCGCGCGGGTCGGCCGCCACGCGCAGGCGGGATTCGCCGGCGCGCAGCTCCCCGCCGCGAACCACGACGTCCTCGACGAGCACCCCAATCTCGCGGAGCACCCAGTTGGGGATTCGCAGGCCGATGCCGTCCACGGACAGGGACAGGGCGCGGTGCTGGTACATCCCTTCCACGAGATCCAGCCAGTTCTTCTCCACCACGTCGCGCTTGAAGGTGCCCTTGTGGGTCAGCTCCCCGTGGTCGGCGTCGAGAGCGCGGTCGAGGATCCGGAAGGCCACCACCCGCTCGAAGGGAGCGAGGAAGCGGTTGGCCGACGCGACCAGCGACGAGATCAGCTGCTGCAGCTCCTCGGGGGTACGCTGCCGGAGGTCGGGGCGCGCCTCGTAGTTAGGCCACACTAATAGTGTATTATACTCGCGGTGATCCCCGACCAGGAAGGCCTGGGCCATGTCGTCGAAGTCGCGGAAGAGGTTCTCGATGCGCTGCGGCGCGATGGTCTGGCCAGCGCGATTCTTGTAGATCTCCTTCTTGCGCCCGGTGATCCTGAAGTGCCCCTCGCCGTCGACCGAGACCAGGTCCCCGGTGTGGAACCACCCGTCGGCGTCGTGGGCCTCGAGTTCCTCTCCTTCCGCGAGGAAGTAGCCAGGGCTGACGTAGGGCCCGCGAATGAGCAGCTCGCCGTCCTCGGCGCGGACGCACTCGATGCCCGGGAGGGGCTTGCCGATGGACCCGTCGACGTACTCGCCCGGCGGCGTCATGGTGATGCCGCCCGTGGCCTCGGTCATGCCGTAGCCCGAGCAGAGCTCTATCCCGGCGCGGTGGCAGGCGCGGAAGACGACCGGGTCGAGGTACCCCGCCGCGGAGAGGCCGTGGGCGAGCTGGCCGCCGGTGAGCGCTCGGAGCTGCCCGGCGGCGCCCTCGACGTCGTCGGGAGCGGCCTGCCGCTGCGCGGACTCCTGCATCTCCATCCACTTCTTGGGCACCGAGATGAACACGGTGGGTCTCACCGTCCGGAAGTCCTCCACGAGTGAGGCGTGCCCGGTGGAGCGCGCGAAGACATAGGTCGCTCCCCACCACAGGGACCCGGAGAGCTCCAGGAACCTGCCAAACGTGTGGTAGAGCGGCAGGTAGGCGAGGAAGACGTCGCCCTCGTTCAGGTGCGGGAGCGCGAACCCGCGGCAGAGCCGCTTCGAGACCAGGTTGAGGTGGTTGAAGACGATCCCCTTGGGTCGCCCTGTCGTACCAGACGTGTACATCACGGTGGCCAGGTCGCGGCTCCGTACCTTCTCGGCTCGAGCGGCTCGATCGGCGTCGTCGAAGGCGCCGGCCCCCTGCGCCACGGCCTGCTCCAGGGAGAGGAGCCCGTGCCGGTCGGCGGCGGCGCGCGACACCACCACGACCTCCTTCAGGTCGGGGAGACCGGGCAGCGCCGGAAGAACCTTCTCGAGCTGCTCCTCGTCGGACACGACGAGGACCCGGGCGCCGGAGTGGCGCAACATGTAGCTCACCTGTTCCGGCGTCGAGTTGGCCGGGAGCGGGAAGTCCAGGATCCCGTTCGAGAGGCAGGCCAGGTCGGCGAGCGCGGTATCGAGGGAGTTCTCGGCGAGGATGGCGACCTTGAGATCCGGCTCGTCGGGGGAGAGCGCCAGCAGCCCACGCGCGATGGCGCGTGTGCGTCGCGCCAGGTCGGCAACCGTCAGCTCCGAGCGGTCCGAGCCGAGCACGCGCATGGCGACGACCTTCGGGTCGGTCTCCTCCCGGGAGCGCAGCACGTCCCCGAAGGTGTGGTCGGCGCGGTCGATCACCGAGACCATGAGCCGGGTCCAGGGCTCGATGTCCTCGGGGACCATCGCCTCCGTGAAGCGCCTCCGTCGGGCCGCGTCGACGAGGCCGAACAGCGCGCGCCGCGCCGGCCCCCGGGTGACGGGGGAGGCCAGGCAGGCGTCGAGCGCCTCCACCAGCCCCGCGACCGGGGTGAGGTCGCCGGGGTGGGCGGTGAGGAGGGCTCCCCGGGTTTCCTCGACGAGGGCGCGCTCGGGGGCGGTGCCCGGGGTCCAGTGTGATGCGAGGCGGGCGAAGGCGAACGGTACGCGGGTCATGGAGTCGACACTCTACGACGTCGACACGACCCAGGCACCCGTGGTTCAGTCGGCGGCGTGGGAATTCCACCGCTCCTGGAGGTCTTCGAGGCGCACAGCTACGCGGTGGACGCCTTCGGCCTCCTCTCGGCCCCGGCCCTTTCGGGTTGGCTCCAGGAGGCTGCCGGGCGCCACGCAGAGCAGCTCGGAGTGGGTGTGGAGGTCCTCAAGGAGAGGGGCCTCACATGGGTGCTCGCGCGCCAGGCGGTGGAGGTCGACCGCCCGGTGGCCATGTGGGACCGGGCCGAGGTGGCGACCTGGCCCAGCGGAACCGACCGTCTGAGCGCGTTTCGGGATTTCGAGGTGCGGGTCGCGGGGGAAGTCCGGATCCGGGCAGTCGCGCAGTGGATCGTCCTCGACCTCGCCACCCGAAAGCCCGTCCGCCCCCGGTCGGTGCTGCCGGTCGAGCTCGTGGAGGAGACCCCCCACGTGCTCCGGCTGCCGTCGTCGAGGCCGCCGGCCCCCGAACCAGCCGAGATCGACCGGCCCTTCTCGACGCGCTACATGGACATCGATCGCAACCTCCACGTCACCAACGCGAGCTACGTCGGGTGGGCCTGCGAGGCCGTCCCGGAGGAAACCTGGCGCCGGGCGCGCCTGCGCTCCTTCGAGGCCCACTTCATCGCCGAGTGTCTCCACGGGAGCCGGATCCGCTCCCTTTCGGCCCCGCTCGGAGAAGGGGCCTTCGTCCACTCGGTCCGGCGGGAGGAGGACGGGAAGGAACTGGCCCGGCTCAGGACCGCATGGGTGGAGCGCTAGCAGCAGGGCGCGAGTTCCCCCCCCTCTTGCACAGGAGCGCGACCTCGCTCATTGTCCACGATTCCAGAGGCTGGAACCTCCTCCCGAGGTCGGAATAAAGGCAGGCGATGGCGAAGACGGCCAGTTCACAGGCGAAGAAGCGCGCAGCCCTGCGCGGGGCCAAAGGCCCCCGGCGCCCCGTGACGGCGCGGAAGCCCGCTCCGAGGAAGCCTGCCCAACGGAAGCCCGCGGCGAGGAAGCCCGCTCCAAGGAAGCCTGCTCCAAGGAAGCCTGCTCCAAGGAAGCCCGCGGCGAGACCGCACGAGAAGGCCCCGCCTGCGTCGACGCCGACCCGCGCGGAAAAGGAGCGCGTCGCACCCGCACCCCGCGTTGTACTGGCCCCCCAGCGATCACGCCCCGCGCCGTCGACGTTCGGAATCCAGACACTCTCTCTTCCGCCCGGCCTCGCGGTCGAGGTCCGGGGAACGCTCGCCGAGTGGGCCGCAGGGGAGAGGACCGCACGCCTCTGGAGGGGCGACGCCGCCCTGTGGACCGGCCGGGACGAGGACCGATGGGTGGGCTGGCTTCGCCTCATCGACCAGCAGCGTGCCCGCAGGGAGGAATTCGGGCGCGTTGCCGAGGACGTTCGCCTGGCCGGTTTCGGCCACGTCGTCGTGCTCGGGATGGGCGGCTCCAGCCTCTGCCCCGACGTCTTCGCGCGAACCTTCGGGCGCGTTCCGGGCTTTCCGCAGCTCCGGGTCCTGGACTCCACGGTTCCAGCACAGATCCGCGCGATCGATCGGGAGATCGATCCCCGCCGGACACTCTTCGTCGCGGCCTCCAAGTCCGGAGCGACCCTCGAACCAGCGGTCCTCCTGGCCTACTTCCTGGACCGGGTGAGGAGTCTCATGGGCACGAGCGCGGGGAGCCGCTTCGTGGCCATCACCGACCCGGGAACGGAGCTGGAGAAGCTGGCGCAACGCGAAGGCTTCCGGAAGGTGTTCCACGGCGTGCCGAGCGTCGGTGGCCGCTTCTCGGCCCTCTCCCACTTCGGAATGGTGCCGGCAGCCGCCATGGGCGTGAGCGTCCCGCGCCTTCTCGACCGCGCAGCCGTGATGGCGGATGCCTGCACGCCCGACCGCCCGGCCGAGCAGAACCCGGGCCTCGTGCTTGGGGTGGCGCTCGGGGCCGCGGCGCGCGACGGGCGCAACAAGCTCACCCTGACGGTCTCCCCGAAGCTCGCGGCGCTGGGCGACTGGGTGGAGCAGCTCGTCGCAGAGTCGCTCGGCAAGCACGGGAGGGGCGTCGTGCCGGTGGTGGGTGAGCAGACGGGGACGCCCCGCAGCCAGGGGGAAGACAGGCTTCACGTCCAGATCCGGCTCGTTTCCTCCCCTTCGGCGGAGCAGGACCGCGCGGTGGCAGCCTTCCAGAAGAGCGGGGCGCCGGTGATCCGCATCGACGTCGCCGATCTCGCCGACCTGGGCCAGGAGTTCTTCCGCTGGGAGATCGCCACCGCCGTGGCCGGGTCCATCCTCGGAGTGAATCCCTTCGACCAGCCCGACGTCGAGGCCGCCAAGGTGGCGGCGCGCAAGGTGACCGCCGCGTACGAGGAGACGGGAACGCTTCCTCCCGAGGTCGCCGCGGTGCAGGGAGACGGGCTCCGGCTCCTGGCCGACCCCGTCAACGCCGAGTTCCTGGCCGCCTCGGCGCGGGAGCAGACGCCGGCCGGATGGCTCCGGGCCCACCTCGGGCGGCTCGGCAAGGGGGACTACCTCGCCATCAACGCATTCCTGGAAGCGAGCCCGCAGACCACCTCCGCGCTCCAGGAGATCCGCGAGGCCGTCCGGCAGTCGTCGCGCGTGGCCACCACGCTGGGATTCGGCCCCCGTTTCCTCCACTCCACCGGCCAGTTGCACAAGGGTGGGCCGAACTCCGGCGTCTTCCTGGTGATCACGGCCGACGACGCGGAGACCCTCCCCATCCCCGGGCGGCGCTTCGGATTCGGCGTCCTGGCCCGTGCCCAGGCCGTCGGCGATCACGGCGTGCTGGCCGAGCGCGGGCGGCGCGTGGTGCGCGTCCACCTGGGCGCGGACGTCAAGGCCGGGCTGGCGGCCCTGCGCCGCGCGATGCCGCGATAGCGCCGGCGGCTCCGGCGGAGCGTTTCACTGCGAGAGCAGGGTGAGGATCTTCGGATCCTTCTCGTCCACCGCCAGCAGCGAGTGGCAGAGGGAGCAGTCCTGGGAGATGGCCTTGCCCTTGGCGTCGAAGTGTTCGCCGTCGTGGCAGCGGAAGCAGCCGGGCGCCTGGTCGTGCCCGAGGTAGCTCGGGTAGGTTCCCCAGGTGATCTTCATCGAGGGCCAGACGTTCCAGCCATAGATGTCCCCCAGCGCGGCCGCGGCGGCCGTGACGGCGGCCTCGCGTGACGCGAAGGCCGATGGGTCGAGTTGCCGGTAGAAATCGGTGATCTGCTTGGCGATTCCGTCCCGGGCGGCCTCTTGGCTCGGGTACGCCGCCTGGACGGCCTTCAGCCCCTCCCGCTTGATCCAGGGGAGCTTCACGTCGATGCGTTGCGCCAGGATGGCCTGGTCGATCTCGCGTCCCGGCTCGCGGAAGAGGTGGGTAGGACGGTTGTGGCAGTCCACGCAGTCCATGAGGCGCCACGACTCCGGCGGCGGGAGGGTGGTCGGCGATCCCTTGGTCCGGAAGACCGCGGTCGTCCCGTCGGGCCGGGTCGCCTCGACGGTGTTGATCTCCTTGCGGTCCGGGTCGGCGAGATACCGGATGTGGACGCCGGCGGCCACGTGGGCGTGGATGCCGTTGATCGGTCCCACGGAGGTCTGGCCGCCACCGACGTGCAGGAGGACGACCGACTTCTTCTCGGTGTTGGCCTCGTCGTCGGCATGGCTCGTGGTGACGCGCAGGCGGTCGCCGGTGAACTTCGACGGCCAGTGGCACTCCTCGCAGGTCTCGCGAGCCGGCCGGAGGTTGGCGATGGGGACGGGAATGGGGCGCTGGTACAGGTCGAAGGTGACCGAGACGAGCTGCCAGGCGCCGGACAGCTTCGACTTCACGAACCAGCTCGCCCCCTCGCCGATGTGGCAACCTGCGCAGGCGACCCTCGCGTGGGGCGAACGCCGCCAGGCCGTGAACTCCGGGTCCATGACCGAGTGGCATGACCCGCAGAAGGCGGGTGACTCCATCACCTGGAGCCCCTTGTAGCCGGCCACCCCGAGGATGAGGACGTTCAGAACCGTGAGCACCGTGAAGACGAGCACGCGACGGCGCGTCAGGTCGTCGTTGAAGTCGATGATGGGAAGGTGGGGGATCTCCTCTCCCCGCTCGGCGGCGAGCCGGGCCCGGCGCCGCGCCAGCCAGCCCCCGAAGGGGATGAGGAGCAGGCCCAGGATGAAGAAGCCGGGGAGAATCAGGAAGGCGAAGATGCCGATGTAGGGGTTCCCCACGAACCCCTGCATGGCGGCCGCTGCCAGTCCCAGGATGAGGACCCCGGAGACCGTGGTCAGCGCGGCACCGAGGATGCCGATGGTGGTCCTGGGGATGCTGGGCGTGTGCTTCACGAGGCCTCCGGGCGCGGTTTGTCGGCGGGCTACAGTCTCCCACGGCTCGAAAGGGAAGTGTCGGTTCCGATGGGGTGCGGAGTAGCATGCCCCTCCCGGCCCGCGAGGCTGGGAGCCCAGGGGGGATCATGTCACGTGAAGTGAATGTCTTGGTGGTCGGCGCCGGGGTGTCCGGGCTGAACTGCGCCCGGGAGGCTGCCGCGGCGGGCCACTCGGTCCAGGTGCTCGATCGTGCCCGTGGCGTGGGGGGCCGTTGCGCCTCGCACCGGCTCGACGGCCTGGCCTTCGACATGGGCGTCTCCTTCCTGCACGGGCGCGATCCGGATTTTCTCGCGGCGCTTCGCGAGGTCCCGGGGCGGAAGCTCGAGGGGTGGCCGCGCGCGATCCGGGGCTCGGGACGTCCGTGCCAGCCCGAGGCCTTCCAGGCCGGAGAGGAGCGGTTGGCCTTCGTGGACGGCGTGACCGCCTTTCCGAAGCACCTGGCGCGCGGGCTCTCCGTGCGTGCCCGGGCGCGGGTCGAGCGACTCGACCTCACCCGCGAGGGCCCGCGGATCGTCCTCGAGGGAGGGGAGGAACTGGAGGCCCGCCACGTCGTCCTCGCGCTCGCGGCGGAGCAGGTCCTGCGTCTCCTCGCCGCCGTGCCCGACCTGCCACGCCCCCTGGCCTCCGTGGTGGCGCTCCTGGAGACCTCCTCCAGCGAGTCATCGCTCTCCCTCTGCGCGGCCTACCCTGTGGGGACGCCGGTCCCTCCATGGGATGCCTGCTATCCAGAGGATTCCAGCATCCTCCAGTTCGTTGCCCACGAGTCGGGAAAGCGCGAGGCCCCCCCCTTCCTGGGATTGGTCCTGCAGGCTCGTCCCTCCTGGGCCCGGCGGCACGTCGATGACCCGGCCTGGCCCGAGGCGCTCCTCTCCGAGGCCGGGAGGATCCTGGGAACCTGGGCGGCGAGCCCGTCGGCCACCCACGCCCATCGCTGGAAGTTCGCCCGCACGGATCTCTCCTCCGAGCTTTCGGGCCCGGTCCTGGTCCAGCTACCCTCCGGTGCGTCCGTGGGTATCTGCGGCGATCGCTTCGCGCCGGGTGGCGGCGTCGAGGCGGCCTGGATATCCGGAAGGGCACTCGGGAGGCGTCTCGCCGCCCTGGAGGTGGCATGACCGCTGCGAAGGATGCGCTTCAAGCCCTGGTGGTCCGCGATTGAGACCACGAGTGCGATGGATTCGGGCCGGCCCGGGTCTGCGTCCGGGTGGTGGCCGTGGCCGAGTTGCCCACGCGTTTCGGGCATTTCCGGCTGGTGGGGTTCTGGAACAACCGGGACGGAAAGGAGCACGTCGCCCTGGTCCACGGCGACGTCGTGGAGGGCGAAGACGTCCCGGTGCGACTTCACTCAGAGTGCCTGACGGGCGACGTGATGGGATCGCTTCGCTGCGACTGCCGCGACCAGCTCACCGAGGGGCTCCGGACCATCCAGAGGGAGGGCCGGGGCATCCTCCTCTACCTGCGACAGGAGGGGCGCGGCATCGGGCTGCTCAACAAGATCCGGGCCTACGCCCTCCAGGAGAGCGGACTCGACACCGTCGAGGCCAACCAGGCGCTCGGCTTCCGAGACGACGAGCGCGACTACGCGGTGGCCGCCCACATGCTGCGCAGCCTGGCGGTGAAGTCGGTCCGGGTGGTGACCAACAACCCCGACAAGATCAGGCAACTCGAGCAGCACGGCGTGACGGTGTCCGGACGGATCCCGCACGTCATCCCGCCCAACGAGTTCAACCGATTCTACCTGGAGACGAAGGCCCGAAGGTCGGGGCACCTGATCGACCTCACCGAGGAGCGGCTCCCCGAGCAGAGCGACAGGGTCCTGGTCGAAGGCATGCCGCCGTAGCGCTTCGTCCCCGGAGAGACCGCATGCACGTCCTCGTCGCCGGTGCTGGATGGCTCGGATCCAGCGTGGCCCGCGCGCTGGCTGGAAACGGGCATCGGGTCACTGCGGTTCGCAGGGACCCGGGCCGGGCCGCCGCGCTCCTGTCACCCGGGATCGACCCCCTGGCGCTCGACCTGTCGGGGCCGGGGGCGGGCGAGCGGCTCCCTCGCGACCTCGACGCCATCGTCGCTTGCCAGAGCGCCGGCGCCGACGGGCCGGAGGCGTATCGCCGCGCGTACGTGGCTTGCACGCGGACGCTCCTCGACGCGCTGCGGTCCTCCGGCCGCCCCGCCGTGCTCCTCTACACCGGCTCGACCGGGGTGTTCGGGCAGCGGGACGGCGGCGACGTCGACGAGGAGACGCCGCCCGCGCCGGCCAGCCCCGCGGCGGCGGTGCTGGTCGAGGCGGAGGAACTGGTGCTCGGCGCCGCCCGGGAGGGCATCCGCAGCATGGTCCTGCGCCTATCGGGGCTCTACGGACCGGGACGTACCTGGCCGATCGAACGGGTCCGGGCCGGCCAGATCGCGCTCGGGCCAGGAGACGGCGCCTGGCTCAACCTGTGCCACCTCGAAGACGCGGTCGCCGCCGTGCTGGCCGGGCTCGCCCGGGGCGAGGCAGGGAGCGTCTATCACGCCAGCGACGCCGAGCCGGTTCGCAGGCGCGATCTCGTGCAGTGGGTCTCGAGCCGCCTGGGGATCTCCCCACCGCACCTGCCGGCGGACGCCCGACCGTCCTCGCTTCCCGACCGCCGCATCCGCGCCGAGCGAACACGGGCTGCGCTGGGGCTCGATCTCCGGTACCCGACCTACCGGGAGGGGCTCGCCTCGTGACACCGCGCCGCTAGGGGCGATCGGCCCGGACCGCCATGTCCTGGGCCGCGCCGCCTTGGCCGAACAGCCCGCGGAGCGCGATCACCGCGAAGGGCACCGCGGCGGCGAGAACCGCACCCGCCAGCAGGTCGACCAGGTAGTGGAGCGACAGGTAAACGGTGGCGAAGATGATGCCCACGACCGAGACGGCGAGAGGCACGCGGGTCTTCCAGCTCGGGAAGAGGCGCCATCCGTAGCCGAGGTAGACGAGCGAGAGCGCGGTGTGGCCGCTCGGGAAGGCGTCGAGCTGGTTCACCTCGGCGGCGCGCAGGAAGTCGCGGACTCGGGCGCTGAAGGTCCCGCCGCCGAGCACCTGCAGCTCCATCTCGGTGGGGACGCGAGGGCCCGTGGTGGGTACGAGGAAGTACCCCACGTAGGAGAGGAGCAACGTCGTGATGAGAACGAATCCGAGGTCGTCGAAGTCCTTCCATCGGTGCTGGACCCAGAGTGCGATGCACATGCCGAAGGGGATGAAGTAGTAGCTCACGTAGAACAGGGAGGCGCCGTCGGTGAGCCAGCTGGGGCGACCGAGCAGGTTTCGCCACGCCGGCACCAGAGGTCCGAACCAGGCCGCGTCGAGCGACGCCATGGTGGCGTCCCAGCGCATCGGGTTGAGCACGCCGATGAGCGGGCCGGCCACGTTGAAGATGGTCACGACCACCGGGAGGGGAAGAAAGGCGTGGGCCACCCGCCCGAGCTCGGAGTGTCGCGCCCAGACCGCGACCGCCACGAAGAGCGCCGCCATGATGCCGAGCAGGACGAGGAAGTGGAGGGGCTCGTCGTGCGCGAAGCAAGCCACCAGCGCCAGGGCGCGCGATGAACGTCAGCATCATCCGGTCCAGGGGGGCAAACCAGGAGAGCAAGCCCGTCCTCGCTGTCCCGCTTTTCGGCTCCATGGGCGCGACGTCCTCCGGGGCAAAAGGTCGCGCAGTCTACTCGATTGCCCCACCGCCGGAGCAAGGGTCGCGGGCGAGGAATAGCCCCGATTGGGTATCTTTCGGTCGAATCCATTGAAACGAATCGGCAAATTCGACAATTCGAACAGCGGATGACCCAGAGGCTTCTCACCAGCGCCGAGGTCGCGAAGATCCTGGGGGTCACGCCCGGGTCGGTGAAGCGATGGACGGACCTCGGCCTTCTGCGCTGCGTTCGAACGGTCGGGAGGCACCGCCGCTTCGACCCGGTGGAAGTGGATCGGTTCCGCAAGGATCAGACCGGTGAGGTCCAGCCCGAGCACGGCCCCGACGTCGAAGGCTGGCTGGACCTGCTCCTCTCCGGGGCCGATTCACACCAGTTGCTCGCCACGCTCTACGCGGAACGGGCCCGGCTGGGCGCCTGGTGGAAGGTGGCCGAATCGATGGCCGCCGTCCTCGAGGAGATGGGAGAGCGCTGGTCCGAGGGCTCCCTGTCGATCCTGGAGGAGCACATGGCGAGCGAGAGGCTGTCCCGCATCCTCGCCCAGGTGTCGGACCAGCTCCCCTCGCGCGCCGATGCCCCGCGTCTCCTGCTCACCACCGCAGAGGGGGAGGAGCACACGCTCGGGCTCTCGCTGGCCGAGATGGTCATCCGCGAGCACGGCTGGCCGGTCCTCTGGGCGGGGCGGCGGGTGCCGCTCTCGGAGATCGTCGCCCACGTCGCCAGCGGGGCGGTGGATGCCGTGGCGGTGGCGGCGAGCTCGATGGCCGACCCCGGCGACCTGCTGGCCCAGACCGAGCGGCTCGGCGCCATCTGCCGGGCTGGCGAAGTCCACCTGCTCCTCGGCGGATCGGGCCCCTGGCCGGAGTGGATTCCCTACGGCGCCCGGGTCGTGACCTTTCAGGAGCTGCGCGGGTGGTTGAAGCTGGTGGAGTCCGGCTCGACGCCGGACCCGATGTGAACGAGCTCCGCCAGGAGCGGACCGTGCTGCTGCTGGTGTCGGCGGTCCAGTTCGTCAACGTCCTCGACTTCATCATGGTGGTCCCGCTGGGACCGGACTTCGCCTCCGCCCTGGGCATTCCCATGTCGAGGCTCGGTCTCGTCACCGGGAGCTACACGCTGGCAGCGGCAGCGGCGGGCGCCATCGGCTCCGGCTTCCTCGACCGCTTCGACCGGCGCTCGGCGCTGGCCGTCGCCATGGCCGGCCTGGTGGCGGCGACGGCGGTCGCGGGGCTGGCCACCGGGCTCGGGACGCTGCTCGCGGCCCGCGTGGCGGCCGGGTTCTTCGGCGGTCCGGCGACCTCCCTCTCCTTCGCCATCGTGGCGGACACCGTTCCTCCGGAGAGGCGCGGCCGGGCCATGGGGGTGGTCATGGGCGCGTTCTCGGTGGCCTCCGTCGTCGGCGTTCCCACCGGATTGTGGCTGGCCCAGGCCGGGGGCTGGAGGCTTCCATTCCTCGCGGTGGCCGGGCTGGGTGCGGCGGTCGGGGCTGCAGCGCTCTTCCTCATGCCGCGCATGCGGGCCCACCTGGCACGAGTCCCCGAAGCCGCCCGGAGCGGGTACGCCTTTCTCCGGGAGCCGGCGTCCCTGTTCTCGCTGGCCGCCACCGGAACGACCATGGCCGCCACCTTCGCGCTGGTCCCCAACCTGGCGGCCTTCATCCAGTTCAACGCCGGCTGGCCGCGTGAGCGGCTCGGGCAGCTCTACATGCTTGGGGGCGTGCTCTCCTTCGCGGTCCTTCGCCTGGTGGGTCGGGCCGTCGACCGCTTCGGCGCCCCGCGGACGGCTGCCGCCGGGACTGCCGTCATGCTCGCGAACCTCGCGCTCGACTTCGTCCCGGGTTCACCCCTGCTCCCGGCCTGGGCACTCTTCCTGCTCTTCGTCCTCGCCAACTCGATCCGAAATCCGGCGCTCAGCGCTCTGGCCTCCCGGGTACCGCGTCCCGCCGAGCGCGCCCGCTTCCAGTCCACGCAGTCGGCGGTTCAGCACCTCGCCTCCGCGGCCGGAGCCCTGCTCTCCTCGGCGGTGCTCACCACCGGCGAGGGCGGGCGGCTCGAGGGGATGTGGAAGCTGGCCCTCTTCTCGGGGACGCTGGCGCTCGCGCTGCCGCTCCTGCTCGCTGCGGTCCGCCCACACGTCCTGCGTCGGGAGACGGCAGAGCGGCGGATCAAGGCGCGGGCCGAGGCCGTGGCGCTCACCGCCATCGAGCCCTGAAGGCTTCAGCCCTCGCCGCGCAGCAGAGGATCGAGCTTTCCCTGCTTGTCGAGGGCGTCGATATCGGAGTAGCCGCCCAGCGGGCGCCCGTCGACGAAGATCTGGGGCACCGTCTTCTGCCCGGACGCCTCCGCCAGCCAGACGCGGAGCTCGTCGTTTCCCTCGGCGTCGATCTCCTCGTAGGGGAATCCCTTGCGGTCGAGGAGCGCCTTGGCCCGCACGCAGAACGGGCAGCTCTTCTTCGAATAGATCTGGACCCTGGCCATGCTTCACTCCTGACGGGCGCCGGCCCCGATCGGCACCGTGAAAGGACCCGCGACGGCCTGCCCGCCCCGAAGGTCGAGGGCGACGACCCAGACCTCCGCCGTGACCTGGCCGGGCAGCAGGTACGTGCCCTCCAGGTCGACGGTCGTGTCGACGCCGGTGGCGAGGCCGTTCGCGAACCGGCCGGCCGTCGAGTAGTAGTAGCCGGTCATGGTCTCGGTCCGGCTGACGCCGGCGGCGTCCACGTAGGTCTGGACGCTCGACGGGTCGATGAGGAGCCGGACCGGCAGGAGGCCGTTCACGGGTAGGGGCGGGGTGGGAACGCCCACCTGCGCCGGAACCCCGCCGATCTCCACGCCGGTGATGATCGGCGGCAGGTTCGGGTCGGGCGGCGGCAGGCGGGTCCACTGCGGGATCTGGATCACCGCGTCGCGCGCCTCCCCCTGGTCGGTGAGGACCCGGTAGCGGAAGACCGTGAGGATCTGGTCGGGGAGGCTGGCCGGAATCCCTCCGCCGGCCGCGCCCAGGCACTGGGTGATGATCTGGGTGGGGTTGGCGGTCACCGAGCCGTCTGGCGCCGGCGGGAGGTTCGCCTCGCACTGGGGCACGGCGCAGGCGTAGGCCGCCACGGCGCCGGCGCTGAGCGGGCAGAAGGTGAAGCGCTGCTCCGCGATCGAGGAGCCCGGGGGCAACCAGTTCTTCGGCCGGACGGTGATGGCCTGTCCAGGCGCCAGCTCGAGCGGGTCGGCGACGAGGGCCAGGACTCGAAGGCCCTCGAGGCTGCTCTGCGGGACGAAGTCGTTCGTGCAGCCGGCCAGGAGCGCCAGGGAGACCAGGAGCGAGGCGGCGAGAGCGCGGTTCATCACCACTCCCCCTTCAGGCCGAGGATGGGCAGGATGGGCAGGCCGGTCGTGGGCGTACGTTGCGTGTAGTCGAAGTTGTACGTCCAGCCCTCCTGGTTCCCCCGGTTGGTCACGTTCTGCGTGTCGAGGTAGAGGGTCAGGGTCCAGCCCTGGAACGTCCAGATCTTGTCGATGCGGAGGTCGAGGGCCCAGAAGGCGGCCAGCCGGTCGGTGTTCGTCGACCCGTAGACCGGGACGAAGACGCCGGTGGCGGAGTCGAAGACCGAACCCACGACCGGGGTGGAGGGGTTCCCGGAGACGTACCGGAAGCGCGCTCCCGCCGACCATCCCCGCCCCAGCTGGTAGGTTCCCAGCACGGTGAGGTTGTTCGGCTGGTCGAAGTCGAAGGGGCGCTGCGAGTCCGGGGGATCGGTGCGGAGCGACCGCTGGAAGGAGTAGGCGAGCCAGCCGGCGAAGCGTTCGCCGATGTTCACCTTGAGCAGCGTCTCCACGCCGTAGATCTGGCCGGTTCCGGTGCTGGTGTAGCGCGGCGCGCTCGGGTTGTAGTTGGCGTCCGGGTTGGGGATGGCCTGCTGGGTGAGCGACTTGTAGAAGCCGGTCACGTCGAGCGTGATGCCGTCGACGATCTTCTGCCCCACTCCCAGGCTGGCCTGCAGGCTGCGTTCGGGCAGCAAGAGGGGGTTGCCGGTGACGGCGTTGTTCTTCTGCTCGTTCGGCGACTGCTGGTAGATGCCGACGCCGGCCCTGAGCACCGTGCCCGGGACCACCTCCCACCGGGCCAGGAGCCGCGGATCGAGGCCCCACTGCCGGATCCCGGAGAACCAGTTGGCGCGCGCGCCGGGCAGGATGGAGAGGTTCGGGATCGGGGCCCAGCGCAGCTCGACGAAGGCGGCCGGAGAGTAGATCCAGGTGGTGAGCTGGGCGCCGATCTGGGGAAGCGAGGAAGGCGGCAGCGGGTTCGGTCCGGTGCCGTTGGGCAGGTTGACGGCGATCTTGGCCCGGTCGAGCTGGATGTCGAGACCGCCGCGCAGGATCCACTGCGGGGAGAACTCGTAGACCCAGGTGCTGCGCAGGGCGAGCCGTTGAAGGTTCAGGTCGAAGAAGTACTGGGGGCCGATCTGGGTGTTGATCTCCTGGAGCCCGATCACCAGCGAGCTGTCCTGGCGGAAGTTGGGGGCGAAGGTGTACGAGTACTCGGCCTGCAGGTTGTAGAAGGAGACCCGGGCGTCGAGCGATCCGGTGATGGTGGGGTCGTTCATGGGCTTGTCGAAGAGCGCCACCAGGCGATCCATCGAGCCGTAGAAGATGAGCCGCAGCCGCTGGCTCGCGTCCGGGTTCCAGGCCGCGATGAACTGGAAGTCGTAGAAGCGCGGAGCGGTGCTGAAGGAGAGGTTGGAGTCCTTGGGCAGGAAGAGCGGCAGGATGGTGTCGATCCAGGATCGCCGGGCCGCGCCGCCGAGAGACCAGCCCTTGCCGAGTCCGCCCTCCATCTCCACGCCCACGTCGTAGAAGTTCACGTCGGCCTGGCCGTGGAAGCCGTCCTGGCGGGGGTCCCGGACCCGGACGTCGATGATGCCGCCCTGGGCCCGCCCGTAGTCGACCGAGAAGTTGCCCGGCACGAACTCGACCGATTCGAGGAAGGCCGGCGCGAAGGTGCTGCGGATCCCGCCGAAGTGGTAGAGTTGCGGAATCTGCTGGGACTCGAGGAAGACCTTGCTGTCCCCGGGGGCCGAGCCGCGCAGCACGAGGAGCCCGGCGCCGAACGGCGCTCGCGCCGCGCCTGGCAGGTTGAGGACGGCCTTGAGCGTGTCTCCGGCGGAGCCGGGGAGGGTGGCCACCTGCGCGGCGGTGAGGACGTCCTTCATGACCTCCCGCTGGATGGCGGAGGCGCTGACCACGGTCTCGTTGGCGCCGCCCTTCGTCTCGAGGAGGTAGTTCTCCTCCCGGACCTCGCCCGGACGCGCCTTCACGAAGAGGTCGAGCCTCTGGTGGTCGGGGGGGGATGCAGAGAGCTGGAACTCCGCGTCGGGTACCTCCAGCTCGAAGCGGCCCGACCCGTCGGTGGTCGCGCTGGCGACGATCCGGTCCCCCACGCGCGCCACCACCGGCACGCCGGCGAGGGGCACCCTCGACCCCCGCTCCAGGATCCAGCCGGTGAGCTTCACTGGCGGCGGAGCGGCCGGGGCGACGGGTTCCTGGATTCGCAGCCGGAACGTGACGGTGACCGGCACCGGGTCGCCGGTGGAGAGCCGGCCGGGCTCGAACTCGAAGCGGCGGCCAGCCGAGAGCGCGGCCGCGTCGAAGGGCTCACCTGCGCCACTCTCCACGGTCGCCTTCTCCACCTTTCCCTCGGCGGTGACGTCGAGCGACAGGACGACGACCACCTCCGGCGTCGGGAACTTCGTTCCCGGAGGCACGTCGGCCGGGACGAGCTCCTTCAGGCGGGGGGGGGTGGCCAGCGTCGGCTCGGCGGGCGTGGCGGGGGGCGGGGGCTGCTGCCCCAGGGCCGGCGAAGACGCGCAGAGGAGCACCAGGAGGGAGAGAAGGCTCGCGGTGCGGCGGATTCGCGTCATCGATTCACCCCTCGAGCCGGAACTTGTAGGTCCAGGGAACGACCGCCGGGACGGGCTTCCCGCCCTTCGTGGCCGGCCTGAAGCGGAATCGGCGGACGAGCTTCTGGGCCACCTCGTCGAAGCCGTTTCCGGCGGAGCGTACCACGGTCGATCCGGTGACCTCCCCGCTGGCCGAGACCTCGAGCTCGAGGCGGACGTCCCCCTCGACGCCGCCGCGTCGCGCGGCCTCCGGATAGAGGGCGCGCATCTCGGCCAGGCTGGGCTGGGCGATGAGGCTCGGGGCCGAATCGGGCTCCACGTAGAAGGCGGGTGCGTCTGGGCCCGTGCCCGTCCCGCCCGGCGTCGCACGGAGCGAGGGACCCGACCCGGGCTGCGCGGTGGGGACCGCGATGCCGCCTCCCGGGACCGTGGCCTCGAGCGACACCTCGAAGCGGCGCGGCGCCGCGGGTGGCGGTGGATTCGGGTTTGCCGGAGCTGGAAGCAGGGGCGCCGGCGCAACCGGAGGGGCCTTCGGGTCGCGGCGCGTCACCTCCATGCGCTTCGGCGGAGGCTCCTTCGGCGCTGGTGGAGGGGCGGGCTCGGCTGGCCGGGTCTCCACCAGACGTACACGGGTCGGAGGAGGCCGGGGCTCGGACGACCGCTGGAAGGGTGGCGAGAGCACCGCCCAGGCGAAGATCGCCGCGTACAGGACGAGCGCGATGCCCCATCCCTGCGCACCGGTGTGGCCGACCCGCGTCACCGTGCCGCGGCCTCGATGGGCCTGGTGTCGAGCGCGATGTCGGTCACGCCCACCTGGCGCAGGCGGTCCACCACCTCGGCGAACCGTCCGTAGGGAGCGGCCACGTCGGCCGAGACGAAGGCGGAGAGCTTCTGCCCCGGGTCGATCCGGCGCCGGGCCTCGGTCACGGCGCCGGGGATGTCCTCCAGCCTCGCGGGCTGGCCGTTCACGTACAGGTCGCCGGCGCTGGTGACGACGAACGCCAGCAACCCGACCGCGGTCTCGGCACCGGTGGCCGCCCTGGGGACCTCCACCTGGATGCTCTTCGAGACGATGAGCGACGAGGTGACCAGGAACACCACCAGCAGCACCAGGGCCACGTCGACGATGGGCGTGATGTTCACCCCGGTGACCAGCTCGTCGTTCGGGTCCGACCCGAAGCCGCCGGTGTTCACGGGGAGTCCTCGCCGTCCAGCCGCTCCACCGCGCCCAGGTTGGCCAGGAACTCGCGCATGACGGCCTCGGCCTGCCGCAGGCGAACCCCCATGTGGGCGCGCATCAGGTTGTAGGCGATCACGCCCGGGACGGCGACGAAGATGCCGAAGGCTGTCGAGGCCAGCGCCTCGGCGATGGAGACCATGACCTGGGGGTTTCCAGCCGACTGGGTGGTCCCGGCCTGACCGAGGCCGTAGAAGGCGCCCACGATGCCGATGATGGTCCCCAGGAGCCCGACCAGGGGCGCGATGTTGGCGATGGTGGTCAGCCAGGCCACGCGCGCGTCGTAGCGCGAACGCTCGGCTGCCAGCGTCGCGAGCATCTCCTCCTCGACCGCCTTCGGGTCCCGCTCGCCGCGCTGAACGGCGTCGAGCCCGGAGCGCAGCACGTTTCGGATGAGGGAGTCCCGCTGCATGAGCGCCAGCGCGCCGGCGAGGTCTCGGCGCCGCAGCGCCCCTTGAAGGCCAGCCTGGAGAGCGGCGAAGCCTTCCCGGGTGCGAAAGTAGAGCAGGAGGCGGTCGGCGGTGATGGCGACGCCGACAAGGGAGAAGAGCACCAGGGTCCAGTTGACCCACTCGGCCCCGAGGAGATTCAGCTGGAGGAATTTCTGCGTCAGCATGCGGGCGGGTGTAGTGGTTTTTCCCCCCGGGGCAACCGAATCCTGGGTCACGCCCCGACGTGGAGCGAGGTAGATCCCGGCCGGCATCAGGCCCAATCGCGGGGCGACCGGACCACCGCCAGCAACCTTTCCTCGGCACTGCCCGGCTCCGGGTGGTGATCGTAGCGCCAGCGCACCACCGGCGGCAGCGACATGAGGATGGATTCGGTGCGCCCGCCCGTCTCCAGGCCGAAGACGGTGCCCCGGTCGTGCAGCAGGTTGAACTCCACGTACCGCCCGCGCCGGATCTCCTGCCAGGTTCGCTCCCGATCCCCCCAGGGGAGCGTGCGCCGCCGCTCCACGATGGGAAGGTAGGCGCGCAGGAAGGTGCTCCCCACGTCTTCCACGAAGGAAAGCTCCCTCCAGGGGTCGCCGCCCAGGTCCTCGAAGAAGATGCCGCCCACCCCGCGGTGCTCGGCGCGATGGGGAAGGTAGAAGTACTCGTCGCAGGTGCTCTTGAACCGGGCGTAGCTGCCAGGCTGGTAGCGCTCGCAGGCGCCCCGGAACTCGCGGTGGAAGTGGCCCGCGTCCTCCTCGAAGAGGTAGTACGGGGTCAGGTCGGCGCCCCCGCCGAACCAGGCCTTCGACCCGCGGGCCAGCAACCGCACGTTGGCGTGCGTCGTCGGAATCCAGGGGTTGCGCGGGTGCAGCACGAGCGAGAGCCCCACCGCGGCGAAGTCGTCCCCGTCGCCGGGAAGCCGCGCCGCCATGCGGGGCGGGACCTTTCCATGCACGCGCGAGACGTTCACTCCCGCCTTCTCGAGCAGGGCTCCGTCGGCCAGCACGCAGGTGGTGCCGCCCCCTCCGCCCGGCCGCTCCCAGGAATCGCGGGTGAACCGGCCGTCTCCGTCTGCCGCCTCGAGTGCCGAGGCGATCCGATCCTGGAGGGCGCGGACCATGGCCTCCATCCCATCCACCAGCCGTTCGTGCTCCATGACCCCCCCCGCGGTTCAGGCGAAGACGATGGTCTTGTTGCCGTGCACCAGGATCCGGTCCTCGCAGTGCCAGCGCACGGCACGGAAGAGCACGCGGCGCTCCAGGTCGCGCCCCAGCGCCTTCAGATCGTCCACCGAGTCGCGGTGGCTCACCCGGGCCACGTCCTGGTCGATGATCGGGCCGGCGTCGAGCTCGGCGGTCACGTAGTGGGCGGTTGCCCCCACGATCTTCACGCCCCGGTCATAGGCCTGACGGTACGGGTCGGCGCCGGCGAAGGCCGGGAGGAACGAATGGTGGATGTTGATGACCCGCCCGGGGAAGCGGTCCACGAACCCGGCCGAGAGGACCTGCATGTAGCGGGCGAGGACCACCACGTCGGCCTTCCCCTCCAGGATCTCGAGCATGCGCGCCTCTGCCGCGGGGCGGTCGTCGCGGTGGTTCGGCACGTGGAGAAACGGCACGCCGAAGGACTCCACCGCCGGACGCAGGTCCGGGTGGTTGGAGATGACCATCGGGATGTCGGCCCGGAGGTCGCCTCGGCGCCAGTTCCAGAGCAGGTCGAGGAGCGCGTGATCCTGGCGCGAGACCAGCACGGCCACCCGCCGCCGGTCGGCGTGGCTGCCGAGCCGCCACTCCATTTCCATCCGATCGCCGACCTCGTCGCCGAACATCTGGCCGAGCCTGTCCAGGGGCGCGTCGAGTCCCTCGGTCTGGAATTCCAGCCGCATGAAGTAGGTCGCGGGCACCTCCTCGGTCGAGTGCTGATCGAGGTCCACGACGTTCGCGCCGTGGCGGAAGAGGAAGGTGGAGACCGCGGCCACGATGCCCGGGCGGTCGGCGCAGCGGATGAGGAGGACGGCGTGCATATCCGCTCTCTCTACCGCGGCCGGCTTCGCCGGGGAAACCTCTCGGGTCGGGTTGACTCGGGACAATGGACGTTTACCCAGGGGGGAGTAGGGTGACTCGAAGGTTCTCGCGCGGGGAGGACAGGGGTGCGGGACGGGTCGTCGAGCGAATCGGACGTCAGGGGAACGGGTTCGCCGTCGGTGCCAGGGAAGCCTGGCCGGCGGCACGACCGGAGCGCGCTCGATTCCATTCCCTGGCGCGACCGGCTCTCCACCCAGGTCCTCGGGGTGGCCGCCGCCCTGATGCTCGCCGCCATCGCGGCGTTCGCCGTGGTCGAGATGGCCATCGCCCGCCAGCGCCTGTCCGGCGTGACCGACTCGGCTGCGCTGCTGAGCGAGACCATCGCGGCCTCGGTGCGGCTGGCGATGCTCCGGGACGAGCGAGCCGAGGCCTACGCCATCATCGACAACATCGGCCGCCACGCGGAGATCTCCCACGTCCGCATCTTCAACAAGGAGGGGCGGATCACCTTCTCCACGGTCTCCGGGGAAAAGGGGAAGCTCGTCGACAAGCGGGCCGAGGGCTGCCGTGCCTGCCACGAGGAGAACGAGAGTCTCACGGTGCCCGTCGACGCGCTGCGCGCCCGGATCTTCGAGGGGCGCACCGGGCGCATCCTCTCCACGGTGACGCCCTTCCGGACCAGCCCCGACTGCGCCACCAGCGCCTGCCACGTCCATCCGCGAGAGAAGGCGGTGCTCGGCGTCCTCGACGTGGGCATCTCGCTCGCTCCCGTCGACGCCGACCTGGCCGCGTTCCGGCGTGCCAGCCTCATCGTGACCGCCATCCTGGCGCTCCTGCTCGGGGCCGTCTTCTGGTACGTGGTTCACCATCGGGTCGTTCGCCCGGTGGAGGCGCTCGTCCAGGCCACCCGGCGGGTCGCCAAGGACGAGCTCGACATCGAGATCCACATCGACGCCAGGGGGGAGCTCGGCCTTCTCGCCGCCTCGTTCAACGAGATGGTTCGCTCGCTGCGGCGCGTGGAGGGGGAATTCCACCTCCTCACCGAGCAGCTCGAGATGAAGGTTCAGGAGCGCACCGGGGAGCTCCGGGCAGCGCAGGATACCCTGGTGCGTACCGAGAAGCTCTCCTCGCTGGGGAAGCTCTCGGCCTCCATCGCCCACGAGATCAACAACCCGCTGGCGGGGATCCTCACCTTCGCGAAGCTGATGATCCGGACCATCGAGCACGGTCCGGTGGGGGATGTCGAGCGCCGCACGCTGGTGAAGCAGCTTGCGCTCGTGCAGCGGGAAACCGAGCGTTGCACCGCCATCGTGCGCAACCTCCTCGACTTCGCACGGGAGCGGCCGCTCCAGCTCAAGGACGTGGACGTGAACCAGGTGGTGGAGGAGATCTTCTCGCTGGTGTCGCACCAGACAACGATCCTGGGCGTGGAGGTGGAGAAGGACCTCGCCAAGGTTCCGACCGTGAACGCCGACTTCGGCCAGCTTCGCCAGGCCTTCATGAACATCGTCATCAACGCCGTCGAGGCCGTGGGCAAGGGCGGTCACCTCCGGGTCGCCACCCGTCCGCTGCCCGAGGACAGCGCCGTCGAGATCATCTTCCAGGACGACGGCCCGGGCGTCCCTCCCGAGCTGATGCAGAAGATCTTCGACCCGTTCTTCACCACCAAGGAGAAGGGGACGGGCCTCGGCCTGTCGGTGGTCTACGGGATCGTCGAGAGGCACGGAGGGCGGGTCTCGGTGGAGAGCGAGCCGGGGAAGGGCACGCGCTTCACCATCCAGCTCCCGGCGGCGCGCGGGTCGTGACGTGGAGGCCACACACCTCTGGTGGATCGGTGAGAAGGAACCCGGCGCCAGGGCGCTCGAGCACGTACGCCAGCACCTGGAGCGCGCCCTGGGTGCGCCGGTGCGCATCTGGGACGACCCGGGGCGGCCGCCCGACGCCTACGATCACCGGCGCAAGCAATGGTCCACCGCCAAGATCCTGGCCTGGCTCGGGACGGTCGGCCCACCCGGGAAGGTCCTCGCCGTGACCGATCAGGATCTCTTCATCCCCATCCTGACCTTCGTCTTCGGCGAGGCGCAGCTGAACGGCCGGGCCGCCGTGGTCTCGGCCGCCCGGCTCGGGGAGCCCGGGCTGCCCGACCCCCGGGTTGCGCTCGAGCGGCTCGCCAAGGAGAGCGTGCACGAGCTGGGTCATTGCTTTGGCCTGGTCCACTGCGACAGCCCGGGCTGCGTCATGGGGCGTTCGTCCAGCGCCCGCGACGTGGACAAGAAGCGAGGCGAATTCTGCAGCAGATGCCGCGATCGCGTGGTGCGAGGCGGGGGAGAGAGTCAATGACTGGAGAGAACACCCGGGTCCTGGTGGTCGACGACGAGGAGATTGTCCGGGAATCCCTGAGCGGCTGGCTGCACGAGGACGGCTTCCAGGTCTCGACCGCCGCCGACGGTCGCATCGCCGTGGAGAAGATGAAGGGCGAGCGATGGAACGTCATGCTCGTGGACCTGAAGATGCCCGGGATGGACGGGCTCCAGGTGCTCGAGGAGGCGCGCAAGCTCCAGCCGGAAGCGGCCGTCATCATGATGACCGCCTACGCCACCGTGGACACCGCGGTCACCGCCATGAAGCTCGGCGCCTTCGACTACCTGGTGAAGCCGTTCGACCCGGAGGAGCTCTCGCTCCTCATGCAGAAGGTGGTCGCGCAGCAGAGCCTGGTGCGCGAGAACGCCGTCCTGCGCATGGCCCTGAAGAAGGAGCACCGGTTCCGCGACCTCGTCTCGAAGAGCGCCGCCATGCAGCGGGTCTTCGAGCTGGCCCAGGTCGCGGCACGATCCAACTCGACCATCCTCGTCCTCGGCGAGAGCGGCAGCGGCAAGGAGGTGCTGGCGAGAACCATCCACGAGGAGAGCCAGCGGGCCGAGGGACCGTTCGTCGCCATGTCGTGCGCAGCCCTCACCGAGACCCTGCTCGAGAGCGAGCTCTTCGGCCACGAGAAGGGTTCCTTCACCGGCGCCAACGCCCGCCGGAAGGGGAAGTTCGAGTCCGCGGCCGGGGGCACCCTCTTCCTCGACGAGATCGGGGACATCTCCCCCAAGCTCCAGCTCGACCTGCTCCGGGTACTCGAGGAGCGGAAGTTCCAGCGGGTGGGCGGGAACGACCCCATCGACGTGGACGTCCGCATCATCGCGGCCACCAACAAGGATTTGAAGAAGGCGGTGGCCGACGGCTCCTTCCGCGAGGACCTCTTCTACCGGCTGAACGTGATCCCCGTCACCTTGCCCCCGCTGCGGGAACGCAAGGAGGACATCCCGCTGCTCGTCGAGCACTTCCTCGATCGGCTGGAGGCCGAGATGAAGAAGCGGGTGAAGGTCTCCCCCGAGGCGATGGCGTCGCTTCTCGCCCATGACTGGCCCGGCAACGTCCGCGAGCTACGCAACGTCCTCGAGAGGGGCGCAGTGGTCACGCAAGGGGACGTCATCAAGCCCTCCGACCTCGGCCTGGCCCCGGCTCCGGCCCGAGCGCCGGGCTCGAACGCGCCGGGCGAGCCGGTGTCACTCGACGAGGTCGAGAAGCGGCACATCTCCGACGTGCTGGCCCATACAGCCGGGAACGTGAGCCACGCCGCGCGCCTGCTGGGCATCGACCGGGTCACCCTCTACAACAAGATCCGCAAGTACCAGCTCCGCCGCGACGGAGAGGACGCCGACCCGGCGGCTGGCTGAGCCCTCGCCATCGCCCCTTCGTCGAACCCGTCCGGGTGCTGAAGGGCTCAGCGCTTGGTGAATATTCCGACAGGCGGGATGAATTTCGGCAATAGGTGTGTGATTCCGTAACGTTGCTTCCGCTGTGGCGTTCTAGGGCCGTTGAGGAATTCACCGATGGTCTTCTGGCCGGTCCTGGCGCCCGGGCGGCGCTCGGGTGCAACCTCCGGTGAACACGCCTCTTTTCCGGTGACACTGCTGGAGGCCCAATCTGGCCCACCCCTTGCGAAGGAGTGGTGAGGAGGCCTCGAACCCAATGTCCTGCCCCTACCTCACCGAAGTGACGATGGTCTTCTGCCAGGCATCGCCGCAGAAGAAGCTCATCCCCACCGACCGCATCAGCACCGCGTCGGCCTGCGAGGGGGAGGCTTTCAACGGATGCGCCCTCTACCGCGAGGCCCTCGCCCGTGCCCTCCACACCATCGAAGACCTAGAGACCGAACTGAAGAACTCTCCGGAGAGGAAAGGAACACACTCATGAAGCTCGGCAGACGAACCTTCCTCCAGATCGCCGGCGCAACCGGAACCGCGGCGCTCGTCACCTTGCCGGGACGGGCCCGGGCGGCCGGGTCGGCGACCACCCCCGGCGAGGACGAGCGTTCCGTCCTCGTCGACACCACGCTGTGCGTCGGTTGCCGCGGATGCGAGGCCGCCTGCGCCGAGGCCAATTCGCTGGCCGACCCGCCGACCGATGGCGAGGCCTTCGCGGCCATGCGCCCCACCGGCCCGGAGACCTTCACGGTCGTCAACCGGACGGAGAAGCCAGACGGGACGATGCGGTACGTGAAGCGCCAGTGCATGCACTGCGTGGAGCCGGCCTGCGCCTCGGCCTGCCCGGTCCGAGCACTCGACAAGCAATCCACGGGGCCGGTGGCGTACGACGGCAGCAAGTGCATGGGCTGCCGCTACTGCATGGTGGCCTGCCCGTTCTCGGTGCCGAAGTACCAGTACGCCAAGGCCATCCCCATGGTCCGCAAGTGCACCTTCTGTGCAGGTCGCCAGGCCGAGGGCAAGCTCCCGGCCTGCATCGGCGTCTGCCCGAGCGGCGCGCTCACCTACGGCACCCGGGGCCAGCTCATCAAGGAGGCGCGGCGCCGGGTCTACGGAACCCCCGACAAGTACACGCAGCACATCTACGGGGAGCACGAGGCCGGCGGGACGAACTGGATGTACATCACCGACGTCCCGTTCGAGAAGCTGGGCTTCGAGGTCGCGGTCAACGACAACTCCTACCCGAAGCTGGTGAAGGGCGCCCTGGGCGTTCCGCCGGTGGTCATGACGCTCTGGCCGCCGCTCCTGATGGGGCTCTGGGCGTTCTCGCACCGGGACGGCAAGGCCAAGTCTCACGATTCCGACCACGGGGCCGGCAAGGCCGACGGAGGCAGCCATGAATGACGTCGTCACCGCCACGAGCGCGCAGTCGGGGTCCTGGGTCCAGGAACGCATCCTGCTCGGCATGAGTTTCCGGGACTACCTCAAGTCCCTCTGGACGCCCTTCAACGTGGTCTGCGCGGCCTTCCTGGTCGTTGGCCTGCCGGTGCTCTTCCTCCGGTTCTACCTGGGCCTGGGAGCCACCACCAACCTGTCCCAGACCCAGCCGTGGGGGCTGTGGATCGGCTTCGACATGATGACCGGCATCGCGCTCGCCGCCGGAGGTTTCACCATCGGCGCAACGGTGGAGATCTTCGGCCTGGACGAGTACCACCCCATCGAGCGGCCGGCGATCCTGACCGGCTTCCTCGGCTACATGATGGCGGTCATCGGGCTCATCGCCGACCTGGGCAAGCCCTGGAACATGATCGGCATCTTCTCGAACAACGGGACCCAGTCGGTTCTATTCGAGGTCGCCTGGTGCGTGGTCTGCTACACCACCGTCCTGGCCCTCGAGTTCTCCGTTCCCTTCTTCGAGTGGCTGGGCTGGGAGCGCTTCTATCGCCCGCTCAAGAAGGCGCTGCTCGGCCTCACCGTGCTCTCGGTGATGTTCTCGACCATGCACCAGTCGGCGCTCGGCTCGCTCTTCATCATCGCGCCGGGAAAGCTCCACCCGCTCTGGTACTCCAGCCAGATCTTCGTGTTCTTCTTCGTCAGCGCCGTCATCGCCGGCATCTGCATGGTCATCGTGGAGAGCGCCATCTCCCACAACATCTTCTCCGAGCAGTTCGAGGGGCATCACGTCGACGCCGACAAGCTCACCCTCGGGCTCGCCAAGGCCGGAGCGGTGGTGATGTTCGCCTACTTCTTCCTCAAGCTGCAGGGCGTCATCGACAACCACGCGCTGGGTTTCATCGGGGTGGGCTTCTTCGGCAAGTGGTGGCTCCTGGAGATGCTCGGCTTCGTGCTCGCCCCGTCGCTCATGTTCGCCTGGGGCGCCCGGAACCGGAAGGTCGGCATCGTGCGAGTCGCCGCCGTCCTGGGCGTGACCGGCATCGTGGTGAACCGGCTCAACGTCTCGTTCATCGCGTACAACTACAACCAGGCGGTGCGCTACGTACCCAGCTGGATGGAGATCTCGGTCTCGATCGCACTGGTGGTCATCGGGGTCCTGGCCTTCCGCTGGATCGTGAATCGCATGCCCGTGTTCCGCCCCTTGAAGGGCTCCGCTGGACACCACTGAGCAGGACCTCCAGGTGACCGACATGACGAAACAGGGAAAGACGCTTCGCCTCCTCGCCGTCCTCGCCGCCGCGGCCTTCTCCGTGGTCGCCGCGGCCGCGGGACTCGACAAGCTGCCCCCCGAGTACACGTTCAAGCCGGGGGAGGGCAGCCCGGGCAAGGTGACGTTCAACCACTCGAGCCACGTCGACCTGAAGGCACCCGGCTGCACCCGGTGCCATCCGAGGCTCTTCAAGACGCTCGAGTCGGGCGCCACCTTCGACGGTCAGCCGATTCGCCACGCGGCGATGGAGCAGGGGCGGCAGTGCGGCGCATGCCACGGCAAGAGCGCCTTCGGCTTCGAGAGCTGCGACATGTGCCATCGGTAGGCGAGGCGCAATCCAGGACGAAATCCTTGCGCCGACGGGGCCTTTCCAGGGTCCCGCCGGCGCGCATCATGCGTACTGGGGGACCTGCCCCAAGTGGTGTTGATCCGTCCATGAAAAGATCGGAATTTGTCCGGGAAATACATGGATCTCGATGACGATACTCCTGGCTCGCTTCGCGGGGATCTGCTACACGCGACGAGATCGCGCGGCCGGGCGGTTCGATCACTTTCGGTCACATCGCGCGAAACGCGGGGGAAACGATGGCGAAGAGGCTCTTCCTGGCGCTGGCGGTGGCTCTCCTCGCCAATGCCGCGCGCGCCGAGATCCCTGCCGAGCAGGACAGCTGCCTGGGATGCCATGGCAGCGATCCGTCCATGTCGATGGACCTGCCGAGCGGCGAGAAGGTCTCGCTCCACGTCGATCTGGCCGTATTCGGGAAGTCGGTTCACGGCGACATGCTTCGCTGCACCGATTGCCACACCGACAAGGCCGACTACCCGCACGAGTCGAAGCCCTTCAAGACCCGCCGCGACGTCACCGTGGCGTACTACGAGCAGTGCAAGAAGTGCCACTTCGCGAACTACACGAAGACCCTCGACGGCGTCCACTACCAGCTGGCGCAGAAGGGCAACCGCCAGGCCGCGCTCTGCGTCGACTGCCACGGGTCGCACGCCATCGGTCGCCCCGGCGAGCCCCGCACCCGGGTCTCCGTCACCTGCTCGAACTGCCACCAGAAGGTCTTCGAGGTCTACAGCGGCAGCGTGCACGGCAAGGCGGTCACCCAGGGCAACGCCGACGTCCCCGTCTGCACCGACTGCCATCGCGCGCACGACGTGGCCGACCCGCGCGCCGGCGCGCTCTCCCTGCGCACTGCCGAGATCTGCGGCCGCTGCCACACCGACCAGAAGCTCATGAAGCGCTACAACCTTTCCACCAACGTGGTCGACAGCTACCTGTCCGACTTCCACGGCATGGCTGCGTCGCTTCAGAAGGGCAAGAAGGGCAAGGGCGATCGACTTGCCGCCGGGTGCACCGACTGTCACGGCGTGCACGACATCCAGCGCCCCGACGACCCGCGGTCGTCGGTGATGCAGGCGAACCTGGTCAAGACCTGCGGCAAGTGCCACGAGGGCGCCACCGCCGACTTTCCCAAGGCCTGGATGTCCCACTACGAGCCCAGCCTGAAGAAGTCCCCGCTGGTCTGGAGCGTGCAGATCTTCTATTACGTCCTCATCCCGTTCATCCTCATCAGCCTGCTGATCCAGATCGCGCTGCATCTCTGGCGCGTCGTGGTGAACCGGTGAGCGGCGAATCGGTGGGCGTAGAAGAATCCGGCGTGAGGAGCGGGACGATGAGCGAGGCAGCGGTCAAGGAAAAGGCGGGCTATCTGGTTCGCTTCACGCCGGCGCAGCGCGTGGAGCACTTCGTCACCATGGTCGACTTCGTGGGGTTGGTGGCCACGGGCCTTCCCCAGAAGTTCTACACGTCCAGGTGGGCCCAGGCGCTCATCACCGGCATGGGCGGCATCGACAGCGTCCGCTGGCTCCACCGGTTCTTCGGCGTGGTCCTCATCATCGCCGTCGTCTGGCACGCCATCGGCGCCTTCCGCGCCATCCTCTCCCGCAAGGTCGGCTTCACCATGGCCGTGAACCGGCGAGACTTCACCGACGCGGTTCAGACCCTGAGGTACTACCTGGGCCTGGAAGATCATCCGGCCGCCTTCGACCGCTACGACTACAAGCAGAAGTGGGAGTACTGGAGCCTCATGATCGGCAACGTGATCATGATCGTCTCGGGCCTCACGCTCATGTACCCGACCGTGGTTGCCCGGTTGGGTCCCGGCGAGATCATCCCGGCCGCAAAGGTGGCGCATTCCAACGAGGGGCTCATGGCCTTCCTCGTGATCACCATCTGGCACATCTTCAACGCGCACCTGCACCCGGACGTCTTTCCGTTCGACGCCTCGATCTTCACCGGGAAGATCAGCCGCGAGCGCATGGAACACGAGCACCCGCTCGAGCTGGCGCGCGCCGAGGGGCGGGAGCCCCCCGGTCACCACTAGCACCAGGTCCCCGGCATGACCGGCCAGAGGTGGATGGACTTCGCCGGCCAGGCGATCTTCCACACGCTGGTCGCCGCGCTGGTGATCGAGGCGCTGGTGCGCCTGTGGGGGGTGCGGGAGCCCCAGCAGAGGATGGGGTTCCGGTTGCTCGCGCTGGCCTGGCCGCTGCTCGTGGTTCCGGCCCTGTTCCTGGTCTTCCCGGTTCGCGAGGGCGAGGCCTTCCGGGACGTGCGCTCGATCTTCGCCGGGCGCCACTGGGACGACCTCGCCTTCCTCGGCGCCGGGCTTTACGGATGGTGGATTGCAGGGATGGCGCTCATGGGGCTCGCCCTCTTCCTCATGGACCTCGTCCCCTGGCTGCGGGCCCGCAGCGTGGAGCCGCCGCCGTGGCTGGCCCGGACGCCAGGGGGCGCGCGGGCCGAGGAGGCGCTCTCCGGGGCGGCCGCCTCCCTCTGCATGGCGGCGCCGCCGCTGGTCTTCCTCCGGGAGGGTCAGCCGGTTCTCTACTGCACCGGTACGCGCCGTCCCGCAGTGGTGATATCCAGCGCGGCGGTGGACCTGCTCGACCCGGCCGAGCTCGAGGGGGCGCTGGCCCACGAGCTCGCCCACCTGGAGCGGCGCGATCCCACGCTCTCCTGGGCGCTCATGGGGGCCCGGGCACTCATGTGGTTCAACCCGGCCGTGCAGGTCCTGGTCCGGGCGGTGGCGCGCGACGCCGAGCGGGCGGCCGACGAGCGCGCCGCGTCCGCCACCGGCGACCGGCTGGCGCTGGCGAGCGGCCTCCTGAAGCTGTTCCGGGCCACCGAGAGACGGTTCCCGGCCCGGTCCGCCCAGCCTTTCCCGCTCTCCGCCTCGCTCGCCGAGCCCATCGCCCGGGCCCGGGCGCACGACATCGAGCAGCGCTGCCGGGCCCTGCTCGCGCCAGCGCCCGGCCCGGTCCCGCTGGCGAGGCTGAGGTTCGCCGCCGCCGCGGCCGGGCTCGGCCTGCTGCTCTTCTTCGTGGTATGACCGCCGCCGGGGCCGCGGCGATGGGAAGCACGGTGAGCGAGGGCGCACGCGCGCTCTGGATCCTTGTCCTCGTCCTGGGGGGCGCCGCGCTTTCTCTGGTGACGCTCGACGCCGTCCCTGCCTGGATGCACGGCGTGCCGCGCGGCGTCCGGCGCGCCGCCAGCGTGGAGGAGGCGGAACGCCGGCTCCAGGCCAAGGTGCTCTTGCCGGCCTACTTCCCCGACACCCTTCGCTGGCCGCCGTCGACCGTGCGCTTCGCCCGCGACGACGGCGGCTCGGTGGCGCTCTCCTTCCTGGGCGCGGACGGCGCCCCGGCGCTCTTCCTGGCCCAGACCGCAGGGGGCGAGGGCACGCTCCCGGCCGCACTGCTGGGCCGCCTGGCGGTCATCCAGCAGCAGAGTGCTCCCCTCGGAGCGGGCTCGGTGCTGTCCCGCGTGGTCGCCGAGGACGGGACGCTGTGGAACCAGCTCGATTGGAACGCCGGTGGCCGGCACTTCCTCCTGCGAGGGCGCGGTTCCCTCGAGGACCTGATCCGCATGGCGCGCAGCATCCACGGAGGTGTGAGATGAGCGACCGCTCGCTCCGGGACCGGCTGCGCGGGTCGCTGCAGACGCGGGTGTACCTGCTCCTCGCCTTCAGCGCCGTGATCCCGGTGGGGTTGATCGCCTGGGCATTCCTGGCGCGGGTCGCGCAGCTCGACCTGCAGCTGGTCGCGGCGCGCCAGTGGTCGGCGCGCACGGTGGCCGGGCAGGTCGAGGAGGAGATGAACCAGGGGTTCGAGGTCCTGCAACGAGCGGCCACCGCGGCCCGCGTGAACCTCGAGGATCAGGACCCGGAGCCGGAGCGAGCGGCACTGCGCGACCCTCGCGTCCACCTCCAGTACCCGGGCGGGGCATTCTTCCTCGACGCCGGTGGGGAGGTGATCGCAGAGGAGCCGGACCGCGGGTCCCGCTCCATCGCCCCGGTCCCGGACCTACCGTCGATCCGCCGGGCGCTGGAGAGCGGACGCCCGGTGGTGACCCCCTTCGTCCGGAGCGTCACGGGCGAGCACTTCTACGCGCTCGTCCCGGTGCGGAACTGGGAGGGGCGGATCACCGGCATCGCCGGCGGAGTCATCGACGCCAGCCACCACCACCTGCTCGTCATGCTCCGCTACCTGCGCCAGAGCGCCGGGGGGTCGGCGGAGATCGTCGATCGCTCCGGGCGGATCGTGGCCACCACCGAGTCCGGGCGCCCCACCACCACCACGGCCTGCTCCGGCGTGCGGGAGGTGATCGCCGAGGGGAAGGGCACATCCCGGATGTGCCGCGACTGCCACTCCGATCGGGTCGAGGACGCGCGCGGGCGCGCGGTGGTCACCACCGCGGAGGTGGCCAACGCGCCGTGGGTGATCCTGGCGCGCGTGCCGGCCTCCGAACTCGCTGGGGGCTCGAGCTACCTCCCGGCCTGGCTGGCCGGCATCTTCCTGACGGCCCTGGGGGCCGGTGCGCTGCTCGCCTGGGGCGCCGCCCGCAGCATCGCGAAGCCCGTGGCCCTCCTCACCGGCGCGGCAGAGAACATCGCCGCGGGCGACCTCTCCGCGCCCATCCCGCAGACCGGCCAAGACGAGATCGGGCGCCTCGCCAAGGCGCTCGAGAAGATGAGGCACTCGCTCGCCGAGCTCATCGGCGCGGTGGCCATGGCCAACGCGGAGCTGGAGAAGCGGGTCGTGGAGCGCACGGGGCAGCTGGCGGGGGCCAACGAGCAGCTGCGGGATCGCGAGGCCGCCCTCGGCCGCCTCTACGAGAAGGTGGTGTCGGCACAGGAGGACGAGCGCAAACGCATCGCCCGCGAGCTGCACGACGACACGAGCCAGAGCCTGGCGGTGCTGGTGATGGCCCTCGACAGCGCGCTCGGCGCACTCAAGGCCGGGCTGCCGCCGCGCCTCGAGGAGGCCAAGGCGCTCGCCATGCACACCATCGAGGAGGTCCACCGGATGATCCTCGACCTGCGACCCTCGGTGCTCGACGACCTGGGGCTCCAGTCGGCGATCCGCTGGTACGCCGAGCGCCACCTGGTCTCCCGGGGGCTCTCGGTCCGTTGCGAGTTCGAGGCCGAGGACCGGCGCTATCCGGCCGCCTTCGAGACCGCGCTCTTCCGGGTGTGCCAGGAGGCCATGAGCAACATCGCGCGCCACGCCCAGGCCGAGACCGTGCTCATCCAGCTGTCCGAGGCGGATGGTGTGATCCGCATCGAGATCGAGGATGATGGGCGCGGCTTCGATCCTGGCAACGTCTCGCATGCGGAGCGGCGCCACTTCGGCCTCATGGGAATCGAGGAGCGGGTGGATATCCTGGGCGGGAAGGTCCGCATCGACTCGGCGCCGGGGCAGGGGACCCGCATTCACCTGGAAGTCCCGCTTCGCAGGGAGGGGTAGGCGATGGCCAAGATCCGCGTGCTCCTCGCCGACGACCACGCCATCCTGCGCGAGGGGGTCCGGGCCCTGCTCTGCCTCTCCGACGACATCGAGGTGGTGGGCGAGGCCGTGGACGGTCAGCGGGCCGTCGAGGCCACCAAGCAGCTCGACCCGGACGTCGTCGTCATGGACATCGCCATGCCGGGGCTGGGCGGGCTCGAGGCCACGCTGGAGATCAAGAAGGCCGGCCTGCGCTCGAAGGTCCTGATCCTCTCGCAGTACGAGGATCGAGAGTACGTGCGTCGCCTGCTCAAGGCCGGCGTGTCCGGCTACCTTCTCAAGAAGTCGGCCGGCGCCGGGCTGGCAGACGCCATCCGGGCCGTTCACCGTGGTGGGCTGGTGCTCGATCCGGAGGTGGCACGCACCGCCATGGAGGACTCCAGCCCGACCGCGGCGGGCGGTGGCGACCCTTACGAGACCCTCACCGACCGGGAGAAGCAGGTCCTGAAGCTGGTCGCCGAGGGGCTCGCCAACAAGGAAGTGGCAGACGTGCTCGGCATCAGCGTCAAGACGGCCATGTCGCACCGCGAGAAGGTGATGGAGAAGCTCGGACTCCACAACCGCACCGAGCTCGTCCGTTTCGCGCTGCGTCGAGGCGTGATCCGCGTCGATCCCTGAACGGGGACCTCGCTGGGCCATATCCCCCGCTTCGCTCCGGATTGGGCGATGTCGCCCACCTCTTAGGGGGATCGCCTCACCGGAAGTGCTTGAACAGGCCGTTTTCGAGCACCGGACCAGCGGACCGATTCTTGCTCACCCTTGGGGTCGCCGTGGTCGCTCCGGGAGGGTAGAGACCACGGTCTGGGGCGGGGGGAGCCTGCGAGTTCTGTTCACAAGTGCGCCGGAGCCTGGCTTCGCGGCCGAGTCCGCGGGGTCATGGCTCCCCCTTGCCCTGGTTCACCTGGCCGGCGCCGCTCGCGCCGCCGGCCACGAATGCGAGATCGTCGATGCCCTGTCGCTCGGACTGGGCGCACCCGACCTGGACCGGATCATCCAGGCCAGCGCGCCGGACGTGGTCTGCGTTTCGGCGGCCACGGCTGGGTTCCCGGCCGCCATGGAGGTGTGCCGGCGAGCCCGGGGCCTCGGCTGCACCACGGTTGTGGGGGGCATCCACGCCTCGTTCATGTACTCCGAATTCCTTCCCACCGGCTCCGCCGACTTCGCGGTGGTGGGAGAAGGGGAAGAGACGCTCCCGGAGCTGCTTCGCTGCCTGGAGGCAGGGGACGACCCGGCGCGGGTAGCCGGGGTCGCCTTCTCGCTTGGCGGCCGGGTGATCCGCACCGCGCCACGCCCCCGGATGGCCGCGCTCGACCCGCTTCCCAAGGCCTGGGACCTGCTCGACTGGTCCAGGTACAGCTGGGTCGGGCGCCCCGCTTCCCGCATGGGAGCGATCACCAGCTCGCGCGGGTGCCCGAAGCGCTGCGCGAGTTGCTCGCAGGCAACCGAGTATGAAGGCACCTGGCGCGCCCGGTCTCCGGAGTGCGTGGCCTACGAGCTGACCCTCCTTCGGCGCGACCACGGCGTCGATGTGGTGGGGTTCTACGACCACGCCCCGGCGGTGGATGGAAGGCGTTTTTCCGACCTGCTCGCCCGCGTCACCGAGATCGATCTCGGGCTCGACCTGGTTCTCTGGTCGAGCGCCCACGACCTCCTCCGGGACGAGTCGGCCCTGGCGCGCTGGCGCGCCGCCGGCGTGGTGCACGTGGGGCTTTGTCGCGACCCGTCCGAGGATCGGATCGGAGGGGTCGAAGAGGCGCGAGCACTCGTCGAGGGCCGGCGCGCCGTGAAGGCGCTGCGGGAGCACGGCATCACGTCCGAGGCCACTTTCTGGCTCGGGTTCCCAGACGAGACCCCGAAGCGAATCGAGGATCTGCTTCTGCGTGCGAACGCCTGGGACCCAGACGTCGCCCACTTCTCCGTCCTGACGCCGCTGCCCTACACGCCGGCCTGGCGGGTCTACGGATCCCATGTGACCACCAGGGACTACAGGCGCTTCAACCACCGGGACCCCGTCGTCAAGCCGCGCGAGATGGCGCTCGACGAAGTAGCCGCCTCGGCGGCGCGCTGCTACCGGCGCTTCTGCGCCGAGCGGGCCGCCCGGGATCCAGCGAGCGAGGGGCGCCGCTCCGGTCCCTGGCGTGTACATCTGTCCGCGCCAGCGCTCCGCGACCGGATGCTCGCCGGCGCCACGGACGAGGAGAGGCGCGCGCTCGCCCCCCTGTCGATCGTGACACGGGCCTGACCCCTCCCGGAGTGGGAAGAGCCATGCCCGCATCCCTTTCGCGGGGGGCCTGGAACGGGTAGCCACAGCGCAACCCCTGCGCCCGTTAAATCGGATAACCACTTGTTGTTACATGCATTTATTCGGGCACGAGCATTGCTATTCGGATTCGCCCGGAGGGGCAGATGCTCGTCGCCATCGGGGTGGACAGGAAGAGGGCGTCCGTCGCTTCTCGCGAGAGGCTCGCCGCTGGCGGCGAAGCCCTGGCCGACCTCATCCGGTCTTACGGCGCGCTCGACGGCGTGGACGAGGTGTTCGTCCTCTCCACCTGTTACCGCGTCGAGGTCTACGCAGCGTCGTCCTGCCCCGCCGCCGCCGCCGCCAGCCTGGGCGAGGCGCTCCGGGCCCGGGCCAGGGACCGCGACCTGCCGATCTTCGACCTGCGCTGCGAGGAGGCCTTTCGCCACCTTTCCCGCGTCGCCGCCAGCCTCGAGTCGGGCGTCATCGGCGAGCCCCAGGTTCTGGGACAGGTGAAGGCAGCGTTCGGCCGCTCCTCCGAGGCTGGCACCGCCGGGAAGGAACTCTCGTCTGTCATCGCCCGCGTCCTGCAGGTCGCGAAGCGGGTACGCACCCAGACCGCCATCGGGAGGGCCGGGGTCTCCTGGGGGCACGCGTCGGCCGACCTGGCCGAGAAGGTTCTCGGGCCGCTCGACGGTCGGCGTGCACTGGTGGTCGGTGCCGGAGAGATGGCACGCCTTTCCGCGCAGCACCTCCGCGACGAGGGCATGGAGGTCGCTGTCGTCAACCGGACGTATGCCAACGCAGAGGCCCTCGCCCGGGAAGTTGGCGGGACCGCCCACCCCGTCGAGGCGCTCGGCGACGAAGCTCGTTCGCGCCGACGTCGTCGTGGTGGCGGCCCCCATCGCACTCGAGGCGCTGGAGCCCTTCGGCGCTCCCGCGCTCATGAAGCAACGTCGCCACCGGCGTCTGCTCCTCATCGACCTGGCGGTTCCTCGCGTGGTGCCGCCGGCGCTCGGCGAAGTCGAAGGCGTCTACGTCTGTGACGTGGACGACCTGGCGCGCGTCCAGCAACGGGCGCAGGAGGCGCGTGCGAGTGCCGTCCAGGATGCCGAGCGGATCATCGACGAGGAGGTCGCCCGTTTCTCCCGGGAACTTGCCGAGCGCCGGGCCGCTCCCATCATCGCCGCGGTTCGGACCCGCGCCTCTGCCATCGCCCGGGAGGAGGTCGAGCGGACCGTCCGGCGTCTAGGCGGCGACCTGGAACTGGAGCGATCTCTCGACGCCCTCGCCGGCGCCATCGTCTCGAAGCTCCTCCACCAGCCGAGCGTGAGACTTCGTCGCGCGGGCCACGACTCGGAGGGCGGCGAGGAGTTGATGGCCGCCGCGGCCCGCATCTTCGATGTCCACTCCGCTGGCCCGGCGCCCCTCGCTGGATAGCCGGCAAAGCTTGCGTTGCAGGGCCCGAGTAGCGCAGAACGAGCGAGAGGAAACCCCTTCGAGCCGTCTTCGGAAGACCTCCTTGCGTCCGTCGTCGCTGAAAACATAAATCATTATAGCCACTTGACTGGATGTGGGTGAAATGGCGCGCTCCTTGCGAAACGCCCCGCCTGAGGGGAGCGACCTCGGCGCATGAACCAACTCGTGAACGTTTGGAGCAGGCTCGACCGGAGCATTCGCGCCCGGATCATCCTGCCCACGGCGGTCCTGTTCGCGGCCGTTCTCGGGACCATGGTCTACGTGGCCGTCAGCGCCTACGGCAGCGACATCGAGAAGGTCCAGCGGGAGCGTGCCGAGATCTTTGCCGCCAACGTCGTCTCCGGCGTCACCCAGACCATGATGGAAGGGCAACCGAACCAGGTGCCCGACCTCCTCGAACTGGCGCGCAGCCACCGGGCCGACCTCCAGTCGATCAGCCTTCTCCGCCCGGATGGCCAGGTGGCCTACTCCACCGACCGGCGCCTCACCGGCACCCGCCCGTGGAGCGACCTGTCGAGCTTCGCCCAGCCGCGCGTGGTGTCGGCGCCCGCTGGCGAGCAGACCCAGTACGCCGTGATGCGCCCCATCACCAACGCCGAGAAGTGCGCCTCCTGCCACGGGCGCGAATCTCGCATCAACGGCTGGGTCGACCTCCGCTTCACGCGCGCCCCAGCCATGGCCGCCCAGGGGGAGCTGGCGCGCACGCTCGGCGTGACCACCGGCGTGGCGCTTCTCGTGCTGCTCGCCATCGCCTGGTGGCTCATCGGTCGCGAGGCCGTCGCGCCCTTGCACCGGCTGGTGGCGGCGATGAGTCGCGCCGAGGCCGGCGACCTCTCGGTCCGTGCCGACGAGGGGCGCCCCGACGAGCTGGGCGTGGCCGCTCGCGGTTTCGACGCCACGCTGGCCGCCCTGCGCCGAAGCCAGGCCGAGCTGGAGGCCTTCTACCGGGAGCGAATGGTGAGGGCCGACCGCTTCGCAACCGTGGGCGAGATGGCCACCGGCCTGGCTCACGAGATCAAGAATCCCCTGGCCGGCCTCTCCGGAGCGCTCGAGCTGCTCGCCGAGGACCTGAGCGAAAACCCAAGCCAGGCCGAGGTGGTCGGTGAGATGCGGCATCAAGTGACGCGCCTCACCAACACCATGGAGAGCCTGCTCTCCTTCGCGCGTCCGGCGAAGTCCAAGCTTCGCGACACCGACCTGAACGCCGCCATCGACAAGGTGCTCTTCCTGGTGCGCCAGCAGCGGCGCCTCGCCGCAATTCACGTGGACACCGAGCTGGGCGAGGTCCCGCACGTCCTCGCGGACCCCGGCCAGCTCGAGCAGGTCTTCCTGAACATCTGCCTGAACGCCTGCCAGGCCATGGGTCCAACCGGAGGTCGGCTCACGGTCCGGTCCCGGGTGATCGAGGGGCGGGTGACCGTGGACGTCGAGGACACCGGGCCCGGAATCCCGGAGAACGTCCGCCCCAATCTCTTCAAGCCCTTCTTCACCACGAAGCGCGAGGGCAACGGACTTGGACTCGCCATCTCGGCGCGCATCGTCGCGGAGCACGGGGGCAACATCGGCTACCGCTGCCCGCCCGGTGGGGGAACGATCTTCACTGTCGCGCTCCAGCCGACGAAGCCGGCGCCGGAACGCCCCGTGGAGCTGACGGCATGACCAGCAACCCCGCACGCATCCTGGTCGTCGACGACGAGAAGCTCATCCGGTGGTCGGTGGGGGAACGGCTGCAGCGCGACGGGTACGAGGTGCTCTCCGCCGAGTCGGGCGAGGAGGCCCTCGAGTTGCTGGCCGCCCAGTCTCCAGACCTCATGCTTCTCGACGTCCGGTTGCCGGGCATCGACGGGCTGGAGACGCTGCAGCGGGCGCTCACCCAGGCGCCCGAGCTGGCAGTGCTCATGATGTCGGCCCACAGCACCGTGGACATCGCCGTCGACGCCATGAAGCACGGCGCCATCGATTTCCTGGTGAAACCCTTCCCGTTCCAGGCGCTGGACGCCGCGGTGGAACGCGCGCTGGCCGCGGCCCGGACCCGGCGCCAGATCCAGGCCCTCACCCAGGAGCGGCGAGGCGGAGCCGAGGCCCTGGCCGCGCTGGTGGGACGATCGCCGGCGGTCGAGCAGGTGCGCGCCATCGCCGCGCGCGTGGCCGGCAGCGACGCCACCACCTTGCTCATCGAGGGGGAGAGCGGCGCCGGCAAGGAGGTCGTGGCCCGCGCGATCCACTTCTCCGGCGCCCGCGCCGACCGGCCCTTCCTGCAGGTGAACTGCGCGGCCCTTCCCGAGAACCTCCTCGAGAGCGAGCTCTTCGGTCACGAACGCGGCGCCTTCACCGACGCCCACACCCAGAAGCGCGGGCTCTTCGAGAGCGCCGAGGGCGGCACGGTGATGCTCGACGAGATCGGCGACCTCCACCCCGGCGGCCAGGCCAAGCTCCTGCGCCTCCTCGAGAACAAGACCTTTCGCCGCGTCGGCGGCGTGACCGAGCTGCGGGCCGACGTGCGCGTGCTCGCCGCCACCAACGTGAACCTCGAGGAGCGGGTCACCGAGGGGCGGTTCCGTGCCGACCTCTTCTTCCGGCTCAACGTGGTCCGCATCGTCATGCCGCCGCTCCGGGAGCACCCGGAGGACGTCCCCATCCTGTGCGCCCACTTCATCGCCCGGTTCAACCGGGAGATGAAGCGCCAGGTGAAGGGGGTGAGCGCCAACGCCATCCAGATGCTGCAGGCCTACCGCTGGCCCGGCAACGTGCGCGAGCTGCGAAACGTGGTCGAGCGGGCCTTCATCCTCCACGCGGGCGCCGACGAGCTCCGGCCCGAGCACCTGCCGCCCGAGCTTCGCGGTGCGGCCGCCGCGGCCGTCAGGCGAGTGGACAGGCCCGGCGCGGCGGTCCCGCAGCAAGGGCTGGTCCTCGAGGATGTCGAGAAGAAGCTCATCCAGGAGGCGCTCGACCGCTCCACCGGCAATCAGTCGCGGGCGGCGCGACTCCTCGGCATCAGCCGGGATACCCTCCGCTACCGGCTGAAGAAGCACGGGATGGCTTGACCCGACCCATCCGGGTGTCCTCGGGGCCTTGCGCGAACGACGATTGAGCCGCATCGTAGATGGGCATCGGCCATGAGCGACCTCCATCCACATTCCACATCCGCCGATAGCCGCGCCGACCCCGACGAGAAGGCCAGCCACCTGGCCTTCGTGGCGCACGAGATCCGCAATCCGCTCTCCACTGCGCTCTGGAGCGTCGAGCTCCTCGCCCGGATGACGCCCGAGGAACGCGGTGGCGCCCGGGGCGAGAAGCTCTCGCGCATGTCGATGCGCGCGCTCACCCGTCTCCGGCGCCTCGTGGAGGACCACCTTCTCGCTGCTCGCCTCGACGTCGGCGGCATCCCGATCGAGCTGGAGGAGATCCCGGCGCGAGAGATCTTTCCCAGCGCCATCGCCATCGGCGCCGGGTCGCTGGAACTCGAACTCGAGACTGGCCTGGTCGTCCTGGCCGATCCCACGCTCGCCCGGCGGGCAATCGAGGGGATCCTTCTCTCCGCAGCCCGGGGCGGGGCCGACGTTCGGGTCATCGGCACGCGCCGCGGCCGGGTTGCCCGCTTCCGGGCCAAGGGCGCACCGGTCTCGGCTGCCGAGCTGGCCGACCCTCGCCGGGGCGACCCCGGGGACACCCGTGGGGCCTCGCTCGCGCTTCCCCTGGCCCGCCGCGCCTGCGCGCTGCTGGGCGGGTCGATTCGAGTCGACGGCGAGGCCTGGGTGCTCGAGCTTCCCGCGCCGGAAGCCCCGAAGCGCCACGGCTAGTGCCGGGAGCAGCCGCGCTCTCGAAGCCTTGACAGGGCGGGGGTCCTCCGCTACAAGTCCGCGCTCTCCAAACGCTTTTCTGCATGTCCTCCCCGGCCAGCCGTCGCGGGGCGGACCAATGCGAGGTGTAAAATGGCAACCGGTCTCCTGGGTCGCAAGGTCGGCATGACCCACATCTTCACCCCCGACGGTGACTGCGTTCCCGTCACCGTTCTCGAGATGGGCCCCTGCACCGTCATCCGTCGCAAGACGTCCGACAAGGACGGCTATGACGCGGTCGTGCTGGGATTCGTCGCGGTTCCCGAGAAGAAGGAGAAGCGGCTCACCAAGGCCGAGGTCGGCGTCTTCAAGAAGGCCGGAACCCCGGTCTTCCGCCACCTGAAGGAAGTCCGTCCCCGCGATCCCAAGCTGCTCGGCGAGCTCAAGACCGGCGACGTGCTCAAGGTCGACCAGGTCTTCAAGCTCGAGCAGCGCGTGGACGTCACGGGCATCTCGAAGGGGCGCGGCTTCGCCGGCGTATTCAAGCGCTGGGGCATGAAGGGCGCCGCCCGCGATTCGTCCACGGCTCACGAGCACCACCGGCATCCCGGCGCGATCGGGCAGCGCAAGACGCCTGGCAAGGTCTGGAAGGGCAAGCACCTCCCCGGTCAGTTCGGAAACGAGACCATCACCATCCAGAGCCTGATCGTTGCCGGGATCGAGGCCGAAGGAAACCTGCTCCTCGTGAAGGGGGCCGTCCCGGGTCACCCCGACGCGCTCGTCTTCGTGGACACGGCGTCCAAGGGGCAGCCGAAGCCGAAGAAGAAGCAGGACGTCCGGGAGCGGTCGAAGCCGAAGGTCTAAGAGCAGCGGAGCCTTACAGCAGCGGAGACTTCAGTCGCCGCAAGAACCACTCCCGGAACGGTTCCGAAACGCGAAAGGGGTTGCGAGCGATCGCAACCCCTTTTCAATTCGTCTGCCCCTGCTCGTCGAAGCGGTGCGGTGCTCGGCTCTTGCGGCGCCTGAAGGCGCCGCTGTCTATAGCTCCGGGACCTCGGGCGCCGCTCCGGAGCCGCCACGCTTGCGGTCGCGCTCCAGCCTGTAGCGGGCGTTCGGGTCGAGCGCCTTCTTGCGCAGCCGGATCGACAGCGGCGTCACCTCGACGAGCTCGTCCTCGGCAATCCACTCGAGTGACTTCTCGAGGTTCATGTCCCGCGGCGTGACCAGGATGATGTTCTCGTCCCGGCCGGCCGCGCGGATGTTGGTGAGCTTCTTCTCCCGGCAGATGTTGTACTCCATGTCGTTGTCGTGGGAGTGCTCGCCCACGATCATGCCGTTGTAGACCTTGTCGCCCGGCTTGACGAAGAGCTTGCCTCGCTCCTGGCCGTAGAAGCAGGCGTAGGCCACGGCCTCGCCCTCGCGGTCGGAGATGATGGCCCCGGCCTGGCGCTTGTCGATGCGCCCCTGCCACGGCTCGTAGCCGTCGAACTGCGAGGAGAGGATGCCCTCGCCGCGCGTCAGGGTGAGGAACTCGGAGCGGAAGCCGATGAGACCGCGAGCCGGGACGCGGTACCCGAGACGGGTGCGTCCGGAGCCGAGCGGCTGCATGTCGACCATGCGCCCCTTTCGCGGTCCGAGCGCGCTGGTCACCGGGCCCACGCCATCGGCGGGGAGATCGCAGACCAGCAACTCCATCGGCTCGTGGACCTCGCCGGCGATGTTCTTCAGCACCGGCTCGGGGTTGGAGACGGTGAGCTCGAATCCCTCGCGCCGCATGTTCTCGACGATGACCGCCAGCTGCAACTCGCCGCGCCCGACCACCTTGAAGGCGTCGGGGGCGTCGGTGTCCTCCACCCGGATCGAGACGTTTCGGTAGGATTCGCGGTAGAGCCGCTCGCGGATGTTCCGGCTGGTGACGTACTTGCCCTCGCGGCCGGCGAACGGCCCCTCGTTCACCCGGAACACCATCGACATGGTGGGCTCCTCCACGCTGATGCGGGGGAGGGCCAGGGGGGCGGAGGGATCGCAGATGGTGTCGCCGATGCCGAGCTCGTCGGTGCCGGCGATGCAGACAATCTCGCCGGGACCGGCGTCCTTCACCTCGACGCGCTTCAGGCCGTCGAAGGCGTAGAGCCGGACGATCTTGCCGGAAACGATCTTGCCCTCCTCGCGGACCACCGAGATGGCGGCGGCCTCGCGGGCCACGCCGGAGGAGATGCGGCCGATGGCGAGGCGCCCGACGTACTCGTCGTAGTCGAGGTTGTCGACCAGCATCTGAAGGGTGGCCTGTTCGCCCTCGGGCGGCGCCGGGATGTGGGTGAGGATGGCGTCGAAGAGCGGCTTGAGCGTCTTCGACTCGAAGGCACCTGCGACCGTGTGGGCCGCGCGACCCTCGCGGGCGATGGTGTAGAGGACAGGGAAGTCGATCTGGTGCTCGTTGGCGCCCAGGTCGATGTAGAGCGAGTAGACGAGGTCCAGGACCTCCTTCGCCCGCGCGTCCTGACGGTCCACCTTGTTGATGACGAGCACCGACGGCAAGCCCAGCGCCAGCGCCTTGGAGAGCACGAAGCGGGTCTGTGGGAGCGGCCCTTCGGCCGCGTCGACCAGGAGGAGCACGCCGTCCACGAGGCGCAGCGCCCGCTCCACCTCGCCGCCGAAATCGGCGTGTCCCGGTGTGTCGACGATGTTGACCTTCACACCCTCCCAGGTCACGGCGGTGTTCTTCGCCAGGATGGTGATGCCCTTCTCGCGCTCGAGGTCGTTCGAGTCCATGACCCGCTCGACCAGCAACTCGTTGGCCCGGAAGACGCCGGCCTGGCGCAGCATGTGATCCACGAGCGTGGTCTTGCCGTGGTCGACGTGGGCAACGATGGCCACGTTGCGGATGCGGTCTCTGGCGATCATGGGAGGGAGGGGAAGCGGCGCGTCTCATATACGCGCTGCGTCGAAGGGGCAAGGGAAAACCCGCGCCGAGGCGCCGGTGGGAGGCAAGAATGGAGCGGGTGAAGGGGCTGCACCACGTCGCGCTGCGCTGCTCCGATCTGGAGAAGAGCGTGGAATTCTACCGCCGGGCGCTCGGTCTCGAGGTGCTGCGTCGTTGGCCCGGGGAGGATGGGTCGGAGAGAAGCGTCTGGCTCTCGACGGGGGTGGGTTTCCTTGCCCTCGAGCGGGCGTCGGGTCCGGGCGTGGCCCGTGCCTTCGGGGACGCCCCGGCCGGGTGGCAGTTCGTGGCCCTGGAGATCCCGTCTTCCGACCGGGCAGCCTGGGAGGAGCGGTTGGCGCTGGCCGGCGTGGAGCTGGTCCGGAGGAGCCCGTTCTCCCTCTTCTTCCAGGACCCGGAGGGAAACCGTGTGGCTCTCTCCCACTGGCCGGAGGCGGAGTGACCTTCGACCGGCACCGATACGGCCAGGACAACTACCTCTACCTGCTCGCCGAGGGGCAGGACGCGGCGCTGGTGGACCCGGCCGATCCCGACGTCGCGTTGGAGCTGGCGCGGCGCCGGGGTGTTCACCCCAAGTGGATCGTGCACACCCATGGCCACCCCGACCACTCGGGTGGGAGCGCGCGGCTGCGTGGCGAGCTGGGCGCAGAGGTCTTCGGGCACGGGGCCGACGCCGCCTGGTTTGCTCCCGATCGCGACCTGGCCGCCACGACCGAGCTCGCCCTGGGGAAGCTCCGGCTTCGGATCCACCCGGCCCCGGGGCACACCCCGGGGTCCCTGCTGATCGAGTGGCGGGGGAAGCTCCTCACCGGCGACACGCTCTTCTGGAGCGGCTGCGGCAACTGTCGGCACGGGGGCGACCCCGCCAGGCTCGCCGAGACCTTCCGGACCGTGCTCGGGGGGCTCGACCCCAGGCTGGAGGTCCACCCGGGCCACGACTACGCGGAGGCCAACCTGGCCTTCGTTCTCGACCTGGAGCCGACGAACCAGGCCGCCGCCGGGCGACTGGCAGCGGTGCGTGCGGCCCGGCATGCCGGCGTGGAGCCCGAGGCCACGGAACTGGGGGAAGAGGTGCGCCTGAACCCCTTTCTCCGGGCCCGAAGCGACGAGGCTTTCGTGGGGCTGCGAGGGCTGCGCGATCGGTGGTGATGGGACACGTCCAGGCCTGCTAGGATCTCCCCCGCGGGAGGTGACGACGTGAGTGGCTGGCTGAACGTTCCCAACGCACTCACGATGGTGAGGATCCTCCTCGCCCCCGTCTTCCTCTGGCTCTACCTTCAGGGGAACGAGGACGGCGCGCTCATCGCGTTCGCAGTGGCCGCGGCGACCGACGCCCTCGACGGCCTGGCCGCCCGGTTGCTCGGCCAGCAAACCCGCCTCGGGGCGTTTCTCGACGCAGCCGCCGACAAGTTCCTCATGGCCTGCGCCCTCATCGCGCTCGCGGTGAAGGGGCAGGTGCCGTGGTGGCTCACCGGCGTGGTCGTCGGGCGCGACGCCTTGCTGGCGGCCGGGTCCGTGTTCCTGGCGACACATCACTCCCCGCTCCCGGTACGGCCGACCCGGGTGGGGAAGTACGCGACCGCGCTGGTGGCCCTCATCGTCGTGGTGGTGCTGGTGGCCGACTACCACGACACGCCGATGGCGCGGAGCGGTCCGTGGGTCGTGGCGCTCTCCGTGCTGGCTTGCGGACTGGTGGCCTGGAGCGCGGCCCAGTACGCGTCATCCTTCACCGCCAGCGTCCGCCTGGGACGGCGCGCGCACGACGCCACGGGACGTTGACACCCCGCGAACCAGCGGGTAGAAACGGCCCGCTTCCCGTGCGATTCGAAGGCCCGTAGCTCAGTGGTAGAGCATTACCTTGACACGGTAGGGGTCGTCGGTTCAATCCCGACCGGGCCTACCAGAATACAGAAAGACGAAGGGCGGTTACCTTTCACGGGTGGCCGCCCTTTTCTTCGACTGGGGTGCCCAGCGCCAGGGATGACTGCCACACGCCTGCACGGCCACCTTCGTTGGAGATCGGCATCGCGGAGATCGACGCCCAGCACAGGACACTGGCGGCGATGGTCCGCGGTTCGGCCTTCGGCCAGATGGGGCGTTCACTCGTAGTGTCTTGACGCGTTCTCGAGGGGTTCGCAGTCGGCGCGCGCGGCGCGGCGCGAATGCCTGCCGCGCGGCCGCATTGCCCCAGGAGGCTGCGTCCGGGATTGCTGGCGAGGTTCGAGATCTCCGCTCCGGAAATCCTGCCGGCTGGCCGCCTCGTGCGCCTGGCGAGGGCCGAAAGTCACGTGAGATGCTCTTTCCATGAACGACGCACGCGAATCGTCCCGACGGCTTGCTGTTCTCCTCCGCTGCGAACAGGGCGCGATGGCCGATTTCCTGGTCGCGCTGGCCGACTTCGATCGGCAGCGGCTATGGGTGCAGCTCGGCCATGCCAGCGTCTTCTACTACCTGCACCGAGATCTGAAATTGTCGAAGGGAGCGGCGCACTACCGGAAGGTGGCGGCACGACTCATCCAGAGGTTCCCCGAAGTGGTCGAGCCGCTTCGAGATGGGCGGCTGTGCATCACCAGCGTGGTGGAACTGGCCCGGGTCATCACGCCCGAGAACAGCGCAGACGTCCTGGCGCGGTTCTTTCACCGGTCGAAGCAGGAGGCGAAGGCCGTCGCGGTGGAGATCTGCCCGGCGGCGGTGGTTCCGAGGCGGGAAGTGGTCACGAAGGTGGTGACGGAGGTGGTGAGCGAGTTGCCTCGCGCCGAACCGTTTCATCCAGGTGAAACGCCTTTGACAGCACCGCCGGCGCCGGCGGCAACAACGGGATTTCATCGTACCCCTCACCCCCAACCTCCAGCGCCTCCATATGACCGTGTCGAAGCAGTTCCTCGGCAAGCTCGAGGCCGCGCGGAAGGGGCAGGGGCACGCGCAGCCGGGCGCCTCGGCGGAGAAGGTCATCGAGGCCGCGCTCGATCTCCTGCTGGCGCAGCAGGCCACGCGCCGCGGAGAAGCGAAGAAGCCTCGGCAAAACCCCCGTCCCGCGAAGAACCCCAACCACATCCCCGCCGCGGTGCGGCGGGAGGTGTGGTCCCGCGACGAGGGAAAGTGCCAGTGGCCTCTCGATTCCGGGGGCGTCTGCGGTTCGACTCTGCGGCTCGAGATCGACCATGTCGTCCCGCGAGGCAAGGGCGGCCCTTCGACGGTCGACAACAGCAGGCTGGCATGCAAATTCCACAACCAGCTCGCCGCGCGCCAGGTGTACGGCGACGACTGGATGGACCAGTTCACCAGCGGTGCTGGATGGATCGCGCCGATGGCGCGGGAAGGTTCCGCGCCATGGACCTGACTCCCAGGAGGAAGGCAGGAGTGCGCGGGGGAACCCCGGTCTCTTCCCGCGAGACGGAGGCGCCGCGCCAGGGTGCCCGAAGGGCCCTTGCGAGCTCCGCTCGGAGTGAAACGCTGCGCGTCGGCTTCTCGAACCAACCCACGTTCGAGGAGGCCGACACCAGAAAGGGAGAAGACCATGAAGAGGCTGATCGTCCTCGCTCTGACGGCACTGGCCACCCCGACATCCACGCTGGCCCAGGCAGCGGCAAGCCCACCACCAAGGCCGGGCCCGGAGCACCAGAAGCTCGCCGCGCTCGTCGGGAACTGGACCATCGAGGGAGAGTGCACCGAGAGCCCGTTCGGCCCGGCCGAGAAGTGGTCCACCAGGCTCAAGAGCGAGTGGTTTTCCGGGAACTTCGCGGTCGTCCGGCACCTCGAGTCGAAGGGTACCGTCACCGGTGAATCGGCTGGCCTGGAAGTGGTCACCTGCGACGGCGGGGCGAAGGCTTACACCTGGTACGGGATCGACAGCACCGGGTGGACCGCGATCGCCAAGGGATCGATCACGAAGGATGTCCTGAGCGTCGCGTGGCCGGCCAACGTCAAGGGGAAGACCTGGAAAGCCGCCTGCAAGACGACGGACACCCGCGTGAAGTCGTGAGGCCAGCCGCCGCAGGCCCGATTACGAAGCGGGCGGCCCCGTCGCCAGGACCGCCCGCCCGAATGCTCCTGCCGACCGGAAGATCCCTTCGGCTACTTGTAGTACCCGACCGCGCAGACCTGATCGCCGACCTTGGTGACGAAGCTCACCTTCTGCACGGGGTCGGTGGTGCCGGGACGAGGCCACATGTAGGAGACCTCGGTGATCTTCCCCTGCGTCGCCGACTTGTAGATCTCCTCGCCGAGCGGCTTGCCGGACTTGTCCTTCAGGTCCTTCAGGCTCTTGCCGACGAGGGTCGGGTGGGCCGTGAACATGCCGTCCGGGCCGCCGCAGAACGGGTACAGGTCCCGGTCCTTGAACCCACCCTCGCCCTTGGTGAACATCGCGAGCGCAGTGGCCTGGTTGGCCTTCAGCGCGGTCACGGCCTTCTCCAGCATCGCCTTCGCCTCGGCCGCCGTGCCGAAGTCGGCAGCGAGCGCAACCGTGGCGATTCCCAGCGACAGAACTGCGAGTGAACGGATCAGGTACTTTCGAATCATGTCGAGCCTCCTCGGCTTCGCCTGCGGGTTGTCCCCTCACGCCGCGTCACATCGGGGCCGAATACTGCGCGACCGGGAGCGGCGCGGCAAGGGGCCCCCCGATGTGGCTACCGGGCGCCCGGCCCGCCGTCCTGCGCAGCGCAGGCCCCGAACTCGGCTGCAGGCTCGACCCGCGTGCAAAAGAGCGGGCCACACTCGTCGTCGGAGCGGCACTTGCGCCCCACCATGTCCGCGCTCGCCATCCGGATGACCGACTCGTTCAGGACGGTGCTGGCGGGCTCGCGGCACAGGTAGGTGATGCTGGTGCCGAAGACGGGCGACGCAGAGGACGTGCCGACCGCGACGGGACCGAAGGAGTAAGCCACACCGGTGGAGGTCGTCTGCCCCGTCTGGACCTGGGAGAGCTCGACGACCTCGTACACGCCGCGGCAGTGAAGCTCGATGGCAGATACGGCCTGTCGCATGGCGGCGGGAACGCCCGAGCCGCCGCTCACCAGGATGGTCCCGCCGTCCGACGTCTGGCGTACCTGCCGCGCGGTCGCGGCCTGGACGCACCCCCAGAGGGGGAGCGTGAGCGCGATGAGGACGGGGAGGGAGGGGAGGGGCCGGGGCACGGACGGAGACTACCGCAGTTGGACGCAGGCCCGGGCTGAGCCTGGTTCGCCGCGACCGGGGGGCTGACGCCCTACCTCTGCCACCACCAGTTCGGCTGCTCCGGCTCGACACCGGGGCGGGGGCGGGGCAGCCGGGCGCCGGGTGCGCCGGGTCCGCCCGCCGGCCGACGGATCATCTCGGATCGCAGCCGCTTCAGCCTCTCGGCCAGCCTGGCCCTCGCCTCGATCTCGCGGTCCTTGAGGTCCTTCATGGCATCGTCTCCGTGCTGCCATTGCACCACGGGGGTCTGTCATTCGGGTCGGGTGGCGCTAGGATGTCCCGGTGCCGGCGCTGCTCCTGGTCCTCCTGGCCCTGTTCGTCGCGCTGGGCGCTCCAGCGGCTCGCGCAGCCGACGGCATGAGCTGTCGGCGGGGCATCGTCTCGGTGGGCGACTCGCGGCTCGACCTCCTGGGCAAGTGCGGGTCGCCCACGTTCACCGAGGCCCGCCTCGACCAGCGCACCGAGTGGGTGGGCAATCGGGTCCAGGGCGCCCTCCGCACGGTCACCATCACCGTCGAGACCTGGACCTACGACCTCGGCCCGGCGCGGCTGGTCCAGCACGCGAAGATCGAGGCCGGGAAGGTGGTCGACGTGCGCACCGGCGGGTACGGCCGCGCCGTCGACGTCCGCCGGCGCGAGAACGCCGTCCCCCGGGCAGCCTGCGACCCCGGCGTGATCCGCAGCGGCGACACCACCTACGACCTGGTGTCCCTCTGCGGCGAGCCGGTCTTCCGGGACACCCGGGAGGAGCAGATCGCCGTCGCGGAGAGCGACGGGCGCGTGGCCGTGGGAACCTCGGCGGTGGTGGTGAAGGAGACCTGGACCTACGACTTCGGCCCCCGCGCCTTCGTGCGCTACGTATCGGTCCGGGACGGCCGCGTGACCGGCGTCCGGACCGGGAGCTACGGTTACTCGGAGTGACAACTGGCGCGAGGTTGCGACCCCCGCCCTCGCATGCTACGAGACCTCGCCATGTCCGAAATCGTGAAGGTGACGCTCCCCGACGGCTCGCAGAAGGAGGCCGCTCGCGGCACGCGCGTCGCCGACTTCGTCCGCGAGAAGATCGGCGCAGGCCTGGCCAAGGCGGCCTACGTGGCCCGCCTCGACGGGGAGTCCGTGGACCTGGCCCGATCCATCGACCGCGACGTCCGGCTCGAGGTGGTGACCACCCGGAACCCCGAGGCGCTGGAGGTGGCGCGCCACGACGCCGCCCACGTCATGGCGAGCGTGGTCCAGAAGCTCTACCCGGGGACGCAGGTCACCATCGGGCCGTCCATCGAGGACGGCTTCTACTACGACTTCGCCCGGGAGATTCCCTTCACCCCCGAGGATCTGGAGCGGATCGAGAAGGGGACCAACGAGGCCATCTCCGCCGACCTGCCCTTCGTGCGCGAGGAGGTCTCGATGGCGGATGCCCTGGCGCTCTTCGAGAAGCTGGGCGAGGGCTACAAGGTCGAGATCGTGAAGGACATCGCCGCCCGCGGGGCGACGACGCTGACCCTCTACCGGCACGGCGACTGGGTCGACTTCTGCCTCGGGCCGCACGGCCCGTCCACCGGCCGCATCGGCGTGGTCAAGCTGACCTCGGTGGCGGGCGCCTACTGGCGCGGCGATCCGAAGAACCCCATGTTGCAGCGCATCTACGGGACCTCCTTCTTCTCCAGGAAGGAGCTCGAGGAGTGGGTCACGCGGATGGAGGAGGCGCGCAAGCGCGACCACCGCAAGCTCGGCCCGCACCTGGGGCTCTTCACCTTCCACCCGTACGCCCCGGGCGCGGCCTTCTGGCTCCCCAACGGGACCACCGTGTTCAACCTGCTCGGCGACGCCATGCGCCGGCTGACCCGGAAGAGCGGATACGTCGAGGTCAAGACGCCGCTGCTCTTCGACAAGAAGCTCTGGGAGACCTCGGGCCACTGGGGCAAGTACCGCGAGAACATGTTCCTCGTGGTGGACAGCGAGACCGACGAGAAGCTGCCGCTCGAGGAACGCTGCACGCAGTCGCTCAAGCCCATGAACTGCCCGTCGCACCACCTGCTCTACGCCATGCAGAGGCGGAGCTACCGCGAGCTCCCCATCCGCTACCACACCCAGGACGTGCTCCACCGCAACGAGGCCTCGGGGACGCTCTCCGGGCTCACCCGGGTGCGCCAGTTCCAGCAGGACGACGCCCACATCTACCTGGCCGAGTCGCAGATCGTCGAGGAGGTCCGCTCGCTGGTCCGGCAGATCGACACCGTCTACAAGGCCATGGGGCTCGAGTACACGGCCAAGTTCTCCACGCGACCCGCGGTCAAGCTGGGCGACGATGCACACCTGGGACCGTGCCGAGGCGGCGCTCCAGGTCGCGCTCGAGGCCGTGGGCCTTCCCTTCGAGGTGAAGCCGGGGGAGGGGGCCTTCTACGGCCCCAAGATCGACTTCGACGTCACCGACTCCATCGGCCGCAAGTGGCAGCTCGCCACCATCCAGCTCGACTACCTGGCGCCCGAGCGCTTCGAGCTTTCCTACGTGGGGAACGACAACGCCGAGCACCGTCCGGTGGTGATCCACCGGGCCATCTACGGCTCGTTCGAGCGCTTCATGGCCATCCTCACCGAGCACTTCGCCGGCGCCTTCCCGACCTGGCTCGCCCCGGTGCAGGCCCGGGTGATCACGGTGTCCGATCGCTTCAACGACTGGGCGGCCGAGGTGGCGGCGCGGCTCGACGCCGAGGGCTTCCGGGTCGAGCTCGACCACACCAGCGAGACGCTGGGCGCGAAGATCCGCGGCGCCCAGATGCAGAAGATCCCCTTCACCCTGGTGGTGGGCGAGAAGGAGGTCGAGGCCAGGGGGGTATCGCCCCGACGCCGCGGCGGCGAGGATTCTCAGGGCCATGCCCCTCGACGCGTTCGTGGAGCTGCTCCGCAAGGAAGGCGCGCCTCCGTACTGAGGCGGCTCCCCGAGGCGGTTCCCGTGGAGCCGCCTCTCGTTGACACGGGCGGTCGATTTCCCTACATTGCTTGTCCCTTGTCTTTCGTACGCAGAGAGCAGCGACTTCTTCGCCCGGCGGGAGAGGACTCCCGGCGAGGCTGAACCCTCTGCCGCGACCTCTTCCGCCGAACTGGCTGGAGGGGTCGATCTCGATGGCGAGTTCGCTCCTCTGGCCCCGAACCGGAGCCCGGGAAACCGCCATGTCGAGCCACAACGAAAAGCCCGCCGCCGTCCCCGCCCGTCCCCCCGAGCGCGTCGTGGTGTTCGACACCACCCTTCGAGACGGGGAGCAGAGCCCCGGCTTCTCCATGAACCTGGGGCAGAAGCTCCGGGTGGCCCGGGCCCTCCAGGAACTGGGCGTCGACGTCATCGAGGCCGGCTTCGCCGCGGCCTCGCCAGGCGACCTCGAGGCCATCCAGGGCGTCTCCCGCCAGATCGAGGGGCCCATCATCTGCAGCCTGTCGCGCTGCACGCGCGGCGACATCGAGGCCTCCTGGAAGGCGCTGCAGGACGCGCCCCGCCGCCGCTGCCACGTCTTTCTCGCCACCAGCCCCATCCACCGCGACTTCAAGCTCAAGATGGCCAAGGACGAGATCGTCCGGCGCGCCGTCGAGGGCGTGAAGATGGCCCGCGAGAAGTTCGACGACGTCGAGTTCTCCACCGAGGACGCGGCCCGCACCGAGTTCGAGTTCCTGGCCGAGGTGGTCGAGGCCACCATCGCGGCCGGGGCCACCACGCTCAACATCCCCGACACCGTGGGCTACGCGCTGCCGTCCACCTACGCCGAGACGCTGTCGTACCTGCGCCGGAACGTGCGCGGCATCGACAAGGTGGTCATCTCGGTGCACTGCCACAACGACCTGGGACTCGCGGTGGCCAACAGCCTGGCCGGCGTGCAGGTGGGCGCCCGGCAGGTCGAGTGCACGCTGAACGGCATCGGCGAGCGGGCCGGGAACGCCTCCCTCGAGGAGGTGGTCATGGCCCTCAAGACCCGCGCCGACGTCTTCGGGGTCACCACCGGCATCCACACCGAGAAGCTCTACCCGGCCAGCAAGATGGTCCAGCAGGTGACCGGCAACCCGGTGCAGCGCAACAAGGCCATCGTGGGGCAGAACGCCTTCGCCCACGAGGCCGGCATCCACCAGCACGGCATGCTCACTCACCGTGAAACCTACGAGATCATGCGCCCGGAGGAGGTCGGCTTCACCAAGTCGCAGATGGTGCTGGGCAAGCACTCGGGGCGGCACGCCCTGAAGATGCGGCTGGTCGAGCTGGGCTACCGGCTCAGCGACGAGCAGCTCGACCGGGTCTTCACCGACTTCAAGATGCTGGCCGACAAGAAGAAGGAGATCTACGACGCCGACCTGGAGGCCCTGGTGATCCACGGCCAGCTCCTCAAGGGGCAGGCCATCTGGGAGCTGGCGGCGCTCTCCACGACCTCGGGCACGGGCACGCTGCCGGCGGCCTCCATCTCGCTCATCAAGTCGGGCGGGGAGCGCTTCCAGGATGCCGCGGCCGGCGACGGTCCGGTGGACGCGGTGTTCAAGGCCATCGAGAAGATCACCGGCGTCGAGGTGCGCCTGCGCGACTACCGGATCCAGTCCGTCACCGTGGGCGAGGACGCCCAGGGCGAGGTGAGCCTGGAGGTGGAGCACCAGACCGGCGTCTACCGCGGCCGCGCGCTCTCCACCGACGTCATCGAGGGCAGCGCCCAGGCCTTCCTCGACGTGGTGAACCGGATCGCGCTGCGCACCCGACCCGAGGAAGCGGAGCAGGAAGAGAAGAGCGCGCTCGGACGCGTCTAGCACACCGGCTGCAACGACTGCATCGACAGGAACGGCGAGAGGACAAATGGCCAAGGAAAAGACCACCGGAGCGAAGGCAGTGGTGAAGGCGCTGGAGGCCGAGGGCGTCGATTGGGTCTTCGGCGTGCCGGGCGGGGCGATCCTGCCCATCTACGACGCGCTCTTCGACTCCACCAAGGTGAAGCACGTGCTGGTGCGCCACGAGCAGACCGGCGCCCACGCGGCCGAGGGCTACGCCCACGCCACCGGCAAGGTGGGGGTCTGCTTCGGCACCTCCGGCCCGGGGGCTACGAACCTCGTCACCGGCATCGCCGACGCCTACATGGACTCGGTCCCCATGGTGGCCATCACCGGCAACGTCTCGTCGGCGCTGATCGGCAGCGACGCCTTCCAGGAGGCCGACATCACCGGCATCACCATGCCGATCACCAAGCACAACTGGCTGGTCACCGACGTGAAGGACCTCCCGCGCATCCTCAAGGAGGCCTTCTACATCGCCCGCACCGGGCGGCCGGGACCGGTGCTGGTGGACATCCCCAAGGACGTCCAGAACGCCGAGCTGGAGTTCGAGTACCCGGAGACGGTGAACATCCCCGGCTACCACCCGCCGGTGCGGGAGGAGCCGCGCCTCAAGGACGCGGCCGCCCTCATTCGCGCCTCGAGCCGTCCGGTCATCTACCTGGGCGGCGGCGTCCGGACGTCCAGCGCCTATGCGGAGGTGGAGGCGTTCGTCGAGCTGGTGGGTGCCCCGGTGGTGACCACGGTCCACGGCAAGGGGGCGCTCCCGGAGACCCATCCGCAGTGCCTGGGCATGTTCGGCATGCACGGCGCCAAGTTCGCGAACTACACGGTCCAGGACTCGGACCTGATCATCGCGCTGGGCGCCCGGTTCGACGATCGCGTCACCGGGAAGCTCTCGACCTTCGCGCCCGAGGCCAAGATCGTCCACCTGGACGTCGACCCGGCCGAGATCTCCAAGCTGGTGACCGCCACCGTGCCGCTGGTCGGCGACCTCAAGCTCCTCCTTCCCCAGCTCACCGAGGAGACCCGCAAGGCCTTCGCGGCCTCGGGGCGGGCCGAGATCGCTCCCTGGGTGAAGAAGGTCGCAGACTGGCGGGAGAAGCACCCGCTCCGCTACACGCCCCAGGGTGAAGATCACATCATGCCGCAGTACGTGATCGAGCAGATCTGGAAGAAGACCCAGGGCAAGGCGCTCGTCACCACCGGCGTCGGCGAGCACCAGATGTTCGCGGCCCAGTACTGGAAGACCACCCAGCCCCGCCAGTTCATCACCTCCGGCGGCCTGGGCACCATGGGGTTCTGTCTCCCGGCCGCCATCGGCGTCCAGCTCGGCAAGCCCGACGCGCTGGTCATCGGCATCGACGGAGACGGGTCCTTCCAGATGACGCTCCAGGACCTGGCCACCGCGGTGGATCTCAAGCTGAACATCAAGATCTTCATCCTCAACAACCTGTTCCTGGGAATGGTCCGCCAGTGGCAGGAGCTCTTCTACGACAACCGCTTCTCCGAGACGCCGCTCAGCGACCTGCCCGACCTGGTCAAGCTGGCCGACGCCTACAGCTGCCTGGGGCTGCGGGCGCGCAAGCCTTCCGAGCTCGACGCGGTGCTCGACCAGGCGCTCGCCCACCAGGGGGGGCCGGTCATCGTCGACATCCGCACCCGGCGCCAGGAGAAGGTCTACCCCATGGTGCCGGCCGGGGCCCCGCTCAACGACATGATCGACGGCGAATAGGGGAAAGACATGGAACGCAACGAGACGATGCCCAGCACGAGCACCCACACCGTCAGCCTGCTCGTCGAGAACAAGCCGGGCGTGCTTCACCGCATCGCCGGCCTCTTCTCGCGGCGCGGCTACAACATCGCCAGCCTCACCGTCGGACCCACGGAACGGCCCGAGTACTCCCGCATGACCATCGTGGTCCTCCTCTCCTCGAAGACGGTGGACCAGGTCGTCCGGCAGGTGCAGAAGCTCGTGCCGGTGGTCGAGGTGCGGGAGCTGTCGCCCGTGGACCTCATCGAGCGGGAGCTCATGCTGGTGAAGATCCGCACGCCGGAGAAGAACCACTCCGAGCTCCGGGCGCTGGCCGAGACCTACGAGGCCAAGATCGTGGACGTGTCGCCGGATGCGCTGGTCATCGAGGCCAGCGGCAACTCGGGCAAGCTCGACGCGCTGGAGGACCGGCTGGCGGGATACGGTATCCAGGAGATTTGCCGGTCCGGGCGCATCGCGCTCGAGCGCGGCTTCAAGACGCTCGCACCGCCCCACCTCAAGTGAAGGGAAACGACATGGCGACCATCTACTACGACAAGGACGCGAAGCCGGAGCTGCTCAAGGCGAAGAAGGTTGCCGTGATCGGATACGGCAGCCAGGGGCACGCCCACGCGCTCAACCTGAAGGACTCGGGCGTCGACGTCCGGGTCGGCCTGCACGCCGGCTCGAAGTCGCGGGCCAAGGCCGAGGGGGCCGGCCTCCGGGTGACGAGCGTGGCCGATGCGGCGCGCGAGGCCGACGTGATCATGGTGCTGCTCCCCGACCAGACCCAGAAGAAGGTCTACGACGAGGAGATCAAGCCTCATCTCACCAAGGGCAAGGCTCTCATGTTCGCCCACGGTTTCAACATCCACTTCGGGCAGATCCACCCGCCGAGCGACGTGGACGTGCTGCTGATCGCCCCCAAGGGCCCCGGCCACCTGGTGCGCCGCCAGTTCCAGGACGGGCGCGGGATCCCCTGCCTCATCGCCGTGCACCAGGACGCGACCGGCCAGGCGAAGGACATCGGCCTCGCCTACGCCCGGGCCGTCGGCGGCGGCCGGGCCGGGATCCTCGAGACCACCTTCAAGGAGGAGACGGAGACCGACCTCTTCGGCGAGCAGGCCGTCCTCTGCGGAGGTGCGGCCGCGCTCGTGAAGACCGGGTTCGAGGTGCTGGTCGAGGCCGGGTACCAGCCCGAGAGCGCCTACTTCGAGTGCCTCCACGAGCTGAAGCTCATCGTCGACCTCATGTACGAGGGAGGCCTGGCCTGGATGCGCCACTCCATCAGCGACACTGCCGAGTACGGGGACTTCACCCGGGGCCCGCGGGTGGTGAACCAGCAGACCAAGGACGAAATGCGCAAGATTCTCAAGGAGATCCAGGACGGAACCTTCGCGCGGGAGTTCATTGGCGAGCTCAACTCGGGCGGGAAGAAGTTCGAGGCGATGCGGGCGGCCGAGAAGGCGCATCCCATCGAGGCGGTCGGCAAGGAACTGCGAAACATGATGAGCTGGATCCGGGACGCCCGAAAGGATTCCTCGGACCCGAACGCGCGTTGACTTTCGATCGAATATCCTTATCCTTACGCGACTTTTCGTACCCCCCCTGACGGGAACACAGGAGACCGCCCATCAACGGCAAAGACCAGAGGACGAGCCGAGACGCGCGCACCAACCGCCGCATCAAGGCCCGAGAGGTGCGATGCATTGGCGCCGAGGGTGAGCAGCTCGGCATCCTCACGATCGAGCAGGCGTTGCGCACGGCCCAGGAAGGCGGCTTCGACCTCGTCGAGGTGAGCCCGCTGGCCAAGCCTCCCGTCTGCAAGATCATGGATTACGGGAAGTTCAAGTACACGGAGAAGAAGCAGCAGAACGAGGCGAAGAAGAAGCAGGTGGTGGTGCTGTTGAAGGAGGTCAAGCTTCGCCCCCGGACCGAGGCGCACGACTACGACGTCAAGATCCGGAAGATCCGGGAATTCCTGGAGGACTCCAACAAGGCCCGCGTCACGGTGATGTTCCGAGGGCGAGAGCTCAGCCACCGGGAACTCGGGCACAAGGTCCTCGAGCGGGTCGTGGGCGACCTGAAGGACGTCGCGGTCATCGAGGCCGTCGCTCGCATGGAAGGGCGACAGATGTTCATGATCCTTGCCCCCAACCCGCGCATGCTGCAGTCGCAGCGAGACCGCGCAAAGGCGCAGGTAGCCGCGGCCGGGGCAGCCACCGCCGCGGCCGGAGCGGCCACCGCCGCCGCCGCCGCACCCACGCCGGCTCCCGATGCCGGCGGCAACGAAACCGGAGGCAGCGCCTCGTAGCGCTGCCCACAGGAGAGGGAAGAAGATGCCGAAGCTCAAGACCAAGAGCGCCGCCAAGAAGCGCTTCCAGGTGAAGAAGAGCGGTGCGGTGAAGTTCCGCCGCGCCGGCTCGCGACACCTGGCCACGTTCGGGAAGACCCCGAAGCAGAAGCGCGGACTCCGCGGCACCAGCCACCTGTCGGCCAGTGACGCGAAGAAGATCTTGGAAAACTTCCCCTACGCCCGCTAGGGCGGAACGGGAACCAACGCCCAAGCGGGGCTCTCGAAGCGCGTCGGAGGAATTCCTCCCCGCCCCCCGCCGGCACAGCAGGAGTGAATCATGCGCGTCAAGAGAGGCGTAAAAGCCCGCCGTCGTCGCAACCGCGTTCTCAAGCTCGCCAAGGGATTCCGCGGTCGTCGCAAGAACGCATACCGTCGCGCCAACCAGGCCGTCGAGCGCGCGCTGAACTACAGCACGCGCGACCGCCGCCGGCGCCGCCGGGAGTTCCGCGCGCTCTGGATCGTGCGCATCAACGCAGCCGCACGGCTGAACGGCACGACCTACTCGCGCCTGGTGGGCGCGATGAGCAAGGCGGGCGTGGCCCTCGACCGCAAGGTGCTCGCCGAGATCGCGCTGGCGCTGCCGGCCGACTTCGCGGCAGTCGTCCGGGCAGCCCAGGCCTAGGCCGAGGGCACGTGGACCTGGTCCGAGACCTGGAGGCCCTGGAGGTAGGGGCCCGGCAGTCCATCGCGTCGGCTTCCGACGAGCGCGCGCTCGAGGAGTTGCGGGTCCGGTACCTGGGCAAGAAGGGCGAGATCTCCACGGTGCTGCGCGGCATGGGGCAGCTCGCAGCCGAGGAGCGCCCCCGCGTCGGCGAGGTGGCCAACCGCGTCCGGGACGAGGTGGAGTCGCAGCTCGTCCGGGCGCGCCAGCGTATCGACGACGCCCTGCTGGAGCGCGAGCTCCGGGGCTCGCGCATCGACGTGACCTTGCCGGGTCGGCGGTTGCTGCCCCGCGGCCACCGGCACCCGCTCACCCGGGCCACCGAGGAGATCGTCGCCATCTTCGCGAAGCTGGGCTACGAGGTCGCCAGCGGTCCCGAGATCGAGCTCGACTGGTACAACTTCGAGGCCCTGAACATCCCGAAGGACCATCCTGCCCGGGACATGCAGGACACCTTCTACGTCGACCAGGCCACGCTCGGCTCGGGTGGCGGGGAAGGGGCCGTCCTGCTCCGAACCCACACCTCGCCCATCCAGATCCGGGCCATGAAGCGGGCAGGTTCACCGCCTGTACGCGTGGTCGCGCCGGGACGGGTCTACCGCAGCGACTACGACCAGACCCACTCGCCGATGTTCCACCAGGTCGAGGGGATCTGCGTCGGCCCCGGGATCACCTTCGCCGACCTGAAGGGCACGCTGGCGGCGTTCGCGCGCGCCTTCTTCGGCCCCGATACGGCCACGCGCTTCCGGCCCAGCTACTTCCCCTTCGTGGAGCCGGGCGCGGAGGCCGACGTGTCCTGCTCGATCTGCGGCGGCTCCGGGAGCCGGGCAGGCGCCCGGTGCGGGACCTGCAAGGGCACCGGCTGGCTGGAGGTGCTCGGGGCCGGGATGGTGCACCCGAAGGTGCTCGAGAACGTGGGCTTCGACCCGAAGGCGGTCACCGGCTTTGCCTTCGGCATGGGCGTGGAGCGCATGGCAATGCTCAAGCACGGCATCGGGGACCTCCGGCTCTTCTACGAGAACGACCTCCGCTTCCTCGAGCAGTTCTGACCCGACATGCGAATCTCCCTCTCCTGGCTCGCCGCCTACGTGCCGCTCCCGCCTGCCGACGAGGTGGCCCGGCGTCTCACCGCCGTGGGGCTCGAGGTGGAGGCCGTGGAGCGGATTGGCGCATCGCTCGACGGCGTGGTGGCCGCCCGGATCGTCTCCGCCGAGCGTCATCCGGAGGCCGACAAGCTCTCCATCTGCCAGGTGGACGGCGGGGCCGGGCCGGTGCAGGTGGTCTGCGGCGCCACCAACTGGAAGGTCGGCGACGTGGTGCCACTGGCCACACCCGGCACGCGGATGCCGGCCGGCCATCGCATCGACCACGCCAAGCTTCGCGGCGTCGACTCCCACGGCATGCTCTGCTCCGCCAGGGAACTGGGGCTCTCCGAGGAGGCCTCCGGACTCCTGCTCCTCCCCGGCGACTCCCTTCCAGGCACGCCGGTGGCTCGGGTGCTCGGCATCGAGGACGTCGTCCTCGAGGTGAACGTCACCCCCAACCGTCCCGACGCCCTCTCGCACCTGGGCGTCGCCCGGGAGGTGGCGGCAGCCACCGGCGCCGCGGTGGCCTACCCGGGCTCCGGGCTGAAGCAGAAGGCCCCGCCCGCGTCGGCGGCCTTGCGGGTTTCCATCGAGGCCCCGGACCGCTGCTTCCGCTACGCGGCGCGGGTCATCGAGGGAGTGCGGATCGGACCGTCGCCCTCCTGGCTCGTGCAGAGGCTCGAGGCCTGCGGCGTCCGGTCCATCTCCAGCGTGGTCGACGCGACCAACTTCGTGCTGCTGGAGCGAGGCCAGCCGCTCCACGCCTTCGACCTCGACAAGGTCGCCGGCGCCGAGATAGTCGTTCGCGCGGCCCGACCCGGCGAGAAGATGACCACGCTCGACGGCGTCGAGCGCACGCTTTCCCCGGACGACCTCGTCATCGCCGACCGGGACCGCGCCTGCGCGCTCGCCGGAGTCATGGGCGGCGGCGACTCGGAGATCTCCGCCGGAACCACCCGGGTCCTGCTCGAGTCGGCCTGGTTCGAGCCCACCAGCGTGCGTCGCACGGCCCGCCGCCACGGTCTCCACACCGAGGCCTCTCACCGCTTCGAGCGAGGCGTCGACCCCGAGGGCGTCCTCGCGGCGCTCGACCGCTGCGCCGCCATGATTGCCGATCTTTCCGGCGGCACGGTCAGCCGAGGTGCGGTCGACGCCAACCCGCACCGGCGCCGTCCGGTGGACGTGGTGCTTCCCTGGTCCCGCCCCGGCGAGGTCCTGGGCATGCCGATCTCCCGCAAGGAGGCCCGCGCGTCGCTCCTCGCGCTCGGTTTCGAGCTGGTGGGCACCGGACCCAGGTCCGGAAAGTTCCGCGTTCCCAGCTGGCGCCTCGACGTATCGCGCGAGGAGGATCTCATCGAGGAGATCATCCGCCTGCGCGGGTACGATGCGATCCCGCAGACGCTTCCCCCCATCGCCTCCGACACGCCTGCGCCGTCGCGGGACGCTCAGGTGACCGAGCGGGCCAGGCAGGCGCTCGAGGGAGCCGGGTTCTCCGAGGCGGTGAACTTCAGCTTCGTCGCGCCCGCCGACCTGGCGCCGCTCTCTCCCTCGGGCGGGCGCAGCGGAATCGCGCTCCAGAATCCCATCAGCGCCGACCTCTCGGTCATGCGGTCGAGCATCGTTCCGTCGCTGTTCAAGGGACTTGCCTACAACCGCCGGCAGCGGGTCGAGGACGTCCGGCTCTACGAGCTGGCGAGCATCTACGAGCCGCGCGCCGCGGGGTCCGAAGGGGACGCCCCCGCCCACGAGGAACTCCGGCTGGCCGGGGTCGCGGGCGGCCGCCGTCATCCCGTGGGCTGGTCCACGGGCGGCGAGCCGCTGGATTTCCACGACGTGAAGGGCGCGCTCGAGGCGCTGCTCGAGGCCCTCGGAATCGACGGGGTCCGATGGGTTCACGGGGGGTCGTCGTGGCTCCACCCCCGCTCGGCAGCCACCATCGAGTCGCGTGACGAGAGGGGGGCTTTCCGCGTCCTTGGAGTCGCCGGAGAGGTCCACCCCCGCGTGGCCGCGGCCTTCGACCTTCCCCGGGGCGTGTTCGCCTTCGACCTCTCCTTCGAGGAACTGCTCCGTGCCGCGAAGCTCGTGCGCGGTCACGCCGACGTCCCGAGGTTCCCGGCCGTCCTCCGCGACCTCGCCGTGGTCGTTCTCGACGAGGTGGGCTCGGGAGCCGTCCTCGACGTGGTGCGAGGCGAACCATTGGTCGAGGAAGTGAGCCTCTTCGACGTGTACAGGGGCGCGCCCATCGCGGAGGGGAAGAAGAACCTGGCGATGGCCATCCGGTACCGCGCCGTGGACCGCACCCTCACCGACGCCGAGGCAGACGCGGCCCACGGTCGGATCGTGGAGCGACTCCGTGGCGAGTTGGCGGCCGAGTTGAGGGGATAGTGGGGGCGGATGCGTCGATCGTTTGACACCGCGCGCCGATTCAGCTAACGAACACGAGCACTTGGGCGCTGCGGCGCCCGAAAGGGTGAGCGTGACCAAGGCCGACATCATCGAGAGCGTTTACGAGAAGGTGGGCTTCTCCAAGAAGGAAGCGGCCGACGTGGTCGAGATGGTGTTCGACACCATCAAGGAAACCTTGGAGCGCGGCGAGAAGATCAAGAATCAGCGGCTTCGGGAACTTCATCGTCCGCGACAAGAAGTCGCGGGTGGGCCGCAATCCACAGACCGGCCAGGAGATCGAGATCTCCGCCCGCCGCGTTCTCACCTTCCGTCCGAGCCAGGTCCTGAAGAACGCGCTGAACGGCATGCCCGACGAGCCGCTGGCTGGCTCCGGATTGCCGCCGGCGCCCTGACCGCGCCCGGAATCCGGACGACGCTCAGCGGTCCTCGCGCTCGCCGAGGATGCGGTAGAGGGTCTTGCGGTCGATGCCGAGGATCTCCGCGGCCCTCGTCTTGTTGCCGCCGGTCTCGCCGAGCACCTGCGATGCGTATCGCCGCTCCAGCTCGGCCAGCGTCGGCCGGTCGCCAGGCGGGGGCAGGGGAGCGGGCGCGGGCTCGGCCTGGGCGAGACGGATGGCGTCCGGGAGATCCTCGGGAATCACGACGCCGGACGGGTTGAGCGCCAGGGCTCGCGCCACCGCGTTCTCGAGTTCCCGGACGTTGCCCGGCCAGTCGTAGGCGACGAGGAGCTCGCGCGCCTCCGGGGAGATGGCAGAGCCCTCGGCCCGCCCGTGCTTCTGGGCGAAGTGCTCGGCCAGGAGCGGGATGTCCTCGCGTCGCTCGCGCAGCGGCGGGATGCGGATGCTCACCACGTGGAGCCGGTAGTAGAGGTCGGCGCGGAAGGTTCCCTGCTTCACCGCGGCATCCATGTCGCGGTTGGTGGCGGCGACGATGCGTACGTCCACGTTGATGGGGTCGTTGGCCCCGACGCGGCGGATGGTGCCTTCCTGGAGGGCGCGCAGCAGCCGGGCCTGGAGGTTCGGCCCCACGTCGCCGATCTCGTCGAGGAAGAGCGTTCCGTGATGGGCCTCCTCGAAGAGGCCGCGCCGCGCCGCCTGGGCGCCGGTGAAGGCACCGCGGGTGTGGCCGAAGAGCTCCGACTCGAGGACGCCCTCGGCGATGGCACCGCAGTCCACCGCCACGAAGGGGCCCGAGGCCCGCGGCGACGCGGTGTGGATGGCCCTGGCCACGAGCTCCTTGCCCGTTCCGCTCTCTCCCTGGATGAGCACGGTGGCATCGGTGGAGGCCACCCGCGCAGCCGTCTTGTAGACCTGGAGCATGGCCTCGCTTCGCCCCACCACGTTCTCCAGCCGGTAGCGATCCCGGAGCCCGCGGCGCAACGTCCGGTTCTCCATGGCGAGCGCGCGATGTTGCAGGGCCCGGGCGACCACCAGCTTGATGGCGTCGACGTCGTAGGGCTTCGAGAGGTAGTCGGCGGCCCCGCGGCGGATGGCCTCCAGCGCGCCGTCGATGTTCCCGAAAGCCGTGACCAGGATGACCGGCGTCTCCGGGGCGCGCTCCCGGAAGGCGTCGATGACCTGAAGCCCGTCCATCTCCGCCATGCGGATGTCCGAGACCACGAGGTCGGGCGGGTCGCCGGCGTCGAGCGTCGCCACCGCCTCCCTGCCGTCGGCGAGCGCGGTGACGCGGTGTCCGGCCGAGGTCAGGATGCGGGCGAGCAGCTCCCGGCTCGACTGGTCGTCGTCCACCACCAGGATGCGGGCGGGGTCGTCCATGGGCAGTCCTATCGAGGGGCAGCGGGAGAGGGGGAAGGGGGCGCCGGGAAGAGAAGGGTGAAGGTGGCGCCGGCTCCCGGCGAGCTCTCCACCTCGATGCGGCCATGCAGTGCCCCGGCGATCTCGCGGGAGATGGCCAGTCCGAGGCCGGTGCCCTTGCCGGGTTCCTTGGTGGTGAAGAAGGGCTCGAAGATGTGCTTGCGCGTGTCCGGGGCGATCCCGCAACCGGTGTCGGTCACCGAGAGGGCCAGCTGGTCGCCGGCACGGCGCGCCCGGACCGTCAGGTGGCCATCCGCGGGCATGGCGTCGATGGCGTTGGAGATGAAGTTGCCGAGCACGTGCCGCACCAGCGATGGGTCGATGCTCGCCGGCCCCAGGTCGGCCGGGATCTCGCGGCGGACCTCGATCCGTCGACGGGCTTCGGCCGACACGTTGAGGGACAGGGCCTCGTCCACCAGCGAGCCGAGCTGCACCGGCTCCGGCCTGGGAACGAGGGCCCGGGACGAGTCGAGGAAGCGCCGGATGATGGCGGTCATCCGCTGGACCTCGCCCTCGATGACCCGGAGCTGCGCGCGGGTGTCGGGCGGGCAGGCGGCGTCGCGCGCCAGCAGCTGGACGTGGCCGCTGATGGCGTTCAACGGGTTGCCCAGCTCGTGGGCGATGGTGCCGGAGAGCTGGCCGAGGGCGGCGAGCCGCTCCTGTCCGGACCGCTCGCGCCTGGCCTCCATGAGCAACTCGTTCAGCTCGGCGAGCTCCCGGTTCTTGCGGGCCAGGTCGGCGGTGGCCTCCTCGACGCGATCTTGCAGCTCCCGGTTGAAGCCGCGCACGCGCCCCAGCATGGCCTCGAGCCCCCGGGCCAGCGTCCCGATCTCGTCGCGCCTCCCGGTGCCCGGGATCGCGGCAGCGTCGAGCGCACCCGACTCGACGCCCTCCACCGATCCAGCCAGGTTCGAGAGCGGCCGGACCAGGACGCGGTTCAGGATGAAGGTGAAGGCCAGGAAGACCAGGATGGCGGCCAGTGCCGTGGAGGCCGCGAAGATTCGCCCCTGGTCGCGTCCCAGCTTCTCGGCCTCGGAGAGAGTCGCCTCGAGCCGGATGGCGGCCACCGTGTGGGAGAAGGAGTCTTTCACTGGCAGTTCAACGCGCACGACGCGATCGTCCCCGTCGCCGACGACGGCCGACGAGGTCTGTGACGGGAACGGGTAGTCCACCTCCTCGAAGGTGGTCTCGGGGCCGTTGGGGCCGTACTGCATCCGGACCACGTCGTCCTTGCCCGGCTTCCGGATGATGAGCTCGGCGGAGCGCACGCCGCGGTGCTGGCGAAGGACCGCGGCGAGCCGGTCGGCGGCGCGGGCAGGGTCGAGATCCCGGGAGAGGTCGAGGTCGGAGCGAACGGCCCGTGCCACCTCGACCGCGCGGTCCTTGATGGCCGATTCCACCGCGCGGGAGGCGGCGCCCGCGCCAAGGGCGGCCGCGATGCCCATGGAGAGCACGAGGATCACCGTGAAGAGGGCGATGATCTGGGCGCGAATGGACACGGGAACCTGGAAAAGAAAAGGCCGGCTGCAAAGGCAGCCGGCCTCGAAGCTACCAGAAAGATGAGTCGACTACTTGGGCTGCGGCTCCATGCCGGTGCCGGTTCCGGGCGGAACCTTCTTGGCCTTCTTGGCCTTCTTGTCGGTCTTCGCGGGAGCGGCCGGGGCAGCGGCGGCGGCCGGCTTGGCGGCAGGCGCGGCGGGGGCAGCGGCGGCCGGCCTTGGCGGGAGCGGCCGGGGCGGCGGCGGCGGGAGCGGCCGGGGCAGCGGCGGCGGGAGCAGCCGGCTTGGCAGCAGGGGCAGCCGCCGGGGTCTGGGCGAGGACGGGGATGGCGAAGGCGACGGCAACGATCGCGCTGAGGATCTTCTTCATTTGGTTCTTCTCCTTGGAGAGGTGTTCTGAATGACGGGCATCCCGTCCGCAGGGACCTAAAGCAGCGCTCATGCCAAACCGTTTGGATGGGCAACTCGAGAAATATCAAGTACTTGATGGTCAAGCCCCGACGAACGCCAGGCGGGCGTCGGGGAGATCCGGGACGGCCCCGAGCGGAGGTGTGTAGGAGTTCCCCGCGGCCCGGCGCTATAAGCGGCTTCATGGCCATCGACTTCACCGACGCGAGGCGCATGCGCCTCGACGTCGAGTTCTACTTCGCCGCCGCCCATCGCCTTCCCCGCTACGAGGGGCCGTGCTTCCGGCTGCACGGCCACAACTACAAGTTCTTCGTGACGGTGGAGGGTGACGTGGACCCCGCCACCGGGATGATCGCCGACTTCGGGAGGATCAAGGACGTGGTGTCCGAGGCGGTCCTGGCCCGCGTCGACCACAGGAACCTGAACGACGTCCTGGACAACCCGACGGCGGAGAACATCGCCCGCTGGATTTGGGAGACGCTCGCTCCGCTGATGCCGGGCCTGACCGAGGTGCGCCTGTTCGAGATTCCCGACTGCTGCGTCACCTACCGGGGGCCGCGTGGGCGCTAGGACGCGGCGAGGGTCCCGGGGCGCGGCAGAGGCGGTCGAGCGATTCCTCGAGTCGCTGGTGCCGGCGGCGGTGCTCCGCCAGGCCGACGTGAAGGGCACGCCCAGGCGGGTGGCCGAAGCCTTTCGCGACGACCTCCTCGACGGCTACCGCTGCGAACCCGCCGCCATCCTGCGTGGGGCGATTCCACACCGGGGGCACGACCTCGTCGCGGTGACCGGCATCGACTTCCACGCCGTCTGCCCCCACCACCTCCTGCCGTACCGGGGAACGGCCTGCATCGCCTACGTCCCCGACGGGCGCGTGCTCGGCTTCGGCGTCATGGCCCGTCTTCTCGACTGCTTCGCGCACCGCCTGGTCATCCAGGAGGTGCTGGCCCGGCAGGTGGCCGACGCGCTCGTCGAGCACGTCGGGGCGCGGGGCGCCGCCTGCATCCTCGACGCCGAGCAGATGTGCCTGACGGTGCGGGGAGAGAGGCGCCGGGAAGCGCGCACCCACAGCCAGGCCTTCGCCGGCGAGATGGACGGCGACCCAGCCTGGCAGCGGCGGGTCCTGCGCCTGGCGGCGGGGGACGCGGCCGGTGCGGCGCGGGGGAGGCGGCGACGGTGACGGACCGTCTCGACGGCCGCAACGCCATCGTCACCGGTGGTGGCAGGGGCATCGGAGCCGCGGTGGCCAGGGAGCTCACTCGCCGTGGCGCCCGCGTCACCGTCTTTGCGAGGTCCGCCGACGAGCTCGAGCGGGTGGTCCGTGCGGGCGGCGCCGCGCAGGCCGTTGCCGGTGACGTGACGAGCGAGGCGGACGTCGGCCGGTTGCTGGCCGACCACGAGCGCTCGGCCGGCCCCTGCGACCTGCTGGTGCTCGCCGCCGGCATCCTGGAACGTGGGCGGGTCGAGGCCCTTCGGCCGGAGGCCTTCCGGCGCGTGCTGGAAGTGAACCTCACCGGCGCCTTTCTCTGCTGCCGCGCGGTCGTTCCAGGGATGCGGGCCCGACGCCGGGGGAGGATCATCGGCATCGCCTCCATCTCGGGCCACCTGGGGACACCTGAGGCCTCGGCGTACAACGCCTCCAAGTGGGGGCTCATCGGATTCGCCAAGAGCCTCGCCGAGGAGCTGAAGCCGGACGGGGTCCAGGTGATGACGGTCTCCCCGGGGAGCGTCGACACCCGCATGCTCGCGCAGACCCCGTTCCCGCCGGCCATGTCCGCGGAGGAGGTGGCGCGGGTGGTGGGCTTCTGCGCGGCCGAGGCGCCCGACGCCATGACCGGGAGTGACGTGGAGGTCTTCGGGTGAGGAAGGCAGCGCCGGAGGCGATGGTCGCGGCGATGCGCGAACTCCGGGACGCCTTCCCGGAAGGGCGGCTGGTGCTCGACGCCGAGCGGCTGGCCGAGTACGGCAAGGACGAATCGGACCTGGGCGTCTTCCCGCCCGGGATCGCCGTGCTGGTCGAATCGGCCCAGGAGGTGCGGACGGTCTTCGCCATCGCCTCGCGATTGCTCGTTCCCGTGGTTCCGGTGGCGGCGCGAAGCGGGAAGTCGGGCGGGTCGCTCGCCATCCACGGCGGGATCGCGGTCTCGGTGGAGAGAATGAACCGCATCCTCGAGATCCGTCCGGACGACCTCACGGCGCGTCTGCAGCCGGGGGTGGTCACGGGCGTGTTCCAGGCGGAGGTGGAGAAGCACGGGCTCTTCTACCCACCCGACCCCAACTCGCTCGACACCTGTTCCATGGGCGGGAACGTGGCCGAGAACGCCGGCGGACCGCGCGCCCTCAAGTACGGCGTGACCCGAGAATACGTGCTGGGGCTCGAGGTGGTGATCCCGACCGGCGAGGTCCTCCGGGTGGGGCGCCAGACCATCAAGGGCGTGGCCGGCTACGACCTGACGGCGCTCTTCGTGGGCAGCGAGGGCACTCTCGGGATCGTCACCGAGATCACCGTCAAGCTCCTGCCGCGACCGCGCCACGTGTCCACGGCCCTGGTCTGCTTCCCGGACGTCGCGACCGCGGCCTCGGCGGCGAGCCGCGTGCTCGCGGAGGGCGTGATCCCGCGCTGCCTGGAGCTCATCGACGACGTGTCGGTGCAGGCCATCGCGAAGGGGTCACCGTTCCAGTTTCCGCCGGGTGCGGGGGCCGCGCTGCTGGTCGAGACCGACGGAAACGACGAGGAGCAGGTCTTTGCGGAGATGGCCCGCGTCGCCGGCGTGGTCCAGGGAAGCGCCTCGGGAGAGGTCATCGTGGCCCAGAACGAGGCGCAGCGGCGAGACATCTGGGAGACCCGCAAGTACCTGTCGGTGAGCCTGAAGAAGCTCCATCCGCTCAAGCTCTCCGAGGACATCGCGGTGCCGCGCTCGAGGATCCCGGAGATGGTGGCGCGGTGCCGGGAGATTGGGAAGAGGCACGGATTGCTGGTGGCGACCTACGGCCACGCAGGCGACGGGAACCTGCACGCCAACGTGCTCTTCGACGAGGAGCGCGAGCGGCCGGCGGTCGAGGCCGCGGTGGGCGAGATCCTGAGGTGCGCCGTGGACCTGGGCGGGACCATCACCGGGGAACACGGGGTCGGCCTCGCCAAGCGCGACTTTCTCGAGTACGAGCAGGGAAAGGCGCTCGTCGGGGTGGAGCGGCGCCTGAAGGCGACCTTCGACCCGCTGGGCATCCTGAATCCCGGGAAGATGTTTCCCGAGATTCGATCGCAATCAGGCCGCCTCTTCCGAATCGAGCAATGGTTGCGGGAGGTTCGGAGCTTCGCGCCCCGGTTTCCAACCTTGACAAGGCCGGAGCGATGCGGCATCAAGTGTGCCCCCTTGGCGCCCGCCAAGGTCCCATCAAGGAGATGAAGGACGACATGCAACCCAACACTGGAAAGACCCGGCCGATGGAGCAGGTCGACAGCGTCACGATCCGTTTCGTTGGGGACTCCGGCGACGGCATGCAGCTCGTCGGCTCCGAGTTCACGAAGGCGTCCGCCATCGCCGGAAACGACCTCGCGACCTTCCCCGACTTCCCCGCCGAGATCCGCGCGCCCACGGGCTCGCTGGCCGGCGTCTCGGGCTACCAGGTCAACTTCGGGTCGAAGGACATCTTCACCCCGGGCGACCAGCCCGACGTCCTCGTGGCCATGAACCCGGCCGCCCTGAAGACCAACCTCCAGGACCTCCGTCCGGGCGGCATCCTCATCACCAACAGCGGCGCCTACACCGAGGGCAACCTCGAGAAGGCCGGCTACAAGTCGAACCCGCTCGACGACGCCGCCTTGAAGAAGAACTACAAGGTGGTCTCGGTCGACATGGACAAGCTCACCCAGGCCGCGCTGGCCGGGTCGGGGCTCTCCAACAAGGACGTCGCCCGCTGCAGGAACTACTTCGCCCTGGGCGTCATGTACTGGCTCTACGCCCGCCCCACCGAGGTGCAGCTCGACGCCATCCGGAAGAAGTTCGCCAAGAAGCCGGACATCGCCGAGGCCAACGTCAAGGTCTTCATGGCCGGCCACATCTTCGGCGAGACCACCGAGCTATTTCACTCCCAGTACACGGTGCCGGCCGCCAAGCTGGCCCCGGGCACCTACCGGAACGTCACCGGCAACGGCGCCGCCGCGCTCGGCCTCGCCGCCGTGGCCAAGCTGACCGGCCGCCAGGTCTTCCTGGGAAGCTACCCCATCACGCCCGCCACCGAGATCCTGCAGGACGCCTCCTACTTCAAGGAGATGGGGGCGGTGACCTACCAGGCCGAGGACGAGATTGCCGGCATCGGCTCGGCCATCGGCGCCTCGTTCGGCGGCTCGCTGGGCGTGACCACGACCTCGGGCCCTGGCCTGGCGCTCAAGTCGGAGATGCTCGGCCTGGCCGTGATCGCCGAGTTGCCGCTCGTGGTCATCGACGTGCAGCGCGGCGGTCCCTCGACGGGCATGCCCACCAAGACCGAGCAGTCCGACCTCTACATCGCGCTCTGGGGCCGCCACGGCGAGGCGCCCATGCCGGTCATCGCGGCCCGAAGCCCGAGCGACTGCTTCAACTCCACCGTCGAGGCCTTCCAGATCGCCACGAAGTGGATGACGCCGGTGCTGCTCCTCACCGACGGCTACCTGGGCTTCGGCTCCGAGCCTTTCCGGATCCCGGAGGAGGGCGAGATGAAGCCCTTCACCATCAAGTACCAGACCACGCCCAACCACGACGGCCAGTACATGCCGTACCTCCGCGACGCCAAGCTCATCCGCCCCTGGGCCATTCCCGGCACTCCGGGTCTCGAGCACCGCATCGGTGGCCTGGAGAAGGACTCGATGTCGGGCATGGTGTCGTACGACGGCATGAACCACGAGCGCATGGTGAAGACTCGCGCGCAGAAGATCGCCAACGTCATCGAGGACGTGCCCGACGTGGTGGTCGACGGCGTCCAGGACGGCGACCTGCTCCTGCTCTCCTGGGGCGGGACCTACGGCGCGGTCCGCGGCAGCGCCAGCCAGCTCCGGGCCCAGGGCAAGAAGGTCGGCCACGTGCATCTGCGCTGGCTCAATCCATTGCCCAAGAACCTGGGGGCGGTCCTCAGGAGCTTCAAGAAGATCCTGATCCCCGAGGTGAACAACGGACAGCTGGCCACCTACATGCGCGCCGCCTTCCCGGGCATCGATCCGCTGCAGTTCAACCGGATCAACGGCAAGGCCATCAAGGTGAGCGAGCTGGTCGGCAAGGTGAACGAGATCCTGGGCTGAAGCCCGAAAGGAAAGAGCCACACATGAGCCCCAACGGCCAGACCCAGACCCCCGTACCCACCTACACCAAGAAGGACTTCGAGTCCGGCGTGGACCCGCGCTGGTGCCCCGGGTGCGGCGACTTCTCGATCATCAACCAGGTCCAGAAGGCGCTGCCCAACGTCGGCGTCGCCCGCGAGAACATCGTGTTCGTCTCGGGGATCGGCTGCTCCTCGCGCTTCCCGTACTACATGAACAACTACGGGATGCACACGCTCCACGGCCGCGCGCCCACCTTCGCCTCCGGGCTCAAGGTGTCGCGACCGGAACTGATGGTCTGGGTGATCACCGGCGACGGCGACGCGCTCGCCATCGGCGGCAACCACTTCATCCACACCATGCGGCGCAACCTGGACATCAAGATGGTGATGTTCAACAACCGCATCTACGGCCTCACCAAGGGGCAGGTCTCCCCGACCTCCCTGCTGGGGCAGAAGACCAAGACCACGCCGCACGGCTCGCCCGACTACCCGTTCAACGCCCCGGCGCTGGCGCTCGGCTCCGGCGCGACCTTCGTGGCCCGGTCGATCGACGTCGAGGGCGCGCACATGGGCGGCATCATCGCCGCCGCCGCGGCCCACAAGGGCAGCACCTTCGTCGAGGTCTTCCAGAACTGCCCGGTGTTCAACGACGGCGCCTACACGTTCCTGACCGACAAGGCCGTGAAGGTCGACGCCATCCTCCGCATGGAGGCGGGCAAGCCGCTCGTCTTCGGCAAGGACGGGAAGAAGGGCATCCGCTTCAACGGGCAGACGGCCGAGCTCGAGGTGGTCACCATCGGCGAGAACGGCGTCACCGAGAAGGACATCCTGATCCACGACCCGAGCCGTTCGGACCCGACCATCGCCTTCATGATGGCGAACCTGTCCGACCGCGCTGGATTCCCCACGCCCATCGGCATCTTCCGCGACGTCCGCAAGGCCACGGCCGACGAGATGACCTGGGAGATGATCAAGGCCACCAAGGCGAAGAAGGGCAGCCCGTCGCTCGTGAAGTTCCTCTCCGACGCCGACACCTGGCAGGTGAAGTAGCCCTCCAGGCGCGTCGAGACCCGATTCACCGAGGGGCGCTGGCTCGTGCCGGCGCCCCTCTTTCACGTCTGCCCTCGCCGATGGTCTCGGGCCGGCAGGCGGACACGAGGCCGAGCAGGGCGGAGCATCGCAGCGCCACCGGGGACCCGGGTGGCGCGGCGTCGATGCAGCGCCGGCAGGACGAGGCCCCCTCGGCGCACGGCCCGCCCAGCGCTCGGGCGGCGCACGAGCCGAGCCTCGCCTCGACCATGTCCGGGTCCAGGCGCACCGCCCGCTCGTAGCTCGCCGCCGCTCCGGCCAGGTCTCCTCGCAACCAGGCCACCCAGCCCAGGTCGTGGTGGGCGAGGGCCAGCTCCGGGCGGGCCTCGAGAGCGTGGAGGAGGTCGCGGCGGGCCCGGAGGAGGAGAAGCACGCGCTCCTCGCCGCTGGCGGCGGCGCCACGGCGGGCGAGGAGACGCGCCCGGTCGATTCGCGCCGGGACCTGGTCGGGGTCGATGCGAAGCCCGTCGGCGAAGGCGGCCTCCGCCTCTTCCTGGAGGCCCAGCGCGGCCAGGGCCTCGGCGCGGTTCACGTGGGCCTCGGCGAGGTCCGGGTCGGCCGAGAGGGCGAGGTCGAACTGGACGAGCGCCTCCGAAGGTCGTCCGGAGGCTCGAAGCGCGACGCCCAGTCCGCTTCGGGCCTCCCCGAGATCCGGCGCCACCTCCAGCGCATGCTCGAAGGCCACCTCGGCGCGCTCGAGGTCGCCTGCTGCGAGGTGCTGGAAGCCGCGGCGGACCTGTTCGATCGCGCGGGGATGTGGCTGCGAGGTGGCGCAGGAGAGAAGGGGGAGGGCGAGGGCGAGCAGGAGGCGTGGGGCGCGGCGGGGCACGGGGAGCGGCGTAGCCAGGGCTGGGCCGAAGCCTTCGCCTGCGAAAGTCCGGGGACGAAACGGCGCACCCGGTCGCGCCCCGGGCGCCGGGGTCGAGCGACGACCTTTCGGCGCCATCCGGCGAATTGACACTACATGCGTGGTCACATAGCTTCGCCCCACGCATGGCCCGGAAGAAGATCTCGACGACGGTGTACATCACGCCGGAGCAGGACGAGCGCCTGAAGTTGCTCAACGACCGCACCAAGGTGCCCGTGGCGGAGTACATCCGTCAGGGGATCGACCTGGTGCTCGACAAGTACCGCGCCGCGCTTCCGGGTCAGTTGACGCTGGACGAACTGGAGCGGAAGGGTTAGTCGACGAGCCCCATGTCCGACAAGCGAGTCGTCATCCTCGGGGCAGCCGGGTTCATCGGCAGCCACCTCACCGACCGGTTTCTGTCCGAGGGATGGAACGTGCTCGGGGTGGACAACCTCATCACGGGAACGCTCCGCAACCTCCGGCACCTGGACGGCAACGGGCGATTCGAGTTCCTCGAGGCCGACATCTGCGACGGGCTCGACTCGGTCGCGGGGCCCGTGAACGCGGTGCTCGACTTCGCCTCCCCGGCCTCCCCGGTCGACTACCTGGCGCATCCCTTCGAGACCCTCCGGGTCGGGTCGGTGGGCGTCGAGAAGGCCCTCGACCTGGCCCGCGCCAAGGGGGCCACGTTTCTCCTCGCCTCCACGTCCGAGGTCTACGGGGATCCGCTCGAACATCCGCAGACGGAGACCTACTGGGGGAACGTGAACCCGGTGGGACCGCGCGCCGTCTACGACGAGGCCAAGCGCTTCGCCGAGGCCATCACGATGGCCTACCACCGCTACCGGGGCGTCGACACCCGCATCGCCCGCATCTTCAACACCTACGGGCCGCGCATGAGGCTCGACGACGGCCGGGTCGTGCCGACGCTCGTGGCCCAGGCACTGCGAGGGGAGCCACTCACCGTCTTCGGCGACGGGTCCCACACGCGGAGCTTCTGCTTCGTGGACGACAACGTCGACGGCATGTGGCGGCTGCTGCACTCGCGAGACCACGACCCGATCAACATCGGCAACCCGGTCGAGATGACCATCCTCGAGTTCGCCCACGCCGTGCAGCGGCTCTGCGACCGCGACGTGCCCATCGTGCACAAGCCCCTGCCGCAGGACGATCCCAGGGTGCGGCGCCCGGACATCACGCGTGCCCGGGAGGTCCTGGGCTGGGAGCCCAAGGTGGGCTTCGACGAGGGCATGCGGCGCAGCATCGCCTGGTTTGGCGAGCAGATCTGAAAGGCAGGCAAAGTGGGCGGAAAGATTCTCGTGACCGGCGGGGCGGGCTTCATCGGCTCGACCGTGGCAGATCGGTTCGTCGGCGCCGGGTGGGACGTGGCGGTGCTGGACGACCTCTCCTCGGGCAAGCGGGAGAACGTCCCCGCGGCGGCCCGCTTCTATCCCTGCGACGTTCGCAGCACGGCGGCGGCCGAGGCGGTGATGCAGGAGCGCCCCGACGTCCTCTGCCACCACGCCGCCCAGATCGACGTGCGGAGATCGATGGCGGACCCGCGATACGACGTCGACGTGAACCTGGGCGGGCTGGTGAACCTGCTCTCGGCCGCGGCGCGCGCGGGGGTGAAGCACGTCCTCTTCGCGTCGAGCGGCGGGGCGGCCTACGGAGAGACCGACCGCATCCCCACGCCCGAGGACGAGCCGACACGGCCGGTGTCGGTGTACGGCGCCTCCAAGGCGGCGAGCGAGCTCTTCCTGGGCGTGTGGCGCGCGGCCCACGGCATCACCTTCTCGGCGCTCCGCTACGGCAACGTCTACGGGCCGCGCCAGGACCCGCACGGCGAGGCCGGCGTGGTGGCCATCTTCGCCGGGCGCCTGCTCGCCGGGGAGCCCTGCACCATCAACGGCGACGGCACGCAGACCCGCGACTACGTCTTCGTGGGCGACGTGGCCCGGGCGAACCTCCTCGCCGCGGAGCGGAGGTACGACGGGGCGCTCAACGTCGGCACCGGGGTCGAGACCGACGTGAACCGGCTGTACCGGGTGCTGGCCGACGCGGCCGGCGTCGCGGATGCGCCGCGCCACGGCCCGGGCAAGCCCGGAGAGCAGCGCCGCTCCTGCATCGACCCGTCGGCCGCGGGGCCGGCGCTGGGCTGGCGGCCGGAGGTCGGGATCGAGGACGGCCTGCGGCGCACCTTCGAGTGGTTCCGCGCCCGCCGCTGAAGGCATGTCAGTCTTCCTCGGGCGGGTCGTCCTCGGGCTGACCGGGCGGCGAGGCCGGGGCCGCGAGGATTCGCTCCAGCTCCGCCCGCGACGAGGCGACCTCGGCGGCGGGGACGGTCCCGTTCCTCTCCATCAGCTCGAGGATCCTGCGCGCGCGCCGTGCCAGCCAGCGGGGGGCCGGGGCGACCGCCGCGCGGCGTGGAGCGGGCAGCATGGCGGCCAGCGTGGCCGACTGGGCCGCGGAGAGGTCCCGAGCGCCGACTCCGAACCACCAGTGTGCGGCGGCCTCGGCGCCGAAGACGCCGTTTCCCCACTCCGCGACGTCGAGGTACAGCGTGAGGATCCGCTTCTTCGAGAGGGACCGCTCCAGCTTCACCGCCAGCAAGGCCTCCCGGAGCTTGCGAAGGTAGCTGCGCTCGGTGCCGAGCCAGAGGTTCTTCGCCAGCTGCTGGGTGATGGTGGAGGCGCCGCGCACGGTTCGCCCGGCCTTCCAGTTCTGCTCCGCGGCGTTCCTGATCTCGTCCCAATCGAAGCCGGCGTGCCCGAAGAAGGAGGCGTCCTCGGAGGCGACCACGGCCCGCGCCAGCCGAGGGGAGATGCGGTCGAGCGAGACCGGCCGGTAGTCGGCCCGGAACGCCTTTCCGTCCCGGGCCGCCTCGGCTCGCCGCTGCTCCATGAGCGCGGTGGAGGCCGGGGCGCGGGTGCCCAGGGGGGCGACGTCCGGGAGGGAGCGCCAGGACAGCCAGGCCAGGAGGACCGCGACGAGGGTCGCCAGCGCCCCGGCAGCTGCGATGCGGAGCGCCAGGCGGCCCTTCCGGGGCTCCTTCCTTCGAGGTGGCACCCTTCTTTTCGCTCCGGTCAAGGCGTTTCCCTATCAGGGTTGGACCGCAGGGGAAACCGATCCCACAAGGGCGAGCGCCGCGGCGGCGGAGGGATTACAAGCCCGGAAACTCCCACGAGCGGCCCGCGGCCGCGGAGGAAGAACGACATGAGCGTCAAGCTCTACAAGCCCCAGGATTTCTCGAAGGTGCGCGGTCTCTCCGGTATCTCCAACGACCAGATCGAGGAGCACCTCAAGCTCTACGAGGGCTACGTGAAGCGCACCAACGTGCTCACCGAGAAGCTCGAGGGGATGGCCAAGGAGGGGAAGGCCTCCGGCGCCGACCCGGTCTACGCCGAGCTCACGCGCCGGCTGGGGTTCGAGTACGACGGCATCCTGAACCACGAGTACTACTTCGGGAACCTCACTGCGGGTGCACAGGCCGAGCCGCCGGCCGGCTCGAAGCTGGCCAGGGCCATCGATTCCTCCTTCGGAGGGTACGCCACGTTCCTCGCCGACTTCCGCGCCATCGCCACCATGCCGGGAATCGGCTGGGCCATGACCTTCCAGGATCCGGCCACCGGCTGGCTCTCCAACCACTGGATCACCCTTCACGAGAACGGGATCCCCATCGGCTTCGCGCCGATCCTGGTGATGGACGGGTGGGAGCACGCCTTCATGCGGGACTACAAGGCCTTCGAGCGCGGCAAGTACGTCGACGCCTTCTTCAAGAACGTCGACTGGGCGGCCGTGGAGAAGCGGCTCAAGTAGGCTTGCCCGGGTCCTCGGTACCGTCGCCGGCGCGGCGCGCCTCGATGCGCCGGCGACTGCTCGCCTGGTGGGACGCCGGGCACCGCGAGCTCCCCTGGCGCTTCCCGCAGCACGGCGCAGACCCGTACCGGGTGTGGATCGCGGAGGTGATGCTGCAGCAGACCCGGGTGGAGACGGCGATCCCGTTCTACCGTCGTTTTCTCGCCCGCTGGCCCACCATCGATGCGCTTGCCGCGGCCGGCGACGAGGAGGTGCTGGCGGCCTGGAGCGGCCTGGGCTACTACGCCCGCTGCCGGAACCTGCTCTCGGCGGCGCGCCAGGCCCGGGCCCGCCACGGGGGCTTGCCAGGCTCGATCGAGGCCCTTCGCAGCTTGCCCGGGTTCGGTCCCTACACCGCCGGTGCAGTGGCGAGCATCGCCTTCGCGATTCCCGCAGCGGCCGTCGACGGCAACGTCGCCCGGGTCCTCTCGCGGCTCCTTCTCGTCGGAGGAGATCCGGATTCACCAAAGGTGAAAAGAGGCCTGGAGGCCCTGGCGGAGGTGCTGGTCGACCGGCGACGCCCCGGCGACTTCAACCAGGCCCTGATGGAGCTGGGAGCCACGACCTGCCTCCCCCGCCGCCCGGACTGCGCGAGCTGTCCGCTGTCCGGCTCCTGCCAGGCGTTCCGGGCCGGACGGCAGGCGGACATTCCCCAGGAGCCGTGCGCGGAGCAGCCCGCGCCGGGTGCTCCTCGCGGTCCTGCGCGTGGAGCGGGGAGGGCGCCTCCTCCTCTCCCGCGCGCCCGATGGCGGGCTTCTCGGCGGGATGTGGGGCCTGCCCGGTGTCGAGGTCCCGAGGGCGGAGGACCCGGCCGGGGTGCTCCGGGAGTGGGGCCGCCGGGAACTTGGCTCCACGCTGGAGGTCGGGCGGGAAATAGCCTCGGTCGTCCGCGTCCTGACCCACCGCCGCCTCGAGTTCCGGGTCTTCCGGGGGAAGCTCGGCGAGGGCCGCAGGACGGTTCGTGACCCGATGCGCTTTACATCGGAGGGCGAGGCGAGTAGTTTGCCGGCCTCCACGGCGATGCGCCGTGTCATCGAGGCTTCGGGTGGGTGGGTGTTCGCTCCGCCGGGACGTCGGGACGCGGAAAATGTCGCCGGGGAGTGACGGAAGTCGAAGCCCTTGACTTTAGCGGGTTCAAGCGTATAACTCGCGCCCTTTTTGACGGTGGAATGCCGTCGCAGGCGCCCTGGGTCCGCTCGGGGCGTTTCGCCAGGAAAGAACTGGATCGAATGCCGACGATCAGCCAGCTGGTCCGCAAGGGCCGAGAGAAGCTCAAGACCAAGAGGAAGGCTCCGGCGCTCGTGGAGTCGCCGCAGAAGCGCGGCGTGGCCACGCGGGTCTACACGACCACGCCCAAGAAGCCGAACTCGGCCCTCCGGAAGGTGGCCCGAGTCCGCCTCACCAACGGCTTCGAGGTCACGAGCTACATCCCCGGCGTCGGCCACAACCTCCAGGAGCACTCGGTCGTGCTCATCCGCGGCGGCCGCGTGAAGGACCTTCCCGGCGTCCGCTACCACATCATTCGCGGCACCCTCGACGCGGTCGGGGTCCAGGGCCGCAAGCAGAGCCGCTCGAAGTACGGCGCCAAGCGCCCGAGCTAGCCAGAGGATTTCGATGCCCCGTCGTCGCGTCGTCGAGAAGCGGAAGATCCTCCCGGACCCCAAGTTCCAGGACCGGGTGGTGGCCAAGTTCATCAACAACCTGATGCGCCAGGGGAAGAAGGCCACCGGGGAGAAGATCATCTACGGCGCCTTCGCGCTGGTCGAGAACCGGCTGAAGGACGATCCGCTCAAGGTCTTCAAGAAGGCCCTCGACAACGTGAAGCCGATGGTCGAGGTGAAGTCCCGCCGGGTCGGCGGCGCCACGTACCAGGTCCCGGTGGAGGTCCGCCAGGACCGGCGCACCGCGCTGGCCATGCGATGGCTCATCGAGTACGCCTCGTCGCGAGGCGAGAAGACGATGGTCGAGAAGCTGGCAGGCGAGATTCTCGATGCGGCCAGCAACCGCGGCAACGCGGTGAAGAAGCGCGAGGATACTCACAAGATGGCGGAAGCGAACAAGGCGTTCGCTCACTACCGCTGGTAAGTCGGAAGGGGGATCGAAGCTCAGAAGAGGCCGACTCGGTCGGCAGGGCCCCACGGGACCCGAATGCTCTTTGACAGCTCGGTCAGGTCGACACGCCGCTTGATGGCGTCAGGTTTGCACACGCAACGGTTTGAACGGTTCGAAGGATAGAGACAATGGCCCGCATCACACCAATCGAGCGCTACCGGAACATCGGCATCATGGCGCACATCGATGCCGGCAAGACGACCACGACCGAGCGGATCCTTTTCTACACAGGCGTCACGCACAAGATTGGCGAGGTCCATGAGGGCACCACCGTCATGGACTGGATGGAGCAGGAGCGCGAGCGCGGCATCACCATCACGAGCGCCGCCACCACCTGCTTCTGGCGCGAGAACCGGATCAACATCATCGACACCCCCGGGCACGTCGACTTCACCATCGAGGTGGAGCGTTCGCTTCGCGTCCTCGACGGCGCCGTCGCCGTCTTCGACGCCGTGAGCGGCGTCGAGCCCCAGTCCGAGACGGTGTGGCGCCAGGCCGACAAGTACAAGGTCCCGCGCATCTGCTTCATCAACAAGATGGACCGCGTGGGCGCCGACTTCTACGCCTCGGTCCAGTCCATCCGGGAGAAGCTGGGCGCCCGCCCGGTGGTCATCCACCTTCCCATCGGAGCCGAGGACAAGTTCCGCGGAATGGTGGACCTCGTCAAGATGAAGGGAATCACCTTCGACGACGAGGCCATGGGGGCCATGTACCAGGAGATCGAGATCCCGGCCGACCTGCTCGAGGAGGCCAAGGAGGCCCGCCAGTCCATCGAGGAGGCCGTCGCCGAGGCCGACGACGACCTGATGGCCAAGTACCTCGACGGGCACCCGCTCAGCAACGACGAGGTGCGGCGCGGCCTTCGCCTCGGCACCATGGACATGAAGTTCTTCCCGGTGATCTGTGGCACCGCCTTCAAGAACAAGGGCGTGCAGCAGTTCCTGGACGCGGTCGTCGACTACCTTCCCAGCCCGGTCGACAAGCCGCCCGTCCGCGGCGTCTCCTCGAAGGGCGTCGAGATCATCCGGAAGACCGCGGACTCCGAGCCCTTCAGCGCGCTCGCCTTCAAGCTCATGCACGACCCGTTCGTGGGCAACCTGACCTTCTTCCGGGTCTACTCGGGGAAGCTGGACAGCGGCTCCTACGTCTACAACGCGTCGCGCGACCGCAAGGAGCGGGTCGGGCGCCTGCTGCAGATGCACGCCAACAAGCGCGAGGAGATCAAGGAGGTCCTGGCCGGCGACATCGCCGCAGCCGTGGGCCTGCGCTCGACGACCACCGGCGACACCCTCTGCGACGAGGACAAGCAGGTCATCCTCGAGAAGATGGAGTTCCCCGAGCCGGTCATCTCGGTGGCCATCGAGCCCAAGACCAAGATCGACTCCGACAAGATGGGCCTCGCCCTTCAGCGTCTCCAGATGGAGGACCCCAGCTTCCGGGTCCACACCGACGACGAGACCGGCCAGACCATCATGCGCGGCATGGGCGAGCTCCACCTCGAGATCCTGGTGGACCGCATGCTTCGCGAGTTCAAGGTGGAGGCCAACGTCGGCAAGCCCCAGGTGGCCTACCGCGAGACCATCACCCGACCCGTCGAGGCGGAAGGTCGTTACATCCGGCAGACCGGCGGCCGTGGGCAGTACGGCCACTGCTGGCTGCGCCTCCTCCCGCAGGAGCCCGGCAAGGGCTTCGAGTTCGAGAACGAGACGGTCGGCGGAACCATCCCCAAGGAGTTCATCGAGCCCATCCGCAAGGGCATCGAGGAGGCCATGACCGGCGGCATCCTGGCCGGCTTCCCCATGGTCGACCTCAAGGTCGAGGTCTTCGACGGGTCGTTCCACGACGTGGACTCCTCCGAGATGGCGTTCAAGATCGCCGGCTCCATCGGGTTCAAGGACGGCGCGGCCAAGGCGTCCCCGGTCCTGCTCGAGCCCATCATGGATGTCGAGGTGGTCACGCCCGACGCCTTCATGGGCGACGTCATCGGCGATCTCAACTCGCGTCGCGGGAAGATTCAGGGTATGAACCCCCGCAGCGGCGTCCAGGTCATCAACGCTCAGGTCCCGCTGGCCCAGATGTTCGGCTACGCAACGGACCTCCGCTCCCGCACCCAGGGGCGCGCGACCTACACCATGCAGTTCGGGCACTACGCCCAGGTTCCGAACAGCATCGCAGAAACCATCATCACGAAGAGCAAGGGCCCCGCCGTCCCAACCAAGTAGCCCGGCGCGCAACGACGAAGGAGAAGACCATGGCCAAGGAAAAGTTCGATTCGAAGCAAGCCCCACGTGAACGTCGGAACCATCGGTCACGTGGACCACGGCAAGACCACGCTCACGGCGGCCATCACCAAGGTCGCGGCCCAGCAGGGTCTGGCGTCCTTCATGGCGTACGACCAGATCGACAAGGCACCCGAGGAGAAGGCGCGCGGCATCACCATCGCCACCGCCCACGTCGAGTACCAGACCAAGAACCGGCACTACGCCCACGTCGACTGCCCGGGCCACGCCGACTACGTCAAGAACATGATCACGGGCGCGGCCCAGATGGACGGCGCCATCCTCGTGGTCTCGGCGGCCGACGGCCCGATGCCCCAGACCCGCGAGCACATCCTGCTCGCCCGCCAGGTGGGCGTGCCCTACATCGTGGTCTACCTGAACAAGGTGGACATGGTGGACGATCCCGAGCTCCTCGAGCTGGTGGAGCTCGAGGTTCGCGAGCTGCTCACCAAGTACAACTTCCCCGGGGACAAGACCCCCATCATCCGCGGCTCCGCGACCAAGGCGCTCGAGGGCGACAAGGGCGACCTGGGCGAGATGTCGATTGCCCGCCTGATGGAGGCGATCGACACCTACATCCCGCAGCCCCTCCGCGCCAAGGACAAGCCGTTCCTGATGCCGGTGGAGGACGTCTTCTCCATCTCCGGCCGAGGCACCGTGGCCACCGGCCGCGTCGAGCGTGGCGTGATCAAGGTCGGCGAGGAGGTCGAGGTGGTCGGTCTCAGGCCCACGGCCAAGACGGTCGTCACCGGCGTGGAGATGTTCCGCAAGCTGCTCGACCAGGGCGAGGCCGGCGACAACATCGGCGCGCTGCTCCGCGGCCTGAAGCGCGAGGAGATCGAGCGCGGGCAGGTTCTCGCGAAGCCCGGCTCGATCACGCCGCATACCAAGTTCAAGGCCGAGGTCTACGTCCTGACCAAGGACGAGGGGGGCCGTCACACCCCGTTCTTCAACGGCTACCGTCCCCAGTTCTACTTCCGCACCACCGACGTGACCGGTTCGATCGAGCTCCCCAAGGGCGTCGAGATGGTCATGCCGGGGGACAACATCGGAATGGACGTGGAGCTGATCACGCCCATCGCGATGGAGAAGGAGCTGCGGTTCGCCATCCGCGAGGGTGGCCGCACCGTGGGCTCCGGCGTCGTCGCGGAAGTCATCCTGTAATCGAATAAAGAGGCAGCCCCGGCGAACGGCGGTGAAGTTCGCCGCGCCGCGTCGGGGCTAGAAGCTGAGGCGTGAAGATGGCAATGCAGAAGATCCGCATCCGGCTCAAGGCCTACGACTACAAGTTGCTCGACCAGTCGGCCGGCGAGATCGTGGAGACCGCGAAGAGGACCGGCGCCAAGGTGGCCGGTCCCATTCCGCTCCCCACCCGGATCAACAAGTTCACCGTTCTCCGCAGCCCGCACGTCGACAAGAAGTCGCGTGAGCAGTTCGAGATCCGCACCCACAAGCGGCTACTCGAGATCCAGGAGCCCACGTCCCAGACACTGGACGCGCTCATGAAGCTGGATCTGTCGGCGGGCGTTGACGTGGAGATCAAGTAGGCGAGGACGCCATGGCAAAGTTCGACGTCTATAGCCTGGACAGGAAGAAGGTCGGCGAGATCGACCTCAAGGACGAGGTCTTCGCCGGTCCGGTGAACGAGCACCTCTTCTGGGAGGTGGTCAAGGCCAAGCTCGCCTCCGACCGTTCGGGTACACATGCGGTGAAGAACCGGTCCCTCGTCTCCGGCGGCGGCAAGAAGCCCTGGAAGCAGAAGGGCACCGGCCGCGCCAGGGCGGGTTCGACCCGCGCCAGCAACTTCGTGGGAGGCGGCAAGGCCATGGGCCCCAAGCCGCGCGACTACTCCTACGACGTGCCGCGCAAGGTCCGGAAGCTGGCGCTGCGCTCGGCACTGTCGCTGCGAAACTCGGAGCAGAAGCTGCTCATCGTCGATCGCTGGACTCCCGAGGCACCCAGGACCGCCGCGGCAGGCGACGTCCTCCTGAAGCTCGGCGTGAAGCGGGCCCTGGTGGTCGACGGGGCGGAGAATGCCGCGCTCCAGAAGTCGATCCGGAACCTCTCCGGTTCCGACTTCCTGGCCACCCAGGGACTCAACGTCTACGACATCCTCGGTCACGAGTACCTGGTGCTGACCGCCGACTCGGCCCGGAAGGTGGAGGAGGCGCTGTCATGAATCTCACCATGCAGGACGTCATCGTCCGCCCCATCATCAGCGAGAAGGCCGAGCGAGGCCGTGAGGCCGAGCGGCAGTACGCCTTCCAGGTCCACCGCGAGGCCACCAAGATCCAGGTGAAGGGCGCGGTGGAGAAGCTGTTCACCGTCAAGGTCACCGGGGTCCGCACGTCCATCGCCCGGGGCAAGAACAAGCGCGTCGGCCGCCACATCGGCCGCCGTCCCAACTGGAAGAAGGCCATCGTCACCCTCAAGGAAGGCGACACCATCGCCCTCTTCGAGGGGAAGTAGGCCGGGGGAACGAGCATGGGCGTCAAGAGCTACAAGCCTACGAGCACGGCCCGCCGCCACATGACGGTCTCGGATTTCGTCGAGATCACCAAGTCGCGTCCGGAGAAGAAGCTGACCGGCCCGAAGAAGCGGACCGGCGGACGAAACGCGCACGGCCACATCACCACCCGGCACATCGGCGGCGGCCACAAGCAGCGCTACCGGGTCATCGACTGGCGCCGGGACAAGGACGGCGTGCCGGCCAAGGTCGCCTCCATCGAGTACGACCCGAACCGCACCGCGCGCATCGCGCTCCTCCACTACAAGGACGGGGACAAGCGCTACATCCTGGCCCCGCTGGGCGTGAACGTGGGCGACCTGCTGGTCTCCGGCCCCGCGGTCGACATCCGGCCGGGCAACACCCTGCCCATCAGCGGCATGCCGCTCGGCACCGTGATCCACGGCCTGGAGTTGCAGCCCGGGTCCGGCGCCAAGCTCATCCGCACCGCCGGCTCCTTCGGCCAGGTCATGGCCAAGGAGGGCGAGTACGCCCAGATCCGCATGCCCTCCGGCGAGGTTCGCAAGGTGCTGCAGGTCGTCCGCGCCACCGTCGGGCAGCTGTCGAACATCGAGAACGCCAGCATCCGCGTCGGCAAGGCCGGCAAGAGCCGGTGGTTGGGCATCCGGCCCACCGTGCGCGGTCTGGCGATGAACCCGGTCGACCACCCGCACGGCGGCGGCGAAGGCAAGTCCGGGCAGGGCAACCCGCACCCGGTCTCGCCCTGGGGACAGAAGACCAAGGGTCTGAAGACCCGCAACAATCGCCGCACGGACAAGTACATCGTCTCGCCCCGCAGGCGGGGCGTCCGCAGCCAGGCCACGTAGCGGCGAGGACCGAGAGAAATGGCGCGTTCCATCAAGAAGGGCCCATTCGCGGACAAGCACCTCCTCAAGAAGGTCGAGGACGCGAACAAGGGAAGCAAGAAGTCGGTCATCAAGACCTGGTCCCGGCGGAGCACCATCATGCCGGACTTCGTCGGCCACACGTTCGCGGTCCACAATGGCCGCAAGTTCGTGCCGGTGTTCGTCCAGGAGAACATGGTGGGGCACAAGCTCGGCGAGTTCTCGCCGACCCGCACCTTCCACGGACACACCGGCGAGAAGAAGGCGGTTGCCGCTCCCTCGGCTCCGCCCCCGAAGAGGTAGAGGACGGACATGGCCGATACCCAGAAGAAGACCACCGCGACCGCGACACCGGCCCCAGGCCGCAAGGTCAAGGTCACCCGCAAGGAACGGCGCGTTCGCGCCGAGGCGCGCCGCCCGAAGCCGGGCCCGCACGCCACCCTGCACCAGCTCCGAGTCACTCCGCGCAAGGTCAGGCTGGTCGCCGACCACGTGCGCGGGATGCCGGTGGGCGCCGCCCTGGCGATGCTCAAGTTCACGCCGCAGTCCGCCGCGCCCCACCTGGCCAAGCTGCTCCGGTCGGCCGTGGCGAATGCCGAGAACAAGGGCGGTCGCGTCGACGTGGACGCGCTGTTCGTGAAGACGCTCACCGTGGACCACGGACCGAAGACGCGCCGCTTCATGCCGCGCGCCATGGGCCGGGCCACCCGCATCGACAAGAAGACGAGCCACGTCTACGTGGAACTCGGCATCAAGGAGCGCGCGTAAGCGCGCGCCAAGGAGGACGACGTGGGTCAGAAAGTCCATCCGATCGGGTTTCGCCTGGGGGTCATCCGGACCTGGCTGTCCACCTGGTACGAGGAAAAGAACTACGCCAAGTGGCTGCACGAGGACATCAAGATCCGTGAGTTCGTGAAGGAGAAGCTCGGCCAGGCCGGCGTCTCCAAGATCGAGATCGAGCGGGCCGCCAACAAGGTGAAGATCAACGTCCACACCGCTCGCCCGGGCATCGTCATCGGCAAGCGAGGAGCGGGCATCGAGACCATCAAGAAGGATCTCCAGGCCCTCACCGACGGCGAGATCTACCTGAACGTGGTCGAGGTCCGTAAGGCCGAGATCGACGCGCAGCTGGTGGCCGAGAACATCGCAACCCAGCTCGAGCGCCGCATCGCCTTTCGCCGTGCCATGAAGAAGGCGGTCCAGACGGCGCTCAAGTTCGGGGCCAAGGGCATCCGCGTCGCCTCCTCCGGCCGCCTGGGCGGCTCCGAGATGGCCCGCTACGAGTGGTATCGCGAGGGGCGGGTTCCGCTTCACACCCTCCGGGCCGACATCGACTACGGCTTCGCCGAGGCGAAGACCACCTACGGCAAGATCGGCGTGAAGGTCTGGATCATGCGCGGCGAGGTCCTGCCCCAGTCGGCCAAGGCGCCGCGGGCCGGGGTCGGCAGCCGGGCGTAGTCGCCCCGGTCGGGAACACTTCGAGGAGATAGAGAAATGCTGCAGCCGGCGAGGACGAAGTACCGAAAGATGCAGAAGGGGCGCATGCGGGGCAAGGCCTACCGCGGGTCGGAGCTCGACCAGGGCTCGTTCGGCCTGGCCGCCACCGAGTGCGGCTGGCTGACCAGCCGGCAGATCGAGGCCGCCCGCGTCGCCATCAGCCGTTACGTGAAGCGGGGCGGGAAGCTCTGGATCCGGGTCTTTCCGGACAAGCCCATCACCAAGAAGCCCGCCGAGACCCGCATGGGCACCGGCAAGGGCCCCGTCGAGTACTACGTGGCGGTCGTCAAGCCGGGACGCATGCTCTTCGAGATGGAAGGCGTCGGGGACGAGCAGGCCACCAAGGCCTTTGCCCTCGCGTCCTACAAGCTGCCGATCGCCACCCGCGTGGTGAAGCGCGGCGTGACCCTGTAGGAGCCCACATGTCCACCACCACCGAACTGCGCCAGCTGACGTCGGACGAGCTCGAGGCTCGAGTCCTCGAGCTCAAGCAGCAGCTATTCGAGATGAAGGGAAAGCTGAACACCGGCGTCCTGGATTCCACCGCCGAGCTCGCCAAGACCCGCCGCCTCGCGGCGCGCTGCAACACGCTGGCGCGCGAGAAGCAGCTGGGAATCGTGCGCAAGGCGAAGACCGAGACCCGCAAGGGCAAGAAGGAGTAGTCATGGAGCGCGGCAAGGCCAAGTCCCGCGTCGGGGTGGTGGTCTCCAACAAGATGCAGAAGACGGTGGTCGTCCGCGTCGAGCGGCGCGTCGCCGATCGCAAGTACGGCAAGATCGTCCGCCGCGCGGAGCGCTACAAGGCGCACGACGAGCACCAGACGTCCAAGCCCGGCGACAAGGTCCGGATCGTCGAGACGCGCCCGATGTCGAAGGACAAGCGGTGGCGGGTAGCCGAGACCATCGAGAAGGGCCCCGAGGTCTAACCACCATGATCCAGCAACAGACGATCCTGGACGTAGCCGACAACTCCGGCGCCAAGAAGGTCATGTGCATCAAGGTGCTCGGGGGCACGCGGCGCAAGTACGCCTCCCTGGGCGACGTGATCGTGGTCTCCGTGAAGGAGGCCATTCCCCAGTCGAAGGTGAAGAAGGGGGAGGTGGCCCGGGCCGTCATCGTGCGCACCGCGCGCGAGGTCAAGCGCCCCGACGGCAGCTACATCCGCTTCGACGGCAACTCCGCGGTCCTCATCAACAAGGACCTCGAGCCGGTCGGGACTCGAATCTTCGGGCCGGTGGCCCGCGAGCTCCGCGCCCGCAAGTTCATGAAGATCATCAGCCTGGCGCCGGAGGTGCTGTAGGCCATGGACGTCCACAAGAACGACACGGTGAAGGTCCTCTCCGGCCGGGAGAAGGGCAAGTCGGGCAAGGTGCTCGAGGTGCTCCACGAGAAGAACCGGGTCCGGATCGAGAAGCTCATGACGGTGAAGCGCCACCTCAAGAAGGGGCGCAGCCAGACCAATCCCGACGGCGGCATCGTCGAGCGAGCCGGCTCCATCCACGTCTCCAGCGTGATGGTGGTCTGCCCGAAGTGCGGCAAGCCCACGCGCGTGGCCCATGCCACCCGCGAGGACGGCCGCCGGGTCCGGGCCTGCAAGAAGTGCAAGGCGAGCTGGGAGTGACGAATTCACGCATCGCCCGGCGGCCTGGGGCCCCGGACGAAGGCAAGGAGTGACGAATGGCAGCGCGTCTCAAGGAACGATTCGAGAAGGAACTGCGGCCGGCCCTGGTCAAGGAGCTCGGGCTCAAGAACCCGATGCAGGCTCCGAGGATCGAGAAGGTCGTGGTGAACATGGGGCTCGGCGAGGCCATCCAGAACGGCAAGATCCTGGATGCTTCGATCGAGCAGCTGGCGGCCATCACCGGGCAGAAGCCCGTGGTGACCAAGGCCCGCAAGTCCATCGCGAACTTCAAGCTGCGCCAGGGCCAGAGCATCGGGGCCATGGTCACCCTGCGAGGGAACCGGGCCTACGAGTTTCTCGACCGGCTCCTCAACGTGGCGCTGCCGCGCGTCCGTGACTTCAGGGGAGTGTCGCCCAAGGCGTTCGACGGGAAGGGCAACTACACGCTCGGCGTGAAGGAGCAGATCATCTTCCCGGAGATCAACTACGACAGGGTCGAGAAGATCAAGGGACTCAACATCACCGTGGTCACGACGGCACGGAACGACGAGGAGGGCAGGGCGCTGCTCCGCCACCTCGGCATGCCCTTCCGCGTGTAGCTGGACCAGGAGACGGACAAGACATGGCCAAGCTTTCAAAAATGGCGCAGGCGGCACGCAAGCTGAAGTTCCCCGTGCGCCAGTACAATCGTTGCCCGATCTGCGGGCGGCCTCGCGCATTCCTGCGCAAGTTCCAGATGTGCCGCATCTGCTTCCGCAATCTCGCACTCCGGGGCGAAGTCACCGGCGTCATCAAGTCGAGCTGGTAGGGAGACTCATCGATGAGCTTCACCGATCCAATTGGCGACATGCTCACACGCGTCCGGAATGCTTCGTCGGCGCGCCACGAGAAGGTGCTCGTTCCGGCCTCCAACCTCAAGGCGCGCATCGCGGAGGTCCTGAAGGCGGAGGGCTTCATTCACGACTTCGTCATCCACAAGGACGAGAGCCACCAGGGGGCCATCACCATCCTCCTGAAGTACGGGCCGGACCGCGAGCCCGCCATCAGTGACATCAAGCGGGTGTCGAAACCGGGCCTCCGGCGATACGTGCCGACCGGCAAGATCCCCCGCGTCCTCAATGGCATGGGCATCGCCATCCTCTCCACATCGAAGGGATTGATGGTGGATCGGGAGGCCCGCAAGCAGAAGGTGGGCGGCGAGCTCATCTGCACCGTCTGGTAGGAGAGGTCCATGTCCCGCATCGGCAAGCTTCCGGTCATCATTCCGGACAAGGTCAAGGTCACCGTGGACGGAACCACGGTGACGGTCGAGGGCCCCAAGGGCAAGACCTCCGTCTACGTCAACGCGTTGATGAAGATCCAGGTCGACAAGGGCGAGGTCAGGGTGCTCCGCCCCGACGACTCGACCCTGGCCCGCTCGCTCCACGGCCTGACCCGCACCCTGGTGCGCAACGCCGTGGACGGCGTCACCAAGGGCTACGAGCGCACGCTCGAGATCGTCGGCGTGGGGTTCAAGGCGGAGGCGAGGGGCCGGGAAGTGAACTTCATCCTGGGCTTCTCGCACCCGGTGCTCTTCAAGCTTCCGGATGGCATCACCGCAGAGGTGGACGCCAAGCAGACCAAGGTGGTCGTCCGGGGAGCCGACAAGCACATGGTCGGAATGACCGCCGCCCGCATCCGCGAGCTTCGGCCTCCCGAGCCGTACAAGGGCAAGGGCATCAAGTACAGCTACGAGAAGGTTCGCCGCAAGGAAGGGAAGACCGGCGCGGCCTAGCCGCTGCCCGCTCATGCGCCGGCTGAGCCAGCGCCGCCGCAAGGAGGAACGAAAATGCCCGAGAAGGTAACGCCCCGCCAGAAGCGCAAGGCGAGAATTCGCAAGAAGCTGTCCGGTACCGCGGCGCGTCCGCGTCTCACGGTCTACCGGAGCCTCAACCACATCTACGCCCAGATCGTGGACGACGTCGCGGGCTGCACGCTCGCGTTCGCCGGCACCACCTCCAAGGGACTCCGGGATGCGGTGAAGGAAGACGACAAGACGGCCGCCGCCTCCAAGGTCGGCGCGGCCATCGCCAAGGCGGCGATGGACAAGGGCGTCACGCACATCGTCTTCGATCGAAATGGTTTCGATTACCACGGCCGGGTCGCGGCGGTGGCGGAGGCGGCCCGAAAGGCCGGCCTCAAGTTCTAGGCACCGCAGGCCCGAGGGACGAATGGCTGCTCCCATCAACGTGAACGATCTCGATCTGACGGACAAAGTTGTCCACATCAACCGCGTCGCCAAGGTGGTCAAGGGCGGACGTCGTTTCAGCTTCTCCGCACTCATCGTCGTCGGCGACGGGCAGGGGTACGTCGGCGTGGGCCTGGGAAAGGCCAACGAGGTGCCGGAAGCCATCCGGAAGGGTGGGGAGCAGGCCAAGAAGAACGTCTTCAAGGTGCCGCTCTCCGGAACCACCATCCCGCACGAGGTGCTCGGCCACTTCGGCGCCGGGCGGGTGCTCCTCAAGCCGGCCAGCGAGGGAACCGGCGTGATCGCCGGTGGCGCGGTTCGCGCCGTCCTCGAGGCCGCCGGCGTTCGCAACGTTCTCACCAAGTGCCAGGGCTCGCGGAATCCCCACAACGTGCTCAAGGCGACCGTGGCCGGGCTCAAGCGGCTGCGGACCGTCGAGCGCGTGGCCCAGATGCGCGGCAAGACCGCCGCCGAGATACAGGGATAGGGCAGGAGACGACGATGGCAGCCATCAAGGTGACACTGACGCACGGGCTCTCCGGTATCCCGGAGTCGCAGCGGTTGGTCGTGGTGGGCATGGGTCTGAAGAAGTTCGATTCACACAAGATCCTCCCCGACACCCCGGCCACCATGGGGATGATCCGCAAGGTGGGCCACCTCGTGGCCTGGGAGCGCGTGGACGCTCCGCCGCCGCTGGGGCGCCTGGCCAGGAAGTCGAAGGGCGCCAGGAGCGCCTAGCGCGCCGCGCCGCAACGAGGGTAGAAAGGAACACCCATGTCCTTGAACCATCTCAAGAAGCCCCGGGGCTCGACCAAGGTCCGCAAGCGCGTCGGTCGTGGCCAGGGCTCCGGCCTGGGCAAGACCGCCGGACGCGGCGCGAAGGGTCAGAAGGCCCGGACCGGAAACATGCACTTCGAGGGCTTCGAGGGCGGCCAGATGCCGCTCCAGCGGCGCCTCCCGAAGTTCGGATTCACCAATCCCTTCAGGCTCGTCTACGAGGAGGTCACCGTGACCGACCTCGGCCTGCTGCCGGCCGGGAGCATCGTCGACGCGGTCGCGCTTCGCGGCGCCAGGCTCATCCGGGGCAAGGGCGACGGCGTGGTCGTGCTGGGGAAGGGCGACGTGGCCGGCGCATACACGGTGCGTGTCGACCGGGTCACGGCCGGCGCTCGCGAGGCCATCGAGAAGGCGGGCGGAAAGGTGGACCTCGTTCCACCGCGCCGGACGATGCACGAGAAGAGGAAGTCCGAGAAGAAGGCCAAGGCCAAGGCGTAAAGGGCGGGGGGAACCGGGATGCTCACCACCAGTCTCGCAAACATCTTCAGGGTGCCGGAGCTTCGCAAGAGGCTCATGTTCACCGTCGGGATGCTGGCGGTCTACCGGCTCGGCGTGTTCGTCAGCACCCCGGGCGTCGATCGCCTCGCCATGCGCAAGGTGGTCGCGTCGGAGGGAGGCCTCCTGGGCCTCTTCAACCTGTTCTCGGGCGGCGCCCTGGAGCAGCTCTCGATCTTCGCGCTGGGCATCATGCCCTACGTTTCCGCATCCATCATCCTGCAGCTCCTCACCGTCGTGGTCCCGGCGCTGGAGAAGATGCAGAAGGAGGGGGACGTCGGCCGCAAGCGGATCACCCAGTACACCCGCTACGGCACGGTGGTGCTGGCCGCCATCCAGGGCATCGGCATCGCCACCTACCTGGAATCCCTTCGCGACCCGTCGGGGCTCGCCGTGGTGACGACCCCCGGCTGGTCCTTCCGCATCATCACCGTCATCACCCTCTCCGCCGGCACCGCCTTCATCATGTGGATGGGCGAGCAGATCACCGAGCGCGGCGTGGGCAACGGGATCTCCCTCATCATCTTCGCTGGCATCGTGGCCCGCATCCCCGACGGGATGTTCCAGCTCTACGCCTCCTACAAGGCTCCCGGGGCGGGGATGGACGAGCTCCGGCTCGTCATCCTGCTGGCGGTCATGTTCGCGGTGGTGGCCTTCATCGTCTTCGTCGAGCGGGCCCAGCGCCGCATCCCGGTGCAGTACGCCAAGCGGGTGGTCGGGCGACGCACCTACGGCGGCCAGAGCACGCACCTTCCCCTCAAGGTGAATACCTCGGGCGTCATCCCCCCCATCTTCGCCAGCTCCGTGCTGCTCTTCCCGGCGACGCTCGCCGCCTGGTTCCCGTTCCTGCAGCGAATCTCCGACGAGATGCGCCCGGGCGGCTGGGTCTACAACACCTTCTACGTCGTCCTCATCATCTTCTTCGCCTACTTCTACACGGCGGTCACCTTCAACCCGGTGGACGTGGCCGACAACCTCAAGAAGTACGGCGGCTACATCCCGGGCATCCGTCCCGGCAAGAAGACGGCCGATTACATCGACTACGTGCTCTCTCGCATCACCTTCGGCGGAGCCCTCTACCTGGCGGCGGTGAGCATCCTCCCCACCATCCTCATCAACCAGTTCGGCGTGCCGTTCTACTTCGGCGGGACGGCGCTCCTCATCGTGGTCGGCGTGGCCCTCGACACCGTGCAGCAGATCGAAGGGCACCTCATCACCAGGCATTACGAGGGATTCACGGGCCCTCGCGGCCCTCGCATCCGCGGTCGCGCCAGCGCCGGCGTTGGCGTCTGACGGCCCCCGCCGGGAAACCGTGAGCCGACGATGATCCTCATCCTTCTGGGACCTCCAGGCGCTGGCAAGGGAACCCAGGCCAAGCTGCTCTCGCGAGACCTCGGTATCCCCCACATCTCCACCGGCGACATGTTCCGCGACCACAAGGCGCGGGGCACGGAGCTGGGCAGGCAGGTCGACGCCATCATGGCCTCGGGCGGGCTGGTGCCCGACGACGTGACCAACGCCATGGTGAAGGACCGCCTGGGGCGCCCCGACGTGGCGCGGGGATTCATCCTGGACGGTTACCCCCGCACCGCCCACCAGGCCGGATACCTGGACCAGTTGCTGGTCTCGATGGGGCGCAAGATCGACCGGGCGCTCTCCTTCGAGATCCCCCAGGAGTTGCTGGTCGACCGGATGAGCGGCCGACGCAGCTGCCCGAAGTGCGGCACGGTCTACCACGTCTCCGCAAACCCACCCCGGAAGGCTGGCGTGTGCGACCGCGAGGGGGCCGCGCTCATCCAGCGCGACGACGACAAGGCCGAGACGGTGGCCACGCGGCTCCGCGAGTACGAGGCCAAGACCGAGCCGCTGAAGCGCCACTACCACGAGCAGAACAGCCTGTCGGACGTCACCGGCACCGGCTCGCCCGACGAGGTGCTCGCGGCAACCAAGCGGGTCCTCGGGCTGGCGAGGTAGTGGCGGAAGGGCTCGCGAACCCGTGCAGCTGAAGTCGCCAGACGACCTCGCGCGCATGCGCGACGCGGCCCGCATCGTCCGCGCCATCCTCGACGAGGTGTCCGACGCCGCCGTGGCCGGCACATCCACCGCCGAGCTCGACCGCCTGGCAGAGGCACGGACCCTCGCCCGCGGAGCCGTGCCGGCCTTCAAGGGCTACCTCGGCTATCCGGCCAGCATCTGCATCTCGGTGAACGACGAGGTGGTTCACGGGATCCCGTCACCGAACCGGGTGCTGCGGGACGGGGACCTGGTCGGGCTCGACTTCGGAGTGCTCCTGCGCGGGTTTCACGGGGACGCCGCCCAGACCGTGGTGGTCGGGCAGGGCAGCGCCGAAGCACTGCGCCTCGTGGAGGCCACCCGTGTCGCCCTGGCCTCCGGCATCGCAGCGGCCAGGGCAGGGGGCCGGGTTGGGGACATCGGGTCGGCCGTCCAGGCCAGCGCCGAGGCGGCAGGCTTCTCGGTGGTTCGCGACTTCGTCGGGCACGGAATAGGCCGCAAGCTCCACGAGCCGCCCCAGGTGCCGAACTTCGGCGCCGCGGGCACCGGGGCCTGGCTCCGGCCGGGGCTGGTGCTGGCCATCGAGCCGATGGTGAACGCCGGTGGCCCCGGGGTCCGGACGCTCGGAGGACGGATGGACCGCGGTGACCGAGGATGGGAGCCTTTCCGCTCACTTCGAGCACACGGTGGCGGTGACGGAAGAGGGTCCGGAGATACTGACGGCTTGCAACCCGGAAAATCGCATGTTATAGGGCGCCCTTCGCATCTGCCCGATGTCGAGGGTACGGGTGCGTCGGACATGTCAGCAGGGTACGGGGGACGGCATCACCCCCGGCGGTCCCGTCGGAAAGCGCGGCGGGCCTTTTCGTCTCGTGCCAGAACTTTTTCGGTCAGGTGAACAGGTCATGAAGGTCCGCGCGTCGGTGAAGAAGATCTGCGACAAGTGCAAGGTCGTGAAGCGCAAGGGCGTCGTGCGGGTCATCTGTGCCGCCAACCCCCGACACAAGCAGCGCCAGGGCTAGCCCAGGGCTACCCCCGGAGAACCGGAGACACAGGAATGGCTCGTATCGCCGGCGTCGACCTCCCTGCAGAGAAGCGCATCGAGATCTCGCTCCAGTACATCTACGGCATCGGCAAGGCCACCGCGAAGAAGGTCCTCGCGAAGGCCGGGATCGATCCCGTCACGCGGACGAAGACTCTCGACGACGACCAGATTCGCCACATCCGAGAGGCGCTCGAGTCCCTGACCCAGGTCGAGGGCGACCTGCGGCGCGAGACGTCGATGAACATCAAGCGTCTCATGGACCTGGGCTGCTATCGAGGCCTTCGACACCGCCGGGGACTCCCCGTCCGCGGCCAGCGAACCCACACCAACGCCCGCACGCGCAAGGGGCCGAAGCGTGGCCTCGTTCGCAAGGCGGCTGCCGCCGCGCCCGCCCCCCGGTAGTGGGTTGGGGCCAAAACCAGTCTAGAACGGAGAGCAAGCGTGGCTGACGAGAAGCAGGCCGAGAAGGCCGAGAAGCCGGTGAAGAAGGCAGAGGCGCCAGTCAAGGCCGAGGAGATTGCTCCCTCGGTCCCCAACCTGACCGGCATCGAGCCCATCACCGCCTCCCCCGTGACCCCGAAGAAGGGGAAGAAGCGCGTCAAGAAGAACATCGCGAGCGGGATCGTTCACATCAATTCCACCTTCAACAACACCATGATCACCATCACCGACGTGCCCGGCAACGTTCTGTCCTGGTCGTCGGCCGGCGCGCGCGGTTTCAAGGGTTCGCGCAAGTCCACGCCGTTCGCCGCGCAGGTCGCGGCTGGCGACGCGGCGGCAAAGGCGATGGAGCACGGCCTCAAGGCCGTGGTCGTCATGGTGAAGGGCCCCGGGGCGGGGCGCGAGTCGGCTCTGCGGGCGATTGCCTCGGCGGGGCTCAAGATCTCGCTCATCAAGGACGTGACGCCCATCCCGCACAACGGCACCCGGCCGCCCAAGCGCCGGCGCGTCTGAGAAAGACGAGGAGACGATCACAGTGGCTCGTTACACCGAAAGCGTCTGCCGGCTCTGCCGCCGCGAGAATCTGAAGATGTACCTGAAGGGCGACCGCTGCTACACGGACAAGTGCGCCATCGAGCGCCGTCCGTACCCGCCCGGACAGCATGGCCAGGGTCGGATCAAGTTCTCCGAGTACGGCGTTCAGCTGCGCGAGAAGCAGAAGGTCAAGCGCATGTACGGCCTGCTCGAGTCCGGGTTCCGCCACGCCTTTCACGGGGCCGCCGCCGCCAAGGGGCGCACCGGCGAGAACCTCCTGAAGGCGCTCGAGCTCCGGCTCGACAACGCCACGTTCCGGCTCGGCTTCGCCGACAGCCGCAACGAGGCCCGCCAGCTGGTTCGCCACGGCCACTTCCGCGTCAACGGGCGCAAGGTGACCATCCCGTCCTACGAGCTTCGCACCGGCGACGTGGTCGACGTCCGGGACCGGAGCCGCAAGGTGGCCCGCATCGTCGAGGCCCTCGAGGCGGTGGATCGCCGCGGGGTGCCGGGCTGGCTCGAGCTCGACAAGGCTGCCTTCAGTGGCACGGTGAGGGCTTCGCCGGCTCGCGACGACATCACGATGCCGATCCAGGAACAGCTGATCGTCGAGCTTTACTCGAAGTGATTCGACGGGCGCGGCCTGCCGGCCGCGCCTGCCGTTCGAACGACTCAACACGGAACGCTGCGCGCCTCACGGCGCCCTGACCCCGCCGGGCTGCGGGGGCCGGGGAGGGGGCGGCGGCCAAAGGAGAAAGCCCATGGCGGACGCCATCCTGACGAAGAACTGGCGCGACCTCATCAAGCCCCGAGGGCTCGTGGTCGACCAGGAGTCGCTGACGAACACCTACGGCAAGTTCGTCGCAGAGCCGCTGGAGCGCGGGTTTGGCATCACGCTCGGCAACACGCTGCGCCGGGTGCTGCTCTCCAGCCTGCAGGGCGCGGCCATCACCTCGGTGAAGGTCGACGGGGTGGAGCACGAGTTCATGGCCATCCCCGAGGTGGCCGAGGACGTGACCGACATCATCCTCAACCTGAAGGAGGTCCTCCTTCAGATCCACTCCAACGAGCCCAAGACCATCCGCATCGATGCGGAGGGGCCGCGGGAGATCAAGGCCGGCGACATCGTCGCCGATGGGCAGGTCGAGGTCCTGAACCCCGGCCACCACGTCCTCACGCTCAGCGAGGGCGGTCGGATCCGCATGGAGATGACGGCTCGCCGCGGCCGCGGCTACGTGCCTGCGGAGCGGAACAAGGTCCCGGGCCAGCCCATCGGCACCATCCCCATCGACGCGCTCTTCAGCCCCATCCGCAAGGTGAACTACCAGGTCACCAACGCCCGGGTCGGACAGCAGACCGACTTCGACAAGCTGACGCTCGAGGTCTGGACCGACGGCTCGGTGGCGCCGGCCGACGCGGTGGCCTTCGCGGCGAAGATCACGAAGGAGCAGCTCTCGATCTTCATCAACTTCGACGAGACCGAGGACCCGGTCACCGAGGTCACCGCCGTTCCGGAGCAGGTGCTCAACGAGAACCTGTTCCGCTCCGTCGACGAGCTCGAGCTGTCCGTCCGAAGCGCCAACTGCCTCCAGAACGCCAACATCAAGACGATCGGCGACCTGGTGCAGAAGACCGAGGCGGAGATGCTCAAGACCAAGAACTTCGGCCGGAAGTCGTTGAAGGAGATCAAGGAGATCCTCTCCGAGATGGGGCTCTCCCTGGGCATGAAGCTCGAGAACTGGCCGCCCAAGACCGCGCCGCAGGCCCCCAAGGCCTAGGCCAACACGAACTCTCCGAGGGAGATTCCGAGATGAAGCACCGCGTAGCCGGCCGCCGGCTCGACAGAACCACCGCGCACCGGACGGCGATGTTCCGCAACCAGGTGACGTCGCTCCTGCGTCACGAGCGCATTCAGACCACCACGCCCAAGGCGAAGGAGCTGAAGCGCATCTTCGACAAGATCATCACGCTGGGGAAGAAGGGCACGACCCACGCCCGGCGCATCGCCTTCCGCGACGTGCGCGACGGCGAGATGGTCGACAAGCTCTTCGGACCGCTCGCCGAGCGGCTCGCCAAGCGCTCCGGGGGCTACACCCGCATCATCCACGTCGGCCGCCGCCACGGCGACAACGCCGACATGTCCCTGATCGAGATCGTCGACCGGGCCCCGACTGTCGCCGGGAAGGGCGACGCCGAGGAGGCGAAGCCCGCCAAGGCGACCAAGGCAGAGAAGGCGCCGAAGTCCGAGAAGGGACCGAAGGCAGAGAAGGCGCCGAAGTCCGAGAAGGGACCGAAGGCAGAAAAGGCGCCGAAGTCCGAGAAGGTGGCGAAGACAGAAAAGAAGTCCGACAAGAAGGCCGCGACTGCCGACAAGGCGCCGAAGGCCAAGGCCAAGAAGGCCGCGAAGGGCGAGTAGCCCGGAAGGAAGGAGTATCCGATGGCGGTTGTCCTTCGCCTTTCCAGGGCGGGAACGCACAAGGCGCCGTTCTACCACGTGGTGGCCACCGACTCGCGCAAGCCGCGCGATGGCCGCTACCTGGAGGACGTCGGCCAGTACGACCCGACCAGGACCCCGATCCACCTGCAGATCAAGGTGGACCGCGTCGATTTCTGGCTCAAGGCCGGGGCAAAGCCGAGCCCCACCGTTGCCAAGCTGATCAAGCTGGCCAAGCAGGCTGCGCCTGCGCCGGCGAAGGTCTAGGCCCTCCGCCGAACGGCCATGCGCGACCTGCTCCTCTGGCTGGCGAGGGAACTGGTCGAGCACCGAGATGCGGTCCGGGTCGACGCAATCGAGCGCGACCGCGCCGTGGTCCTCGAGCTGGCCGTCGATCCGGCCGAGGTGGGCCGGGTGATCGGTCGCGGCGGGCGTACCGCCAAGGCCATCCGGACCGTGGTCGAGGCCGCGGCGAAGCGCCAGGGGCGCAGGGCCGTCGTGGACATCCTCGACTGATGGGCTGGGTTCGGCTAGGCAAGGTGGTCCGGGCGGTCAGCCTGGATGGCCGGATTGGAGTGGCCGGAACGGAAGGGGCGCTCTCCCGGATGAGCCGGGTGGAGTTGCGGCGCCCCGGGTCGGCGAGCCTGGATTGCCAGGTCGTTGCCGCGGGTCCCCAGGGGCGAATCTGGTGGCTGCGGCTGGAGGGGGTCACGGACCGCAACGCGGCCGAGGCCCTGGTGGGATATGAGGTGTGGGGGCGGCGGGAGGCGATGGGGGAAGCCGGACAGGGTCTCCATTTCTGGGTCGACCTCGAAGGATTGCCGGTGGTCACGACCACCGGGGAAGAGCTGGGAAGGGTGGAGGAGCTGTTCGTGACCGGGGGTGTGGACGTGCTTGTGGTCCGCGGTCCCGGAGGAGAGAGACTGGTACCGCTCGCTCCGTATGTCACGGTGGATCGTGAACGGGGCCGGGTGGTGGTGGACGCACCCCCCGGGCTGCTCGGGGCGGACGAAGAGGAGGCTCGCAGGACGGAGAAGAAACGGACGTGAAGCGGCTGGAGGTGGAGATCCTGACTCTCTTCCCTCGGATGTGCGAGGGGTACCTCTCCGAGAGCATTCTCGGGAAGGCGCGGGAGGCGGGGTTGCTCGACGCGCGGGTGACGGATATCCGCGAGCATGCCTCTGGAAGGCACCGGGTCACCGACGATGCTCCCTACGGCGGGGGCGGCGGGATGGTGATGAAGCCGGAGCCGCTGACCGCCGCCATCGAGGCCGCCCGCGAGCGGCTCCCCGGGGCCCGGGTGTTGCTGACGAGCCCCAGGGGCGTGCCGCTGTCGCAGCGGCTGGTCGAGGAGCTGGCGGAGCACGGACGTCTCATCATCGCCTGCGGGCGCTACGAAGGAGTGGACGAGCGCGTGAGGATGGCAGTCGACATGGAGGTCTCCACCGGCGACTTCGTGCTCACCGGCGGCGAGCTGGCGGCGCTCTGCGTCGTCGACGCCGCGGCTCGCCTGATCCCGGGTGTACTGGGGAACGACGACTCGGCCGGTCGAGAGAGCTTCGCCGGGGCCCCCCTCCTGGAGTACCCTCACTACACCCGCCCGCCGGCGTTCCGCGGAGTGGAGGTCCCCGAGGTCCTCCTCTCCGGGGATCACCGGCGCGTGGAGAGGTGGCGGCGGCGTGAGTCGCTGCGCGTCACTCGTGATCGGCGCCCGGACCTTTTCGCGCGCCTGGAACTCAACGACGACGATCGCCGGCTCATCGACGCCGGCGACGACGAGCTGTAAGGAGAAGAGACGATGCTGCGCAAGGCGATTGCCGATGTCGAGGCCAAGTACCTCCGCAAGGACCTTCCGGTCTTCCGGGGCGGGGATACCGTGCGGGTACACACGAAGATCAAGGAAGGCGACAAGGAGCGCATCCAGCTGTACGAGGGCATCGTCATCGCCTCGTCCGGTGGAGGCGCCAGCGCCATGTTCACCGTTCGCAAGGTGAGCTACGGCGTCGGCGTCGAGCGCATGTTCCCGCTCCACAGCCCACGCATCGACCGCATCGAGGTGCTGGGGCGAGGCGACGTCCGCCGCTCGCGTCTCTACTACCTTCGCGGGTTGAAGGGAAAGGCTGCGCGAGTCCAGCAGGAAGACGGCTCGAGGACGGCTGCGGCGAAGCCTGCCCTGGCCTGATCCAGGTCTTTCCCGCGGTCAGCACGCGGAGTACAGTCGGTCCCCGACGTGCTCCTCCTCGAGATCGCAGCCCAGGGTGTCCGCGGATTTTCGCCGCCGAGCGGCCGGCTCGTGCTTCGCCCCGGCTACAACGTCGTGGCCGGCGACGGCGCCGTGCTTCGCCGCCTGGTCGCGGCGCTGTTCCATCCCGAGCTGCCTGCCGACCCCTCGCTGCGCTCGAACGCCGCGGCGGGCGGTGCCCCGGCGCGCGCGGGCCTGACCCTCGCCGGGGACGACGGCGTCACCTGGCGGGTGGTGCGCGACCTGGCGGGGCCATGCCAGCTACAACGCTTCGATCCCGAGCGGCGCGCTTTCCAGTCGATCGAGCAGGACCCGGTCCGGATCGCCGAGACGCTTCGCGCCGCGGGGGTGCCCCCTCCGGAACGCTTCGCCGCCGTCCTCTCCCTCTCCGCCTCCGATCTTCCATCGCGACAGGCGCCGGGCGGGCTGGCGGCCATCTCCCGTCCGACGCCGCGCCGCTCGCTCGGCCCGGACGCGGTGCGAAAGAAGCTGGACGAACTGCGTGGCGAGATGGATCGAGCCCGCATCGCCGAGCAGGTCCAGATGGAGATGGACGCCCTCCAGAGCCGGCTCTTCAAGCTGGAGGAGATGCTGAAGTCGAGCGATCAGGTTCGCGAACGGCTGAACGTGGCGGAGGCGGGCATGGCGGGCCTTGCGTCGGTCGAGGCGGCGCTCTCCAACCTGCGCGAGCCCGCGCTGCGGATGGCGGCGTACCGCAAGGCGACTGCCCGGCGCGACGAGGCCCTCCAGAAGATCGCGCAGGAGCGTGAGGCCAGGACCGGGGAGGGAACCGCCAGCCCGTCGCCGCTCTGGCGCCACCCGGGCTTCCTGGGAGGCCTGGCCGTGGGGGCGGCCAGCATGCTCGTCGCCCTGATCACGGACGTTCGAGCCATCGCGCTGGTTGCCATTCCGTCCACCGGATGGGCCGCCTTCGAGGGGTTGCGGTGGGTGGGGCAGGCCGAGGGATCGGAAACCGCCGGTCGCCGGGCTCACTGGCTCGAGGAGCGGGAGCGCAAGACCAGGGAGACCTGGGAGCGTGAGACGGCAGACGTCCGGGCCGCCGTCATCGCGGCCGGCGTGGCCTCGGTGGCCGACCTCGGCGACCTCCTCGCGCGGGTCCAGGAGGCCCGGATGGCGCTGGCCGACGCGGAGGCCGGGTTCTCCACCTGGCAGGCAAGGGCCGAGACGAAGGACGCCGTTGCCGAGCGGATCCAGGTCGAGCAGGAGATCGGCGAGCTGGAGCAGAAGCTCACCGCCGAGACCGGAGGCTTCGTCCGGGACATCCATTCACTCGAGGTCGAGATCGCCCGCCTCGAACGGGAACTCGAGTCGCCGACCGCGGACGCGCCGCCCGTGGAGGTTCGAGCGACCCCGGCGCCCACGGGCGATCCGCTCCGCACCCTCTTCGAGAGGGCCTCGGCCGACCTGGCGCTCAGCCCCGGAGCGGCGCTCCGGGCGCTTCAGCCGCGCATCGCCCAGGTCTTGCCGGCGCTCACCGTCCAGCGGCTGGCAAACTTCTTCGTGGACGATCGTGGCAACCTCCAGGTGCAGGCAGGAGGAAAGCTCGTCCCGGCGGGCACGCTCACCCCCGGCGATCGGGACCTCTGCTTCGCGGTCCTGAAGCTCGGGTTCGCCGAGCAGGGGCTGGCCGCCGGGAAGTCGGTGGCCGTGCTCGAGGACGCCTTCGCGGTGCTCCCGGAGGGTTCGCGCAGGGTGATTGCCAGGCTCCTCAAGCAGATGGCGAAGGGGCGCCAGATCGTGCACGCCACCGTCGATCCGATCTTCCGGGAGGCGGCCGACCACGCCGCCTGAGACGTCGTGCCGTCGACCCGCGACATCGGCCGCCGGGCCGAGGATCTGGCGGCGGCCTGGCTCGCCGAGCGAGGGTACGTCGTCCTGGCACGAAACCACGCCACCCGTCGAGGGGAGGTCGATCTCGTCTGCCGGGCCCGGGGCGTGCTCTGCTTCGTGGAGGTCCGGAGCCGGGCCGGGTCGGGCCATGGCGCTCCGGAGGAGACCGTCGACCGGCGGAAGGCGCTTCGGGTGGTGGACGCGGCCACCGACTGGGCGCGCCGACACGGCGCTCTCGACGACGACATCCGGTTCGACGTCCTGGCCATGACCGGAAACGGGGATGCCATCGCCTTCGAGCTCTTCGAGGGGGCCTTCGACGCCTCGGGGGGGCCTTCGGGATGAGCGGTGAGGGCCAGGGCGGAACGCTGTACGTGGTGGCGACTCCCATCGGGAACCTGGGCGATCTCTCCCCGCGAGCGCGCCGAGGTGCTGCGCCTCGTCGACGTGGTCGTGGCCGAGGACACGCGGCGCACGCGCACGCTCCTCGGCCACGCCGGGGCGCATCCCGCGGAACTGGTCTCCCTGCCGGCGTTCGACGAGGAGGGGAGGCTGGGAAGGGTGGTGTCGCGCCTCTCCGCGGGAGCCTCGGTGGCGCTCGTCACCGACGCCGGGACGCCCGGCGTCTCGGACCCGGGCACCCGCCTCGTCGAGGCGGCCTGGAAAGCGGGGGCCAGGGTGGTTCCCGTTCCAGGTCCGTCGGCGGCACTCGCAGCGCTCTCCGCCTCGGGCCTCCCGGCCGACCGTTTTCTCTTCGCTGGCTTCCTCCCGCGCAAGGGCGGCGGGCGGGCCGACGCGCTGCGATGGCTCTCCGGCATACCGGCCACCATCGTCGTCTTCGAGGCCGGCAATCGCGCGGCGGCGACGCTGGCCGACCTCGAGCACGCATTCGGCGACCGACCGGCGGCGCTGGCACGGGAGCTCACCAAGCTCCACGAGGAGATCGCCAGGGGCCGGCTGTCGGAACTCCGGGCGCGATTCCCCGGGGACCTGCGTGGCGAGGTGACCCTGGTGGTGGCCGGAGCCGACGCCGCTCCCGACCCTGCGCCCGCCGAGCTTCCCGAGACGGAGATCCTCCGCCGGCTGGCCACGGGCGAGGCGCCGACCGCGGTGGCCCGGGCCATCGCGCGGGGACACAAGATGGGGCGTGGCGCGGCCTACGCGCTGGTCGAGTCCGTGCGTGGTCGCCGCTGAACGGCTTCAGTCGTCCAGCCCGCGGAGCCCCAGTTCCTTCATCTTCACCTGGAGGGACTTGCGGCTGATCTGCAGCCTCTTCGCCGCACGGGTGACGTTGCCATTCGTCTCCTCGAGCGCGCGCGAGATGAGGGTCTTCTCCAGCTCGGCCTGGGCCTGCCGGACGATGTCCTTCATCGACGCGCCGCTCGGCGCGGCCATGGCGCCGAGGGCCCCGACGGCGGCCACCGGGATCGTGGCGACCGTCGCCCGCTCGCGCAGCGTCTCCGGGAGCTGCGCCACCGTCACGAGAGGGCCGTCGGCGAAGAGCACGGATCGCTCCATGACGTTCTCGAGCTCGCGGATGTTGCCGGGCCAGGCGTACGTGGTGAGGATCTCGAGGGCGCCCTCGTCGACCCGCTCGACCTTCTTGCCCAGCCTGCGGTTGTACTTCTCGGTGAAGTGCTGGATGAGCAGCGGGATGTCCTCGCGACGATCCCGGAGCGCCGGGAGGGCGATGGGGACGACGTTCAAACGGTAGAAGAGGTCTTCTCGAAATCGCCCGTCGGCGATCAGGGCCTCGAGGTTGCGGTTGGTGGCGGCGATGAGCCTGACGTCGACACGGAGCGTCTTGATGCCGCCCACCCGCTCGAACTCCGACTCCTGCAGGGCCCGCAGGAGCTTCACCTGCATCTCGACGGGGATCTCGCCGATCTCATCGAGAAAGAGGGTGCCGCCGTCGGCGAGCTCGAACCGGCCCGGCTTGGAGCCGACCGCGCCGGTGAAAGCCCCCTTCTCGTACCCGAAGAGCTCGCTCTCCACGAGGTCCTTGGGAATGGCCGCGCAGTTGACCTTGATGAGGGGCTGGGTTCGCCGCGAACTGCCGCGGTGCAGCGCCTGGGCAACCAGCTCCTTGCCCGTTCCGCTCTCCCCGGTGATGAGAACCGAGGAGGGCGAATCGGCCACCCGGGCGATCACGTCGTAGACGGCGCGCATCGAGGGCGACTGGCCCACGAGCGGCGGTCTCTCGCCTTCCCCGGCCGGGGGGTGGACGTGCTGACCCGCCAGGACCCGGGCCCGCGCCGCCTTGGCGATGACCTTGCGCAACTCCTCCTGCTCGAAGGGCTTGGTGATGTAATCGAAGGCGCCGGCCTTCATGGCCTCGACGGCGGTGTCCACCGTCCCGTGGGCGGTGATCATGATCACCGGGACGTCGGGATGGGCGGAGGCGCAGTGCCGCAGCAGGTCGAGGCCGCCCATGCGCGGCATGACGAGGTCGGTGACCACCACGTCGATCTGCGCACGATGCATCGCGACCTGGGCCTGCTCGCCGTCCGACGCCGTCGTGACCTCGTACCCGTCCCGCTTGAGCATTGCGGCCAGGACGCGCCGGATGTTGTTCTCGTCGTCTACGATGAGGACGTGGGCCACGGGTGGTCCTGTTAGCACGAGTGGATGGGGAAGGGGAGCGGCCGGTCAGGTGGAGAAGCGGCGCTTCCTGGCTCGCCGTGGCTCCGGCGGCGGAGAGGGTGCGGCAGTCCGGGGAGGTTCAAGCTCGATGCACGGCAGGGAGATGGTGAACACGGCACCTCCCTGGGAAGGCCCGGAGACCACCAGGGACCCGTGGTGCGCCTTGACGATGCGCTGGCTGATGGCGAGGCCGAGCCCGGTCCCTTTCTCCTTGGTCGTGTAGAAGGGCACGAAGACGTTCTCCCGGGCGTCGGATGGAATGCCTGGACCGCTGTCCCGGAACCGGATCTCGACCCGGTCGTCGCGAAGGCGGGGCTCCTGCCAGCTCGCGAGCTCGTCCCGCGCCAGAGAGGCGGACACTCGAAGGGCGCCGCCGTCGGGCATCGCCTGGAAGGCGTTGAGCGCCAGGTTGAGGAAGACCTGCTTCAACTGCTCGGCGTCGCAGTTCACGAGGGGCAGCTCCGGGGCCACGTCGATGGAGAACTCGATGCCGGGCGGGATCTGGGGAGCGAGTAGCTTGAAAGTGCGCTGGAGGATGTCCCCCACGTCTCCCGGCGCCATGCTCGACTTGAGCGGCCGCGCGTAGTCGAGGAACTGGGTGACGACCCCGTTCAGCCGATCGACCTCCTCCACGATGATCTCGAGGAACTCCCGGTCCTCGCGAGGGAGGCGCGAGGGGTCCAGGTACTGGGTGGCTCCCTTGATGGCGGCCAACGGGTTTCTGATCTCGTGGGCCAGGCCCGCGGCCATCTCGCCCAGCGCGGCGAGGCGGTCGCGCTCCTTCATCTGCTGGTAGAGCTTGGAGTTGTCGATGACGAGCGCGCAGCGGTCCGCCACCTCGATGAGCGCGGCGATCTCGTCGGAGGCGAAGGCTTCCTGGACGCGCTCGTCCCAGCAGGCCAGGAACCCGGCAACCCGATCACCGGCCAGAAGGGGCATGCAGATGCCGGCTTTCATCAGGGCCATGGCCTCGCGGGCGTCTCCGATCCGCTCCAGCTCGCTGGCCGCGGCGGGGGGAGCCGGGCGGGGCGAGCCCTCACCCGATGCGGGAGGGCGATCGACCTGGAGCTCTGCGAGGCGGCGGTCGAGGTTCTCCAGGAGGACGGCCCGGCGCCCCTCGCCGGCGGCCTGGACGAGTGCCCGGGCAGTTCCGGGTTCGAGAAAGGGCACCGGCTCCGGGCCGCGGAAGGCGAGCAGCCGGTAGCCAGGCCGCTCGTCGGCGACAAGCCACAGGGAGGCGTGAGTGACGCGCCGGGTCTCCGCGAGCCCGTCGAGCACCGTCTTCTCCAGGCCGATCGGATCGATGACCGTCACCACACGGTCGCGCAGGGCCTCGAGCTCCCGCACCAGCTCGTAGCGCTCCCGGAAGAGGTTGACGACGACCCATTCCTCGACCTTGGAGCGGATCGGGTCGAACAGGGAGAGGATGACGAACGACGCCACGAGGGTGTTGAAGAAGAAGAGGCCGGGGCGCACGCCCACCCACGAGACGAGGCCGCCGTAGATGCTCGCCAGCACCAGGCCGAGGAGCGTGACCACTGCGATCTTGCCGAGGAACTCGTGGAGGTCGAGAAGCCGCCGTCGGAGCAGAGCCTGCAGCAGCAGGAACATGTACAGCGTGAGGGCCATGAACCCGAGCCCCTCGAGCGGGTAGCGAATCCCCACTCGCGGGAGCAGGTCGAGGAAGGCGAGCAGGCCGACCACCAGCGCCCCGACGAGAACGTAGGTGATTCGGGACCGGTCGGCGCGGGTGGGCGCGGCCGCCATCTCCCGCCACACCACCGAGAGCACCGCGGCCAGAGCCAGCAGGACGTAGAGGGCCACGAGCAGCGAGGCCAGGTCGGAGCGGGTGAGGGGAGTGACCGCCACGACCAGGCCGAGTGCCGACCCGCCAAGCATGAGATCGCGAGCTCGACGGGCCGGCCTCCGCTTCACCCCGAGGAACTCGAGGAAGAAGGCGAGCGCGGCAGCCGGAAGCAGCGACCCCGACACGATGGCGAATCGCTTCCACAGGTCGTGACCACCTTGCGCGCCGGGGAGCCCGTGGAGGAACTCGGCGGCGGCGAAGACGAAGAGGTCGAGGGAGAGCAGCGCGAAGAGGGTGAAGGAGCGTGGCCGGGCAGAGCGCAGGAGCGCCGCTCCGGCGAGGGCCAGGGTGACGATGGCGGCGAGGAGTGCTGCCTGGTCGCGGATGTCCACTTCCGGGAATCCTAAGCCAAATCGCGGCCGAAGTGCGGATGGCGCCCGGTCGCGCGCTTGACCGGAGGCCCCGCCTCCCCCAGATTCCGTCCGGATGCTCCTGCCAGTTGCCATCGCCCTGTTCCTCTCGGTCTCGGGCCCGGCCGTGGTCAGCGAGTCGGACGTCCAGCCCCCCTCGGCGCGGCGCTCGGCGGCCGAGGCCCAGTTCCTCCGGGCTCGTTCGGCGCTGGCATCCGGGGACGCCGCCACGGCCGATGCGGGAACTCGCCGGGCTGGCGTCATCCCTCCCGGCCGTCGCGGACCGGGTGGAGGCCATGGAAGGGGCCGCCGCCGAGGCCCAGGGAGAGTGGGCCAGGGCGATCGAGACCTGGGGACGAATCCCTGCGACCTCGCTCCTCTGGCCGCGGGCCAGGATGTCCCTCGGCCGCCTTCAGGCCGCCGCCGGGCGAGGTGCGGAGGCGGTCCTGTCGGTCCAGCCACTGCTCGGGCTGCCGGCTCCCGGGGACCTTTCCAGGGAGGACGCTGCGCCCCGGGCCCTTCTTTTCGCTGGCAGGGTCCTCTCCGAGCTACCCGACGGAGGAGGGGAGGCGCGGCGGCTCTTCCTGGACTGCTGGGCCGGGCACGCCCTCGCGCCGGAGGCGAAGGAGTGCCGCTCCCGCCTCGACGCGCTGGCCCCCCCAACGACGCGCCGCCCGGCGAGGAGGACCTGCTCCGCCGGGCCGAGGCGCTGCTCGAATGGAACCGGAACGAGCAGGCCCTGGTCGAGGCGAAGAGGCTGGGGGAGAAGCTGCCGCCGCCCGGGAGCAGATGCACCGCTCGCCTGCCGCGCCGGCTTCGTCCGGGGGAAGGCGCTCCGCAAGTTGCGGCAGCACGCCGCGGCGGTGGAGGAACTGGCCCCCGTCGTCGAGCTGTGCACCGACTCGACGCTGCGGCCCCGGGCGCTGTACCTGCTGGCGGTGACGCGGTCGAACGTGAGCAACGCCGGCGGCGTGGAGGTGTACCGCCGGTTCGCCGCGAGTACCCGGAGCATGCCCAGTCGGACGACGCGCTCTACTTCGCGGCGGATCTCATGGTCCGGGACGGGCGGGTCGACGAGGCACGACGGGTGCTCGACGAACTGGTGGCGCGGTACCCGGACGGCGACTTCCGGGCAGAGGCCATATTCAAGGGGGCCTGGCTCGCCCGGCGGCAAGGGCGACCTCGACGGCGCCGTTGCCGGGCTGGCTCGGCTGGAGAGCCTCTACCGGGACAAGGACCCCTACGAGCACGCACGGGCCGTCTACTGGCGAGGACGGGTTCTCGCGGACGCGAAAGGGGCGCGGCGACCTGGAACGAGCGCGGGCCGCCTGGAGCGAGGTGGCGAGCCTCTACCCCGCCGACTACTACGGCCTGCTCGCCCGGGCTCGACTCGCCGAGGCCGGCAAGAAGGTGCCGGAGCCCCGGCCGTCCGGGGCGAACCGGAAGGGCTTCCGGTACCGGTCCGGACCGCTCGCCGGCGACGCGCACTTCCGTGCAGCCATCCAGTTGCTCCGCCTGGGCATGGAGCGGGAGGCAGCGGATGAGTTGAACGCGGTGGACCGCAAGTCCCTTGCCGCTGCCCCGGAGTGGCCGGAACCGCTGCTCCTCCTTGCCGAGTTGCTCGACCGGGCGGGCGACTCCCGGGCCTCGCTCCGGCTGCTCAGGACCCAGGGACGCCAGGTACTGCGGGAGCCTCCAGCGGGGCTCGGACTCCGCGTCTGGCAGATGGCCTACCCCCCGGCGTGGCGCGATCAGGTCGTCCGCTACGCGCCGCCTGCCGGTGTTCCCCCCGATCTTCTCCAGGCTCTCATGCGGGAGGAGAGTGCGCTCGACCCGGCCGTGGTCTCGGGCGCCGGGGCCGTGGGGCTCACGCAGCTCATGGTGCGAACGGCAGGACAGTCCGCGAAGAAGCTCGCGCTGCCGGCGCCTTCCGCGCACGATCTCACCGATCCCCGGCTCAACATCCGGCTGGGGGCCCACCACCTGGGAGATCTGCTGAAGCGCTTCGGCGGGTCGGTCCCGCTGGCACTCGCGGCGTACAACGCCGGGGAGGGGAACGCGCGAGCCTGGTGGCGGTCTCGGGCCAGCATGCCGCTGGACGAGTTCGTCGAGGAGATTCCAATCCAGGAGACCCGGGGCTACGTGAAGCGGGTCCTCCGGAGCTACGCCGCCTACCGGATGCTCTACGGGAGGGACGGGGAGCGCTCCGTACGATTGGTGCAACCGCTCCCGCCGGCCCCGCCGCCCTGAAACGCTCCATCCGGCCGGACACCCGACCGGACCGCGTGATAGGTTTCGAGTCGATGCAACCGAGAGACTGACGCCTTGAAACGCTTTCTGGAACAGAACTTCTACGACCTCCTGGAGATCTCCCCGTCGGCGACGCCCGAGGAGATCCTCCGGGCCTACGAGCGGGCGCGATCCCTGTACGGCGCCGGTTCGCTGGCCGCCTACGCCCTGCTTTCCCCCGAGGAGGGAGCGGCACTGGCGAGGCGCATCGAGGAGGCCGGGGACGTGCTGACCGACCCGGAGGCGCGCGCAGGGTACGACGCCCGCCTGCCGGCCGAGGAGGTGCGCCCGGCCCGCCCCGCGCCCGAGCCGTCCGCGCAGCCGCCGCCCGTGCCGGCGCCACCGCCGCCCGAGGCCGCGCCCACCTGGAAGCCCTTCGTGCCTCCGGAAGGGGCGGTCTGGACCGGGGAACTCCTGCGTCAGGCCCGGGAAGCCCATGGCGTGACGGTGGCCCAGATGGCGGAGCGGACCAAGGTGAGCCGGATGCACATCGAGGCCGTCGAGGGAGATCGGTTCGAGCAACTCCCCGTCCCGGTCTACCTTCGAGGCATCGTCATGTGCATTGCCCGGGAACTGCGACTGGACGGCCAAAAAGTTTCGCGCTCCTACCTGGAGCGGGCCTCCGGGGCGCCCAGGGCGGGGCACTGAAGCGTCCGCATCTTGACCCCTGCGTTCAGGGGGTTAGCATCAGCACATGCCGCTCATCGAGGCGCCCGAACAGGCCATCCGGCTGGCGCGCGCCATTTGCTCCGACGTTTCGCTCTACAACGAGGAGAAGGTCGTCCGCTCCATCGAGCAGGACAACTTCTTCGACGCGCTCCGCGAGGAACTGGAGGAGGGGCGAGACCTGTATCGTTCCCGGGTCGCCACGTCCCTCTACTCCCGGACCAACTACTACGACAGGGCCATCGTGGACGTCATCCTGCGCCCCAAGGGACACGTGAAGTCCCGGATCTGGTGAGGCGAGGCGCCGCTGATCGATCACCTCGAACTCCTGGCGGGCGATGGCGAAGTGGGCCTGCGCCTCGACGTGGCCGTCTCCCGCCTCGCACCGTCCTTCTCTCGAGCCCGGGTCCAGCGACTCCTGGCCGCAGGTCACGTCCGGGTGGACGGGCGCGCCGGCCAAGCCGGCGTCCAGGCTGCGTGGAGGGGAGCGGATCGAGGTGGAGATCCCTCCGCCCGAGCCTTCCGGGATCGTGCCGCAGGACCTCCCGCTGGACGTGCTGCACGAGGACCGGGACCTCATCGTCCTCGACAAGCGAGCCGGCATGGTCGTCCACCCCGCACGGGGCACGCCTCATTCCACGGTCGTGAACGCGCTGCTCCACCGGCTGGGCGGCGACGCGGCCAGCGGAGGGCGTGCTCGGACTCGTACACAGGCTCGACAAGGAGACGTCGGGGTGTCTCGTCGTGGCCCGAAACGACGAGGCGCTGGCCGCGCTGCAGGCCCAGTTCCAGGGGCGAACGGTGGAGAAGGTCTACCTGGCGCTCGTTCACGGAAGACTTCCGGAGGAGGGGCGCCTCGAGACTCCCTACGGGCGACATCCCCGGGACAGGAAGCGCTTCACGGGGCGCGCGGGGAGCCGGAAGGCCGTGACCGGGTGGCGAGTCGTCGAGCGATTCGGGGATCGCGCCACCCTGGCCGAGGTCATCATCCACACCGGCAGGACCCACCAAATCCGGGTCCACCTGGCAGAGTCTGGCCATCCGGTCCTCGCCGACGCGAGCTATGGCGGGTCGCGCCGGGAAGCGAGACTGCCGCCCGGGGACCCGGTCCGGCGTGCGGCGGAGGCAATCGGTCGTCAGGCACTCCACGCCTGGCGTCTCGCCTTCCGGCATCCAAGGACGAACCGGCTTCGACGGTTCGAGGCGCCGTTGCCCGTGGACCTGCGCACCGCCCTCGACGTCCTGCGAAAAGGGAGGCTGGCCGGTCAGCCCTTTCCCGGGCGGGCCTCGAAGCGGCGCATGGTATCGCGCGCGCGTCGGGTCGCCGGATCGACGAGAAACCCGGCCAACGCGACGGCTTGCTCGGTGTTCCGGTTCGGGTGACATCCGCCCGAGAACGCCGTCCAGGCTGGCTGCGTCCAGTCCTGCATCCGGGCTTTCCAGCGGACCGGCGAGCGGACGTGCTCGAGCGCCCGAAGCACCCCTCCGACGGTGAGGACCCGGCGTACCTCGCCGAGCGCCTGGCCGGGATCGGTCACCGAGCAGAGGACGAGGCCGCTCACCACGGTGTCGAATGTCGCCCTGGCGAAAGGGCAAGCGCCTCCGCACGGGCCTGGACGAGCAAGGCCGCGGGCGCCCGCCTCCGAGCCCGGGCGAGGCTCTCGCGGCAAGGGTCCACGGCCACCGCCCTCGTGCCGGAGGGAAGGAGCGGCAGGTTACGGCCTGTGCCGCAGCCCAGGTCGAGGGTCAGCCCGCGGGCGCCCTCGGCGAGCCAGCGACGCCAGGGCCCAAGCCCGGCCCGCTCGAGCAGTGCCATCGAGGCGTCGTAAAGCCAGGGGATCTGCTCGGCGCCGCGCACGGGTATTTACTAGCCCAGGTAGCCCTGCGCCTGCAGGGAAAAGAGGTGGGCGTAGCGGCCGTCCTGGTCGATCAGGTCCCGGTGGCTGCCCAGTTCCTCCAGGCGGCCGCCGTGGAGGACGGCGATCCGGTCGGCCATCCGGACCGTCGAGAAGCGGTGGGAGATGACGATGGCGGTGCGCCCCGCGGCAAGCTCCCGGAAACGTAGAAAGAGCTCGTGCTCGGACTCGGCGTCGATGCTGGCGGTGGGTTCGTCGAGGACCAGCACCTCTGCGTCGCGCATGAAGGCCCGGGCCACGGCCAGCTTCTGCCACTGTCCGGCGGAGATCTCGTGACCGGCCTCGAACCAGCCCCCCAGCACCGTGTCGAGTCCGCGCGGCAGGCTCTCGATGAGGGACGAGGCACCCGCGCGCCGCGCCGCTTCCTCGATCCGGGCCCGATCGTTCACGTGCTCGGGGCTCCCGAAGCCGATGTTCTCCGCCGCCGTGAACTGGTAGCGGACGAAGTCCTGGAACACGGCGCCGATCCGCCCGCGGAGGTCCCGGGGATCGAGGTCGCGCAGGTCGACCCCTCCATAGGTGATGCGTCCCTCGGTCGGGTCGTAGAGGCGCAGGAGAAGCTTCACGATGGTGCTCTTGCCGGCGCCGTTCTCGCCGACGAGGCCCGAGCGTCTCTCCGGGCGCGAGCCGGAGGCTCAGGTTTCGCAGGGCCCACTCCGACCGGGCTTGATAGCGGAAGGAGACGTTCTCGAAGGCGATCTCGAGCGCGCGTCCTCGCGGAATGGACGCGGGCGGATCGATGCGAGCCCGCTCGCCGCTCGTGGGGATCAGCAGGAACGCGAAGAGGTTGGACATGTAGAGGGAGTCCTCGTACATGGCGCCGACGGCGGTGAGGATTCCCTGGAAGGCCTGCTGGCCCTGCCGGAAGACCACCAGGTAGAGGGTCATGTCGCCGAGCGAGATCTCGCCTCGCGCCGCCCGCCCGGCCACGAGGAGGTACATCCCGTAGAACGCAGCCAGCGCCAGGATTCCGAAGGCGGCCCCGGACGCCAGTCTCCGGACGGCCAGTCGCCGGTCCTCGCCGTAGAACTTCCGGAAGAGTTCCCGGTAACGCCCCAGGACGAGAGGCCCGAGGTCGTAGAGCTTGACCTCCTTCACGTGCGAATCGCGGGTGAGGATCCACTCGAGGTAGTTGAGCCGGCGCCCTTCCGGCGCGCGCCACGTGTTCACCCGGAAGGACTCGGAGGAGAGCCGGGCCTCGGCGACGAAGGCGGGGATCGAGGCCCCCACGATGACGAGCACGCTCCAGGGGGAGAGCCGCCAGAGCAAGGCCGACAGCGCCGCCAGGGTCACCGTGTTCTGCGCGATCCCGAAGGCCTGCATCACCAGGGACAGCGGCCGGGACGAGGCCTCCCGGCGGGCGTTCTGCATCTTGTCGTAGACGTCGGCGTCCTCGAAGTGGCGCAGCTCGAGGGAGAGGGCCTTCGAGAGAATCTGCTCGTTCACCCGGTTGCCGAGGTGTGTCCGGAGCAGCTCGCGCAGGAATCCAAGGAGCCGCCCGGTGACGAGGGTCGCCGCCATGAGCAGCAGCTCCAGGAGGACGAGCGACCCGACTCTTTCCCGGGAGGCGTCCGAACCGGAGCGGACCGCCTCCAGCACGGCGTCGATGATGAGCTTTCCCACCCAGGCGAGCGGCGCGGGCAGGAGCGCGGCCAGCGTGGTGAGTCCCGCGATGGCCAGCGTGCCTCGCCGATCCGCCTCCCAGACCAGCCGAAAGGTGCCCGGGAACTGGGCGAAGACCTCGACGATGGCCCGCATCCTGCCGCGTGCGCCTGGCGCCGGGGACGGGGAGGGCTTCCTGGGATGGGCGGGGGGCACGGGCGCAGGTAGATAACGCCTTCATTTTTCCGACGCCACGGCGTACATGTGATCCCGATGAATCTGCCCGAGCCGAAGAGCGACGCGACCGCCGCCACGCCAGCTTCCGACTGGTCCATCGAGCACGCGATCCAGTACTACAACATGGCCGGATGGGGAGCCGGCTTCTTCTCGGTGAACGAGAAGGGGCACATGGTGGTTCACCCCCACGGGCCGGGCGGTCCGACCATCGACCTGATGGACGTGGTCGAGGACATCCAGGAGCGCGGACTGGGGTTCCCCGCCGTGGTCCGATTCATGGACGTCCTTCGCGCGCGGGTGCGCATCCTCAACGAGACCTTCGGCAAGGCGGTCGCCGAGCTCTCCTACGGCGGAGGCTATTTCGGCGTCTACCCCATCAAGGTGAACCAGATGCGCGAGGTGGTCGAGGAGATCCTCGACGCCGGGGCGCCGTACCACTACGGGCTCGAGGCCGGCTCGAAGGCCGAGCTGATGGTGGTGCTGGGCTACAACACCGACCCGGACGCCCTCACCATCTGCAACGGCTACAAGGACGACGAGTACCTGCGCCTCGCGCTGCTCGGCCGGAAGCTGGGGCGCAAGGTGGTGGTGGTCATCGAGAAGCTCTCCGAGCTCCCGGCCCTGCTTCGCGTCGCCGAAGAGGTGGGGGTCGAGCCCTGGATCGGACTGCGCTCCAAGCTCTCCACCCGCGGCACCGGCAAGTGGGAGTCGTCGTCGGGCGACTTCGCCAAGTTCGGCCTGACCACACCCGAGATGATCGAGGCGGTTCGTATCCTGGAGGCGGCCGGGAAGAAGCACCTCTGCAAGCTCTTCCACTTCCACGTGGGCAGCCAGCTCACCGAGATCCGCGTGGTGAAGGACGCGGTGAACGAGGGGGCGCGGCTCTACGCCAAGCTCCGGAAGATGGGGCTGGGCATCGAGTACTTCGACGTGGGCGGCGGGCTGGGCGTCGACTACGTGGGATCCCGCAGCGCGGGCTACGCCTCGTCGATGAACTACACGATGGAGGAGTACGCCACCGACGTCGTCTACAACGTGCAGCGGATCTGCGCCAACGAGGGGGTCCCGGAGCCGCACATCGTCTCCGAGTCGGGGCGCGCCATCACCGCCCACCACTCCTGCATCATCATGAACGTCTTCGGGTCGATCGAGATCGGCTCTCGCGCCGAGATCGCCGCCGTCTCGACGGTTCAGCCCGGCGAGCACAAGGTGGTGCGCGAGATGCGGGAGATCGTGGCCTCGATCACGCCGCGCAACCGCGCCGAGGTCTACCACGACGCCGTCGCCAAGAAGGAGGAGGCCCTGCAGATGTTCAAGCTGGGCATCCTCGGCCTGGAGGAGCGCGCCACCGTGGAGTCGCTCTTCTGGAAGCTGGCCCGGAGCCTGGTGTCCCTGAACCGCGGCAAGAAGCGGCTCCCGCGCGAGACGCGAGATCTGGGCGACAAGATCGCCGACCAGTACATGGCGAACTTCTCGCTCTTCCAGAGCGCGCCGGACCACTGGGCCTTCGACCAGCTCTTCCCCATCGTGCCGCTCCACCGGCTGGCCGAGGCGCCGACGCAGGACTGCACCATCGTCGACATCACCTGCGACTCCGACGGCAAGATCGACCGGTTCATCGAGGGGGACGGCGTCGACGAGACCCTGTCGCTCCACGCCCTCGAGCCCGGGAAGCCCTACTTCCTCGGCATGTTCCTGAACGGCGCCTACCAGGACGTGATGGGGGACATGCACAACCTCTACGGCCGCGTGAACGAGGTGCACGTCTACGTGGACGACGACGACCCGGAGGACTTCTACCTGGGCGAGGTGATCCGCGGGTGACCACGTGGACAAGGTGCTGCAGTCGCTTCTCTACGAGCCCGCCGACCTGGTCCGCCGCGTGAAGACCGCTCTCGACGCGCGCATGAAGGAAGGGACCATCCGGCCCAAGGACGGGGTCGGCATGGCGCAGTTCTACGAGGGCGTGATGCGCGGCTACACCTACCTGCACGGCATGGAGGTGGAGGGCGCGGCTGCGTCCACCGACGCGCCGCCCGTCCCGCTATCCCCGCCGACGCCGGGGACCGCGGGTTAAGATACCGGCCGGAGACCGAATGAGCTTCGCCCCCATCCTCGCAGCCCTCGCCATGGGAGCCGACCCCGTGGCCTTCGTGGCGATCGCTCCCGGATACCCCGGAACGACCGTCGAGGCCCAGGCGTCGATGGACGCCTTTGCCGCCGCCCTGGCCGCCCAGGCCGGATGGCCAGCGGGGTCGTTGGTTGCGGCCTACTACGAGAAGGACGGGCTGGGCCTGGAACGGCTGCAGAAGGGGGATGCGGCGCTTGCCATGGTCGCGCTCCCGCTCTACCTGCAGCAGGCCGACGCCTTCAAGCTCGAGGCCCGTCTCGTGGCCGCCCAGAAAGGGGTCGGCGCCACCGAGGTCTGGGCGCTCGTGGCGAAGAAGGGGAGGATCGGATCGCCGGCGGCTCTGGCCGGCTGGCAGGTGAACTCCATCGCCGGCTACGCCCCGGCGTTCGTCAAGGGAACGGCGCTCGGCGGATGGGGGCCCATGCCCGCCTCGACCAAGGTGGTGCAGAGCAGCCAGGTGCTGTCGTCGCTGAGAAAGGCGGCCGCCGGCGAGAACATCGCCGTGCTGCTCGACGGCACGCAGGGCGCGGCGCTGTCGACGCTGCCCTTCGCCGCCGACCTCGAGGTGGTGGCCCGCTCGGCCCCGCTTCCCAGCGGCGTGCTCGTCACGGTGGGCAAGCGCCTCTCGCCCGACCGGTGGAAGGTTCTGGATGGCGCGCTCCGGAAGCTCGGTGAGACGCCCGCGGGCCTGGCCGCGCTCGAGGCCATCCGGCTCCAGGGATTCCTCCCGCTCGACCCGACGACCCTCGCCGCCGCTCGCAAGGCATACGCCGCGGCCAAGTGAGCCCAACGATCCGATTCGCATCGATCGCGATGCTCGTCTCGGCGGGATGCGCCGCCGCATTGAAGGAGCCTCCGCCGATCTCGGCACTCCAGCATGACGCCATCGGCACCACCTCGGCCAACACGCTTCTCCAGGAGGCGGCCGAGGAGTACGAGAAGCGCCCCGACGCCGCGGCGGTTCGCCGGGCGGAGGGGCTCTGCCTGCAGGCGGCGCAGGCCGACGAGGCGGGCACCGACGGGCTCGTTTGCTCCATCCGGGCCAAGGCCTGGCTCGCCGAGCGGGAGAGGGACACGAGCGTCCGCACCGACCTGGCGGTCAGCGCGGTGCAGGTCGGGCAGTGGTGCCTCCGGCGCGAACCGGGATCGCCAGCCTGCAAGTTCTGGCTCGGGGTGGCGCTGGGGCTGCAGGCTCGCGACCGGCCGGTCACCGCAGAGGACGGCCTCAAGCGCATGGCCCAGCTTCTCAGGGAGGTCGTCAAGGACGCCCCTCTCCTCGACGAGGCCGGCCCCGAGCGCGTCCTCTCGCTCCTGCTGGCTCGGGCGCCGGGGTGGCCCATCGGGCCGGGGGACGTCGAGGAGGCGCTCGTCCTGGCGCGGAAGGCCGTCGAGCTTCGCCCCGACTACCCTCCGAACCAGGTGGCGCTGGGGGAGGCATTGCTGAAGAACGACGACCGGGCGAAGGCCCTGGAGGCACTCGCCCGGGCCATCGAGCTGGCTGGCAGGGCGCCGTTCGCATCCGATCCGGATGCGCCCTCCTGGATAGCCAGCGCCCGTGCGCTGCAACAGCGCTGAGACCCGGGATCGAGCGGAGCGCCCCATCGAGACCCACAACACCTTCTGCCGCATCTGCGAATCGCTCTGCGGGCTCGTCGCCACGGTGGACGGCGGGCGCGTCGTGGATGTGCGGCCCGACGACGCCCACGTCGCGACGCGGGGATTCTCCTGCCCGAAGGGGCTCAGGCAGCACGAGATCTACGCCTCGCCAGACCGCTTGCTCGCGCCGGAGAAGCGCACGGGCGATCGGTGGGACAGGATCGGGTGGGACCAGGCGCTCGCGGAGATCGGCGGCAAGGTTCGCCAGATCCGCAGGGACCACGGGCCGGACAGCATCGCCATGTACGTGGGGACGGCGGCAGGCTTCGGCGTGCTCCACCCGGTCTTCGCCCAGGGGTTCATGACCGGTCTCGGTTCGCGCTCGATGTACTCCTCTTCCACCCAGGACTGCTCGAACAAGTTCGCGGTGGCCCGGGAGATGTACGGCTTTCCCTTCACGCAGCCCTTCCCCGACCTCGAGCGCATCGAGTGCCTCGTCATCGTGGGGGCCAATCCGGTCATCTCGAAGTGGAGCTTCCTCCAGGTCCCGAACCCGGCTCGCGCGCTCCAGGCCATCGAGTCGCGGGGGGGGCGCGTCTTCGTGGTCGACCCGCGCCGCACCGAGACGGCGCAGGCCGCCGGCGAGCACGTCTTCATCCGGCCGGACACCGACGTCTTCTTCTACCTGTCCTTCCTGCGGGAACTCCTGGAGGGGGCGTTCGACGGCGAGAGACTGGCGCGTTTCACGCGGGGCCTCGAGGAGGTCAAGGCGCTGTGCGCGCCCTGGACGCCCGAGCGGACCGCCGAGGTGACGCGGGTGGCGCCCGGGAAGCTGCGGGAGATGGTCCAGGCCTTCCGGGCCGCGAAGGGGGCCGCGCTCTACTCCTCGACCGGCGTCAACATGGGCTCGAACGGGTCGCTCTCGTTCTGGCTCCAGGAGGTGGCGAACTGCGTATCGGGCAACCTCGACCGACCCGGCGGAACCCTGGTCGGTCACGGGGTCATCGACTTCGCCGCCTTCGGAAAGAAGACCGGCACGCTGATGCGAACCGACCGGTCGCGGATCGGCGATTTCCAGTCGGTGAACGACGGCTTCCCCGGAGGCATCCTCGCCGACGAGATCCTGACGCCTGGAGACCGGCAGGTGCGGGCCCTCTTCGTGACCGGTGGGAACCCGCTCCTCACCATGGCCAACTCCGGAAGGCTGAGGAAGGCCTTCGGCAAGCTGGAGTTGCTGGTCACGCTCGACCTCTTCCGGAACGAGACCGGCTCGGTGGCTCACTACGTGCTGCCCTGCACCTCACCGCTCGAGCGCCCCGACCTGCCGTTCGTCTTTCCGCTCATGCTCGGACTCCAGGAGCGCCCGTATCTCCAGGCCACCGACGCCATCCTGCCGCCACCCGGGGATGTCCGGGACGAGGCCACCATCTACCTCGACCTGTGCCGGGAGAGCGGGGTCTCGCTCTTCGGGTCTCGCGTGGCCCAGTGGGCGCTCTCGGCGCTGAAGGCCGGGGCGTCACGACGGGGCAGGCAGCCCGGGCTTCCCCAGAAGTTGCTGCTCTCCGCCATCCTTCGGGCCACGAAGCAGGGCTCCTTCCGGGCGCTGGCGAGGGAGCCTCACGGCCGCCTGCGCGAGCCCAACCGGGGTGACGACTTCCTGGGCTCCCGCGTGGTGACGGATGACGGCCGAGTGGACCTGGCGCCGCCCCGCCTGCTCGAGCAGGCGCGAAAGCTCTCCGCCGACTTCGAGCGCGAGTGTGCGAACCCCGACCAGATCAAGCTCGTGACCCGGCGAGCGGTGGGGACGCACAACTCCTGGACCCACAACGTGGAGCGCTTCGCCGCGCCGGGAACGAACCTGCTCTACGTCCACCCCGACGACGCCGCCCGGATCGGGATCGCCGACGGGCAGCTCGCCGACGTCTCGACCGCCGTGGCCACGGTCAGGCTCCCGGTAAGGCTCCTCGCAGACCTGATGCCCGGGACCGTGGCATTGCCACACGGGTGGGGGCACCAGCACGCCACTGGCCTGTCGATCGCGTCACGGACGCGTGGCGTGAACGTGAATCTATTGGCGGCGGACGGTCCGGGATGCATCGAAAGGGTGAGCGGGATGGCCCAGCTGACCGGGTTTCCCGTGACCGTTCGTCCCGCCGCTGGCCCCCAGGACCCTGGGAACTGGTCGGGAATCGCTTCCGATGCGGCACCTTGACGCGCCGGGCTATACCCGATGGGGGCGCGATTCGGACCCCTATGGGCGCGCGCGCGGCGGCGTGACGGTCCGTAACTTCTTCTGGGGAGCAGGCGGATATTTCGCGGCGTTCTGGCGGGGACTGGGATATACGCGTGGTTCAGTTTCCCGCTCGAAGAGGCGGCCTGAAGCCGCTTTCCATGGGAAGGAGAACAATCCGATGAAGAGGATTCTTTGCGTTGTCGCGGCCGCCGCTGTCGGCCTCACTGCGGGTACGGTTCAGGCGCAGGGGTTCACGCCCGACCCGAAGATGAACTACAGGGTCATTGCCTTCCGCTCCGTCGAGACCAGCAGGCTGGAGGGCGTGGTCGCAACGTCCGATCCGGCGGGCCGCAAGATCGACGTCAAGGGGCCGAGCGGCAGGGTTCGGACCATCCGGGCTGCCAAGAACATCCAGGGGCTCGAGAAGATAAACGTCGACGACAGCATCGTCGCGGAGACCTACCGGTCTGCCACGTTCTTCGTGGAGAAGAAGGGCGATACGGCCATGGCGCCGGAGCTGGTGAGCGCCTTCCAGGCCTCGTCCCGTGCCAATGAGGTCGTGGAGGCAGGCGAGGTCGTTGCGGAGGGCACCGCCACGGTGGCCTCGGTCGACAAGGCCGCCCAGGTCATCACGTTCACCGGTCCGGAGGGGCGCAGCTTCCCGGTCAGGGTCGAGAACCCCGTGCTGCTCGACGGGATCGCGGTCGGCCAGGCCGTCGACTACCGCATCGTCGACGCGGTGGCCTTCGACGTGAAGATCACCCCGAAGCCGGCCCCGCCGCCTCCGCCCCCCGCCCCCACGCACGCCAAGATCGAGGGCAAGAAGATCCTCATCGACGACGTCATCTTCTTCGACACCAACAAGGACACCATCCAGGCGAAGTCGTACCCCATTCTCGACGACGTGGCCGCGATCATGAAGGCCAATCCGAACATCAAGGTCCGGGTCGAGGGACACGCCTCCAAGGATCCGATCTCCGCCAAGCGCGGCAAGGCCGGGGCCGACTTCAACCTGAAGCTGTCCGATCTCCGCGCCAAGGCCGTGAAGGCCTACCTGGTCGACAAGGCCGGAATCGCCGCCGACCGCCTCGAGGGCATCGGATTCGGCTGGAACCAGCCCATCGCCCCGAACGACACCAAGGCCGGGCGCTACAAGAACCAGCGCGTCGACTTCAACATCACGAACTAGTCGGCCCGCGTCGTACGAAGGTCACGGCCGGCCCCTCCGGGGGTCGGCCGTTTTGTTTGGTGCCCCCGGTGGGGCGCGACGTGGAGGCGGACGAGTGCGGAAAATCGTGAAGTCCGCGAGCCGGGACGCTATCATTTCCCGTCCTCGAGGCCAGGGGTTCAACGCTGTTGACTGGGGGTATTGCATGCACAATCGAATCAAGGTCGTCGTCGCCTCCCTCGCTCTCGCGGCAGCGACGCCGGCCGCGGCGCAGTTCACCTTCTCGCAGCCTGGGCAGCCCCTGCCGCCCACGCAGCAACTTCAGGTCTGGAACAACGTCGCCCGCGTGAACGTCGGCGTCAGCTTCTACAACTCGACCTGGTACAGCTGCTACTCCTGGGGCTGGACCGTTTCCTGCAGCACCAACGCCTGGGCGAGCTACATCCCGTTCACGGTCGGCCCGCAGCTCGACCTGAACCTGGATGGGCCGAACAACATCAGCATCGGCTTCAACGTCCTCCTCGGGACCGCCTCGGGAACTAACCTCTCCGGTCGGAGTGCCTCGAGCGAGCGTGACCATCTGGCAGCCGACCCTCGACTACGTCGCCAAGTTCGGGCCCGCCACCCAGGACACGGTGGGCCGGTTCCGCATGGGCGGCGGCATGTACATCGGCCCCAATTCCACCTTCGGCGGGGCATTCCGCATCGGGGGCGGCGCCTCGTTCCTGAACGCGAACCGGGTCGGCGTCGGCCTGGACCTGGTGATCGAGGCCGGCGGCTTCCAGGGTTACTGGATCGGCGGCCTGCAGCTGCTGGCGTCGCCCGAGTTCCATTTCTAGACTGGCGTCGCCGGGCCAGGAGCCCGGCGGACGCTCGCAGCAGTCCTGAGCCCAGGGGGGACCGTTCATGCGTTACCTGTACGTCGCGCTGGTCGTCCTGGTGACGGCTGCGGTCTTGCTCTTCAAGATCCAGAACCTCGACACGGTCACCGTCTCGTTCCTCACCATGAGTCTGACCATGCCGGTGTCCGTGACCATCATCCTCGTCTACGTCCTCGGCATGGTTTCCGGAGGCGCCTTGCTGAACGTGCTGCGCCTCTGGTTCCAGGGAGCCACCCGCAAGGCCGGATGACGGCCGCCGAATCCACTCGAACGAAAGGACAGCACCGATGAGCAACTTCTGGGACCTCATGTCGTTGATCGCGTCGACCTTCGTCTTCCTCGCCTATCTGATGGTCGTGTTCCAGATCGTCGGCGATCTCTTCCGGGATTCCGATCTGGGCGGGGGCTCCAAGGCGATCTGGATCCTCGGCCTCATCTTCCTGCCGTTCTTCACCGCGATCGTGTACGTCATCGCGCGAGGACGGGGGATGGCCGAGCGGCAGCGCGACGCCCTGAAACGGGCCAAGTCCGAGACCGACTCCTACATCCGGGGAGTCGCGGGCAAGTCACCTGCCGAGCAGATCGCCGACGCGAAGGCGTTGCTCGACAGCGGCACGATCAGCGCGGACGAGTACGCGAAGCTCAAGGCCAGGGCGATCGGCTAGGATCCGAAGTGCAACGGCTGCAGGGGGCGTTTCCATGCGAGTGATCAGGTGCGGTCGGACGGGATGGCTCGGGCTGACGCTTCTGGCGGTGGCCCTGCTGCTGCCGACGGGATCGTCTGCCCAGGTCATCGTCGCGCCGCAACTCCGCACCACGCAGGCCTTCACCACGCAGGCCGTCAACCTGCGCGCAGGGCCCGACCGGAGCTTTCCGCTCGTCTCCTGGATGCAGGCCGGCACACCGGTCAACGTCTTCGGATGCCTCAACGGCTGGCACTGGTGCGACGTCGCCTTCGGCTTCAACCGGGGCTGGGTCTACGGGCGGTTCCTTTCGATTCCGTTCGGGAACCAGCCGGTCTTGATCATGAACTCGGGCCCGCGCGTGGGGGTTCCGGTGGTCACCTTCTCGGTCGGACCCTACTGGGGGGCGCACTACCGCAACCGCGCTTGGTTCCACCAGCCGCCTCCGCCCCAGTTTCGCCCGCCTCCCCCGGGACGGCCGCCCCCGCCCCCTCCGCCACGTCCCCCTTCCGCACGGCCGCCTTCCGCAGCACCGCCGTCCGCACGGCCGCCTTCAGGAGGTCAACCGCCGCCAGGAGCACGCCCCCCTTCGGCTCAGCCGCCGCCACCGGGGGGCGGTCGCAGGCCGTGAGAACGTAGGCCGACTCAGCTGGAAGGGGCCGGGTTGGCCGGCTCCTTCAGCGTTCTGTGGGCCAGGTTGTAGCAAGCGACGAAGCCGGCGGCGGCTGCCGCCAGGTGCTTGAGCGTGTGGCCGCTGACGACGCCGACCAGCGCCAGTACCTGGGCGTCGAAGTGCTCCAGCAACTTGCTGAGAACGTACCAGCCGAAGATCCAGAAGAGGTCGCTGCCGCGCGTGTAGCGCGAGGGTTGAAGCATGGCCAGCAGGAGCAATACGACCACGGCGTAGGCCTGCAGGATGGCGTAGGGCAGGACGTTGCCGGCCCCCCGTTGCTCGGTCACGCGCCAGTAGACGACCGACGCGAGGCCCAATAGCAGCATCGGAACCAGCAACGCCAGCCCGGCGCGAACGCTGATCCGATCGGCGATCTGGCTCGACACGAGCGCCATGAACGCGATGGTCATGGGCAAGCGGTCCCAGAACAGCCGGTCGTTGTCGGGCGCCAGGTGGTAGTAGGCCGACCCGAACGCGGTGAGGAGGACGCCGACGAAGAATACGATGTAGGGCCAGCGCTCGCTCTCGAACTGGAACCGGACGCGGCGCCCGATGATCAGGCCCAGGCCCAGGAGTCCGGCAACCAGGAATCCAGCGTTCGAGGCCACATCCAGGAAGCGTTCGATCCCGAAGTCGGCACGCTGGTCGGCAAAGTGGTGGTAGTCAGTCGGTTGAGGCACGGCTGGCAGCAGGAAGGCGGCCGCAACGCACACGGCCGTGAACCCGACGATCAGCTTGGTTCGCAGGTTCATTGGCGCGCCTGGCGCCCGGTCCCGAAGGCGGTCAAGACCCGCTCGCCATCGGCCCGGTGCACGTCGAGCATGCCGCCGTCCATGGCCCACACCTTGGCGGACTCCAGTGCCGCCAGGAACTCCCGCTCCTGCTTCATCACGCCCTCGGCCGGACACGTCTTTCGAGTGGAGGTCGCGGGCCCGATGGAGAGACGGTTGCCCTGGCTGGTGTAGGGCGCACGGAAGGTGTTGCACCCGCTGCTTCCCTGGACCATCCCGTTGGAGAAGGTCATCGTGATCGTGGTGCCGAGCAAGGGGCCCACGACCGCCTGCCTGCCGTTGTTGAAGCCGGTGACGCCCCAGTCGACGCCCTCGAGCGTGGGCGCGGGCTCGACCTGGAAGGCCAGCGCGTCGCCCGAGGCCGACGTCAACGTCAGGCGGTCGCCGCTGATCGCCTTGCGAAGCGCGCCGGTCAAGGCACTCCGGAAGGTCTTCTCGATCGCCATCTGGGGGTCGGAGCACGCCATCATGGTTCCCGCCAGCGGGCCGACGACCACGCTGTCGCCGTCCAGGGTGTAGCCGCCCGTGAATCGGTTGCAGCCCGAGAAGCCGCTGACACGCCCCGCCTCGAAGCGCGCCGTGACGGCGCCTGTCGCGAGCCCGGCGACGCCCTTGCTGCCCACCGCAGCGAGCCGCCACGTCGTTCCTTCGAATGGCGGAGCCGGAACACGACAGCAGCCCGCGAGCAGGCGACCGTCCGGCAGCGAAACCCTCGCCATCATCGGATGCTTCGTGTTGGACATGCCGTCACTGCAAGGCAACTCGCGAACGAAGGCCACGACGTCGCCGCCCTTCCCGGTAGGCAGGGTGCCGCGCCATGCCCACTCTCTCAGGAAGTCCAGGCGCGTCTCCCGTCCCTGGTACTCGGCGGGCTCCTGGTCGGGGAGCAGGAGACGTGCCCCGCCTTGCCCCGTGAAATGAAGACCCCACGACGGCTCGTTGCCGAAGCAGATCGGTAGCGGCTCCGCGGCAACCACGGAATGGGCCGGAAACCAGGACAGCAGCAAGACGACCGCTCCCACGCGTGCAATCATCATGGCCATGATCCTTGGCTGTGGTCCCCATTCCAGGTCATCTGGCCGGGACCGCTGGACCGGAACTCGCATCGATCTGCTCCCCGATGCGTTCCCGGAGGTAGGTGTAGAACGGGTTGGACGAGACGCGCAGGAGCGCGTCGAGGCTGACGAAGAGGGCGCCGCGCTCTCCACGCCCCGCCATTGCCCCCAGGTTGATGTCGTAGTCCTCGGTGCCGTCGGGTTGTAGCCCGTAGAGGGCGTTCCCTGGCGGGAAGGGCAGGGCGAGTGCCAGGAGCGTGCGCTTGACGATCCGGACGGCGCGGGCCTTCATCCTTCCCCCGTTGTCATCGACTCACGGCGGGACAGGGGAATCGAACCCCCCAGGAGCGCCTCTCAGCACCCCTCACCGGTTTTGAAGACCGGGCCCGGCACCAGCCTGGGACGTCCCGCCGCGGTCCGGTGTAGCCGCGGCGAGCGGCGTGGTCAAGCACGCGAGTCTCCATAGGGCGTGAGACGGAGCCCCGCGACCTCGTGGGGCATGGCGCGGCGCAGCACCCGGAAGTACTGCATGGGGGAGTAGAAGACGAAGTTCGAGGCGCGACTCGTGTAGACGCAGGCGTAGTCCTCGATCTGCTCGCCAATCCGGGAGTTCTCGCTCCCCTCCTTGAAGGTGAGCCCCCAGTAGCGGTTGTACCCATGCTCGACGGTATGCTGAAGGTCGGCGATCTGGGCGTTCGCATCTCGAAGGGCAATTCGCAGGACGTCCAGTTCCCGCTTCATCCGGGTCCGCTCGGCCTCCAGTGGACCTGCGGAGGGGTCCTCGGCCTCGAGTCGGTCGAGGCGTCGCTCGAGGGCGTTCAGTGCCGCGCGGTGGGCGACCGCCTCGTCGTCCACCCGCAGGCGCAGGTCCTCCAGCCCGGCAATCTCCTCCAGCACGCCGCGGTGCCTGTCGAGCCAGGCTATCTCCCGCTCGAGTTCCTCGATGACCAGGCAGGTGCGCCACTGCGAGCTCTTCTTCGACCGGAGGATGTCGCCGTAGATGTGGTCTCCGACGTACAGGACGCGGTCGCCGCCCGCGGAGAGCAACCGCTCCAGGTCGGTCCGGTTGCCGCCGGAGTAGGTGCGGCCTCTCTCGAAGAGCCGGACCTCGCCCGGGACCACCGCGCCGCTGGGGTCGAGCTCGGTGAAGGGCGCCGAGCCCGCGAAGAAGCCCGGCTTGCCGGCCGCGGTGATCACCGCGTCGAAGTAGTTTCTCCAGCTCGGATACTCGGGGAGCACGCCGTCGAGGACGTGGCGCATCACCGCCTCGGTGTAGTCGAGGTGGGAGTTGGTGAGCAGGAAGAGCCGTTTGCCCGCCGACCGCAGCTTGTGGAGCGCCGGGCCGAGCTCGGGGTCCCGGACGATGAAGCGCGCCAGGTCGGCCTTCACCTGCGTCTTGAGCGTCTCGTCGGCGTGGATCTGGTCCATCGACTCGCGCACGTCGGTGAAGAGCCGCTCGTAGTCGAGGCGATGCTCCGGGGTCTCCTCCATCTGGATGATCTGGGCGAAGAGCGCCGCCTCGGGGAGAGAGAAGAGGGTGTCGATCCAGGCGAAGCGGGGGGAGGAGAGGCTGACCCGCTCGTCGCGGTAGGTCCGGTAGCGCTCCTCGCGGGGCACCGGCACGAGGCCGTGGTAGGCGCGACCGACGTGGTTGTGCCGGTCCATCTTGAAGATGTTTCCGGTCAGCTTGTCGATCACCAGTCCGCGGATGACGAACTCGGCGTCGTAGCGGAGCTGGCGCAGCCGGTCGGGCCAGCCGCGGTCGCGGACCATCCGCGCCACGGTCAGGTCGAAGGCGAGCTCCTCGAGATGGAGTAGCTGGTAGATGGCCAGCGTGTAGTCCATGTCGAAGCCGACCACTTCGACCTTGTCCATCCGGAGGTTCCGGTTGACGAAGACCTGGCGCGGAGGCGGAACGTCGCGCCCACCGGCGCGGGGGCCGGCCAGGATGGACTCCAGCAGGAGGTCGTCGCGTCCAGCCATTCACAGTCCGAGATAGCACGCCGAGGTCCTGGGAGCGATGGAACCTGTCCGGAACAGTTGAACAAGTCCCACCCATGAGCAGTTGAAGATGTCCGCTGGGTTGGACTACCTAAGCTGCCTTTTCGACCCTCCTTCCTCGGGGCAATGGCAAGCCGGCCTGGTCGAACCGGGCCAGGACCTTGCCGTGGAAGCTGACGCCTAGGGTGCCGTCCAGGAACTCGTGAACCAGGACCGGGCACTTGGCGAAGCTGATGCGGTCCTTCGAGGCGGGGAGTTGTAGCTCGAGCCGGTAGAAGACGACTGTGTTGTCGTTGCGGACGATCCGCGGGTGCTGCGCGGTCAAGAGCAGGTCGAGGTCGATTCCGGCCAACGAGGTGAAGGCCCTCTCGGCGTCCAGGGGTTTCACCGTGAACCGCTTGTTGAAGCCGGGGACGAAGGTCGCATCGAGGTAGTCGTTGGCAGCCGGATAGGTCTGGATGCCGGCGAGCCGCAGCTCCTGGGGGAGCCTTCCCTGGATGGTCCCGAAGGCACGCTCGCCACGGCCACGAGCCTCGGGTGATCGGGCCAGGATGTGGCGGATGCCGAGGGCAGAGAGGACCCGAGCCACCTGTCCTCCCTGCTCGTCGTCCGGATCTTCGCCGGCCTTGCTGGTCCTGCAGAAGTGGCTGCCCCGATCGGTGTAGAGCTCGCTGAAGCGCCCGAAGCGTACCAGCACGTGTTTCAGCGCCATGAGCGTGGAAAGGGTGCCCTCCTGCTCCACGAAGCGCGCAAAGAGGATCCGCCCGTCTGCGTCATCCAGCATGACGACCAGGTCCTGCTCCTGCACGCCTTCGATCCAGGGGTGGGTCGAGGCATCCAGATGGAGCAGCATCCCCACCATCGGCCGCCGCTCCCGCTTCCGCCTGTACTTCCCCCGTCCTGGCGAACGCTCCACGAGCCCCCGCATCTGCAGGATGTCCTTCGTTTTGGTGTAGGAGATCGTCACCCCGTGCTTCCCGCTCAGGAACTCGTGGAAGTGCCGGACCGAGAAATCGGCATACACGTCCCGCTTCAACCGGCAGATCTCATCCACCAAGCTCGGCGCGAGCCGCAGCGGACGCTTCCAGTCGATGCGGCCGTCCTTCAGCCCGGGAATCCCGAACTGCTCGTAGCGCTCTCGCAAGCGCCGCATGTGCCTCACGCTCAACTGCAGAATGTCCGCCGCCTGCAGCCAGTTGATCTTCCCTTCCACCGCCTTCTTGATGACGTCCTGCCTGGTCATGGCCTTGCTCTCTCGGGCGACCCGCAACGTGATGTCATCCATCACACCGGTTTACGGGCTCCCCTCAAAAGCGGACATCTTCGGGTGCTTATGGGGCGGACATGTTCCCTGCTCCGTACATGGGAGCGATGGAACCTTGCGCGGCCCCGGGGGTGTGGCAGGCTCGGCACGTGCCCCTCTCCACGCGACCCCAGCGCGCCGCACCACGGCGCCGACCGACCGGTCCGTCGGTGGGCGAGATCGTGGAACGGCTGGTGGCCCTCGAGGAGCGGCTCGCCCGCGTGGAGGAGGGACGTCCGCCTCCCGGCGACGGCCGGACCACGCCTGGGCCGCCGAGAAAGGCGCCCAAGCGGTGCCTGGGTTGCGGGCTGCCTCTCCAGCGCCGGGCCGGGCGCTGCCGATGGTGTGGGCGCCCGCTCTGAGCGCTGCCATCGACCTCTCCCCCGTCGTCGCCCACACCCTCTCGAACGGGCTCCGGGTGAGAATCCTCCCGGACCGCCTGGTTCCGGTGGTGAGCTACTACACCTTCTTCCGCGTCGGCTCCCGAAACGAGAGGCCGGGGGCGACAGGCATCAGCCACCTCTTCGAGCACATGATGTTCAACGGCTCGGAGCGGTTTGGCCCGAAGGAGTTCGACCGGGTGCTGGAGGCACACGGCGGCGCCTCGAATGCCTATACCTCGAACGACCTCACCGCCTACCACGACGACTTCGCGAGCGAGGCGTTGCCCATCGTGGTCGACCTGGAGTCGGACCGGATGCGCGCCCTCCGCATCACCGAGGAGGGGCTGGCCCAGGAGCGCTCCGTGGTGATGGAGGAACGCAGGCTTCGCACCGACAACTCGCATTTCGGGCTCATGGAGGAGCAACTCGAGTCCCTGGTCTTCCAGGCCCATCCATATCGCTGGCCGGTGATCGGTTGGATGGACGACATCGCCCGGATCAGCCGGGCCGAGTGTCTCGATTTCTTCGCCACCTACTACGCGCCCGGGAACGCGGCCATCTACGTGTGCGGGGACGTCGACCCCGACGACCTTCTCGCCCGCATCGAGACTGCCTACGGCGTGATCCCCCGGGGGCCACCCGTGCCGCTGCCAGCGGGTGGAGAACCTCCCCAGCGGGGGGAGCGGCGCGCAGCCGTCCGCCACCCGGCCCACGCGACGGCGATGGTGGCCGGCTTCCGAGGCCCGGCCGCATCCGAGCCCGATTCGGCCGTCCTCGACCTGCTGCAGACCTGCCTGGCCAGTGGAGAAGGGTCGCGTCTCCGGCGCCGCCTGGTGACCGAACTGGAGGTGGCGGTCTCGGTGGGAGTGGGGTGGACGTGGCGCGCCGACCCCGGGGTCTTCCTGCTCTCCATGGAACTGGCGCCCGGCGCGTCGCCACGCAAGGCCGAGCTGGCGCTGTGGACCGAGAATCGACCGCATTGCGTCGCGCGGCGTGACCGAGCGGGAAATGGCGCGTGCCCGGGCCCTTCTGCGGAGCGGCGTCCTGCACGAGCTGTCCACGCGGAACGGGGTGGCGCACGCCATGGGCCAGGCCGAAGCCCTTCTCGGAGACTGGCGGGAGGCCGGGCGCTCGCTGGAACGGTACGCTGCCGTCACGTCCGCGGACGTGCGGCGGGCTGCCCGGGAGTGGCTGGATCCCTTGAAGCGCAACGTCGTCTGGCTGGACCCGGAGGTCACGAGTTGAGCGGAGTGATCCTCCCCGACCTCCGGGACGTCCGCCTCGCGAACGGGCTGCGCGTCGTCGTGGGCCGACGCCCGGGCGTGCCGCTGGCGGCGGCCCGCCTGGTGGTTCGCGCCGGTTCTGCACTCGATCCGGCCCGAGCCTTCGGGCTGGCCCACCTGGTGGCCTTGAGCTCGCGCCGGGGAGCCGGACGACGCACCGGTCGGGCCATCGACGACCTGGTCGAGGCACTCGGCGCCCACCTGGGCGGCGGCGCCGAGGAGGACGCCACGGTTCACGGTCTCTCGGCGCCCGTCGAGGTGCTTCCACGGCTTCTCGAGGTCCTGGCCGCCGTCGTCGCGCGCCCGACGTTTCCGAAGGAGGAGGTCGATCGGCTGCGCCGCCGGGAGCGGGCCGAGCTGGCGCACGATTCGGACGAGCCTGGCACGGTGGCTGACCGGGCGTTGCTGGAGGCGGTCTACGGTGACCACCCCTACGGCCATCCGGTCGACGGGAAGGATCGTGACCTGGCCCGGCTGAGACGCCCGGATGCGGTGGCGTTCCACGAGAGATGGTTCGGGCCAGCAGAAGCCTTGCTGGTGGTGACGGGGCCGGTGGACCCGGGAGCGACGCTCGAGGAGGCCGATCGCCTACTTGGCCGGTGGCGACCGGCCAAGGCGCTGCCTCCCGAACTGCCGGGCGCGGTCCGGAGGCCGCGGCGCGTGATCGTCGTCGACAAGGCCGACGCCACCCAGGCCCAGATCCGCATCGGCGGGGTGGGCATCCCGCGGCGAAGCGAGGACTACTTCCCGGCGCTTCTCGCGAACGCCATCCTGGGAGGCGGGTTCACCTCGCGTCTCGTGGAGGCGATCCGCGTGAACCGGGGGCTCTCCTACGGCGTTCGTTCCCGCTTCGCAGTGGGGCGTGATTCCGGGCTCTTCGTCGTCTCCAGCTTCACGAAGAACGAGAGCGCCGGCGAGCTCGTGGAGGTGGCCCTCGACGAGATGGCGCGCTTTGCCTCGGCCGGTCCCACTGCGGAGGAGGTGGCGCGCGCGGCGAGCTATCTGGCCGGGTTGTTTCCCCTCTCCCTCGAGACGCACGACCATTGGGCCGACAGGATCGCCGACGCCTGGATCTACGGCTACGACCTGGCCGAGGTCCCCCGCTTTCCGGACCGCATCCGGCGCATCGGTGCGGAAGAGGCCCGTGGGGCTGCGCTGCGCCACCTGCCTCTCGAGGACGGCGTCGTGCTCGCCGTCGGGCCAGCCGCGAAGCTCGAGAAGCAACTCGCACGCTTCGGACCGGTCGAGCTTTGGCCGGTGCGGCGGGCGATGTGACCCTCGAGGTTCTCTTCACCGACGACCTGATCGCAGCGGTCGCGAAGCCGCCCGGGCGGATCGTCGTGCCGGGGAGGGGAGCGACCGAGCAGACCGTCCGCCAGGAGGCGGAAGCCCAGCTCGGTCCGCTCTGGGTGGTCCACCGGCTCGACCGCGGCACGAGCGGGGTCCTTCTCTTCGCACGGACCGCCGCCGCTCACCGGGCGCTCTGCGGCGCGTTCGAGCACCACGAGGTCGCCAAGCGGTACCTGGCGCTTGTTCGAGGCGTCCTGCCCGGGGATCGGCGCATCGACACGCCGGTGGCGGGGCGCGCCGCCACGACCTTCCTCCGGCTCTTCGCGGCATTTCCTCCGGGCGTCTCGCTGGTCGAGGCGTTCCCCGCCTCGGGGAGAACCCACCAGATACGGGTCCACCTCGCCCACGCCGGCCACCCCTTGCTCGTCGACCCCGACTACGGCGACGCGCCTCCCTGGCGCGCCCCCGGCGGTGGCGCCGTCCTGGAACGGACACCACTCCACGCCGCATCCCTCGAACTGCTTCACCCTGCTTCGGGCGCGCCCATGCGAATCGAGGCGCCGATTCCCCCCGACATGCAGGGGGCCATCGACGCCTTGAGGGTGGATCAGGCGTCGAAGAGCGGCTGACCGCGCTCGAAGGTCCGCACCGCGAAGGCGCAGACCAGGATCAGGGCGACCAGGGAGGCCCCGGTTGCGATCAGCGCCTGCGAGGGCACCAGGGCCGACCCGCGGATCAGCTCGTTGACGATCATCTGCTGCCCGAGGAATGGCACGGCATAGAGGGATGCCGCCGGGCGAGCCGCCTGGAAGGCCAGCGCCATGCCGGGCAGGGACGGAAGCAGCATGAGCAGGGATAGCGAGGTCTGGGCCGCGCGGAACGTGCGAGCCCGAGCCGCGAAGATCACCATGAGGGCGGCGGCGAGGAGCACGACGGGAAGGCAGAGGAAGAAGGTGCGAAGCAGCATTCCCGGATCGAGCTGGACCGAGAATCCGATCCGGATGGAGGGAACCAAGCAGAGGCACGACGCCGAAGCCGATCAGGGTCTCGGCGAGCGTGGCGGCACCGAAGGCGGCAGACGCGCCGATCTTGGCAAGCACCATCGCGGAGCGCGGAACCGGCGTGGCGAAGAGCGGCTCGAGCGACTGTCTTTCCCGTTCTCCGGCCGTGACGTCGATGGCGATGGGCATCCCGCCCGTGAACATGGCCATCACCAGGAAGAACGGGATGGTTGCCAGCAGCATGGCGGCCCGGCTCGCCGGTGTCGACACGTCCTCGCGCTCCACCGCCAGCGGCTCCACCACGGAAGGATGGATGCCGCGAACCACGAGTCGCTGGGCGACGACCTGGCTCGACCACGCGGCGAGCAGGTGCTCCGCGGTGATCGTCGCCGGCCGGGCCTGGTGGCGGGACTCGTCGACGATCAACTTCACCGGGGCGGGTTGTCCGGCCCGCAGCTTCTCACCGAAGTCCGGTGGGATGACGATCACCACCGGCACGTCGCCACGCCGAACGGCCTCCTCGGGGTCGGCGGGGGCCTCGACCACGCGCGCGCCCTGCTCCAGGAAGAGCACCAGATTCGGGGCGCTGGCCCGGCCGGCCACGGGGATCTCCACACCCTTCTCTTCCGCTTGCCGCGAGGAGTCGGAAACCAGGAACAGCATGACGATGACCAGGACCGGTCCGAGCACCGGGAAGAAAAGCGCGGTGAGGAGTGCCCTCCTGTCGCGGAGCCCCTCCCGGATCTCCTTCGAGAGCACGATCCAGAACGAGTGTAGCCAGCTCATGCGAGCCCCTCCTCGGAGCCGATGGCGGCCACGAGGGCGTCCTCCAGGCTCTCCCGACCGGTCATGCGCCGCAGGTCGTCCGGGGTGCCCTCGGCGACGACGGTCCCGCGGGCGATCACCACCACCCTGTCGCAGAGGGCGGAGACCTCCTGCATGACGTGGGAGGAGAAGAGGATGCATCGCCCCTGCTCGCGGAGCTGGCGGAGGAGGGTCCTCACCTGACGCGTGGCGGCGACGTCGAGGCCGTTGGTGGGCTCGTCGAGGACCACGTTCCGAGGGTCGTGGACCAGCGCGCGGGCCAGCGCAACCTTCACCCGCTGACCCTGCGAGAATCCCTCGGTTCTCCGGTCGGCGATGTCCTCCATGGCGAGGGCCGCGACGAGCTCGTCTGCGCGGCGAGCCAGGATCGATCCCGAGAGGCCGTGCATCTTGCCGAAGTAGACGATGTGCTCGCGAGCGGTGAGCCGGGCGTAGAGCCCCTGGGCGTGGGGAAAGACGCCCAGGCGGCGCTGTGCCTCGAGCCGGGCGGCGGCCAGGTCTATCCCGTCCACGAAGGCGTGTCCCGAGTCGGGCCGGAGCACTCCGTAGACCACACGGAGCGCTGTCGTCTTCCCGGCGCCGTTCGGGCCGAGGAGCCCGGTGATCTGGCCGTCCGGGACCTCGAAGCTGATCCCCGCCAGGGCCCTGACCTGGCCGAAGGACTTGGCCACGGCGTCGAGCCGGATCACGGCGAGCCGCCCTGCATGTCGAGGAAGATGGGAGCCGGTGTCATCCGGTCCGCGCAGGAGACGTCGACTCCGTCCGGGCTTCCGCGATTCACGAACTCGGCGACCACCCGGGGGAGGCAGCCTCGCACGAGCACCCCGTGCCCCTGTCCAGGGACGGTGACCCGGAGCGAGGCCGGGAGGGATGCGGCGGCGAGGTCCGCCCAGTGCGGAGGCGTCACCGGGTCGGCCTCGCCCGAGAGCAGGAGTGTGGGAACGTCGATGCGCGGCGACTTCCGGAACGACGGGTCGAGAGGGGCGCGAGGCCACTCCTCGCAGAGGGTCCGGAAGGCCTCCCGAGCGCCGTTTCCAAGGAAAGTGGACGGGGCGCCGGGAGCCGGTTCCGTGATGAAGGGCACGTCCTCGGAGCACAGGACCGAGAGCTGAAGGGGGCGCGACATCCCGGCCTGGATGTCGGTCACCGCGAGGATTCCAAGTGCGGCGATGGGGGCCAGGTTGCCCTCGTGCGCCTGGCGGAGGAGCGGGGGTAGAAGCGCGGAGGTCTCGGCCTGGTAGAGGAACGCGAGCAAGACCTGTCGGACCGCGTCGCCGTCCACGGTGAGATCGACGGGCTCTCCGGTGATCGGGTGGCGCGCCCGGACCTTCTCCGGCTTCACGTCGAGGCGGGCCAGCAGGTCACGAAGATCCTTCTCGAGCCGGGGGTAGCGATCGCGGCAGGCCTGCTCCGCAGAACAGCGCTGGAAGAGCATCGCGAGCGCCCGCTCCGAATCCCGGTCGAAGTCGGCGCCGATGATCATCTGGAACGGTGTGACGCCGTCGAGGACGAGCGTCCGGGCGCGATCCGGATGGGCCCGCGCGTAGGCCAGCGCGGCGCGCGACCCATAGCTGAAACCGACCAGGTTGACCTTCGCGTAGCCGAGTGCCGCGCGAACCGCGTCGAGGTCTCTCACGAAGTCGCCGGTCCCGTATCTCGTGAGGTCCGCCTGCAGCGACCGGGCGCACGCACCGGCGGCTCGCGCGGAGTCGGTGGGAAGGAGCTCGGCGTCGCGATCTGCACGCCCGATCCTGGGGCAGGCAAGCAGCCCCGATCCACCGCTGCCCCGCTGGTCCACGAGTACGATATCCCGCTCCTGGTTGAGCCGCTCGAAGGCGGGTGCGATGCGCGGATAGGTCTCGGTGATGGACTGGCCGGGGCCGCCGGCGAGGACGAAGACGGGGTCGGGTTTCGTGGACGCATTGACGGCCGCCAGGACTGCAATCCGCAGCGAGATCCGCCTGCCGGCTGGCTTGGCGGGATCCTCGAGAACCTCCAGGGTCCCGCATCGGGCCGGAATCCGGGCAGAGGCGACGGGATGGGACAGCTGGCAGCGGACGAGCCGCATGCCCGATGCCGGCGGGGCCGCCAGGATGGACGGGGCGCCGGCCAACAGGAACACGGCCAGAAGGAGGAAGCGGCCGTTCATGGCGCCCTCGTCGCTCCTTCCGGCGCACCACCGTCCGCAGCGACTTCGCCCAGCTCGGCGGCGAGGACGGCGACGAGTGGCGAGCCAGGGGAACGGGATCGGAGGAGGGAGAGGACGTCACGGGCCTCCTCGGGGCGGTTGGCCCGGGCGAGGAAGCGCGCCTTCTCGACCAGCTTGGCTGCCTCCACGTCGGCAGGGCGGGACGATACGCGGTCGGTGAGCACCCAGACGTTCGGGCCCGTCCCGGCATCGACCTCGGTGAAGAGGTCCTTGGTCTTGCGAACGAAGAGGAGCGTTCCAGGGTCGAGCTTGCGTTTCGCGTTCACCGCGAGCAGGTCGGGCCGGTCGAAGGCCCATGCGACGACGAGCAGCGTGCCCTCCTGGACGAAATCGGCCGGAACCAGGGCGATGGCGTGGACCCACCCCTCGACGCCGTCGGAGGCGCGGACCCGGGCCCAATCACCGCGGGGCTCGAGGAGCGTGACCCGCTCCCCCCGGTGCAGCACGGCGAGTGAATTCGACTGGGGCGTCCTGGAGCCTTCCACCTTGACACGAGGCTGCTCGGTCGGATCCCGGCGCAGCGTGGAGAGGCTGGTGACGAAGCGTAGCGACGGATCGGGGACCGCCGAGGCGACGCCGCCGTCTGCCGGAAGGTCGAGGAGGGCGGGCCGACCATCCCGGGAGCACGCGGCCACGGCAAGAAGGAGTGGCGCCAGGGCCGCCAGGATGGCGAGGCGGACGGGCGGCATCGTCAGCGCTTGCCGTGGATGAGCGTCTTCACCCCGGTCCGGAAGGTCACCTCGACCTTCCCGGGGTCCTTCACGGCAGAGACGAAGCCCCGGCCGAAGGAGGCGTGGTCGAGCACGTCGCCGGCCACGAAGAGGCCGGTCGAGGCGTATGTTCGAGGCAGGGTGGTGTGGGTGGCGAGCATCTGGTCGAAGCTCAGGGTGAGGCCGCCGCGCGTGGCCTTCCCCGTCGGGCGTCGGACGGTGGTGGAAGCCTCGCGAAACCGGTGCACGTTGCGGCAGGTGTTGCATTCCACCTTCACCGGGACGGTGCCCACCATCGCGATGACGGTGTGAGCGAGGAGCAGCTGGCACCGCGTGCAGAACGCATCGACTTCACCGCCTACCTTTGCCATGTGGCGCGCAGTATAGCCTCACCGGCGATGGGGCGCAGGGCGCCGTTCGATGCTAGGGTGCCCGCATGCACGTGGTGGGCGTGGGCCGGCTCCGGGCGGTCTTCGAGGACTTCGGCGCGCAGGTGCTCTTCGCCGGCGAGACCCTCGCCTGGGCGGTGAGGCCGCCGTTCAGGCCCGAGTTGCTCCTGCACCAGGCGGCGGCGATCGGCGTCGGATCCACCTTCATCGTCGCGGTCACCGGGCTCTTTGCCGGAATGGTCCTCGCCCTCCAGGGCAACTACGCCATGCGCCAGTTCGGCGCGGAGGGGTACGTGGGTGGCTTCGTGGCCATCAGCCTGGTTCGCGAGCTCGGCCCAGTCTTCACGGCGCTCATGGTGACGGGACGGTCCGGAAGCGCCATCACCACCGAGCTCGGGACCATGCGGGTCACGGAGCAGATCGACGCCATGGAGTCGATGGCGGTCAGCCCGATCCAGTACCTGGTCGTCCCTCGAGTGCTGGCCGCCACGCTCATGATGCCGCTCCTGACCGTGGTCTTCAACGCCACGGGCTACATGGGCGGATACCTCATCGGCACCTTCGTCTCCCTCATCCCGCCCGGGCCGTTCCTGGACCACACCAAGTCCATGGTCGACGTGCACGACATGACGCACGGCCTCAGCAAGGCCATCATCTTCGGGGCCGTCGTGTCCCTCATCGCCACCTTCCGGGGCTTCACGGCCAGCGGCGGAGCGAGAGGAGTCGGCGAGTCCACCACGCGGGCCGTGGTCTGGAGCTCGGTCGCCATCCTGGTGGTCGACTACCTGTTGACCTTCATCTCCATTGGCTGACGCATGTCCATGATCCGCGTCCACGATCTATGGAAGTCGTTCGGCGAGAAGGAGGTGTTGAGGGGCGTGACCCTGGAGATCCCGGAGGGGACGACCTTCGTCGTCCTGGGTGCGTCCGGTTCCGGGAAGACGGTCCTCCTGAAGCACGTCATCGGCCTGTTCAAGCCCGATCGGGGCACGGTTCAAGTCGACGGCACGGAGATCTCGTCGCTCACGGGGCGGGCGCTCACGGAGGCCCGGCAGGTCTTCGGGATGGTCTTCCAGGGAGCGGCCCTCTTCGACTCCATGACGGTCTTCGAGAACGTCGCCTTTCCCCTGAAGGAGAAGGAGCGGCGCATCTCAGGCGCCGACCTTCGAGCCCGGGTGGTGGAGAGCCTGAGGGTGGTGGACCTGGGGGAGGACGTGCTCGGGAGCTGGCCATCCCAGCTCTCCGGCGGGATGCGCAAGCGGGTGGCGCTGGCCCGGGCGCTGGTCGCCAACCCCAAGGTCGTGCTGTACGACGAGCCCACCACCGGACTCGACCCCATCACGACCGACTCGGTCGACTCGATGATCAACCAGGCCAAGGAGAGGCGCGGGGTGACGAGCATGGTGATCTCCCACGACATCGCCAGCGCATTCCGGGTGGCCGATCGGCTGGCGGTGCTCTACGATGGCCGGATCGCCGCCCAGGGGACGCCGGAGGAGGTCCGGCGAAGCGACGACCCGTACGTGAAGCGGTTCCTCTCCCTCTGGTTCGAGAAGCAGTGAGCCGCGAACGAGATCCATGCCCACCGAGCCCCTGACCAGACCGACCATCAACCGGGCCCTCGCTGTGGGGCTCCTGGTCGCCGTCGCCGGCGGGATCTTCCTGGTGGCCTTCACCTTCTTCCGCAAGGGTGGGCTGTCCGTGCGAGACAGCTACGTCATCACCGCGGTCTTCGACGACGTCACCGGCCTGTCCTGGAAGAGCCGCGTCCAGGTGGCCGGAATCCAGATCGGCGAGGTCACGGAGATCGAGCTCTCGGGGGAGAGGGCCCGGATCACCATGCGGGTGAAGAACGACATCCCGCTGCGGGCCGACGCCTGCCTGACGAAGCGCTTCCCGTCGGCGCTCCTACCGGACGCGCTGCTCGAGGCCAACCTGGGCACGGCCCCGTCGCCGATACTCCAGGGGCTTCCCGCCGACCAGCGCGTGATCACCTGCGTGCGCGAGGCCGCCAACGTCTCCAAGCTCATGGAGTCGCTCTCCAGGATAGCGGCCGACATCCAGGTGGTCTCTTCCGACCTGGCGAAGACGGTGGGCGGAACCCAGGGCAGCGTTCGCGAGATCATCGAGAACCTGAGCCACGTCACCAAGGCCGTCGACGACCTGCTCGACCAGAACTCCGGGCGCGTTGCCGGCATCCTGAAGAACGCCGAAGCCTTCACCGGCGAGCTGCGTCAGATCGCCGAGCAGGACGCGGAGCGATACCACGCCATCGCGAAGAACATCGACGAGGCCTCCGCCCGCCTGAACCGGGTGATGGCGTCGGTCGAGGACATCGTGGGCACGGGCCAGCCCGACATGAAGGAGTCGGTCCAGGGCGCCCGGCAAGCCCTGCAGAAGCTCAACAAGACCCTGGAAGACGTCCAGTCGGTGACCAGCAAGGTGGCCGCCGGCCAGGGGGTGGCCGGGAAGTTGCTCGTCGACGAGCAACTCGGGGAGAAGGTCGGGGCCGCGGCGGAGAGCGTCTCCGACTACGTCAACCGCATCTCGGCCTGGCAGCTCTACGTGAACATCCGCTCGGAGTACCTGATCAACTACGGTGGGACGAGGGCCTACTTCGGCGTCACGCTGATGCCCAAGCCGGACAAGTACTACATCCTCGAGCTGATGACCGACCCGCGCGGCTACAACACGGTGGTCACGGAAACTGCCACGACGACCAACCAGGCGACCGGGACCTCGGTCACCACCAACACCACTCGCTCCATCAACGAGCAGAGGCTGGCCATCTCGGCCATGTTCGGCAAGCGGTGGGGCGACCTGGTGGGCCGGGTCGGGCTGATCGAGAGCTCCGGCGGCGTGGGAGTCGACTACCTGCTCTTCCAGGACGCCCTGAAGCTGTCCCTCAACGTCTACGGGTGGACGCGGCCCACCGTGGACGCCTTCCCGCGCACCAAGCTCTGGTTCGACTGGCGCTTCATCCCCAACGTCTACCTCACCGGCGGGATGGAGAACCTCCTCAACGCCTACAACTACGGATCGGGGCGCGACTATTTCATCGGCGCAGGCGTCTTCTTCAGCGATCAGGACCTGCGCGCCCTGATGGTCGGCGGCGGCGGCGCGGCCGCGGCCGGCGCGGTGTCCGGCGCGGCCAGGTAGGGGCCCGCCGCCGTCAGGCTGCTACGACTGCCCCGTCGCCTTCTTGAGCTGCGCCCAGGCGGTGGCCAGGTCGAAGACGGCCTTCACCTCCTGTGCCTGCGCGTTGGAGTAGGAGGTCTGGGCGTCGGAGAGCTCGATGATGGTGCCCAGCCCGGCCTGGTAGCGACCGCCGGCCAGCTCCAGGCTTTCCTTGGCCTGGACCACGAGGGTCTTCGCCACGGCGCGGCGAGCACGGGACTCGCCCAGCGTGGCGACGGCCTGCTCGACGTCGCTGCGGATCTGGAGCAGCAGGAGATCCCGCCCGGCCTTGACCTGGGCGATGACGCCGGTCTGCGACTCGGCGCGCCCGAGGACGGCTCCGCCGTTCAGGAACGGCCAGGTGAGGGTGGCGCCTGCGGTCCAGTTGTTGACGAGCGGCGTGTCGGTCCCGTTCCAGCGGACCGTGGCAGAGGCGCCCAGGATCGGCAGCCACCCCGACCGGAGCGAGTCGAGGGTCTCCCCGGCGGCCAGGATCTGGAGGTCCACCGACTTCAGAATCCGGGCGGCTCTCCATGGCGGTCTTGAGCAGGGTGGGCACGTCCGGGTCCTCGGCCGGAGGCAACTCGGGAAAGACCAGCGTGGCGTCGTTCACGTCCCGTCCAATGGCCTGGGTGAGCGCGATGCGGGAGAGGACCACGCCGTTCTTGGCCTGAAGGAGCGAGATGCGGGAATTCTCCAGATCGACCTCGGCCTTGGTCACGTCGAAGCGCGGCCGCTGTCCGACCTCGAAGAGTCCCTTCGCGAGGTCGAGCTTCTTCTGGTTCGAGTCGACCGTCTGCTGCGCCACGTTCACGAGCGCCTGGGTGGCGAGGACGGTGTAGTAAGCCGTGCGAACGTTCAGCTCGACCTGTTGCCAGGTGTTCTCCACGTTGAAGCGTGCCGAGCGCTCGACGTCACGCGCCGCCTGGTATGCCCCGAGGGTGCGGCCGAAGTCCCAGAGGGTCTGGTTGAGGGTGACGCTCGAGCCGTACAGCGGATAGAAGGTGTCGCGCGACTGCAGACCCGGGTTGAGCGTGGTGCCGAAGACGCTGGCGGAGGCGGAGGCCGACGGCAGGAAGCCGGACCGGGCCACGCCGATCTGTCCCTGGGCCTGCGTGACCGCTCCCTGGGCCTGGGCGATCTGGGGGTTCTGCTTCGCGAGGGTCAGGGCCTGGTCGATGGTGAGGGTGGGGCCCGCCGCCAGGGCGAGCGCCAGGAGGGCGGCGATCATTCGAACCTCAGGGCGGTGATGGGGTCGAGGCGCGAGGCCTTGTGGGCCGGGTAGAGACCGAAGACCACACCCACGAGCCCGCTGAATCCCACCGCGATGGCGATGACGTCGGGGCGGTAGAGCACCTGCCAGCCGAAGCTGGTGGCGAGTTGCCAGGCGCCGAAGACGCCCAGGGCCACGCCGATGAGCCCGCCGGTGACCGCCAGCACCAGCGCCTCCACCAGGAACTGGAGGCGGATGTCGGCCGGCTTGGCGCCCACCGCCATGCGGAGCCCTATCTCCCGGGTCCGCTCGGTGACCGAGACCAGCATGATGTTCATGATCCCGATGCCCCCGACCAGCAGTGACACCGCGGCGATGGCCGCGAGGAGCGTGGTCAGGGTGCGGGTGCCCTCCTGCTGCGCGCTCGCCACCTCGGACAGGTTGCGGATGGAGAAGTCGTCGTCGGCGCCGAGCGGCAGGCGATGGCGGTCGCGCAGCAGCGCGCGGATCTGGCTCTCCGCCCTGGAGGTGGTGTCGGCGCCTGTGGCGCTCACCGTGATGCTGCCCTCGATGAAGTTCTTCAGGCTGCCCTTGACCTTCTGCTGGAAGGTGGAGACCGGCACGATCACGATGTCGTCGTAGTCCTGCCCCCACTGCGACTGTCCCTTCTTCTCGAGGACGCCGATCACCGTGAAGGGGACGCTCTTGATGCGGATGGTCTGCCCGGTGGGGTTGGAGTTCGTACCGAAGAGCTTGTCGGACACGGTCTGGCCGAGGACCGCGACCTTGGTTCCGGTGTCCACGTCCGACTGGGTGAGGAGCGCGCCTTGCACGGCGGGCCAGGTCCGGATCTGGAAGTACTCGGGCGAGGATCCGAAGCACCTGGGTGCCCCAGTTCTGGTCCTCGGACATGACCTGGGCGTTGGTCCGCAGCTGCGCGGCGGCGGCCCGGACGGTGACGACCTCGGTCTGGATGGCCTTCAGGTCGTCCCAGGTGAGCGTCGGCATCGAGCCGAAGCCGCCCATGGCCCCGCCGGCGTGGCTCGACCCTGGAATGACGATGAGCATGTTGGACCCCATGGCGGCGAAGGCGGCCTCGACGCGCGCCTTGGCGCCGTCGCCGATGGCCACCATGGCGATGACCGCCGAGACGCCGATGACCACGCCGAGCGTGGTGAGGAAGGACCGCATCTTGTTCCGGGTGAGGGCGCGCAGCGCCACCCTGAGGGTCTGGAGGGGATTCACGGCGGGTCCTCCTCGTCGTCCGCCGCCGCGGGGGGGACGACCGCGGTCCGGGGAGCCTGGCGCTCGTCGGAGAGGATGCGCCCATCCCGCATGACGATGACGCGGGAGGCGTACTGGGCGATGTCCGCCTCGTGGGTGACGAGGACCACCGTTATCCCGCTCCGCCCCAGTTCCTGGAAGAGGGCCATCACCTCCACGCTGGTGCGCGAGTCGAGGTTGCCGGTGGGCTCGTCGGCCAGGATCACCCGCGGCTCGGTCACCAGCGCGCGGGCGATGGCCACGCGCTGCTGCTGGCCGCCCGACATCTGGTTGGGGTGGTGGTCGGCGCGGGAGGCCAGGCCGACCCGGTCGAGCGACTGCCCGGCGCGGCGGTGGCGATCGGCCCGGTTGACGCCGCCGTAGAGCAGGGGAAGCTCGACGTTCTCGAGCGCGCTCGTTCGCGCGAGCAGGTTGAAGCTCTGGAAGACGAAGCCGATGGTCTGGTTGCGCACCTCGGCGAGCCGCTCCGTGGTGAGCTTCGAGACCTCCTCTCCCTCGAGGAGGTAGACCCCGCCGGTCGGTCGGTCGAGAAGGCCGACGATGTTCATGAGGGTGGACTTGCCCGACCCCGACGCACCCATGACGGCGGTGAACTCGCCCTGCTCGATGGAGAGGGTCACGCCTCGCAGCGCGTGCACCTCCACGTCGCCCATCCGGTAGACCTTGGCGACGTTCTCCAGGCGGATGAGGGATGCCGGCGACATGGTCACGAGCCTAGAGCCCGCGCCGGAGGTTCTGGAGGTTCGGGGAGCCGGCGCCCAGGGCGTCGGTGATCACCAGATCACCTGCCTTGACGTCGCCCTCCTTGATCTCGGTGAAGCTGCCGTCGCTGATTCCTGTCTTGATCTTCTTGGATTCGGGCTTGTCGTCGATGAGGGTCCAGACCGTGCGGCGATCGGAAGCCTCGCCCGGACGTCCTGCGGCAATTCCCGGCCGCTGCCCGCCACCCGTCCCACCACCGGTCGCCCCTGCCGCTCCCGTGCCGCCCGGACGCCCGCCCGTGCCTCCTCCCTTGGCATCGCCCAGCAGGGAGGGCGGAGGCCGAAAGCGCAGGGCCGAGTTGGGCACCTTGAGGACGTCGTCCTTCTCGGCGTAGACGAAGGTCACGTTGGCGGTCATGCCCGGCTTCAGCTTGAGCTCCGAGTTGTCCACGTCGATGACCGCATCGTAGGTCACCACGTTCTGGACGGTCTGGGGGGCGTTGCGGATCTGGCGGACCTGCCCGCGGAAGACCTCCCCTGGGTACGCGTCCACCGTGAAGGAGGCGGACATTCCGGACTTGAGGCGGCCCACGTCGGCCTCGGACACGCTCGTGTCCACCTGCATCTTGGCCAGGTCCTCGGCGATGACGAAGATGGTGGGCGCCTGAAGGGACGCCGCGACCGTCTGGCCGACGTCGACGTTCCTGGAGATGACCGTCCCGCTCGTGGGAGAGAGAATGTTGGTGTAGGCCAGGTTCACCTCGGCCGACTGGAGCGCCGCGCGGGTCTGGGCCACCACTCCCTCGGACGCCGTCACCTGCGCGTCGGCGGCGTCGGCGTTGGCCTGGGCGGTGTCGAGATCGGCCTGGGCGTTCAGCTGCCTGGCCGCCAGCTCCTTCTGCCGCTGGTACTGCCGGCGCGCGTCGACCGCCTGGACCTTGGCCTTCGCCAGGTTGCCCTGTGCCGCGGCGAGGTTGGCCCGGGACTGATCCACCGAGGCCTGGAACAGCGGCGGGTCGATCTTGGCGATGAGCTGCCCCTTCTTCACGGGGGAGTTGAAGTCGGCGTAGAGCGCTGCGATGCGCCCCGACACCTGGCTTCCCACCTGGACGGTGACGATGGCCGAGAGCGTTCCGGAGGCCGTCACCTTGGCGATGATCTTGCCCTGCTCCACCTTGCTGGTCTCGAACTGGAGCTTGGGCTTCGAGTCCCCGGCCTGCCACCGCCAGATGCCAAGAGCGGCGGCCACGGCGACGACGGCAAGGAGGATGTAGAGACGGCGCTTGGTCATGAGCGGGGAGTCCGTGTGCTGAAGACGTGCGGCCGATGAACGGCGGGAATCTTAGACGGGGAACGCCCCCGGGATAGCAGAATCCGGTGAAGAAACGTGAAGTCTCGCTGATGCCAACCGAGATCGCGCGGCTATACTTCCCGCCGGATGAGCCCCTGGATCAAGATTGCACTGCTCGTGGCGCTCGCGGGCGTGGCGTCGCTCGTGCTCGTGCCGTCGTCCGGGTCGGACGCGGCGCAGGTGGGCCAGCCAGCCCCTGCCTTGTCTCTTCCGGACCTGGCCGGACGCGAGGTCAATCTCGAGGCGCTGCGCGGGCGGGCCGTGGCGCTCAACTTCTGGGCCACCTGGTGTCCGCCCTGCAAGGAGGAGCTGCCGGCGCTGGCCGAGGCCTGGCGCGGCGCCCAGAGCAGTTGCGTGGAGTTCGTCGGCGTCACCGAGGAGTCGAGCCGGGAGGACACGGTCGCCGAGGTGGCCCGCCACGCCGTTCCCTATCCGATCGTGCTCGACGCCGACGGCGCCCTGGCTCGCGCGTACGGGGTCACCGGCCTTCCGCGAACCTACGTCATCGACGCCGAGGGAAAGATCAGGAAGGTCTTCTCCGGGCGGGTGACCCGCGAGCAGGTCGAGAAGGCGATGGCCCCGTTCGTACCGGCAGCTTGCCCGGGGAGGGGATGATGCCCGTGGAGCGCCTCTGCCCGACATGCCAGGCCCCCGCAGCGGCTCGTGCCACGAACGAGGCCTGGCCCTTCTGCTCCGACCGGTGCCGGCTCCAGGACCTGGGACGGTGGTTCGGAGAGGGGTATCGGATCCCGGGGGAGCGCGCCGGTGACGGCTCCGGCGCCGTATCGAACGGTGACGAGGAGGACGCTCCGTGAAGCCCATCGTCTACGCGCTGCGCGCCCTGCCGGGCGAGGTCCCGGACGAGGTCTCGTCGAGGGTCACGCTGAGAGGCGGGGAGGCGCGTCCAGCTCCACGGGAACGCATCCACCAGGAGGGGCGCGACGCCGAGGTGCTCGTCGTCACCTACCTCGACCGGATCGACGAGGCGCTCCTCTCCGGCCTGCCGGCGGTTCGCCAGGTGAGCTCCTACGGCGTCGGCCTGAACCACATCGAGTTGCCGGCGGCGTCCCGGCGCGGGATCACCGTGACCAACACGCCCGACGTGGTCACCGATGCGACGGCCGACCTGGCGATGGCGCTCCTGCTCGCCGCGGCGCGCCGGGTCTGCGAGGGGGACCGGCTCATCCGCGCTGGCGGGTGGCGCGAGGCGGCGCCGGAATTTCTTCTCGGCCGTGAGGTGACCGGCAAGACGATCGGCATCGTTGGATTCGGGCGCATCGGGCAGGCCGTGGCGCGACGGGCCGCGGGATTCGGGATGCGCATCCTCTACACCAGCCCCCGCGAGGCCGGCTTCCCGGGCGCGACCCGCGTGGACCTCGACGCTCTTCTCGCCACCAGCGACATCGTCTCCCTTCACTGTCCGCTCACCGACGCCACCCGGGACCTCATCTCGCGGGAGCGGATCGGCCAGATGAAGCCGGGCGCGATCCTGGTGAACACCTCGCGAGGACCGGTGGTGGACGAGGAGGCGGTGGCCGAGGCACTCGAGGACGGGCGCCTCTTCGCGGCGGGGCTCGACGTATTCCGGAACGAGCCACAGGTGCCCGAAAGGCTGCGGCGCGCCGAGAACGCGGTCCTCACGCCCCACCTGGGCTCGGGTACGCGAGAGACCCGCAACGCCATGGCGCGCATGGTCTGGGACGAGGTCCTGCGCCGGGTGACTGGGCGTCCTCCGGCGCACCCCGTCGTGATATGACCCGCGGGTGAAGCGCGTCGTCCAGATCTCCGCCGGACTGGCCATCTCCGCGCTGGCGCTCTGGCTCACGCTCCGGGGCAAGGACCTGGCCGCCATCTGGCAGGCCGTCGCCGCCGGCAACTACGGCTGGCTCGTTCCTTACGCCGGAATCCTGGTCCTCATCCACCTGGCCCGCACGTTGCGCTGGGGCATCCTGCTCGAGCCGGTCGCCAAGGTCCCGTTCTCGCGCCTCAACGCCGTCTCGGCGGTCGGGTTCATGGCGCTCATGATCCTCCCGTTCCGCATCGGCGAGTTCGCCCGGCCGTATCTCATCGCCGAGCGGCCGCGCATCCGGGTATCGGCGACCCTCTCCAGCGTGGTGGTGGAGCGGGTGGCCGACGGCATCTTCATGGCAGGCCTGCTGGTGCTGACGCTGCTTCGCCGTGCCGGAGGGCACGCCGGGGCTGCACTTCCTTCGAATGGGAGGGTTCGCGGTCTTCGCCGCGTTCGCGGGGTTGCTGGGGTTCCTGGTGCTCGCGTACCGGAATCGAACGCTCGCGGTGCGCATCACCCATCGTGTGCTCGACCCGCTCTCTCCTCGCGCCGCGGACCGGGCCTCCGGCATGATGGACGCCTTCATCCACGGGCTTCGCCTCGTTCCGTCCCGGTCGAAGGTGGCCGCCTTCTTCCTGCTCACGGCGACCTACTGGTGTCTGAACGGATGGGGCATGGGGGTGCTGGCGCGAGCCTTCGACCTGCACCTCGGCCCGATGCAATCCTTCACCGTGCTCGGCGTGCTGGTGGTCGGCGTCGATGATCCCGTCGGGACCGGGCATGGTGGGCACCTTCCAGGCCGCCACGATCCTGGGGCTCTCCCTGTTCATTCCCTCCGAGGTGATCGACACGCGGGGCACCGCCTACGCGAACGTCCTCTGGGCCGTGCAGCTGGCCTTCACCACGGCGCTGGGGATGTTCTTCCTCTTCTCGCGGCACATCCGCTTCGCGCAGATCTTCTCGGCTCCGAGGGAGGTCGAGGAAGGGCTGGAGGAGGAGGAGAGGCAGTACGTCGCGGATGGGGACGGCGGCGTCGCCTCCGGGAGGTGCCGCGCGTTGACAGGTCAGGTGGTTGGACCTATAAGCGCCCCCTCCGAAAGGGAACCGGTGAGGTAGCTCAGTCGGCTAGAGCGAGGGTCTCATAATCCCTAGGTCGGGAGTTCGATTCTCCCCCTCACCACCAACAAAACATCGAGTCAAAAGGGCATTCCGTCGATGTTCCCACGCCCTGTGGTGGTCGGAGGAACGGTGCCGGCAGCGACTATGCGGGTGCGCGGCCCATGCGCCTCCAGCTACCGAGCAGGCATTCCGACGAGACGCGAGCGAACCGGCCGGCTCCCTCTCCGGTCGGGAGGATCTCGACGCCCTCGGGCGCATCGCCGCCCAGTCCGACAACGGCCATCGTGAGGTAGTCCCCTTCTACGGCGCGAACCTGCCCGATGACCGGCCCCTCTACTCCGCGCAGGCTCCATACGGATCCGACCCAGGATGACATCGACATATGGCCCCCTTTCGGAGTAAATCTAAGTCCACGTGGGTCAGTGTAATCCAATGTGGCATCAAGTTCTGTCCCGCAATGCCAGGTCCCCGAAGGGGTTAGGCGTTTCTCTCCTGCGGACATTGACCGGACGATGGCGAGGGCCGGGGCCATCGGCTTCAGGAACGTCGGAAGGCATGGACCATCGAGGTCATGCTTCCTGCTGGTAACAGGGAGCGGGCCTGGCAAGATCATCCGATGCCTCGCTTCGCTGCCAACCTCACGATGATGTTCAACGAGGTTCCCTTCCTCGACCGCTTCGAGCGTGCATCCCGGGCCGGCTTCGAGGCGGTCGAGTTCCTCTTCCCGTACGCTCACGCCCCGGAGGAGATCCGGCAACGGCTGGCTGCACACCGGCTGGCGCTCGTCCTTCACAACCTGCCGGCCGGGAACTGGGAGGCCGGTGAACGCGGCATCGCCTGTCACCCCGACCGCCAGGCCGAGTTCCGCGAAGGGGTCTCCCGCGCCATCGACTACGCCCGGGTCCTCGGCGTGGAGCAGCTCAACTGCCTGGCGGGCAAGGCGCCGGCTGGTGTTGAAGATGCCGCGCTCCGGCAGACCTTCGTCGACAACCTGGGGTACGCGGCGGCGGCGCTGAAGCGCGCCGGGCTCCGCCTGCTCATCGAGCCGATCAACACCTTCGACATCCCGGGCTTCTACCTGAACCGCACCGGGCAGGCCGTCTCCATCCTGGACGAGGTCGGCTTCGACAACGCGTTCGTGCAGTACGACATCTATCACGCACAGAGAATGGAGGGAGAGCTGGCCGCAACCCTCCAGAAGTACCTGCCGCGCATCGCCCACGTCCAGCTTGCCGACAACCCGGGGCGCCACGAGCCGGGCACCGGCGAGATCAGCTACCGGTTCCTGTTCGCGCACCTCGACCGGATCGGCTACCGGGGCTGGATCGGCTGCGAGTACAAGCCCGCTGGCACGACCGAGGAGGGCCTCGGCTGGTTCACCCACCGGGCAAGGAGCACGCCGTGACCTCTCCCCCTCTCGACATCGGATTCATCGGCCTGGGCACCATGGGCACCCCCATGGCTGGCCACCTGCTCGCGGCCGGCCACCGGCTGTTCGTTCGCTCGCTGTCGGCCGTGCCGCCTCAGATCCTGCAAGCAGGGGCCCAGGCGTGCGCGAGCGGCAAGGATGTCGCCCGGCGGGCCGACATCGTCTTCATCATGGTTCCCGACACCCCGGACGTTGCGGAGGTCCTGTTCGGCGCGGACGGGGTGGCCGACGGCATCGCCAAGGGCAAGACCGTGGTGGACATGAGCAGCATCTCGCCCATCGAGACCAAGGTGTTCGCGAAGCGGCTCGCCGAGCTGGGCTGCGACTACCTCGACGCCCCGGTGTCGGGCGGGGAGGTCGGGGCGCGGAACGCCGCGCTCTCGATCATGGTCGGCGGCGAGGAGGCCGTGTTCGAGCGGGTGAAGCCGCTCTTCCAGCTCATGGGCAAGAACATCACACGCGTGGGTGCCGTCGGCGACGGCCAGACCGCGAAGGTGGCGAACCAGATCATCGTGGCGCTGACCATCGAGGCGGTGGCCGAGGGGCTCCTGTTCGCAGCGCGCGCCGGGGCCGACCCGGCCCGGGTACGGCAGGCGCTGCTGGGAGGGTTCGCCTCGTCGCGCATCCTGGAGGTGCACGGGGAGCGGATGATCAAGCGAACCTTCGACCCGGGCTTCCGCATCGAGCTTCACCAGAAGGACCTCAACCTGGCGCTCGCCAGCGCCCGCGCGCTGGGCCTCTCCCTTCCCAATACGGCAACCGCGCAGGAACTCTTCAACGCTTGCGCCGCGCACGGCGGGAGAGCCTGGGACCACTCGGCCATGGTCCGCGCGCTGGAGATGCTCGCCAACTTCGAGATTGGCCAGAAGCCCTAGCGGGCCACTTCCGATCGTGACCGGCGCCTTGTTCAGGGGAACGAGTACACGCTCGGCCAGGGCGACTCCTGCTGGGTGAGCAGGGCCCACACGTCGTCACCAGGCGCCGTTCCCGCAGCCCGATGCACGACCACCGACCCGCCTGCCACGGCCATCGGAGCGCGGAACCGGTGAGCCGCGAGCAGCTTGAGTGCTGGCTCCTCGTCGACCGCGGCCACGTACAGCCACCGCCCTTCCACGACCTTTCGCACGTTCACGGGAATCCCGGCATCGCGCAGGAGGGCGATGGCCCGGTTGGCCTGATCGAACGGCACGCCCGAAAGCACCTCGACGGGTTTCAGCATGGGGCCGAATCCTAGTCCGATATCGGCCGGCCGGGAGCGTCCCGGACAGGTTCCCCCGATAGGGGTGCTCGACGTGCGGCGACGACCTGGCTATGCCTGCGGGAGTGGGAGCGTCGCCCCGGGAGGCTCACCTCTTCGGGAGGGCCGCCTGGCACTCCGCCGCCTCCTGGGTCCTGGCGGCAGCCTTCATGGCTTCCCCGCACGCACTGAAGTCGCGGAGGTTGCCGGAGCATTCATACTCGAACCTCGACTCCGTTTCGTCGCAGGCCTGGGAATTGCCGGCGTTGCGATGAAAGCAGTCCGCGAGCTGGACGCAGGCGAGCTGGGTCTCCTTCAGCGCCTCCACCCTGCGTTCCGCCCGGATCCTCTCCTGCGCCGCCTGGCGCTCCACCTCCGCCAGGCGGAGCGACTCCAGGGCCCGGCGTTCGACCTCGACCCTGGCCAGGAATCTCGGCGAGCCAGGCACCCCGCATCCGACGTTGTCGACGCACACGCAGGACTCCCCGAACCGGAGGCGGTCCTTAGGCGAGATCGAGGGGTCCTTCGACCTGCCCGTGTCCTCGCAGAACTCGTCCATCTCGTCGGGCTTCGGCGGGGAGTCGGCGGCGCGAATGGAGAGGGCCATGCCGATCACGATCAGGGCGACGAGCGGCTTCAAGGTCAATGGCATGGTGGCATAGCCTACCTCGCGGAACGGACGAGACGGTCGAGGGAAGTCGTGGATGCTGCCGCGCCGTCGCCCCTTTCCTTTTTCGTTTCCATGCGATACCCACGATCTGGAGGTCGCAATGGCCGGAAAGCCCGCCGTAGAGACGAAGCCAGCGGTTGCCGGGAAGCCCCGGAAGCCCACCCCCGGGGCGGCCTCGACCGCCGCGCACCCCGTCTACAGCCGGGACGAGCTGCAGAAGATCCTCTCCGAGCGTGAATCCTGGACCGCCGGCGAGCTGGCCGAGACGCTCGCCCGCGCGCCGCGACGCAAGAAGGACCTCCAGACCGACTCGGGCGTCCCCATTCCCGACATCCTCGATCCGGCCAGCCGCTCCCAGGAGGACTATCGCCGCGACATCGGCTATCCCGGCCGCTACCCGTACACTCGCGGTCCACAGTCCACCATGTACCGGGGCCGCCTCTGGACGATGCGCCAGTTCGCCGGCTTCGGCTCGCCCGAGGACACCAACGCCCGCTTCAAGTACCTGCTCGCTCACGGCATGACCGGGCTCTCCACGGCCTTCGACATGCCCGCGCTCATGGGTTACGACGCCGACCACCCCCTGTCCCGCGGCGAGGTCGGCAAGGAGGGCGTGGCGGTCTCCACCCTCAAGGACTTCGAGGTCCTCTTCGACGGCATCCCGCTCGGCGACGTCACCACCTCCATGACCATCAACGCGAGCGCGGTGGTGGCGCTCGCCATGTACGTGGCGGTCGGCGAGAAGCAAGGGGTTCCCCGGGCACGCCTGGGAGGCACCATCCAGGCCGACATGCTGAAGGAGTACATCGCGCAGAAGGAGTGGATCGTCCCACCCCGGCCGGCGGTGAAGATGGTGGTGGACATGATCGAGTTCTGCGCCAAGGAGATGCCGCGCTGGAACCCGGTCTCCATCAGCGGCTACCACATCCGCGAGGCCGGGGCGACGGCCGTCCAGGAGATGGCCTTCACGCTGGCCGACGGCCTGGAGTACGTCCAGGAGTGCGTCGACCGCGGCATGGACGTCGACTCCTTCGCCCAGCGCCTCTCCTTCTTCTGGGACGTGCACAACGACTTCTTCGAGGAGATCGCCAAGTTCCGCGCCTCCCGGCGCATCTGGGCCCGGGCCATGAAGGAGCGCTTCGGGGCGAAGAAGAAGGAGTCGCTCCTGCTGCGCACCCACGCGCAGACCGCCGGCGTCTCGCTGACCGCCCAGCAGCCCTACAACAACGTGGTCCGCACCGCGCTCCAGGCCATGGCGGCGGTGCTCGGGGGGACGCAGTCCCTGCACACCAACTCCCTCGACGAGACCTACGCGCTTCCCACCGAGGAGGCCGTGCGCATCGCCCTGCGCACCCAGCAGATCATCGCTTTCGAGTCCGGCGTCGACCGGGTGGCCGATCCGCTGGCCGGCAGCTACTACGTCGAGTACCTGACCGACGAGATGGAGAAGCGGGCGCTCGACTACATCCGCCGCATCGAGGAGATGGGAGGCATGCTCCGCGCCGTCGAGGAGGGCTTCCCGCAGAAGGAGATCGCCGAGAGCGCCTACCGCTGGCAGCGCGAGGTGGAGAACGGGGACCGGATCGTCGTGGGGGTCAACGAGTTCCGCGTCGAGGAGGACGTGGCCATCCCGATGCTCCGGATCGACGAGAGCGTGGCCCGAGCGCAGGTGACCCGGCTCCAGGCGGTGAAGGCCGGGCGAAACGCCGATCGCGCGCGAGATACGCTGGCCGGCGTGGAGAAGGCCTGCCGCGACGGGGCCAACGTGATGCCCCCCATCATCGAGGCGGTGAAGGCGTATGTCACCCTGGGTGAGGTGTGCGACGTCTTCCGCAAGGTCTGGGGACAGTATCGCGAGGACGGTCACTTCTGAGGTCCCCGACCCCCAGCCCGGACTCCCGAGCGAGCCGGCACTGGGCCGACGACTACTTCGGCGATCTTTACTACGAGTCCGTTGTCGATCTGCTGACGACGCGCCTCTCGGGGGTCGAGGCGGGCCTGCTGCTGCGCTTGCTCGAGATCGGTCCCGGCGACCGCGTCCTCGACCTCGCCTGCGGTCACGGGCGCCACGCCCGGGCCATCGCACCGGAGGTGGGGCTCCTGGTGGGAATCGACCGGAACCCCCGGTATCTCGACCTCGCTCGCGCCCGGAACTCCTCGGCCGCCCTGGTTCGGGGTGATCTCCGGGACCTGCCGCTGCGGGCGGGTACCTTCGACGCCGTCTACTCCTGGTACTCGTCCCTCTTCATGTACGACGACGACGAGAACGCCCGCTGCCTTTCGGCGGCGGCTCGGCTCCTCCGGCCAGGGGGCAGGCTCCTCGTCCACCACGACAACCCCCTGCGGCTCCGGCGCCAGCCGGCGCAGGCCGTCGCCTGGGACATGCCGGGGGGAGGCAAGGTGGAGGAGAGTTCCCGGTACGACCCCGTCACCGGCCGCGACACCTGCACGCGCCGCGTCACCCGTCTCGACGGGTCGGTGTTGGCGGGAGTGGCCCATTTGCGGTACTACACACCAGAGGAATGGCAGGAACTCGGGGGTCGCTGCGGCCTCGAGATCACGCGCATCACCAGCACATTGCAGGCGGACCGGCCGGCGGAACGCCTCCACGACGACGCTCCGGATCTCATCGCCCTCGGGAGAAGGTCAGCATGAGCCAGAAGAACCAGCGAACCCTCCGAATCCTGGTGGCCAAGCCCGGCCTCGATGGTCACGACCGCGGCGCCAAGATCGTGGCACGGGCGCTTCGCGACGCGGGGTTCGAGGTCATCTACACAGGGCTGCATCAGACACCGGAGATGATCGCCGCCGCAGCGGTCCAGGAGGACGTGGACGGCGTGGGGCTCTCCATCATGTCCGGCGCCCACCTCACGCTCTTTCCCGCCGTGGTCGAGGCGTTGAAGGAGCGCGGATGCTCCGACGTCACGGTGTTCGGGGGCGGCATCATCCCCCAGGAAGACATCCCGACGCTTCGGGACGCCGGGGTGTCGCAGGTGTTCCTGCCGGGAACGACCACGCAGTCCATCGTCGACTGGATCCGCGGGAACGTTCATCCCCGCGCCGAGGTCGCCTGAATCCGACCCAGGGCGCAATGGCGACCCGCATCACCGTCTACGAGGTGGGTCCGCGCGACGGGCTCCAGAACGAGGCCCGCGTCGTCCCCATCGACGGCAAGCTGGCCCTCGTGGCAGCGCTCGTCGAGGCAGGCATCTCGCGAATCGAGGCCACGAGCTTCGTGTCGCCGAGGTGGATCCCGGCACTCGCCGACTCCGCCGATCTCGTGGCCCGTCTTCCCCCGCGCGCCGGCGTGCAGTACGTGGCGCTCGTGCCGAACGGGAAGGGGCTGGAGCGGCTTCTCGAGGCCCGGGGCCGGGCCACCCCGCCGGCTGCGGTCGACGCCGCGGTCTTCCTGTCCGCCTCGGAGACCCACAACAGGAAGAACGTGAACAAGACCATCGACGAGACCTTCCATGCCTTCGACGAGGTGATCGGCCCGGCGCTCCGGGCCGGCCTGCGCGTCCGCGGGTACGTCTCGACGGCCTGGGGATGTCCGTACGAGGGGAGGGTGGACCCGCGGCGCGTCGCCGAGATCGCCGAGCGGCTTCTCGCCCTGGGCTGCTGGCAGGTGTCGCTGGGCGACACCATCGGGGTGGGCACCCCCAACCAGACCCGCGAGATCGTCGGCCTCCTGACCCGGCGGGCCCGGCCAGGCTCCATCGCGCTCCACATGCACGACACCCGCGGCACGGCACTCGCCAACGTACTGGCCGGGCTCGACGCAGGGATCACCACGTTCGATGCCTCGGTGGGTGGCCTGGGCGGCTGTCCGTACGCGCCGGGCGCCTCGGGCAACCTGGCCACCGAGGATCTCGTCTACATGCTCCACGGAATGGGGCACGAGACCGGCGTCGACCTCGCCAGGCTGGTGGCGGCGGCCGAGCTGGCCCAGAGGCTGGTCGGACGCCCGCTGCCCGGCAAGACCCTGCAGGCCGAGCTCGCCACCCGCGCCCGGGCGGCCGGGCGCGTCGCCGAGGAGCAGACATGACCGGCCGGGAGTGGATCGTCGAGCGGCAGGACGGCGTCGAGATCTGGACCATCGACGGCGAGGCGCGCCGCAACGCGCTCTCCCGCGCCATGATCCGCGAGCTCCAGGGGAACCTGGCCCGGATCCGCGAGGACAGGGCCCTTCGCTGCGTGGTGATCACCGGGCAGGGGGACAAGGCCTTCTGCGCGGGCGCCGACCTCAAGGAGCGGGTGTCGATGTCGGCCGACGACGTCCACCATTTCCACGACTCGCTGCGCGCGACCTTCCGGGGGATCGAGGCGGCTCCACAGGCGTTCGTGGCCGCGTTGAACGGCGCGGCGCTGGGAGGCGGCCTGGAGATGGCGCTCGCGTGCGACCTGCGGGTCGCGGTCGAGGGCGCGGAGATGGGGCTCCCCGAGGTCGGGCTCGGGATCATCCCGGGCGGCGGGGGGACGGTGCGATTGCCCCGCGCCATCGGGGTCGCGCGTGCCAAGGACCTGATCCTCACGGGCCGGCGCATCGGCGCCGCGGAGGCCCTCTCGATGGGGCTCGTCTCCCGGGTGGCGCCGCCGGGGGCCCTGCGCGAGGTCGCGCTCGAGGTGGCTGGCCTCATCGCCAGCAACGCCCCGGTGTCCATCCGGCAGGCCAAGCGCGCCGTCGACGGCGCCCTGCACCTCGGCATCGAGGAGGCCCTCGCCTTCGAGAATCGAATGTACCAGGCCTGCCTGGCAACCAAGGACCGGGTCGAGGCGCTGCGCGCCTTCGCCGAGAAGCGCAAGCCCGTGTTCACCGGGGAATGACGGAGAGCGAATGGCCAACGACGAGACGCCGGTGACGCCGGAAGTGCGCATCGAGCGGGAGCTAGCCCGGGTTCGAAGGGGCGGCGCCGAGAAGTACCACCAGAAGAACGCCGAGCAGGGGAAGCTCTTCGCCCGGGAGCGGCTGCGGCTGCTGCTCGACGAGGGATCCTTCCTCGAGGACGGCGCGCTCGCCAACGCGCAGGACCCGGACCTTCCCGCCGACGGCGTCGTGACCGGCCTCGGCACCATCGACGGCCGACCGGTGGCGGTGATGGCCAACGACTCGACGGTGAAGGCCGGGAGCTGGGGCAAGCGGACGGTCGAGAAGATCATCCGGATCCAGGAGGTGGCGGCGCGGGAGCGGGTGCCGCTCTTCTACCTGGTCGACTCGGCCGGCGCCCGCATCACCGATCAGATCGAGATGTTCCCGGGTCGCCGCGGCGCGGGCCGCATCTTCCACAACGAGGTTCACCTCTCCGGCGTGGTGCCGCAGATCTGCCTGCTCTTCGGCCCCTCGGCGGCCGGGGGCGCCTACATCCCGGCCTTCTGCGACATCGTCTTCATGGTGGACGGCAACGCCTCCATGTACCTGGGTTCACCGCGAATGGCCGAGATGGTCATCGGCGAGAAGGTCACGCTCGAGGAGATGGGCGGCGCGCGCATGCACTGCTCGGTCTCGGGCTGCGGCGACGTGCTCTGCAAGACCGAGGAGGAGGCCATCCGGGAGGCGCGGCGTTACTTCGCCTTCTTCCCCCGGAGCTTCCGCGAGCTGCCGCCGGTCACGTCACCGCGGGCGCCCCGCATCGACCCCGAGCGCATCCCGGACATCGTCCCGCTCGACCAGAATCGCTCCTTCGACATCCTGCAGCTGGTCGATGCGCTCGTGGACGAGGGGTCGTTCTTCGAGGTGAAGAAGCTCTACGCCGGCGAGCTCGTGACCGGGCTGGCCCGGATCGAGGGTCGGCCGGTGGGCATCGTCGCCAACCAGCCCAAGGTGAAGGGGGGCGTCCTCTTCGTCGAGTCGGCCGACAAGGCGGCACGCTTCATCTGGCTGTGCGACGCGTTCAACATCCCGCTCCTCTACCTCTCCGACGTCCCGGGCTTCATGATCGGCACCAAGGTCGAGCGGGCGGGCATCATCCGCGCCGGCGCCAAGATGATCAGCGCGGTCTCGGAGGCCACCGTTCCGCGCGTCTGCGTGGTGGTCCGCAAGGCCTACGGGGCCGGGCTCTACGCCATGGACGGCCCGGGCTTCGCCCCCTCGGCGACGCTGGCGCTCCCCCAGGCCATGATCGCCGTGATGGGACCGGAGGCGGCGGTGAACGCGGTCTTCTTCAACAAGATCCAGGAGAAGCCGGAGGCCGAGCGGCCGGCCTACGTCCAGGCCCTTCGCGACGAGTACAAGCGGGACATCGACATCGAGCTTCTCGCCAGCGAGCTGATCGTGGACGCCGTCGTGCCCGGCCGCGAGCTCCGCCACGAGCTGGCCCGGCGCTTCCACTACCACGCCCTCGGATACGAGCCACCGGCGACCCGCAAGCGCGCCGTCCTTCCCGTCTGACCACCGAGGTCCGCATGGAGTTCCAGCTCGACGACGCGCATCGCCAGATCCAGCAGATGGTCAGGGACTTCTGCGAGGAGGAGGTGAAGTCCCAGTCGCGCAAGTGGGACGAGACCGGCGAGTTTCCCTTCGAGACCGTGAGGAAGCTCGGGGAGCTCGGCCTCATGGGCATCACCGTGCCCGAGGTGTACGGCGGTTCCGGTCTCGACATGCTCGCGGTGGCGGTCATCATCGAGGAGATTGCCCGGTACGACGGCTCGCTCGCGCTCACGGTGGCGAGCCACAACGGCCTCGGCACGAGCCAGATCCGGCACTTCGGCACCGAGGCCCAGCGACAGCGCTGGGTTCCCCCGCTCGCCCGAGGAGAGAAGCTGGCGGCCTGGGGCTTGACCGAGCCCGGCAGCGGCTCCGACGCCGCTGGCCTCCTCTCCACCGCCGTCCGCAAGGGAGGCGGGTGGGTCCTGAACGGCTCGAAGATGTTCATCACCCAGGGCTCGGTGGGGCACACCTTCGTCGTCCTGGCCCGGACCTCGCCGGAGAAGGCGCAGAAGGGGATCACCGCCTTCGTGCTCGAGAAGGAGATGAAGGGATTCAGCCAGCGGGCCATCCACGGGAAGCTCGGCATGCGCAGTTCCGACACCGCCGAGCTGATCATGGAGGACGTGGAGGTCCCGGACGAGAACCGCATCGGCGAGGTCGACCACGGCTTCCTCGACACGCTCTCCATCCTCGATCGCGGGCGCATCACCATCGGTGCACTGGCCGTCGGGCTGGGGCGGGGAGCGCTGGAGGAGGCCCGGGCCTACGCCAAGGAGCGCAAGGCCTTCGGCAAGCCGATCGCCGAGTTCCAGGCCATCGCCTTCGCGCTGGCCGACATGGCCACCGAGGTGGACGCGGCCAGGTTGATGGTGTGGCGCTCGGCAGCCCTCGCCGATGCCAGGCAGCCCTTCGGACGCGAGGCGGCGATGGGAAAGCTCTTCGCGAGCGAGGCGGCCATGCGCGCCACGACCAAGGCCGTCCAGATCCTGGGCGGCTACGGCTACACGCGGGAGTTCCCTGTCGAACGCTATTTCAGGGACGCCAAGCTGTGCGAGATCGGGGAGGGAACGAGCGAGATCCAGCGAATGGTCATCGCCCGCTCGATCCTTCGCGACGCATGAGCGAGAGCTCGCCAACGGTCGCGGAACGGGTGTGGGCCGGCGACGTCCGGACCGCCGCGCGCCTGATGCGCGGCCTCGACGACGGGTTGCCCGGAGCCCGCCGGGTCCTGCGCGAGCTCTTCACGCGGCCTGGACACGCCGTCGTGGTCGGCATCACCGGACCGCCGGGGGCGGGCAAGTCCTCGCTCACCGACCGGCTCATCGCCCTCCACCGCCGCGCCGGGAGGTCGGTCGGCGTGGTGGCGGTCGACCCCACCAGCCCGTTCACCGGGGGTGCCATCCTGGGCGACCGGGTCCGGATGCAGGATCACGCGCTCGACCCGGGCGTCTTCATCCGATCGCTGGCCACGCGTGGCCACCTGGGCGGCCTCTCCCGGGCCACCGCGGACGTCGTCGAGGTTCTCGACGCCATGGGCAAGGACGTGATCCTGGTGGAGACCGTGGGGGTCGGGCAGGACGAGGTCGAGGTGGCCGAGCTCGCCCACACCGTGGTGGTGGTGTCGATCCCCGGCGCGGGAGACGAGGTGCAGGCCATCAAGGCCGGCGTCCTGGAGATCGCCGACGTCTTCGCGGTCAACAAGGCCGACCGGGAGGGTGCGGATCGCACGGTCAAGGATCTCCAGATGATGCTCGACCTTCGGCGCTCGACGGCCACGCGAAGCGTTCCGGATCACGACGCCATGCACCGGATGACCCGAACCGCGGCGGAGGACCCGCACGATCCGGGATGGTGGGAGCCGCCCATCGTGAAGACGGTGGCCATCCGGGACGAGGGGGTGGCCGAGCTGGCAGAGGCGATGGAGCTCCACCGGCAGCACCTCGAGCGAAGCGGAGAACGGAAGCTCCGCGAGGTGGCCCGGGCCAGATCCGCCTTCCTGACCCTGCTCCGCGATCGGCTCATGCAGCGTGCGCTCTCCCGCCTCGCCGAGGAGGAGGGCCACCTCGACGAGCTGGCGGCCCGCATCGCCGACCGGAGCGCGGATCCCTACCAGCTGGCCGACGAGCTGGCGGCAAGGCTGTGACCGTGGGCGAGCAGCGGACCGACCTGACCGTCGACGACGCCGAGCGCGTTGCGCGGCTCGTGGCGCTCGTCGGAGCGCCGCTCCCCAATCGCTGGACCGCGCTTTCCGCCCTGACCCACAAGTCGTACGTCAACGAGCACCGCGACGAAGGATGGGAGGACAACGAGCGCCTCGAGTTCCTGGGGGATGCCGTCATCGACCTGGTGGTCTCCGAGTACCTCATGTCGAGGTTTCCGCTGGCTCGGGAGGGCGACCTGTCGAAGCTCCGCGCCGCCGTGGTGGACGAGGCGGGGCTGGCGGCCATGGGGCGCGCGCTCGGGCTGGGTGAGCTCCTGCGCCTCGGGCGTGGCGAGGAGTTGACCGGCGGGCGCGAGAAGGCGTCCCTCCTCGCCGATACGATGGAGGCGGTCATCGCCGCGGTGTTCCTCGACGGGGGACTGGAGGCGGCGCACGCGCTCGTGGATCGTTTCCTCGACGACGCCTACGCGGGAGCGGAGACGGGTAGCCTCGATCGCGACTGGAAGACGCAGCTCCAGGAGATGGGTCAGGCCCGGCATCGCTCCTCGCCGCGCTACCGGGTCGTCGCCGAGGTGGGGCCCGACCACGCCAAGACCTTCGAGATCGAGGTGGAGCTCGGGGGATCGGTCCTGGGCCGGGGGTCTGGCCGCTCCAAGAAGGACGCCGAGCAGGCGGCGGCGCGCGTCGCCCTCGAGGCGCTCGCGGCTTCGCCAGATGCCCGGGAAGGGTGCGACCCCCCGAAAGGCGGCAGCCCTCCGGTCGAGGAAGATTGCGGACCCGAGGGGGCCTGACTAGTCTCCCGCCCATGACCAAGCTAGCCCTCTGTGCGGCCGTGGCCCTTGCCGCCGCGCCTGCCCTCGCCGAAGACGTGTACGCCACCTTCGACACCTCCGCCGGAAAGATTGGCGTGAAGCTCCTCCCGGGGGAGGCCCCCAAGACCGTGAAGAGCTTCGTCGAGCTTGCCGAGGGGAAGAGGGAGTGGACCGATCCGAAGACCGGCCAGAAGGTGACGAGGCCGCTCTACGACAACACCCTCTTCCACCGGGTCATCCCGGGCTTCATGATCCAGGGCGGCGATCCGCTCGGGAACGGCACCGGCGGTCCCGGCTACAAGTTCGAGAACGAGTTGCCCAAGCCGCCGGCCAAGCTCTTCGAGAAGGCCTGCGTGCTCGCCATGGCGAACTCCGGCCCCGACACGAACGGGTCCCAGTTCTTCATCACCGAGGGGTACGGAGCGTCGGTCGCCCAGCTCGAGCCGCGCCTCTGCGTCGACGCGAAGGGCGGCGTCTGCGGCTACACCAGGTTTGGCCAGGGCATCTGCGGCTGCGACCTGGTCGGGCAGATCGCCCGGGCCGGCAACTCCAAGGTCAAGCTGAACAAGGTCGTCATCTCCTCGAAGCCCCCCACCTGCAAGTAGGAGCCCGCCATGGCCGATCCCGTTTTTGCGACATTCCAGACCTCCGCGGGCGACATCGTCATCAAGTTGTTTCCGGAGAAGGCCCCCAAGACGGTCGAGAACTTCCTCGGGCTCGCCGAGGGAACCCGTGAATGGAAGGATCCGCGCTCGGGGCAGATGGTGAAGAAGCCGCTCTACGACGGCACCGTCTTCCACCGGGTCATTCCCGACTTCATGATCCAGGGGGGTGACCCGCTGGGAACGGGAACGGGCGGCCCCGGCTACAAGTTCGCCGACGAGATCGGCCCGGACAACAAGTTCGATCGTCCGGGACTGCTCGCCATGGCCAACGCCGGTCCCAACACCAACGGCTCGCAGTTCTTCATCACCGAGGTTCCGACCCCGCACCTGAACAGGGGGCACACCATCTTCGGCGAGGTGGTGAAGGGCGGCGACCTCGTGGGCAAGATCGTTCGAATGGGCAACTCGAAGGTCGAGCTCAAGAAGGTGGTCATCACCCGCGGTCCGGTGGCGTAGATGCCCGAAGGAAAGCCCTTCCGTGCCGGCTTCGTCGCCATCCTCGGGCGTCCCAACGTCGGGAAGTCGACCTTGCTCAACCGGCTGCTGGGGGAGCACGTGGCCATCGTCACGGCGCGTCCCCAGACCACCCGCACGCGCATCCTGGGGGTGGTGAACGGCGAGGGCTACCAGCTGGCGCTCTTCGACACCCCGGGACTGCACAGGGCCAAGGGGACGCTCAACAAGCGCATGGTGAACACCGCGCTCGGCACGCTCTCCGAGGTGGACGTGGCGCTGGTGCTCGTCGAGGCCGGCACGGGTCCGGGAGGCCGGGTCGAGGTCGGCGAGACCGCCCTCTGGATCGCCGGGGAGGTGAAGCGCAGCCGGAAGCCGGCGGTGCTGGGCATCAACAAGATGGACCGGGCGCCCAGGGAGACGCTTCTCCCCGTCATCGAGGCCTACCGGACCCTCCACGACTGGGCCGACGTGATCCCCTTCTCGGCCCTCACCGGCGAGAACGTCGATCGCCTGACCGAGGCCCTGGCAGGCCACCTTCCGCCCTCGGAGGCGCCGCTCTTCCCGCCCGACGTGATGACCGACCAGGCCGAGCGGATCATCGCCGCCGAGTACGTGCGGGAGCAGGTGATGGAGCTGACCCGCGACGAGCTTCCCTACGCCGCGGCGGTGGAGGTCGAGGAGTTCGACGAGTCCGAGCGCCGGGACGACGGCGGCCTGGTGCGCATCGGGGCGCTCATCTGGGTGGAGCGAAACTCGCAGAAGGGCATCATCATCGGCAAGGGCGGATCCATGCTGAAGCGGATCGGCACACGGGCCCGCGAGAAGATGGAACGGCTTCTCGGCGCCAAGGTCTTCCTTCGCCTCACGGTGAAGGTGGAGGAGAGATGGTCCGAGCGCGTGGAGGCGTTGCGGCGCCTGGGGATCGCCCCGTGAGCCGCACACGTCCGCTGATCGCCTTCGTGGGGCGCCCCAACGTGGGAAAGTCCACGCTCTTCAACCGGGTCGTGCGTCGGCGGGCCGCCATCGTCCAGGACGTGCCCGGCGTGACCCGGGACCGGAACTACGGAGATTTCACCTGGGAGGGGCGCCTGCTCTCCGCGGTGGACACCGGAGGATTCGAGCCGATCGGGAAGGCCCGCAAGGGACAGGAGGGCGACCGGTCGCTCATGCGCAGCGTCCAGGAGCAGGCCCAGCTCGCCGTCGAGGAGGCCGCTGCCGTGGTGCTGGTGGTGGACGGCCGCGAGGGGCTCACCGAGGTGGACCGCGCCATCGCCGATCTCCTGCGCCGTTCCGGGACGCCCCTCTTCGTCGCGGTCAACAAGATGGACACCAGCCGGACCGAGGAGAGCGCGCCGCTCGCCGAGTTCTACGACCTGGGATTCGGCGTCGTCCAGCCGGTATCGGCCGAGCACGGACGTGGCTGCGGAGAGCTCGTCGACGCCATCATCGAGGCGCTCGAGGCGGGCGGGACGGTGGTGCCGCACGAGGAGGCCGAGCCGGAGTTCCCGGAGTTCGAGGACGAGGAGCCCGAGGAGGAGCCCGAAGGCACGGTCGACCTGGCCGGGGAGATTCGCCTCGCCATCGTGGGGCGCCCCAACGTGGGCAAGAGCACGCTCGTGAACGCCATCCTCCGCGAGGAGCGGTTCGTCGTCTCGGAGGTGGCGGGAACCACGCGGGACAGCATCGACACCTCCTTCGAGCACGAGGGGCAGCGCTTCGTCATCACCGACACGGCGGGGATCCGGCGCAAGCGCTCCATCGCCCAGAACGTGGAGAAGTACTCGGTGATCCGGGCCATGCGCTCGATCGACGACGCCGACGTGGTGGCCGTCATCCTCGACGCGCAGGAGGCCGGTGCAGACCAGGACGCCCGCCTCATCGGCCTGGTGATCGAGAAGGGGCGCGCTATCGTACTCGTGGTGAACAAGTGGGACATCGCCCAGAAGGCCGGCGCTACCCAGCGCTGGTACCGGGACGAGCTGAACAAGCGGCTGCCCTTCGTCCCCTGGGCGCCCATCCTCTTCGTCACGGCCAAGGACGGGAGGGGAGTGACCGCACTGCTCCGCGAGGCGGGGCGTCTGGCCCGGCAGTACCGAACCCGGCTTCCTACGCCCAAGCTGAACAACCTTCTCGAGGCCATCCAGGTGCAGCATCCGGCGCCGCTCTCCCACGGCCACCCGGTCAAGCTCTACTACGTCAGCATGGTGTCGACGGCGCCGCCGACCTTCGTCCTCCAGGCAAGCCGGCCGGAGACTATCCCCGACTCCTACAAGCGCTTCATCGAGAACCGCTTCCGGGAGACGTTCGGCCTGCGGGTCCCGCTGCGTTTCGTCTACCGGGAGCGCGCCCGGCGAGGACGGTCGAGCCGTGCCAAACCGAAGCGCCGCGGTGCTTGACGCTCGTCCGGTCACCGCCTAGATTGTGCCGACTTTTCGCAGGGATCGCCCCAGAGGAGCCATGCCGAAACACGCAGTGGAATTGAGCCGAAAGGACATGAAGGCCCCCGATGCCTTCATGACGGCCGCCGGCAAGGCTGCGGCCTGGGTGTCCGGGAAGCAGAAGGCCATCGTCGGGGCCGTGGTCGCCGCCCTGCTGGCCGTCGCGGTCGTGATCGGCGGCATGAGCTGGTTGGATTCCCGCAAGGGCGCGGCGGGGGGCTTGCTGTACCGGACCCTCGACGACGCCGACGGCCAGATCTCCAGCGTCCCGCTCCCCGGCGTGACCGTGCCGCTCTTCCCGACCGCCGAAGCCCAGTACCGGGCCGTCCTCGCCCGAGCCGACGAGCTCAGGAAGTCCTACCCCTCCACGGAGGCCGCCCGGACCGCAGCGCTGGCATCGGCTGCGGCGAATCTCCGGCTCGGCGCCTTCGACCAGGCCATCGCCGATTACGAGTCGTACCTGGCAAACGCCACTCCCAAGGACTCGCTCGCCTTCGTGGCCATCGAGGGCATTGCCAGGGCCAAGGAGGCCAAGGGGGACACTGCCGGTGCGCTCTCGGCCTTCGAACGGCTGCAGACCCAGTCACCGGCCCGCGCCGACCGCGCCTCGCTGGAGAGGTCCAGGATCCTCGCCAGGACCGGCAAGCCGGAGGAGGCCCGGAAGCTGCTCCAGTCCTTCCCCCAGGACTTCAAGGAGTCCCAGCTCCGGCCCGAGGCGGACAAGCAACTGGCCGCCCTGGGCGGGGCCCGCTAGCCGATGGGGGTCAGCGCCGCCGCAGCCGTGCTCGCCCTTGCGGTGGCGGCCGCGCCCGGCCCGCCTCCGCCTTGGCCTCCTCCGGCGCAGTCCTCGGCGCCCGCGGACAGCCTGTTCTCCATTGCGTGGCGGAAGACGCTGGTCGAGCCCTACCTCCTCGAGCACAAGCCCATGGAGCCGGCCGGCCCCGCCGTCGATCCTCTCACCGGAATGGTGGTGGCGGCGACGAGGGACGGCTTCGTGCAGGCCTACACGGCCGAGGGCAAGGAGCTCTGGTACGCGCAGTTGCCAGGTCCGTACCTGGGTTCGCCGACGATCGCCGACGGGCTCGTCATCGTGGCCGGCCTCGACGGAAGAATCTTCGCCTTCGACGCCGCCAGGGGCACGCACCGATGGACGTACGTCTACAAGGAGGAGTTCGGGAGCAAGCCTGTGGTCGTGGGCGACGTTGCCTACTTCGCAACACTCGAGGGCACCTTGCTGGCCCTCGACGTCCGTACCGGCGCCTGGAAGTGGCACTTCCGGCGCGAGCCTACCGGTCGCTTCCTCATCCTGGGGGTGGGGAGGCCCGCCGTCGTGGACGGGGTCGTGTACCAGGGGTTCTCCGACGGGTCGGTGGTGGCTCTCGACGCGCTGACCGGCGCCGTGAAGTGGGATCGCAAGGTCGGCCGAGGCGAATACCCCGACATCGATTCCGATCCCCAGGTCACCAAGGACCGCGTCTACGTCGCGAGCTACGGAGGACAGGTGGTGGCCCTCGATCGCCAGACCGGGGCTTCGGTCTGGGAGGCCAAGGCTCCGTTCGCGTACAAGGCTCGGCTCGACGGCAACACCTACGTGGTCGTCACCACCACCGAGGTGGTGGGGTTCGACGCCCGGACCGGGAAGCAGCTCTGGAACACCCCTCACGAGGGGGCGCCACTCGCCGATCCGGTCATCGCGAAGGGGCTCGTGCTCGTCCCGAACGGAAAGGGACTGCTGGTCCTCGACCGGAAGAGCGGCAAGAAGGTCCGCTTCTTCACGCGCGGTTCGGGGGCGACGGGGAGCCCCGCCTTGCTGGGCAACCGGCTCTACCTGCTCTCCAACGTCGGAGAGCTGGTCGCGGTCGACCTCCGGTGAGGCAGGTGCGGGTGGTCGCGGCGGTCATCCGCCGGGCTGGTCGCATCCTCATCACCAGGCGACACGGCCATGCCGAGCGCGGCGGGCAGTGGGAATTCCCCGGCGGCAAGGTCGAGCCGGGCGAGAGCGAGGAGGACGCGCTCCGGCGGGAGATCCTGGAGGAGCTGGGCTGCGACGTGGCGGTGGGCGCGCTCCTGGCGCGCACCGTGCACCGGTATTCCGATCTCGAGGTCGAGCTGGCCTTCTTCGCCTGCGAGATCCCCGCAGGGAGCGAGCCACGCCTCATCGGTGCCGCCGCCATGGACTGGGCAGACCCGGACCACCTCGCCGACTACGACTTCTGCGAGGCAGACCGGCCGGTCTTGACCGTCCTGGCGGGGCCCTCGGGCGTCTAGCGAGTCCGCGTCAACCCGGGCGCTTCTTCGGTGCCTTCTTTTGGGGTGCTCGGGGTGGGGGCGATCCGGAGATCTGAAGGGGCAGCACCAGCGGCTCGAAGGACCGGCCGCCATCGGACCTCACCAGCCGCGCGCCCAGGCCCTCCAGTCGAAGCAGGTAGGCGCTGCCGGGCCGGAGTGGCTCGAGCGGCACGAGAAGGAATCGGGAATCGGAGCCCACCTCGGCCTCGACCGTGGCCGGCACCTGGAAATCCTGGGCGTCGAGCAGGACGAGCCGGGCATCGCGCGCTGGTGCTGCGATCCGGATCTCGAAGGAAGAAGCTGGCTCGACCGCGACGGTGACGCCAGGAGAGAGAGGCGTCGCGGTGCCAGCGTGCAGCGCCTGAGCACTGGCGAGCGGCATCGCCACGGGTCCGGGTGGTGCCGCCGGTCCGGCTGGTACCGAAGGTGGCGCCGGAGGGGCGACCGAGGTCGGGTCGACGGCTGGAGGGGTTGCGGGGGCACAGGACGCCACCAGGGTCGATACGGCCAGCAGTAGCCATGCCGCTGGAAAGCGGACCTTGGCGCGTTCTGAATGAGTCTGATAATATAGATTATGTAAACTATGTCCGGGACCGGAACCGGGACAGGTCATGCGCTGGTGCGGGCGAGCAAGGCGGCGCACTCCCCGGTTCGCGCCAGCAGTCGCTCGCTCCATCCATCGGTCGGCCAATCGGCTCACCCGTCGCCAGACAGGATGTTGCGGGCGATGACCAGGCGCTGGACCTCGCTCGTGCCCTCGTAGATGGTCTGGACGCGCGCGTCGCGAAAGAAACGCTCGACGGGAAACTCGTCGATGTAGCCATAACCACCATGAATCTGCACGGCGTTCGACACCGCGACCTGGGCGGCCTCGCTGGCGAAGAGCTTGGCCATGGCCGCTTCCCGGCTGAAGGGCTCACCCGCCTCCTTCAGCATGGCCGCCCGGAGGGCCATCAGGCGGGCCGCGTCGTGGGCCGTCGCCATGTCGGCGAGCGCGAAGGAGATGGCCTGGAACCCGGCGATTGGCTTGCCGAAGGCCTTGCGGTCACGCGCGTAGCGTGACGCCGCGTCCAGGGCGGCCCGGATGGTACCGGTGGCCTGGGAGGCGATCCCAATCCGCCCCCCGTCGAGCGCCATGAGTGCCAGCCGCAACCCGTGACCCTCCTGACCCAGCACGGAGTCGGCCGGGATCTCGCAGTCCTCGAAGGTGAGCGACACGGTGCTCGAGGAGCGGATTCCCATCTTCTCCTCGTGCCGCCCGACGTGCATCCCCGGGGTTCCCCCCTCGACGAGGAAGGCCGTGATGCCCTTCTTGCCGGCGCCGTACGTCGCTCCGTGCCCAGACGATGACCACGCCGGCCCTGTCGCCGCTGGTGATCCACTGCTTGGTGCCGTTCAGGACCCAGCCACCGCCGCGCCGGTCGGCGCGGGTCGTCATGGAGTTCGGGTCGCTTCCGGCCTGTGGCTCGGAGAGCGCGTAGGAGCCCGCAATCCACTCCGCCGACGCCAGGCGCGGCAGGCACCGCCCCTTCTGCGACTCGGTGCCGAAGCGGGCGATGGTCTCGCCCACCATGTTGGTCACGGCCATGGTGACGGCCAGCGAGCAGTCGACCCGCGCGATCTCCATCAGCGCCAGCGCGGTGGCCACCGCGCCGGCCTCCGACCCTCCGTGGGCCGAGGGCACGTTCACGGCAAGAAGACCGAGGGCGCCGAGCTCCCGGATCAGCTCCTCGGGGAAGCGAGCCTTTCGGTCGGCCTCGGCCGCGGCCGGCGCCGCCCTCTCGGTGGCGAACTTCCGGGCCGTGGCGACCACGGACCGCTGGGTCTCGGTCCCCTCGAAATCCACGCCCTAGCCCTTCAGGACGTTGGCGGCGATGACCAGTCGCTGGATCTCGCTCGTGCCCTCGTAGATCTCGGTGATGCGGCTGTCCCGCCAGTGGCGCTCGACGTCGTACTCCTTCACGTACCCGTACCCGCCGTGAATCTGGATGGCCTTGGAGGTGACTCGCTCGCTCATCTCCGAGGCGTAGAGCTTGGCCATGGCGCTCTCGGCGCTGTGGCGAACGCCCTGGTCCTTCATCCAGGCGGCCCGCCAGATCAGGAGGCGTGCCGCGTCGATCTCGGTGGCCATGTCGGCCAGCATGAACTGGATGGCCTGGAACTGCGTGATGGGGTTGCCGAAGGCCTTGCGCTCCTTGGCGTAGGCCACGGCCTCCTCGTAGGCGGCCTGGGCGATGCCGAGCGCCTGGGCGGCGATGCCGATGCGGCCGCCGTCGAGGGTCTGCATGGCGACCTTGAACCCCTCCCCCTCCCCGCCCAGCCGGAAGCGCTCCGGGAGGACCACGTCCTCGAAGAAGAGCGTGCAGGAACTGGAGGCCCGGATGCCCACCTTGTCGTCCGCCTTGCCCCGGCTGAATCCCTTCACCGAGGTCGGGACCAGGAAGGTGCTGATCCCCTTGTGACCCTTGGAGCGGTCGGTCATCGCGAAGACGATGACCACGTCGGCCTGGGGGCCGTTGGTGATGAAGTTCTTGGTGCCGTTGAGCACGTACTCGTTGCCCTTCTTCACCGCGAGCGTACGCATCTCGGCGGCATCGGAGCCGCTCATGGGCTCGGTGAGCGCGAAGGCGCCGAGTCGCTCGCCCCGCGCGAAGGGCATGAGGAAGTCGCGCTTCTGCTCCTCCGTCCCGAACTTGTTGACCGGATCGCAGTAGAGCGAGTTGTTGACGCTCATGATGACGCCGGTGCCGGCGCAGCCTCGGGAGATCTCCTCCGCGGCCACGGCGTAGCTGACGTTGTCCATCCCGGCGCCGCCCAGCTCGGCCGGGATGGCTACGCCCATGAGCCCCAGCTCGGCGAGCTTCTTCACGGCTTCGGCCGGGTACTGGTGGTCGACGTCCCACTTCCGGGCGTTGGGCCTGAGCTCCGAATCGGCGAACTGACGGCAGAGATCGCGGACCTGGCGCTGCTCCTCGGTGAGCTGGATGTTCATCGTTCCTCTCGGTGTTCAGGCGCCCTGGAAACGGGCGGGTCGCTTCTCCACGAAGGCCGTGAGCCCCTCGCGACCGTCGGCGGTCCCGAAGAGCATCCCGAAGGCGTCGGCTTCCATCTCCTGACCGGCGGCGAGCTGCGGCCTCGCCGTGGCGCGGAGGATCCGCTTGGCCGCGGCGATTGCCCCGGGCCCCCTGGACGCGATCTTGCGCGCCTGGGCGATGGCGTGCTCGAGCAGCTTGTCGGGCGCGAGAACCTCCAGCGCCAGTCCCCAGGCCTTGGCGGTCGCCGCGTCGGCCATGTCGCCGGTCAGGATCATCTCCATGGCCCGGGCAGGCCCGACGCGTCTCTGGAGCCGCTGGGTGCCCCCGAAAGCCGGGATGATTCCCAGATTCACCTCGGGCTGGCCGAAGCGCGCCTTCTCGCTCGCGTAGATGAGGTCGCAGGCCATGGCCAGCTCGCACCCGCCCCCCAGCGCGAAGCCGTTGACGGCGGCGATGGTGGGGATGCCAAGGGCCTCCAGCCGCTCGAAGGTGCGCTGTCCGGCCTCCGCGAAGCGCCGGGCGTCGAGGGGCGAGAGGGCCGACATCTCGGCGATGTCGGCGCCGGCCACGAAGGCCTTCTCGCCGCCGCCGGTGAGGACGAGGGCGCGCAAGGCTCGATCCGCCTCGACGGCCGAGAGCAAGGTCCCCAGTTCACGAATCGTTCGGGTGTCGAGCGCGTTGAGCGCCTTGGGCCGGTTCATGGTGGCGATTCCGACCCCGTCCTCGACCCGCCACAGGATGTTCTCGAGCTCCATCATCCCCTCCAGCCGCCCCGGAGGCGGCTACGCGTAGCTGTAGAAACCGCGCCCGCTCTTGCGTCCGAGCCACCCGGCGGCGACGTACTGCCGGAGCAGGGCTGCCGGCCGGTACTTGTCCTCGCCAAGTTCCCGGTGGAGCACGTCGGCGATGAAAAGGCAGGTGTCGAGACCGATGAAATCCGCCAGCGTGAGCGGGCCCATCGGGTGGTTCAGGCCGAGCTTCACGCCGGTGTCGATGTCCTCGGCGGAGGCCAGCCCCTCCTGCAGGGCGAAGCAGGCCTCGTTGATGAGCGGGATGAGCACGCGGTTGACGATGAAGCCGGGCACGTCCTTCGACGTCACCACCGTCTTGCCGAAGCGCTTCGTGGCCAGCTCGACCACCGTCTTCCAGGTGTCCTCGCTGGTCTGGAGCCCGCGGATGATCTCGATGAGCTGCATCACCGGCGGCGGGTTCATGAAGTGCATCCCGATGAACTGACCGGGGCGCTTGGTGGAGGCGGCGAGCTGGGTGATCGAGATGGAACTGGTGTTCGAGGCCAGGATGGCGTGCGGGGGCAGGAGCGCGTCGAGCTTCCGGAAGAGCTCCACCTTGGGATCGAGCTTCTCGACGATGGCCTCCACGGCCAGGTCGGCGCCGGCGGCCGCCTCGAGTGCCTCGCCGGGGTGGATGCGGTCGAGGGTTCCCTGGCGCTGCTCGAGGGTGATCTTGCCCTTCTCGACGAGCTTCTGCAGGGAGGCGCCGAGCTTCTGGTGCGCCTTCGCGGCCAGCCCGGGAACCGAGTCGAGCAGGGTGACGTGAAGGCCCGACTGCGCCGCCACCTGGGCAATGCCGCTGCCCATCTGGCCTGCCCCAACGACTGCGATGCGCTCGATCGCCATGGACATACTCCTGTGCGGGAACGGGCCTTGATACGGAGAATCCGGCTCGCTTGTCAATCGTTCCGAGGGGTCCGGTCTCCGATCGGAAGAACGATGGATCCGCTCTCGGATACGGTGACGGGCCGGAGGGTGAGGCGAGGTGCCCCGGTGGAGCCCCAGACGCGCACCGCGACGCCGTAGTCGCCGTCGGGGAGCTTCACGTCGTGCCGGACCTGCGCGGGCGCGCCGGCGGGAAAGCGAAACTCGGCCTGGCGGATCGACGGAGGTTCCCCTGCGGACCTCGACCTCGACCTTCCGGACGGCCGGTGCGTCGTCGATGGCGTAGACGAACGTGACGCTTCGGGGGACCTCGCGCAGCACGAAGAGGCCCAGCGCGCCAAATCCCAGGAGGAGGAGCAACCGGAGCGCGACCTTCACTCCCCGTCACCATCCCCGCCGGCATCCGCCTTGCCGCGTCGCTTCACCCGGACCCGGACCGGAGGCGTCGGCTCGCCATCCGATGCCTTGAGCCGCATCTCGGCGTGGATCTCGACGGTCATGTTCTCGAGCGACCTGATGATCTCCTTGCGAAAGGTCTCCGAATCGAGGAGGCGCCTCAGCTCGTGCCCCAGGACCCGGAGCACCTCGTCGCGCGCGCCGGAAGCCTGCGACACGAGGTAGGTGGCGAGGTCCTTCGGGAGCTTCCACTCGCGAGCGACCTTGCGCGCCCCCTCCTCGGTGAGGAACAGGGCCCCGACGCCGGTCAGGACGGCCTTGCGAACCACGTCGGCGACGAAGCCGACGGTTCCCGGACCGCCAGGAGCGTCGTCCGGAAGGGCAACGGGATCATCGTCATTGTCCGGGTCGGCCATGGTCGAAGCCTACCGCATCCCGCGCCCGGGGGCGCCCCACTTCACGCCCGGGGCTGCGACCCGATCACCGGGAGGCGAGGCGACTTTCCCACCTTGATGCTGATGGAACAGGCGACCTGCCCGGCCAGGGCGACGAAGGCGCGTGCCTGCGGACCGTCGGGCAGCGCCTCCACCACCGGCATCCCCGCGTCGCCACCCTCGCGAATCGCCAGGTCGAGCGGGATCTCCCCCAGGAATCGGATCCCCATGCGCTCGGCGGCCGCCCGGGCCCCGCCGTGGTCGAAGATGTGGGTCTCCTGCCGGCAGTGAGGGCAGACGAAGCTCGACATGTTCTCGACGATGCCGAGCACCGGGATTCCCACCTTGTCGAACATGAGCTTGGCCCGGATGACGTCGGCGAGCGCCATGTCCTGCGGCGTCGACACCAGCACCACCCCCGCGGCCTTCACGTTCTGGGCAAGCGTGAGCGGGACGTCGCCGGTTCCCGGGGGCAGGTCGAGCAGGAGGTAGTCGAGCTCGCCCCAGTTCACGTCGCGCATGAGCTGCAGGAGCGCCCCGGTCACCATGGGGCCGCGCCAGATCATGGCCTGGTCGGGGTCGACCAGGAAGCCGATCGACATGAGCTTGAGGCCGTGCGCCTCGAGGGGGTCGAGCCGGTTGCCGTCCACCGTGGCCGGACGCTCGGTGACGCCGGTGAGGAGCGGCAGCGACGGGCCGTAGATGTCGGCGTCGAGGACCCCCACCTTGGCGCCGCTGCGAGCCAGGGCCAGTGCCAGGTTGAGGGTCACGGTGGACTTCCCCACCCCGCCCTTGCCGGCGCCGACCAGGACGATGTTCTTCACTCCCGGCGTCATCGACGACTGGGCCACGCCCGGCGCCGACCGGACCCGGGCCCCGAAGCGAAGGTCGACCCGGGTTGCGCCTGCGCCGCGCAGCGCCGCCTCCACGTCCCTGGAGATGGTCTCCTGGAGCGGGCAGGCGGGGGTGGTCAGCTCGACCTCCAGCGAGGCGTTTCCGCCCTGCACTTTCAGGTCCTTCACCATCCCCAGGCTCACGAGGTCCCGGTGCAGCTCGGGGTCCATCACCTTGCGAAGTGCCGCCATTGCGCTGTCGAGCGTGATCTCCATGGCTGCGGGCTATAGCGGGCCGACCGGGGCGTGGCAAGATGGACACATGCTTCGCGTCGAGCGTCTCGAGGGAAACATGGTCAAGACCGGCGGGCGGGAACTGGCCGCGCCGGGCGCCGTCATCTGGGTGGACTGCACGCCCGAGCCGGAGAACCTCGACTGGCTGGCGGCGCGCTTCGGCTTCCATCCCCTGGCGCTCGAGGACGCCGCCCATGCCGGCCAGCGCTCCAAGTTCGAGGACTACCCGGGGACCTCCTTCGTCGTGCTGCACAGGCTCTCCGGGGAGGTGGAGGGCGAGGGGGTCGGCGACAGCGAGCTGCACGCCTTCCTCACCGGCGAGGCGCTCGTCACCGTCCACGTCGAACCCATCGCCGAGCTGGACGCGATCTTCGATCGGGCGAAGGGGGACCCCGAGGTGCTGCGGCGCGGGCCGGACTTCGCGCTCTACCTCGTGTACGACGCCATCACGGACGCCCATTTCGCGCTCGCCGACCACCTCTCCGACGAGGTCGAGACCCTGAACGAGGAGACGCTCGAGAATCCGCGCGAGAAGGAGGTGGTGGCCCGCATCAGCCACCTCCGCCGCCAGCTCGCCCACCTGCGACGTCGGCTCGCTCCGCAGCGCGAGGTGCTCGCCGCGCTGGCCCGCCCCGGGCAGCCCGTGGTGAACGAGAAGACGATGGTCTACTTCCGGGACGTTCAGGACCACGTCGTTCGCATCACCGAGGAGCTCGACATGGCCCGGGACCTGATCTCCCAGACCATGGAGATCTACCTCTCGGCGGTGAACAACCGCCTGAGCTCGGTCATGGCCCGCATGGCGCTCGTCGCCACCGTGTTCTTCCCCCTCTCGTTCGTGACCGGATTCTTCGGGATGAACCTGCCGGGGACGAACAATCCTCTTGGATGGTGGGTGGTGGGTGTCTTCACCCTGGCGCTCCCTACCGCTATCTGGCTTGGGTTCCGGAAGAAGGGCTGGTTCTAGTCTGGCCCGGCGGCTCCACCTCCACCGTCCCCTCCCCGCCCTCGTCGCCGGTCACCACGACCTCGACCGGCAGGAACGCGCGGACCACCTCGGCGTTGGTGGTGAGATGGCGGGTGACTTCACTAACGGTGAATAATGTCGACGACGCCACACCCGGGGGGCGGGCGATCCGTCCCGCCGCAACCAGGGCCGCGGGGAGCAGGAGTTGATCGCCCAGCCTCGGGTCGACGGCGGCGCGGCCGTCGAGGAAGCGCGCGAAGGCCCCCACTGCGGCGTCGGCGGTTCGCTCGGCGTCGCGCCCTTGCTCGCCCGTGGCGCCGTGCCCCGAACGAGTTCTCTCGAAGCTGGCAACGACGAGCACGTGGCTCCCGCGGGAGGAGCCGGTCGGAAGCGGCAGGGAGCGGACCTGGCACAGCACCCCGGCCTCCCGCATCCGACGCTCCGCCCTCTCGGCCTGCCGGTCCGCCACCGAGAAGTCGAGGCCGGCCACGAAGGAGAGGACCTCCGCCTCGACCAGGGTTCCGCGATGCTGGAGGTCGAGGGGCGGCATCGGTCGAGCCGGATGGACCGTGGCGGTCAGTTCCCCTCCCCCTTCCGGATAAAAACCGGCCCGCTGAAGCGACAGGTCGAACTGGAACCCGAGCCGGGCAACCGCCGGTGCCCAGACGAGGGCCAGGTAGTGGAAGGACGGGGCGTGGTCCTGATGTGTACCCCCCAGAAGGGTTGCATGGCTTGGAGCGCCAGCCAGGGCCAGGGGCCAGCAGAGGGTCTGGAAGAGAAGGGGTGCCGACCCCGCGGTCCCGATGTCGAACGTCCAGCTGCCGGGCTGCACGGGTCGCCGAGGACCGAAGGAAATACGGGTAGATCCGACCTCGTCGCCGGCGACCAAGGCATCGGTGAGCAGCGCGGTGGCCCGGACCGCCGCGAGGTGCTGGGGGCGGAGACCCGGTTTCAGGCGGTTCTCCCGGATGCGGTCGATGCGAAATGGCCTCCCGGTGATGGCCGAAAGGCTGAGCGCGGTGCGGAGGATCTGGCCGCCCCCTTCGCCTTGGCCACCGTCGAGGGTGATCGGGCCGGGAGTGTCCACGCCCGACCATCTAGAACCGAGCCCCCGATCCCGTCAAGGCGCGAGGTCCCTGGCGAAATAGGCCGTTCACCCCGCCGTAAGGGTCTACATGGTTGCAGCCTACGCACTCCCCGGGATAGCTTCGCGCCTCTCCTGGCCCGCGCTGAAGGAGAGGGAAGGATTCCTCTTGGCGCCTCCTTCCCACGACGCGGCCCTCGCCCTCGCCGCCGCCCGAGGAGACCGCCAGGCCTTCACCCGCCTCGTGGAGGAGAACAAGCGCTCGGTCTACGGACTGTGCGTCCGTCTTCTCTCCGACCCGGAGGAGGCCCGCGACGCCGCCCAGGAGGCCTTCACCCGCGCCTACGCCTCCATCGAGAGCTACGACCTCGATCAGCCGTTCACCCCTTGGGTCCTTCGCATCGCTCGAAACCTCTGCCTCGACGCCCTGCGCCGCCGCATTCCCGCTCGCGCCCGGGTCGAGCTCGACGCCGACGACGATGACGGACCGCCCCGGGAACTGGTCGACACGTCCACGGAGCGGGCCGACGACGCGATGCAGAAGGCCCAGACCCGCCAGGCGCTCGAGCGAGCCGTTGCCGAGCTGCCGCCGAACTACCGCGAGGTGGTGCACCTCTTCCACGTCGAGCAGCTCTCCTACAAGGAGATCGCCGCGACCATGGGCATCCCCATGGGAACGGTCATGACGTGGCTGCACCGCGCGCGTTCCCAGCTGCGCACGTTACTGGAAGGCCAGGAGGTGACCCCATGACTCACCCCACGACGGACGTCCGCCACCTCGACGAGGAGCAGGCACAGTCCTTCCTGGAAGGGACCCTGGCCGCGGACGAGCACTCCCGGGTCGACGCCCACCTCGAGTCCTGCGCTTCTTGCCAGGCGTTGGTTCTCTCCTTCGAGGCACTGGAGAGCGCGCTCTCCGGTCTCACCCTGGCCGAGCCGCCCGCCGACTTCACGGCCTGTGTGATGGCGCGGATCGACGAGCGGGAGGAGGCACGGAGCGTGGAGCGGCGCGTCGCATTCGCGGTGCTGGCTTCCGTCTCGGCCGCCCTCGCGGTCGCGCTCGTCCTGGCAGGCCAGTCGGCATGGGCCCCGGCCCTCTCCGCGGTGTCCACCTCCGGCGTTCGCGCGCTGCAGGCCCTGCGCATCTCCACCGACGTCCTGTCCCCGGTCGTCTCCGCCCTGCGGGTGCAGATCATCGTCGCCTCGGCCGCCCTGGCCATCCCACTCTTCCTCGCCCTCTCGCGCCTCGCGGCGCCTCGCGCCGAACAGGCCGCCTGAACAGGAGCCCCGCCATGATCGCCACCATCGCACTCGCACTCGCCCTGGCCGCACCCCCTGCGATTCCGCCTCCTCCCGCCCCGCCGTCGCCCGTCGCCGCGGCGCGATCCGGGCGGGAAGCGCGACTTCTGGGAGAGTGGCCATCGGCCCCCTCCGGGAAGAGCGCCACCCTGAGCGATCGCAAGATCACCGTGGACCGAGCCCTGCGGAAGATCTCGGACGCGGCCGGCTGGAGCCTGGTCGCCAACACCGGGCGCGCCGGCGATCGCCTGCTCGTCCTCGACCTTCGAAAGGTTCCCGTCGAGGATGCGCTCGTCGCCGTTCTCGAGGGGTCCTCGCTGGTGGCGACCCGTCGCGGAGACACGGTCACGATCACAGCCCAGGTTTCACCGGTGGCCGAGACGTCGGTGCTCGCCGGCTTCGAGACCCCGTCCGGCAAGAAGGTCACCGCCAACTTCGCCGACACGCCGGTCGACAAGGCACTGCGCCAGATCGCCGAGGCCGCCGGATGGTCCATCGTCCTGCCGTCGGGGCTCCGCGGCGCGGTGAACGCCAGCTTCCGGGCAACCCCGGCCGAGGAGGCGCTGAAGGCGGTCCTTTCCCAGTCCGGTCTCTCCGCCGCCCGGGACGGGACGGTCGTCACCGTCGCTCGCGAGTCCGGTCCCCGGGTCGTGGTGCGAGGGGGGAAGCGACAGATGGTCTTCGAGATCGGCGGAGAGCCGCCTCCCGTCCCCGGTCCGAAGGAGGCGGCGGCGGATGCCGAGGACGACAACCCCGATGCGACGGCAGACGATGCCGGCGGCAAGCGCAGGGACAAGGTCATCTCCGGCGACGTGACCATCGGTCCGGGCGAACGCTGGCGCGACGTGGTGGCGCTGCGCGGAAACGTCCGGATGGAGGCAGGTTCATCGGCGCGTCAAGTCACCGCAGTGCTGGGATCGGTCGAGCTCGAATCGGGTGCCTCGGTCGAGCGCGAGGTGGTCGCGGTCGGCGGCAACGTGCACGTCGCCTCGGGCGCGCACGTGGGCAACGACGCCGTCAGCGTGGGCGGCGACGTCGTGATCGATCCGGGTGGAACGGTGGACGGCCAGGAGGTCTCGGTCAGCGTGCCGGGCGTCGCCGGCATCCTCGGACTCGTTTCCCCGTCGTCGCCGGTCTCGAAGGACATCTCCGCCCCGCTCAGGTTCGGGCATGCGCTGGCGAAGTACGTGGTCTTCTTCCTGCTCGGTCTCTTGATCCTCGCCGTCGCGCCCGCTCGACTCGATCGGGTCACCAGCAGCCTTTCCCGGTCCCCGGTCCGGGATGTCCTGATCGGCCTCCTGGGAACCGTGGCGATGCCGGTGCTGACCGTTCTGCTCGCGGTGACGGTGGTCGGGATCCTGCTCATCCCGGTGCAGGCCATCGCCATCCTCGTGGCTGGCATCCTGGGCTACACGGCGCTCGCGCTCCTCATCGGTCGCGCGCTGCCCTTCCGGCCGGAGAGAGGCACGGCGGTGGTGCAACTCGCCATCGGAACCGCCCTTGTCGTGGCGATCAGCGAGATCCCCTTCGTGGGGATCATGGCGATGATCACCCGCATGGTTCCTGGTCTTCGGAGCCGTGCTCCGCTCCCGCGGGGGCCAGGCCACCCCGGCCCAGCCGGGCCCGGCGAACCCCATCGTCCCGACCGCCGGTGTCTGACGCCTGGTCGGGAGGCGAATCGACCCTGCTGGTTCAGCGCCTGGGCGGGGTTCGCGTGGGCAGCCGCGCCAGGGCCTCCACGGCGCCCCGGCGGACGTCGGCGTAGTAGTCGGCCCGAAGTGCTTCGAGCCGGCTCGCCGAGCCCTCGTACCTGAGCCGACCCAGGGCGCGGGCGGCGGCGCTCCGCACCTCGGGGCGGTCGCTCGTCAACTCCCGGGTGATGGGTTCACCCGCCTCTGGCGAGCCGAGCAGGCCCAGCGCGTCGATGACCTCGACGCGCCCGCTGGCCTGCCCTCTCTCCAGCGCCGCGAGCAGGAGCGAGGCGCCCCCGGCGGCGCCCAGCCGCCCGATGGCGGACGCGGCCGCCGGTGCCTGCTCCCCGGCGAGCAACGAGGCGAGGATCGGAAGGGCGCGCGGGTCGCCGGTCGCACCGATGGCGCGAACGGTGGCCGACGCCTCCTCGTCGTCCCCGCGACGGGGGGCCAGAGCATCGGCCAGCGGGGCCAGGCCTGGGCTTCCCAGCGTCCCCAGGGCGTCGATCGCGGCCCGGCGGACGGCCGGATCGCCATCCCTTGCCAGCAGGGCCAGGGTCTCGACGCCGCTGGCCGGCCTCGACAAGGCCAGGGCTCGGGCGGCGTCTGCTCGAAGGCGCGGCTCCGGATCGACTGCAAGCCGGAGCGCCAGCGTCCCGGATGATTCCGGAGCGAGGCGCGCCAGAGCCACGGTGACCTCGCCGAGTTCTTCCGCGTCGTACCGGGCGGCGGCTGCGGTTCCGCCCGGCGCGTTCGGTGCACGGGTCCCGCGATCCTGGAGGCTGGCGGCGCGGCGCTGCAGTGCCGGAACCGCGGCCGCATACGGCGCGCTCCCGAGCGCACGTGCCGCCGCGATCCGAAGCCAGGGATCTGTGCCCGACTGGAGCAGCGCCAGCGCCCGCTCGCCCACGGCCCTGAGCCGCTCGCCATCGAGGCCGAGCGACCCGAAGGCCGCCAGGGCAGCCTCGGTGCCCGGACCGCGCCGCGCGATGCGCAGGGCCAGGGGCTTCTCCGGGCACTCGGCCTCCCGGGTGCGCGCGCCAGCGGCGGCCCGCTCCGCCACCGAGGGATGGCTCGTACGGATGGCGACCTCGCAGAGAGCCACGCCCACCTCCGGGGCGGGCGGCATGCCGAGCAGCGCGGCCACTGCCGCCTGCGCCAGGCGGGCCGGCGAGGTGCTCCCGACCTCGGCGAGGGACTCGGCGCCTGCCGGGCTGCCGATGTTACCGAGAGCCCAGGCCGCCCCCTCGGCGACGTCGGCCCAGCGGCTGGCGAGCGCCGCCTCGAGTGGCTCGACCACCGCAGCGTCGCCCGACCAGCCGAGTCCGCGGGCGCTCGCCGCCATCACCTGGGCGTCGACACGCGCTTCATCGAGAAGCGGGACGAGCAACTTCACCGCGTCGGCGCGCCCGCTTCGCCCGAGTTCCTCGGCTGCGCCCGCGCGGCCGGCCTCCGACGTCCCGCGGAGCCCGCGTTCATTCCGATCCCAGAGCAGTCTCGCCTCGGCTTCCACGGCGTCGCGCAGCGACCCGCCGATCTCGTGCAAGGCAGCGGCAATCTCGGCGCGTCCAGGCGCGTCCGCCCGTCCGTACGCGCCGGCCAGGGAGAGGGCGGCCCGGCGATGGAGTTCCGCAGCCTCGCGCGCGTCCGTTCCCGGACCATCGGGCCGGATGGCGCCGAGTGCGCGGGCGGCCGCGGCGACCACGCTGGGGTCGGGGTCGCGCAGCATCGCGGAGAGCCCTTCCTGGGAGGGAATGCCGCCTCGCGACCCGTGGGCGGACGCCGCGGCGCGCCGCACTCCTGCGTCGGGGTCCTGCTGGGCGACCAGGATCGCAGCGAGGTCGCCCGGCTTCCGGGATTCACCGAGGCGCTTGACCGCCGCGGCGCGACGTCCCGGGTCGGAGGACTGGAGGTCGCCTCGCGAGCCAGCGCCGCACCCGACGAGGGTCGTCGCGAGCAGCGCGGCGGCGAGCCACTTCACCGGCGCTTGCCCTGCCCCTTGGGTCCGCGCGACGAGGAGGGTCGAGCCCTCGGCGGTCGCCGTCTCCCGCGCCGGGCCGGGCTTCTCGATCCTCCCGAGGCTTCCGCTCGGGCCGCGGAGCCCTCTCGGGCCGGGGCTCGGGCGGTCCGTGCCCGTGGCGTCGGCCCGCCTTGGGCAACGGCAGGAAAGTGGATGTGGCACGAGGGCCCTTCAGCATTCCCGCCGAGCGCCGAAGCGTATCGACCTCTTCATCGGTGAGATCCCGGTAGCGCCCGGGCCGCAGCCGGGCCACCGTCACCCCGCCGAACTCGGGCCGGAAGAGCCGGAGCACCTCGAGGCCGACCGACTCGCAGAGCCTCTTCACGAGGTGGCGGCGCCCTTCCCCGACCACGACCCGGATCCAGGAGTTCTTCTCGACCTTCTCGTGAAGGGCCGCCTCGAGCGCCTTGGCGGGCCCGTCCTCGAGACGGACGCCTTCGAGCATGCGCTCGAGCGCGCCGGCCGGCGGGTCCGCCTTCACCTTCACGAGGTAGGTCCGCTGGTGTCCGTAGCGGGGGTGGGCAAGACGGTTGGCCAGTTCACCGTCGGTCGTGAAGAGCAACGCGCCCTCGGCGTCCCAGTCCAGCCGGCCGACCGGGAAGACCCGTTCCGTGACGCCGGTCAGGTAGCGGGCCACGGTGGGTCGCCCCTGGGGATCGGAGAGCGTGGTGACGCATCCAGGGGGCTTGTAGAGCAGGATGTAGCGGTCGCTCGCGCCGGTCTCGACGACCTTCCCGTCCACCACCACGTGATCGGCCTTCGGGTCGACTCGCGTGCCCATCTCCCGCACGACCACGCCGTTCACCGAGACCCGGCCGGCGGCGACCATCTCCTCCGCCTTTCGGCGGGAGGCCACCCCCGCCCCCGCCAGGAACTTCTGGAGACGCTCCGTCATGGCGAGGATCCTTCCCCGGCTCCGGCTCCACCTTCCGGCGGGACCTCCGGCTCCAGGACGGAACGCACCGATCGGGCGCTGGTGTCGGCCCGATCCATGGCCCGTTCCAGCTCCGCGAGGGCCGCATCCCCCTCGGCGCGACCCTTCTCGAGAGCGGCCCGGAGGTTGGGGTCGGCCAGCTCGGCCACGAGCCCCTCGAGGTTCGGCACCTCGGCGGGCGCCTCCTTCTCCACGATCTCCCGGTGCTCCTCGGAGAGCTCGTGGAACTCGCGGAGCGTCGGCATGGATGCCAGGTCCTTGAGTGCGAAGAACTCGAGGAACTCGCGCGTGGTTCCGTAGAGGATGGGGCGGCCCGGCTCCTCCTTCTTGCCCAGGATCTTGAGCAGCTTTCGCTCGAGCAGCGCCTTCATGACCGCGCCCGAGTCCACCCCGCGGATCTCCTCCACCTCGGGACGCGTCGCCGGCTGCCGGTAGGCGACGATGGCGAGCGTCTCGAGAGCGGCCCTGGTGAGACGCTGCGGCTTCATTCGCAGGAAGCGGCGTGCGAACTCGGAGGTGTCCGGCGAGGTGCGAAGCTGCCACCCGTTGGCCACCTCGTGCAGCACGATGCCCGACACCCCCTCGCGGAAGTGACCGGCGAGCTCGTCGAGAGCCTTGCGGATCCGCGCCACGTCGAGACCGGTGGCCTGACGGATTGCCTCCACCGGAAGGGGGCGCTCGGCCAGGAACAGCAGTGCCTCCACGAGGGTGCGGGCGCGCTCCGGAGAGATGCGGCGAGCCTGGGCGGCGAGCTTCTCGAACGGCTCCTCCCGCTCCGGTGGGCCGTCGGAGACCTCGATGGCGGCCGGCTCGACCTCGTCGAGCGACGGGTCGGCCTTGGCCTCCTCAGCGGCCTGCAGCGCCTGCAGCTCCTCGGCTGCGGGTCCTGGCCCACGGGTCTCGCTCATCGGTATTCCTCCACCCCTTCGGCGCCGGTCCCGCCGTCGCCCAGCGTCTCGCTCGCCTCGACCATGATCTCCGACTCGAGTCCACCCTCGTCGCCGGGGCGCTGGAAGATGCGAAGGAGTCGAAGCTTCACCATCTCCAGCACCGCCAGGAAGGCAGCGATCACGGCAGGACGTCCCCCGTCGCCAGAGGAGAGCAGGAGCTCGACGAAGGAGACTCTCTGGCGCAAGCGCAGCACGTCCGCCACCCGGCTGATGGCGTCGGTGATGGAGAGCCGGTCGTCCGTCATCTCGACCCGGGTCTCGGGGCTCGCGTTCGAGAGGGCACGGTCGAGCGCCTCGATGAGCTGGAAGGTCGACACCTCCGCCAGCCCGTCCGGACCGTCCGGCTGCGGGAGGCGCGGCGCGCGCACTCTCCGCGCGAAGACGTCGCGATCGAGGATGTCGTGGCGACCCAGCTCCTCGGCCGCCTCCCTGTACTTCTGGTACTCGAGGAGGCGCCGGACCAGCTCGGCGCGAGGGTCGCCCTGCTCTTCCGCCGGGTCGGCGTCGTCCGCCACCTCCGTGCGGGGCAGGAGCATCTTCGACTTCACCAGGATGAGCTGGGCGGCCATCTGGAGGAACTCTCCCGCCAGATCGATGTCCAGCTCCTGCATCGACTTCAGGGCGAGGAGATACGCCTCGGTGATGCGCGCGATCGGGATGTCGAAGATGTCGACCTGATGCTCCGTCACCAGGTGGAGGAGAAGGTCGAGCGGCCCCTCGAAGGGCGGCTCTCCCGTGCGCGCGGCCGGCAAGGTGAACCGAAACGCGCGGGGCGCCGGGTATTCGGCCTCGGGGGGGCCCGGTCTGGCCGGGTCGCGGGTCATCGGATGCGCGCTCTCCCGATCTTACAGGTTCTGGTCGAGGTGCATGGCGTGACGGACCTCTTCCATGGTCCGGGCCGCCTCGGTGCGTGCCCGGGCCGTGCCGTCGCGGACCACGTCCCGGACGTAGTCCGGACGGGCGAGCAGCGTCTCCCGCTTCTCGCGGAGCCGGTCCTGGTCGGGAACGAGTCGCTCGAGCAGCTTCTTCTTGCAGTCCACGCAGCCGATTCCGGCCGTCCGGCAGTTCTCGTTCACCCAGCCCACGGTCGCGGCATCGCTGTAGATCCGGTGCAGGTAGAAGATGCCGCAGATCTCGGGGTTGCCGGGATCCTGGCGCCTCTTCCGGGCCGGGTCGGTGACCGCGCCCATCACCTTCTTCGTGGTGGATTCGGCGCCCTCGCCCAGCTCGATGGCGTTGCCGTAGCTCTTCGACATCTTCCGGCCGTCGATGCCCACGACCTTCGCCGCCTCGGTGAGGAGGGGCTTCGGCTCGGGGAAGACGTTGCCGTAGTGGAAGTTGAACTTCCGGGCGATCTCCCGGGTCAGCTCGAGGTGGGTGACCTGGTCGGCGCCCACCGGAACCTGGGTGGCCTTGTAGAGGATGATGTCCGCGGCCATCAGCACGGGGTACCCGAGGAAGCCGTAGAGAGCGAGGTCGCGGTCGGTGATCTGCTCCCGCATCTCCTTGTAGGACGGCGAGCGCTCCAGCCAGCCAATGGGGGTGATCATGCCGAGCAGGAGGTTCAGCTCGGCGTGCTCCTTCACCTGGCTCTGGATGAAGAGGACCGTCTTCAGGGGGTCGATCCCGGCGGCCAGGAAGTCGACGAACATCTCGAACTCGGCCTCCTTGAGCTTGTCGGTCTCGTGATAGTTCGTGGTGAGCGCGTGCCAGTCGGCACTGAAGAAGTGCGCCCGGGAGCTCTCCTGGAGCTTGACCCAGTTGGCGATGGCCCCGTGCAGGTGTCCGAGGTGGAGGCGCCCGGTGGGGCGCATGCCGGAGACGACGATGGGAAGCTGGGGATCGGTCATGGATTCGGCTCTCAGGCGATGAAGCTGGCGAGGCGGACGAGCGCGTCGATGGCGGCGTTCACCGGGACGGCGATGATGCGCCAGCCGAAGAAGACGAGCCCCAGCAGGAGGAACATCGAGAAGCGGGAGAAGGACTCCCACGCTCCGCGGAAGCGGGCCGGCAGGAAAGCGTCGACGATGCGGCTGCCGTCGAGTGGCGGGATGGGGAGCAGGTTGAACACCGCCAGCACGACGTTCATCTGGATCATGCTGAGCAGGAACGCCGCGGCGATGTGCGCGGCGCCCCGGCCGTCGCCACCGGCGCCCAGGTCCGGCGCGAGCCGGGCAACGAAGCCAAGCAGGGTGGCCGACACGACGGCCAGGAGGAGGTTCGAGAAGGGGCCGGCGAGGGAGGTGATCATCATCCCCTTGGCCATGTTCACGCCCCGCCGGAACCGGGCCGGATTGACCGGAACGGGCTTCGCCCAGCCGAAGGGGACGTTGAGGAGCGGAAGGATGAACGTGCCGACGAGGTCGGCGTGGGCGAGCGGGTTGAGCGTGAGCCGCCCCATCCTCTCGGCCGTGTCGTCGCCCAGGCGGCGCGCCGCCCAGGCGTGCGCGAACTCGTGCACGGTCAGGGAGAGCAGCAACACCGGGATGAACAGGAGCAACCGTCCGAGGATGCCCTGGAGAGAAAGGTCCAAACGATCTCCGGAGGAAAGGACGGTTGAGTAGCACCGGAGGGTCGGCGGGTCAACGAGCCCCGCGGCCCCCGGGATCAGGCCCTCGGATGGTGCCGGGCGTGCAGGCGGCGAGCGTGGGAGCGGTCGACGTGGGTGTAGATCTCGGTCGTCGACACGTCGGCGTGGCCGAGCATCGACTGCACGGCGCGGAGGTCCGCCCCTCCCTCGAGCAGATGGGTCGCGAAGCTGTGTCGAAGCTTGTGAGGTGAGACCGGGCGGGAGATCCCCGCCGCGCGGGCGTAGCGCCCGAGGAGCTTCCAGAAGCCCTGCCGCGTCATCCGTCGCCCGCGCGAGGTGACGAACAGGTCGCGACTCCGGCGCCCGCGCAGCATCCGTTCGCGCGAACCGGCCAGCCAGGCCCGGAGGGCATCCGCTGCGGGGGCGCCCATCGGGACGAGACGCTCCTTGCTCCCCTTCCCTCGTGCGAGGACCACCCGGGATTCCAGATCGACCTGGTTGACCTCCAGCGTCACCAGTTCGGATGCGCGCAGGCCGGTCGCGTAGAGCAACTCCAGCATGGCCCGGTCGCGCGCGCCAGCCGCACCCGGAACGCTTCGCGGCGCGGCCAGCAGCCGTTCCACTTCCTCCCGGCCGAGGAACTGCGGCAGCCGGCGGGAGCGGCGCGGCGCGTCCACCTCGTCGGTGGGGTCGGCCAGGCAGACCCGCTCGGACACGAGCAGCCGGTGGAATCCGCGCACGGCGGAGAGGGTCCGGGCCTGGCTCCGTGGCGAGATGCCCGAGGCCGCCAGCGCCGAGAGATGCGACTGGACATCGGGGCGCAGCACGTCCGCCCAGGAGGTCCGCCCGTTCTTCGCGACGTGGACGAGGTAGCGCCGGACGTCACGAGCGTAGGATTCGACCGAGTTCGCCGCGAGCCCCTTCTCGACGCGCAGGTGGGCGAGGTAGAGATCGAACGCCGGAGCCAGCGGGCCCAGGTCGTCGGCCGGGGGCGGGTGCCGAGCCATCAGAGGTCCGAGACGTCGCCCTTGCCGACCCGGACCACCACCGGCTCGGGTCCGGTCAGGTTCACGACGCTGGAGGGCTCGTTCGGCTGGTAGCCGCCGTCGAGGATCAACTCGAGGCCGTGCCCGAGCAGGTCGCGGATGTCCCTGGCGTCGATGAGCACCTCCCCGCCTGGCGTGGCGGCCGAGGTGGAGACCACCGGGTGAGCGAGCGCGCGGACGATCTCGAGCGCCACGGGGCTCGCCGGCAGGCGAACGCCCACGGTCTTCTGCCTTCGCAGCGCCAGGTCGGGCACGAGCCGGGTGGCGGGCAGCACGAAGGTGAACGGGCCAGGGGTCTTGCGGCGCAGCACCCTGAACGCGGCGTTGTCGAGCATGGCGTAGCGCGCCACCTCGGCCAGGTCGGCGCAGAGAAAGGAGAGCTCGTGGGAGCGCGGCAATTGCTTCAACTGGTAGATGCGCTCGATGGCCCGCTTGTCGAACAGGTCGCAGGCGATGGCGTAGTAGGTGTCGGTGGGGAATGCGACCAGCCCGCCAGAGGCGAGCACGCTGACCGCCTTCTCCACCACCCGCGGCTGGGGGTGCTCCGCGTCGATGCTCCAGATGGTCGCCGTCATCGCCCCTACCGTCCTGCGGCGAGGTTACCAGCCGGGAGGCCAGGGTCAATTGCGCGTCAGCGCCTGTGTGACCGCGTCGGTGACGCGCTTGGCCTCGGCTCCCTCGACGCGCCGGCCTTCGCGAGTTCGCACGTAGAAGGCATCGGCGGCGCGGTGACCCTCGGTGGTGATGCGGGCGAGGTCCACCGTCAGGCCCAGGTCGAAGAAGGTCCTGGAGAGCGTGTGGAGGAGTCCGACCCGGTCGGCGGTGAAGACGTCGATCACGCTGTGGTGCCGCGCGCTGTCGTTGTCGATCACCACCTTGGTGGTCACGCGCGGGAGCGGCCTGGCCTGGAGCGGCGAGGCCTTCAGCCGCCTGGCCATGAGGTCCTCGAGGCCAACCTCGCCCTCCAGGACCCTCTGGAGGTCCGCCCGGGCGGCTCGCCAGCGCACCGGGTCGAGGGCCCCGCCCTCCGGGCCCCGAAGCTCGAAGAGATCGAGAGCACGTCCGGCGATCCAGCCGAGCGCCTCGTCGCGCGGCGTCGAGAAGACCTCGGCGTGCTGGATGTCGATGCGGTGGGCGGCCAGGACGCCTGCCACCAGCGCGAGCAATCCGGCGCGGTCGGAGGCGGTGAGCGCGAGATCGGAGTGGCCCAGGGCCGGCCGGTGCCTCACCACCGCGGCGAGCGGCATCCGGCGCCCCATCTCGAGAAGCCGCAGGTGGCGAGGGGCCTGGGCCGGCAACTCGGTCAGGAAGTAGCGAGCCGGCATCGCCGAGACGAACCGGTCGCGCTCCAGGGGCGGGACGTGGCGTGCGTCGAGGGCCGCACTCACGGCCGAGCGACCCTGGGACTCGTGCGTGCCCGGCACTGGCCGGCCGCGCTCGCCGCCGGCGGTGAGGACGGCGCGGGTCTTCTCGTAGAGCTCCCGGAGCAGCCTGCCCTTCCATTCCGTCCAGGTCTTCGGGCCCACCGTGGCGATGTCGGCGTAGGTCAGGAGGTAGAGCTTGTCGAGTCGATCGGCGGTCCCGGCCTCGTCGGCGAAGGCGTGGATGAGATCGGGGTCGGAGAGGTCGCGCCGCTGCGCGATGTTGGCCATGCGAAGGTGCTTTGCCACGAGCCACTCGATGTCGGCGGCGTCATCGGGGTCGATGCCCATGCGCACGCAGCACGCCGCGGCGATCTCCGCGCCCCGGGTCGAGTGGTCCTTGCCCGAGCCCTTGCCGATGTCGTGGAAGAGCGTTCCCAGGTAGAGCCCGAGCGGCCGGGAGAGCCCTTGCATCAACTGGGTCAGCCCCTCCACCTGGAGGTCGCCGGTGCGCAGGGCGAAGAGCCGGCGCACCGCGAACAGGCTGTGAACGTCGACCGTGTACACGTGGTAGAGGTCGATCTGTCGCCGCGCCGTGACCCGGGCGAACTCGGGAAGCACCCTCTCGAGGACGCCCACCTCGTGCATCGTGGCCAGGAAGCGTCCGCGGGTTCCGGGCCGGGTGAACATCGCCAGCAACTCCTGGTTCAGCTCGGGGTCGCTGGCTCCCTCGGCGGGGAACTCCGACGCGGCCTGCGCCGCGACGTCTCGAGCGAACGGATACAGGTCGAGCCCTTCCCGGTCGGCGGTGGCGAAGAGCCGCACCAGCGACGCTGGCGACCGGCGCAGGATGTCCCGATCGGCCACCGTGAGGCGCGCGCGGAACACCTTGAACTCACCCCCAGGCAGGAGACGGGCGTCCGGAACCGGCGCCGTGGATTCCGCGCCCTTGCGGGAGGCCAGCGCGTCGGCTCGTCGCCAGGGCTGGGCCCGGCCCGGCTCCAGGCAGCGGTCGACGAGCGCGTCGCTGGCGACCAGGATGGTCTTGGCGGCCAGGTAGTAGTGGCGCATGAAGTCCTCGGCCGCCGAGTCGCCCTCGCCGTAACCCATGAACGCCGCGAGCTGGGGCTGGAGGTCGAAGGTGATCTGGTCGGTCTTCCGGCCGGTCATGAAGTGGAGCTGATTCCGGATGCGCCAGACGAAATCGCGGGCGCGGCGAAGCTCGCGGACCTCCTGCTCGGGAAGAAGCGCGCGGGCGAGCAGATCCGTGATCCCGGCCACCTTGAAGCGCGCCCGCGCCGCCCAGAGGCCCAGCTGGAGGTCGCGCAGGCCGCCCTCCGACTGCTTCAGGTTCGGCTCGAGCAGGTAGATGGAATCTCCGAACTTCTCGCGCCGTTCCCGCGCCTCCTTCACCTTGTCGGTGATGAAGGCGTCGACCTTGGCCTGCGACAGGCCGTGAAGCTGATCCCGCTCCAGCTCCTGGTAGAGCGCGCGGTCGCCGTGGAGGTGGCGGAGGTCGAGGAGCGCCGTGCGGGCGGTGTGGTCGCTGGCGGCCAGCTCGTCGCAGGCGCGCACGTCCCGGATGCCGTAGCCCACCTCCAGGCGAAGGTCCCAGAGGGCGTAGAGGAACCTCTCGCTGGCTTCCTTCACGTAGGGTCCGGGGTCGCGCCTTTCGTGGAGCAGGAGCAGGTCGAGGTCGCTGTGGGGCGCGAGCTCGCGGCGCCCGTATCCGCCGAGTGCGATGAGCGACACGGGCGTCGCCGCATGGCTCCGGGCGGCCGTGGCGAGGGATGTCTCCCAGATGGCCGTGACGATCCGGTCCATGGCGGCGCTCAGGAGGCGAACCACGGTGTGCCCGCTCCCGCCGCCCACGTGCACGCCCTCCACGAATCCGCGCAGGGAGGCGAAGTCCGTCTTCACCTCGCCGGTGAGCGGTGGCATCGCTTCGAGGCGAGACTCGAACTCGTAGGGCGCGGACTTGGGGAGCTTGGCGAAGGAGGCGTCCTGGACCAGCATGCGGATTGTCTATAACCGGGATGCCAGCCGGTTCTGCCCGGCGAATTCGACCACGGCACGAGCCACCCCGTCGGCCACCAGTTGCTGGTAGGCGGGGCTGGCGAGCCTCTTCTCCTCGTCCCGATTGGAGATGAAGGCGGTCTCGACCAGCACTGCAGGCATCCGGGCCCCCAGCAGCACGTAGAAGAGCGCGTTCTTCACCCCGCGATCCCGTACCGCTCCCTGGCTCTGCCGGGTGCGGCTGGTGATCTCCTTCTGCACCATCCTGGCGAGCGTCCGGGAGGCCCCGGCGCTGGCCTTGGAGTCGAGATCGGTGAGAATTCGCTGCACGTCCTTGGGCGCCTCCTCCATGTCCAGCGAACCGTTCTCCCGCGCGGCCAGGCGGCGGGCGTACCGGTCATCCGTGACGTTGAGGAAGTAGGTCTCGACACCGCTGCGATCCCGCCGGGGGTTGGCATTGGTGTGGAGGGAGACGAAGAGGTCGCCTCGGGCCATGTTGGCCATCGCGGTCCGCTCCTCCAGCTTCAGGTAGCGATCGTCGGTCCGGGTGAGCGTCACCTGGAACCCCTGGGCTCCGGAGCTTCTCGGCGAGACGCCTCGCCATGGCGAGCGTCACGTCCTTCTCGCGTACCCCGCGCGGGCCGATGGCGCCCGTGTCGTGACCGCCGTGCCCGGCGTCCACGATGATGCGGCGGATGGGCCGACGCCCGGACTCCGCATCCTCATCCTCCGGTTCGCGCGTGGCGCCGCGCGTGGCACTGCGCGGGCGATGGCCTCGCGCTGGGCCTCGCGGACCCCCAGGTCGACGATCAGGCGCGGTGGGTCGCCGAGCGTGAAGACCTGGTAGGCGTCGGATCCCTTGAGATCGAGCACCACGCGAACCGTGTCGGGTCCGTGCTGTGCCGCGCGAACCCGATGCAGCAGCGAGTCCCCCACGGTTCGCAGAGAACCCTGGCCGTCGAGCAGTGCCGGCCGAAGGTCGAGCGCCAGCCGCCTGGGGTGGTCCCGGTCGGCGGGCAGTTCCTGCTTCTCGAAGCCCACCGGATGGGAAAGGTAGACGGCCACGCGCGTGTAGTCGGCGTTCGACCAGGTCTGCACCTCGGAGACCCGGGCCAGCGCTGGCACGGCCGCTGGAGCACCCTTGTCCGGTGGAGGGGCCTGCGCCGATGCGGCCTCGGCGACGGCTTCCTCGAGCACCGGGTCGAGCTCCTCCTCCGCCTCGTCGGCCGCCGCGCCGGCGGGCGCTGCGGCAACGGCCGGAGCAGGGGAAGGCGGAGCGGCGATCGTGGGGCTTGTCGAGCGGCGCGGCAGGGGGGCAGCGGTCGCAGGGGCGCCCTTCCTCGGCGGAGCCTTCGCGACGACCGGCGGGGACTCATCGCCTGCCTCGCGACGGATGGCGGCGGCCAGGGCACCCGCCTGCGCGGCACCTGCTCTCGACGCCCGTCCGGCGAGAGCAAGCGCCTTCTCGCGATCGGCTTCCACGGCGGAGAACCGGTACAGTGCGTAGCGGGCCTTTGCCGCGTCGAGAAGGGCCGGCCCGGCGTCGGGCCCCTTGGCGGCCCGCTCGAGCGACCGGATGGCCTTCTCCCAGTTGTGTCGATATCGCCGCCTGGCAGGGTTCTTCTTCACCGCCGCGAGCTCCGCTCGGGCCTTCTGCAGCGCCGGGGACGGGGAGCGGGACGGGGGCCGGGCCGGTTCGCGGGTGCGGGGGGCCGGAGCGGCAGGCGACGTCGCCTTGCCACCCGTTCCAGGTGTCTTCCCCGTCGCCTCCTCGGGGCCGAGCAGCATCGCCGCGACGACGAGCGCGATCGGGGCGAGCCGGAGCCTGGAGGTGAGCCGGGACATGGTCCACGCCCAACCTACTGCCGCTGATATCGCAATCCAGTTTTCGGTATGATTCCGGGCTCCACCCCTGCGAGGAGGTCAGAGCCATGTCCAAGGAAAAGCACGTCGGAGTCATCCTCTCCGGAAGCGGGTTTCTCGACGGCGCCGAGATCCAGGAGGCCACGCTCACCCTGCTCTTCCTCGACCGTCGAGGGGCCAAGGTCACCGCCATGGCCCCGAACCTGGACCAGATGCACGTCGTCGATCACGCGAAGGGGAAGCCCGCCTCGGGGGAGCACCGCAACGTGCTCGCCGAGGCCGCCCGCATCACCAGAGGCGCCATCGCCGACGTGAAGTCGGTGAAGGCATCCGATCTCGATGCACTCATCCTTCCCGGTGGCTACGGCGCCGCGAAGAACCTCTGCACGTTCGCCACCGAGGGGGTCAAGCTCACGGTGAACCCCGACGTGGAGCGACTGGTGCACGACATGGCCGCGGCCGGGAAGCCCATCGGGTTCATCTGCATCAGCCCGGTCATCGCGGCCAAGGTTCTGGGCAGCAGGAAGGTCAAGCTCACCATCGGCAACGACCCGGACACCGCTGCCGCCTTGAACGCGCTGGGCGCGGTCCACGTCGATGCGCTGGTGGACCAGATCGTCGTCGACGAGAAGAACAAGGTCGTGTCGACGCCTGCCTACATGCTCGGGCCCTCCATTGCCCCGGTATCGGCCGGAATCGAGAAACTGGTGGCTGCCGTCCTGGAAATGGCCTGACCGTCAGCCTCGTTGACTCCGGTCAAGGCGCGAAGCGCCGGAGGGCATCATCCTGCGCCGGTCGTGAATCTTTGCGGGCGAGGCCCGTCCGTAGGTCAAACCACTCGAGAAGGGGAAGTCCAGTGAAGAAGATCCTCAGCGCCATCGTCGCCGTAGCCTTCATCGCCGTTGCGTCCACCGCCGTTGCCGCCCCGCCGCCCGCGGAGGTCGTCCTGAAGGGCGCCACCCAGCCGGCCGTCACCTTCAACCACAAGCTGCACCAGGGCCAGGGCTGCAAGAAGTGCCACGGCGAGGGCGCCCCGGCCAAGATCGAGCTGACGAAGGACAAGGCCCACGCTCTCTGCATCGACTGCCACAAGGAGAAGACCAAGGGTCCTGCCGACGCGAAGGTCTGCACCGCCTGCCACAAGAAGTAGCCTTTCCAGCCAGGCGAACATCACCGAGGGGCCGGGAGACCGGCCCCTTTTCCATACACCCGCAACTACTCGAGCCGGCGCTTCATCTCGGCGAGCAGGTTGAGGGCCTCCAGCGGCGTGAGCTGCTCGGGGACGATCGCCCGCAGCTCGGCGCGAAGCTTCTCCAGGCGCGGGTCGGGTGTGGCGAAGAGCCCGAGCTGCTCGGAGCGCGTCGGTTCCCGGCGTCGCGCACCCCGGGCCAGCATGGCGTGGCCGGACTCGTCCACTTCCAGTGACTCGAGGTTGCGCAGGATCTCCCGGGCCCGGGAGAGGACCTCGGCGGGAAGGCCTGCCAGCTTCGCCACCTCGATGCCGTAGCTGCGCGAGGCCCCGCCGGCCACGAGCTTCCGGAGGAAGACCACCCGGTCGCCGACCTCTCGCACGGCAACCGTGAGGTTGCGCACCCGCGGGCGCTCCCGGGCCAGGTCCTGAAGCTCGTGGTAGTGGGTGGCGAAGAGGGTCCGGCAGCCCGTCAGGTCGTGGAGATGCTCCGCCACGGCCCAGGCGATGGAGAGGCCGTCGAAGGTCGAGGTTCCTCGCCCGATCTCGTCGAGAACGACGAGCGAGCGACGGGTGGCGTTGTGGAGGATGGCCGCCGTCTCGGTCATCTCCACCATGAACGTGGACCGTCCTCGGGCGAGGTCGTCGGATGCCCCGACGCGTGTGAAGATCCGGTCGACCACGCCGACGCGCGCGCGCTCGGCCGGGACGAAGCTCCCCGCCTGCGCCATGAGCGTGAGCAGCGCCGCCTGCCGCATCACCGTGCTCTTCCCCGCCATGTTCGGCCCGGTGATGACGAGCAACTGGCCGGCGTCGGCCACTGCACTGGAGGAGACCACCACGTCGTTGGGGACGAATCCGCCCGATTCGGGGGGAAGCATGGCCTCGACCACCGGGTGGCGACCGCCCTCGATCTCGAGGACCTCCGAGACGTCGAGCACGGGCCGCCGGTAGCCTCGCTCGGCGGCCACGCGGCCGAGGGACAGGAGCGCGTCGGTGGTGGCCACGGCCGACGCGGCGCCGCGAAGGAGGCCGGCATCCGCCACCACCCGGGCGCGAAGCTCCTCGAAGATCTTCTCCTCGAGCCCGACGCGCTTCTCCTCGGCGCCCAGCACCTGCTCCTCGAGCTCCTTCAGCTCCGGTGTGACGAAGCGCTCGCCGCCCACGGTGGTCTGGCGCCGCTGGTATTCGGGCGGAACCAGGTGGAGGTTCGGCTTGGTGACCTCGAGGTAGTAGCCGAAGACCCGGTTGTACCGGACCTTGAGCGAAGCGATCCCCGTTCGCTGCCTCTCGCGGGTCTCCAGCGAGGCGATGATCCCCTTCCCGTTCTCGGAGAGCTCGACGACGCGGTCCAGCTCCTCCGACCAGCCGCGCCGGATCATCCCGCCCTCCCCGGTGGTGGCCGGAGGCTCGTCGGCGACGGACTGCGCAAGGTAGGCGGCCAGGTCCTCGAGACCGCGCAGCGCGCGCCCGGTGTCGGCGAGCAGCGCTGCGCCGGCGCCGTCCAGGAGGTCGGCCGCCGCCGGAAGGGCCGAGAGCGTGCCGGCCAGCGCCCGCAGGTCCCTGGCATTGCCCTGCCGGAGCGCCAGGCGGGAGAGCAGGCGTTCCACGTCGGCCACCGGGCGGAGCGCCAGGGCGAGCCCTTCCCGAAGGACGGAGCCCCCGACCAGGACCTCGACGGCGTCGAGACGCCGGTCGATCGCCGCCACATCGGTGAGCGGATAGCGGAACCACTCGGCGAGACGGCGCCCGCCACCACCCGTGACGGTCCGATCGAGCAATCCGAGGAGGGATCCCTTGCGCTTGCCGCCCGAGAGCGTGCGCTCGACCTCCAGGTTGGCACGGGTGCTCTCGTCGAGGAGAAGCACGTCGTCGGTGGGGAGGCGCGAGATTCGATCGACGTGGCGAGGCTCGGTCCGCTGTGTCTCCGAAAGGTAGTGAAGCGCACCGGCCGCCGCGGCCACCCCGCGCGGCTGGTTGCCGACCCCGAATCCGTCGAGGGAGGCCACGCCGAGGTGGCGGCAGAGCCGCTCCTCGGCTCGATGGAATGCCGCGTCGTCCACCTCGGCGACCGGCGCGCCGACGGCCCTCGCCAGGTCGGAGGCTCTGGGCGTGGCGGCGTCGGCCCGCGGCAGGATCAGCTCGAGGACCCCGGCGCGTCGAAGCTCCTCCGCCAGGCGAGCGTCGGAAGTGACCTCGCCGCACCGAAGGTCGCCCGTGGTGGCATCGAGGAGCGCCAGCCCGCCGCCCGCGCCCGACGGGTCGAGGACCGCCGCGCCCAGGAAGCTCGACTCGCGCGGGTCGAGCGACTGCTCGTCCAGGACCGTGCCCGGCGTGACGAGGCGGGTGACCTCGCGCCTGACGATCCCGGTGCGCCCCGGCGGTTCCACCTGGTCGCAGATGGCGACCTTGAACCCACGCTCGAGGAGCTTGGCCACGTAGCCGCGGGCCGCGTGGTAGGGGATCCCGCACATGGGGATCTTGCCGTCCCCCTTGGCGCGCGAGGTGAGCGTGATCTGGAGCACCTCCGAGGCCTGGACTGCGTCCTCGAAGAACATCTCGTAGAAGTCGCCGAGCCGGAAGAAGAGGATGGCATCGGGGTACCTCGCCTTCACCTCGAGGTACTGCCGCATCATCGGCGTCGCCGGCTGTGCGATCTCGGCCACGGGGTGCTTCTAGCACGCCGGTCCCACCGCGTGGCGGGTCGGGGGTCCGGGTGCTAGCATCGCCACGTGTTGCGCGAGGCCATCCACGATCTGAACCGGCTCCGGGAGGTGTCGTCGGTCATCGCGCGCCACGGCTTCGGGGCGTATCTGGAGAAGGTGCGGCTGGGCTCGACCGCTCCCCTTCCCCCTCCGGAAAGCGTATCCCCTCCGGCCGAGCCCGGGCAGCCCGCTGCCCCCCCCTCCGATGGCAGGAACGCCGCACGCTTCCGGCAGATGCTGGTGGACCTGGGCCCGACCTACGTGAAGCTGGGCCAGTTGCTCTCCAGCCGTCCGGACATCCTGCCCGCGGCCTGGATCGCCGAGCTCTCTCTGCTCCAGGATTCGTGCGAGCCGGTGCCCATCGCCGCCATCCGGCGGGAGATCGAGTCCGGCCTGGGGCGACCCGTGGACGAGGTCTTCGCCTGGCTCGACCCGGTGCCCGCCGCCAGCGCCTCCATCGCCCAGGTCCACCGGGCACGGACCCACGGGGGCGCGGAGGTCGCGGTCAAGGTGCAGCGCCCCGGCGTCCGCAAGCAGTTCGAGTCGGACGTCGGCCTCCTCACCTACGTCGCCCGCCTCCTCGGCGCGCTCGTGGAGGAGACCGGCGTCTACACCCCGTCCGACATCGTCGAGGAGTTCGACCGGGCCATTCACGAGGAGCTCGATTTCGCCAACGAGGCGCGAAATGCGAGGGACATGGCTGCCGCGTCCCGCGACCTCGCATTCGTGGTCGTGCCGGGCGTCCACGAGGCGCTGTCCTCCGCCACCGTGCTGACCCTCGACTTCGTGGAAGGGGTGAAGGTCACCGACCTGGCCGGGCGGGAGGGCTACGACCCGGAGCGCGTGGCCCGGAACATCATCGAGGCCGCCTTCCGGCAGCTCTTCGGCTCGGGGATTTTTCACGGCGACCCGCATCCGGGAAACATCCTGGTCCTTCCCGGCAACCGGATCGCGCTCCTCGACTTCGGCCTGGTGGGGCGCATCGGACGTCCCATGCAGGAGGCGCTCGTCACGCTGGTCGTCGCAGTCGCCCTTCGGGACCCGGAGACCGTGGCGCGGGTGCTCTACCGCATCGGCATTCCCGACGGCCACACCGTGATCACCGAGCTCCGGGACGACATCTCGGCCATCCTCGACCGGTACCTGGGGCTCAAGCTCGATCAGATCAGGTCCTCGACGCTTCTCACCGACATGCTCGACCTCGCGGTCCGCCACAAGCTCCGGGTGCCGCGCGAGTACGCGCTCCTCTGCAAGTCCTCGGTGACCATCGAGGGGCTCATCCGGGGGCTGTACCCCGGGCTCGACGTGATGGAGGTCGGGTTGCCCTACGCCAAGGAGATGCTCTTCGCCCGGTTCCAGCCCGGCGATGCCTCCGGGGCGCTCATGAAGTCGCTCCTGAAGCTCCAGGGGCTCGCCGAGGACGTCCCGGCCCAGCTGTCCCAGATCCTGGCCGATCTCGAGGGCGGGAAGTTTCGCGTCCAGGTCCGCTCCGAGTCCCTCGACCGGATCGCGGACAACGTGCGGTCGCTCGGGCTCACCGTCTTCCTGGGTCTGCTCGCGAGCGCGCTGGCGCTGGGCGGCCTCTTCGTGGTGTCGCGCCAGATGATGGCCTCGCACCTGGTGCTCCTGCTCGGCTTCACCGCACTGCTCTTCGCGGGCTTCCTCTTCGGCGCCTCGCTCACGGTCTACTGGCTGGGGGGCAGGCTCCCGAAGCTCTCGGTCCGCAAGCTCATCCGGCGCGGCTCCCGCTCCGGCTGATCGCCGAGGGCGAGAGCGCCCACCGCCGAGAGGCGCCACATCTCGGCCGCCGAGGCCAGAAGCGCCCCGACGACGGCGAGCGCCATTTCCGGGAAGACGAGGAGCGCCCGAGGCCCGCCCCGCAGGGTTCCCGCCAGCGCTCCCAGGAAGCCCTGCACCGAGCCGAAGGCGAGCGTGGTGGCGAGCCACACCACCAGGACCACGGTCAGGAAGGCGGCGGGGCGCGCGAGGAAGGAGCGAGCTGCACGCGCCAGGGCGACTCCGGGGCCCTCGCCAGCCATGGACGCGCGGGCCACCGCCACGTCCCCGAGCACGGAGAGCGATGTGGCGATCACGGTTGCGGCGATCAGCGCACCGGCGGCGACGAAGGCCACCACGCCCGGCGAGCTGGAGAGCTGCGCCGGGCCGGCGATCGCCACGGCCCCGACGATCGCCGCAAGAAGCATCAACTGCCCCCCGAGACCGAGCGCGAGCGCGGCGACGGCAACCGGCAGGACGCGATGGAATCGCCAGGCGGCTCCCGAGGCGAAGCTCGGCCGCTCCCCACGCCGCCCCGCGAGGCGCCAGGCGAGGAGCGGCATCGCCCCCGCCACCCAGGCCAGGCGCAGGGCACCCCAGAGCAGCAGGCCGGCCAGCCACAGGCCGGCGAGGATGGACCGGGCGCGCGTCGAGCCGCCGATACGGGCCAGCGACACCGCGATCTCGTCGAACCCACCGCCGCGACCGACGGCTCCGAGCACCGTCAGCCAGGAAACGGCGGTCAGGAAAGCCATCGCCGGCAGGGCGAGCAGGCCCCGGGCAAAGGCGACGGCCATGCCGAGTCCAGCCACCCAGATCTCGCCTGCTGCGGCGCTGAATCCGGCGCCGAGCACTTGCCCAACGGTCGGTCGGTGCACGCCAGGACCGTACAGCCCCCCCTCCGGAGCGGCAAGGCGCATGAACGGAAGTTGCGCATGAACGTCCGGACGGTATACTGGCGTTCAGGAGGTGGTCATGGAAGCCCTCACCGATCGACAGCTCGAGGTTCTTCGGTTCATTGCCCGGCAGATCGAGGACCAGGGCTATCCGCCCACCATTCGCGAGATCGGCGAGGCCCTCGACATCCGGTCCACGAACGGGGTCAACGATCACCTGAAGGCGCTGGAGCGCAAGGGCTACCTGACCCGCGACCCGGTGAAATCGCGCGCCCTCATCCCCACCCAGCGTGCTCGAGACCTGTTCTCCGGCCGAGGTGCGAGCGCCAATGTCATCTCCCTCGCCTCCCGATCGGCCGCCAAGGCGCCGTCCCGGCTCGTCGAGGTCCCCATCGTGGGGCGCGTCGCCGCCGGCCAGCCCATCCTCGCCGAGGAGCGCATCGAGGACACGGTGCAGGTCGACTCGTTCTTTCTCGGCGCCGGTCGCAAGGTCTACGGGCTGCGCGTCCAGGGCGATTCGATGATTGGCGACGGAATCCTTCCGGGCGACTACATCTTCGTTCGCAAGCAACTGAACGCCGACGACGGCGACATCGTGGTCGCCATGATCGACGACGAGGCCACCGTGAAGAGGGTCTACTTCGAGGGCGACCGGATCCGATTCCAGCCATCCAACCCGCGCATGGCGCCCATCTACGTCCGCGAGGAGGACTTCCGCAGCACCATGATCCTCGGCATCGTGGTCGGCATCTACCGACGGCTGCAGTAGGAGTCAGCCCCGCGTCTTCGCCTGCCGGATGTACCGGTCGAGATCCTCCCGGTCGATGAGCGAGAGGAGTTCCACGGTGTTCTGCCGTTCCGGGCGCCGGTAGATGAGGCGCACGTCGGTGGCGACCCGGACCCGGTAGTATCCAGGCAACCCCTCGAGCGGCAGCGCCCGCAGGCTGGGGTGCCTGTGGTCGAGAGCGAGAAGATGGGCCTGCTTGAAGGCCGCCCGCTGGATGCGCCGGTCCCAACCTTCGAGCGAGTCGTAGAACTCGCGCGTGTAGACCGGGAACAGCCAGGTCTCGACCTCGCTCCCCTCTGCCTCGTCGGCGGTGGAAGGCGGCCGCTCGCCGCGGGTCTCGGAGGGCGGGTCCGGGCGCGCCCCGCGCGTCCGCTCGATCTCCGTTTCCAGTTCCCGCTCCCGTTCCCGGAGCCGCTCCACCCGCGACTCGAGCGAGCCGACCTTTCCGGCCAGGTCACGGGCCTCGCCGCGAGCGCGCTGCGCCTCCGAGAAGGCATCGGAGGCGCGGAGTGACTCGAGCTCGGTCCGGGCGCGAACCAGCTCCCGCCGAGCCTCGCCAGCTTCGTCCCGCGCCCGTGCCGACTCCTCGAGTGCCTGCGACTCGCGAGCCCGGGCTTCCCGGAGGGACCCCTGCAGCTTCTCCCTCTGCTCCTCGCCACGCTTCCGGGCGTCCTCCGCACGGGCCTCACCCCGCTCCTCCGCTTCGCGAAGCCGCTTCTCGGCCAGGGCGAGCGCGGAGTCGAGTCGCTCGGCCCGGGCGGACGGATCCTCCTCGACGGGAGCGTCCTTCGAACCACCCTTTCCCGTGCCCTCCGGAGGTTCGAAGTAGTGGGAGGCGAGCTCGTCGAGGACCGGCCTCGCCTGCTCCCGGACCTTCGGGCTCCGATCCGAGAGCACGCGCCAGAGGGAGAGCGCGAGCGCCGCATCTCCTCCTCCGACGGCCAGCAGGTCGGCGGCGCCGTCGCCCCCGAGGTCGAGCCATGCGAGCGGTGGAGACTCGAATGCCTTCGCGAGCGAGGCCAGGACCGAACTCGCCGATTGCGGACGGTCACGGATCTCGTCGGCGATGACATCACACCGTTCGACGTCTCCCAGCGCCTCGGTCCGGAAGCCGGGCACGCCCAGGCCGAGCTCCTTCACGATCGCGCGCGTCTCCTCCGGCAGGAGCGCCACGTACAGGAAGACCGAGAGCTGGTCGCGGGTGAGCTCGTGGAGCGGGGCGTCCCGGACCTGCGCGGTACGGCTCGGGGCGCGCCGAGCGCCCTTCCCTTTTCCCTTCGCCGCGCTCGCCATTCTCCGGGCCCTTGATCGACTCAGGCCGTTCTCGCCACGACGAGCTGCACCGAGCGGATTCCGCCCCGGTCGACCTCGTACACGTAGCCGCGGGCGCGGCGCACCGGTTCGCTGGTGACGCGGCTTGCCGAGCCAGCGCACAGGACCGGAGTCGGACCGGCTGCGCCAGGGATATCGACACGGAATGCGCAGTGCCGATGACCGTGGAGGACGCCGGAGACCCGCACGTCGGAGACCAGGCGAACCAGCTTGTCGGCGTCGGAGAGTGGCATCCGGGCCACGAGGGAATCGGACTTGACCCTTTCCCGGGGCAGCATGAGGTGGTGGTGGAGGGCGAGGAGAACCGCCCGCCCCTCCTTGAGGTGCTCGCGGACGAGTTCCCTGCAGGCCTGCAACTGGGCCGAGCCTATCTGGCCTGGAGTCGAGAAGGGTTCCTCCCCGTACCGCGCGCTGTCGAGCGCGATGATGGCCACCTCGGGCGTCGGCAGTGTGACGAAGGGATAGCTCGGCGTCGGTTTGCGCGTCCCCCTGCCGTCGGGGCCGATCATCCTCAGGAAGCGGGACGTCTTCACCGATTCGGAGGTCCACACGTCGTGGTTGCCGGGGACGATGGTCACCTTGCCGGCGTCGGCCCAGCGACGCAGGAGCTTGGCCGCCCGCTCGAACTCCACGGTCTCGGCCGACATGGTCAGGTCGCCGGTGACGACGAGGTGGTCGACCCCGGCCTTGTCCATCTCGTCGAGGACGCGCTGCGCGAGACGGTTCGAGTGGCGGTCGCAGTCCCGTGGCGCGAAGCCGTTGCGAGGATAGCGACCGCGATCCGAGAGGTGAAGGTCGCTGACGTGGCCGAGGCGCAAGGTGCCGGATGCTATCGACCGCGGGGAGACGCTGTCAAACCGTGACGTCGCGGCTTGACCGACCCCTTTCCAGCCTTAGATCGATAGGCACAGCCCCGCCAGGAAGGATCTCGCCGGGACGCCGGTTTCCATCTGGTATCCTCGCGGAGCCGGAGCCGCCTGTCTCCGAGGGACTCGAGAAGGAGCACGCCATGTCGGAGAAGGAAAAGAAGGGTGCGGGAGCGCAGGTCGCGCCGGCCATGGGACCGCCGGCCCTGATCAACAAGGAAGACATTCCCCAGGTCCTGCCCATCCTTCCCCTGCGAAACTCGGTGTTCTTCCCGGGCGGGGTGCTTCCGCTCGCGGTGGGTCGCCAGAAGACCATCGCCCTCATCAAGGACGCCGTCCGGGACGAGCAGGTCATCGGGGTCGTGACCCAGCGCCGCGCCGAGGAGGAGGACCCAGGTGCCGCCGACCTCTACACGGTCGGCACGGTCGCCCGCATCGTCAAGCTCCTCAAGATGGGAGAGGACAACTACTCCCTCGTGGTCCAGGGCCTGGCCCGCGTCCGGGTCCTCGATCTCGTCCAGGAGGCCCCCTACCTCAAGGCCCGGGTCGAGCCGGTCGAGGACAAGACCTCGGTGGACGAGGTCGAGGTCGAGGCCCTCGCCATCAATCTCAAGAAGCTGGCCCGCGAGGTCATCGAGCTGATGCCCGAGCTGCCCACGGCCGCCACCGAGCTCGTCGACTCGATCACCCACCCCGGTCACCTGGCCGATCTCATCGCAGCCAACGTGGACGTGCCCATCGAGGAGAAGCAGCAGGTCCTCGAGACGGTCGATCTCAAGGCCCGGATGAAGCTCGTCCTCGAGCTCCTCAACCGCAAGCGGGAGATCCTCAAGCTCTCGAACAAGATCGACAGCGCCGTGAAGGGCGAGATGTCGAAGACGCAGCGTGAGTACTATCTGCGCCAGCAACTCAAGGCCATCAAGGAGGAGCTGGGCGAGCTGGGCGAGGAGGAGGAGGAGCTCGACGAGCTGGGCGAGCGGCTCAAGAAGGCTGGCCTGCCGCCCGACGTCGAGAAGGTCGCCATCAAGGAGCTCCACCGGCTGAAGAGCATTCCCACCGCCAGCTCCGAGCACGCCGTGGCCCGGACCTATCTCGATTGGATCGCGGACCTGCCGTGGTCGAAGAGGACCGAGGACAACCTCGACATCGAGAACGCTCGTCAGATCCTGGACGCCGACCACTACGGTCTCGAGAAGATCAAGAAGCGAATCCTCGAATACCTGGCCGTTCGCAAGCTGAAGAACGACATGCGCGGGCCCATTCTCTGCTTCGTCGGGCCTCCCGGCGTGGGAAAGACCTCCCTGGGGCAGTCCGTCGCGCGAGCCACCGGGCGCAAGTTCGTGCGCCTGTCGCTCGGGGGCGTTCGCGACGAGGCCGAGATCCGCGGCCACCGTCGAACCTACGTGGGCGCGCTCCCCGGTCGCATCATCCTGTCGATGAAGAAGGCCGGGGCCAACAACCCCGTCATGATGCTCGACGAGATCGACAAGCTCGGCGCCGATTTCCGGGGCGATCCCAGCGCGGCCCTGCTCGAGGTGCTCGACCCGGAGCAGAACTTCAGCTTCTCCGACCACTACCTCGACGTGCCCTTCGACCTCTCCAAGGTCATGTTCATCGCCACCGCCAACCTGCTCGACCCGGTGCCGAGCGCGCTGCGCGACCGCATGGAGATCCTCGAGCTGCCCGGGTACACCTTCGAGGAGAAGGTGCACATCGCCCAGCAGCACCTCGTGCCCAAGCAACTGCGGGAGCACGGCCTGTCGCCGGAGAGCATCGAGTTCTCCGGCAAGTCACTCATCCGGATCATCATGGCCTACACCCGTGAGGCCGGCGTCCGGAATCTGGAACGGCGGATCGCCGACGTCTGTCGCGCCATTGCCGTGGAGGTCGCGAGCGGCAGGATCCTGCCGGGCGCCAAACGCGCCGTCGACGAGAAGGATCTCGACGACATGCTCGGGCCCGAGAAGTTCTACAACGAGACGGCGGAGCGGACGGAGATCGCCGGCGTCGCCACCGGGCTCGCCTGGACGGCGGCAGGCGGGGACCTGCTCTTCATCGAGGCAACGCGAATGCCCGGCAAGGGCACGCTCACGCTCACCGGTCAGCTGGGCGACGTGATGAAGGAGTCGGCGACGACGGCGCTGTCCTACCTCCGGTCGAAGGCCGACCACCTGGGCATCGCCGCCAACTTCCTCGAGAAGACCGACATCCACATCCACTTCCCGGCAGGAGCCATCCCCAAGGACGGGCCCAGCGCCGGCGTCACCATTCTCACGGCGCTCGTCTCTCTGCTCTCCGGGATCCGCGTGCGTTCCGACGTCGCCATGACCGGCGAGGCCACCCTTCGCGGGCTGGTCCTCCCGGTGGGCGGGATCAAGGAGAAGGTGCTGGCGGCCCACCGCGCTGGCATCAAGAGGGTCATCCTCCCCGCGCGCAACGAGAAGGATCTCATCGACGTGCCGGAGCAGGCTCGCAAGGAGCTGGAGTTCGTCTTCGCGACCCACATGGACGACGTGCTGGGTGCGGCGCTGGAGGAGAACCCGGTGGGGCGGATTGCGCCCACGAGTCCGCCTCCCGATGGCGGCGCCAAGGCTCCGGAAGTCCGGGCCTGAGGACTACCGGGCGGGGCCTCCGCCCGGTAGCTCGACCGGGACATTCATGTCATAGTGCTCAGCGCGCCATCGGGTCGGGGTGTCGCTTCCGCAGGGGAGTGCCTTGATTCGACGGATCGACCGCTACGAACTCCTCGAACAGGTGGGAACCGGTGGAATGTCGGTCGTCTACCGGGGCCGGGACACCGCGCTCGATCGGGAAGTCGCGGTCAAGATCCTTCACCCGCACCTGGCGACCAAGGCAGAGTCGCGAGCCCGGTTCTCCCGCGAGGCTCGGGCGGTGGCTCGCCTTTCCCACCCGGGCATCGTGGAGATCTTCGACTACTCCGGCGACGGCACGGAGGAGAGCTGGCTCGTCACCGAGTTCGTCCACGGTCGAACGCTTCGCGCCTTCGCCGACGAAGCCGGGATTCCCCTCCCGGAGTGCGGGGCCCTGGTGGGCGTGGCGCTCGCCGATGCACTCGCGCACGCCCATTCCGCGGGGGTCATCCACAGGGATTCTGAAGCCCGAGAACGTCATGATTGCCGAGGAGGGAGGAAGGCCGGCGGTCAAGCTCGCCGACTTCGGCATCGCCCGCATCCTGTCCCAGGACGACCGGATGACGATGACCGGCGCGCTGGTGGGCTCCCCCAACCACATGGCGCCGGAGATCGTCGATGGCGCCGAGGCCGACGAGCGCTCCGACGTCTTCTCCCTCGGCACGATCCTCTACTGGCTGTGTACCGGGCAGTTTCCCTTCGAGGCCCCGAACCCCACCGCCACGCTTCGACGGCTGGTCACGGGCGACTTCCGCGAGCCGCGACAGGTGAACCCTGGCGGTGAGCGAGCCCCTGGCCCGCATCATCCGAGGCTGCCTCGCGCTCCAACCGGCCGCGCGCCCCGCCAGCGCCGCCCAGGTTCGGGATCAGCTCGTATCGGCCCTTCGCGACGACGGCATCGACCGGCCGGAAGACACCCTCCAGGAGTTCCTGGCCGACCCGTCCTGCCAGCGCCGCTGCGCTGCGCCCCCGCCTGGTCGAGACCCGTCTCCGGCGCGGGGAAGGTCATCTTGCCCGCGGCGAGACGGCCCTCGCCCTGGATGCGTTCGACGGGGTCCTGGCCCTCGAACCTCGGCAGCCCGCCGTGCTCGGGCACCTCGAGTCCATGGCCCGCCGCGACAGGTTCAAGCGCAGGATGCTTCGCGCGGTGGCCACGCTCGGAGCCACTCTGGCGCTCCTTGTCGGTGCGCTTGCGGTTGCCCACTTCTCCAGAGGGACCGAGACCAGGGCCCCCGGGACGGGCGCAGCACCCGTGCCGGGCACGGGGCCTGTCGCCGACGCGAGTACGCCGCCGGCGAGCCAGTCGTCCGGGACGAGCCCGCCGTCCGAGACGCCCCCGCTCGCGCCCGCACCCACCGCGCCCCGAAGCCCCCCGGAGACGCAGCGTCCGTCTCCCGCGCGCCAGGCCGCCGCTGCCGTGCCGCTCACGGTGCACGTCCGTCCCTACGCCCAGCGGGCCTGGCTCGACGGGGTCGAGGTGGCCTCGGGCCAGCAGCGCGTGGTCTTTTCCCTGCCGCCGGGCATCCACCATCTCCGCATCGAGCATCCGTGCTGCGAGCCCTTCGACCGGGACGTCGACGCGGCCACGGTGGCGTCCACGGGCGAGCTGAAGGTTCCCCTCGCGCCCCGTCCCGCCAGCCTCCGCGTCAGCGGCAACCCGGCCACCCTGGTGTTTCTCGACGGGAAGCTGCTCGGCACGGCCGGCGATTCCCAGCGCGAACCGTTCCGCGTCCCGGTGCCGGCGGACGCTTCCAGCCCCTACGAGGGCGAGGGAGATCTGCGTCTCGAACCCCCCGGGCGCCCCTTCGCGAGCGCGGTGGTGCGCATCCGCGCAGGCCAGGACATCACCGTCCCGGCCGTGCAGACAGACGAGCCACCCCGATGATCGCGCTCCTCCTCGCGCTGGCCCTGGCCACGCCCGACGCAGACGTGAAGCGGGCCCGCGACCGTTACGAGTTCGGTGCCTACGCCGGACGCCGTCGGGGCGATCCGCGAGGTGCTCTCCCGAAACCCGGACCTTCCCGAGCCGTTGGCCATCGAGGCCTGGCGCATCCTGGGACTCGCCGAGTACCAGCTCGGGAACAAGGGCGCCGCCCGCGCTGCCTTCGTGCAGCTTCTCTCCATCGATCCGGACCAGGTGCTCGACCCCTTCCTCGTCCCGCCCCCCGTCGTGGACTTCTTCGACGGTGTGCGTGCCGAGGCCGAGCCCGAGCTGGCTCCGCTGCGGGAGAGGAAGAAGCAGTTGAAGGAGCAGGAGCGACTGGCCGACGAGGCCCGCCGGCGGCTCCTGGCCGAGGAGATGATCCGGTCGGGACCTCCCTCCAAGATCATCATCGTGCAGGAGCACATCTACATGCTCAACTTCCTCCCCTTCGGCGTCGGCCAGTTCCAGAACGGCGACACCACCAAGGGCATCATCATCGCCGTGTCCCAGGTGGTCCTGGGCGCGGTGAACATCGGCGCCATCTTCGCCCACAACGCGATCGCGGACGACCCGTCGCGGCGCTGCTCGGTCTCCACGCCCACGAACTGCAGCAATCCGCCCATCCCCGATTCGGACCGGGCACTCCTCCAGAACATCGACGTCGTGAAGTACGTCTCCGCGGGCCTGTTCTGGGGCGTGTACGTCTACGGCGTGGCCGATTCCCTCGTCCACTACGTCCCGCGCATCGAGACCGAGGTCACCCCCACGAAGGCCTCCGTCAAGCTCTCGTGGGTCTTCTAGGGGACCACGCATGGCCGAACTGGTGATCCAGGGAGAAGGTGACGGCCGGCGGGTGCTCCCGCTGACGCGCCGGATCACCACCGTGGGGCGGGACCCGGCCAGCGACCTCCTCATCGAAGATCCGGAGTTTCCACCCACCGCGCTCCACGTGCTCGCCGATGGCGACGCCTACACCATCTCGGCCCACGCCGGCGTGGAACTGACCGTCAACGGGCGCCGGCGCACCACGTGCCGGCTGGCGCCGGGCGACGTGATCCGAGCCGGCTCCCACCGGATCCTCTTCTCTCCCCTCGCCCCGGCCACGTCCCGGTCCTCCGAGACCGCCAGCCGGGAAGACCCCCTGGTCCGCTTCTCGCGGCGGTTGCTGGAGGCCGGGACACTCGAGTCCCTGCTCGACGCGCTCCTCGAGGCCCTCCTGGAGGTGACCCGTGCCGACAAGGGCTTCGTCATCGAGCTGGCGAACGACGAGATGGTGGTCCGGGCCGCACGCAACCTCGTGCCCGGCAACGTCGAGGATGCCGTGACCCGGGTCTCCGACTCCATCGTGCAGAGGGTCGTCCAGACCCGCCACGCGCTGGTCGTGGCGGACGCCCTGAACGACGCCGAGTGGTCCAGCTCGGCCTCTGTGGTGAACCTCCAGCTCCAGTCGGTGATGTGCGCGCCGCTCACCGCACGCGGCGAGGTATTCGGGGTCATCTACCTGGGCAACGACAGCGTCCGGAATCTCTTCGACAACCACTCGCTGGAGACGCTCACCGTCTTCGCCTCCCAGGCCTCCCTCCTTCTCCAGAACGCGCTCCTGCTCCGGGACCTGCGCCGGGAGAACGAGGAGCTTCGGGAGGCGGTCGAGAGCCGCCGCTACGGAGAGATGCTGGGATCCGGTCCGAGCATGCGGGAGGTCTACAGGCGCATCGAGAAGGTGGCCCCCACCGACGTCACGGTGCTCATCCAGGGCGAGACCGGCACCGGCAAGGAGCTCGTGGCCCGCGAGATCCACCGGCGATCGCCGAGGTCTGGCGGCCCGTTCGTGGCGGTCAACTGCGCCGCCATCCCCGAGGGGCTGCTGGAGAGCGAGCTCTTCGGCCACGTGAAGGGGGCCTTCACCGGGGCGGTGGCCTCGCGCCCGGGACGGTTCCAGGCGGCCGCCGGAGGCACCCTCTTCCTCGACGAGATCGGGGAGATGCCAACTTCGTTGCAGGTGAAGCTCCTCCGGGCCATCCAGGAACGTGCGGTCCAGCGCGTCGGCGAGGCCCGGCCCGAGTCCGTGGATATCCGGGTCCTGGCGGCCACCAACCGGAATCTGGAGGAGGACGTTCGCAGCGGGCGATTCCGCGAGGACCTCTTCTACCGACTCAACGTGGTCGCCATCGGGCTTCCCCCGCTTCGCGAACGGGGCGAGGACGTGACGGTGCTGGCCCGATGGTTCCTCCAGCGCGATGCGGTCGAGTTCGAATCGCGCGCCCGGGGCTTCGCACCTGGCGCCATGGCAGCCATCCGGAAGTATCGCTGGCCAGGCAACATCCGCGAGCTGGAGAACCGCGTGAAAAAGGCGGCGGTGCTGGCCGACGGTCCCCTGGTCACGGCCGACGACCTCGACCTCGGGCGGGAGGAACTCGAGCCCGCCATGCCGCTCGCCCAGGCCATCGAGGAGTTTCGCAGGAGGTACATCAGCGAGGTCCTGGAACGAAACGGCGGCAACCGAACCAAGACGGCAAAGGACCTCGACGTGGATCCCCGCACCGTCTTCCGCCACCTGGAGAAGCTGGAAGCGGACCGGCGCGGCGGTCCGCCGGCTTACGGCGACGGCGAGTCACAGGGAGAGACATGACCCGCCCCGTTCGCCGCATCGGAGCGGTCCTGGTCGCGGTATTCGCCGCCGGCGCGGTCCTGGGGGGATGCCCGATCCCCCAGCCGCTGCCGGGGGTGGGCCCCATCGACGGTGGCCTTCCCATCACTCCCCCCCGCGTGCTCACGGAGAGTGCACATCCAGGCCTGGCCATGACCGCCTACGGACCGCTCGCCTCGTGTCCGGCGGGGTCCCACTTCGACGTCTCGGCCACCCTGGTCGACGAGAACAGCGAGGAACCGGTCGAGGTCCGATGGTTCGTGGACTACGATCCGGACAGCCAGCCGCTCCGAACGCCCCTCCAGGTCGAGACGCTCCCGCCGCCCGCGGACCCCACACAGTATCTGCGATACCCGAGCAGTTTCCCGTTCACGCCCTGGGACTTCGACCGGCCCACCGAGCGCGTGCACGTGGTCGAGCTGACCGTGTCGAACGGGTTTCTGCCTGTGGGCGCAGCGGTTCCGCCCGGGTCGCTCCCGAACCGGACCGCCGCGCCGGGATACGAGGTGCAGGTCTTCCGGTGGACCTTCCAGCCGAGCCCGACCGGAGGCTGCGGCCCCTAGTCAGCGCTCGCTGCGGGCCGCGTTGCGGGCGTTGCGAAGGGCCTCGGCGGCGGCGCGAGCGAGATCACCCTGCTCGTCGGCGAATCGGTTCACCTGTGCGGTGTAGGCCCGGTGCAGGGCCAGCATGGCGTCACGCGCCGCGGCCATGTCGCTGCGCTCCTCGGCCCACTCCCCCTTCGTCACGTCGAGTCGGCAGCGGTCGGAGAGGTCTCCGACCTTCTCCTCCCACCGCGGCGACCATTCCCGCCAGGCGGCGAGCTGCGATGTGCCCTCGAAGTTGGCGCCCATGGCCCAGGCGCGCTGGTTCTGCTCCAGGTAGAGCGCGTCGAGGTCGTCCATGCAGACCCTCAGCGTCGCTCGCGTCGGGAGCGCGCTGGTCGCAACCGGCGGCGCCCGCCGCCCCCGTCCGCGCAGCGTCTTGACGACGCTCGCGACGAGGAAGCCGACCCCCACCGCGATGGCGAGAAAGTAGAACACCCACGCGGCCATCCTGTAGGGCCGGAGCTTGGGGTCGCGTGGGGGCACGGCGCGCAATCTGCCACTAGCTCCGTGGGCTCGTCCAGCATTTCAATAATGAAATGTGTAGATTCATGAATGAAACGCGCAACCTGCACCCGACCGGGGGCGGCGATTCAGGACAAGCCCGTGATTCAGACAGCTTGGAGGCCCGCAACTCCCTGGCCCCTCCCTTGCTATATGGTCGTTCGAGGCGTCACGGGTCGTCGAGGGAATCTCCCCCCCCGCAACCCTATGGTGGCCTGTCGGCGCTTCGGAAAACGGGAGGGGCTTCCGGTCGGTCATCTCGTACGACATCGTGCACACGGCCGGAAGCCCGCCCACTCTCAGCGTCTCCCCACCTTCTTCTCCAGTTCGGCGAGCGGAAGCTCGACCACGACCGGTCGGCCGTGGGGACAGCGCGCCTTGAAGTCGATGGCGTCAAGGCCGTCGAGAAGCGCCCGAACTTCTTCGCGCCCCAGGTCCTGGTTGGCGCGCACCGCGGCATGGCACGCCATGGTGGCGAGGAGGGAGTCGATCGCATCTTCGACTGCGCTTCCTCGCCCGGCTTCCTGGATCTGCTGTCCGAGATCGACGAGAAGCGCCTCCATGGCGGCGCCGCCCAGGAGCGCGGGGGCGCTCTTCACCGCGAAGGCGTCGCCACCGAACGGCTCGACCTCGAGCCCCACGCGGGATAGCTCCTCGAGCGCCCCTTCGATGGTCCGAGCCGAGGCGGGAGGCAGGGTGACCACCGGCGGCACGAGGAACGGCTGGACGTCCATTCGACGCGTCCGGAACGCCTCGCGAAGCCGATGGAACAGCAGGCGTTCATGGCTGGCGTGCTGATCGATCACCACCAGCGTGCCGCCGGGAGCCTCGCAGACCAGGTAGGTCCTCGCGTGCTGGCCCACGTACCGGAGGGAGCCGAAGTACCCGGGCAGCGCGCCGGGCGCGGGTTCAGCCGGCGCCTGGAAGGAATCCGACGGCGCCGGTCCGGGCATCGGGGCGAACGGAAGGGTGAAGCTGGGGCTTTCGTCGGCCCAGCGCCGGGCCGACTCGAGAACCCCGGCCACGTCGTCGATGGCGGGTTCTGCGGCCAGGGAGGCCGGAGGTGCGCCCTCGGCCGGGGTGGGCCGGACGTCGCGGTGGCGAAGCCAGGGCGAGGGGCGCAACGCCTCGGAGACGGCGTGGTGAACGGCGTCGGTGGCGCCGCGCGCGTCCTGGAACCTGACCTCCATCTTCTGGGGATGGACGTTGACGTCGACCCGCCCGAGCGGGATCTCGAGAAAGAGCACGCCGGCTGGGTGGCGGCCGGGCGGCAACGACCCGGCGTAGGCGCGAAGGACCGAGTAGGCCAGGGCGCGATCCCGCACGAAGCGTCCGTTCACGAAGAGGTAGAGACCCCGCGAGGTGGCGCCGGAGTGGTCGGGCGACGTGACCACGCCGTGCACGCGGGCGTCGCCGCGCTCTGCCCCCACCCGGACGAGGTGCCGGCTCGCCTCCCGTCCCAGCGCCAACGCCGCACGCTCCTCGATGGAGGCGCCAGCGGCCGACGCGATGGCGGCCCGACCGCCTGAGCGAAGGGTGAACCCGACGTCGCGCCGGGCGAGCGCCAGGCGCACCACCGCTTCCGAGGCGTGGCCGGCCTCGGCGGGAGCAGATCGCATGAACTTCCTGCGGGCTGGCGTGTTGAAGAAGAGGTCGCGCACCTCCACCGTGGTGCCGCGGGCCCGGGCCACCTCCTCCACGCCGAGGACCTGGCCTCCCTCGACTGCGATCCGGGTCCCGACCACGATTCCGGCCTCTCCGTCGGGGCAGGTGTCGATTCGCAGGCGGGAGACCGATGCGATGGCCGGGATGGCCTCTCCCCGGAAACCCATCGTCGCGATGGACGTGAGCCCACCGACGTCCCGCAGCTTGGAGGTGGCGTGGCGCTCCAGGGAGAGGACGGCGTCCTCCCGCCCCATGCCGGAACCGTCGTCGGCGACCCGTACGAGGGAAAGCCCTCCCTCCTCGATGTCGACCTGGATCGAGCGGGCGCCTGCGTCGAGGGAGTTCTCGACCAGCTCCTTGATGATGGATGCCGGGCGCTCGACCACCTCACCGGCGGCGATCTGGTTCACGAGCCCCGGAGGGAGTACCTGGATGAGCGTCACGGCCCCTCCTACCACGTCGATCCGACCGTTTGACGGAACCCGGCTTCCCCTGTACGAAACCGGAATGTCGACGAGAGACGGGAAGCCCGCGCGCGCCCCCCGGGCCCGGCGCCCGGTTCTCGGAAACGACCCCTTCGCGCGCGGAGCGGCACTGCGGACCGAGTCCCCCGTCCCGGAGCCAGACCCGGCACCGGCGCCGGTATCCTGGCAAGACGACGTTCCAGCCCCTCGCGCGCCTGCCCAGGTGCCGGACCCGTCGGTTGGCGAGGGCGAGGCGCGACTGGCCGAGCAGGCCCGCCGAACCGGGCCAGCCGCCTACACGGACGAGTTGCGGGTGCTCCTGGTGCGCCTCCTCCCGGCGCTGCGCGACGCACTGGCGCCCCTGGCGTCTCTGGCCAGCCTGCTCGGCGCGCCCGCCCGCCTCGACGAGTACGGAATGGATCGCGATCTACCCGAACCGGGCTCGCGCCGTTCTCGACTTCTTTCTCGACAACTGGTGGCGCGTCGACGTCCGCGGCGCCTCGCTCCTCCCGGAGCAGCCCGTGGTGGTGGTGGCCAACCACGGAGGGACGCTCGCATGGGACGCGCTCGTCCTGCGTGCCGCCGCCGCTCGCCCTCCCGCCCCCAGGGAACTGCGCCCGTTGCTCGACCCTCGGGCCCTGCTGGCGCCCGTCATCGGCCCGTTTCTCGGACGGATGGGCGCCGCGCCGCTGCGGCCGGAGGTGGCGCTTGCGCTCCTCGAGCGAGGTACGAGCATCGCCCTCTTTCCGGAAGGGCGGCGAGACGCGCCCCGCCCCTGGAGCGACCGCTACAGGGTCACCCGCTTCGGGCGCGGGGGCTTCGCGAGGGTGGCTGCGCTCGCACGCGCCCCCATCGTGCCTTGCGCAATCGTGGGGAGCGAGGAGGCGTCGGCTCCGTTTCCGCTCTCCGCGCCGCTGGGCTGGCTGCCCCTTCCCTCGCGCTGGTCGATCCGATTCGGCGAACCCCTCGCTCCTCCGCCACCCGAGGCGGCGGACGACGCGGCTGCGATGGCAACGGCGGGAGAGCGGGCGCGCGCCGTGCTACAGCGCATGCTCGACGCTGACCTCGCCGCTCGCCGGTCGGTCTTCCTGTAGGCGTCGCGGGGGCAGTCCTCCTGCGCGGACGTGCGCCGGAGGGGTACGGAGGTCCCAGACGATCCCGACCGCGGCCAGCCCTCGAAGGACGAGGTAGCTCACGTCCAGCTCCCACCAGAACCAGCCCTGGTTGGCGGTGGAGGGGAAGAAGTGGTGGTTGTTGTGCCACCCTTCACCCAAGGTGAGGAGGGCGAGAACCGGGTTGTTGCGGGAGTCGTCGGCGGTCGGGTATCGCCGCGAGCCGAGCACGTGGGCCACCGAGTTGATGGCGAAGGTGGCGTGCCAGCAGACCACCACCGGCACGAAGAACCCCCAGAGCATCCAGGGCAAGCCGCCGGCGGCGAAGAGGATCCCGGCCAGCGCGGCCGGAACGACCATGCCCCATCGGTCGAGCCAACGCAGTTCCGGAAAGCGGAGCAGATCCTTCACCCGGTCGGGGCGGGTCTCGTCGTAGCGGGCCGAGAGGATCCAGCCGACGTGGCTCCACCAGAATCCTCGCTGCACCGGCGAATGTACGTCCTTCGGACCGTCCGAGTAGCGGTGGTGGTCGCGGTGGTGGGCGGCCCACCAGAGGACGCCCTTCTGGACCGAGAGGGTCCCGAGCAGCGCCAGGACGAACTGGAAGGCCCTGCTGGTGCGGAAGGCCCGATGGGAGAAGTAACGGTGGAACCCGGCGGTGATTCCGAACATCATCGCCGTGTACACGCCAAGTGCGAGACCGGCGCGCGCCCAGGTCGGCGGATCGAGGAACGGGGCGGCCAGCGCCACGCCGTGAACGGCAAGGAAGGGAACGGACTTCAGCCACTGGGGCCGATCCAGGTCGATCTCGCGAAGCGCGGAAGGATTCACGCACCTCTTTCTAGGGGGCTCTTGTCACCGGGCGGTCACCGCGAACGAGTTCGCAAAGTCGCGCTTCCGGCGCGCCGCCCTTTGCGCTATCTTCCCCGCTCCTCCGGCCCGAGGTTCTCCCGAGATGGCGCGTGCTTACATCGGCAACACCCCTTGCGAGGTCCTGGCGGACAAGGACCTCGGCGACACCTGGGCGATCTCCGTGATTCCCTCGAAGCCCAGCACGCCCGGCGAGCCGTTCCTCTCGCCCCTGGTCATGAAGCTCCAGGGCGACGACCGGGAAAAGTGCGTCCTGGGAGCCCTCGAGATCCTCCAGAAGGCCGGGAAGATCGACCGCTTCGAGGTCTGACCGATCAGCGATCGAGCCCTTCGGTCCTGACCAGGGCCTCGGGGGGCACGGCGGCCAGCACCGCTCGCGCGGCGGCGCCGACCTCTTCGCGGTCGCGCCCCTCCACCGTCACCTTCACCCGATAGTCGGACTCGTCGAAGCGCGGGTAGCTTCCAACCTCCACCGCGTGATGCGCCTCGGCCACCGCCGCGAGCGGCACGGCCAGCCTGTCCTCACCCCACCGGAAGTAGAGGCAGGCGAGGTGGAACGGGGCGCCGTGGAACAGGTGGGACACGGCCTGGAACTGGTGGCGCAGGAACGAAGGCACGCCTGGAAGCATCACGATCCGCGACACCACCAGGGTCGGGAACTCCGGGTCGCCGAGCAGTTCCGTTCCCTCCGGGAGGTCGGCCATTCGCAAGGCCACCTCCGGGAACTCGGCACCGGGGTGGTGGCGAGCGTGCATCTCGCGGAGCACGCGCGCCATCCGTTCGTCGCGCCGGAGCCCCACGCCGAGGGCCCGGGCCACCGCCGGAACCGTGAGGTCGTCATGGGTGGGGCCCACGCCGCCACTGGTGATGACCCAGTCCGCCCGCCGACGCGCGGCGAGCAGGACCTCGACGATGGCGTCCACGCGATCGGGAACCACATGCAGCGCGGTCAACTCCACGCCAAGGTCCCGAAGCCGCTTGACCAGGTAGGGACCGTTGGCGTCCACCACCTTGGCCGAGAGCACCTCGCTGCCCACCACCAGCACCGCGGCAGTGGACGGTGTCATGGAAGGAGCGGTTCCACCGACCGCGTCACCGCGTCGCCGACCACCTCGATGGCTCCCTCCCCACGGATGTCGACCACGCGCTCCCCTGCGCCCACCATGCCGGCTAGAGCACGGAGGTATGCCCGGTGGACCTTCCGCTGGAAGTCGGGGAACTCGAAGATTTCCCGCTCCGCACTGGCGGCAAACCGCCGCCGAAGCGCCACGGCCGGGGCAACCCGAAGGAAGATCGTCAGGTCGGGTGCGGGAGCCATCGAGTTGATGGCCGCCACCCAGCGCGCATCGCCGGTGCTCACGGCCTGATAGGCAAGGCTGGAGAGGACGTAGCGGTCCGAGATGACGTCGCACCCCTCCTCGAGACGTGGGTCGATCTCGCTCCCCCAGTGGTCGAGCCGGTCGGCCGCGAAGAGCAGCGCCAGCGACCGGGCGTCGAACGCGCCTCCACCGGGGCCACGCAACCGGCCGGATAGCACGTGGCGCACCTGGGTTCCGATCGGACCGCGCGACGGCTCGGCGGTGAGGTGAACACGCCGTCCCCGGGCCATCATCCAGGTCGCTAGCCGCTGGGCCTGCGTGGTGGTGCCGGCCCCGTCGAGCCCCTCCAGCACGAGGAAGAGGCCTCGCCGCCGCTTCACGCGTCCATCCCCAGTTGCCGCCGGATCTCCCGGAGGCGACCGAAATCCCTGTCCTCGCCCTTCATGGCCCGCCGCGAGCGCCGGAAGGCAGCCACCGCCACGAAGGCCAGGAGGAGGGAGAGACCGACCGCCCCCAGGAAGAGCAGCGGGAAACGCCCCAGCGGCTTCGTCGACCGCACGCCCCAGCCCCAGCGATCCCAGGCAAATTTCACCGACAGTCCAGCAGCCATGATCAGGGCGAAGGAGGCATAGGCGCCCTTGCGAACGTCGTCGATGGAGCGGCGTGTGGCGACCCGGTCTGCCAGCTCGTCGTGCTCGGCGCGCAGGGCGGCTTCCTCGGCGGCGTTCATCGGCTCAACCCTCCCCGAAACGGACGGCGACCGCTTCCTGGACCGCCGCCAGGGTTGCCGGGAGCTTCACCGGGGGGTTGCGGAGCGCAGGGAGGACGCCAGGGAGGGTTCCCTCGTGATAGCCGACCTTGAAGTCGGAGAACTTGAGCCCGTGGGCCGTGGAGATGACCACCACCCGCTCGCTCGGCTTCACGTCGCCCCGGGCCGCGAGCTTCTCGAGCGCCGCGAGCGCGACACCGGTGTGGGGGCATGCGAAGGCGCCCGACAGGTCGGCACGGGCGGCGGCATCCGCCAGCTCCTGCTCGCTGGCCTGCTCCACCAGGCCGTCGAGCGCCTCGATGGCTCGAAGCGCCCGCTTCGACGACACCGGAGCGCCAATCTGGATGGCGCTGGCGAGGGTGCTCTTCGCCGAGATCGGGGCCACCTCCAGGACGGCGCCGGGACGGCCCGCTCGCTGCACCGCCCGATAAAGGGGGTTCGCATTCTCGGCCTGGGCCACCACCAGCCGGGGCAGCCGATCCACCAGCCCCAGCTCCTTCATGAGCAGGAATCCCTTGCCGAGCGCCCCGGCGTTGCCCAGGTTTCCGCCGGGGACGATCACCCAGTCCGGACAGGACCACCCGAGTTGCTGCGCCAGCTCCACGGCCACCGTCTTCTGTCCCTCGATGCGCAGGGAGTTCATCGAGTTGGCGAGGTAGATGTCCTTCGTCTTCGAGAGCTCCTGGACGACGCGCATGCACCCGTCGAAGTCGGTGTCCAGCTCGAGGACCAGGGCGCCGTTCGAGACCGGCTGGACGAGCTGCGCCGTGGAGACCTTCCCGCGCGGAAGAAGCACGACCGAGGGGATCCCGGACGCGGCGCAGTAAGCGGCCAGTGCAGCGCTGGTGTCACCCGTGGATGCGCAGGCCACGGCGCGGATGGCGGTGCCCCGTGAACGCATCTCCTTCACCGCCGAGACGAGCACGGTCATCCCCAGGTCCTTGAAGGACCCGGTGTGGGTGACACCGCACTCCTTCAGCCAGACGTCTCGCAGGCCGATGCTGCGGCCGTAGCGCTCGAGGTGGAGCAGCGGCGTCCCCCCCTCGTACATCGAGACCACGTTCTCCAGGGCGAGCTGCGGGTAGATCCACTCCTTCTTTCCCCAGACGCCGGAACCATACGGCCACGCCCCACCGCGGAAGCGTCCCTCGAAGAGGGCCTTCCAGTCGGCCGCGCTCCGCCTCCTGAGCGCGTCGAGGTCGTGCTCGACCTCCAGCAACCCCTGGCAGCGGGGGCAGCGGTACACCACCTCCGTGAGCGGGGCGCGGAAATCGCAGCCGTCCGCGCAGCGGAACCACGCGGAGAAGGTGGGTTCGACGGAAGCGTTCATGGCGGTGGGCGGCCCAATCTGCCTGCGGTCGCTCTCCTTGGCAAGCGCGCACCGGGTGGTCAGCGAGACGGTCTGACGCCACAGGCGGGGCACGACTCGCCGCGCACCGGCGTGCCGCAGTCCCGGCAGAGCCGGACGTCGAGCGCGGCCACCTGGTCGCCGGCGATGGGCGGCAGGCGCATTCCACAGTGGGCGCAGAAGGCCTCCCCGGGAAATCCTGGAGTTCGGCAATATCGACAGATCGCGACGATCGATTCCATGGATGGGCCGTCGTCCGGAATGCCCTCGACGGGGGTGGTCTCCAGTCCTTCCATGGCATCGGCGACGATCTTCACCGGGTCGATGGAGGTGGTCTCGAATCCCTCGAACGCCAGGACCTCTCCGGCGCCCTCGGCCCCCGTGAAAAGGGTTGCCTCCATGTCCTCGAGGGGCTCCACGGGCACGTCGACTCGTTCCCCAGCCGGGAAGGGATGCCCGCACGTCTCGCAGGCCTCTCCGGCCGGCTGGACATTCTCGCAGAGCGCGCAGGAGGGCATCTGGCGATGATACCAGCGCCGCAGCCAGAGCGCTCCCCCGCTCACCCCACCCGTGCGAGCGACAGTCGCGCCGCCCAGCGCTCCAGGGCCTCGCCGGTCGCCGCGTTCTCGGGGCGTACCAGCTCGGGGTCCACCTCGGCGAGTCGGAAGGCCTCCTCCCTTGCCTCGTCGAGGATGGCCTCGTCGCGGTAAAGGTCCGCCACGTCGAAGATGGGCTGCCCAGCCTGGCGAGTCCCGAGCATCTCACCGGGTCCCCGGATTCGCAGGTCGGCCCGAGCAATCTCGAATCCGTCCTGGGTGCGGACCATGGTCTTCAACCGCTCCCGAGCCTCGCCCCCTGCCTTCGCGAAGTGGGCGATGAGCAGGCACTGGCCAGGCGCCTCCCCACGCCCCACCCGGCCGCGCAGCTGGTGGAGCTGGGAGAGGCCGAAGCGCTCGGCGTGCTCGACGATCATCACCGTGGCGTTGGGGACGTCGACGCCGACCTCGATCACCGTGGTGGCAACGAGGACCCGAGTCTCGCCGCTCCGGAATCGGGCCATGACGGCCTCCTTCTCCTCCGCCTTCATCTGTCCGTGAAGGAGTGCGACCGGGTGCGGCGCCAGGATCGCTCGAAGCTCCTCGGCCCCGCTGGTGGCGTCGGCCAGATCGATCTTCTCCGACTCCTCGACGAGGGGGTACACGACGTAGGCCTGCCGGCCATGCTCGAGCTCCCGTCGCGCGAGCTCGTAGGCCTTCTTCCGCTGGGCATCGCCAAAGACTCGCGTCCCCACCGGGGTTCGCCCCGGCGGAAGCTCGTCGATCTTGGACTGGTCGAGGTCGCCGTAGAAGGCCAGCGCGAGCGTCCGCGGGATCGGCGTTGCCGTCATGACCAGCACGTCGGGTCGGACGCCCTTCTCCATGAGCCGGGCCCGCTGCATCACCCCGAAGCGATGCTGCTCGTCCACCACCACGAACCCCAGCCGGGCGAACGTGACCCCTTCCTCCTGGAGGGCGTGAGTCCCCACCGCTATCCGGGCCCGGCCGGAGGCGAGCGCATCCCGTGCCTCGCGCTGCTCGCGACCTCGGGCCTGGGCGCCCACGAGGACCATCTCGACGCCCAATCCCTCCAGCCAGCCGCGGAGAGTCCGGGCGTGCTGCTCGGCCAGGATCTCGGTGGGCGCCATGATGGCCGCCTGCCAGCCCGACTGTACCGCGAGCATGGCGGCGGCGAAGGCGACCGCCGTCTTCCCGCTCCCCACGTCCCCCTGCAGCAGCCGGTTCATCGGCTCCGGTCGCCCCATGTCTCCGGCGATCTCGGCGAAGGCCCTCTCCTGCGCGCCAGTGAAGACGAACGGCAGGAGCGCCTTTGCCGCCGCACGCCGCGCGGGGGAGGCGTCGAAGGCGATGCCGGGGTCCCGTCGCATCCCTCGCCGCTTCAGCGCCAGCGCAAGCTGGAGAAAGAAGAGCTCCTCGAAGACCAGGCGACGGAAGGGTTCGGTGGCCCGCGCGGCGCCGGCGACGAGGTCGGTTCCGGCCGATGGGAAATGGGCCTGGGCCAGGGCGTCGGAGCGCCCCAGGAGGCGGCGACGGACCCTGACGTCCGGCGGAAGGTCGTCGACGGCGAAGGGGGCCCAGTCGTCGACCAGCCGCTTCATGAGCTTGCGAAGCGCCGGATGCTGGTGGTCCGCCGGGCCGACGTAGATCGGTACGATGCGCCCGAAGTTCGCCGAATCTCCCTCGGTGACCTTCTCGACGTCAGGCTGGGCCATCTGCCGGACGCCGCCGAACCCCTCGGTGACGTCGCCTGAAACGAGGATGGTCTCGCCGGCCTGGAACTGCTTGTGCCGCCAGGGCGGCGGATTGAAGAACACCAGCTCCAGCCGGCTGGCCCCGTCGGCCGTGGAGACCTTGAGCATGGGCTTGCCGTTGCGCATCCTCTGCTGACGCACGGTGCGCACCGTCACCACGGCGATGCCCGGTTCCCCCGCGCGCAAGTCCGCGACCCGCCTCACGTGAGTGCGGTCCTGCCAGGCCTTTGGCCAGAACTCGAGCGCGCCTTCGACCGTGGTCCGGCCGCGCTCCTCCAGCAAGGCGCGCGGGGCCTGGTGGGCGCCTGGAACGTCCGCCAGCGGGGTGGCCAGGCGCGCTGCGTCGCTCGGCGCGGCTTTCGGGGACAGCGGCGCGCGGCCGCGGCGCCGGGGCGGGCGGCGTGCCAGGGATGCGCCCGCGCCGCGCCAGCGAACCCAGGTCGGTGGGGAGGGCCACGAGAGAGCCCAGCTCGGCGGCCATCCGGCACACCGCCGCAAGACGCTCGGTGGCGGGAAGCGTGCCGAAGGCCTCGGCCTCGGCCGCCAGGCGCATCAGAGCCGGGCTCTCCCCGACCCCAGCCCGCCGGGCCAGGGCCAGCGCGCCTCGCACGGTGTCAGCGAGCCCGGCCAGCCGTTCCAGGCCGGCGCCATCCTGGCGCGCGGCGAAGCGAAGTGGCGCGAAGAGCGCCATGAGCTCGCGGGCGCCGGGGGCCAACCCGGGGACATCTCGCGAAGCCATCCCCGCCCCCGTGCGACCTACTCCGGGTCGGAGGAGATCGCTTCCTCGACGAACTCGATGCCGCGGATCTCGTACTCGCGCTCGCCACCAGGGGCCCGGACCTTCACGACGTCTCCCTCCGACTTGCCGATGAGTGCCCTCGCGATGGGGCTCGTGACGCTGATCTTGCCCAGCTTGAGATCGGCCTCCAGCTCGCCCACGATCCGGTACTGGACCTCGTCGCCGCTCTGGCTGTCGGTGAGCTGGACGGTGGCCCCGAAGACCACCCTGTCGCCCGAGAGGCGGGAGACGTCGATCACCTCGGCGGTGGCGATCCAGTGCTCGACCTGGGTGATGCGCCCCTCGACGTGCGACTGCTTCTCCTTGGCCGCATGGTACTCGGCGTTCTCGGAGAGGTCGCCGTGCGATCGCGCCTCGGCGATCTCCTTCACGATGCGCAGGCGGTCCACGGACTTGAGGCGCCGCAACTCCTGCTTGAGGCGAACGAGGCCGGCTGGGGTGATGGGCGTGCGAGTGTTCGACATCCTGTGTCACCTTCCGTGCGACACGGCGGGTTCCCGCCGGCGTGGCGTCAAGCGCCGGGGGCGCGGTGGTACTCCTGCAGGGAACGGACGCCGTAACCGGCGTCGAGGGACTTCTCCATCGCGCCCAGCGCGGCGCGGGCGCCGGTGAGCGTGGTGAAGTAGGGCACGCGGTGCATCAGGGTCTCGCGACGGATGGAGAAGCTGTCGGAGATGGTCCGCTTGCTCGCGGTGGTGTTGATCAGGAAGTGAACCTCCCCGTCGATGATGCGGTCGACGACGTTGGGACGTCCCTCCCCCACCTTTCGCACGGGCGTGGCTGGGATGCCCTCGCGGGCCAGGAAGGCCGCCGTGCCCGAGGTCGCAAGGACCTCGAAGCCCAGGGAGACGAGCCTCCGGGCCAGGTCGGCAGCCACCGGCTTGTCGGCGTCCTTGACCGAGACGAACGCCCGGAGCGATTCCCCGCGCCGGGGAACGGGCAGGGCGTTTCCGGCCGCGATCTGCGATTTCCAGAAGGCGCCGTAGAAGTCCGAAGCGATTCCCATGACCTCGCCGGTGGACTTCATCTCCGGACCGAGCACGGGGTCGACACCGCGGAACCGGGCGAAGGGCATGACCGCCTCCTTCACCGAGACGTGCTTCGGCCGTCGGGGTGGCGAAGAGGCCTTGCTGCGCCAGCGAGATGCCCGCCATGGCCAGAGCGGCCTTCTTGGCGAAGGGGACGCCGGTGGCCTTCCCCACGAAGGGCACGGTCCGGCTGGCGCGGGGATTCACCTCCAGGACGTAGATGTCCTGCCCCTGGATGGCGAACTGCACGTTCATGAGGCCGACCACCCCCAGTTCGCGGGCCAGTTCGATGGACTGCCGCTCGATCTCGGCCACCGTCTCCGGGGCGAGGCTGAACGGGGGGAGCGCGCACGCCGAGTCGCCGGAGTGGATACCGGCCTCCTCGATGTGCTCCATCACCCCGGCGACGACCACGTCCTTGCCGTCGGACACCACGTCCACGTCCACCTCGGCCGCCTCCCGGAGGAACCGGTCGACGAGGACCGGCTTCTCATGGGAGGCCTGCACCGCCTCGGTGAGGTAGGCGTTCAGGTCGGCATCGTCGTAGACCACTTCCATGGCCCTGCCGCCCAGCACGTAGGACGGGCGGACCATGACCGGATACCCGATGCGCCTCGCCACGGCGAAGGCCTCGTCGATGCTGCGGGCCATGCCATTGGCGGGCTGCCGGAGCCCGAGCTTGTCGATGAGGGCGGAGAATCGCTCGCGATCCTCGGCCCGATCGATGGCGTCGGGGGTCGTTCCCAGGATGGGGGCGCCCGCCTGCTCCAGCGGTACGGCCAGCTTGAGCGGGGTCTGCCCGCCGTACTGGACAATCAGCCCCTCCGGCTTCTCGATCCGGACGATCTCCAGGACGTCCTCCAGCGTGAGCGGCTCGAAGTAGAGCCGGTCGCTGGTGTCGTAGTCGGTCGAGACGGTCTCCGGGTTGCAGTTGACCATGATGGTCTCGAACCCGGCCTCCCGGAGCGCGAAGCTGGCGTGTACGCAGCAGTAGTCGAACTCGATGCCCTGGCCGATCCGGTTCGGGCCACCGCCCAGGATCATCACCTTGCGGCGGTCGGTGGGCTTGGCCTCGCACTCCTCCTCGTAGGTCGAGTAGAGGTACGGGGTGTAGGCCTCGAACTCGGCGGCGCAGGTGTCGACTCGCTTGAAGACCGGGTGAACCCCGGCTGCCCATCGGGCAGCGCGGGCGGCGTGCTCGGTGGTGCGCGCCAGCCCGGCAATGCGCTTGTCGGCGAAGCCCAGTCGCTTTGCCGTGCGCCACGAGGCCGCGTCGGGAGGCAGCCCGCGGGCCAGCTCCGGCTCATGATCGACGATCCCCTTCATCTCCCGGAGGAACCACGGGTCGATGGCGGTGAGACGGTGGAGCTCCTCGATGGAGGTGCCCGCCCGCAGGGCCTCGCCGACCCAGAAGACCCTGTGGGCCGCGAGGCACCCGGGCCTGCTCGAGGATCTGCATCTTCTCGGCCTCGGAATAGGCGTCGCCCGGGCGCTTGCCGAGCGGCGAGTCGAGGCCGGGCAGGTCGATCTCCAGGCTGCGAAGCGCCTTCTGGAGGCTCTCCTGGAAGGTTCGCCCTATCGCCATCACCTCGCCCACCGACTTCATCTGGGTGGTGAGGACGTCGTCGGCTCCCTTGAACTTCTCGAAGGCGAAGCGAGGAACCTTGGTCACCACGTAGTCGATGGTGGGCTCGAAGCAGGCCGGGGTCTCGCGGGTGATGTCGTTCCGGAGCTCGTCGAGCGTGTACCCCACCGCCAGCTTGGCGGCGATCTTGGCGATGGGAAAGCCGGTGGCCTTGGAAGCCAGCGCCGAGCTGCGCGAGACGCGCGGGTTCATCTCGATGACCACCACCCGCCCCGTCTCGGGGTGAACGCCGAACTGGATGTTCGATCCCCCGGTGTCGACGCCGATCTCCCGGATGATGCGGATCGAGGCGTCGCGGAGCTGCTGGTACTCCTTGTCGGAGAGGGTCTGGGCCGGGGCCACGGTGATGGAGTCGCCGGTGTGGACTCCCATGGGATCGAAGTTCTCGATGCTGCAGACGATCACCACGTTGTCGTTCCGATCCCGCATCACCTCCAGCTCGTACTCCTTCCATCCGAGGATCGACTCCTCGACCAGGATGGTGTGGGTCGGCGAGAGCTCGATGGCCCGGCGCGCCAGCGCGTCGAACTCCTCCTTGTTGAAGGCGACTCCGCCGCCTTCCCCACCCATGGTGAAGCTCGGGCGGATGATGACGGGGAAGCCGATGGCCTCGGCGGCAGCGCGGGACTCCTCGAAGGAGGTGGCGTAGCCGCTGCGGGGCATCTCGACCCCGATACGGTTCATGGCATCCTTGAAGAGTTGCCGGTCCTCGGCCATCTCGATGGCCTCGAGCGAGGCTCCGATCAGCTCCACCCCGTGGCGCGCCAGGGCCCCGTTCTTGGCGAGCGCCACGGCCAGGTTGAGCGCGGTCTGCCCTCCCAGCGTGGGGAGAAGCGCGTCCGGCTTCTCCCGGGCCAGGATCTGCTCGGCCACCTCGGGGGTGATGGGCTCGACGTAGGTCCGGTCGGCGAAGTCCGGGTCGGTCATGACCGTGGCCGGGTTGGAGTTGAGGAGCACGACCTCGTACCCCTCCTCCTTCAGTGCCTTGCAGGCCTGGGTCCCGGAATAGTCGAACTCGCAGGCCTGCCCGATGACGATCGGCCCGGAGCCTACGATCATGATCTTCTTGATGTCCTTGCGCGACGGCATCGGGGGCGGACCCTAACATACCGAGGGCGCCTGGCCCCGGCCCTTGGGATTACTGGAGGCTCTTCACCATCTCCGCGATGCGGTCAACGCCCTTGTCAATCTGGTCCATGGCGATGGCGAAGGAGAGGCGAAGGTAACCCGGCGCCCCGAACGCGGAACCCGGGACGACCGCCACCTTGTGGTGGTCGAGCAGGTGGGCCACGAACGCTTCGTCGGTTCCGATGGGCTCTGTCTGGCCGGGAATCTTCTTTTCGAGGAGCTTCCCGACGAACGGGAAGGCGTAGAACGCTCCACCCGGGTCGAAGCAACTCACGCCCGGGATGGCGTTCAGCCGCTTCACGATGTGCTGCCGCCGCTCGTCGAAGACCTTCCGCATGGCCTCCACCTCGGCCTCGAGTGGCAGGGTCATCGCGCCCAGCGCCGCCTTCTGCGAGATGGACGTTGGATTGGACGTGGAGTTGTCCTGGAGCTTCTGCATCGCGCTGATGAGCGGCTGCGGTCCGGCCGTCCAGCCGATTCGCCAGCCCGTCATCGCGTAGGTCTTCGACACCCCGTTCACGAGTGCCACCTGGGAGTGGAGGGATGGGTCCACCGTGAGGACGTTCTCGAAGCGCCCCTTGTAGACCAGGCGGTCGTAGATGTCGTCGGTGACGACGAGGATGTCCTTGCCCTTCACCTCCTCGACGATGTTCCGCAGCGTGGCCCTCCCGAAGACCGCGCCGGTGGGGTTGGACGGGCTGTTCACGATGACGGCCCGGGTCTTCGGGCCGATGGCCGCCTTGATGGCCTCGTGGCTCGGTTCGAAGCCGTCCTCGTGCCGGGTCTGGACGATGACCGGCACACCGTCGGCCAGCCGAACCATGTCGGCGTAGCTCACCCAGTACGGGGCGAAGATGACCACCTCGTCGCCGGGGTTCAGGAGCGCCTGGAACAGGTTGTAGAGGGCGTGCTTGCCGCCGCAGGAGACCAGCACCTCGGTGGCCTTGTAGGCGATGCCGTGTTCCTGGGCGATCCGCTTGGCGATGGCCTCGCGGAGCTCCGGGATCCCGTTCGTGGGGGTGTACTTGGTGAACCCCTGATCGATGGCCTGGATGGCGGCCTGCTTGATCGGCTTCGGGGTGTCGAAGTCGGGCTCACCGGCTCCGAACCCGACCACGTCGATGCCCTTCGCCTTGAGCTCCTTCGCCTTGGCGGTGATGGCGAGAGTGGGGGACGGTTTCACTGCGTCGAGCCGCTTGGCAAGTCTCATCCTCGGAATCTCCTGGAGGCAGGTGTGAACGCAGTTTTCGGCCGGGGGAGGATACCAACTCGAGCCAGGATTGGGAACGACCGCGAAGGTGCCCCCTGCGCCGCCCCGGACTAGCGACGAGGGAACTTGCGGCGCAGCCCCTCGGCCACGTTGGGCGGCACGAGGCCGGTCACGTCTCCCCCGAAGCTCGCCACCTCCCGGACCAGGCTGCCGGTCACGTAGAAGTAGTCTTGCCCGGTCATGACGAAGACCGATTCGAAGTCCGGGTCGAGCTTGGCGTTCATGTTGGCGAGCTGGAACTCGTACTCGAAATCGGACATGGCGCGCAGCCCGCGAAGAACCGTGTGGATCTTGCGCCTCTTGGCGTAGTCGACGAGAAGCGTCTCGAAGTGATCCACCTCGACGCGCGGCTCGGCCCCCACCGCCTCCTGGATGAGCTGCGTGCGCTCCTCCAGGGAGAAAAGCGCCTTCTTGCCCACGTTGTTGGCCACCGCCACCACGAGGCCGTCGAAGAGCTTGAGGCCGCGGTGGATGAGCGACAGGTGACCGTTGGTGAGGGGATCGAAGGATCCAGGGTAGATGGCGAGTCGTGGCATCGCCGCGGATTATCCCCTACTCGCGGCGATAGATCGAGATTCCGGTGTCGCCGTAGGTGCGGCGATCGACGACGAGCAGCGAACCCACGCGGTCGGGGGTCGGGGAACGCCGGTCGTGCTCCGCCACCACCGTCGCGCCCGAGCGGAGCACCCGGTCGAGCGACGCCAGCGCCACGCCAGGCCCCTCGGAGTACGGGGGATCGACGAAAGCCAGGTCGAAGGAGTCGGCAAGGAGCGCGGGGAGAGCGGCCTCGACCCTCCGCCGGACGACGGTCACGCGCCCGGCGAACCCGCAGGCCTCGGCATTCTCGAGGATCACGGCGGCAGCTCCGGGCGACGCCTCCACGCAGGTGGCCGCCGCGCATCCGCGCGAGAGGGCTTCCAGCGCCATCGATCCGGTCCCGGCGTACAGGTCGAGAACCCTGCCGCCCGGGAAGAACTGCCCGAGGATGTTGAAGATCGACCCACGCACCTTGTCGCTCGTCGGGCGGGTGCCCTCCCCGGCCGGCGCGGCGAGCCTTCGGCCCCGGGCCGTTCCGGCCACGATGCGCAACGATTCAGCCTCCGGCGGCGTGCGGGGCGCAGCGCCGCTCCGGGTCGTGCTGGTGGGCGTGGACGTCGTCGTACAGGTGCGCGTATCCAGCCGACTCGATCTGGATGGTGGTGTGGTCGATGGCGAAGCGGGTCCGGAGGCGGCCCTTCACGTCGTCGAGGATGGCGTCGTTGCGACCGAGGTCCTCCTCGCCGACGACCACGTGGGCCGACAGGGCGTACTGGCCGCTCGAGATGGTCCAGAGGTGCAGGTCGTGCACCGCCAGAACGCCGGGGACGTCGCCCATGGCGCCGCAGACCTCCTCGATGGCCAGGTGCCGAGGAACCGCCTCCATGAGGATGTCGGCGATCTCGAGGCTGATGCGCAGGCCTCCCCAGAGGATCAGGAGCGAGATCCCGAGAGAGAGGACGGGGTCGATCCAGGTCCAGGTCGGCTCGAGCCACATCGCCACGGCTCCGGCCAGGACGACCACCGAGGAGACCGCGTCGCCCAGGACGTGGAGAAAGGCCGAGCGCGTGTTCAGGCTGTGGTCGGCGTGGAGCCATCGGAGCACCACGAGGTTGGCCACCAGGCCGATGGCCGCCACCCCCGCCATGACCGGCAACTCGATGGCTGCGCCTGGGTGACGAAGCCGGTCCACGGCCTCCCAGGCGATCCAGAAGGTGAGGACGACGAGGCCGGCGACGTTGGCCTGGGCGGCGAGGACCTCGGCACGACGAAATCCAAAGGTGCGCTTGTCGTCGGCCGGGCGTGATGCGAAACGGACGGCGAGCAACGCCAGCCCCAGTGCCGCCACGTCGGTGAGCATGTGGCCGGCATCGGACACGAGGGCGAGCGAACCGGAGACGAATCCCCCCACCGCCTCGGCCACCATGATGCCCGCGGTGACCAGGAGCGACAGGCCGAGGCGCCGGGCGCTCCTGTCCGTGCTGGCAGCGTGGGCGCCGGTCGCGTGCTCGTGCGCGTGGTCGTGTTCGTGGTCGTGAACCATGGGGCTTGGCGCAGTGTAATCCAGTCGTCTAGCATCGGCACCCGCCCGAGAGCCCTCCTTGACCCGATTCGCGATTGCCCTCTCCCTGGTCTTCCTCGCCCTCGTTCCCGGGATGGCCACAGCGCAGTACGACCCGTCGCTCCGCTGGCGGACGCTCGAGACGCCGAACTTCCGGGTCCACTTCTACGAGGGAGAGGAGTCGCTGGCCCAGCGCACCGCGGGCGCGCTGGAGCGATCGCGGATCCTGCTCGCTCCGGCCTTTCCCGCGCTACCAGCCGGGAAGACCGAGGTGGTCCTCGCCGACAACGCCGACGAGGCCAACGGCCTCGCCACCGCGTTCCCGTACGACGCCATCCACCTCGTGGCCACCCCGCCCGACTCCCTGTCGGAGCTGAACGACTTCGCCGACTGGCTCTTCTCCCTCACGGCGCACGAATACGTCCATGTGATGCAGATCAACGTCCGGAGCGGCGTCCCGGCTCTAATCACCTCCGTGTTCGGCAAGGTGCTCCTGCCGAACGGGTTCGTGCCCCCCTGGCTCAACGAGGGCATGGCCGTGCTCCACGAGTCGGGGCCGGGCCACGGTCGCAACGCCAGCTCGCTCTTCGACATGTATGCCAGGGCCATGGTGCTCGAGGGCGGACTCTTCCCGCTCCACGAGGTCTCCAACCCGCCGCTCGACTGGCCTCTCGGGAACATGTGGTACCTGCTCGGCGGCCGCTTCCTTTCCTTCCTCCACGAGCGTTCCGGGCCCTCCGGGCTGTACGACTTCATGGCCGCACAGGGGCGCTGGGTCTGGCCCTTCGCCATCGGCGTGGTCGCCGAGGAGACCCTCGGCGGGCAGGACTTCCAGGCACTGTGGGGCGAGTTCGGCCAGGCCCTTCGAACCCGCTACGAGATGCAGCTGGCCCGCATCCGGCAGAGCCCGGTGACCGTCCCGACCTGGATCACCCGTCGCGGCGCCCGCGTCCTCCATCCTCGCTGGTCGCCGGACGGCAGCTTCGTGGCCTACTGGGACCGTGGCCTCGACGGCCCGCAGGGGATCCGGCGAGCCACGCCGGCGGGGGTGGATCTGGGCCTTGCGGCGGAGATCCCCGCCAATGGAACCTTCGCACTTCGCTCGCCGGTCGAGGCCATCGTCGCCGTCGAGGATTACTACCAGTACTACTGGCTCTGGAGCGATCTCTGGCGGGTCGACCTGGAATCCGGGCGCCGCACGCGCCTCACGAACGGGGAGCGGGCCACCGACCCCGACGTTCGACCCGGCGGAGCCTGGGTGGTCTACGTGGCCCGGATCGCCCCCGGCGAGATGGCGCTGCGCCGGCTCTGGCTGGAGGACGGACGGATCGAGACCCTCTTCCACCACCCCGGGGCGCAGATTCTACCTGCCCCGCATCTCCCCGGACAGCCGGCGCATCGCCTTCGAGCTCCAGATCGAGGCTCGCCGGGACGTGGCCGTCTGGGAGGACGGCCGGGTGGTCCGGGTGACGAACGACGACGCCATCGACACCAGTCCCGAATGGCTCCCGGATGGCCGTCTTCTCTTCTCCTCCGACCGGACCGGCGTCTACGACCTGTACCTCTTCGAGGCCGAGACCGGGGGCTGGTGGAGCCCCGTCGAGGTCGCGCCCTCGCCGCTCGTCCCGCCGCAACCCGACACCCTTCTCTCGCTCGTTCCACCCGAGCCAAGGCCGCCCATTCCCGGGGCCGAACTCCCCCCGCTGCCTGCTGGCCCTGGGCCGGCCATGGCGCCTCTGCTGGTCGTTCCGGGCACGACCAGGAAGGTGACCAACTCGGAGATGGGCGCCATGCAGCCGGCCTCATCCCCGGACGGCGGGCAACTCGCCTACGTCTCCTACTCCCGCGCCGGCTACGACCTGGCTCGTCTCGATCTTTCCGGCCTGGTCCATCCCGCTGCGCCGGTGGCCGCGCCCCGCCCGGCCGGCCTCTCCTACGACCGGGACCCCGGGTATCCGTCCAGGCCGTACGACCCGTTGCCCATGCTCCTGCCCCGCTACTGGCTGCCGGTCTTCGGATGGGACGCGGCTGGATTCACTCTGGGTGCACTGAGCTCGGCCTCCGACGTGGTGGGGCTTCACTCCTGGGCGGCCGAGCTGCGCTGGAGCTTCGGAACGGCCTCGCCCGTCTACCAGGTGGCCTACGTGGGAGAGTGGCTGCGCACGCCGCTCCTTCTCTCCTCGAGTCGATGGATCAGCTCCGCGCCTGGCCTGACGGGGGTGTACCAGGAAGCCTGGACGCCTCTCCGTGCGTCGGTGCTCGTCCCGATCCGAGAGCTCTACCGGAACCTCTCGATCTCCCTGGGCTGGAGCGGAACCTTCTTCCGGGCGCTCAACCCGCCTCCCGGCCCGCTGCCCCTCCAGGACGGCTTCCGGAGCATGATCAGCGGGAGCATCGCCTACGACGACACGCGCCAGTTCGTGAACAGCATCTCGCGAATCTCCGGATTCCAGGCGTCCATCGCGTCCGGCGTGACCTCTCCGGTGCTGGGGAGCGACTACGACTACGTGTGGGGCGAGGTGTCCTGGAACGGATTCCTGCGAGTGCCCTGGACGAAGCAGTGGGTGCTGGCGCTCCACCTGGCGGTGGGGTCGTCGCAGGGAACCTTCGGCGGGCAGTACCCGTTCTCCCTGGGCGGCATCCCGCCGCCTGACGTGGCAGACCTTCTCCTCGGCGCGCTCGGCTTCGCCACTGCGGGCGCGCAGCCCAATCAGCTTCGCGGGTATCCCTCCGGCATCTTCCAGGGGAGTCACCTGGCCAGCGGGACCTTCGAGCTGCGCTTCCCCATCGTGGCGCCGCAGTGGGGCATCTCCACCTGGCCGATCTTCCTGCGCCGGATCTCCGGCGCAGCCTTCCTCGACGCCGGAAACGCCTGGGTGCCCATCGACGGCATCCCCTGGCCGCAACGCATCCGCTTCGGCGCCGGCGCCGAGATCGACGTGGAGCTGGTCCTGGGGTTCTACTTGCCGGTGGTCCTTCGGGTTGGCCTGGGCCAGGGGCTGGGGCGGCTGCTCGCGCCCGGGCATCCGCCCGATCCGTACGCCCAGACCCAGTTCTACGTGACGCTCGGGGAGTCGTTCTGACGGGCTCCTCGGGCCCGCCGAGCGGCCCGAGCGCGCTCGGTCGCGCTTGCGAGGGCCTGCAAGCGGTGCTAAATAGCCCCGCGTTTCCAACTCTTCGCCGACATAGCTCAGCTGGTAGAGCAACTGATTCGTAATCAGTAGGTCCCCAGTTCAATTCTGGGTGTCGGCTCCAGAAAAAGCGATCAAAGGCTCACGGTGACCCGGAAGGGTCCGCCGGTGGCCTCTTTGCGTGGTGCTCGCCAGAGCACGCCACTTTGGCGCGACGGGTCCTCTCCCACGAAAATGTGATTCTCGCATGGGCGGGGCTCGCACCGGCGAGGCGTCCATCGCACCGCTCGCGGAGGGATCGACCAGCACGGAGCCAATGGCCTCACGAAGGCGCTCGCATGGATCTTCAAGGGGATGAAGAAGTTCCACGAGTGGATGGAGAAGGTCGAGCCGCTGCGTGACCCCGCCATGCGCGGCTGGCATGAAGGTCGCGTGAGAACCGCCGGGGTAGCTGCTCTGGCAGGGTGGCGGTGTCTATACGTGGCTCGCGCACAATCTCGAGGACGGGCTCATCCGCGTTACGGGCTACAAGAAGGAGGGGAAGGCCGGACTTCGGCTTCACGGATGGAAACGTCCGGCGATCAGGCACACGGTCGACACATCGCCCACGGACGCTCGGTTGACTTCCTCTTCGACACCCAGACCGCGCTCCTCGGTCACTACTCCCGGGAACTCGCAGGGACGGCGAGCACATGTCCGGGAGGGACTGTGAGACGGGGGGATGGCGAGTCGGCTCGCCGGCCCCCCCCGCTGCTCCCCCTGCCGGTTGCTTCGACGTTCGGGGGAGTGAGCCGCTCTACGCCAACGCTCCACCCCGGGTTCCCTGCCGACCGGGCCAGGTGCTCCCGCCCGTGGACACGGTCCAGGGCTACTACTACGCCGTCGGCCTCCACCTGGTCCCCGCTCTCGAGGTGCGGTACGGGCCGGCCGCGCTCGGCGCATCCCTCCACACCGACCTGCTCTGGGGGCTGACCGGTCCCTTGAGTCCCTCGGGCCGGAAGGCCTGGGTGATCTAGCTCGCAGACTCAAGGACGAAGGCGAAGGCGTGGCTGCGGTTCCGGATGTAGGGACCCGGGGCTAGAGTTAGCCGTGGGCGGCATACTCCGGGACCGTCGCGGCTCGGCCGGGACCCAGGGAGGGTGCCGAGACGTATGGCGAGCCTCGCGCCCCCCGTATCGGGCAAGAAGGGACGGTTCACCCGACGGGAATTCCTGCTGGGCGCTCTTGCCGCGGCTGCGCCGGTACGCCCGTTCCGGCGCTGGCCGCCGGGGGCGAGGTCGCACCGGAACGGCGTGAGATGGTGGTACCGAATGACGACCCGGCACACGACGGGCTGCGCGTCGCTCAGCTCTCCGACCTCCACGTCGGCGCGATGACCGCGGTGGAGCGCATCCGGGCCGCCATCGAGGAGGCAAACCGCTTCAGCGCGGACCTGGTCGTGCTGACCGGCGACTACTTGTCCCACGACCGAGCGGGCGTGGCGCTCATGCGTGAGCAACTCGGGGGTCTGGCGGCGCGCACGGTCGCCACGCTCGGGAACCACGACCGCTAGGTCAATCCGCGCGGGGCCGGTGCAGCGCTCGAGCACCTCGGGTATGGCTTCCTCGAGAACGAGAACACGACGCTCACCGTGAGCCACGCTCCGGTCAAGGTGACAGGGATCGACGAGCTAGGACCCGTTCCGCGACATCCCCTGAGCCATGAAGGGCGCTCCGGCGGGATCGCGGCTCTAGCTCGCCCGCGTCCCGAGCAGCGCTGACACCTGGCGAGCTGGGAGACGCCGATGTCGGCTGTCAAGCCACACCCAGGGCGGCAAGGTGAAGGTGCCCCTGCTACGCCGGCCATCGCTGGCGCATCGGCGAGCTGTACCGCGATGGGATGTATCATGGTCCAGATGGTTCAACTCGACGTGAACGCGGCGTGGGCAATGTGGGCGTCGGCCCTGCGCACTCAACGCCGCTCCCGAGGTCTCCTTGCTCACGCTCCGCGCGGGAGCCGCGTCGCCGGCGATGACGCGCTCCAGGGAAGGCTTCGGGCGTGGCGCATCGAAGCCGAACCGAATCAGCGCTTCGAGGAAGGTGACGCCAGGAGGTCCCACCAGGAGTGGGTCACCTCCATCTGGAATTCTCCGTAGCGCCCCGTGGTAGGTTTAGGGGGGAACTCGTCCTCTGTCTCTACAGGGACGGATTGGCCTTCCCTACCCGTTGTTGCTACCCTTTTCAGTGGGGGGGTTGCCATGCCTCGAACCACGACTCGAGAAACCTCGTCTTTCGCCATGATGCTCATGGCCGCCGCGGGCCTCGCGATCGGCGTGGCCTTCGTCCACGACGTGGTCGACAACCACCTCCTCACCGCCTCGAGCATCTTTCACTCGCCCATCGCCGCTGTCGGCGCGGTGCTGGGCGTGACGATGGCGGCCGTGCTCGCCTGGGACCTGTTCACGTCCCGTCGTTCGAAGTGAGATTCCTCGGGGGCCAGTACCTCAGGCCTCCCGTCCTTGGCTCGTCTTCGCAGGGGCGATCGCCCTGGCCGGATGCCGCTCCTCCGCGCCCTACACCCTGCCCTCTGCCGCCATCAACACCGCCATCGCCGCAGGCGCATCGGCGGCCCAGAAGTCGGCGGGGGGCTGTTACGCTCAGTGCGTCGGCGGCACGATCTGCAATCCCCGCAACGGGTTCTGCGAATCCCCCGGGGCCGTCTGCGTGGGCGCCGAGGCCGACTCCCCGGCCTGCGTGAATCGGGCCGGACCCACCATGGGAACGTCGACCGCCGGCCCGGCCGGATCGAACGCCACCCCTTTTCCCGTAGGTGTGTCCCCGGCCACTGGCAGCGTCCCTCCCCCTCCGGGCACCCGACCGTAGCGCCGACCAGGAGAGAAGCATGACCAGACCGACGAACCGCCAGTGGTTGCTCGCCCGTCGCCCCGAAGGACTCGTCTCGGCGGAGGACTTTCGCCTCGCGGAGGCGCCCGCCGCAGAACCTTCCGACGGCGAGGCACTGGTCCGCAACCTCTACTTGTCGATCGATCCCACCCAGCGCGGCTGGATGGCCGGGGACACCTATCTCCCAGCAGTGAAGATCGGCGAGGTCATGCGGTCCTTCGCCGTCGGGCAGGTCGTCGAGTCTCGCCACCCTGCGCTGCGTCCAGGACAGCTCGTCCAGGGGCTATTCGGCTGGCAGGACTACGCCATCGCTCGTCCGGGCTCTTCCTCCTCGCCGACGCCGGTGCCGCAAGGAGTTCCCGTCGAGACGGCGATGAGCGTCCTGGGTCTCACCGGCATCACGGCCTACTTCGGGCTGCTCGAGGTCGGCCGGCCAAAGCCCGGGGAGACGGTGGTCGTGTCCGGCGCGGCCGGCGCCACCGGCGCTGCGGCTGCGCAGATCGCCAGGATAGCAGGCTGCAGGGTCATCGGCATCGCCGGTGGGCCGGAGAAGTGTCGATACCTCGTCGACGAGCTCGGGCTGGACGGCGCCGTGGACTACAAGTCGGAGAACCTGGCCAGGCGGCTCCGCGAGCTCTGCCCTTCCGGGGTCGACGTCTTCTTCGACAACGTGGGCGGCCCAGCGCTCGACGTGGTGCTGCTCCTGCTGGCGCTGAGGGGACGGATCGTGATTTGCGGCGGCATCGCCCACTACAACGACGCCCGGCCCAGCGCCGGCCCGGCCAACTACCTCTCGCTCATCTCGAAGCGCGGCCGCATGGAGGGCTTCCTCGTTCTCGACTACCTGGCCCGATCCGGCGAGGCGGTGGCGGCTCTCTCCGGCTGGTTGCGCAGCGGCAAGCTCAAGGACCGGGTGGACGTGATGGACGGGCTCGAGCACGCTCCGGCCGCGTTGCTGCGGGTATTCGAAGGCAGGAACCAGGGCAAGCAACTCGTGAAGCTCGCCTCCCCGGCGCCATCCCCGTGACGAACCTCCCCCGTCTGGTCGTCGTCGCCCCCGACTCCTTCAAGGGGAGCCTGTCCGCCGTCGAGGCGGCCGCCGCCATGGAGCGCGGAGTCCGGGCCGCCTGGCCGGATGCACGCGTAGTGAAGATTCCCATCGCGGACGGCGGCGAGGGGACGGTGGAAGCCATGGTCTCGTCGACCGGCGGCCGCTACGAGACGCGAGTCGTCCGCGGGCCGTTGGGTCGCCCGGTGGAGGCGCGCTGGGGAGTGCTCGGTGACGGCCGGACGGCGGTGGTGGAGATGGCCGCGGCCTCCGGCCTCACGCTGGTGCCGGAGGGCCGGAGGGACCCGCGCGTCGCCTCGAGCTACGGAACGGGCGAGCTGATCCGGGCCGCGCTCGACGCGGGCTTCCGCCACGTCGTGGTCGGGATCGGCGGCAGCGCGACCAACGACGGCGGCTCGGGCATGGCCAAGGCACTTGGCGTGCGCTTCCTCGACGGTCGTGGGCAGCCCCTCCCCGAGGGCGGCGCCGCACTCGTCCGCGTGGCGTCCATCGATCTCTCCGGGGTCGACCCGCGCCTCGCCGAGACGGAGTTGCTCGTCGCATGCGACGTGGACAACCCGCTCACCGGCCCGCGCGGGGCCTCGGCGATCTACGGTCCCCAGAAGGGCGCGACGCCGGCGGTCGTTCTCGAGCTCGACGCTGCGCTCGAGCGGTACGCCACGGTGGCGCGCGACGCCACCGGGCGCGACGTGGCGAGGCATCCGGGGGCCGGCGCAGCGGGCGGACTCGGAGCCGGGCTCCTGTTCTTCACGCCGGCCCGCCTCGTTCCTGGTGTGGACCTGGTGCTCGATTCGGCCCGGTTCGACGACGTCGTTCGAGGCGCCAGCCTGGTCGTGACCGGCGAGGGGCGCACGGACCACCAGACCGCCATGGGAAAGGCGCCCGTCGGCGTGGCTCGCGTCGCACAGCGGCACGGGGTCCCGGTCCTGCTCGTGTCGGGAAGCCTGGGACCGGGAGCGGACGACGTCCTCGTACAGGGGATCTCGCGAATCGTGGCGGCGGCACCGCCGGGGATGCCCCTCGGTGAGGCCATGTCCCGTGCTGCCGAACTCCTCGAGGCAGCCGTTTGCCGCTCCCTGCTGGGGTGACCACAAACAGTCGGTTTTTCCAGTCGAAAGCGACTGGAGAAAGAGTTTGATTCCCGAGTCGACCGGGCTTAGCATCGACTCGTCTCCTCCCCCCACCCGAGGTGCGCCATGAAGGCGTCGCGCAAGGACACCCGCCGGACGAGTCTCTTCGACGAGTCGATGGAGGCGTTCTACCGCGCGGCCGAGCTCATCAAGCTCGACCCCCGCGTTCGACTCGAGCTCGAGGAGCCCGACTTCGAGCACATCTTCTACATCACCATCGAGACCCGCGACCGGCTCGTCCCGGTGAGCAAGGAGGACGAGGTGCGCTTCAAGGACCTCCCCGCCTCCTCGGTGAAGGCAGGAGAGGCCCTCGAGCCACTCGCCAACGGGCAGCTCGTGCTCCACCGCCGCGCCCTGCTCAAGGCCGACATCACCCTTCGTGAAGGAGTCCTGCGCATCCCCAAGCGCGGCCTCTTCCGCATCGAGAAGGGAGGCCCGAAGAAGTTCAAGGCCTACCGCATCCAGTACAACCAGGTCCGCGGTCCCTACAAGGGCGGCGTCCGGTTCCACAAGGACGTCTCGCTCGACCTGTTCAAGGCGCTGGCCGCCGACATGACGTGGAAGACCGCCATTGCCGACATCCCCTTCGGCGGCGCCAAGGGCGGGGTCCGGATCGACCCCTCGGCCTACTCGAAGGAGGAGATCGAGCACGTCTCGCTCCGATTCATCTACAAGCTGAAGAGCGTCATCGGCCCCTACGTGGACATCCCTGCGCCGGACGTGAACACCAACCCCGAGATCATGGCCATCATGATGCGGCAATTCACCGACGGTGAACGGATGCCGCACGCCATGCGCGGGGTGGTCACCGGGAAGGACGTGCGCATCGGAGGCTCGGAGGGGCGCGCCAAGGCCACCGGCCAGGGCACGGTCTACTGCCTGGAGGAGTGGGCCCGGTGGCGCGGCGAGAGCCTGGCGGGCAAGCGGGTGCTGGTGCAGGGCTTCGGAAACGTGGGAACGGCGTCGGCGGAGATCCTCCACGCCCTGGGCGCCAAGATCGTGGGCGTCCAGGACGCCTACGGCACGATCCACAACGAGAAGGGGCTGGACGTTCCGGCGCTCCTCGCCCACGCCGGCGCCCCCGACAACCTGCGCCGGTCGGTGGAGGGTTTCACCGGCGGCAACAAGCTCGACCGCGAGGACTTCTGGAAGCTCGACGCCGAGATCGCGATCCCGGCCGCCCTGGGCGGGTCGATCACCGGCGACGTCGCCGAGAACCTGAAGGTCCAGGTGGTTGCCGAGGCCGCCAACGGCCCCACCACGCCCGACGGCGACAAGGTACTCGGCGATCGGAAGATCGATCTCATCCCCGACATCATCTGCAACGCCGGCGGCGTCACCGTCTCCTACTACGAGTGGCTTCAGAACCTCCGGATGGAGCACTGGACGGAGGCCGACGTCAACAACCGGCTGGAGCGGGCAATCAAGGCCAACCTGGGCATCATCCACGACATCGCCACCAACAGCCCCCAGAAGACCCCGCTGTACGACTCCCGCCGCTTCGTGGTCGGCAAGAAGATCGACATGCGCACCGCCGCCATGGCGCTGGCGCTCCGGCGGATCGAGAACCACTACCTGCTCGAGGGCTTCTCGCAGTAGCCGCGCCGGCCGGGGGCTCGGTCAGGCGTCGTCGCCGCAGATCGTCGGGAGGAAATCGTCCCGGCGCTCTGCGAGCAGGCGGGCCTCCTTCGGCACCGCCTTCCACCACGTCCAGGCGCCCGCAGCCCCCAGGAGGCCCCATCCGGCCAGGAGTTGCGCCGTCGATTCGTTCCGGATGGCCAGGACCGCGGGCAGCGCGAAGAAACCCATCACCCCCGAGATGATCGCCATCCCCATCAGGCCCGAGAAGGTGGAGAGCGCAGAGCTTCGCTGGATGGCGAAGGATGACGCTCTCGGGCGAAGGATCGACACCAGGTTCCCCGCGGTCAGGAGCCACGGGGCCGTTCCCGCGTGAAGCAGGAGGGCCGCGGCGAACGCCCAGGGCGGCGCCGACCCCTTCCCGACGACGGCCAGGACCGAGGCCGAGACGAGGAAGAGCAGCAGGCTGAACAGGTAGAGGACGAGCCCCTTGGCGCGAAGCACGGCTGCCAGCTCGAGCGGCGCGAGGAACATGACCCGGGCTCCCCCCCGCTCCCAGCCAAAGGCGTTCAGCCAGAAGGCCTGGAGCAGCAGGTGGGTGTACAGGGCCACGCCGAAGAGTGGCAACGCGCGCAACGCCTCGCCCGCCTCGAGCGGGATGCTGGGCTCGAGCTTCCAGGCGACGAGCGCGGCGATGGCTGGAGCGAGGAGGGCGTCGACCCGGGCCAGCGGCTGTCGCCACAGGTAGCGGACCTCCTTCTCGACGAGCGCCCCCATCCTCCCTCCGGGAAGCCCCCTGCCGGTCCGGACTGGCCCCCCGCCCGAGGCGTTTCCGCCGGACGTGCCTGCGCCCCGGGCTTGCCGCAGCGCGATGTGGAAGGAGATCCACGCGGTCGCCGCGGTCGACACGAGGAGGCCGCCTATCCAGGGCAGGCTCGCCCCGCTGCGCCCTGCGAACAGGTCGCGGGCCGCGGCAGCCGGAAAGGCAGCCGGCCAGGCGATCCATTGCAGCACGCGCAGCGAGGGCAGGATGTCGCCGAGCGCACGGAAGGGACGGTCCGTCGACTTCAGGACCAGTGCCAGGAAGCCGACCGACAGGACCACCGAGAGCACGGTGGCCCACTCCCGGAGCCGTCGGGTCGAGAGGACGAGACCGAGCACCTCCTGGATGAGCGCGACGAGGACCACCGTCGCGACGGCGAAGGCGGCGAGCGTCACGGCCAGCAGTCCGAGCCACGCTCCCGGCCGGGCCATCGCGGCCCCGACGAACACGCCGAGCAGCATCGCCCCCCAGACGAACCCCATCGGGTCCCCGACGATACCGGTCGCGAGCCCCATGCCATACACGCGCCCGGGGGCGATCGGATAGAGGAGGAACCGGTGCAGGTCGAGCCCCTCCCGGTCGTTCACGGTCAGGCTCACCGCCGTCCAGGTCTGCCACAGGCCGAAGAAGATCGCCGCCGCCCCCACGTCGCTCCGAAGTCCACCCCCGGCCCTGACGGACTGGTAGGCCCCGAATCCCACCGCCACGGCGAACCCCACCCCCACCGGGACGGCGATGGCGAGCAGGACGACACTCGCCACGCCTTCGGCGATGCCGCCCCGGGTGGTGAAGCGGCGCCAGAGGAGCCGGGCCCGCAGCTCCACCAGCGCCCGGAGTGCCTCCTTCACCTGGTTTCACTCCGGGTCGCCTAGCCAGGAGAGCCCCGGTCCGGGCGCCCGCTCCTCGCCGACCATGCGGATGAAGGTCTCCTCGAGCGAGCCGGAGGCGCGAACCTCGTCGAGGGTGCCCTGCGCGACCAGTTTCCCGCGGTGGATGATGCCCACATGGGTGACGAGCCGCTCCACCACCTCGAGGACGTGGCTGGTGAGGAAGATGGTCAAGGAGCGCCGGGTGACCAGGTCCTGAAGCATGCGCCGGATGCCCGTGACCGCCACCGCGTCGATCCCCTCGAAGGGCTCGTCGAGGAAGAGCAACTCGGGCCCGTGGATGAGCGCACAGGCCAGCGCCAGCTTCTTCTTCATGCCGTGGCTGTAGTCCTGCACCAGCTTGCCGCCCTCGGATGCGAGTTCCATGGCATCGAGCAACTCGGCGGCCCTCCGGGCCGAGACGAGCCGGTCGAGCCCGTAGAGCTGTCCCTGGATGCGCAGCATCTCGCTTCCGGAGAGGCGCTCGAAGAGGGCCAGGCCGTCCGGGACCACGCCAATCCGCGCCTTCACTGACAGTCCGTCCCGGGAGAGGTCGGCGCCCAGGACCCGGGCCTCTCCGCTGGTGGGGCGGAGCAGCCCGGTGAGCATCTTCATGGTGGTGCTCTTCCCGGCGCCGTTCGGCCCCAGGAAGCCGTAGAAGGCGCCGGACGGAACGCGCAGGTCGATGGAGGAGACGGCGGGCTTGCCGTCGAAGAGGCGGGTCAATCCACGGGTCTCGACCGCCAAGGGTTCCGGCCATCCTCGTCGGATAACGCGAACCCCGGCCGCTGGCTCGCCCCCGTTCAGGCAGGCGGGCCGCTAGTGAAGGGCCCGGACGGCCTCGCCTCGCGCCTCGAAGTAGAGGAAGCGCACGCCCATGCCGTGTACCGAGGCGTGAACTTCCTGCCCGGCCTTGCGGCCCACGAGGTGGCAGACGTAGCGCACCTCCGCAACCGCGGTCATGTCGCCCGATTCGGAGGGGAACGCGATGTGGACCTGGGAGCCGATGGGGTGCGGTGTGGCCGTCTCGACGAACATCCCCCCCTCGGAGATGTTGCGGGCGATGCCCATCCCGAAGCCGTGCTCCCCTTCCAGCCACACCGGGAAGACCTTGTCGAGGCGGGACCCGTCCCGCCGGTCGGAGCGGTGCGCCGCTTCTGCCTCCGCCACATCGGACGCTCGTCGGAACCAGGACATGAACGAGAAGGCCTCCGCCCCGAACGCTAAGGCGGAGGCCCCATGTGGTCAAGTTTCCGACCTTTGCCTACATGTCCGAAAGGGCTACTTCTTGGCGGGGGCCTCCGGCTCCGGGATCCTCACCGGGATGAACGAGGCCGCGGTGCCCCGCTTCACGCGGAGGAGGACGACGTCGCCGGGCTTGGCCTTGGCCACGACCGCCGTGACCTGGTCGGGCCTGTTCACGCCTTCCTGGTTCACCTCGAGGATCACGTCCCCTCGCTGGATGCCGGCCCGCGCCGCGGCGCCGTCGGCCGCGACGTCGGCGACCAGGACACCGCCATCGCCCTCGATCTTGAGCTGGCGGGCCATCTCGGGCGTCACGGTCTGGAGCTTCACCCCGAGCTTCGCCCCCTTCATCTCGCTTCCAGTGTCGCCCTGCACCTCGCCATCCTCGGGCCCCTCGCCGCGGGCCAGGGCGTCCTCGTCTGGACGGGTGCCAACGGTGACCACGATCTCCTGCTTCTTTCCCTTCCGGAGCAAGGTCAGCGCGGCCTTTCCGCCCGGGGAGATGGCGGCGACCGACCGGGTGAGCTGGCCCCGGTCCTCGACGGGCTTGCCGTTCACGGCCACCACGACGTCTCCGGCCTTGACCCCTGCCTTGCCTGCCGGCGACCTGGCGATGACGTCCTGGATCACCGCGCCCTTCGCTCCCTCGCCGAGCCCGAAGCCGCGGGCCAGCTCGGGGGTCAGGTCACCCACGGTGACGCCCAGGTAGCCCCGGGCGATCTTGGCCCCCTTCTCGAGCTGCGGGAGGAGCTGCTTCGCCAGGCTGATGGGGACGGCGAAACCGATACCCTGGCCGATCTGCGGCGACACGATGGCGGTGTTGATGCCCACCACCTCGCCTTTCATGTTGAAGAGCGGGCCCCCCGAGTTGCCGGGGTTGATGGCCGCATCGGTCTGGATGAAGTCGTCGAAGGGGCCATTCTGCAGGGTTCGCGCCTTGGCCGAGACGATGCCAAAGCTGGCGGACCCGGAGAGGCCGAAGGGGTTGCCGAGAGCCAGGACGAAGTCGCCCTGCTCGAGGGCGTCGGAGTCGCCCAGCGCGACGGTGGGCAGGTCGTGGGGCGCCTTCTCGAGCTGGATGAGGGCCACGTCGGTGGGGGGATCCTTCCCCACCACACGGGCGCCGAACTCCCGGCCGTCGGAGAGCTTCACGCGGATCTCGGTGGCGTCGCCGACCACGTGGTTGTTGGTGAGGATGAAGCCATCCTTGTTGATGATGAAGCCGGAGCCCAGGCTGTTGGACCGGAACTCGGGCATCTCCCTGGGCTGCTGGCCCTGGAAGCGCTCGAAGAACTCCTCCATCGGTCCGCCAGGCCCGCCGGGGGAACCCTGCGGGGCGCGCGGGATATCCCGGCACGCGGGGGTGGTTCTTGGTCACGGTCGTCGTCGAGATGTTCACCACCGCCGGCTTCAGCTCCTTGATCAACGGCGCCAGCGACTGGATCGTGCCCCCAACCGGGGCGGCAGCCGGAAGTTCGCGCCAGAGGTGCTCGGCGGCGAGCTTGGCGCCGGAACCGGCGTCGGCCCGCCCCTCGCGGCTGCAGGCCAGGGTGACGGCGAGGGCGGTCGCCGCGGCCAGGGACAGCATCAGCACTCGTCTCATGGGTCTCTCTCGCTCCGTGCGATGGGTGAAAACGTGGATTCAACGCCGGCCGGGGCGGGTCCTATTCCCGCCCCCGGGGGGATCACAATCCCAGGAGCTTCGCGACGGTCTTCTCGTCGGCGGCGGGGAACTCGTACTGGTCGAGCTCCTCGGGACGAACCCATCGGTGGTCGTGCACGCGGGTGTTCTGGACCGCGCCGGCGCGGATCGCGCAGCGGTAGACGCAGAAATCGATGTCGTAGCTCGCGTAGGCGTGCTCGACGTGGATGACGCGCTCGCCGACCCGGACGGAGACGCCCATCTCCTCCTCCAGTTCGCGTGCCAGCGCGGCCTCGTCGGTCTCCCCGGGCTCGACGCGCCCGCCTGGAAACTCCCAGAGCAGCGGCAATGACGCCGTGGGGGAGCGCTGGGTGATGAGGTAGCGGCCATCTCTCTCGATCATCGCGCCCACCACCCGGATCTTGCGCCGCATGATCCCTCCGCCTCTCGTCCCACTCCGCAGGCGCCGCATTGTAGAATCGCTGCGTCATGGCGTCCATCCGCTTCCTGGGTGCGGCCGGCACGGTCACCGGCTCGCGCTTCCTCGTCGAGGCGGCCGGGCGGCGCGTGCTCGTCGACGCCGGGCTGTTCCAGGGACAGAAGGAGCTTCGTCTCCGCAACTGGGCCCCATTTCCAGTGGAGCCCGCTTCCCTCGATGCGGTGGTGCTGACCCATGCCCACATCGACCATTCGGGTGCCCTGCCCCTCCTCTGCCGCTCGGGGTTCCGGGGCGATGCCTGGTGCACGCCGGCCACGTCCGACCTCGCCGCGCGTCATGCTGCCGGACTCGGCGAAGCTGCAGGAGGAGGCTGCGCGCCATGCCAACGAGAAGGGGTACTCGAAGCATGCACCGCGCGCCCTTCCTCTCTACGAGATGGTCGATGCCGCCGCCGCCGTCGAGCGATTGCGGACGCTGCGCTACGGGAAGTCCCGGGAGATCGTGCCCGGTTTCACGCTCTGCTTCAGCCGAGCGGGGCACATCCTCGGCAGCGCTTCCGTGTCGCTCACGGTGCCCGGAGACGGAAGCGGGCCTCCCATCCGGCTGCTCTTCTCCGGCGACCTGGGACGCTATGCGGCCCCGATCCTGCCCGACCCCGAAGGCCCGCCAGAGACCGACTACCTCTTCGTCGAGTCGACATACGGCGATCGAGACCATCCGAGCGATCCTCCCGGCCGCGAGCTCGAGCGTGAGGTGCTCGCCACGGTGGCGAGAGGCGGCGCCATCGTCATGCCCGCCTTCGCCATCGGCCGTACCCAGGAGGTCCTCTTCCTGTTGCGGGAGCTCGAGCAGGCGAGGCGAATACCGGAGCTGCCGGTGTTCGTCGACTCGCCGATGGCCACCGACGCGACCCCCATCTACCGCGCCCACCGGGAGGACCACGACTCGGAGATGGATGCCCTGCTGGCCCGGGGCATCGAACCTTTCGCCCCGAAGCGACTCACCTTCACCCGCTCCCCGGAGCAGTCCAAGGCCATCAACCGTGTCCACGGTCCGTGCATCATCATCTCGGCGTCCGGCATGGCCACCGGAGGCAGGGTCCTCCACCACCTCGAACACCGCCTTCCCGACCCGTCCACGACCGTCCTGCTGGTGGGCTACCAGGCGGCCGGCACACGCGGATGGAGCATCCAGAACGGGGCGGCCACCGTTCGCATGCACGGCAAGGACGTCCCGGTGCGTGCCCGGGTGGCCAGCCTGGCGGGCTTCTCCGCCCACGGAGACCGGACGGAGGTGGCGCGCTGGCTGGACGGGGTCTCGCGCCCACCACGCCGGACCTTCTGCGTTCACGGCGAGTCTGCTGCCCTCTCCGCCCATGCTGCGCGAATCGCGGCACGCGGATGGGACGTCCACGTGCCCGTCCACCTCGAGACGGTGGAGCTCGGATGACGCTCCTGGGTCGCAACGGCAACCTCGCCATGCTCGACGGCGCCATGGGGACGGCGTTGCTCGCTCGCGGGCTTCCCGGCGGCGCGCTTCCGGAGCGATGGGTCGTGGAGCGGCCCTGGGAGGTGGCACGCGTGCACGCCCAGCACGCGGCCGCCGGCGCCCGGGTCCTCCTCACCTGCACGTTCAACCTGGCCCGGGTCGGAAGCTACGAGCTGCAGGACAGCGTGGACGAGGTGGCGCGGCGCGCGGCATGGCTGGCCCGATCGGCCAATCCCGCCGGTATGGTGGCCGGCTGCGCTGGAGCGACGGCCCTGGCGGGAGCCGACGGGCGGGGCGCGGGGGACGGGGAGCTCCGCGAGCGGTTCGAACGCGCCTTTCGCGCGCTCGCCGCCGCGGGAGTGGACCTCCTCTGGACGGAGACCCACCTGACGCTCCGCGAGGCGCGGGCGGCCGTCTGGGCGGCCCGGCGCACCGGGCGACCGGTTGTCGCGACGGTCTTTCTTTCCCCCGGACCGGGAGGGCTCTTCGCCAGCGACGGCACCCCCGGTCACGAGTTCCTCGAGGTGCTCTGGCGCGACGGGGCCGCCGCGGTCGGCGTGAACTGCGTCGAGCCGGATGGCGCGCTCGCAGCACTGGTGGCCCTCGCCGCGGCCCGCGTTCCCGTTCCCCTGGTGGTGAAGCCGAACGCCGGGCTTCCCGGCGATCCCTGGACGCCGTCGCGCTTCGCCGAAGGCGTGATGCGCGCCATCCGTGCCGGTGCCAGCCTGGCCGGGGGCTGCTGCGGCGCCGGTGCGGACCACCTGCGCGCGCTCGCGGCGATGGTGCCTCCGCGAAGCCCGGCCGGTCCTCAGGCCCTGGGGTAGGAACCCAGGAGCAGCATCATGTGGACCTGCCGGCGAACCCCGGCCAGCGCATCGGCGCACTCCGGTTCCGCCCGGTGTCCCTCGAAATCGAGGAAGAAGACGTAGTGCCCGACCGCCGTCTTGGTCGGGCGGCTCTCGATGCGGGACAGGTTGATGCGTCGGGTGGCGAACTCGGCGATGACCTCGTAAAGGCCGCCGGGCCGATCGCGATCGAGGGTGAACGCGATGCTGGTGCGGTCCCTTCCGGTGACCCGTCCGTCCTCGCGTCCGAGCAGCACGAAGCGCGTGAAGTTCTCGGCGGCGTCCTGGATGGACGGGGCCAGCACGGTCAGGCCGTAACGCTCGGCAGCCGCCCGTCCTCCGATCGCGGCCACTTCCGGCTCCTCGGCCGCGCGCCGAGCGGCATCGGCGGTGGAGAGGGTCGGCTCGCACTGAACGTCAGGCAACCGCTGTCGGAGGAAGGCCGAGCACTGGCCCAGGGCCTGCGGATGGGAGAGGACGCGCCGGATACCGCCGAGCGCCATCCCCGGTCGCGCCAGGAGATGTTGCTCGATGGGCAGGAGCAGTTCCTGCTGGATCCGGAGCCCGGGCCGGTGGACGAGCAGGTCGAGCGTGGCGCCAACGGCCCCCTCGATGGAGTTCTCGACCGGGAGCAGGGCGACGTCGACATCGCCACTCAGGGCTGACTCGTAGGCGTCGGAGAAGGTCGGGAACGGAACCCGATCTGCGCCGGCGAGCGACCCGCACCGGCCGACGGCCTCCTCGCTGAAGGTTCCGGACGGGCCCAGGTAGGCAACGCGCATGGGTTGTATCTATCACCGGGCAGCCTCCAGGAGCGAGGACGGTGCTCGAAGCCGCTACGGAACGAATGAATCAGCGGGTGACTGGCACGGCCGGCATCGGCAGGGGCGGCGCGGGGGGCTGCTTCCATCCCTCGCCCTGGTACTCCATGAAGGTTGCCGTGCCCTGCGCCACCTCCCGCCCCAGGTAGCGCTCGACCACCCGCAGCGCGAGGTCGATCCCTGCGCTCAAGCCCGCCGAGGAGGCCACCCGGCCGCTCTCCACGAAGCGCGGGCCCTGCACGAAGGTGACCTTGGGCCAGCGCTTCCCGAATTCCTCGCTGAACCAGTAGTGCGTGACGGCCCTCTGGCCGTCGAGGAGCCCGGCGCGGGCCAGGACGCTTGCCCCGGTGCAGACCGCCATGGTGATTGCCGCCGTTTCACTGGTTCGCTTCAGCCAGGAAAGCTCCGCCTCCGATGGACGATGGGCGCCCACCACGATGACGTCTGGCGGCGGCGCGTCCGCAAAGGTGTGATCGGGCACCACCGTGAGCCCACCGCTGACACGCAGAGGATCGCGTCGCTCGGCCACGGTGTAGAGCGTGAAGGGGTGGCGAGCGGCGGAGCCGGCGCCGAGCTGTGACATGGAGCGAATGGGCTTCCCCGCGCCGTCCACCATGACGTCCTGGAAGACCTCCCAGGGTCCGGCGAAATCGATGAGGGTGGCTCCCTCGGAGAGGAGGAAGGCCACCCGGATGGGACGTTCCGCCAGCGCGGCAAACCGGTGGCGTTCGTCCTCGGCCCCGGCCGGCGAGGCCAGCCCGAGAAGAACCGTGACCGAGAGCAGGAATGGGGCCAGGAGGAGGTCGCGCATGTCTCCTTCTACCCGTTGCGGTCGCCGAGAACACGCGCCGGTCGATGACCCTCAACTATTTCTTTCGCCCAGATATTCGCGCCGCCCGCGGGGGCCGAACGGTAAGGACCGGGAAACCAACCAGGAGGGGTACCCGTGTTCACTAGACACTTGTCGCTGGGGCTCTTGTCTCTCGCTCTCGCCGCCTTCAGCCCCGCAGCCTCGGCCCAGACCTGGAGCCCGGAGCAACAGGAACTCTGGCGGCTCGAGGAACTGCAATGGAAGCTGGCGGCCGCGAAGGACTCGAGCTGGATCGAGAAGATGGTGCATCCCAACCTCAGCTACTGGGACAAGAACTGGCCGGGACCCCAGAGCAAGGCATCGCTGTTGCTCTGGGACCGCTACAACAACGCGAGCGCCACGGTCCTTCAGCAGGAACTCTTCCCGATCTCGATCAGCATCACCGGCAGCGTGGCGGTCGTCCACTACCGCTATTCGGTCGCGCGGGAGAACTACAAGAAGGAACAGGAGATGGTGACCGGTCGGTACACGGACGTGCTGGTCAAGGATGGCGGACGATGGCTGTTCATCACCTGGGCCGGCGGGGACGACCCGAAGAAGTAGCGAGCAAGTAGCGCGCCGAAGGTCCTGAGCCCGGTTCCTAGCCTTCGGACCCGGGCATCTCGACGACACCCGCCACGGCCCTGGCGTCTGCGAGGTGCGGCTCGATTCTCGGATGCTTCTCGCCGGGCCAGGGGCCGCTGCTCAAGTCGAGCGGGGCAGGCCTCAAATAGACCTGCCGCTTGCAGAAGTCGCACACGACGCCGTCGCCGGGTTCGAGGTGCGGAACTGGACGCCAGGAGCCAGCGCAATCGACCGGACCGGTTGCCATCGCAACAGCCTAGCCCCGGGCGGGCTGGCTGCGCGAGGCGCAGCGCGTCATGGATGGGGCCGTACCCGCCTTGTGCCTCTGGAAGGCGATTGGGGCCTGTCATGACAAGGAACTGGTGGAGGCGGCCCTGGCTTCCTAGGCCCTCCCCGGATCAGAAGTGGATCTCGGGCGACGCCACCAGCTGCAGGCCGCTGATCCAGTAGCCGGCGTACCCGCCACCCTCGAAGACGAGGTCGAGACCGAGGCCGAAGCGGCTCAAGTTGAAGAACGAGGCGCCGCCACCGATCCGGAACGCCCCACCAAGCTGCGAGTTCGGGCCGATGTACATGCCGCCGCCCACCCGGAACCGGCCGGCCGTGTTGGACGGGGGCCCGAACTTGGCGACGTAGTCGACGGTCGGCTCCCAGATGGTCACGCTCCTCGACTCGCTCCTGGCGCTGAGCCCCGAGTAGATGGTGCCCGTGACGGTCCCGAGGAAGACGTTGAAGCCGACGCTGAGGTTGTGCATCCCCTGCAGGTGGATGTCGACCTGGGGGCCCACCGTGAAGGGGATGTAGCTCGCCCATGAGCCCGAGCCACAGTTGTAGGTGGGGTAGTAGCCGTACCAGAAGTTGCAGCTGTAATAGGCCGAGTAGAAGAAGGTGACGCCCAGGTTCACGCGCGCCACGTTGTGCCAGCGCTGGACCAGCTGGACGGACTGCTGCAGCTCCTGCTGCCTCTCCTTCTCCTCCTTCTCCAGCTGCCAGGCCGGCTTGAAAACGTACTGCGCCGCGGCCGGCGCCGCCGCCGCGAGGGCGACGGAGGCGACGAGGACCTTCATGAGATTCCGCATTCGATGACACCTCCTGACAGACTGCGCAGCATCGCTGATCTGGGCCCACAGTCGATCAACTATCTTGCCGTCACCTCCGGGGCGGCGACCACGCGGCGTGCGCGCCGCGAGCCGCCGGCCTGGCCTGGCCCGTCTGGTAAGCTGCAACGCATGAGGACGACCGCCGCGCTCCTGGTGACGCTCGCGCTGACCCTTCCCTCCGTGGCCGTGCCACACCCGTGCGAGGTGGAGGTCGCGCGGATGAACAAGGACCTGGAGGCGATCCGCGGGGCCATCGCCACCATCGAGGGCGTGCGGCCGAGCGACGTGCAGCGCCAGATGCTCACGGGCGCGAAGGGCAAGTACGACCTCGAGTTGAGCCGGACGACGGAGGCGCAGGCCCGTTGCGAACGGTTGGTCCGGGAGGAGAGCCGGGGCGCCACGCCACTGGCGGCCCCCGCGGTCGCGGCAAGCGCTGTGCCCCAGGAAGCAGCGTCGGCAACCCCGGCGGCGCCGGCACCGGCTGCCGCCGTGCTGGTCGCGCCGGCCGCGCAGGCCACACCGCGCCCCGCGGGCCCCTCGCCGCGCGCCTCCCCGGCTGCCACGAGACCCGAGGCGTCCGCGACGCCGGCAACTCCGTGCCTCACCGGCTGCGGCAAGGACACCGACTGCAAGGGCGACCGCATCTGCGTGAAGGGAGCGTGCCAGGACCCGCCCTCGCGGTGAAGCTGCCGGGGCGGCATCGAGTGCCTCTCGGCAGGGAATGAACCTCCATCTCCCCATCGTCGGCCTCCGTGGGGACGGGTGCGTGACTGTGCGTGCATCACTCATCCCCGAGTGATGTGACGGTCGTTCATGGTCTTCAGCGCGCCGCCGTCCTCGACCTAGCGTTGGTCTAAGGAGGAGGCGCATGGGCTCGACGATCGTCTATCAGATTGGAACGCGCACGCTCACAGTGACAGCGGCGCACGGCAGGTGGACGGCAGTCCTGGATGGCGTCGCCCTCGACCGATGGTTTGTGACGCTGGCGGACGCCTGGACCGCTGGCGTGACGGAGGCGCTTCGCCTCGACACGAGCGCGGCGTCCACGTTCGTGGCCGGCGCAGATGCAGGGCGGTACGTTTGAGCAGCCGTGCGACGCCTGGTTCCCCGGCGTAGATTCCTTCATTGACATTGACCAGAAGCTGAACGGCCCCAGCGTCGGAACGCCGAAGCCGTCGAAGGGTGCGTCGGCTAATGGCTCACCTTGCTCCGCGTCTCCGACATGACGCAGAGCGGCTTCCATGTCTTGCCGTCCTCGGAGTAATCCACGGCCGAAGTGACCTTGTCGGAGCCCAGTCCCTTCAGCGTCGCCCTGAGCTTGAAGGTCTTCCCGTTCGCCACGGCGGATCAACGAACTCGGAGCACATCCTTCGACACGCTCCCCTTGGCGAGGCTGGTGTACGACCCGGTGCTGTCGACCCAGTACCAGGTGTAGACCTTTGCGGCGCTGTCATAGGTCAGAACCTCGAGCTGAACCATCTCGCCCGAGACACTTCCCTTCTGATCGGCATGCCGGACGACCGCGGCCTTCCCTCCAAACCACTCGGCCTTGATCTTCGTGGACCACTTCTCGGCAGGGCCGAGGGGGGATTCGAAGCAGTCGCCTTCACCGGTCCAGTTGCCGACGAGCCCGCCTAGCTTGGCGTGCTCCGGGCCGGGCTTGGGAACCTGGTGCGCCGCTGCTTGTGCCAGCCCCAGGCACGGGGCTACCAGCGCTACGAGGGCAAGGACCACGAACCGAGTCGTAGCTACCTCCTGTGCCGTAGACAAAGAGTGAACTCCGGGGCGAGCATCCGCTTTGGAGGCCAAGCCTTTCACTGCCAGGATGAAATTCGCAAACCTCCGCCCCGCATGCGTGCAGAGGGGCTCGATGCCCACTGAGTTCACCTCTTCGTCTCCTTCATTGTCCCCCGGGGGGAATCCTTCTGAAAATCTCAGCCGGCCGGGGTCCTTACCTTCTGCAAGTCAGCACCACGCCTTCGCCAGCTTCGGCTGCGGGAACCAATGCGCCTGGACTCGCGCATCCGGTGAGCCGCGCCGTGGGTCGCTCACGACAGGCGAGGCCTCGGAAGTCGGACGACAGGGTCTACTTCGATTCCTCTAGCAGCAGCCTCTAACGTTCAATGAACAGCGGGGCTGTCTGTCGGGCGCCTGGATGGCGCGAGTTCCACCTGAGAGTGTTCTCCAGGTGAATCTGGGTCGTCGCCGCTCGATGTTTGCGTTTCTCGCTCGGCGTCAGACGCGGAAACCGGACGTTGATGTCGTGCCCCTCCGCGTCGTAGCCGAGAACAACGCCCCTCTTGCTCAGGGGCAACCGGTCACCGAGGAACTCGATACAGCAAGCGCAGAACACCCGCCTGGTGTTGCCGATTGTTACGGGTTCAACCGGTGCATGCGAGCTGACGACAAACGCTGCCCCGCAGCCGCCGCATTCGTGGGTCGAATGTCTCCCATGACGCGTGGCCATGATCGCGCAGGACGGGCAACGGTGCCCGCGCGTGTTGGCAGAGCCGCACATCAAGCACTGAAAGAGCGAAGCCCCCGCCCTCTGAGAAGGCATCGCCCTTACGAGAATGGCCCGGGCCGAACGGATGCGCTCCACTCGAATCCCCCGCTGGTCAAACGCAAAAAGTGCCGCCCCGCACGGGCAGCCGTCATGTGCGATTGGTTGCCACTAGAACCCACACGGTGGGAACGGAAGTCTGGCCAAAAGGGGGAGCACCCGTCAGGGGCCACAGGCGAGCGGTGGCAGCGTACACGCCACGGACGACATGGCGCATCCACCGTCAGCCGTGCCAGCCTTCGCCCATGTCGTTGCTGCCAGGTGCCCACCGCGGCGTCACTGGGTCGGAACTGCGGCACCTGGGACCCGCTACCTGCGTTGCTACCTGCTGGGAGGCTACCAATAGACAAGGGGCTGGCATCGTGTGCCAACCCCCTGATTTACTTGGTGGGCGCTGAAGGTTTCGAACCTTCGACCCCTGCCGTGTGAAGGCAGTGCTCTACCGCTGAGCTAAGCGCCCGCAATCCCTCAAACGGCCGCGGAGTATGCCCGCCGACCCCTACCCTGTCAACGCTTCCGCTCCCCGTCCACTTGCTTCGAAAGATCGCGAATCTTCCGCTTCATCCGGGCCATGCTGCGCGCGACGTCGTCGTAGTCCCCCTTGCTCGGAAGTCCCGCGGCGCGGAGGACCCGGCCCTGCACCTCCTCGAGCTTTCGCTTCCCCTTCTGCGCCGCACCGACCGCAACGGCGATCGCCTCCTGACCCCGCGGATCGTCGAGGACGACCTTCGCCGCCCGCGACGCCATGCGCGTGCCCTGCTCCAGGATGGCCTCCGGTATGCCCTTGCGCCGCTCGCTCATCGCCCCTCCTCGTCCGGGAATTCCGTTGGAACAGCCAGAAGAGCCTCGTCGAGGATGTAGCGGTACGCGGAGCGCCGCACCAGCCCTTCCAGATCGCCCTTCACCTTCACCCGCCCGGACAGCGCGGCCTGCACGGGATCGGCCCGCCCCTGAAGGATCTCCTTCCAGAGCAGGTAGGGCGCCCGCACGACGTAGGCGGGCTCGAGCTCGAGCACGTCGTCCTCGTCCTCGAGAACGCGCCATTCCGCGATGCGCCCGCGCTCCTGGCGTCCCCAGATCGCCGCGCCCTTCGAGAAGAGGCTGCGGTCCCTTTCCACCACGGCGGCGAGGTCCGCGCCGAGGCCGGCCAGGGCGCGCGCCAGGTCGGGGTGCCGGTTCACGGCAGCCACGACCGCCGCCACCCAGGGCTCCGACGCAAAGAGCACCGCTACCCCCGCTTCAGCCACCCGAAGAGCCCGCGGCGCTGCTCGCGAGGCGCCGCTCCGGCAGCACCCGGAAGCGGGGTCTTCTCGGCGATTGCCCGCCGGAGAGCCTCCGGGGTGTCCCGCGTGGCGAAGGGCACCTCGACCATGCCGCGATCCGGATCGTCGAAGGACACCCGAAGCAGGCACTCCTCGTCGAGCTTGAAGTCGATGCGGCGCCCGGTCGCGGCGGCGGGAAGGCGAAGCGACCCGAGGAACTCGTCGTCCACGATCTGGTCGCTGTCGCCCTGGTAGATGTCGATCTCGATGGGCTTGCCAGGCTCTCGAGGCGGCGGAAGACGGAAGCTTCGAGTCGCCGGAATGGGCTGGTTCTTCTCCAGGACCTTTCGCATCCGGTCGTTCGGGGCGGCGATCCCGATGGGCATGGAGAGCACGTCGACGAGGGTCACCGAGTCGATGCTGTCGAGGGAGTCCCCGAGCAGCGCTGCACCCAGCGCGACGCATTCGTCGGGGTGGACCCCCTTGCGCGGAGGCTTGCCGAAGTGCTCCAGGATCCGCTGCTGCACGAGCGGCATGCGGCTCTGACCGCCCACCAGGATCACCTCGTCGATGTCGTTGCGGTTGAGCCCCTTCTGCTCCAGCACCTCGTCGCAGAGCTGGAAGGTCCGGTCGACGAGGTCGCTCGTCAGCTCGTCCAGCTGCTGGCGCGAGATGGGCATGCGCAGGTCGAGAGGCTTGCCACGCCGCTCCTCCACGAAGGGAAGGTCGATCGCCGTGTTGGGGATGAGGGAGAGGTCGATCTTGGCGGCCTCCGCCGCCCCCTTGACGCGCTGGAGCGCGATGGGCGACTGGGCGAGATCGACCTTGTGCTTCCGCCAGAACTGGTCGAGCGCCCAGTCGATGATCCGGTTGTCGAAGTCGACGCCGCCGAGGAAGTTGTCGCCTCCGGTGGCCAGGGCCTCGAAGACGTTCTGCTGCAGCTGCAACACGGAGACGTCGAAGGTGCCGCCACCCAGGTCGTAGACCAGGACCTTCTGGTCGAGCCCCCGGTTGAAGCCGTACGCCAGCGCCGCAGCGGTCGGCTCGTTGACGATCCGCCTGACGTCGAAGCCGGCCAGCTGCCCGGCCTCCTTCACGGCGTGGCGCTGGTTGTCGTTGTAGTAGGCGGGAACCGAGATGATGGCCTGGGGCATCGCCCTGCCCAGGAAGGCCTCGGCGATCGTCTTCACGTGGGCGAGCACCATCCCGGAGATCTCGGGGAGGTCGTAGACCTTGCCGCCGAGCGACACCGCCGCATCGCCCTGCGGGCCCTCGACGATGTCGTACGAGTAGTACGAGCGAAGGTCCTGGACCACGCGAGAGTTGAACTTGCGCCCGATGAGCCGCTTGGCGCCGTAGATGGTGTTGCGCGGGTTGATGAGAAGCTGGTCCTTGGCGGCGCCGCCGACGAGCAGGTCGCCGCGGCTGGAGAGCGCGACCACGCTGGGCAGGATGAGGCTTCCCTTGTCGGTGGGGACGATCCGCGGGATGCGGTTGCGAACGTGGGCCACGCAGGTGTTCGTGGTTCCCAGGTCGATCCCGACGATGGGCTTGTCCCGGCTGGGCGCAGGAGGCATCTCGGCGAAAGGTAGCACGGTCCAGGACCCCCTTCCCCTTCTCGTGCTCGCGAACCCGGGGATGTGGGCTAGAAGGGGACGTCGTCCTTCCCTCCCCCTCCCTTTCCCTCCGTTCCCGACGTGAACAGGGCCGGCATGACCAGCGCGGGCAGGGCCTGGGAGCCAGGACCGAGCGCGGGGAGTGCGGGGCCGTCCTCCAGCTGCCAGCGCTCGTAGAGCGCCGGGTCGCCTGGGAGTTCCTCCAGGAAGCGGGAGGCCTTCATCACCACCCTCTCCCTGTCCCTCGGGGCGGCCACGACCGGGTGGCAGAGGGTCAGCTCGTCCTTGGCTCGCGTGCAGGCGACGTAGAAGAGGCGCCGCTCCTCCTCCTCCCCGTCCGGGTCGCGCAGCGCCTGGGCGCTCGGGAATCGACCGTCGGCGAGCCACACCACGAAGACCGCCCTCCACTCGAGCCCCTTGGCCTGGTGAACGCTGGAGAGCACCATCTTCTCGTCCGGCTCCTCTCCCTCGGCCACCGTCTCGGCGGTCAGCTCGGTGAGGAGCGCGATCTCGGACAGGAAGGCCTCGCCGTCCTCGTAGCCACGGGCATACTCGGCCAGTTGCCTGATGTCCTCCACCCGCGAGTCGGCGTTCAGGAAGGCCGTCCGGAGGTATTCCTCGTAGCCGCCGTCGAGGACCCGTTCGATGCACTCGCCGGGGAGGTCCCGCGTGGGCAACCGCGTCAGGGACCGAAGAAGCTCGGCCGCGCGCCGGTACCCTTCGCGGGCCTTGGGGGGCGCATGCGACGCCACGTCCGGCGACAGCAGCTCGTCGGCCGAGCCGGCCCCTCCCCGGCGCCGCGCCGCCAGTGCGTTCCACACCGCGTCGGCCGTCATGCTGCCGATGCCGGGGAAGAGCTTCAGGACCCGCTTCAGCGCCAGCTCGTCACCGGGATTGCGGGCGAAGCGAAGGTGGGCGATCACGTCCTTGACGTGGGCGGCCTCGAAGAACCGCACGCCGCTTCGCACCACGAAGGGGATGCCGCGCCTGGCCAGCTCGAACTGGATCTCCATGGAGTGGTGATGGGCCCGGTAGAGCACCGCAATCTCCGGCAGCGGGATCCCCTCGTCGCGCAATTCGAGAACCCGCTGCGCGACGAACGCGGCCTGCTGGTCCACGTTCCGGCAGGGCACGAGACCGGGCAACGAGCCCGACGGCCGCACGCTCCGGAGCTCCTTCGGAAACTGCTTGAAGTTGTTCTCGATGGAGGCGTTTGCCAGCTCCAGGATCTCCGGGGTGGAACGGTAGTTCACCGTGAGGTGAAAACGCGTCGCATCCGGATAGCGCTTCTCGAACTCCAGGATGTTCGCGAAGTGCGCCCCGCGGAAGGAGTAGATGCTCTGGGCGTCGTCGCCGACCACGCAGAGGTTCCGGTGGTGCGAGGCGACCAGGTCGACCACGTCGCCCTGGAGACGGTTGGTGTCCTGGTACTCGTCGACCAGCACGTGGCGGAAGCGCTCGGCGAGCAGGCGCCTGACCGGTTCGTGCTCGACGAGCAGGACCTTCCAGTTGAGGAGCAGATCGTCGAAGTCCATGGCGTTCAGGCCGTGCTTGCGCTCGGCGTAGCGCCGGGCGACCCGCAGGATGTCGTCCACGAGCGGCGCGAACTGGGGGCGCCGGTCGACCACCACGTCGGCGAGCGGCGTCTGGGTATTCACCGCCATGGACACCAGGTCGATGAGGACGTCGGGCTTGGGGAAGCGCCGGGCGCCCACGGCGAGGCCGCAGTCTGCGATGGAGGCGCTCATCACGTCCCGCCCGTCCTCGCGGTCGAGGATGGAGTAGCCCTTCTCGTAACCGAGCAGGGGCGCGTGCTCGCGAAGCACGCGATGAGCCACGTGGTGGAACGTGCCGCCCCAGATGCGGCGGGTGTCGATGCGGGCCACCTCGTCGACCCGCCGGAGCATCTCCCGCGCCGCCTTGTTCGTGAAGGTGAGGAGGAGCAGGCTCTCCGGAGCGAGCCCGTCGTGCAGCAGGCGAGCGACGCGCCAGGTGAGGGTGCGGGTCTTCCCGGAGCCGGCGCCGGCGATGACGAGAAGCGGCCCCTCGGGGGCCTCGACCACCGCCCGCTGCTCGTCGTTGAGCTGGCCGCCGGCATCGAACGCGCGGGGCGCACCGGCGGCAGGTCGCAGCTGGTAGCGGCGCGTCATCGAGCCGCGAAAAGATACCAGCCAGGTCCGACACTCCGATATCGCCGTTCGCCCGGGAAATGGACGGAGACCGTCAGGTGGATAGCATGCCCGCATGGTGGCATCTCGCTCGTTCCTCCTGGCTGGCCTGGCGATGGGTTCTCTCGCCTGCGCAAGCTCCGGAGGATTGGCCAGCCGCCGAACCCTGCCCCCGCCCGCCGGTGATGGCCGGGCCGGTGTCCGCGACGACCGCGGCGCCGGCCCGGCACTCACTTCGCAGGCGAGGTCTCCCGCCCCCGAGATGAAGCCCGACGTCCGCCTGGCCGTGGACGCGGCACAGTCGCTGGTTGGCCACCGCGACGTCGTCATGGACGGCCGTGACTATGGAGCCGGCTGCACCGCGCTCGTCCGGGCCGCCTTCGACCACGCCGGGAAGCCCCTCCCCGCCGATGCGCGCAGCGCGGGTTCCCTGCTCGAGGTTGCAAGGGGTCGCGGCGTGCTCCGGACCGGGATTCGCTGCGCTCCAGGTGACGTCCTCTTCCTCGCCGACAAGCCGGGCGGCTCGGCCGCGCACGTTGGGCTCGTCTCGCGCGTGGACCCCGATGGAACGGCCATCGTCCTCCACCGGCTGGCCCGCGGCGTCACCCAGATGCGCGTGAACCTCGGCTATCCGGCCCGCATCAACGACCCTTCCACCGGCAAGCGGCTCAACGACAGCCTCCAGGTCGGAACGACCACCGTGCCGGCCGGAAGCCTGGTCGTCGGCGTCGCAGCGCTCCTCTGATTGGCGCCCGGCCTCACCCTCAGGAACGCGGTTTGCGGCGCGGCAGGTAGCCCGCGGGGCGCTCCGGCGGCGCGGTGCCGGCAAGGTTCACCCGAGAGACCGCAGCCCGCGGCGGCGCCAGGATCTCCGCCTTCCTGGCCTTGGCGCTCTCGTGGTCGCCGTTCTCGGCGAGGACCTCCTCGAGGACGCGAAGGGCCTCGCCTTCCTGGCCGGTCGCGCGGAGGGCGCGGGCGAGCAGCATGCGGGCCCGCAGCAGCCGAGGGTGCCGCACCGCGACGCTGCGCAATCCCCGGACGCCAGGATCGTCGAATCCACCGGTGGCGGCGCCACGTGCCAGCTCCACCCACGGATCGCTGGCGTCGAGCTCGGCGGCTGCTCGCACCGTCGCCACCAGGGCGGCGTCCCCGTGGAGGGCTTGACGGAGGGACCGGGCACGCAGGATCGACATCCCCGTCGCGCCGGCACGGGCGGCCTCCGTAGCCGCCACATCGGCCGCGTCGAATAGCCTTCGCTCGCGCTCCTGGATCGCCGAAGCCTCCTGGCGCGCCCGGCCGAGCCGCAAGGCGACCTCTTCGCGCCGCAGCTTCCAGCCTGGAACCCGGGCAAGGTCCTCCCGGAGAAGCTCGGCCTCGAGAGCCTGGACCCGGGCGACGAGCGGCGCCGCGTCGTCGCGCGCGTCGGAAGCCAGCCAAAGGAGAGCGACCGCGTGCATCGCCCGTGCTTCTCCGGATGGATCGTTCGCGCAACGGTTCACGGCGAGTTCCAGGCTGGCTCGGTCGTCCCTGGCGATGAGTTCCTGAAGGGAACCCAGGCCGGCGGCGGCGACCGCGTCGGGTCGCTTCCGGGAGTTGAACCAGAAGGCAACGAGCGCCGCGACGAGGAGCACCAGGGCGAGGACGACCCACGGCCATAACGACCGGTGGCTGGCCGCAGCAGGGGAAGCGGTAATGATCCGAGGGCGCTGGCTGACGGACGAACCGCCTGGCGGCGACGGTGCGGGAGCCGGCGCGGACGCGTAGCTCGCCGTCTGCTCGGGGGAGGCTCCTGTCGAGAATCCGAAGACGGCGGTCCGCTCATCCGACGGGGCGACCGACGGAGCAACTGGCTGGACGCCCGAGGCCGGAGGGGCGGCCCGGAATACGTGCTGGCAGCGGGTGCACTTCACGAGTGCCCCTCCCGCGGGGAGCCGCTTCTCCTCCAGCTCGTACACCGTGGCACATCGGTCGCAGCGGATCCGCAAGGATTACCCCTTCCGCAGCGCAGACTAGCGCAAGGTCGCGGGGCGAGGCTATGGCGACGAGACGCGGACCCAGGGGCGGGCTCGTTCCATTCGCACGGGACCGATCCCCCGAACACGCCGGAGACCATCGGCTGAACCGAACGGTCCGTGCTCCTCCCGTTCGCGCACCACGTCTGCCGCCAGTCCGGGTCCGATTCCCGGAACGGCGGCAAGGTCCGTGGCCGTGGCCTGGTTGAGGTCCACGGGGCGGCCCAGGAGGACGAGTTCAAGCCCCGCGAGGGGCCGCGGGCGCCCCGGATCCCCGCGGCAGCCGATCCAGTGCTCCGGCGGCGCCCCGCGCCCTTCCGGCTCGCATGTCCCTGGAGTCCCGGCTGGAAGGCGCCGCAACGCAGTCGGCGCCATGCAGGCAAGGAGCAGCGTCGCGAGGGCCAGGCGGCGGATCACGCCTTCTGACCGAGCAAGCCGTGCGCCATCGCGTTGCGGGGGTGGGAATCGCGTCAGAAACATGCGAGCTTTCTCGGCCCGGAGAGGTGACCATGGCCCGCGTGATCGTCGACGGAAATACCCTGAGCCTGGACCAGATCGAGGCTGTGGCTCGCGGGGGCGCCCGGGTCGAACTGTCGCCTCGGGCGCGCGAGCGAGTCTCGGCCGCCCGGCGCATCGTGGAGGCCCGCCTCGACGACGGCGAAGCCCACTACGGCATCAACACCGGTTTTGGAACGCTCGCGGAGGTTCGCATCCCGCGCGGCGATCTGGAGAGGCTGCAGCGAAACCTGATTCTCTCCCACGCCGCGGGGGTCGGCGCGCCCCTCTCGGCGGCCGAGGCTCGCGCGCTCGTCCTGCTGCGGGCCAACGTGCTGGCCAAGGGGCATAGCGGAATCCGCCAGGAGACCCTCGACCTGGTTCTCGCGCTCCTCGACCGGGACTGCATCCCCGTGGTCCCGGAGCGAGGTTCGGTGGGCGCCTCCGGCGACCTGGCTCCGCTCGCCCACCTCGCGCTGCTCGTGATCGGAGAGGGAGAAGGCTGGGTCGGCGGTCATCGACTCCCCGGGCGCGAGGCCCTGGCCAGGGTCGGGCTCCGCCCGGTGGTGCTCCAGGCGAAGGAGGGGCTGGCCCTCGTCAACGGCACCCAGGCCATGGTGGCCGTGGGCGCTCTCGCGCAGGTCAGGGCCGACCGCCTCGCGGCGCTCGCGGACCTGGCTGGCGCGATGACCCTCGAAGGGTTGCTGGGCTCTCACCGGCCATTCCTCGCCGGAGATCCAGCAGGTTCGCGGCCAGCCGGGCCAGATAGCGGCCGCTGCCCACCTGCGCGAACTGCTCGCCGACTCACCGCTCAATGCTTCCCATCAGGGTCCCGGCTGCCACAAGGTCCAGGACCCCTACTCGCTCCGCTGCATGCCCCAGGTTCACGGCGCTGCTCGCGACGGGCTGGCATTCTCGCACGGCGTCCTGGCCCGGGAGGCCAACGCTGCTACCGACAACCCGCTGGTCTTCGCCGAGTCCGGAGAGATCGTCTCGGGCGGCAACTTCCACGGGCAGCCGGTGGCCCTGGCGCTCGACGTGCTCGCCATCGCCGCATCACACCTCGCCACGATCTCGGAGCGGCGCGTCGAGCAGCTCGTCAACCCCATGCTCTCGGGGTTGCCGCCCTTCCTGGCGCGCAATCCCGGGCTCGACTCCGGCTACATGATCGCCCAGGTCACCAGCGCCGCGCTGGTCTCGGAGAACAAGATCCTGGCCCACCCGGCCAGCGTCGACTCCATTCCCTCGTCTGCCGGCCGCGAGGATCACGTGTCGATGGGCATGACCGCGGCACTGAAGGCCCGGTCGGTCGTCGAGAACGTGAGGACCTGCCTCGCCATCGAGCTGCTCGTCGCCGCTCAGGCAGTGGACCTGCGACAGCCTGTCCGGCCGGCCCCCCGGGTCGCCGAGGCGCACCGCTTGATCCGGGCCTCGGTCCCCCATCTCGACGAGGACCGGCAGCTGAACCGGGACATCGAGGCGGTGTGCCGGCTGGTGGACGAGGGCGCGCTGGATCTCTCAGCGGGTCTACTCCGCCACGGGCGGGTTGAGGCAGAGGGCCTCGTTGAGCGCCGCGACGGCCCGCTTGTAGTCGTCCCGCCCGATGACGAACTGGATGTTGGTCTGGCGCAGCGACTGGGACACGGCGTTCACGTTGATGCGCTGGTCGGCCAGCGCCTGGGTGGCGCGGGCCAGCACGCCCGGGAAGGCGATGTTGGTCCCGATGGCGCAGACCATGGCCGACGGGGCCACCGTGACCATCTCGTAGGCGTTCTCCAGCTCCTCCAGGAAGGGCGCGGTCACCGACCGATCCCAGACCACGTGGGTGATGGAGTTCGCGTTGGTGGCCTTGAGGATGTAGCTCACCCCGTGCCGGGCGAAGACCTCCATGACCTTGGCGTCGAAGCCGACCGCGCCCACCATCGACGGGTCGTGGATCTCGATGGCCGTCACCTTGGGGGATCCGGCGATGACCTCGATGCGAGCCTTGCTGCCCACGTATCCCTTGGTGATGAGCGTTCCCTGGTGGTCCGGCTCGAAGGTGTTCTTGAGCCGGATGGGGATGCCGGCCAGCTCCATGGGCTTGGCCGCCTTGGGGTGGATGGCCTCCATGCCCACGTCGGCGAGCTGGTCGGCGACGTCGTAGTTGGTCATCCCCACGACGACGGTGTTCTTCGCCCCCACGATCTCCGGATCGGCAGACGAGAGGTGGAACTCCTTGTGGATGACGGCCTCGACCGGGCGCAGCTCGACCGCCACCTTGCTGAAGGTCACCTCGGAGTAGCCGCGGTCGAACTCCCGCATGATCCCCTCGATGCCCTTCGTGTACCCGGTCACCACCACCACCTGCCCGGCCACGTCCACGCCCTGGAACGACTTGTGGATTCGCTCGTCGATGGAGAGCGGGTCGTCGTCGTCGAAGCCGGAGAGGTCGAGGAGTTGCGCCTTGACCCCCTTGGCCTGGAGGATGGCCACGCTGTTGAACGCGCTGTGGGCCTCGCCGATGGCCGCCAGCATCTCGCGGGCCGCGAGAAGCACGTTGTCCCGGCGAAGGTAGCCGCTGGCCAGCACGTGGCGCATCGAATCCAGGTAGGCGCGCAGTTCCTTCATGCGCCGGTCGAGGAAGTCGTCGGCAGCGGCCACGTCGAGCCCGAGAGACGCGAAGCCGGCGTTGATCTGCTTCAACTTGCCCAGCAGGGCCTCGAGGGCCCCGTGGTAGTCGTCCCCCGAAGCAAACGTGGCGTAGATGCCCGGGACACCGGACTTCTTGTGCTCGAGCAGCTCGTTCGTCACGCCCGCGTAGGCGGAGACGATGTAGACGCGACCGTTCACGTGCTTCGGGTCGCGCAGCATGATGTTCCTCAGCACGTCGTCGAACTTCGACATGGACGTGCCGCCAATCTTCTCGACGGTGATCATTCGTGATCCCGACCTTGGTCCTCGAGGGAGGCCGAAAACATCACGAAGCGAGGCCAGGGGCAAGCTCGACGCTGCCCTTGCTCGCCTCGCCGGCGAGCCGGACCGCCCGGCGCAGGCCGGCCCACGGAAGCCGGTCGGTGGCCTCCTGCGGCGTGAACCATCCCCACTCGCAGTGCTCGTCGGAGAGGCACGGCTCGAAATCCGCGGGCACTCTCGCCACGAAGGCGGTCTCCTGCCCGGTGCGCAGTCCGCCCCCGGCTCGCGCTCGCCTGCATCGGCGAGAGCGCGAAACCGTGCACGTAGTCGAGGGAGCGGACCGGCAGGTCGGCGCCGGTCTCCTCCAGCAGCTCGCGGCGCGCCGCCGCGGCCGGGGCCTCGGCCGGCTCGATGCAGCCGGTGACCTGCTGCCAGAAGCCCCCCCGTTCCGGAGATCCGGCGAAGGAGCAACAGCTTGCCGTCCGGGCGCTCGACCGTGACCGAGACCGTGAGGAGGTCGAAGCCCCGGTCCTCCCGCGTTCGCTCGAGCACCTCCACGAGATGCGCCGCCAGCTGCTCCTCGACCTCCGCCGCCGGCGGGACGGGGCGTCCTGCGCGCCGAAGCTCTGCGGCCAGGGTCGTGACTCCCAGCCCGGGGTCACCGATGCCGCACGGGACGATGGCACCGAAATGGGAGAGATCGGCATCGGCATTGAAGGCGATCCCGTGGGTGGAGATCCAGCGGGAGAGGTGCACCCCGACGGCCCCCACCTTCCGCGCCCCGACCCAGGCGCCCCGGTGCTGCGGGGTGACGACCGGCCTCGATGCCCCAGTCGGCGCAGGTCCGGATCATGGCCTCCTCGAGCGCGGAGACGAACTTCCGGACGTCCGGCTTCCCGGAGAGATCGATGATCGGGTAGGCCACGATCTGTCCGGGGCCGTGGTACGTGACGTCCCCTCCCCGGTCGGTCTCGTGAACCTCGAAGCCGCGGCTTTCGAGCCACTCCGGCGTGGCGACGACGTTTCCGCCATCGGCGCCGCGTCCCAGCGTCAGGACCGGCGGGTGTTCGAGGAGGAACAGCCAGTCCTCGTCGGGGTCGCGCGCGCGAACCCGTTCGGCGGCGAGCCGCATCAACTCCAGGCCGTCGGCGTACTCGACCCGCCCGAGCTTCTGGACCCGCAGCGTGCGCATGGGACAATCAGCCCTCGGCCGCCGCTCCCGCCCTGGAGCGGCGCTGCCCCTCCGGGCGGTTGATGGCGTGGATGGCCTCTCCCAGGGCCGCCTTGCAGGCTTCCATGAGGGCCTCGGGAAGCGTGGGGTGCGCGTGGATGGTGAGCGCGACGTCCTCGAGGTAGGCCCCCATCTCCAGGGCCAGCGTGGCCTCGGCAATCAGGTCGGAAGCCTCGGGCCCGACGATGGTCACGCCGAGCAGGAGCTTCGACGTCCGATCGGCCACCACCTTCACGAACCCCTCGGTGTGGTCGATGGCGATGGCCCGCCCCAGGGCCGCGAAGGCGAACTTGCCCACCAGGGGATCGAGCCCCTGCTTGCGGGCGTCGTCCTCGGAGAGCCCGACCGTCGCCACCTCGGGATCGGTGAAGATGGCGCCCGGGATGGCCACCCAGTCGCGAAGCGACTTCTTGCCGGCGATGACCTCGGCGGCAATCTCCCCCTCCTTCGACGCCTTGTGGGCCAGGAAAGGGGCGCCGGCCACGTCGCCGATGGCGTAGATCGAGGGAACGTTCGTCTGCAGCCGGTCGTCGACCTGGATGAACCCGCGCGGGTCGAGCTTCACCCCCGCCTTGTCGAGCCCGAGCCCCTCGGAGTTGGGCCGGAACCCCACCGCCACCAGGATCTTGTCGGCCAGGACCACCTGCTCCTTCCCGTCGACCTCCAGGGTGACGCTCAGTCCCTGGCCCCTCGCGGCGCTGCCCCTTGGCCTTCGCGTTCAGCAGCACCTCCACGCCGCGCTGGCGCAGCCCCTTCTGGACGATCCGGACCGCCTCGGGATCGACGCCGGTGAGCAGCGACGGCAGCGCCTCGACGATGGTCACCTTCGACCCGAGCTTGGCGTATACCGTTCCGAGCTCCAGGCCGATGACCCCGCCTCCGATGACGACCAGGCGCCCGGGCACCTCCGAGAGCTCGAGGGCTTCCCGGGCCGTCCAGACGTCCTTCCCGAACTCGAAGCCCGGGATGGCGATGGGGCGCGCTCCGGTGGCGAGGATGAACGCCGGCGCCTCGACGAGGGTCTTCTCGCCCCCGGCATCGACCTCGATCGCGTTCGGCCCCACGAAGACCGCCGTTCCCTTCAGCACCTCCACGCCGTTGCCCTTCTCGAGCTGGCCGACGCCACCCACCAGCTTCTTCACCACGCCCTCCTTGAAGGCGCGCAGCCTGGCCACGTCGACCGTCGGCTCGCCGGCGAGGATCCCACGGCCGGCCGCGGCACGGATGTCGTCCACCAGGTTTCCGGCGGCGATGAAGGCCTTGGACGGGATACACCCCCAGTTCAGGCAGACGCCGCCCAGCGACTCCCTGTCGACCAGCGCCGTCTTCTTCCCGAGCTGCGCCAGCCGGATGGCCGCCACGTACCCGCCCGGCCCGGCACCGATCACCACCGCGTCGAAATTCTTGGTCGCCATCGCGTTCTCCTGGTTGGCCTGGATATACACCCGCTAGATTCCCTCGAGGTGGAGCAGCGACGGGTCCTCGAGGTGGCGGATCACCTCGTAGGTGAACTCGGCCGCCTCGCTGCCGTCCACCACGCGGTGATCGCTCGTGAGCGAGACGTAGAAGACGTCGCGCACCACCACCCGTCCATCCCGGACCACGGGCGTGGGGCGGATCCGGTGGACGCCCAGGATGGCCACCTCCGGGTAGTTGATCACCGGCGTCGCGAACATCCCGCCCAGGGCCCCCAGGCTCGTCACCGTGAAGGTGGAGTTGCTCACGTCCTCCGGACGGAGCCGGCCCGCTCGGCCGTCGGCGCCCAGTCGGGCGATCTCGCGGGCCAGATCCACGATGGACCGGCGGTCGACGCGGCGCACCACCGGGACCGTGAGTCCCTGCTCGGTCGCGGCGGCGATTCCCAGGTCGTACCATCGCTTCCGGTGGATCTCGCCTCGTGCCTCGTCGAAGGACGCGTTGAGCTGAGGGTACTTCTGGAGCGCGGCCACCGCAGCCTTGAGCACGAAGGGCAGGAAGGTGACCTTCACCCCCTCGGGTGCGGCGCGCGCCATCCTCTCCTTGATGGCGATGAGCTCGGTCGCGTCTGCCTGCTCGACGAAGGTGAAGTGGGCCGCGGTGCGCTTCGAGATCGCCATCTTCTCGGCGATGCGCCGGCGTAGCCCTCGAACCGGCACCACCTCGAGGGTCCCGTCGGCGACCGCTCCATTCGTGGCCGCTTGCGCACGGACGTCCTCCTTGGTGACCCGCCCTCCCGGCCCGGTGCCCCGGACCGCGTGAATGTCCACGTCCAGCTCGCGGGCCAGCGCCCGCACCGCCGGTGCGGCGAGCGCCTTTCTTCCCGATCCGGACACGGCCGGAAGGTGGCCGACGAACCGTCTGGGTCGACGCAGGCCCTGGCGCCACCGGGGCGCCCGGCGCCGCCGGTGGTCCCGGCCCCGCCTCCGAAGTCCCTCCCTCGATCTCCATCTCGACGAGCGGCTGGTGGACCCGGGCGACGTCCCCCTCCTTCCAGAGGAGGCGGGTCACGATTCCCCGCTTGGGCGACGGGATGGTCACCGTCGCCTTGTCGGTCATCACCTCGGCGAGCGGCTGATCCTCGACCACGGCGTCGCCGGGCGTCACGAACCACTTGAGGATCTCGGCTTCGACGACACCCTCGCCGATGTCGGGCAGCAGGAACTGGTAGGCCATGGGTCTCCCGGTGCGGGTGGTCAGAACGCCACCACCTCGCGGATGGCCTTCAGGATGCGCGGTGCGCGCGGAAGGTACTCGTTTTCCAGCGTGTAGGGGAACGGGGTGTCAAATCCGGTGACCCGCGTCACCGGCGCCTCGAGGTGGAGGAAGCAGCGCTCCTGGATGAGGGCCGAGATCTCCGCGCCGAAGCCACAGGTACGCGGCGCCTCGTGCACCACCACCGCCCGGCCGGTCTTGCGGACCGACCCCGCGATGGCGTCGACGTCGAGCGGCTGGAGGGAGCGGAGGTCGAGCAATTCCACCTCGATGCCCATGGCCTCGGCCTCGGCGGCGGCCTGGTCGGCCTCGTGCCACATGGCGCCCCAGGCGATGACCGTGACGTGACTGCCCTCGCGGGTCACCTTGGCCTTGCCGATGGGAACGACGTGCTCGCCCTCCGGCACCTCGCCCTTGGCCGCCCGGTAGACGCGCTTCGGCTCGAAGAAGAGGACCGGATCGGGGTCGCGGATCGCCGCGGTGAGCAACCCCTTCGCGTCCGCCGGGTTGGAGGGGACCACGACCTTGAGTCCGGCGGTGTGGATGAAATGGGCCTCCGGTGACTGGGAGTGATAATGCCCTCCGCGGATGCCACCGCCGTAAGGCGTCCGGATCACCATGGGACAGGTGAACTGACCGCCCGAGCGGTAGCGGAACTTGGCCACCTCGTTCAGGATCTGGTCCATGGCGGGGAAGATGAAGTCGGCGAACTGGATCTCCGGCACCGGCTTGAGTCCGTAGAGGGCCATGCCCAGCGCGGTGCCGATGACCGCGCTCTCGGCGAGAGGCGTGTCGATGACCCGTTCCTTGCCGAACTCCTCCTGGAGCCCCTGGCTGGCGCGAAAGACGCCCCCGAACCTTCCCACGTCCTCCCCGAGAACGACGACGCCTGGGTCGCGGCGCATCTCCAGCCGCAGGGCGTCGTTGACGGCCTGGATGATGTTCATGATGGCCATGTCTGTCCCTGGCTAGCGGGCGCTCGCCGCGCGCGGATCGGCGGCAATGGCGGCGCGGATCTCGTCGAGTTGCTCCTGCTGCTGCCAGAGCGGTTCGGCGTAGACCCCCTCGAAGAGCGTCTCGAGGGCCGGCTTCGGGGCGAAGGCTTCGGCCTCCTCGACGGCGCGGCGCACCTTCTCCCTGGCCTCGGCCCGGAAGGCGTCGGTGTCTCCCCCGGCGAGCCGCTTCCTCCATCGGAGGTAGCGACCCAGTCTCCGGATGGGGTCCTTGGCCCGCCAAGGCTCCACCTCGTCGGTCCCGCGGTACGCACGGGGATCGTCGGAGGTGGAGTGCCCCTCGACCCGGTAGGTCACGCATTCGAGGAGGGTGGGCCCCCGCCCCGCCGAAGCCCGCTCCCGTGCGCGAAGGGTAGCCGCATGCACGGCCAGCAAGTCGTTGCCGTCCACCCGTTCCCCGTGGATGCCGTAGGCCACGGCCTTCTGCGCGATGGTCTCGGAGGCGGTCTGCAACCCGAGAGGCACGCTGATGGCCCAGCCGTTGTTCCGGCAGACCAGGATGACCGGGATCTTGTGGACACCGGCGAAGTTGGCGCCGGTGTGAAAGTCGCTCGAGCTCGTGGCTCCGTCGCCAAACCAGGTCAGCGAGACCATGTCGTCGCCTCGGATCCGGGCGGCCCACGCGGCGCCGACGGCCTGGGGGACCTGCGTGGCGATGGGCGCGCTGATGGAGACGAAGTGCCCGGGCGCCCAGGCCTCGTGACACGGCATCTGGTGGCCCAGCATCAGGTCGCCGGCGTTGCCGAGAAGATCGCATACGAACGTGGCGAGTGGCATTCCGCGAAAGAGGACCGCGCTGTGCTCCCGGTAGGACGGGAAGAGCCAGTCCTGGTCGGCCAGGGCCGCGACGCGTTCCCAGGACCGTGGCCTCCTCGCCGATGGCACCGATGTAGAAGGCGATGCGCCCCTGGCGCTGCAGCTGGACCATGCGCTCGTCGAGCTCCCGGGAGAGCACCATCCAGCGGTACAGGTCGAGGGCGCGGTCGTCGGAGAGCGTCACCTCGGCCGGGTCCGCCGAGCCGTCCTCGCGGATGACCGTCCGGAGTGGGAAATCACGCTCCCAGCGGCCGACCTCCGGATCCCCGATAGCCTGCACGCTTCTCATCTCGCCCCCTTCGTCACGGCAGGACCGGCTCGCCGCGCGTCTCCAGCATCCCCTTCACGAACAGCTCTCCTGCCCGGTAGCTGGAGCGGACCAGCGGGCCGCTCGCCACGTAACGGAAGCCGTGTTCCCGACCGAGCCGCTCGTAGGCGGCGAATGACTCGGGCGTCACGAACTCGACCACCGGCAGGTGCCAGGCCGACGGGCGGAGGTACTGGCCCACGGTGAGCACCGCCACACCCACGCCGCGCAGGTCCAGCATCACCTGCTCCACCTCCGCGCGGCGACTCGCCCAGGCCCACCATGACGGAGGACTTGGTGACGACGGCGGGGAACTCCCGATTCATCCGCGCCAGCACGTCGAGGGTCTGGTCGTAGCCTGCGCGCCCGTCGCGAACCGCCGGCGTGAGGCGCCGGACGGTCTCGATGTTGTTCGCGAACACGTCCGGTCCGGCTCGGCCAACCGTTCGAACCGCCTCGGCGTCGCCCTGGAAGTCGGGGGTGAGCACCTCGACGAGAAGGCCGGGGATCTCCTTCAACCGGCGGATGGCGTCGGCGAAGTGGGCCGCCCCGCCGTCGGGCAGGTCGTCCCGGTCGACGCTCGTGACCACCACGTAGTCGAGCTGGAGTTGCCGCACCGCGTCGGCCATGTGCCTGGGCTCGTCCGGGTCGAGGGCAGGTGGGCGGGCCGCGGTCTTCACCTGGCAGAATCTGCAGCCGCGGGTGCAGGTGTCCCCCATCAGCATGACGGTCGCCGTTCCCCCTCCCCAGCACTCGGCGACGTTGGGACAGTGGGCCTCCGCACAGACGGTGTGGAGCTGCAGTCCGCGCAGCGTGTCCCTGACCCTTCCGTACCGTTCACCCCCGGGGATCCCCACCCGGAGCCAGCTCGGCTTGCGGGCGTCGATCGGCAGCACGGGCATTCTCGGGTTCGAGCCACTCATCTTCGCGGTTTCCTATTCGTGAGGTGGCCCGGGTTCAAGGGTGCTTGCGCTGGATACCCGGAGGGCGGGTTGGCGTGGCTCCGTCCCTCCCGCTGGGGTATGAAGGGGGCCCCATGTCGGGCGAACCTGTCACCCTCGAGCCGGCCGACGGAAGGGCTCCACGCATCCTCATCGTCGATGACGACGAGGTCGTTCGGGACGCCATCCGGATGGTGCTTTCGGAGGAGGGCTACGATTGCCGGTCCTCGAGCGGGGCCGAGGCAGCGCTCGAGGCGGTCAAGGAGCTCGACCCGCACCTCGTCATCAGCGACATGAAGATGCCGGGCAGGGACGGCCTCTGGCTCCTCGACCGCCTCCGCCGCGAGCGCCCCGACACGGCCGTGGTGATGCTCACCGCCTACGGGGATACCGAGGCCGCCGTCGAGTGCCTGCGCCGCGGCGCGACCGATTATCTGTTGAAGCCACCCAAGGCCACCGATCTCCTCCGTTCCATGGAGCGCGCCCTTTCCCGGAGGCGCGACGAGCGTGCCCGCGAGCGCTATCGCACCAGCCTGCAACGAACGGTGCGGGAGAAGGCCACCGATCTGCGTCACGCGCTCGTCGAGGTGGAGGCCGCCTACCACAGCACCCTGTACGCACTGGTGACCGCCCTCGACGCGCGAGAGCACGAGACCGGCGATCACTCCCAGCGCGTGGGGCGATACACGCTGGCCCTGGCCGACCGCATGGGAATCCCCGTGGAACGGCGGAACGACATCTTTCGGGGAGCGCTGCTCCACGACATCGGCAAGATTGGCGTGCCCGACGCCATCCTCCTCAAGCCGGGCCCCCTCGACGACAAGGAATGGGAGGAGATGCGGCGCCACCCGCAGACCGGGTTCAACATCCTGAAGTCGATCGGCTTCCTCAAGGTGCCCGCCGAGATCGTGCTCTCCCACCAGGAGCGCTGGGACGGTTCCGGGTATCCCCGCGCCCTCCGCGGCGAGAAGATCCACATCGGGGCGCGCATCTTCGCCGTCTCCGATGCGCTCGACGCGATGACGAGCAACCGCCCTTACCGCTCCAGCCTGGGCTTCGCCACCGCCATGGCCGAGATCGCCCGCTGCTCGGGAACGCAGTTCGATCCCGCGGTCGTGGAAACCTTCCTCGCCATCGGCCAGGCAGGACTGGAAACCATCGCGCGCCTGGAGACCCGCCCCCTTTGACCTCCTCCGGTGCCGGCCCCGCGGCGCGCCAGCCGCTCGTCGATCCCCAGGGCCGCCGGATCGTCTATCTCCGCCTCTCCCTCACCGACCGCTGCAATTTTCGCTGCAGCTACTGCAGCCCGGGGCTGGAGACGGCGGGGGGTGACGCCCTCGACCGCGCCCAGATCAGGAAGCTGGTCTCGGTCTTCGCCGAGATGGGGATCCGCCGGGTCAGGCTCACCGGAGGTGAACCCACCCTGCGCCGGGACATCGTCGAGGTCGTGGAGGACGTCGGCCGCACGCCTGGCATCGAGGAGGTCGCACTCACCACCAATGGGCACCTCCTCGAGGCCCTCGCGGCGCCGCTGCGCCGGGCCGGGCTCCGGCAGCTCAACGTCTCGTTCGACACCCTCGACCGGGAGCGGCTGGAGCAACTCTCCGGGCGAGGCGCCGACGTGGAACGGATCCAGCGCGGCATCGCCGCCGCGGCCCGGGTCGGCTTCCCTTCCCTCAAGATCAACTCCGTGGTGCTCCGGGGAGTGAACGACGGGGAGCTGGGCGACCTGGCTCGCTTCGCGTGGCGCCATGGCGCCATCGCCCGGTACATCGAGCTCATGCCCTTCGGCGGCGGCTCGCCGGTCTCGGTGGCCGGGATGCAGGCGCTCCTCCTTGCCCAAGGGATCAGGCTCGAGCCCGACCCGACACGAGGATGGGGCCCGGCCCGCCACATGCGCGGAACATCCGTCGAGCACGGGCGCGAGGTCCGCGGGCTGCTGGGGTTCATCGGTGCCGTCACCGAGAACTTCTGCCAGGACTGCAACCGGGTCCGCATCAGCGCCGCAGGCGCGCTCCGCGCCTGCCTGGGAGGCCGGGACGAGGTTCCGCTCGTGGGTCTCCTCCGGAACGGTGGCGACCGCGAGGTGGAGGCCGCCATCCGGGACGGCCTTTCCCGGAAGCGCGATCGCCACCTCCTGGAGGCCGAATCGTTTCAGGGGATGGTCCAGATCGGCGGCTGAGGCGCCGGGTGGCGCGGGCCATGCCCCGGGATTAGCTATTTCCCGCCCGGCTTTCCGGGTCGGAGGTCACCGTGTTCGCGAAGCTCCATCTCTTCCTGGCGCTCGCCTCGCTGGCAGGCAACTCCTGGGCTGCCGAGCCGTTCCGGTCCGCCACCATGGACCAGGTCGAGACCTGGATCTCGGCGAAGGACGCGGTCGTCTACGACGTGAACGACGACGAGGTCTACGCGAAGAACCACCTTCCGGGGTCGCGATTCCTCTCGGGAAAGGCCTGGACGAAGACGCTGCCCGAGGCGAAGGGGACGCGGCTCGTCTTCTACTGCTCGAACCCCAGGTGAACGGCCAGCCATTCGGCCGCCCGTGAGGCGGCCAAGCTCGGCTACTCGAACGTCTGGATCATGCCGGACGGGATCCAGGGCTGGCTGAAGGCCGGCAAGCCGGTCGAGTCGGGCGCCCCGCGAGGCTGAAGCGCCGTCAGGGAGCGACGGCCGGCGCCTTCGTCACGCGATTGCCCTGGTCGTCGATGCTCGACGGGTCGCCATCGCAGGCGAGCTCGCTCAGGTGGGTGTGGATCTTCATCGAGCAGAACTTCGGGCCGCACATGGAGCAGAACTCGGCGGTCTTGAACGCCTCGTGCGGCAGGGTCTCGTCGTGCATCGACTGCGCGGTGTCCGGGTCGAGCGATAGCGCGAACTGCTGCTTCCAGTCGAAGGCGTAGCGCGCGCGCGACAGCGCATCGTCGCGATCGCGGGCGCCTGGCCGATGGCGGGCCACGTCGGCGGCGTGGGCGGCGATCTTGTAGGCCACGATCCCCTGGCGAACGTCGTCCGCATTGGGAAGGCCCAGGTGCTCCCGGGGCGTGACGTAGCAGAGCATCGCCGCACCGTGCTGGGCCGCCACCGTGGCGCCGATGGCGCTCGTGATGTGGTCGTAGCCGGGCGCGATGTCGGTGACCAGCGGGCCCAGCACGTAGAACGGGGCCTCGTCGCAGAGTTCCCGCTCCTTCTCCATGTTCATGGGAATCTGGTCGAGCGGAACGTGCCCGGGCCCCTCCACCATCACCTGGACGTCGTGCTTCCAGGCGCGCCGGGTGAGATCTCCCAGGATCCGGAGCTCTGCGAACTGGGCCTCGTCGGAGGCGTCGGCGAGACAGCCCGGTCGAAGGCCGTCGCCGAGGGAGAAGGCCACGTCGTAGCGCTTGAAGATCTCGCAGATGGCGTCGAAATGCGTGAAGAGCGGGTTCTCGGCCTTGTTGGAGAGCATCCACTGGGCCATGAGCGCCCCGCCGCGCGACACGATCCCGGTGACGCGCCTCGCCGCGAGCGGGATGAAGTCGCGCAGGAGCCCTGCGTGGATGGTCATGTAGTCCACGCCCTGACGGGCCTGGGACTCGATCACCTCGAGCAGGAGGCGCGGTGTCAGCTCGGCCACCTCGTTCACGTGGGCCATGGCCTCGTAGATGGGGACCGTGCCCACCGGCAGCGGGCTGTGGCGGATGATGGCCTCCCGGATCTGGGGGATGTCCCCTCCGGTCGAGAGGTCCATGACCGTGTCGGCCCCGTACTTGAGGCAGATGCGGAGCTTCTCGAGCTCGCCCTGGATGTCGCTCACCACGGCGCTGTTGCCGATGTTCGCGTTGATCTTGCAGGTCGCGCCGATGCCGATGGCGATGGGGTCGAGCTCCGGGTGGGCGATGTTGGCCGGGATGATCATCCGGCCGCGCGCGACCTCGCTGCGGATGAACTCCGGCTCGAGCCGCTCCCGGCCCGCCACGTGTGCCATCTCCTCGGTGACGACGCCCTTCCGGGCGTAGTGCATCTGCGTCACGTTCGGCTGGCCGCGGCGCTTCTTGACCCAATCGGACCGCATCTTTCGGCGACCTCCGCGTTCGTGGGAACGCGAAGGTAGTCCCCGTCCTGACCGAAGTCAAACCTCGGCGAGGACTCGACCGAAGCCAGCAGACAAACGGTTTTGGTGCGCCCTGCGCCTGTTCCGGACGTCTATTTCCGAAGCGCGCTGAAGGCGTCCCGGCCGGCGTAGCGGGCCGTCGTTCCGAGTTCCTCCTCGATGCGGAGCAGCTGGTTGTACTTGGCGACGCGGTCGGAGCGGGAGGCGGAACCGGTCTTGATCTGGCCGCAGTCGCAGGCCACTGCCAGGTCGGCGATGGTGGTGTCCTCGGTCTCTCCGGAGCGATGGCTCATCACGCTCGTGTACCCGGCGCGGTGGGCCATGCGCACCGCCTCGAGCGTCTCGGTGAGCGTGCCGATCTGGTTCACCTTGACCAGGATCGAGTTGGCCACTCCCTCGGCGATGCCGCGGGCCAGGATCTCGGTGTTGGTGACGAACACGTCGTCGCCCACGATCTGGATCTGGTTCCCGAGCCGGTCGGTGAGAAGCTTCCAGCCCTTCCAGTCGTTCTCGCCGCAACCGTCCTCGATGGAGACGATGGGGTAGCTGGACACCAGGTTCGCGTACCAGTCGACGAGACCCTTGGCGTCGTAGGTCTTCCCCTCCCCCTTCAGGACGTACTTCCCGGTCTTGGCGTCGTAAGCCTCGGAGAAGGCGCAGTCGAGGGCCAATCCCACCTGCTTGCCCGGCTTGAGACCGGTGGCGGCAATGGCCTGCATGATCACGGCGAGTGCCTCCTCGTTGGAGGCGAGGTTCGGCGCGTATCCTCCCTCGTCGCCGACGCCTGTCGACGCGCCCTTCCCCTTCAGCACCTTCTTCAGCGCGTGGAACACCTCGGCACCGTAGCGCAGCGCCTCCGCGAAGCTGGGCGCGCCGAGCGGGACCACCATGAACTCCTGGATGTCGACGTTTGAATCGGCGTGAGCGCCGCCGTTCAGGATGTTCATGAGCGGGACCGGCAGGGTCCTGGCGTTCACCCCGCCCACGTAGCGGTAGAGCGGCAGCTCGTGGGAGAGCGAGGCGGCCCGGGCGGCGGCCAGCGACACGCCGAGCACGGCGTTGGCCCCCAGCTTGGACTTCGTCTTGGTGCCGTCGAGCGCGATCATCCGCGCGTCCAGGGAGGCCTGGTCGGAGGCGTCCATGCCGACGACTGCCGGGCCGATGACGTTCACCACGTTCTGTACGGCCTTGCGAACGCCCTTGCCCAGGTAGCGCTTCTTGTCCCCGTCGCGAAGCTCGAGAGCCTCGCGCTCGCCGGTGGAGGCGCCGGACGGAACCGCGGCCCGCCCCAGGTGGCCGCTCGCCACCGCGACCTCGACCTCGACGGTGGGGTTGCCGCGAGAGTCCAGGATCTCGCGGGCGGCTACGTTGATGATCTCGGTCATGGCGAAGCTCCAGGGGGAAAGGTGGGAGGGGGATACTATCCGTAATCGATGATGATCACCCCACCTGCCGGGGGTGGCTCGGGCGGCTTTTCGTCGTCGACCGGGGCCTCGGGCCCGGGCAGGGGTATCTGGATGCCGGGGCGGTCGTCGCGACCGCGCTCCCGCTCGCGTCGCTGGATCTCCTCGATCACGAACGCGTCCAGCATGGCCCCACCCCGTCCTCCTCCTGCTCCGATCTCGGTAGCACGCGTGAAAGCGGAGGGTCAAGAAGATGGGCCAGCCCCCGATGGCCCGGCCCGGGGCTCCGATCAGCCCTTCTCCGCCTGGGCCTTGAAGGCGGCGAGCGTCTTCGGGAGCTGGACCTTGGTGAGCTCGTCGCTCACCCGGTCGACGATGGCCTGGGGCACCAGTGGCGGCTTCTGCACCTGGACCTCCACCGTGTAGCGGGCCAGCGTCTTGCCGGCGTGGTTGGAGAGTTCCCAGGCTCCGTTCGACACCTTCATCATGTCGCCCTTCACGAGCGACCAGGTCATCTTCGTCGGCGCGTGCTCCAGATGTCGGAGCGTGTACTTGATGGTCTTCACGCCGAGGTCGACCTCGTACTCGACGTCCTTCACGCCCTTCTCCACGTGAACCACCCGGGTCCGCTTCACCGAGGGCACGAAGCCGGAGTAGGAATCGTAGTCGGCCACGACCTCCCAGAAGCGTTCCAGCGGGACGTCCACCACCATCTCCTTCGACACCTTCGACGACATCGCGCCTCCAATCCGCCGCGCTGACGCGGCTAACGGCCGTAGTTGGGCTTGTGCTGGAAGTGGTGCTCGGACTCGATATAGCGCACCGTTCCGGTCCGGCTGCGCATCACCACCGACTGGGTGCGGGCCCCGTCGCCCGTGAAGCGGACCCCCTTCAGGAAGTCGCCGTTCGTGACCCCGGTGACCGCGAACATCACGTCGCCTTTCGCCATGTCCTCGATGCCGAAGACCTTCTCCCCGTCGGTGATTCCCATGGCCCTGGCCTTATCCCGCTCGGCGTCGTTCCGGTAGAGGAGTCGCCCCTGCATGTCGCCTCCCACGCAGCGCAGGGCGGCCGCGGTGATGATCCCTTCCGGTGCGCCGCCGATGCCCATGAGCATGTCGATTCCGGTCTCGGGAAGGCAGGCGTTGATGGCCGCCGAGATGTCTCCGTCCCCGATCAACTTGATCCGCGCCCCGGTCTCTCGAACTTCCTGCACGAGCCGCTCGTGCCTCGGCCGATCCAGGATCACCACGGTCAGGTCCTCGACGTACTTGCCGAGTGCGTCGGCAACCGCCCGGAGGTTGGCCCGGGTCGACCGGGTGATGTCGATGGCACCGCGAGCCCCGGGGCCGACGGCGATCTTCTCCATGTAGGTGTCGGGAGCCTTCAGGAACGCCCCCTTTGGCCCCATGGCGATCACGCTGATGGCGTTTGCGGCGCCGGTGGCGCAGAGCTTGGTGCCCTCGAGCGGGTCGACGGCGATCTCGATCTCCATCGCGCCCGGCCCGGCGCGCCCGACGCGCTCCCCGACGAACAGCATGGGGACCTCGTCCCGTTCCCCGTCCCCGATCACCACCTCGCCGGAGACCTCCAGGTCGTCGATCGCCCCCCGCATCGCCTCCGTCGCGGCCCGGTCCGCGGCGACGCGATCGCCGCGTCCCATGAGCCGGGCAGAGGACAGCGCCGCTGCCTCGGTGATGCGAACCCCTTCGAGCGCCAGGTTACGATCCATCGACCCTCCTCGAAGGCCTAGCCGATCCCCTCGCCGGCCTTCATCCGTTGGACGAACTCCCTCGGAAGTCGTTCGATTCGACCCCCCACGCTCACGCAGGCGTGGACCGTGAAGCCGGTGGCGAGGAGGTCCCCCCCGCGCCTGACCTCGTACTCGAATCGGGCCGATGCCCGACGCACCTCGGCGAGGCGGGTCTCCACGGCGACCAGGTCGTCGTACCGGGCGGGCTGGCGGTAGGTCACCCCGGCCTCGACCACCGGCAGGATGAGCTTCTCCTGCGCCTCGAAGTCCGAGTAGGAGAGCCCCTTGGCCCGCAAGAACTCGGTTCGCCCAGCCTCGAACCAGCGCAGGTAGTTGGCGTAGTACACGACACCCATCTGGTCGGTGTCGCCGTAGATCACCCGGATCTCGCAGCGCTCCATCTGGATCAGACCTGCTCGATCCGGATGAGTCGCGTGGCCGCGGCGGTGGTGTCGTACTGATCGATCTCCCGGATGGCGGCGCGGAGGTCCGCCTCGCGGGCCTGGTGGGTGACGATGACCAGCGGGACCGGGTCTCCGGCCTCCTCGTGTTCACGCTGCTGGACCGCCGCGATGGAGATGCCCTTCGCCGCGAGCGTGGCGGCGATGCGCGCCAGGACGCCCGGTGCGTCCTTCACCGCGAATCGCAGGTAATACCCCGTCCGGATCTCGGAGTGTGGCCGGAGCTGGACGAGCGATCCAGCCGGAGGGAGAGGCACTCTCCCCGGGCTGCCGGAGAGCAGGTTCCGGGAAAGGTCGATGATGTCCGCCACCACCGCGCTTCCGGTGGGCATGGCGCCGGCACCCTGCCCGAAGAGCAGTGTAGGACCGAGGGCGTCCGAGTGGAGGAGCACCGCGTTCATGGCACCTCGCACGCCCGCCAGCATGGAGTCCTTCGGAATGAACGCCGGGTGGACGCGGGCCTCGATGAGGCCACCGGGTGCCCCCCCGCCCTGACCCGTGCGTCGAGCAACCGCCAGGAGCTTCAGGGCGTACCCGAACTCCTTGGCCCAGGCGAAATCCTCGGGGAGCAGTCCCAGGATCCCTTCGGTGAGGACGTCCTGGGGGGCCAAACGTGCGCCGAAGGCCAGCTGGGCGAGCAGGCAGAGCTTCTGCGCGGCATCGCCGCCGGACACGTCGAGCGTGGGGTCGGCCTCGGCGTAGCCCAGTCGCTGCGCCTCGGCGAGCGCGCTGGCGAGCGGCTCCCCCTTCTCCGCCATCGACGTGAGGATGTAGTTGGTCGTCCCGTTCACGATCCCGAACACCGCCTGGATGCGGTCGGACGCCAGCGCTTCCCTCAGGGTCCGGATCACCGGCACCCCGCCCGCCACCGCGCCCTCGTAGGACACGTCCACTCCCCTCTCCTGGGCGAGACGGAAGATCTCCTCGCCGTGGAAGGCGAGAAGCGCCTTGTTGGCCGTGACGACGTGCTTCCCGGCGCGCAGGGCGGCCAGGACCAGTTCCAGGGCCTCGGTCGTCCCGCCCACCAGCTCCACCACGACCTGGATCGACGGGTCCTCGACCAGGTCCTGGTACCGGACCGTGAGGAGGGACCGGTCGAGGTCGACCACGCGCTCCTTCTCCGGGTCACGTACCGCCACGCGGCGCACCACGATGCGGGCACCCAGGCGGGCCTCGATCTCGCGGGCGTGGCTGCTCAGGATGGAGAGCACCCCGCCCCCCACGGTCCCGAATCCAGCGATGCCAATGCCGACCTCTCTCATTTCCCTGGCCTCTCGATGCGATAGGACGCGAGCTCCGCGCTGACCTGGGGCACCTTCCGGCCGCCGATCACCGCGAAGGTCTCGATGCGAACGGGCCCCACGCCCGGCGCATAGGTGGTCTCGAGCAGGATCTCGGCGTCGGCCCCGGCGCGGTTCCGAGCGCGCACCAGCACGCAGGCGTCGAAGGTCCCGGCCGGCACGGTGGTGGTCAGGCCGGTGGCGGCGATCTGGTATCGCTCGGTGGAGGTCTCGCTGACGATCGACGTCCATGCTCGCTCGAGCTCGAAGGGGGCACAGAGGATCCGGCGGCTGCGATCCTGGATGCACCCGTGCGCCGACTTGAGGGCGCCCTTCTCGTTGTCCAGGTAGAACCCGTCCGCGTCTCGGGAAGCGATCCGGATGGTGCGCCGCTTGGGCGCACCGGCCCCCGACTGCGGCGAGCGGTCCATCCAGGTCCATTCGTTGCCCGACGGCCAGAGGGTAATGGGTCGTGGGATCGGCGGGAGGGACCGGGGACGTGACCGGGGGTGCATTCGCTGCCGGAGCGTGGGCGCACCCCGCCAGCGCGGCGGAGAGCAGGAATGCGACATGCCTGGACACGGCGCGCATCTTACCCTCAATGGGGCGGGCGATGGCCGTTCTCACCGGCCAGCGCCCTTTTCCCTGCCCTCGGGTTTCCGGCGCCGGGCGTCCCGCAACGCCTCTCGGGCCGCGCTGGCCACCGCCGGATCCGGGTGGCCTGCCAGCATCGTCTCGAGGTACGCCTCGGCCTCGGCACCGCCGATGTCGCCCACGATCCGGACCATCTGCGCCACGAACGGACCCTCCCGGCGCCTGGAGAGCTCGATGATCGGCCCGACTGCCCTGGGGTCGCCGATCTGTCCAAGAGCCCCCACCGCACCATCGGCGACGTCCGGATCGGGGTCCTGAAGACGTGCCAGCAGGGCCGGGACCGCAAGCGGATTCTTTCGGTCGGCGAGCACCCTCACCGCCAGATCGCGAAGGCGCGGGTCGCTCGACTCCAGGTCCTGGATCACCTGTGAGTCTGGCTTCTGGGCCTCGGCGATCGCAAGGGCGAGCCCGCTCGCTGCGCGAGCCGCTCCTCCCTCGATGGCGCGCCGGAACGCGGCCGGGACCGACGCGCCCTGAACCACCGACTCCGCGGAACGAACCGTCTCCGAGATCCCGTCGGCGTCCTCACCCGGCGTGACGTCCAGCCGCAACAGGACCTCGGCCACCGCCGTGGCGCCCCTGGCAGAAAGCCGCGCGTCGAGGACCGAGACCCCGGCGCGACATCGCCGGGCGCCTCGGGGCAACTCGCCCGAAGGGACCTCGAAACCTGCCGTACGGCCGAATGCCCGTAGCGCCATGAATCTCACTTCGTCCCGATCGAGCCCGAGGGCCTCGAGCCGGGAGGAGCCGTCGCCCTGGATCACCGTCACGCCGGTGATGACGCAGGGATCCGGCTTGCGACTGCACCCCGCCAACCCCTCCGCCGCCGCCACGGCGACCAGCAGCCATGTGCCAGATCGGCGAAGAGAGGGGCAGGACACGAAGGGCTCGCTAGGCAGCGCCCTCGCTGCCCCCGGAGACTGGCGGTGGACCGCTTCCCCCGGAGTCGGCAGGAGGACTCGGCGAAGCGGCGATCACCGCCTCGGGCGTGCCGCTCTTCTGCTCGCCCCGACCCCGTCCTCCCCGGCGACGGCGACGGCGACGCCGACGACGTCCGTCGGCGGCCACCCCGGAATCCTTGCCCGCCTCACCGGGCTCGGCCTGGGCATCGGGTCCCGACGTCTCGGGGCCGTCGTCTCCCTCGTCTGCGTCGCCTTCCTCGTCACCCTCCTCGTCGCCGTCGTCGAGCAACTTCGGACGGGGAAGTGCTGCGATGGCCGCCACGCCGGCCGGGCCGGCCGGGAACTGGGGCTGCTCTTGCCTCGCGTCCTCGACCACGCGCTCCCTGGACTCTCCGGACGAGTCCCCTTCGACATCGGGCAAGCCACCCTCGACCGGGGGACGGGGTTCGTCCCGGCGTGCCCGACCTCAATCGCGATCCCGGTCGCGCCCGCGATCTCGCTCCTCGCGACCATCGCGGTCGTCCCGACCTTCCCGACGGTCTCGCTCCTCCCGTCGGGCCTTGCGGGCAACTTCCTCCCTCTGGGCGGCCTCTGCCGCTTCCAGAAGGAAGGCCTCGTCGGCCTCGGGGATGGAGACGATCCGGCAGGCGAACCCTGCGTCGGCAAATGCCTCGGCGAAGGCCTCCCCGGCGAGGAGCAGGACGGGCATCTGCCCGGCCACCGTGGCCTCCGCGCGAGCCTCGCGCTGGGCCTCGCCGGATGTGACGAGCACGCCAATCTGCGCACCGTAGTGCCCCAGGTCTCGACGCACCTCGGTCACGTCCCGGCGCCCCACGTCGGCGCCGTTGCGCAGTACCCGGATGGCGTGGCGGACGTCGGCGAGCCCCATGCGGCGGCGACCGGTGAAGACGACACTTTCCCGTCCGCGCTTCGCCACCTTGACCTCGGTCAGCCCGGTCTTCTCGAGCAGGCGCGCCAGCAAGTACTCGATGGTGGGACCGTCGCACTCGCGCAGCCGGCGCCTGAGCGCCGCCAGGGCCGCTCGCCGCATCTCGGCCGGACTGGCCGAGGCCCGTGCCGCGGACGCGAGAACGGGGCGTTCACCCGGTTCGGGCACCGCTCCGAGCGTGACGAGATCGCCGTCGACGGCGAACAACGCCTTGCGCCCGGCGGACTCCCGGCGCCGATTGTCCTCCTGCAAGGCCGCGACGAGCGACCCGGCTTCCCGGACGAAGGCGTCGGGCATGAGCATCCGTTCCACGCCCAGAGCGGCGAGTTCCCGGAGCGACATGGGGCGCTCGGCGCCCGAGAGGATCTCGTAGGCCACCTCGGCGGGCGGCGGGAATCGGCGACGCTTTTCCTCCCCCTCCTCCCGGCGTCGACCTCGGCCAGCATCCCGACCGATGTCGCGACCCGCCTCGCGCCCAGGACCGCGGGCGAGTTCTCGGGTGAGGATGGGGTGACGCTCGTTGGATCGATAGGGAAGCTCGTCGGCCGGGGGCGGCTCGACCAGGTTCTCCAGACCGTTGGCGTCCTCGGGCAGGCCCCACTCCTCCAGTGCGAAGGTCGCATACTGGACCACGACGATGGCCCGGTCAGGCCGCGGCAACTTGCAGTGCGCGGACAGCTGGTCGGCCATCGTTTCCTCGGGAATCTTCCCGACGTGGTCGAGAAGGTTCTCGCGAATCGCGATCTCGGCGATCTTCCGGAAGTGGAGTGGCTTGCCTTCCCGTTTCAGCACCTCGACGGCTGCTTCGGTGAAGGTCATGAAAGTCTCAGGATTCCTTGATGTTTTCGCGGCGAAGAGCGCCGCGGACAATCGCTCATCTTGTGTCGGGGTCGGCCCCCTGTCAACGTGGATTCCTGCTGGATCGGCGGACATTTCCGCAGCCTGGAGGTTTTCGATCGGTGTTGCGCGTTCGGATCGGGGAGGGATGGGCGTCGGACCCGGCGGTCCGGGCGGCCCTGCGCGCCGAGCCGGGCGCATCCCGCCGCGCCGCCATCCGTTCCATCGTCGACGTGCTTGCCGTGGAGGTCGACGGGGTCGACATCGGGTCCGGGAGGACCGAGGGGCCACTCCTGGAGGGGGTTCTGGCCCTGCTGGGCGCCGTGGACAGGCTGGCCGCCGGCGAGGGACACGCCTCGGTTCCTTTCGAGGACGGGGCCGTCGAACTCGTCCTGCACCGCAGGGGAGGCAGCGCCCTGGCATCCGTCGTGACCTTGGGCCGTCCCGCGCGGGTGCTCGCGCACGACATCGAGGTGGACCTTCCACGCCTCGCCGAGGCGGCCCGGGAGGCGGCGCGGTCCTTTTGCGAGAGGGTCGTCGCGGTGGCTCCTGCCGTCATCGACAGCCCCGAACTGCGCCTGCTCCTCCGCGTGGCCTCCCGAAGACCCCTTCTCGCCGAGCCGCCGATGGCGGGGGCTCCGACGACCCGGTCCCGGCGCGGCAGCCGGCGCCCTCGCGACCCGACCTGCAGCTTCGAGATTCACGACGAGGCAGGGCGCCTATCCACGTGGAGGGGACCCGGTGCCGACCTGGCGTCCTTGCTCGTCCTCGGTCGTGTCTCGCTTCGTTCCGCCTCCGGCCAGGACATCCTCTCCCTCGAAGGCACGCCCTTCCTGCTCTTCCGGGATCTCTGTGCCGCAGCGGAGCGCCTGGCCGGCTCCCACGGGGAAGCGGTGTCGTTCGAGATCGCCCGGCCCGGGCGGCAGGCAACGGCCGCCGTGACGGTCGAGCGAGGTACGGTGTCCGTCGACGGTGGGCGCCCCGTCGCCTGCGACCCCCTTGCGCTTGCACAGGCCATCCTGGACGGGGCGAACGACTTCAGCGCCGTCGTGAAGTCACGTGCACCGGCCCAGCACAGGAACGCCCTTCTGTCCGACCTGGAGGCCTCGGCCAAGGTCACGCTCGCCCAGGTGCGGGAGGCTCGCGCCGGTGATCGGCCGGCCGCGACGAGGCGCAGGATGCGCCTGGCTCCTTCGCCCCGCATCGCGGTGCATCCCATCGCGCCGGGGCGGCTCCGCATGGTCTCCTTCCGCCGCATCGCCTCCGCGGAGGTCGGCGCACCTGCGCCGGGGGGATCTTCCACGACGGCCGCCTCCTCGTGACATGCGGCCTCGAGGCGGTCCGCGCCTTCGACGTGGCCGCCGGCACGCCGCTCTGGAGCGGCCCCGGGGCGGCATTCGCCGCCCTGGCCGAGGGCACCCTCGTCACCCTTCGTGACGGCCGGTTGTCGGCCCGCGAAAGCGCCACGGGTGCCGTTCGGTGGGAGCGCGCAGCCCCCGACGGGTCGGGCGGCCGCCCCTCCATCTACATGGCTTCGGGAGGGCGCTTCGTTCTCGCCTCCGGGTCGTCGCTGACGGCCATCGAATCGACCTCTGGCGCCACCGCCTGGGTCTTCGATTCCCCGGGCGCCCTGCGAATCTCCGTGCTTCCCTTGGGCTCCCTCCTCGTCCTGGCTTCCGACTCGGGGATGGTCCACGCCGTGGATCCATCGGGTCGGATGTCCTGGCGATTTCGAGGCGCCGGTCCACTGGCCGCCCCACCAGTCCGGGACGGACGAACCTGCCTGCTCTGCTTCCGGACGCCAACCGGCGCCACGCTGGCGTCCGTGGAGGCATCGACGGGTACCCGCCTGTTCGAGACCTCCCTCGATTTTGCCCCCACCGGGGCGCCTGTCCGCTTCGCCGGGCGCATCGGGATCACGGGCCGGGTCGGAGGGGACGCCGTGGTGGCCGCGCTGGAGGAGGACGGCGCGCCCGCCTGGATCGAGCCCTCGCCGACCGGCAAGGCGGTGGCGCTCGCTCCGCTCTCGGGCGGGTTGCTCGCGAAGGGATCCGATGGATCCTGCGCCGCCCTCGACCGGTCCGGCCAGGCCGTCTGGTCCCGGCCTTCCGAAGGGCGCCCTGCTCCGCCGGGCAACCTGCCGCCGGTCCCGATCCGCGGCCTCCTCGTCGTCGCCGCCGAGGAGGTGGACCTGCTGGATGCCGCCTCCGGAGAGCCGGTCGGGCGCCTGCCCATCCACGCCCCGGCACGCCTCCACGTGAACGGCGACCTGACCACCTGGGCTCTCGACGCGGAGGGGCTCGTCACCGGCGCGCGCCTGCTCGGGCACCTCTCGGTCCTGGACCGGCCCGGGCGCGACTAGACTCCCAGGAAGAGGCGCCGGCCGAAGTTCACCGCGACCTTGGCGGCGAAGATGCGCTGGGCCGAGGTCTCGATGTCGTAGGGCACGCGGACGTACTCGACGGTCCGTGCCTCCGTGTCGTGGACGACGAAGCAGGCCCGGTTGTCGTAGTCACGCGGCTGTCCCACCGCACCTACCGTGACCACGTACTTGTAGTCCGGCCGCAGCCGGAACCTGCGCCCGGACACCTCCACGACCTCGCTCCCGACCTTCAGCGCGAAGACCTTCGTCAGGTGCGAGTGGCCGATGAAGGTCACCTGAGGAAGCTGGTCCACGAAGGGAAGCAGCTCTCCCGCCTGTTCGCTGGCCAGGATGTAGTCGTAGGTCTCGGGATGGATGGGGAATCCGTGGCTGAACCCCACCTCGCCGATCCGATGGGTGTAGGGCAGCGAGCCCAGCCAGGCCAGGTTGTCGGGGCGCAGGTTGCGGGCGGTCCAGTCGAGCGCGTGGCGAGCAGCGTCGTAGTAGAACGCGTAGTCCATGCGCCCGGCCACCGCGGCGTCGTGGTTCCCGAGCAGCGCCACCGAGGCCATGCGCCGGAGGATGTCGCAGCATTCGTTGGGACTGGCCCCGTAGCCCACCACGTCGCCCAGGCAGGCGACCTGGTCGACCGCGAGATCGGCGATGGCCCGCTCCACCTCGACCAGGGCCTCGAGGTTGGCGTGGACGTCGCTGACGATGGCAATTCGCACGGCCTCTCGAGTCTCCGTCAACCGCGGGCTGGTGCCGAGAAGACGTCGCCGTCGAGGTCGTCGAAATGGGCCAGGCGCCGGAACTCGGCGTACCGGGCCCGGATCTCCTCCGGGTCGAGGTCGCGCAGGCGGTCCAGGCTGAAGCGCTCCACCGCAAAGCTGGCCAGCACGCTTCCCACCACCATGGCACGTCGCATGGCGGAATCGTCCAGGGAGCCCGAGCGGGCCAGGTAGCCCATGAACCCGCCGGCGAAGCTGTCCCCGGCTCCGGTGGGATCGAAGAGCTCGGCCAGCGGATAGGCCGAGCTGGCAAACACGTCGCTGCCCGCGAAGAAGAGCGCCCCGTACTCCCCGCGCTTCACCACCACGGCGCTGGGGCCGAAGGCGAGGATGGCGCGCGCCGCCCGGACGATGTTGTGCTCGCCTGCCAGCTGCCTGGCCTCGGCATCGTTCACGAACAGGAGATCGACCCGGCGGAGCACCTCGAGAAGCGCGGCCCGCTTGGATGCGATCCAGAAGTTCATGGTGTCGGCGGCCACGATGCGCGGCGCGCGGACCTGGTCGAGCACACGGAGCTGCAGCTCGGGGTCGATGTTGCCCAGGAAGACGTGGCTCGAGTCCCGGAAGGCCTCCGGCAGCTCGGGACGGAAGTCGGCGAAGACGTTGAGCTGGGTGTCGAGGGTGTGCGCCTGGTTCAGGTCGAACTCGTAACGTCCGGACCACCGGAAAGTCCGGCCGGGTCGCCGCTCCAGGCCGGCCAGGTCCACGCCACGTCCGCGCAGGAAGTCGACGTGGGCTTCCGGAAAGTCCTTGCCGACCACCGCCACGACCCGGACCGGGGAAAAGAAGCTCGCCGCGGTGGAGAAGTAGGTCGCCGACCCGCCCAGAACGTCCTCGCGGACGCCGAAGGGTGTCTCCAGCGAGTCGAGCGCCACCGAACCCACCACGAGCAGTGCCATGGACGGGTGCTCTACCCCGCCGAACCGCGACCGGTCAACGGCGGCGTGTCATCTTCCCCTCGACGGCGTGGGTCGCCCGCCCCGCCCTCGGCGGCCAGTTGCCCGCAGGCGGCCGAGATGTCCTGTCCGCGGTTCCTGCGCACCACCGCCGTCACGTTGGCCCGGACGAGCCGGTCCCGGAACGCCTCGACCCGCGCCGGCGCCGGGGCCAGGAAGCCGAGACCGGGGTTCTCGTTGTACGGAATGAGATTCACCTTGGCCGGGATGCCCTTCACGATCCGGGAAAGTCGGACCGCGTCCTCGTCCGAATCGTTCACTCCGCCGAGCAAGACGTACTCGAACGTGATTCGCCTCCCCTTCTTCATCGGGAAGTCCCGACAGGCGGCCATCAGCTCGGCGATCGGCCAGCGCCGGTTGAGGGGCATGAGCTTGCTGCGGACCTCGTCGGTGGTGGCGTTGAGTGATACCGCCAGCTTCACGTCGGTCTCCTCGCCGAAGCGGCGCATCTCGGGGACGATGCCCGCGGTCGACACCGTGACGTGGCGGTTCGAGAAGTTGGGCCCGTCCTCGGAGAGCAGGACGTCGAGGGCGGCCTTGACGTTCTCGTAGTTGTGGAGCGGCTCCCCCATCCCCATGAAGACGAGATTGGTGAGCGGCCTCGGCCCTGGGGATTCCCCCAGCTCTACGAGGCGCCGATTGGCGCGAGCGACCTGGTCCACGATCTCGCCGGAGGTCAGGTTCCGGACCAGTCCCATGGTTCCGGTCATGCAGAACGTGCAGCCCATCGCGCAGCCGGCCTGGGTCGATACGCAGAGGGTCTTGCGCCCCGGCTCGGGCATGTAGACCGACTCGACGAGCCTTCCGTCGGCGGTCCTCCAGGTCCACTTGATGGTGCCGTCGGTCGACCGCCGCTCCGCGGCCATCGAGAGCGCCTCGAGGGGGACCTCGGCGCCCAGGCGCGCACGAAGGGCAGCCGGAAGGTCCGTCATCTCGTCCAGCGACGCCGCTCCCTTCTGGTGGAGCCAGCGGAAGATTTGTCGCGCCCGGTAAGGTTTCTCGCCCAGGCGCGCGACCAGTGCGTCGACCTCGGCCCGCGGGAGCGAGCGCAGGTCTCTTGGCGCCGCGGACTTCACCCCGTCAGCCCTCCCCGGCCTCGACCGGCTCAGGCTGGGTGCGCGCGATTCTCGACGCGCGTGACCCTTCGCTCGTCGGCGGCTCGTACCGTGAAGCGGAACCCGTCCCGATCGACGTGCGCCCCCACCGGCGGCACCCGCCCGGCTGTCGCGGTGACGAATCCCCCCAGGGTCTCGTAGTCCCCCTCGTCCGGGAAGCGAACGGCGCTTGCGGCGCCCGGCTCCACGCCGGTCTCCTTGTCGAGGTACTCCTCCAGTTCCCGCAAGGGAACGGTGGCGTCGGCCAGCCAGATCCCCGTTCCCACGCTCTTCACCGGGGCGGCCTCGGCATCCCCCTCGTCCTGGATCTCGCCGACGATCTCCTCCAGCACGTCCTCGAGCGTGACCACGCCGCTCGTCCCGCCGAACTCGTCGACGACCACGGCGAGGTGTGTCTTGCGGCGCTGCATCTCCTTCAGCAGGCGGGAGACCTTCATCTGCTCGGGCACGAAGAAGGCCGGCTTCAGCATCCGTTCCCACGGGAAGGGGCCGGCGCCACGGGTCAACTCCAGGACGATGTCTCGCACCATCAGGATGCCCACGATGTTGTCCGCAGACCCTTCGTACACGGGCATCCGGCTGTACGGGTTCTCGGTCACCACCCGGACGATCTCCTCGCGGGGTCGCATCGCGGTCGATGGCCACCATCCGCGTGCGGGGAACCATGACCTCCTTCACGACCCGGTCGGCGAACTCGAGGACGCTGTTGAGGAGTTCCTCCTTCACCTCGTCGAGCACGCCCTCGCGAGTGCCCATCTCGATGATGTACTCGATCTCCGCGCTGGTCACCGCCGGGCCGGGCGCCACCTTGCCACCGCCGAAGAGACGCATGAGTCCGTGGGTCGCCCGAACCAGGCCGATCGAGACGGGCCACAGGGTCCAGGACAGGGCGCTCACGAACGGGATCAGCGCCATGGTGATCTGAACCGGGTGGCGCTTGGCGATGGTTTTCGGCACCACCTCGCCGGCGAAGAGCATGAGAACGGTGGCCACTGCGGTGGCCACGCCCAGCGCTGTAGCGGCCGACAGGGCGTAGGTGCTGGCGACCCCGGTGGCAATCTCCGCCGCCAGCACGCCACCGCCGATGTTGAGCAGCGTATTGGTGACCAGTACCGCCGAGAGCACCCGCTCGGGGTGCTCGACCCACACGCGGAGCAAACGGGCGCGGCGGCCTCCGGAGTCGACGAGTTGCCTGGCTCTCAGATCACCGAGCGCGGTGAGCGCGGTCTCCGACGCGGACGTCGCGGCGGATCCGAGCAGGACCGCCGCGGCCGCGGCCCACTCCCATGTCGGCACTCCCAGCACGCCTTCCTCCCTATAGCGGCGCGCCCCGCACCGGGCCAGGCCGGGCGGGGCGCATCACTTCCATGACAGCGAAATTCAGACGCTTAGCGCTTGTTCTTCCATTCGTAGGCGTGAACCTCCACCTCGGGGAAGAAGTACGAGATCTCGACCTTGGCCGTCTCCGGCGCATCGGATCCGTGGACCGTGTTCTTTTCGATGTCGGTGGCGAAGTCGGCCCGGATGGTCCCCGGCGCGGCCTTCTTGGGATCGGTCGCCCCCATGACCTCGCGGTTCTTCGCGATGGCGCCCTCCCCCTCGAGAACCATCAGGACCACAGGTCCGCAGGTCATGGACTTCACGAGGTCGGCGAAGAACGGGCGAGCCCGGTGCACCGCGTAGAACCCCTCGGCCTCGGCCTGTGAGAGCCGCTTCAGCTTGATCGCCACAGGCTTCAGCCCGGCCGCCTCGAAGCGGGAGATCACGCGTCCGATGACGCCCTTCTCCACCCCGTCGGGCTTGATGATGGAAAACGTTCTCTCGATGGCCATGTGATTCTCCCGTTTCTACCGCCTGGATGGATTCTTTCGAGCCGCGCCGCGCGTCGCCGCTGCCTTGCCGGCGGCTGGCTTGACGCCCTTGCGGACCGCCTTCGCCACCGGCTTCGCGGCGCGCTTCGTCACCGGCTTCGCGGTCTCCTTCGCCACCGGCTTCGCGGTCTCCTTCGCCACCGGCTTCGCGGCGTCCTTCAGGGCGCGCGGCGTCTTCCCCGACAGCAGTTCCTTCATCGCCTTGCCGAGCGTGGACGGCGACTCGCATACCAGGATGCCCGCGTCCCGCATGATCGCCATCTTGGCCTCGGCCGTGTCGCCGCCGCCGGAGATGACCGCGCCCGCGTGCCCCATCCGCTTGCCCGCCGGAGCGGTGCGCCCGGCGATGAACCCCACCACCGGCTTCGTCATGTTGGCCTTGACCCACTCGGCACCGCGCGCCTCCTCGGTGCCGCCGATCTCGCCGATCATGATCACGCCATCGGTGGCCGGATCGGCCTGGAACAGTCGCATGACCTCGGTGAAGTCGAGTCCGTGAACCGGATCGCCTCCGATGCCCACGGCGGTGGACTGCCCCAGGCCGAGCTGCGTGAGCTGGAGTACGGCCTCGTAGGTGAGCGTCCCGGAGCGCGAGACCACGCCGATCCGTCCGGGCCGGTGGATGTGGCCGGGCATGATCCCGATCTTGCACTGCCCAGGGGTGATGATTCCGGGGCAGTTGGGACCGAGAAGCTTCACCGCCGGCTGGTCCTGCAGGAATCGCTTCACCCGGATCATGTCCAGGATGGGGATTCCCTCGGTGATGGCGACCACCAGCGGGATGCCCGCGTCGGCGGCCTCCAGGATGGCGTCGGCCGCGAAAGGCGGGGGCACGAAGATGGCCGCGGCGTTGGCCCCGGTCTCCCGGACCGCCTGCTCGACGGTGTTGAAGATGGGAACCTGTCCCTGGAAGCGGGTCCCGCCTCGCCCCGGGGTGACGCCGGCCACGACCCGGGTGCCGTAGGCCACCATCTGCTCGGAGTGGAAGCTGCCGGCCGAGCCGGTGATGCCCTGGACCACGACACGGGTGTTTCGATCGACGAGGATGCTCACGGTCAGGCCTCCGCGCCTAGCCCTTCGAGGAACGGATCGCCGCCACGACTTTTTGCGCGGCGTCGCCGAGGTCGTCGGCGCTGATGATGTCGAGGCCGCTCTTGGCCACGATCTCGTTTCCCAGCTCCACGTTCGTTCCCTGGAGCCGGACCACCAGCGGAACCGAGAGCCCGACCTGCCGGGCCGCGGCCACCACGCCGTTGGCGATGACGTCGCACTTCATGATGCCGCCGAAGATGTTCACGAGGACCGCCTTCACCTTGGGGTCCTGAAGGATGATCTTGAAGGCGGCGGCGACCTTCTGCTCGTCCGCGCCTCCGCCCACGTCGAGGAAGTTGGCCGGGGAGCCGCCGGCCAGCTGGATGACGTCCATGGTGGCCATGGCCAGTCCGGCGCCGTTGACCATGCATCCAATGTTTCCGTCGAGGGCGATGTAGGAGAGGTCGTACTCCTTGGCCTGCGTCTCCTTGGGGTCCTCCTCGCCTGGGTCGCGCATCGCGGCGACCTCGGGGTGGCGGTAGAGGGCGTTGTCGTCGAAGTTGAGCTTGGCGTCGAGCCCGATGACCGCTCCCGTGGCGCTCACAACCAGCGGGTTCACCTCGGCGAGCGTGGCGTCGGTGGCAGCCACCGCCGCGTAGAGCCCGGTGGCGAAGCGCACGAAGGCGCCCACGCTGTCCCCCTGCAGGCCAAGCTGGAAGGCGAGTTGCCGAGCCTGGAAGGGCATGAAGCCCACCAGCGGATCGACGACCTCCTTCAGGATCTTGTCGGGGTGGGTTCGAGCCACCTCCTCGATGTCCATGCCGCCCTCGGAGGAGGCCATCACCGTCATGCGACCGCGCTCGCGATCGAGCGTGATGCCCAGGTAGAGCTCGCGGGCGATGCGAACCCCCTCCTCGATGTAGAGCTTGCGGACCTCCTGCCCCTCCGGTCCGGTCTGGGGGGTATGGAGGGTCATCCCCAGCATCGACTCGGCGTGAAGGCGAGCCTCCTCGGGGGAGCGAGCCAGCTTGATGCCGCCGCCCTTGCCTCGTCCGCCGGCGTGGATCTGGGCCTTCACCGCGCAGATGCCGCCGCCGAGCTGGCGGGCGGCTCCCTCGGCCTGGAGCGGGGTGGTCGCGAGGATTCCGCGCGGCACCGCCACCCCGAACTTCTTCAGAATCTCCTTGGCCTGGTACTCGTGAATCTTCACCGTGAGCCTCCTGGTGTCGCCCTGCAGGGGATCGAAGCCTCCCGCGGGCCCTCCTTTTATCCGGTCCGGGCTCCCCGGGGCGAAGAAAAGCCGTGGGCCCACCCCGGAGGGCGGGCCCATGTGGTATTCCCGGCATTTCCCGTGGGCTTACAGCCTGGTCTCCTCCACCGACTTCTTCACGCTGGCCACCGACCGGGCGAGCATGGCCTTCTCCTCGTCGTCGAGGTCGAGCTCGATGATCTTCTCGACGCCCCCGGCTCCGATGATCACCGGCACGCCCAGGAACAACCCCTTCACGCCGTACTGGCCATCGAGGAGCGCCGAGCAGGGCAGGAGCCGCTTCTGGTCGCGGAGGAAGCTTTCGGCCATGAGCACCGCGCTGGCCGCCGGCGCGTAGAACGCCGACCCGGTGCCGAGCAAGGCCACGATCTCGCCGCCGCCCTTGCGGGTACGCTCGACGATGGCGTCCAGCTTGGCCTTGTCGACGAGCTTGGTGAGCGGAACGCCGTTCACCGACGAGTAGCGGAGCAGCGGAACCATGTCGTCGCCGTGCCCGCCGAGGACGGTGGCGCAGACGTCCTGCGTGGCCACCCCGGCAGCCTCGCCGACGAAGTACTGGAAGCGCGCGTTGTCGAGGACGCCGGCCATTCCGACCACCCGGTTCTTGGGGAATCCGGTCACCTTCCACATCGCGTAGACCATCGAGTCGAGCGGGTTGGTGACGACGATGACGAAGGTGCTCGGCGCGTACTGCTTGATCCCCTGTGCAACCCGGGTGATGGCCTCCAGGTTCACCTTGAGAAGATCGTCACGGCTCATCCCCGGCTTGCGGGGAATGCCGGCCGTGACGATGCAGACGTCGGCGTCCTTGATGATCGAGTAGTCGTTGGTTCCGCCGCCGGTGACGTTGCAGTCGAACTTCAACACCCCCCGGGTCTCCTGGAGGTCGAGCGACTTGCCCTTGGCGACGCCCTCCATGATGTCCACGAGGACGATGTCGCCGAGTTGCCGCTGGCCGCAGAGCAGCGCCATGGTGCCGCCGATCTGGCCGGCTCCGATCAGTGCGATCTTCTTTCGTGCCATGTCGAATTTGTTACCACCCTCCGATCGAGACTGCCAACGGAAAGCGGTCGCCGTTCCGCGCGGCCCGGTCCGGGCGGGCCCGATATCACTCCGGGAGATACCCGCGAAGCACCGCACCGTTGGTCCGGAAGGCCTCCAGGACGCGGGGGTCGGTGGCGGCCGCGAGCTCGACCTCCCGCTCCACGCCGAAGCTGGTCGGGACCGAGGCCGGCCTCCGGCCCGGGTGCATCATGATCTCGGTCGTCCCGCCGGGGAGCGAGGCGGCCACCAGGGCCAGCCGCCCTGGCGTCCAGCACGGCCGGAGCCCGGCGTCGCCGAGGAAGTTGTCGCAGGCCAGCGCCCCGGCCGCACGGATGAGATCGCGCATGGCCGGGTCGAGCGCGCGGATGCGGAGGCGCCGAGGGCCGGCGATGCGGAGCAGCGCGGCGAGGACCGGCGGCTCGGCGTGCACGTGCTTGTGTCCGTCCACGTGAACCGGAGGCGTCCCGCGGATGGCCTCGAAGCGCAGGAGTTGCCGGGTGATCTCCATCTCGGCGACCTCCCCGGTGGTCCCCGGCGAAAGGGCCAGGTGCAGGCCGATGGCGAGGGTACGCGGGGCGCTGGCCAGCGCGGAGGCGGCGAAGGAGCCCTCGACGAACGCGCTCGCCGCGGTGACGATCCCGCCGACGTGGGCCTCGAGGATGCCCTGATCGATGGCCGGGTCGTAGCCCAGGTCGTCGGCGACGACCAGCACGGTCCGCGCGATCACGCCGGGAGATCCAGGGTGAAGGTGGCGCCGCGCCCCGGCGCGCCCTCGGCGCGAATGTGCCCGCCGTGGGCCTCGACGATCTCCCGGGCCACGTAGAGCCCCAGCCCGAGCCCCGGGTAGTGCTGCGCGGGTGCGGCTCGCTCGAACCGGCCGAAGATGCGCTCGCACTGCTCGGCGTCGATGCCCACGCCGTGGTCGATCACCGCTACCCGGATGCGTTCGCCGTGCAGCTCCACGCGGACCTCCACCGGCTTCCCCTCGCCGAACTTGACGGCGTTGGCCAGGAGGTTGGCCAGGACCTGCTCGATCCGGACCCGGTCGAGGGAGCCGACCGCGGGTACCGGTGCGATCACCCGCACCGGCGACCCGCTGGCCATGTGCGGATCGGCCTGGTATGGCGCGGCCACCTCGCTCGCCAGCGCCGCGACGTCCACGGGCTCCCGGTTGAGTTCCAGCCGGCCGAGGCGGATGCGCGACAGGTCGAGCAGGGCCTCCACCAGCCCGGAGAGGCGCCGCACCTGCCGGTCGAGCGCGGTGACCCGCCCCCGGACCGGCTCCGGAACCGAGGGACCCGAGCGCTCGACCACCCGCTGGAGCATCTGGACCTGCACGTGGAGCGCCGTGACCGGGGTTCGCAGCTCATGGGAGGCGATGGACAGGAACTCGTCCCGGGCCTCGACCTCTTCCCGGGCCTGGCGATAGAGGAGCGCCTTGGCCTCGACCCGCCGCCTCTCGGTGACGTCGCGGACGGCGGCGATCGCCCACATGCCTTCTCCGGAGCGGAGGGGGGCCAGGCTGATCTCGGCGGGAAACTCGCTTCCGTCCTTGCGAAGCGCGGCGAGGTCGCTTCCCAGCCCCATCGGTCGGGAGCGCGGCGAGGCATGGTACGCGCTCCGCAGCCCCCGATGTCCGCCCCTGAACCGGGCAGGCAGCAGCATCTCCACGGGCTGCCCGACCATCTCCTCCCGGTCCCAGCCGAAGAGGTCCAGCGCCGTGGAGTTGGCGAATGCGATCAGCCCATCGCCGTCGGTGACGACGATGCCGTCGGGGACGAACTCGAGGAGGGAGAAGTCCATGGCCGCCATCCGGACGGCGCTCAGCCGGCGGTTCGCCCCTGGGGCGCATCGAAGTCGTAGATGGACTCGACCTGCACGTTCCTGTACCGCTCGAGCCGGAGCGCCATCCGGGAGAGCCGTGCCAGGAAGTCGCCGACGTCGGGGCGCTGCCCCGGTGCTGCGGCCTTGGCGAGCCGCTTCACCTCCTGGAGGATGGCGCGCCGCACCTCGCGCGGGTGGTAGATCGAGGAGGCCGAGAAGTGGAGGTGCCCGCCATGCGACAGGAGCCGGGCCTCGAGGAGGTCTCCCCTGGAGAGCGCCACCAGCGCCCGTCGTTCCGCCACCTCGTGCCGTGCCCCGGTGAAGAGGTCCTCCACCTCCACCACGCCAGGCCGGATCTTCCTCACCTCGAGGAGGGAATGCAGGTTTCGCCCGAGTTCCCGCATCTCGGCCCGCTCGTCGGTGGTGAGGTCGCCCGCGCCGTCGCGAAGGAAGAGGTCCAGCGTGGTGTGGATGCCGTCGGGGCGAAAGTCGTACAGGTAGTGGTCGAGCAACCCGTTCATGCGGGCCTCGTAGCTCTTGTCCTCCTCGTGGGGCTCGCCGGCCCTGGCGAAGTGCTCTCGCCGGGCAACGAGGAGCCAGGGCTGCCGCTCTTCGGCGCCTGCCCAGACGATGAGCCGGTCGTGCAGTTCCACCAGCGTCACTTGCGCTGCTCCATCATCCCGGCGAAGCGCCCGAAGAGGCCCCTCGCGTCGTGGGGGCCGGGGGACGACTCCGGGTGGTACTGGACGCTGAAGGCCTGCGCGTCGAGCGCCTCGATGCCCTCGACCGTCCCGTCGTTCAGGTTCAGGTGGGAGACCCGCGCCTTCTTGCCCAGCGATCGGTCGTCGACCGCGAATCCATGATTCTGGCTGGTGATGTCCACCTTGCCCGTGGCCAGGTCCTTGACGGGCTGGTTGGCGCCGCGATGGCCGAACTTGAGCTTGTACGTGGACGCGCCCAGGGCCAGCGCCAGGATCTGGTGCCCCAGGCAGATTCCGAAGACCGGGACCTTTCCGAGGAGCGCAGCCACGGTGTCGCGCGCCCCGAACACGGCCGCGGGGTCGCCCGGCCCGTTGGTCAGGAAGATGCCATCGGGTCGGTAGGCCAGCGCCTCGGCGGCGGTCGTCCGGCTGGGGACCACCGTGACCCGGCATCCCGAATCGGCGAGCAGTCGCAGCATGGCCCGCTTCAGGCCCCAGTCGTAGGCCACGACGTGGAACCGGGGATTCTCGACCGGGTGGCGGTCGTCGTCCGTCCAGGCGTCTGCTCCGCGTTCCCGCCACTCGTAGGGCTGCGTGGTGGAGATGCGGGTGGCGAGGTCCTGCCCCTCCATGCCGGGAAGCGCGCGAGCCCGGGCCACGAGCGCGGCGGCGCTCCCGTCGCTCGCGATGACCCCCATCTGCGCGCCGGTGGTGCGAATGTGGCGCGTGAGACGCCGGGTGTCGATGCCGTGGATGCCCACGATGCCGTTCGACTTCAAGTACTGATCGATCCCCGACTCGGCGCGGAAGCTGGACGGCTGCTCGGCGAAGTGTCGAACGATGAAGCCGGTCGCGTGCGGCCTCGAGGATTCCTGGTCGGCGCGGTTCGTCCCGTAGTTTCCCTGCTCCGGGTAGGTCATGCAGACCATCTGGCCGACGTAGGAGGGGTCGGTGAGGATCTCCTGGTAGCCGGTCATCGAGGTGTTGAAGACCACCTCGCCGCAAGTCTCCCCTTCGGCTCCGAACGCGAGCCCCTCGAAGACGGTCCCGTCGGCCAGTGCGAGGGTCGCCTTCCTCATCGCGATTCCTCGAGCCGGTGAACCTGCCGCCCGCCCACCAGCGTCTCGACGCAACGCCCGATGAGCTTCTTGCCCTTCCAGGGCGTGTTCCGGCTTCGGCTGTGGCCTCGGGCCGGGTCCACCACCCAGGCGAGCACGGGGTCGAGGATGGCCAGGTCGGCGTCCGCGCCCACGGCCAGCGTGCCGCGGGGAAGCGAGAAGCAACGGGCCGCCGAGACTGGTGAGGGCCTCGACGAGACGCCTCTCCGTGAGGATTCCCAGGCGCACCAGATCGAGGCAGACCGGGAAGGCGGTCTCCAGGCCGAGGATGCCGTTCAGCGCCGCGTCGAACTCCAGCTTCTTCTCCTCGGGGGAGTGGGGCGCGTGATCGGTGGCGATGGCGTCGAGGGTTCCGTCGGCGATGCCCTCGCGGACCGCCTTCACGTCGGCTTCCGAGCGCAGCGGTGGGTTCATCTTGAAGTCGGGATCGTAGTCGCTCGCCGCCACGTCCTGGTCGGAGAGCGTCAGGTGATGGGGCGTGGCCTCCGCCGTGACCGGGAGTCCGCGCCGCTTGGCCTCCCGGATGGCGCGGACGGCCCCGGCCGTCGAGACGTGGCAGATGTGGAGCCGGCCCCCGGTGAGCTCGAGGAGCGACAGGTCGCGCAGCACCATCACGTCCTCGGCCTGGGCCGGGATCCCCTGGAGGCCCAGTCGCGTGGCCGTGGGGCCCTCGTTCATCACGCCCTTGCCGACGAGGTGCAGGTCCTCCTCGTGCACGGCCAGCGGCAGGCCGAAGGCGCGCGAGTACTCGAGTGCCCGGCGCATGAGCGAAGGCGACATCACCGGGCTGCCGTCGTCGGAGAGGGCCACGCACCCTGCCGCCTTCAGCTCGCCGTACTCGGCCAGGTCCTCGCCCTTGCGCCCCTTGCTGGCCGCGCCGACCGGGTAGACCCTGGCCAGCCCGGCCGCGGCAGCCCGGGCGAGCATGAGCTCGGTCACGCTGGTGTTGTCGTTGGCGGGGACCGTGTTGGGCATGGCGCAGACCGAGGTGAAGCCGCCCGCCACCGCGGCCCGGGTCCCGGTGGCCACGGTCTCCTTGTACTCCTGCCCCGGCTCGCGCAGGTGAACGTGGAGGTCGACGAACCCCGGCGTGACCCACTTGCCTCGCGCATCGACAATCCGTGCGCCGGCGGGGACGTCGGTCCGCTCGGCAACCGCGGCGATCTTCCCGTCCCGGATCACCACGCTCCGGATCCCGTCGACGCCGCTGGCCGGATCGATGACCCGGCCGCCCTGGACCACGGTGACTTCACTTTGGGTATTCATGCCTTACGCCTTCCCAGCTCGGGAGCCCTCGCCGGCGCCGCCGGCCAGGAGGTAGAGGATGGCCATCCGGACGGCCACGCCATTCTGGACCTGGTCCAGGATCAGGCTGTTCGGTCCGTCGGCGACGTCGGAGGAGAGCTCGACGCCGCGGTTGATGGGGCCCGGGTGGAGGATGACGGTATCGGGCTTCAGCCACTCCGCCGCCTTCCGGGCGTTCAATCCCCAGAACTTCGAGTACTCCCGGGTGTTGGGGATGAGAGGGTCGCCGATCCGCTCGTGCTGGATGCGCAGCATGATGACCGCGTCGGCCCCCGCGACCGCCGTCCTCAGGTCGTGGTGGACGGTGGCCCCCATCTGCTCGACCCCCTGCGGAATCATGGTGGGGGGACCGCAGAGACGGACCTTCGCGCCCAGCTTGGGCAGCGCGTGCAGGTCGGAACGGGCCACCCGCGAGTGGCTGATGTCGCCGACGATGGCCACCGTGCGCCCCTCCAGGCTTCCGAAGCGTTCACGAAGCGTGAAGCAGTCGAGCAGCCCCTGGCTGGGGTGTTCGTGGGCCCCGTCGCCGGCGGAGACCACGGAGCAGTCGAGGTTCCGGGCCAGGAAGCTGGGCGCGCCGCTGGCCGAATGCCGGACCACCAGGACGTCCGGGCGCATGGCCTCCAGGTTCCTGGCGGTGTCGAGCAGCGTCTCGCCCTTGGTGGTGGAGGACTGGGCGGCGGTCCAGTTGAGGGCGTCGGCCGAGAGCACCTTGGCTGCGATCTCGAAGGAGCTGCGGGTGCGGGTCGAGGTCTCGAAGAAGAGGTTCACCACGCTCTTGCCGCGGAGGGACGGGACCTTCTTGACCGGTCGGGAGAGGACCTCCTTCATGGAGACGGCGAGGTCGAGCACCTCGAGGATCTCCTCCCGGGAGAAGGGCTCGAGGCCGATGAGATGACGGTGTCGTCCGATCACGGCTTGCCCCCCTCGCGAACCACCACGGAATCCTCGGCGGCGCCGTTCTCCCGCCACCGCACCTGGACGTCGTGCCCCTCCGGCACGTCGAAGCGGGTTCCGGCGAAGTCGGCGGCGATGGGCAACTCGCGCCCGCCGCGGTCCACCAGCACCGCCAGCCACACCCGGCGTGGCCGGCCGAAGTCGACCAGCTCGTCGAGCGCCGCCCGGATGGTGCGCCCGGTGTAGAGGACGTCGTCGGCGAGCACGATGGTTCGCCCCTCCAGGGGGAAGCGAACGTCGGTGGGACCCACCACCGGTGCCGCCCCGCGGTGGGACAGATCGTCCCGGTAGAGCGCGATGTCGAGGGTTCCGAGCGGCGGGGTCACGCCGCTGGCCCTGCCGATCTCGGCCCGGATTCGCTCGGCGAGCGGAACGCCACCGCGGCGGATCCCCACCAGCGCCAGCCCCTCCAGCGATCCCTCCGCCCGCGCTCGCTCCAGCACCTCGTGGGCGATCCGCTGCACTGCCCGCTGCACACCCTCGGAGTTCATGTCCTTCCCCTCCCCTACGCCGTCACCGCGTCGGGCCCCAGTCGGCCCGCTTCAGATCCATGGTCAAGTTGACCCGGTACACCCGCTCGATCCTTCGGTCCAGCCAGGGTAGCTCGAGAACGCGCGGGTACTCGAACTCCACGTGCAGGACGAGCGGGTCGGTGGAACGCTCCCAGGTCACGTCCTGCTTGCGGATGTCGACCACCGGAACCCTGGCCTTCCGGCCGGCCTCGTCGACCCCGTCGACCTGCTCCAGCGTCCGGATCTTGTGGACCATGGCGTCGATCAGTGCCGCGTCGTCCAGGTTCTTGATCGCCTGGTTGCCGTAGTCCCGCACCACCTGCTTCACCTCGTAGTGGAGCACCCAGACTGGCACGAAGACCACCGCCGCGTAGGCCCCGGCCGCGATGCCCAGGATCATGAGGATCGTCACCCAGCTCGCCGCTCCTCGCTCCCGTCTCCTTCCACGGCTCATGGTCACTCCTCCACCTTGAGAACGGCCAGGAAGGCCTCCTGGGGAATCTCGACCTGGCCCACCTGCTTCATGCGCTTCTTGCCTTCCTTCTGCTTCTCGAGGAGCTTGCGCTTCCGGCTGATGTCGCCGCCATAGCACTTGGCGAGAACGTTCTTCCGGTACGCCTTGATGGTCTCGCGGGAGATGATCTTGGACCCGATGGCGGCCTGGATGGCCACCTCGTACATCTGCTTGGGAATGACCTCCCGCAGCTTCTGGCAGACGTCACGCCCGCGATGGTAGGCCCGCTCCCGGTGGACGATGACCGAGAGGGCGTCGACCGGCTCCCCGTTGATGAGGATGTCGAGGCGCACCAGGTCGGCCTCCTGGTACCCCTTCAGCTCGTAGTCGAGCGAGCCGTATCCTCGCGAGACGCTCTTGAGCTTGTCGAAGAAGTCGAAGACCACCTCGGCGAGCGGGATCTCGTAGGTGATCTGCACCCGCTTCGTGCCGATGTACCGGAGGTCGCGCTGCAGCCCGCGCCGGTCCTGGCAGAGCTTGAGGATGTTCCCCACGTCGTCGGTGCGCCCGTGGATGTGGCAGGTGAGGATGGGCTCCTCGAGCATGGCGATCCGCTGCGCCGGAGGCAGCTTGGCGGGGTTGTCGATCTCCTTCACCTCACCCTGCGTGTCGGTGACACGGTAGACCACGGACGGCGCGGTGGTGATGAGCGAGAGGTTGTACTCGCGCTCCAGCCGCTCCTGGACGATCTCCATGTGGAGGAGCCCCAGGTACCCGCAGCGAAATCCGAAGCCGAGCGCCTGGCTGGTCTCCGGCTCGAAGGTGAAGGCCGAGTCGTTGAGGCGCAGCTTGACGAGCGCGTCGCGCAGCTGGTCGTAGTCGGCGGCGTCGATCGGGAAGACGCCGCTGAAGACCATGGGCTTCACCACCTTGAAGCCCGGGAAGGCTGCCTCGGTGGCACGCCCCACCTCGGTGATGGTGTCGCCCACCTTGGCGTCGTAGACGTCCTTCACGTTGGCGACCACCACCCCGACGTCGCCGGCCATGAGCCGCTGCACCGGCCGCGAGAACGGGGCGAATACGCCCAGGTCCTGGACCTCGAACTCCTTGCGGTTCGAGAAGAAGAAGATGCGCTGGCCGGGGCGCAGGGTGCCCTCGAAGACCCGCACCAGCATGACCACCCCGCGGTAGGTATCGTACCAGGAGTCAAAGATGAGGGCCTTGAGCGGCCCCCCGGGATCGCCGGCCGGGGGGGGCACCTTCTTCACCACCTGCTCGAGGATCTCCTGGATGCCCACGCCCTCCTTGGCGCTGGCCGGGACGGCATCCGTCGCGTCGAGGCCGATGACCTCCTCGATCTCCTGCCGGACTCCCTCCACGTCCGCGCTGGGAAGGTCGATCTTGTTGATGACCGGGATGATCTCCAGGTCGTGGTCGAGCGCCTGGTAGACGTTGGCGAGCGTCTGCGCCTCCACGCCCTGGGTCGCGTCCACCACCAGGACGGCTCCCTCGCACGCGGCCAGCGATCGGGAGACCTCGTACGCGAAGTCCACGTGACCGGGGGTGTCGATCAGGTTGAGGACGTACTCCTTCCCGTCCCGCGCCCTGTAGGTCATGCGGACGGTCTGGGCCTTGATGGTGATGCCGCGTTCTCGCTCCAGTTCCATGTTGTCGAGGAACTGGGCCTGGGCCTCGCGGGCGGTGACGGTGCCGGTGAACTCGAGCAGTCGGTCCGCGAGCGTCGACTTGCCGTGGTCGATGTGCGCGATGATCGAGAAATTGCGGATGTTCTGATTCGAGTCTTCCATCGGGTCGGGGCTTTCTAGCACGCGGTACCGGTCCCGGCACCTCCCGCCTCGGTCCTGAATTGCCGCATTGCGTCATGACCGTGAGGCTCGGTCGACCGGGGCAACCCTCCTGGGTCTTCGGGGCCGGCAACGATCCAGGCCGCACATGAGAGTATCGCCAGATCAGGCCGAATTCACCGCATTTGGTATATGTCAAGGCCATGCACCACAAGATATTGTGGTTGGCGTCTTGACTCTCGTGATGCCGCCGATATCGTTCGCCCTCGCTACCGCGGCCGGATTCTCGGAAGCGGAAGGCCGGAGCAGACGAAGGGGCGAGCACGCCCCCCCGTGTCAGAGGCGGCGGGTAAAGCCTCCGGTCCACCATCGCGGTGGACGCGGAAGCAGGGGTTGGGAAACGGGGCACGGCGGCAACGTCTCATGCCCCACGCAGGCCGGGAGAGGTCCCGGTCGGGAGGTCGGACATGATCGAGCGGGAGAGCGCAGGCGTGCAGCGTCGCGCCGCACGTGGGCAGAAGAAGTCGGCTCGCAAGGGCCTCGTCATCCCCCGGTACTTCACGACCCCGGGAGTGGACCCTGCCGAGGAGCTGGCCTGGGAGACCCGGACCGCTGCCATCATCGGCGAGTCGGGCAAGGTCATCTTCGAGCAGAAGGAGGTCGAGGTCCCGAAGAGCTGGTCGTTGCTCGCCACCAACGTGGTGGCGTCGAAGTATTTCCGGGGCCAGAACGGAACGCCGCAGCGCGAGACCTCGGTCCGGCAGCTGGTGGGGCGGGTGGTTCGCACCATCGCCGGCTGGGGGCGCAAGGACGCCTATTTCGCCTCGGAGGCCGACGCCCAGGCATTCGAGGCGGAGCTCGCCCACCTCATCTACCGCCAGAAGATGAGCTTCAACTCACCCGTCTGGTTCAACGTCGGCGTCGAGGAGCGGCCGCAGTGCTCGGCCTGCTTCATCAACTCCGTCGAGGACTCGATGGACGCCATCCTGCGTCTCGCCCACACCGAGGGCATGCTCTTCAAGTACGGGTCTGGCGCCGGCTCCAACCTCTCGCGCATCCGCTCCTCGAAGGAGTACCTCTCGGGCGGCGGCGAGGCCTCCGGCCCGGTCTCGTTCATGCGCGGCTTCGACGCCTTTGCAGGCGTCATCAAGTCGGGCGGCAAGACCCGGCGTGCCGCCAAGATGGTGATCCTCGACGTGGACCACCCGGACGTGCAGGAGTTCGTGGGCTGCAAGGCCGACGAGGAGAAGAAGGCCTGGGCCCTGATCGAGGCCGGCTACGACGGCGGCTTCAACGTCCACGGCGGCGCCTACGACTCGGTCTTCTTCCAGAACGCCAACCACTCGGTTCGCGTCACCGACGCCTTCATGCACGCGGTGGTGGACGACGCCGAGTGGCCGCTCCTGGCCCGCACCTCGGGCAAGCCGCTCGAGAGGGTCCGCGCCCGCACGCTGATGCACCAGATCTCCGACGCCGCCTGGACCTGCGGCGACCCGGGGCTGCAGTTCGACACCACCGTGAACGACTGGCACACCTGCCCGGGAACGGGGCGCATCAACGCCTCCAACCCGTGCTCGGAGTACATGTTCCTCGACGACAGCGCCTGCAACCTGGCGTCGCTGAACCTCATGCACTTCCGGTCGATCGACGGCGGCTTCGACAGCGAGTCGTTCCGCCGCGCCGTCGATCTGACCATCCTGGCGCAGGAGATCCTGGTCTCGAACTCCCGCTACCCCACCGAGGGCATCGGCAAGAACAGCGAGGACTACCGTCCGCTCGGTCTCGGCTACGCCAACCTGGGCGCCTTTCTCATGGCCACCGGCGTGCCCTACGATTCCGAGTCCGGGCGCGCCACGGCCGCGGCCATCACCGCGGTCATGACCGGCGAGGCCTACGCCCAGAGCGCTCGCATCGCCTCCCACACCGGACCGTTCAACGGCTACGCGCGAAACCGGACCCCGTTCCTGGGCGTGATGCGAAAGCACGCCGAGGCGGTGAACCACATCGACGCCGGAAAGGTCGCCCCGGACCTGCTCGAGGCCGCGCACCGCGCCTGGGCCGACGCGGTCGCGCTCGGCACGCAGCACGGCTACCGGAACGCGCAGGCCACCGTGCTCGCGCCCACCGGCACCATCGGCTTCATGATGGACTGCGACACCACCGGCATCGAGCCCGACATCGCGCTCGTGAAGTACAAGAAGCTCGTCGGCGGCGGCATGCTCAAGATCGTGAACAACACGGTCCCGCTGGCCCTCCAGCGCCTCGGCTACGGCTCCGGGGAGGTCGGGGCTGTTCTCCAGTACATCGACGAGGTCGAGACCATCGAGGGGGCACCCGGGCTGCGCGACGAGCACCTCCCGGTCTTCGACTGCGCGTTCAAGCCGCAGAACGGCAGCCGGACCATCCACTACATGGGGCACATCCGCATGATGTCGTCGGTGCAGCCCTTCCTGTCCGGCGCCATCTCCAAGACCGTCAACATGCCGACCAGCGCCACGACCGAGGACATCGAGACCGCCTACCTCGAGGCCTGGAAGCTGGGGCTGAAGGCCATCGCGGTCTACCGCGACGGCTGCAAGCGCAGCCAGCCGCTCAACTCCGGCAAGGCGGCCGAGGCCAAGGCGGAGGAGGCTCCCAGCGCCGAGGCCCTCGCCAACCTGCAGCGCCGGCGGCTCCCGGACGAGCGCAGCGCCATCACCCACAAGTTCTCCATCGGCGGTCACGAGGGCTACATGACCGTGGGGATGTACGGCGACGGCACCATCGGCGAGCTCTTCGTCACCATGGCGAAGGAGGGCTCGGTGGTCTCCGGACTCATGGACAGCTTCGCCACGTCCATCTCCATGGCCCTGCAGTACGGGGTTCCGCTCAAGGTCCTGGTGGACAAGTTCAGCCACACGCGCTTCGAGCCGTCGGGCTTCACCGGCAACCCCGACATCCCCATCGCCAAGTCGATCACCGACTACATCTTCCGCTGGCTGTCTCTCAAGTTCCTCCCCTCCGAGGACGGCCTCTACGCGGCAAAGGAGATGACGCCGGGCGTGGCGCCAGCGGCGCCGCGTCTCAAGGCCGCGCAGCGGACGGTGGCGGCCTCGACGACGTCGCCTACCCCGGTCATCGCCGTGCCGGCGCGGGAAGACTCGCCCTACCTCGCCCAGGCCGACGCGCCGCCCTGCCCCAACTGCGGCAGCATCACGGTGCGCAACGGGGCCTGCTACAAGTGCCTCAACTGCGGAACCACGACGGGTTGCTCCTAGCGGCGACTTCAGTCGCCGCAAGAGCCACTCACGTACGAACCGTTCCGACGAGCACGATGAAGCACGAAGGGCGCCCGGAGCAATCCCGGCGCCCTTCTCGCTTCCGTGCTTCTCCTCGTCCCGGCTACCGCCCCGGCCGACCGAAAGCGTTGCGGCGCCTGAAGGCGCCGCTGCTGACGAAGCCGCCGCTGCTACTCCACGATGATCTTCCCGCCCCCCATCGCCATGGCGGTGCAGTGGAAGGGCTCCACGCCAACCTTGGCGGGCGTGATGGTCAGGGAGACCGCCTTGTCGAGAGGAAGCTGGAAGTTCTTCACCTTCTCATCCGGGATGTCGACGGCCTTGATGCAGGTGCGGTCGGTGGTCCGGAGGAAGCTGAGCGTCACCGGCACGCCCTTCTTGACCCGGATCTCCTTGGGCACGAAGCCGGCGTCGGTGACCTTGATCTCGATGGTCTTCCCCGCGGCGGGGGCGGCGGGGTTGGCGGGAGCCTTGTCGGCGGCCAGCGCGGGCAGCGCGACGAGGAGCGTGAGCAGGGCGGCCATTCGCATTCGGAAATCCTCCTGGGGCTCAAACGGGGTTCGAGCGTGGGTCGATCCGGACGACATCATAACCGGGGACGGAATTCCTGGTGTCGCTCTCAATGAAAATCCCGCGACGGGGTCCGCACCTCCTCGAACGGCGCGAGGGGCAGGAGCTCCCTGACTTGGAGGTTCACCACCTTTCCGGTGCGCTCGACCCGTCCCCGGGCGATGAGGAAGGGCGCGTTGCGGACGAGCGGCCGGAAGCGCTCGTAGACGTCGGGCATCACCACCAGGTTGGCGATCCCGGTCTCGTCCTCCAGCGAGACGAAGGTGATCCCGTTCGCGGTCTCCGGACGCTGCCGGACGATGACGATCCCCCCCACCTCCACCGGGGCCCGGTCGCGCAGTCGCGAGAGCTCCCGGGCGGTGCGGGCCCCGCGGGCCGCCAGCGCCGGCCGGAGGAAGGAGACCGGGTGGGCCTTCTCGGAAAGGCCGGTGGCGGCGTAGTCGCTCGCCACCTCCTCGGCCGCCGTCGGCTCGGGAAACGACACCCGGGGCTCGGGCAGGAGGCGGCCGGCGAGGAGGCCGGCCTCCTCCCCCGAGGTCAGGCCTAGCGCCGTCCAGAGCGCGGCCCGCCGCCCCGGCGCGAGCGACCGGAGGGCGCCCGCCTCGGCGAGGCGAGCGAGCCAGGCCCGTGACAACCGCGCACGTAGCGCCAGGTCCTCCACCGAGGCGAAGGGCGCTTCCCGGCGCGCCGCGAGCAGCGCTTCCCCCACCGCCCGCGGCAGCCCGCGGATGCGCGAGAGTCCGAGCCGCAGGGCCGGTCGCTCCCCGGGCGCGGCCGGGGCTCCTTCTCCCGGCCTTTTCCCGGCCCTTGCCCGAGCCCCCTCCAGGGTACACTCCCAGTCACTATGGGCGGCGTCCACGCCTCGCACCTCCACCCCGTGCCGCTTGGCGTCCTCCACCAGCGTGTGGGGTGCGTAGAAGCCCATGGGCTGGCTGTCGAGCAGCGCCGCGGTGAAGACCGCCGGGTGGTGGCACTTCATCCAGGCCGACGCGTAGACGAGCAACGCGAAGGAGGCCGCGTGCGACTCCGGGAAGCCGTAGCCGGCGAAGCCGTGGAGCTGCCGGAGGATGTCGTCGGCGGCGGCACGCGGGATGTTCCGCTCCGCCATGCCGGCCGTGAGCCGCGTCCGCATCTCCTCGATCCGCTGGTGGGAGCGCTTGTGGGTCATGGCCCGGCGCAGCTCGTCGGCCTCGCCGGGGGTGTAGCCGGCGGCCACCACCGCGAGCCGCATGGCCTGCTCCTGGAAGAGCGGGATCCCCAGCGTGCGCTCCAGCACCGCCCGCAGCGGCTCGTACGGATAGTGGACCTCCTCCAGGCCGTCGCGGCGGCGCAGGTAGGGGTGGACCATGCCCCCCTGGATGGGCCCGGGACGGATGATGGCCACCGAGATGACCAGGTCGTAGAAGCAGCGCGGCCGCAGCCGGGGAAGCAGCGACATCTGCGCCCGCGACTCGATCTGGAAGACCCCGATGGTGTCGGCCCGCGAGAATCATCTCGTAGACCGCCGGCTCCTCGGCGGGGATGGTGGCGAGCGAGTCGGGGTGGGCGTGCGCGGTCTCACCGGAGGGCGCCGGCCGGTGGCGCGCCAGGAGCGCCAGGCTCCGGGACAGCGCGGTCAGCATGCCGAGCGCGAGCAGGTCCACCTTGAGGAGTCCCAGCTCGGCGAGGTCGTCCTTGTCCCACTGGACCACCGTCCGCCCGGCCATGGCGGCAGGCTGCACCGGCACGGTCTCGACGAGCGGCCGCTTCGTGATGACGAAGCCCCCCACGTGGATGGAGAGGTGGCGCGGGAAGCTGGCGATCTCCGCCGCCAGCCGCAGTGCGTGTCGCACCGCCGGCGATCCCTCCGGGTCGAGCCCGGCCTGCTCGAGCACCGCCGGTGGGATCTCGCCGGCCGCGTCGCGGCTCCCCACGAGCTTGGACAGGCGGTCGACCTGATCGGGTGCGAGGCCGAGTGCCTTGCCCACGTCGCGAATGGCCGAGCGGGCCCGGTAGCTGATGACCTCGCAGACCATGCCGGCCCGGTCGCGACCGTAGCGCTCGTAGACGTACTGGATGACCTCCTCGCGCCGCTCGTGCTCGAAGTCGACGTCGATGTCGGGCGGCTCGCCCCGCTCCGCGGAGAGGAAGCGCTCGAAGAGCAGCCCCATGCGAACCGGGTCGATGGCGGTGATGCCGAGCACGAAGCAGACGGCCGAGTTGGCCGCGCTGCCGCGCCCCTGGCAGAGGATCCCGCGGGAACGCGCGAAGCGGACCAGGTCCCAGACGGTGAGGAAGTAGCTCTCGTACCCGAGTTGCTCGACGAGGTCGATCTCCCGGGCGAGTTGCCGCTCCACGTCGGCGGGCACAGCCCCGCCATACCGGGAGCGAGCACCCTCGCGAACCAGACTGCGGAGCAGGTCGATTCCGCCCACCCGCGCATCCCCTTCCCCGGCCCCTTCTCCTTTCCCTTCCCCGGCCGCGGCGCCCTCGGCGAGGATCGGCGGCAGGGGATGCTCCCCGCGGATCTCCTCGAGCCGGAAGGTGCACCCGGCGGCGATCTCCGCGGCCGCCTCCAGCCCCTCCGGGAAGTCGGCCCACAGGCGCGCCATCTCCTCGGGCCCCTTCATCGTGCGCTCGGCGTTGGGGAAGAGGCGGCGCCCCACCTGGTCGAGGCGGGTTCCGAGCCGGACGCAGGTGAGGACGTCCTGCAAGGGCTGGCGCCGCCGGTCGTGGGTATGGACGTCGTTCACCACCGCCACGCGGATCCCGAGCCGCCGTCCCACGCTGCGAACCGCGGCGATTCGCGCCTCCTCGCCGGCGGTCCGGTGGCGCGACACCGCCAGCGCGAGGCGCTTGCCGAAGGGCTCCTGGAGCCGGGCCGCCGCGTCGGCGTCGGCGCCGCCGTGGAGGGCGAAGAGGCCGCGAGCCCGCTCGGCCACCGCCAGGAAGGGAAGCCGGACCGCGGCTCCCGGCCCTCCCTGGTGGGCCTCGGTGAGCAGGCGACAGAGCCCGGCGTAGCCCTCGCGATCCACGGCGAGCAGCGTCACCTCCGCGGCGCCGGGGCCGAGGCCGTCGCAGACCACCGAGGCGCCGACGATGAGTGGAAGCCCGCGCTGGCGAGCCCGGGCGTGGGCGCGAACCACGCCGTAGAGGCCGTTGCGATCGGCAAGCGCCAGCGCCTCGAGCCCCAGGTCGGCGGCGCGGTCCACCAGCTCCTCCGGGTGGCTCGCGCCCTCCAGGAAGGAGAAGTTGGAGCGGCAGCGCAGCTCGGCGTAGCGGGGCGCCACGGGCCGTCCTCAGTCGAAGAAGCCGTGGATCCAGAGCCGGCCGTCGCGGCCGTCGCGGTAAATCCAGAGCTCGCCCAGGCCTTCGAGCCGGGCCCGGTAGTAATCGCGGTCGAAGGGCTCGCTCCACCACTCTCCGGCGAGCCGCTCCGGCCCGGAGATGGCGAGGACGGCGCGGGCTTTCCCCTCCACGCGAAGTGAAGTGAGCCGTCCGCCCTCCCCCAGGGCGACGACCGGGCGCGGCGGATCGACGAGGCGCGTGGGGCGTCCCGACGGCGGCGCCTCCTCCCCGGGCATGGCGCACCGCTCCGCACCCGCTCGCCGATCCGCACCCGCTCGCCGGAAGGGGCCCGCCCGGTAGGCCGCCTCGGGCCGGTGCCGATCGGCCGACTCGGCGGCGAAGAGGGAGCCGTCGCCGAGCCGGGCCGACAGGCGCGAGAGCGCCACGTCGAGCGCTCGCGCCACCTCCGGCCGGTCGCCCACGGCGAGCTGCTCGGCGTGGACCTCGGCCGCCTCCACCACCGCGAGGTCGAGGCCGCGGACCGGGGCCGGGAGCCGAAGCCCCCCGAGCCGCTCCCGGAGCGGGACCAGCCAGAGTGCAGCCTCGGCGCCCGGACGGGCGAGCGGCAGGTCGACGCGCTCCTCGCCGCGCGGGTCGAGGAAGAGCGTGAGCCGGAGCCGGCTCGCCCCCAGCCCGCGCCCGGCGAGCCGCGCCGCCACGCGATCGGCGAGCCGCTTCACCGCGAAGAGCAGCGGCTCGGTGCTCGAGAGCACGCCCACGTCGCTCCCGTCGAGGTCCCATCGCTCGTGCGGGAAGGTCTCGGGCGCAAAGGGGACGAGCGGCCTCGAGTCCTCGCCGCGGGCCAGCCGGCCGGCCGCCGAGCCCGCCGCGCCGAAGCGATGGGCGAGCGTCTCCGCCGGCAAGGCGGCGAGCGCCCCGACCCGGTCGATGCCCACCGCGGAGAGCCAGCGCGCCACCTCGGCAGGCAGGTCGAGCGCCTCGAGCGGCAGGGAGGAGAGAGAGCGCGCCCCCTCCCCGGGCGCCACCCGCGTCCGCTCCCGGCCGGCGTGGCGGGCGAGCGCCAGCGACACCGCCTTGCCGTCGGCCACCGCCACCCGGCCCTGGTAGCCCATGTGGCGGCAGATCCCGAGCACCCGCTCCGCCAGCGTCCGCTCCGAGGCCTCGGCGTCGCTGCCGGCCAGGCGCGCGCCAGCGGCGTCGAGGAACAGCGCGTCGGGTGGCGCCAGCTCCACGGCGGGGGCGAGGACCATGAGCGCCTCGGCGAGCGCGCGCAGCGAGGCCCGATCGGCGGCGGGGTCGAGCGGTTCGGCACTCATCGCGGCACAGGCCGCCCGCGCCTGGACGAGCGAGTCGCCCGGGCGGACCCCGGCGGCGAGCGCCGGCGCGTTGGCGTGGTGCACCACCCCTTCCGACACCACGCCCAGCGGGCCAGCGGAGGGTCGAGTCCGGAGAATGCGCTGCAGGGGCAGCGCCGGCACGACGAGCGCGAGGACGCGCGGTGCCCTCCGCTCAGGCGCCACGGCCGTCCTCTTCGCCGCCCACGGCGCGGAGCGCCGGCCGGAGCCGGGCGCCATCGAGGTCGAGCCGGAGCGCCGCCGGGATGGCGGGCCCGCCCGGCGCCGCGAGCAGGAGCGCCGCCGCCCCGCCCTTCTCCGCCGCCGCCCGCAGCCTGCGCAGCATGGCCTCGGCGCGAGCCGCGGGGAGGTCGTGCAGGGGAACGTCGATCGCCACGGCGGCGAAGGCCCCGCTCGCGAGAAGGACCTCGGCGGCCCAGAGGCCGGGCAGCGCCGCATCCCGCGCGCCGCGGTCGCGATCACGATCACGGTCCCGCGCACCGCGCGGCGGCCCTCGCTCCGGCCGCACGATGAGCAGGCGCGCGAGGTCGACTCCCAGTGCGAGCGCGGCTGGTGGGTAGAGTTCCCCGCGCCCGTCGACGTAGGCGGCGAGCGCCCCGCCAGCCTGCGCCTCCCGGAGCGCCGAGAGGGCGACGCCGGTCTTGCCGCTCGCCGGGCCGCCCGACAGGGCGGAGAGGGCTCCGCGAGGAAACCCGCCGTCCGGGAGCAGTGCGTCCACCTCGGGTCGGCCGCTCGCGAGGTAGCCCTCGCGCCGCGCCGGCCGCCGCTCGATGCGGTGGATCTGGCGACGGAGTTCCTCGAGGACTTCCTGCTGGCGGGTGGCGGTACCCATGGCTCACGTCCTGAACGATACTGCTCGTTCGTTCAGGTAGCAAGCCGGTCTGACATGGCAGCGCCGCGTTCACGCGGCGCAAGAGCCATTTACGTATTCGGTCCGTCCTACGTCCCGTCCTTCTCTTCGGGCAATCCGTCCCTCCTCGCCCGTTTCACGTGGTTGAAAGCTGAAACGCGACATCCCTGTCATGGTTCAACCGGTTGAACCACTCCTTCGGGCTACTCTGTTCAGCCCGGGGACAGGGGCAGGGAGCGAACGCTAGGCCTGGGCCCGGGTCTCGCCCTTCGACTTCCCCTTCTCCTCCGCCTCCGCCGCGGCGACCTCCGCCCTCACCTTGTCCATGTCGAGGTCGCGGGCCTTCTGGATGAGCTCCTCGAGCGCTGCCTCGGGCAACGCCCCGGGCTGCGAGAAGAGCAGGATCTTGTCGCGGAGGATCATGAGCGTCGGGATCGACATGATCTGGAACGAGGCGGCGAGCGCCTGCTCTTCCTCGGTGTTCACCTTGGCGAAGGTGACGTCGGGATGACGGCCCGCCACCTTCTCGTAGGTGGGGCCGAAGACGCGGCAGGGGCCGCACCAGGGCGCCCACCAGTCCACGAGGACGAGACCGTCCTTCTCCACGACCTCCTTGTAGTTCGCCTCATTCACGTCCACGGTCGGCTTCATCTGGTATTCCTCTTTGCTGGGCGCCGCCCATCGGCGCGATGGTCTTCCTCCCTGGGAGCCGTAACGGCGGGAAACGGTTCGCGCCACGCCGGCCCCACGCCGGTGCAACGGCACGGACGCGCCTTGACGCCGCGCCGCGGCCGCCCCTAGGTTGCGGCGAATGGAAGCCCGGGGCCCGAGAGGACGGCGAAGGACGCTCGCCGGCGTGGTGGCCGAGTCGCTCGCGCGACGGCCCGAGGCCCGACGCCCGGCGGCTGCAGCGGCCTTCGCCGAGGCCTGCGGCTGGCCGCTCTCGAGGGAAGCCACGGTGCGTGGACTGGGACCCGACGGCCATCTCTGGGTGGTGGTGTCGTCGCCGGAATGGGAGCGGCAGATACAGAGCCTCGCCGCCGAGATCATCTCCCGCGTGAACGACCGGCTGGGGCGCCCCGTGGTGAAGGCGCTCGACATCCGGGTACGGCGGGACCGGCGGGGCTGACCGCCGGGGGCGCGCTCAGGAGAGGCGGCGCTGCGTGGCGTAGTTCTCGATGCTCGCCTCGACCTGCGGCTGGATGGCGAACAGCGTGCAGCGCGTGCAGGTCCAGCTGTTCCACGCCCGCTTCACGGCCACGTCGAGGCAGTTGTCGTAGCATCCGCAGAAGAGGTTGCGATGCCCTTCCACTCCTCGGTCCGGGTTGATGGGGGAGGTGAGCTCCGACGGCGTGGGCTTGCTGAACAAGGCGTTCTCCTTACCGTGAATACCGGAACGGTCGGTGAGTGAAGTGGAGCATTCATGCTCCCCGCCGCTGCGGCGTGTCAACCCCCCGGCGCCGCACGTTTTGCCGGCTCGAAGCGAAACATTTTCGCCTGCAACTACCAGTACTTGTGGCATCATGTCTCCTGATTTGCGCGCTCGAATTCTCACGCCCCTTTTGATACTCACGGTGACACCCCGGACGGGTGCGAACGAGCGGTTCACCGCCTGGTCCGAAGGGGCTGGCTCGGCCGCCGCCGCCCTGGCCGCGCGCGACCCGGGGACGGCCCACGCCGCCGCCCGGGACGCGATCCTCGCCATCACCATGGGTGAAGCCGGCGCCCGAGCCAGCCTGCTCTCCGGCCTGGCCCTCCTGGAGATGCGCCGTCCCTCCGAGGCCTCCGCCGAGATCGCCGCGGCGCTTGCTTCACTTCCCGTCACTCTCCTGCCCGCCGCCCGCGCACGGCTCGGCGAGGCCCTCTCGACGTGCGGTCACCCTGCCGAGGCGGCCGAGGCCTACGCGGGCGCCGCAGCCATCGCCGACCCCGCCGACCGGAGCCGCCTGACCGGCGCCAGGGCCCGAGCACACCTCGCCGCCGGGCAACCGGCCGAGGCCGCTCGCGCCGCGGAGCCCGGGGCCTCGGCAGGCGACCCGGCCGCGCGCCTCACCCTCGCCCAGGCCTGGCTGGCTCTCGGCGATCCGCGCGCCGGTCCCGCCTTGCGCGCCCTGGCGGTGGAGCGTGCCGGCGATCCGGAGGGCGAAGGCGCCGTCGCAAGCCTCCGCTCGGCGGTCCCCCCCCTGACCCTCCCGCTCCCCGACCGGCTCTCCAGGGCCCGACACCTCCTCGCCGCCGCCCGGACCCAGGCAGCCCTCGAGGAGATCGATTCGCTCGACCTGGAGGTCGGCGAGGCGCCGCTCCTCGCCGTGCTCCGGGCCATGGCCATGCTCCAGGCAGGCCGTCCCGCTGAAGCAGAGCGGCTCGCCTCGCCAGTCGCGCGCTTGCCCGGCCCGGGCGAGCCAGCCGCGGCGCGTTTCGTCATGGCACGCGCCACCGCGCGCCAGGGGCGACTCGACGAGTCCATCGGCTGGTACCGGCGCGTCGCAGCCGAGCGCCCGATCGTCCCGGGCCTCTCGGCCTCCCAGCAGGCCGACCTCGCCGACGACGCCGCCTTCCTGGTGGCATGGCTTCCCTACGACGCGGGGCGCTTCGCCGAGTCGGTCGTCCCCCTCCGTCGATTCGCCCGGGACCACCCTCACGCCCGGCGGGCCCCGGACGCCCGATGGTTCTCGGCCTGGGCGCTCCTGCGAGCAGGGGACCGGCCAGCGGCCAGGGCCGCGCTCCGGGCGCTTGCCTCGAAGGAGATCGGGACCCTCCGAGCCGCCGCCCTCTACTGGCAGGGGCGGCTCGAGTCGGACCCGAAGCGTTCCTCGCCCCTCTACCGGGACGCCATCCTGGAGGCTCCGGAGGGCTGGTACGCCCTGCTCTCCTCCGCGCGCCTCGCGGCGAACGGAGACGCCTCGCTCCCCACGGCCCCGCTCCCTCCGACCGCCCTGCCCGACCCGCCTCGAGACCGGCGCCTCTCCGCCGCCATGGCCCTGGCCGTCGACCTTGCCGGTGCTGGGTTGCGCGCCGAGTCGGCCTCCCTGCTCCAGCGCCTCTCCCGCGCCTCCGACACGCGTGGATCCGCCAGCCTCATCGCGGAGGTCGCCGCCTTCACGGGCGATCCGGAGGTCCCGTTCCGCATGGCCCGAGACCACCTGCCGCCGGGCATCCGGGCCAGGCACTGGTCCTACCCCGACGCGCATGCGGACGTGCTCCCCGAGGCGGCGCGCAAGCTGGGACTGGACCCTGCCCTGGCCCTCGCCGTCATGCGGCGGGAGTCGGCCTTCGTCGCGGCGGCCCGGAGTGGCGCGGCGGCCGAAGGGGTGCTTCAACTCCGGCCGGAGACCGCCCGTCGCCTTCAGGCGATCCTCGGAGTCACCGGGGCTGCCAACCTCTCGGACCCGGCGGAGAACTTGAGATTCGGCATCGCCTACCTCGCGCTGCTGGGCGATCGATTCGGAGATTCCGCGGCGGCACTCGCCGCCTACAACGCCGGCCCCACTGCCGCCGCGACGTGGGCGCGCGCAGGCGCTGGCCTCCCGCTCGACGAGTGGGTCGAGGGCATCCCGTTCCGGGAAACGCGCCAGTACGTGCGCAGCGTGATGGCAGACCGGGCCGTGTATCGAGCCCTGCTCGGTCGACCTCCGCTGCCGATCGACCCGTCGAGTCCGATCTCCCCGCCCGGACCGGGCATCGCCTTCTGACCGCGCTGGCCTACCCGCCCCGGAGAACCTGCAGGATCGCCTCGCCGGCCTGCTCCATCACCCGTGGCGTCATGCCCGGAATGGCGCGAACCAGCGCGCTCGTCCGTCGGGCGAGTCCGGGCCATCTCCACGAGCGCGGTCTCCGGCACCACCTTGAACGGCGGCTTGTCGATCGCGGAAGCCCGCGCCTCCCGGGCGATCCACAGGGCACGCAGCATCTGCTTGCCTTCGACGTCAAGCTCCCGGGCGCCCTTCAACTTTCGCCAGCCTTCCGGGTCGAAGACACGGGCGTGGGCCTTCGACGAGGCGATCCTGTCGAACTCCCGGCGGGCCTCTCCCTCCACTCCCTGGACTCGAAGGCCGGCGGCGAGGGTCGCGTGGAGTGGCAGCAGGAAGTGGGTATCCATCGCCGCGTAACGGAGTTGCTCGCGGGTGAGGGGCCGGCGCCCCCAGTCGGCGCGCTGGTGCTCCTTGGTGAGGCGCACGCCGAAGTTGGCGTGAACCAGCGCGGCAAGCCCAAGTTCCTTCGACCCGAGACGTCGCGCCGCCACCATGGTGTCGAAGATCCGACCCAGGTCCCACCCGTACTCTCGCCGCAGGCAGCGGACGTCGTAGTCGGCGCCGTGCAGCACGAGTTCCCTCTCCCCCCCCAGCACCTCTCCCAGCGGCCCGACGTCCACGGCGATGGGATCCACGATGAAGTCGGCACCTGGGATGGAGATCTCGGATCAGGCAGACGCGCTCCCGGTAGGCGTGAAAGCTGTTCGACTCGGTGTCGAGCGCCACCACCGGCTCGACCGCAAGGCGTCGCGCCAGGTCCTCGAGGGCTGCGCGCCCGGAGACGAACTCCGGCACGAGCGCCCGCGACCCTGCCTGGATGGCTTCCCGGACGTCGTCGGCAATCTGGACTGGTTCTGGCACCCGCTGCTCATACCCGATTGTCTCGGCGCGCGCAGGTCCCTCTCGGGAATTGCAGCGAGACGTTGGCGTCGCCGCGTACGAACGGTAGTCTCTCCAGCATGGGTGAACGACCTCAGGGCGTCCCGGACCTCGTCGACGGGGTGCTCGACCGCGGCCGCCGCGCGGCCTCCGGCGTCCTCGACGGCTTCCGGAAGGCAGGCCGGTGGCAACGCATGCGTCTTGGCGTCCTGGGCGGATGGATCGCCGCCTCGCTGCTTGCCCTCTGGATCGCCTGTCCGTCGTCCGGCCCGGGCAACTCGCTGGGCGCAGATGTCCACGTGCTCAAGGACTCCCTCCTCGGCGGCCAGCAAATCCTGGTGCGCAACGAGTCGGACGCGGTCTGGACGGACGTCGTGCTGACCCTCGACGGATCCTGGCGCAACACCCAGCGAACGGTGCGCCCACGCGAGCAGGTCGTCCTGTCGCCTGCCCAGTTCGAGCGTGGGGGTGAGCCGGCGCCTCGCGACCTGCGCCCGAGGAAGCTCCTGATCGAGTGCCGCGAGGGGCGCGCCCAGCTCGATCTCCGCTAGTCAATCTGTCCCCTGTTCTCGCCGGCTCGACGACCGGCTCGCGTTCCAGCACTCCTCGGCCTCCATCTCCCGGGCCGCTTCCCGCGCGGACCGCTCGGCGACCATCCAGCGAGCCTCGCCCCGTTCGAGCGCGTCCGCACGCGCTCGAGCAGCGGAGGCCAGGGCACTTGCACCTCCCGCCAGGTCCCGGGCCGCCCGGGACCTGGCCATGGACCGCGCAGCTTCCGCGCCAAGCACCCTCGACTTCCGATACGCCCCTGCGCGTCGAGCCGAAGTCATGGCGAGCTCGTCGAGGTTCGGGACACCGCCGCCAGCAGCCTCCCGGCGCAAACTCGCGTGCGCGCGCCTCCACCTCGGCGGCGGCCGCCTCCATCTCCCGAGCCCGGGAAACGGCTTTCCTGGCGTCGAACATGGCCACCCGCGCCTCCGATTCACGGATGTGCGTCAGGGCGCGGAGGGACCATGACCTCATGCCCGGAGCCCCGCGACCAGGGCGGCCAGACCGAGCGTGGTCTCCTCCATTGGACAGGCTCCCCACTCCTCTTGCCGGAGGAAGGCCTCGATCGCAGGCATGGCCTCCACGGCCTCGTCGAGGGCGGGCTCGGCACCTCGAATCCACGCACCAGCCGCGATGAGGTCGCGGGCGGACTCCCACCGTGCCATGACGGCCCGGATCCGGGACGCACCGGCACGATGCGGCCCCTCGGTCACGGCCGGCATGGCTCGCGACAGGCTGGAGAGGACGTCCACGGCGGGGTGGCGCCCCCCCTCGGCGATGCGGCGGTCGAGGACCAGGTGTCCGTCGAGGAGTCCCTGTATCTCCGCCGAGAGCGGATCCTCCGCGGCGTCGCCGGTCGCCAGGACCGTGTAGACCGCGGTGATGGGAGCACCCGGGCCGGTGCCCGCCCGTTCCAGCAGTCGCGGAAGCTCCGCGAAGACGCGGGCCGGAAAGCCCTGCCTGATCGGGGGCTCCCCGGCGGCGAGGCCGACCTCACGCACTGCCCTGGCGAACCGGGTCAGGGAATCGACGAGCAGGAGGACGCTTCGCCCTTCCACCCGGGCGAACCACTCCGCAACCGCCGTGGCAACCTGGGCCGATCGCATTCGCACGATGGCCGGCGCGTCGCTGGTGGCCGCGACCACCACGCTCCGAGCAAGACCCTGCGGCCCCAGCACATCCTCCACCATCTCGCGGACCTCGCGCCCGCGCTCCCCCACGAGCCCGAGCACGCAGACCTCGGCGCCCCCGCCTCGCGCCAGCCTTCCCAGGAGCGACGACTTCCCCACGCCTGGACCGGAAAAGAGCCCCACCCGCTGCCCCTCGGCCAGCGTCGCGAAGGCGTCGAGCGCCCGCACGCCGGTGGGGAACGGCCGGGCCAGACGTGGACGGTCCAGGGGCGCCGGACCGGGGCGATCGACCTCCCATGCGCCGAGGCCGTCCGGCAGCGGCCGGCCGTCGATGGGGCGACCGAGCCCGTCGAGCACCCTGCCGAGAAGGGCCGGCCCTACCCGGATCGAGAGGCGCCTGCCCGTCCGGCGAACGGTTGCCCGGGGAGCCATCTCTCTCGCATCCCCCAGCGGCAGGAGGATGGCGCACCCACCGTGAACCGCCGCGACCTCCGCCTCGACGAACCCGCCGGTCCTCGACCCCACCTCGACCAGCTCGCCCAGCGCCGCGCCGACGCCGGCGCAGCGGGCGTGCCCTGGCGAGGCGTCGACGAGGGACCCGGACCGCGTCAGGGACCGGCTCTGCCCCAGGATCCGCCTGGCCCGCTCCACGCAGATCAAGACTCGAGCTCCTCCAGCGCGCGGCGAAGCTCGGCGAGCTGGGCCCGGAAACGTCCGTCCACCGTGGCGCCGTCGGCCTCCACCATCACCTCGCCGGGGGCGAGCGCCGGGTCCTCGAGGATGCGCAGGCGGCCGACCGCCTCTCCCAGCCGCCCACCGATGCCCCGGATCTCCTCCGCTTCCTGCGGGCAGGCGCTGAGCGTGGCCCGGCGGCACCCGCGCACCTCGGAGAGCGCTCGTCGGGCTGCGTCGACGGCATCGGCGCCGGGTCGGACCTCTCGAAGCAGGATTCTTCCCGCGATGGCCGAAGCCACGTCGAGGATCTCGCCGGTGCAGCCGGAGAGGAGCCGGTCCCGTTCCACGGCACCTCGCAGAACCTGGGCTGCCGCCCGCCCCAGCCCTTCCTGGCGACCGGCCTCCACCGCCGTGAGCCGCCAGGAGCCGATCTCCGCCTCCGCGACCTCCCTGGAGCGCCGGGCCTCGGCGCTGGCCTCCTCGATGATGAGCCGGGCGCGCCGGCTGGCCTCGAACACCTCGGCCGGAATTCGCCGGGCGCCGTCGCCAGTCATCGGGATGAGCGACCCACCCGCGTCCACACCGTCCACGCCGCGTACCTCCAGGCACGGAATGTGGAGATGCCCGCCGCGCCACGGTCGGACGATGCAAGCGAAAGGCCCACCCCGCAGCGCGGAGTGGGCCTCGGAACAGCCGGACGATCGTCCGGAGCGATGCGGGTCTAGGCGGCTTCCTCGGCCTGGCCGATCTGGCCGGTCTCCACCGACTCGACGCCCTCGAGGTACCGCTGGAGGAACTGCTTGGTCTTCAGCTCGACCTGGCGGACGCGTTCGCGCGACACGCCCCAGCGCTTGCCGATCTCCTCGAGGGTCTTCGGGGAGTCCTGCTGCAGCCGGTTGTGGATGATGTCCCATCCCAGCTCGCCGATGCGCTTGCGCACCTTTCCGAGCGCGTCGCGGACCTCCCGGTCACCCTCGTTGGAGAGGTAGCCGCCCTCCGGCCCCGGGCCGTCGTCCTCGATGCGCTCGAGGTGCGAGACATCACCGTCCTCGTCGATGTAGCTGTCGAGGGAGAGGTCGGGCTGCGCAACCGTGCCACTCTGCGGGCGAACCGTGCTCCGCGCTTCCTTGAGGTACTTGCCCACGTAGGCGCGGATCCACCAGACCGCGTAGGTGGAGAAGCGAGTGCCGGCGTGCGGGTCGAACTTCTCCACGGCGCGCATCAGGCCGACGTTGCCTTCCTGGATGAGGTCGTCGAGCCGCACCGTCCCGCGACGCTGCTTGCGGGCGATGGCGACGACGAACGCGAGATTGTGCCGGACGAGCTTCTGCTTGGCACTCACCTCGCCCTTGCGCGCCTTCAGCGCGTAGGCGTGCTCCTCGTCCCGGGTCAGCGGCGGATAGTCGCGAACCGCCTTGAGGTACGGGGCGAGCTCCTCGAACTCCCTGCTTCCGCGCTGGATGCCGACGGTCTTCATCTTCTCTGGCCTCTCCACCGTCCGTGCAGGCTGCCGGGATTCCGGAATGCCGGACAGTCAGGTTGCGGCATATTACGAATCTGGACTGTACTAGTCAACCACCCACCCTAAAGGCCCGTGATGACTCATCTGTGACACGAATATCCACCCAATTTTCGAGGCCAAAGGCACCCCACAAATCGTCATGGGCCCCCCGGGATCCAGGGAAGTGGGCGTCGGGCAACAGCCTGGAAGGACGAAGTAGTCCGCCTGCCTACCCCTTGGCCGGGGCGTGCCGCCCGGGGCGGAACCTGGTACCCCCAAAGGGGCACAGAAAGACCGATGGCCCGGAGCCTTCGCCCCGGGCCATCGAAAGCTCGACCGCTGGCGTCGGTTACTCGTCGCCGCCTGCAGCGACGAGCCCGAGGGCTTCCTCGGCCTGTTCCACGGCATCGACCGGCGTCTCCACCTCGATGTCGAGGTGCTTGTACGCCGCGAGGCCAGTGCCGGCCGGCACGAGCCGCCCCATGATGACGTTCTCCTTCAGGCCGCGCAGGTAGTCCATCTTGCCGCAGATGGCTGCCTCGGTGAGGACCTTGGTCGTCTCCTGGAACGAGGAGGCGGAGATGAACGACTCTGTGGAGAGCGAGGCCTTGGTGATTCCGAGCAGAAGGGGCTCCCCCTGCGCCGGTCGTCCGCCGGCCTTCATCACCTTCTCGTTCTCCTCCTCGAAGACCCACTTCTCGGCCTGCTCGTCGGCGAGGAAGCTGGTGTCGCCGACGTCCATGATCCGCACCCGGCGCAGCATCTGCCTGACGATGGTCTCGATGTGCTTGTCGTTGATCTTGACGCCCTGGAGCCGGTAGACCTCCTGGACCTCGTCCACCATCCAGCGCGCCAGTTCCTTCTCGCCGAGCACCCGGAGGATGTCGTGCGGGTTGGCGGCGCCGTCCATGAGCGCCTCGCCGGCCCGGAGCCGGTCGCCGGTGTGCACGCTGATGTGCTTGCCCTTGCCGATCAGGTACTCCTTCGACAGGTCGGGGCGCAGCTTGCCGTCGATTTCCGGCGTGACGACCACCTTGCGCTTGCCCTTGGTGTCCTTGCCGAACGACACCACTCCGTCGATCTCCGAGATGACGGCGTACTCCTTGGGCTTGCGAGCCTCGAAGAGCTCGGCCACCCGCGGCAGGCCACCGGTGATGTCCTTGGTCTTGGTGGTCTCGCGGGGCATCTTGGCGATGACGTCGCCGGCGTCGATCTCGTCGCCGTCGGAGATGACGAGGTTCGCGCCCTCCGGCAGCATGTAACGGGCGTCGGCGTCGGAGCTGGCCAGCTTCTTGGTCTGCCCCCTCTCGTCCTTGACCGAGACGCGCGGGCGAGCCTCGGGATCCTTGGAGGCGGTGATCACCTTGCGGGCCAGGCCGGTGATCTCGTCCACCTGCTCCGCGTAGGTGACGCCGTCGACCAGGTCGCCGAACTTCACGCGACCGGCCACCTCGGTGAGGATGGGCACCGAGTACGGGTCCCACTCGGCCAGGGCAGTGCCGGCCTTCACCTCCTGGCCGTCCTTGACCAGCATCTTGGCGCCGTAGACCACGCCGTAGCGCTCGCGTTCGCGCCCCTGCTCGTCGTTGATGAGCACTTCGCCGTTGCGGTTCATGACGATGAGCGTGCCGTCCTTCTTCTTGGCGACGTTCACCCCGAGGAACTTGACCACGCCGGCGTTGCGGTTCTCCACGCCGGACTTCTCGGAGCGCCGGGTCGCGGCGCCGCCGATGTGGAAGGTGCGCATGGTGAGCTGGGTTCCCGGCTCGCCGATCGACTGTGCGGCGATGACGCCCACGGCCTCGCCGATGTTCACCTTTCGTCCGCGAGACAGGTCGCGGCCGTAACACTCGACGCAGATGCCGCGCCGGGCCTGGCAGGTGAGCACGGAGCGGATCTTCACCCGGTCGACGCCGGAGTTCTCGATCAGCTTGACCTTCTGCTCGTCGATCTCCTCGTTGGCGCGAACGAGCTCCCCACCCGCGATCGGGTCGGAGATGTCCTCCAGCGCCACGCGGCCGAGGATGCGCTCGCCCATGGGCTCGATGATCACCCCACCCTCGACGAGCGAGCCGAGGGTGATGCCGTCCATGGCGCCGCAGTCGTACTCGGTGATGATGGCGTCCTGGGCCACGTCGACGAGCCGGCGGGTCAGGTAGCCGGAGTTGGCGGTCTTGAGGGCGGTGTCGGCCAGTCCCTTGCGAGCGCCGTGCGTCGAGATGAAGTACTGGAGGACGTTCAGCCCCTCGCGGAAGTTGGCGGTGATGGGGGTCTCGATGATCTCGCCGGAGGGGCGGGCCATCAGGCCTCGCATGCCGGCCAGCTGCCGGATCTGCTGAGGCGAGCCGCGGGCTCCGGAGTCGGCCATCATGTAGATGGGGTTGAAGGAGGGCAGCTTGCGCTCCTCGCTCTTTCCGTCCCCGGTCACGCCCTCGGCGGTCTCGAAGCCGATCTCGCTCATCATGGCGAGGGCCACCTCCTCGGTGACCTGGGCCCAGATGTCGATGACCTTGTTGTAGCGCTCGCCGTCGGTGATGAGACCCTCCGCGTACTGGTTGCGGATCTCGTCGACCTCCTTGGTGGCCTTCTCGAGCAGGACCTGCTTCCGCTTCGGGATGAGCATGTCGTCGAGCGAGATGGAGATGCCGGCGCGGGTGGCGTTGCTGTACCCGAGCGAGCGCACCCGGTCGGCGAGCAGCACCGTCTCCTTCTCGCCGCAGAGCCGGTAGGTGAGGTCGATGAGGCTCTGGAGCTGCTTCTTGTCCATCACCTTGTTGATGGCGTCGAAGGGAATGCGCTTGGGCACGATGTCGTAGAGCAGGACCCGGCCGGTGGTGGTCTCCACCCGCACGCCGTCCATGCGCACCGAGATCCTGGCCTGGAGCTCCACGGCGCCCTGGTCGTAGGCGGCGCGCACCTCGCCCGGGCTGGAGAAGACCTTCCCCTCCCCGCCGGCGAAGGCCCGCTCGCGAGTCATGTAGTAGATGCCCAGGACGATGTCCTGCGAGGGCACGATGATGGGCTTGCCGTGAGCAGGCGAGAGGATGTTGTTGGTGCTCATCATGAGCACGCGGGCCTCCACCTGCGCCTCGGTGGAGAGCGGCACGTGGACCGCCATCTGGTCGCCGTCGAAGTCGGCGTTGAAGGCGGTGCAGACCAGCGGGTGAAGCTGGATGGCCTTGCCCTCGATGAGCACCGGCTCGAAGGCCTGGATGCCCAGCCGGTGCAGGGTCGGGGCCCGGTTGAGGAGCACCGGGTGCTCGCGGATCACGTCGTCGAGGATGTCCCAGACCTCGGGGCGCTCCTTCTCCACCATCTTCTTGGCGCTCTTGATGGTGGTGACGTACCCCTTCTCCTCCAGCTTGTTGTAGATGAAGGGCTTGAAGAGCTCGAGAGCCATGATCTTGGGGAGCCCGCACTGGTGCAGCTTGAGCTCGGGACCCACCACGATGACGGAGCGGCCGGAGTAGTCGACGCGCTTGCCGAGCAGGTTCTGGCGGAACCGGCCCTGCTTGCCCTTCAGCATGTCGGAGAGAGACTTGAGCGGGCGCTTGTTGGGCCCGGTGATGGTCTTGCCCCGCCGGCCGTTGTCGAAGAGCGCGTCCACCGCCTCCTGCAGCATCCGCTTCTCGTTGCGGATGATGATGTCGGGGGCGTTCAGCTCCATGAGCCGCTTCAGCCGGTTGTTCCGGTTGATGACGCGGCGGTAGAGGTCGTTCAGGTCGGAGGTCGCGAAGCGGCCGCCGTCGAGCGGCACCAGCGGACGCAGGTCGGGCGGGATGACCGGGATGACCTCGAGCATCATCCAGTCGGGCTTGTTCCCCGACTCGCGGAAGGCGTCCACCACCTTGAGTCGCTTGGCGATCTTCTTGCGCTTGGCGTCGGAGGTCGCCTCCTTCATCTCCGCGCGAAGCTGATCGGAGAGCGTGTGCACGTCGATGTGGCGGAGCAGGGCCAGCACCGCGTCGCCGCCCATCCCGGCGTCGAAGGCCTCCTCGCCCATCTCGTCGCGGAGCCGCTGGTAGCGATCCTCGCTGAGCAGCTCGCCGCGGAGCAGCGTGGTCTGCTTGGGATCGGTGACGATGTACGACTCACAGTAAAGAACCTTCTCGAGATCCTTGAGCGTGATGTCGAGAAGGTTGCCGATGCGCGAGGGCAGCGACTTGAGGAACCAGATGTGGGCCACCGGGGTGGCCAGGGTGATGTGGCCGAGACGCTCGCGCCGCACCTTGGACTGGATGACCTCGACGCCGCACTTCTCGCAGACCACCCCGCGGTGCTTCATGCGCTTGTACTTGCCGCAGTTGCACTCGTAGTCCTTGACGGGGCCGAAGATCTTGGCGCAGAACAGCCCGTCCCGCTCCGGCTTGAAGGTGCGGTAGTTGATGGTCTCCGGCTTCTTCACCTCGCCGTGCGACCACTGCCGGATCTTGTCCGGACTGGCCAGCGAGATGCGGATGGCGGAGAACGACTTGGGGTCCTTGGGCTTCTCGAAGAAATTGAAGATGTCCTTCACGTCTGGTCCCTCGATCGATCTTTCGGGTTCCGGGTGACAGCCGCCTAGGCGGTCTTCTTGGGAGCGGCCAGGCCCAGCGGATCGGCTTCCGCCTCGGCCTGCTCGCGCACGCGCTGCGCCTCGGGTGACTCCAGCAGTTCAACGTCGAGTGCCAGGCTCTGCAGTTCCTTGATGAGCACGTTGAAGGACTCGGGCAGGCCCGACTCCAGCGTGTTCTCGCCCTTGACGATGGCCTCGTACATGCGGGTGCGTCCGACCACGTCGTCGGACTTCACCGTCAGGAATTCCTGCAGCGAGTAGGCGGCGCCGTAGGCCTCCATGGCCCAGACCTCCATCTCGCCCAGGCGCTGGCCGCCGAACTGGGCCTTGCCGCCCAGCGGCTGCTGGGTGACCAGCGAGTACGGCCCGATGGAACGGGCGTGGATCTTCTCGTCCACCAGGTGGTGAAGCTTCAGCATGTACATGATGCCGACGGTGACGTCGTGGTCGAAGGTCTCGCCGGTGCGCCCGTCGAAGAGCGTCGACTGCATGGTCGCGCTGCCGTGGGTCATCATGGCGCGCATCTCGTCTTCCTGCGCGCCGTCGAAGACCGGACTCGCGGTGAAGATGCCTCGGACCATCTTCTGGGCCAGCTTGGGGACCTCCTTGTCGGGGATCTCCTCGATGAGCTGCACGATGCGCTCGTTGGAGGCGCCCGCGCCCTCGAAGGCCTTCTTGATGTACTTGCGCATCGCGTCCGGCCCGAACTTCTTCTCGAGCATCTCCTCGACGCGCCAGCCGATGTTGCGGGCGCCCCACCCCAGGTGGGTCTCGAGGATCTGGCCGACGTTCATGCGGGAGGGAACGCCCAGCGGGTTGAGGACGATGTCGACCGGACGGCCGTCCTCCAGGTAGGGCAGGTCCTCCTCGGGGAGGATTCGCGAGACCACGCCCTTGTTGCCGTGGCGACCGGCCATCTTGTCGCCCACCGCCAGCTTGCGCTTGATGGCGACGTACACCTTCACCATCTTGATGACGCCGGGGGGCAGCTCGTCGCCCTTCTTGAGGCGGCCGATCTTCTCCCCGAAGAGCAGCTTCACCAGCTCGCGCTGCTCCTCGAAGTTCTCGACGATCTTGCGGACCTTCTCCTGCACGTCCTGCGTGCCGGCCACCGCGATCTCGCCCCAGTACCGCTGGGGAACGGTGTCGAGGACCTCGTCGGAGAGGGAGTCGCCCTTCTTGAGGAGCTGGGCGCCCTTGTCGTCGACCAGGCGGGCGGCCACCTCCTTGCCGGAGAGCAGCTTCCGGATCTTCTGGTATGCCGAGTCCTGGATGATGCGGATCTCGTCGTTCTGGTCCTTGAGGAGCTTGGCCTCCTCGGCCTCCTCGATGGCCTTCGCGCGGTCGTCCTTCTCGACGCCCTTCCGGCTGAAGACCTTGGCGTTGATGACCGTGCCGGAGACTCCCGGGGGCACCCGCAGCGAGCTGTCGCGAACGTCGCCGGCCTTCTCGCCGAAGATGGCGCGGAGCAGCTTCTCCTCGGGAGAGAGCTGGGTCTCGCCCTTGGGGGTGATCTTGCCGACCAGCACGTCGCCCGACTTGACCTCGGCGCCGATGCGGATGATGCCCGACTCGTCGAGGTCCTTGAGGGCCTCCTCGCCGACGTTGGGGATGTCGCGGGTGATCTCCTCCTTGCCGAGCTTGGTGTCGCGGGCGACGGCCTCGAACTCCTCGATGTGGACGGAGGTGTAGACGTCTTCCTTGAGGAGCCGCTCGGAGAGGAGGATCGAGTCCTCGAAGTTGTAGCCCTGCCAGGGCATGAAGGCGACCACCACGTTCTGGCCGAGCGCGAGCTCGCCCATCTCGGTGGCCGGGCCGTCTCCGATGACGTCCCCCTTCTTGACCCGCTCGCCCGGCTTCACGATGGGCTTCTGGTTGATGCAGGTGTTCTGGTTGGAGCGCTGGAACTTGATGAGGTTGTAGATGTCCACCTCGTTGGCCACGTCCGTGACGGACGTCGGGACGTCGGCCTTGACGACGATGCGGCCCGCGTCGACCGACTGGACCACGCCATCCCGGCGGGCCACCACCGTGACGCCCGAGTCGCGGGCCACGATGGCCTCCATGCCCGTTCCGACCAGCGGCGCCTCGGTGCGGATGAGCGGCACCGCCTGGCGCTGCATGTTGGAACCCATCAGGGCGCGGTTGGCGTCGTCGTTCTCCAGGAACGGAACGAGCGCGGCAGCCACCGAGACCAGCTGGTTGGGCGACACGTCCATCAGCCCAACCTCCTCCGGCTTCACCTGGACGTACTCGGCGCCCCGGCGACAGGAGACGGCACCGCTCGTGAACGTGCCCTTCTTGTCCAGCGCCGAGTTGGCCTGGCCGATGGTGTGCTTCTCCTCCTCGAGCGCCGAGTAGAAGTGCACCTCGCCGGTGACCCGGCCCTCCTCCACCTTGCGGTACGGGGTCTCGACGAAGCCGTACTCGTTCACCCGGGCGTAGGTGGACAGCGAGGCGATGAGGCCGATGTTCGGGCCCTTCCGGCGTCTCGATGGGGCAGATGCGGCCGTAGTGGGTGGGGTGAACGTCGCGGACCTCGAAGCCGGCCCGCTCGCGGGTGAGGCCTCCGGGTCCGAGGGCCGAGAGACGCCGCTTGTGCGTGACCTCGCTGAGCGGGTTCGTCTGGTCCATGAACTGCGAGAGCTGCGAGGAGCCGAAGAACTCCTTGATCACCGCCGTGACCGGCTTGGCGTTGATCAGGTCGTGCGGCATGAGCGTCTCGATCTCCTGCAGGCTCATGCGCTCCTTGATGGCGCGCTCCATGCGGACGAGACCGATCCGGTACTGGTTCTCGAGCAGCTCGCCCACCGCCCGGACGCGGCGGTTGCCGAGGTGGTCGATGTCGTCGATGTCCCGATCCTTGGTGCCGTTCTTCAGATCGATGAGGAAGCGGACCACCTCGAGCACGTCGCGCTTGGTGAGCACCGAGTTGTCGAGCGGCTCCTCGACGCCGAACTTGTAGTTGAGCTTGAGCCGGCCGACCTTGGAGAGGTCGTAGCGCTCCGGGTTGAAGAAGAGGTTGTGGAAGAGGGATGCCGCGGTGTCCGGCGTCGGCGGATCGCCCGGGCGAAGCCGGCGGTAGATCTCCATCACCGCCTCCTCCGGCGACGACACCTTGTCCTGCACCAGGGTGTCGCGCAGCGAGGGAAGGACGTTCAGCCCGTCGATGAAGAGCACCTTGAAGGACGTGATGCCGCGCTTGCGCAGCTCCTCGATCTTCTCCTCGGCGACCTGCTCGTTCACCTCGAGGATGACCTCGCCGGTGGACTCGTCGACCACGTCCTCGGCGGAGTACTTCTGGGTTACCTCCTCGGGCTCGATGGGGAGCGTCTTGACCTTGGCGGCGACCAGCTTCTTGATGGCGCCGTCGGAGAACTTGCGGTTCTTCTTGACCACCACCTCGCCGGTGCGGGGGTCCTTGATGTCGCGGGTGGCGCGCTGCCCCTTCAGGAGGTCGGGGGCGACGTCGCGCTCGTACTTGCCCTTGCCCTCGATGCGGATGGTCTCGGTGTCGTAGTAGTACTTGAGGATCTCCTCCGACGACCCGTGGAAGTCGATGGGATCCTTCTTGGCGGTGTCCGGGACCGAGCCGATGGCCCGGAGCAGCACCGTGGCCGGCAGCTTGCGCCGCCGATCGATGCGCACGTAGAGCATGTCCTTGTGATCGAACTCGAAGTCGATCCAGGAGCCGCGGTACGGGATGATGCGGGCGTTGTAGAGGATCTTGCCCGACGAGTGGCTCTTGCCCTTGTCGTGGTCGAAGAAGGCGCCCGGGCTGCGGTGCAGCTGGCTGACGACGACGCGCTCGGTGCCGTTGATGATGAAGGTGCCGTTGTCGGTCATCAGCGGGATCTCGCCGAAGTAGACCTCCTGCTCCTTCACGTCCCGGATGGACTGCGCGCCCGTCTCCTCGTCCTTGTCCCAGACCACGAGCCGGACGACCACCTTGATGGGCGCGGAGAAGGTCATCCCCCGCTGGTGGCACTCGTCCACGTCGTACTTGGGCTTCTCGAGGTGGTAGCTCACGAACTCGAGCGAGCTCGTCTCGTTGAAGTCCCTGATGGGGAAGACCGACTTGAAGACTCCCTGGAGCCCGGTGTCGTCGCGCTTCTCCGGCGGGACCTCGGCCTGCAGGAACTTGTCGTAAGACCTCTTCTGAATGGCGATCAGGTTGGGGATGTCCGCAACCTTCTGGATCTTCCCGAAATTCTTGCGGGCCCGGAAATTGGTCTGGATCGTCGGCGCCATCGAGCGTGGTCCTCTTTTCCCCGGAAGGAGTCGTTACAAGCACTACGAGCCGACGCGAGGCCGGCTCATGACTTCATGCCCGGCCGTGAGGCCGGGGGACGGGGATGATCATGGGGGGTGGGAGGGTATTAACCACTCCGGCCCTCCGTGTCAAAGCTCCCGTCCTGGAGGCTGAGGCGGGACGGCCACACAGGCCGCCCCGCCCCCTCCGGATGACCTCGACTACTTGATCTCGACCTTTGCGCCCGCGGCCTCGAGCTTCTTCTTGATCTCCTCGGCCTCGGCCTTGGGGATCGCCGTCTTGACGTCCTTGGGGGCCCCCTCGACCAGGTCCTTGGCCTCCTTCAGGCCCAGGCCGGTGATCGCGCGGACTTCCTTGATCGTGTTGATCTTGTTGGCGCCGGCCTCGAGGAGGACGACGTTGAACTCCGTCTTCTCCTCGACCGGGGCGGCTGCTGCCGCGGCGGCGACCATCACCGGAGCGGCGGCGGCGCTGACGCCCCACTTCTCCTCGAGGCTCTTCACGAGCTCGGCGGCCTCGAGAATGGTGAGGCCGGAGAGCTGCTCCACGATTGCGTTCAAGTCTGCCATGACTTCGTCTTTCCTTTTCTGCTGGGGCGCCTTCGACGGCGCCCTGCGTTCGTGCCTGCGCTCCCGCGCGGGCGAGTTCACGTACCGGTTAGGCCTGCTTCTCCAGCTGATCCCTGCGCGCGCCGAGGACCTGGGCCAACTGCTGACCCGGGGCGGCGAGCATCCGCACGAGCTTCGTTGCAGGCTGCGTGATGACACCCGCGATCCTCGACCGCAGTTCAGGGAGCGAGGGCAACTTCGAGAGGGCCATGATGCCCTTCACGTCGATGACCTTGCCCTGCACCACGGCGATCCGAAGTGCGAAGTTCTCGCGGTCCTTGGCGAAGTCCGCGAGGATCTTCGCCGGGGCGACCACGTCGTCGTACGACAGGACCAGCGCCGTCGGGCCTACGAACTTCCCCGACAGCTGCTCGAGATCCGTGCCCTTGGCGGCACGGATGGCCAGGGTGTTCTTGACGATTCGGTACTCCACCTTGGCTTCGCGGCACTTCCTGCGAAGCTCGGTGACCGTCGCCACGCTGAGCCCCCTGGGCTCGGCCAGGATTGCAGCCTTGGCCTTCGCCATCTTGCCGTGCAGCAGGCTGATGGCGGCTTCTTTTTCCGTCCGGTTCAAACGTTCTCACCTTCTTCCCGGCCGGCCGCATTGCGGCTCGGCGTAGTGTGGGTCACGGACCAGACGACCGGTACGTAAACCCCCTGGCCAAGCAGGGGACGCTGCAAGTGCAACTTCCCGTCTCGGCGGGTCGGGCTCCCTTCGCCCGCTTGGCCTCCTCTCCCCTTCTGCTTCTCGCACCCGGAGAGAGGTGGGCCCGCTGTCTTGGACCAGGAAACACCCGGCGGCGAGTTGCCGCAGGGCAAGCCTGGAAAATCGTTCTCCTACGCGGCGTGCTGGGCGGTGAGCTCGGCCGGATCGAGCCGGATGCCCGGCCCCATGGTCGTGCTCACGGTGACGCCCTTCAGATACACCCCCTTGGCCGTCTGGGGACGGGCCTTGAAGATGACCTCCATGATGGCGTTGAAGTTGTCCTTGAGCTTCTCGGGCGGGAAGGAGGCCTTGCCGAACGGCACGTGGACGATGCCCGCCTTCTCGACGCGGAACTCGACCTTGCCGGCCTTCTGCTCCTTCACCGCGCGGGCCACGTCGGCGCTGACCGTGCCCACCTTGGGGTTCGGCATCAGCCCGCGGGGGCCGAGCACCTTTCCGAGGCGCCCGACCACGCCCATCATGTCGGGGGTGGCGATGACCTTGTCGAAGTCCATGAAGCCGCCCTGGATCCGTTCCGCCAGATCCTCGGCGCCGACGATGTCGGCCCCGGCCTCGGTGGCCTCCCGGGCCTTGTCGCCCTTCGCGAACACCGCGAGACGGATGGTCTTGCCCATGCCGTGCGGCAGGACCACCGCGCCACGGACGACCTGGTCGGCATGCTTGGGGTCGACGCCCAGGTTGATGGCGGCGTCCACCGACTCGTCGAACTTGCGAACGGCGGTCTTCTTCACCATGGCCAGCGCGTCGTCGAGCTTGTACCGCTTGGCGGGATCGACGTTGGCTGCGGCCTGCTTGAATTTCTTTCCGATGTGAGCCATTTGGCGTGCCTCCCGGCGCTAACCGACGATCTCGATGCCCATGGACCGGGCGGTCCCCTCGACGGTCCGCATCGCGGCCTCGAGGCTTCCCGCCGTCATGTCCTGCATCTTCATCTTGGCGATCTGCTCGAGCTGCGTGCGCGACACCTTGCCGACCTGTTCCTTGCCGGGTTGGTGGGCGCCGCTGCCCTTCTTCTTCTCGGTGTGCAGTCCGGCGGCCTTCTTCAGCAGGACCGACGCCGGCGGCGTCTTCAGGATGAAGCTGAAGGAGCGATCCTGGTAGACCGTGATGATCACCGGGATGATGAGCGCTTCCTTGGCCTGTGCCTGGGTGGCCGCGTTGAACTGCTTGCAGAACTCCATGATGTTCACGCCGTGCTGGCCGAGCGCCGGGCCCACCGGGGGCGCCGGGTTTGCCTTGCCAGCCGGGATCTGCAGCTTGATCTGACCGGTTACCTTTTTCATGCCTCGTCATCCTTCCGGGCCGGTGCGGCTGGCCCTGCGTGGTTTCCCGGGCGGCGAGCCCTTCCACGCTCTGTGAACTGCGGGTGATGCGGGTATGCGGCTTCGACTGCGCTCGGGGATTCGTCGGACGGACCGGTTCCGAGGTTTGGTTCTTGCGGCGGCTGAAGCCGCCGCTATGTTTTCTCCACCTGCATGAAATCGAGCTCGACCGGCGTGGCGCGGCCGAAGATGGACACCAGCACGCGGACCTTGCCCTTCTCGGGCTTCACCTCTTCCACCGTGCCGTTGAAGTTCGAGAACGGGCCGTCGGTCACGCGAACCGGGTCACCTTCCTCGAACTGGACCTTGGGCTTGGGCTTGAGGGTGCCCTCGGAGATCTGGACGGTCAGGCGAGCCACTTCCTTGTCGGAGATGGCCGGAACGTCCTTGGGCACCTTGGCGGCGCCCACGAAGCCGGTGACCTTGGCGGTGCCCTTGACCAGGTGCCAGGTGCCGTCGTTCATTTCCATCTGGACCAGCACGTAGCCCGGGAAGAACTTGCGCTTGGAGGTCTTCTTCTCGCCCTTCACCATCTCCACGACCTGCTCCATGGGGATGAGGATCTCCCCGAACAGGTCCTGAAGATTTGCCTGGCGCACACGCTCCTCGAGCGACTTCTTCACCTTGTTCTCGAACCCCGAGTAGGTGTGCACCGCGTACCACTTCTTGGCCATCCCGATTCTCCCAACATCTAGGCACCGCGACCGGTTCCCGGCTTCCGGGTCGCGGCGCCGGGTGCGCCGTGTTCCGGACGCTCTCGCGCCCGGCCTGCTGCTAGTACACCAGTGCGGAGAGCCGCGACCAGACCAGGTCGAAGATTCCCAGCGTGAAGGCAGCCACGAAGGTGAAGATCACGACCGCCACCGTGGAGGCTCGCGTCTCGCGCAGGTTCGGCCAGGAGACCAGCTCCAGCTCCTGCGCGACCTGCATCGAGACCGCGTTCACTCGAGGTGAACGCCAGGCCAGCACCGCCAGCACCGCGGCGATGCCGTATCCGACCACGGTGGTGGTCGTCCACTCGTCGCCGAGCAACGCCGTGTCGTTGAGCCGCGCGTACGAGAAGGCGATGCCCAGGATCTTCTCGAGGAAGATCCCGACCACGATCGCCGCGAAGAAATAGAAGATCGCGACGATCCGCTTTGGTTCGACGCCGGGTCCCTTTTCCATGCTGCCCTTCCACTGAACTGGCAGGCCAGGAGGGATTCGAACCCCCAACCCGCGGTTTTGGAGACCGCTGCTCTACCGTTAGAGCTACTGGCCTACGAAATCCCGGTACAGGACTACTTCGTTTCCTTGTGCGCCGAGTGCTTGCGGCACCGCGGGCAGTACTTGGAACGAGCGAGCTTGTCCTGGGTCTTCTTCTTGTTCCTGGTGGTGCTGTAATTCCGCTCCTTGCAGACCGTGCACTCGAGCGTGACGATGGTTCTGTTCCCGGCCATGGTTCGGCGCCCTCACTGGGTGACCAACTGCATTGTCCTACGTCATCGAGATGCTGGAGCCCTCTTCCAGGATTGAACTGGAGACCTCGTCCTTACCAAGGACGCGCTCTACCGACTGAGCTAAGAGGGCCTTTCTTCCTTTCGTGCGGGATGGAGCGGGAAACGGGATTCGAACCCGCGACATTCAGCTTGGAAGGCTGACGCTCTACCAGCTGAGCTATTCCCGCAAACCTCTCTTCTCCGGGTGTGGAGGGGGGTGGATTTGAACCACCGAAGGCGTAAGCCGGCAGATTTACAGTCTGCTCCCTTTGGCCGCTCGGGAACCCCTCCATGACATCTTTCGACCTCGAACGACGATGACCGGCGCAACGAGCCAGTTGGAGCTGGCGGTGGGATTCGAACCCGCGACCTGCTGCTTACAAGGCAGCTGCTCTGCCAACTGAGCTACGCCAGCGAATCCCCTGAAGTTTCGGCTCTGGCCTTCCGGCGCATGGAACACCTGTCCCTGTCGTCGGAGCGGGTGCTTGTACCGGACGTCCCTGGGCTTGTCAAGCCAAGGTCTTGCCAGCGCTTTCGGCTCGCTGACGCATCGCTTCGTAGAGGGCGATGGCCGCCGCAGCGGACGCGTTGAGGCTTCCGACCCGCCCCGCCATCGGGATGCGGGCGGCGTGGTCGCACGTCTTCCGGACCAGCGGGCGAACCCCCTGCCCCTCCCCGCCGATGACCAGCGCCGTGGGCCCCCGGAGATCGACCGAGGCCAGGTCCTGGTCGCCGTCCGGGACCGCGGCGACGGTCCAGATGCCCAGTTCCCTGAGGCCCTCGATGGTGCGCACCAGGTTCGTCACCCGGGCGATGGCCATGTGCTCGACGGCTCCGGCCGACGCCTTGGCGGCGGAGGGTGTCACCGAGGCCGCGCGGTCGCGGGGGATCACCACCCCGTGGGCGCCGAGCGCGTGCGCCGAGCGGACCACCGCGCCGAGGTTGTGGGGGTCCTCCACGCCGTCGAGGAGCACGAGGAGCGGCGGCTTCCCGGACTCGCGGGCCACGCCCAGGATGTCGTCGACCTCCCGATATCGATAGTCGGCCACCACGGCGACGATGCCCTGGTGCTGGGTCACGCCCGCCAGGCGGTCGAGCCGTGCCCGTGGCGCCGCACGGACCTTGGCCCCGTGGTCGCGGGCGATGCGCTCCAGGTCCGCGAAGGCCCGAGGACGTTCGCCTCCCTCGGCGAGCCAGAGCTCGGTGAGCCCCTCCGCACCGGCCCGAAGCAGCTCGCGGACCGGGTTCATGCCGTAGACGACGCGCATGTGATCCTCACCTCACGTCGATGGCGACGGTGACCGTCCTGGTCTGCGGCACGCACCACGAGTCGCTGCAGATGGCGAAGCGCATCAGCACGGCCACCTGCTGCGCCCCCTTCGCGACGCCCACCACCGGGATCTCGAAGCGCGGGTTCTCGGCGGCTGGGTCGACGGCGTCGCCGCGCTTCCACTCGTTCTTCTCCACCCGGAGACCCGCCGATGGCTCCACCTTGTACTTGAGCGGAAATTCGCGATTCACGTGGATTCCCTTCTCGAGAGGATCGACCACCACCACCACCTTGCCCTTCTCCCCCACCCGGAGGGTGCGGGACGAGCCGTCGGTCACCACCCTGTAGGTGCTGGCTGCGCTGGCGCCGTCGACGGCCAGGGCCGGTGCGGCCGCTGCAAGGGCCAGGGCCAGGCCGGCGAGCGCGATGCGGGTCATGGGCGATCCCTCCATTCCGGGGGCGATATACCAGGGACTGTCGCCGCCGCCCCTGGATTCAATCTCGCTTGCGAGTCGGCCCCCTGGCGGGGCGGCGCTTCCCGGCCACCGGGGGATGGCCAGCCAGCTCGGCCGCCCGCTCCACGATGGCCCCCGCCACGTCGACGCCGCAGGCCTCCTCGGCCTCCCGGATGCCCGGCGAGCTGTGCACCTCGAAGACCCTCGGCCCTCCCGGCGCGTCGAGCATGTCCACCGCGCAGACCTCGAGCCCGACGACGCGCGCGGCCGCCACGGCAGCCCGCTCCGACTCGCCTCCCAGCATGGCGCCCTCGAACCTGGCCCCCTGCCCCAGGCTTCGCGAAAGCCGCCCCACCCGGGGGCGGCGGCGAAGCGCCGCCACCGCGCGGCCGCCGACCACGAACACCCGGAGATCCCCACCCCTGCGCCCCTTGACGTACTGCTGGACCATGGTGTTCTGCCCGAGCCGAAGGATGGCCTCGAGCGCCGACTCGAGGGCCTGCCGTGTCTCGCAGACGATGACGCCGGTCTTCTCGTTTCCCCGGAGCAGCTTCACCAGGACCGGCAGCCCACCCACGTGGCGCGCCATGTCCCGCAGCCCGGAGGGCTCGGACGCCATGACCGTCCGTGGGACCTTCACGCCGCTCGCCGACAGCAGCTGGAGCACGCGCATCTTGTTCCGGGCCAGGCCGATGGCCGGGGCGCCGTTCAGCACCGGCAGCCCCAGGAGCTGGAGGTGGTTCACCACCGCGAGGCCGTACTGGCTGATCGACGGCGCGATGCGCGGCACCACCACGTCGGTGGCCGGGAAGTCGCGCCCGCGGTGGAAGATCTCGGGCCCGTCGGTGCCGAGCCGCATCTCCACGAGCAAGGGGTCGACGACCCGGGCCACGTGACCGCGGGCCCGGGCCGCCTCGACGATGCGCCGCGTGGTGAAGATCGCCGCGGAGCGGGAGAGGACCGTGAGGTGCATTGCGTCGAGGCCGGCGCGCTCCTAGACCTGCTTGAACTCGGCGTCGACGACGTCGTCGCCGCCCTTCTTCTCGGGCTGCGACGGCGGGGGCGCGCCTCCGGGGGTCGCGCCCGCGTCCGGCGGGGTGCCGGCGGACTTGTAGAGCTCCTCGGCGGCCTTGTGGCTGGCCTTCTCGAGCTTCTCGAGGGCGGCCTTCACCTCCTCGGGGCTCCCGCGCTCCCGAACCCGATGGGCCTCCTGCACCAGCCCCTCGAGCTCCGTCACGGTCGCGGCCGAGAGCTTCTCCTTGTTCTCCTTGAGCAGCTTCTCCATCTGGTAGGCGAGGTTCTCGACGCGATTCTTCACCTCGACCTCCTCGCGCCGCTTCTTGTCCTCGGCCTCGTGGGAACGGGCGTCGGTGACCATCTTGTCGACCTCGTCCTTCGACAGGCCGGAGGACTGGGTGATGATGACCTTCTGCTCCTTGCCGGTGGCCTTGTCCTTGGCCGCCACGTTCAGGATGCCGTTGGCGTCGATGTCGAAGGTGACCTCGACCTGCGGAACGCCCCGCGCCGCCGGCGGGATCCCCTCGAGGTGGAAGCGCCCCAGCGTGCGGTTGTCCTTGGCCATCTCGCGCTCGCCCTGGAGCACGTGCACCTCCACCGAGGTCTGCCCGTCGGAGGCGGTCGAGAAGGTCTCCGACTTCCTGGCCGGGATCGTGGTGTTGCGTTCGATGAGGCGCGTCATCACGCCGCCGAGCGTCTCCACGCCGAGCGACAGCGGGGTGACGTCGAGGAGCAGGATGTCCTTCACGTCGCCGGAGAGCACGCCGCCCTGCACCGCCGCGCCCACGCTCACGACCTCGTCGGGGTTGACGGTCTTGTTCGGCTCCTTGCCGAAGAACTTCTTCACCGCCTCGATGATGAGGGGCATGCGTGTCTGGCCCCCGACCATCACGACCTCGTCGATCTTGTCGGGCCCGAGCCCCGCATCGGCGAGGGCCTTCCTGACCGGCTCCATGGAACGATCGACGAGCGGGCCGACCAGCTGCTCCAGCTTCGCGCGGGTGAGCTTCACGGCGAGATGCTTGGGCCCGGTCTGGTCCGCGGTGAGGAAGGGCAGGTTGACCTCGGTCTCCATGGTGGAGGAGAGCTCGATCTTGGCCTTCTCGGCCGCGTCCTTGAGCCGCTGAAGGACCATCTTGTCCTTGGACACGTCGATGCCGGTGTCCTTCTTGAACTCGGCGATGAGCCAGTCGATGATCACCTGGTCGATGTTGTCGCCGCCGAGGTGGGTGTCGCCGTTGGTGGCCAGCACCTCGACGACCTTGTCGCCCACCTCGAGGATGGAGATGTCGAAGGTGCCGCCGCCGAAGTCGTAGACGGCGATCTTCTCGTTCGACTTCTTGTCGAGGCCGTAGGCCAGTGCCGCTGCGGTGGGCTCGTTGATGATGCGCCGGACGTTCAGGCCGGCGATCTCGCCGGCGTCCTTGGTGGCCTGGCGCTGGGCGTCGTTGAAGTAGGCCGGGACGGTGATGACCGCGTCGGTGACCTTCTCGCCCAGGTAGTTCTCGGCGGCCCTCTTCAACTTGAGGAGGATCTGCGCGCTCATCTCCTGCGGGCTCATGGCCTTGCCGTCGATCTCGATGCGCGCGTCGCCGTTGGGGCCGGCCACGACCTTGTAAGGGACCCGCCGGGTCTCGTCCTGGACCTCGTCGAAGTGGCGCCCCATGAAGCGCTTGATGCTGTAGATGGTGCGCTCGGGGTTGGTGATGGCCTGGCGCTTGGCCACCTGCCCGACCAGACGCTCCCCCTCCTTCAGGTATGCGACGACCGACGGGGTGATGCGGGAGCCCTCCTCGTTCGTGATGACGACGGGGTCCTTGCCCTCCATCACCGAGACCACGGAGTTCGTGGTGCCCAGGTCGATGCCGATGATCTTTCCCATGGTTTGAAATCCTCCGTTGTTGCGGAAAAACTAAGTCCTCCTCGGAGCGAGTCAAACCGAAGTCCGACTTGGGCTCCTGCCCTCGGTCCGAGCCAGGAACCGGTGTGAGTGCGTAGCCACCTTCGCGGCGTGCCACCGCCGCTACCCGATCCAGGCCGGGTCGACGCGGCGCCACCCAGGCAGGACTGTTGATATTTCGCAAGTTTCTGGACGACGCACCGTGGCATCCGAATTGCTCTGATGAGGTGTGACTGCGCTGTCATACCCTTGCACAGGGGACTCGATGCTCCCGAGCAACACCTCGCGCCTTCTTCCCGAGCAGACCGCGGTCCTTCTCAATGCCAACGCCCGGCAGGTGAGCCCGAGCGTTCGCGCCACGCTTTCCGGACTCGTACCAGCCGAAAACCTCTTCTTCTCGCGCGACCACGACGACGCCCATCGCATCGCCGACACCGTGATGTCCCGGGGCTTCGACACCGTATTCACCGGCGGCGGCGACGGAACCTTCGTCTCCTGGGTGAATCACATCCTCGACCGGGCCGAGACCCACGGAACGCTTGCGCCTCGATTCGGAGTGCTGGCGCTGGGAACCGGCAACGCCGTTGCCGAGATGGTCGGGGCTGGCCGCCCGGTAGACGACCTCCGGCGCCACCTCTCCGGTGAGGTCCTCCCGGGACGCCGACTCGACCTCGTCACCTGCGACGGGCGTCGCACGCCGTTCGCCGGGGTGGGCATCGACGCCGCGGTCCTGAACGACTACGGCTGGTTGAAGGAGCGCCTGGGCGGCCGCGCCGGGCGCCTGGCCTCCGGCCTGCCTGGATACGGCCTGGCCATCGCCATCCGGTCGGCCCCACGCCAGTTCCTCCAGCGCAAGCTTGCCTACTGCGAGATCCTCAACACCGGTTCGCTGGCCTGGCGCCTCGACCCGAGCGGCGAGCGCATCGGGAGGGCCATCGACCACGGCGAGCTCCTCTATGCCGGGCCGTGCATGATGGCCGCCGGCAGCACCGCCCCCTACTACGGCTTCAAGCTGCGCGCCTTCCCCTTCGCCGGGCGCCGGCGCGGGACGATGCAGGTCCGCGTGATCACGCGGATCCCGGTGCCCTACCTGATCCTCAACGCCCGCAAGATCTTCAGCGGCGAGTTCTCCCACCCAGGCCTCCTCGATTTCGAGGCCGACCGGGTGGAGATGTCCTTCGACCGGCCCGTGCCGTACCAGGTCGGAGGCGACGCCGAGGGGTACCGCGAGAAGCTCACGCTGGGGATCGCGCCGCGGAGCGTGGAGCTCCTCGACTACGCCGCCGGCGCTCGCGCGACCGCGGACGGGTCGTGGCCCGTGAAGTCCTCGGCGTCGGCCACGATCTCCTCGCGGGCCTAGAGCTCGCGGCACTAAAGCAGGTTCGCAGCCAGCTCTGCGAGTGGCGAGCGCTCGCCCTTCGACAGGGTGACGTGGCCGGCCAGCTTCTCCTGCTGAAACCGGTTCACCACGTGGATGAGGCCGTTGTTGGTCTGGTCCACGTACGGGTTGTCGATCTGGTACGGGTCCCCGGTGAGCACGATCTTCGTTCCGTCGCCGACCCGGGTGATGATGGTCTTCACCTCGTGGGGGGTGAGGTTCTGGGCCTCGTCCACGATCATGAACTGGTTGGGGATGGATCGGCCCCGGATGTAGGTCAGCGGCTCGATCTCGAGGATGCCCAGGTCGATGAGCTCGTGGTAGCCGCGCCCGAGCTTCTTCTCCGAGCGCGACAGGTTCATGAGGTACTCCACGTTGTCGAAGATGGGCTGCATCCAGGGGTTCAGCTTCTCCTCGACGCTGCCGGGCAGGTAGCCGATGTCACGCCCCAGCGGGAAGATGGGACGGGACACGAGCAGCTTCTGGTAGGCGGACTCCTCCATGGTCTTGTGCAGGCCGGCCGCGATGGCGAGGAGCGTCTTCCCGGTGCCCGCCTTGCCCACGATGGTGACGAGCCGGATCTCGTCGTTGAGCAGGAGGTCGAGGGCGAAGGATTGCTCCTTGTTGCGGGGCCGGATGCCCCAGGTCCCTTCCTTGGGAAGCTTGATGAGCGGCACGTAGGCCTGGCGTGAGGCGCTGAACTTGCCGACGGCGCTGTGCTGGAGGTTGTCCCGGTCGCGCAGCAAGACGAACTCGTTGGGCGGCGGTGGCGGAGCATCGGCCTCGAGCGGCACGACGCCATGCGAATAGAACTGGTTCACGGCCTCGGCGTCGACCTCCACGTCGGCCACGCCGCTCCAGAGCTCCTCGAGGTCGCCGCCCTCGGCGTCGTAGTCCTCGGCGGTGAGCCCCATGGCGTCGGCGCGAATGCGCAGGTTCGTGTCCTTGGACACGAAGACCGCCGGCAGATCTCGCTCCCGTTGCGAGATGTCGAGCGCCACCGCAAGGATGCGATCGTCGGTGGTCGAGTGGCCGTTGCGGAGCTCGGGGGGCAGCTGGCGGTCGGTGAAGAGGACGCGGATGCTCCCCTTCCCCGCCCCGAGAGGCACGCCTTCCTTCAACCGCCCCTGGGCCCGGAATTCGTCGAGGAACCTGGCCACCGCGCGGGCGTTTCGCCCCAGGCTGGAGAGGTCGCGCTTGAAGTTGTCGATCTCCTCGATCACGTAGATCGGCACGACGACGTTGTTGTCGTCGAAGGCGAAGATCGAGCGCGGGTCGTGAAGCAGAACGTTGGTGTCGAGGATGAAGTTCTTCTTCAAGGGTCCACCGCCCCGGCGAGTGGTCGCTACCTGTCCCCGGGTGCGAATGACTCTAGCAGGGGGGCCGGCCGGCGGACAGGTCCGACGAGCGGGCCGATCGGTTCCGGCCCGATCGCTTGGCGTGGTAGAGGCAGGCGTCCGCCACCTCCACCAGCCGGGCCTTCTCCTTTCCGTCGCCGGGGAAGGTGGCCACGCCCAGGGACAGGGTCACGCGCACGGGCCCGAGCTCGGTGGGAAAGGTCGCTTCCTCCAGGCGGGTACGGATCCGCTCGGCGATGACCAGGGCTCCGGCGCCGTCGGTCTCGGGCATCACGACCGCAAACTCCTCGCCCCCGTAGCGGGCGACCACGTCGGTGGCGCGCGCCTCCCCGGAGATGATCCGGGCCACGCCCTGGAGCACCAGGTCTCCGACCGGGTGGCCGTGGGTGTCGTTGACCGACTTGAACCGGTCCACGTCGCAGAGCACGATCGAGAGTTGCTTCCCGTAGCGCTGGGCGAACGCAAGCTGCTCGTCGAGGCGGGCCTGGAAGGTGCGATGGTTCTGCACGCCGGTCAGGCCGTCGGTGCTGGCGAGTCGCTCGGTCTGCTCGAAGAGTCGCGCGCGCAGGAGAGCGTCGGCGACCTGCATGGCGATCACCTCGAGCTGACGTGACGCCTCGCCGCTCGAAGGCCTCGCGCCGGCGGGACCCGACCACCAGCGTGCCCAGGGTCTGCTCGCCCGACTTGAGCGGGAATACCCGGACGGCGCCCAGTCCCTTGAGGCGGGTACCCTCGTCGAAGATCCGCGCGCGGTCCACCCGGTCGCCCGGGCTTGGCAGGGACGAGCCGTGGCGCACAGCCCAGGCCACCAGTCCCGTATGCGCCGAGAAGCGGCGCCCCTGGAGCTCCGACGGCTGCCAGCCATCCGGAGAAGAGGTCACCGCCTTCACGATCCGGTGGGGGCGGCGCGGCTCGTCGGGCTCGAAGAGCGTCACGGCGCCGAAGTCCAGCTGGACGATCCTGGCCGCCACGTCGATGGCCGCGTCGAGGACCTCCGGGGTCTTGGACTTGCGATTGAGCTGCTCGATGGCGCCGTAGAAGAGCTCCTTCTCGTCGCGCTCGGCCTGCATCCCGAGGAAGAGGCGCTCCGACTCGACGGCGCGGATGAGCTCGCCGGCCAGCCGGACGAGAAGGTGCTCGTCGGCCTCGTCGAAAGGCTGGTCGTCGAGCCTATCGGCGACCAGCACCCCGCGGATGTGCCCTCCGCGGCGGTCGGTCAGCGGAGCAGCGACCAGCGCCCGCGGGCGGGTGCCGTCATCGTAGTAGGTGGCCGCCCGGAGATCGCCGTGCAGCCGAACGGGTGCCCGGCGGGCGACGACGCTTCCGAGCACCCCTTCGCCGGCCGGCAGTGGCCGGCGCGCGACGTGATCGCTGCGCGACCGGCAGTCGCGAAGGTGGAGGAACGCGTCGTCTCCGGAGAGGAGGAACAGGGCGCAGGTGTGGCTGCGAAGCGCCACCTCGGCCACCTCGAGCGCGCCGTCCATGGCCGTCTCGACCTCGACCGCAGCCGAGCGGCCGCGCTCCAGCGCTCGGTTCTCGTCCCCGACGGGACCGCGGTCTCGCCCTCCCGGGGACAGCAGCCGTAGCTCCCGGGCCCTCTCGTCGAGCTCTCGCAAGCGCCGCTCCACGGCCTCCCGCTCGTTTCGCCGCGCCGCGGCCAGACGGGCCCAGAGGACGGCATGGTAGAGCACCGCGAAGAGGAAGATGAATCCCACCCGGGCCAGCACGCCCGGGATCTCGTCGTGGGACGCGCCGTGGGACCACCAGACCCCGAGCTGGAGCGCAGCCGCGAGCGCCACGAGCGCGAGCCCCACCCCGAGCGACAGGAAGGAGACCGCCACGGCTGCGGTCAGGTAGACGAGCGGGAACAGCGGTCCCTCGCCCCCGCCCGAGGCAGCGAGCTGTGCCAGCGCCGCTGCCCCGACCACGAAGAGGGCCCCCAGCTCGAGTTGCTGACCGGTGCGAGCCGGGCGCCCCTCGGCGGAGCGCCGGACGGCCTGGACCGCGGAGATCGAGGCGGCCGCCGCCAGGAGCACGAGAACCGCCCATTCGGCGGGCCGCACGGGTGGCCGGGAGAATCCACCCCGGGCCACGTCGGCCGCGGCCAGCACCGCAATCGCCCCGGGTGCCAGCCCGACCACGGCACGTCTGGCGCGCCGCCGGACCGGTGGTCCGAGCCATCCGTCGTCCCGGTGCCAGGCGTCGGCGATCCATCGTCGAGCGCGGCCACCCTCGGCCGTCTGCTGCCGTCTCCGGGCTCCGGGAGGAGCGGCCGCCGCGCGCGCCGGGGTCACCGCGACCCTCCGGAGGGGCGCAACTCGTAGACGCGCTCCCCGGGCCGGACGTAGCCGAGCTCCTCGCGGGCGGCCCGCTCGAGTGCGGCCGGGTCGCCGGCCAGCGCCCGGGCCTCCCGGCGAAGACTCGAGTTCCTCTCCCGGAGGCTCTCGTTCTCCTCGGCCACGCGGCGAAGGTCCACCGCCAGCGCTCGGTGCTTGCGCAGGCCGGCGGGGTGCAGCGCCGACGCGGTGAGCAACAGCGCGATGGCGCCGAGGTAGGCAAACAGCCATGGTTTCGCGAGTTTCACGAGCCATGGCCAACCTATCAGGGGGGCCTCCACCGTCCAGAAATCGACCGATAGCCCGGGGGCCAGGCCGGCCGGGTCACCGCTTCTCGACCCGCTTCACGAAGATCTCGCCGGCGATCTCCGGGTCGATGGCAACCGTGGTCTCGCCAATCTCGAGCACGAAGGCCGGGGAACGCTGGTGGAGCCGGACCTCGCTTCCCGGAACGACGCCCAGGGCGGCCAGGCAATCCATGCGGTCGTGGAACTTCGGGGCGATGAAGACGATCCGGCCGGTCTCCCCGAGCGGGAAATGGGGCAGCCCGGTCACCAGCGGGCGAACGGTGCTGTGAAAGGCGCCGCAGCAGTCGCCGGGCGGGATCGACTTTCCGTGAGGGCAGGTCGGCGGGTGGCCGAGCAGCGTGCACACCGAGTCCGTGGCCTCGGGGGAGAGGATGTGCTCGAACTCGCAGGCCTGGCTCTCGGCGGCCCCCTCGGAGAGGTCGAGCAGGTCGCGGAAGAGCCGCTCGGCGAGCCGGTGGCGCCGGATCACGCCCCGGGCTCGAAGGTCTCCGGCCTCGGTCAGGGTCACCCGGTCGCCCTCGATCCGGGCGAGACCCCATGGCGGCCAGTTCCCGGAAGTCGCCGGCGTCCGGGCCCGGGGCGTGATCCCCCAGCCGGAGAACCACCTGCGCCACGTCGTTCCTGCCCGACTCGCCCTCGGCGAAGATCGCCTCGAGCAGCTCCTCGGCCCTTCGCCACTTCCATGGCACTCACCCTTGGCTCTCCTTGCGCCGTTCCAGCCAGCCCTTGAGGCGGCCTGCCCACCCGCTCTCCTGCGGGAAGGAATACCCGCAGGACGGGCAGCAGACCACCCGGCATCCCCGGGCCAGCGGGCAGCTGGGGCGGCACCCCTGCCCCACCGCCTCGAAGACCTTCCCGCACAGCGGGCACCGCTCCTCGCCTGGAACCAGGGCCGGCACGTTCACTCCTAGAAGAACCGGCGCATGAGGATGTTCACTCCGGCCCCCACCCCGACCGAGAAGGGCAGCACGAAGGCCGCGATGGCCAGGCCGGTCTTCCAGCCCCGCTCCTTCAGGATCATGAGGAAGTTCGCGATGCAGGGGATGAAGAGGGTCACGGTGACGAGCGCCACGGTCACCTGGATCTCCATCACCCGGGTCATCGTGCCGGTGGTCATGTAGGGCTGGTAGATCTGGAAGAGCCCGGCCGCCGCGTAGTCGCGCCGCAGGAAGCCCAGGATGAAGGCGCTGGCCGCCTGCTCGGGAAGCTCCAGCAGGCCGACCACCACCGGCGCGGCCGCGCGCTCCACCAGGCCGAGCATGTGGGTCCGGTCGAGCCCCCAGAGGATCAGCGTACCCAGCACGAAGAGCGGCAACGCCTCGCGCAGGTACCACTCCATCCGGGCCAGCGTCTTCACGAGCACGTTGCCGAACTGCGGAACCCGGAGCGGCGGGAGCTCGAGCACGAAATCGGACCCGCGCCCGGGGATGACCCGGGCGGCGAGCCAGCCCACCAGGAAGAGCACCAGGATGATGACGCCGGTGAACCAGAGGGAGGCCGCCAGCGACAGGCTCCCGAGCATGGCGAAGATGACGGCGATCTGGGCGCTGCAGGGAACGCCGAGCGCCAGGAGCAGCGTGACGATGACCCGTTCCTTGCGGGTCTCCATGATTCGCGCGGTCATGGTGGCCATCGTGTCGCAACCCAGCCCGAGCACCATGGGCAGCACGGCCTTGCCGTTCAGCCCCATCCACTTGAAGACCTTGTTCACCATCACCGCCAGTCGCGGAAGGTAGCCCGAGTCCTCGAGCACGCTGAAGGCGAGGAAGAAGGTGGCCACGATGGGAAGCACGATGGCCATGCCGTAGGCCAGCCCCATCGAGACCAGGCCATACTTCCCGATGATGAACCCGTTCGTGTCGCGGAAGGAGAGCCCCGGGGGGCCGACCAGGAACTCCTGGACCGGTCCGGCCGGAACGAGCCATCGCAGGAGCGCCTCGGTCCAGGGCACCACGCGATCGTAGAAGACGGCGTTCTCGAGGAAGTCCACGGCGGTCTTCGCCCCGAAGACCCCGACGAAGAAGTAGGCGACCACGAGCACGAGCAGCAGGATGGGGATCCCGTAGAGCGGATGGGTGGACCACGCGCCGACCCGCCTCGCCAGCGTGCTGCCCGCGGAGATCCTTCCCCTCGTCACCACCTGGTCGTGAAGCCGGTCGGCTGCCGCGAGCCGCTGGCGGGCCACGACGAAGCGGAGCGACTCGGGGTAGCGCGCCGCGAGGCGGCGCCGGCTCTCGTCGAGCCTGGCCAGGTTGGCCTCCGAGACCCGCGACGCAAGCCAGGGCCGGAGCGACTCGTCGCCGGCCAGCACCATGAGCGCGATCGAGCGCCGGGACAGCCTCTCCTCCGGCAGGAGGGGCTCGAATCTCCTCGACGGCCGCCTCGATGGCGTCGTCGTACCGGGGGCGGAACCTCGAGGTGCGAGCCTCGGGAATGCGCTCGAGGAGGTGGGGAAGGCCGGTGCGCTGCACCGCGACGGTCTGGACCGCGTCGATGCCCAGCTCGGCGCTCAGCCGATCCACGTCGATGCGAAACCCACGCGCGGCCGCCTCGTCGGCCATGTTGAGCGCCAGCGCGAACGGCACGCCGGCCTCGGCCAGCTGCGCGGCCAGGAGCAAGCCTCGGCGCAGGTTCTTGGCGTCGCAGACCTGAAGGCACACGTACTCCTGCTCCCGGAGGAGGATGTCGCGCGTGACCTGCTCGTCCTCCGACATGGGGAGCAGGTTGTTCGTGCCCGGGGTGTCGAGGACGTGCCAGCGCCCCCCACCAATCTCGGCCGAGCCGCGGGTCACCTCCACCGTGGTTCCCGGGTAGTTCGAGACGGTGACGTACTTCCCGGTGAGGGCGCCGAACAGGACGCTCTTGCCCACGTTGGGATTGCCCACCAGGATCAGGGTCCGGGGAGCGGCCACGATCTCCTTGTGGTCGAGAGGCTGGATGCGGGCGGAGCCGGTGGTCGGCGGGGTCACGGACTCGCGCCCTTCGACCCGGCGGCCCCGCCACGGCGGCACCGTTCACAGCGTCCGTAGAGTTCCAGCTTGTGGCTGTCGACCTCGAACCCCTGGCCGTGCGCCACCCGGATCTGGAGCTCCTCGATCTTCTCGTTCTCGAACTCGACGATGCGGCCGCACCCGGTGCAGATGAGGTGATCGTGGTGGGCGCGTCCGCTGGCCGGCTCGTACCGGGTCTGCCCGTCGTCGAACCTCCGGGGCACGGCGATGCCGCACTCCGCGAGCAGCTTCATGGTCCGGTACACGGTGGCCACGCTCACCCGGGCGTCGAGCGCGCGCACCCTGGCGACCAGTCCGTCCACGGGAACGTGACCGCCCATGGCGTAGAAGGCCTCGACGATCACGTCGCGCTGCCGGGAGTGCTTGAGCCCCCTCTCCTCCAGCCAGGTTCCCAGCCGGGTGAGCGCGACCGCAGCGGCGGCCTCGCGGGTCTGTTGGTCGCTCGGGCGAGAGGTCTTCCGTCGTGCGCGCATATTGATAACGATTCTCATTATCCGAGTACGCAGCGGAAGGCAAGCGCCAACTTCGCGCCCCCCCCGGCGTGCCCCGCCACCGCCCGGTCAGGGCGGGAAGGCCACGCCCCGGTCCGCCCAGTAGGCGCGCCAGCGCTGCGCCGCCTCGGGCCCCTCGCCCGCCACGTTCCGTCCTGCCAGCGCCACCAGCGAGGCACCGGCCTGCCGGCGAACCTCCGCGGAGGGATCGTCGAGCAAGACGACCAGGCGCGGCACGTAACGGCGGGCGTCGTCGGGCAGGCGGTGGCGGACCAGCTCGGCGGCCATCGCTCGCGCGTCGGGATCGGCGGCGCGCAGCTGCCGGGTGAGGTCCACGGGCGGCGTTGCTCCGGAAGCCTGCCATCGCTCCACGGATCCCGGGATGAACAGCACCAGCACGAGCCCGAGCAGGCCGATCTGCACGAAGGCCTTTCCGGCGTGGTAGCGGCCGGCCCGGACCAGGCTGTACCGGTAGACGGTGAACCCGATCGCGAACGCTCCCAGCATGATCGGCGCGAGGAGAAGCTCGGGACGACGCCCGGTTCCTGCACCGGGGCCGGTGCCCGAGGGGACGAGCAGGGCAGCTGCAGCCGCGCCGAGGAGCAGGAGGTAGAGAACCATCCGGGCAGTGCGGGCTGCCGAGGAGAGCTCCGGGTCGCGGGGGTCGGGGGGCATCTGGACCCATCTTACCAATCGCGGCGCGCCTCGACAGGATTCTCCGTGACCAGAAGCCGCGTCGCCCCTTCGTCCCCCGGGGCTCGCCGCACTTGACTGGGCCGCCTCCCCGTCGCACCTTGCCCCGCGATGCCGGAGATCGACCGCGAGATGCTCGCCCGAGCCGTGCGCTGGTGTGCCGAGTCCGGGCGCCCGACGCGCGAGGAGCGCGTGCGAGCGGTCCTGGAGCCGCTCGGCTGGGACGAGTTGCTGGCCGTGAAGGCGACCCTCGCCGACCCGCCGCCGGGCCGCGACCTCTCCCCCGCGGACCTCGTCGCCCTTTCCCGCGCCACGACCCCTCCGTCCCGTCCCGCCGCCCGAGCCTCCGGCGCTCCGGCGACCCGGGCCGGCCGTCGAAAGGCAGGCAGCGCCCCCAGGCCGGCGTCCGCCCCACGCATCCGCCGGGCGCAGGACCTCGTGACCGCGCCGCCTCCGGGTCCCGTCGCCCCCCTCCCCCACCTCGACGAGCTCTACCGCGAGTCCGGGAGGGCGGAGATCGGCCGCCTGGTCCGTCGTCTGGGCGGGAACCGGCTCGCCATCCTCGCGGACCTGGCCTCCCGCTGGTCGGACGGGGCGGGAAGTCCTCCCTCCTCGGCCGATCTGGACCGGCTCCTCGAGCACCACGGCCTCGCGCGCGGGTTCGCCGAGCGGGAACGGGCGCTCTTCCTTCACGCCGTGGGCAAGCACGGTGGCGTGGTGGTCCGGATGGCCCGCGAGCTCGGCATGGCGCCGGAAGACGTGCGAGGCGCCATCGACCGGCTCGAGCTTCGTCCCGCCGTCGATTCGATCCGGGACGTGCGGCGGGGCCGGCTCGAGCGGAAGGCCACGCTCTCCGAGCGGGCCCGCCTGCTCGACGAGGAGGCCGACGCCCTGGCCGATCTGGGACTCCTGGCGGGCTTCGAGGCGGACCTGCGTCGTCGCCTCCCCGATCACCTTCGCGCTCTTGCCGTGGGCGGACGAAGTCCCTCCGCCGTCGACCTGGGGCGCAGCCTGTCCCTCTCGCGCGGCGCCGCGGACCGGCTCGTCACCCACTTCGCTCTCAAGCTCCGCCCTTCCCCCCCGGAACGCACGGAACGCACCGAGCGCCCGGGACGCGGATCGGCGCCCAGACGGCCCGGCGCACGCGGCGCGGCTCCCCGGCGCTCGACACGGGATCGCGACCACCGCCTCGCGGCGGGCGCCGTCCGCTTTGAATCGGGCCCCCTCGCCTCCTATGATCGGCCCATGCCGATCTACGAGTACCTCTGCGAGGAATGCGGGAAGGTCAACGAGAAGCTCCAGAAGGTATACGACCGGCCGCCGGCGCGTTGCGACGAGTGCGGGAGCCGGAAGCTCGCCAAGCTGGTGTCGCGCAGCGCCTTCCAGCTGAAGGGGGGCGGCTGGTACTCCGACCTGTACGCCTCGAAGAAGAAGGAGAAGGCCGAGGTGTCGAAGGACTGGCCCACGCCCTCGACCACTCCCACCCCCTCGACCACAGCCACGCCCTCGACCACGTCCGCGGCCGAGGCCAAGCCTGGTGCGAAGGCGGAACCCGCCGCGAAGGCGCCCGCTCCTGCTGCGCCGGACAGGGCGGACAGGAAGGAGAAGAAGGAGAGCAAGGAGAAGGAGGGGGCGAGCGACTGAACCCGCCCCGGGCCTCCCGCGGCTACTTGACCTTGGGAGCCGGCTTGCCCTTCTCGAATGCCGCATTGTCGCCAAACTTGGCGACAATCGCCTTCTTCGTCTTCAATCCGGTCTGCTCGATGACGAAGTTGGGAACCCGGCGGGCCCGCCGGTCCGCCACCCACCGGCTGAGCTCGGCGCGCGGCGCGGCGCGCGTGGAGCCCTTGCGGGTGCGCCCTCCCCTGGCCAGGGCCTTTGCCACCTGGGCCTTCAGTTCCTCGTCGATCCGGGCGGCAAGGATCTCGGAGATTGCGCGCGATATTCCGACGGAGGCGCGCTGGACGATGGCCTCCACGGCCTGGAGGATGACCTCATCTGCGCTTGCGTGGCCGCTGCGTCGGGGCATTCGGGCTCCTTGCGTCAATAGGTTGATTGCGCGTGTCAATACCGCGAAATTACCAATTGCGCAAACCGATCCGCGATCTGCTAGGTTGCCCCCGGGCCCTCTGGCGAAACGGTAGACGCGCTCGACTCAAAATCGAGTGGGGTCAACCCCCATCCCGGTTCGAGTCCGGGGAGGGCCATTTCCCCTTGCCGCAGCCGGCCGGCGCCATGTATCCATCCGGCTGCAAACCCACGGAGCCTCCATGTACAACCTCCTCATCAGCCTGGCCGCCGGCCTCGCCGTGACGCTCGCGGTGCGGTTCGGAACGAACGTCGGCTGGGTGGGCTCCGTCGTCCCGGGCCTGCTCGCGATCATGGTCGCCTACTTCCTGCTCGCCCGCCGTACCTGGAAGCAGCTCGAGGCGCTGATGGCCGCCGTGCAGAAGGAGTTGATGGCGAAGAAGCTCGATCGGGCGGTGAAGACCCTCGAGGGTGGGTTCGCGCTCGCCCCCTGGCAATTCCTGGTGGCTTCGCAGATCCATTCCCAGATCGGCGTGCTTCGATACGTCCGGCAGGACTTCGCGGGCGCCATTCCGCACCTCGAGAAGAGCTTCTCCCGCCACGGCGTGGCACGCGCCATGCTGGCGGCCTCCCTGTATCGCAAGAAGGACCTGGAGGGGATGCGCAAGGTCTTCGAGCAGGCGGCCAGGGACAACAAGAAGGACGGCCTCCTCTTCGCGACCTGGGCCTGGATCGAGGAGAAGGAAGGCGCCCACGACCGCGCCGTCGCCGTCCTGGCAAGGGGGCTCAAGACCAACCCGACGGACGAGAAGCTGAAGGCCGCCGCCCAGGCGCTCCAGAACGACAAGCGGCTCAAGCTGGGCAAGCTCTACGGGGAGCAATGGTTCCAGTTCCACCTGGAGCAGATGCCGACCCAGATGGTCTCGCCCAGCGGCGGCCGCGGGGGCAGGCACATCGTCTACCAGCGGCGATAGCGCGTTTCGACGCGCGTCCGCGCTTTACAGCGCGCACGCGCGCCTGTAGCCTTTTTCGCTCGCGATGGGTCCGTCGCCCGGGGGAGGAACTTGAAAGAGCATCGCCGCGCTGAAGGCGCGCCGGACGAGAACTCAGGACAGGCGGGGATCGGGGAGCGGACGCTGCGCGCCTCCGACCCTGCCACGCAGGTCGACCGGCTCTGCGCGGAGATTCGCGACCGCGCCCGGCAGCTCGCCGAGCGGGCCCGGGTGCTGGGTTCGCCAGATTCCGGCGTGGCCAGGCACGCCCGGGCCCGGCTCCTGGAGGTCGACGCCGAGACCATCGCCGACCTGGCCGAAGATCTGCTTCGCGTCGGCGCCGGGCTCGCGGCCTCGGGAAGCTCTTTCGACCTCCTCCAGGCCGAATCGAGCGCCGGCCCGGAGAGACGCCCGCGCATCCTCATCGCCGAGGACGACACCGAGGAGCGCGAGGCGCTCGAGGCCGGGCTGGAAGCGGACTACGAGGTGGCGAGCGTCGTGGACGGCAACCAGGCCCTCGCCTCGGCCCGCCTGGGCGTCCCCGATCTGGTGATGCTCGACCTTCGGCTTCCGGGCCTGGACGGGCTGGGCGTCCTCGACGCACTGCGCGCCGACATGGCAACCTCCGAGGTCCCGGTCATCCTGCTTTCCGGCCAGGCCGACGACGCGACGCGGGTGCGGGCACTCGACCTGGGCGCGGCCGATTTCATCCAGAAGCCCATCTCGCTTGGCGAGCTGCGCGCGCGCATGGAGCGGACGCTGCGCCACACCAGGCGCCAGACCCACCTGAGGGCGCTGGCCCAGACCGACGTCCTCACCGGGCTCGCCAACCTTCGCGCCTTTCGCGAGCGGCTCGACGACGAGGTCCGGCGAGCCCTGCGCTACGGAACGGCGCTCACCTGCATCATGGCCGACATGGATCACCTGAAGCCGGTCAACGACGCCTTCGGGCACGGCGCAGGCGACCGTGCCATCGCCGCCGTCGCCGACGTGCTGCGCTCCCAGCTTCGCGCCACCGACCTCGGGGCTCGCTACGGCGGTGACGAGTTCGTCCTGCTGCTGCCCCACACCGGCGCGGCCGACGGCCGCATCCTCGCCGAACGCCTCTGTGCCCGGCTGGCTGGCACCGAGTTGCCGATCGGCGACCGAAAGGTCTCGGTGCGCACCTCGTTCGGAGTGGCCGAGCTCGAGCCGGGCGACGGAGAGGACGGAGGCGCGGGCCTGCTTCGGCGGGCAGACGAGGCCCTCTATGCCGCCAAGCGCTCCGGACGGGGACGGGTCGAGGTCCAGGCCGAGCAGCCCAAGGCGTAGGTCATCCCGGCATCTGCAACTCGACGAGCTCGATGCCCAGCCGCTTGGCGTGGTCGAAGATTCGCTCGTCCCGGTAGAATTCCCCGAAGACGATCCTCCTGGCGCCGGAGTTGGCGATGAGCTTGAAGCAGGGCCAGCAGGGCGAGGCGGTGGTGTAGATGGTGGCCCCGTCGATGCCGACCCCGTTCTTGGCGGCCTGGATGATGGCGTTGGCCTCGGCGTGCACGGTGCGGACGCAGTGGCCCTCCTCCATCATGTGCCCCTCCTCGCTGCAGTGGCCCAGCCCGCGGATGGAGCCGTTGTAGCCGGTGGAGAGCAGCGTCCGGTCACGCACCAGCACCGCTCCCACGTGCTTGCGGTCGCAGGTGGCGCGGGTGGCCACCATGCGCGCGATGTTCATGAAGTAGTCGTCCCAGCTGGCGCGCCAATCCATCCGACCTCCCGGGGCCCGGCCGCGCCGGAAGGGCGCGGTGGGGGCGGTCATGGTAGCCCAGAGGTCCGACGCCGGCGCGGCCGTCGCGGAATTCCAGACCTGCCCTCCCTGGTGTACGCTCGACGCATCGTGCCGGATCGATCTCGCGACACCATCATCGGGATCGACCTGGGGACCTCCAACTCCTGCGCCGCAGTGGCCAACGAGGCCGGCGAGGTGCGGCTCATCCCCTACAAGGGCGGCGACTTCATCATCCCGTCGATCTTCGCCATCGACGACAAGGGAAACGAGCTCATCGGCCACGAGGCCAAGCGGCAATGGCAGCTCAATCCGCGCAATACCCTCTACGCAACCAAGCGGCTCATCGGCCGGTCGCCCGTCGACGACGTGGTCGAGACCGTCCAGCGATCGGTCCAGTACCGGGTGCATGCCGGGGCCCGCAACGACGTCGAGCTCGACTGCCACGGCCGGACCTTCCAGGTCTCGGAGGTGGCCTCCCGCATCCTGGCCAAGATCCGCGACGTGGCCTCGGACAACCTCGGCTTCCGGGTCACCCGGGCCGTGGTCACCGTCCCCGCCTACTTCACCGACCGGCAGCGGCAGGCGGTGAAGGAGGCCGGCAAGCTCGTGAACCTCGAGGTGGTGCGCATCATCAACGAGCCCACCGCGGCCGCTCTCGCCTACGGCCTGGGGAAGAACCTGAGGGAACGGGTGCTGGTCTTCGACCTGGGGGGCGGCACCTTCGACGTCTCCATCATCGACATCCGGGACCGGGTCTTCGAGGTGAAGGCCACCGCCGGCGACATCTTCCTGGGCGGCATCGACTTCGACAACGCGATGATCGCCTACGTCCTGGCCGACTTCCGGCGCCAGCACGGGGTGGATCTCTCGTCCGACCCGGTGGCGATGCAGCGCATCAAGGACCTGGCCGAGCGCACCAAGATCGACCTCTCGGCGCGCACCGAGGTCCCCTTCTCGATCCCCTTCATCACCATGACGCCGCAGGGACAGCCGCTCAACATCGACATGCGGTTCGACCGGGCGCTCCTCGAGCAGCTCACCGAGCCGCTCCTCGACCGCACCATGGATATCCTGGCCCGGGTGCTGGCCGACGCAGGCATCGGAACCGGGGAAGTCGACAAGGTCATGCTGGTGGGCGGTCAGACCCGCATGCCCGCCATCCAGGACCGGCTCACCTCGTTCTTCGGACGGCCGCCCTCGAAGGGAGTCCACCCCGACGAGGCGGTGGCCATCGGCGCGGCGCTCTACGGATGGTCCCTCTCGGCCGACGGGGACCAGCGTCTGCAGCTCCTCGACGTCATCCCCATGGCCATCGGCATCGAGCAGGCCGGCGGGGACACCCACGTGGTCTTCGGCCACAACGCGGCCATCCCCAACGCCCGGGCCATCTCCGCCACCAACTCCAAGAACGGCCAGACCGAGCTGGTGCTGCGCATCGTGCAGGGGGACCACCCCGAGGCCACCCGCAACGAGACCCTGGGTGAATTCACGTTCAGTGGAGTACGCCCCGGCCCGGCCGGCGAGGTGCGCCTGGAGATCCTCTTCGAGGTGAACATCGAGGGGATCCTCTCGGTGCACGCCCGCGACCTGGACAGCGGTCGCGAGATGAAGACGACGGTGCGGGTGACGCAGAGCTGAATCCCGCCTACGCCGACTTCTTCTCCTTCTCGAAGGAGAGCAGCGGCGGCTCGTGGCGCAGGATCACCCCGTCGGTGATCTTGCACTCCTTGACGCCGTCCCGGTAGGGCACGTCGTACATGATGTCGAGCATCGACTGCTCCAGGATCGACCGAAGCCCACGCGCACCCGACTTCCGCCGCATGGCCTCGCGGGCGGTGGCCCGGAGCGCTTCCTTGGTGAAGGAGAGCTTCACCTTCTCGAGCTCGAAGAGCTTCTGGTACTGCTTGACGAGCGCGTTCCTGGGCTGGGTGAGGATGGTGACGAGGTCGTCCTCGGTCAGCTCGGAGAGGGTGGCGATGACGGGGATGCGCCCGACGAACTCGGGGATCATCCCGAACTTGACCAGGTCCTGGGGCTCGATGTGGGAGAGCAACTCTCCCAGCGAGGCCTCGTCGCGCCCCTCGATCTTGGCGCCGAAGCCCAGCCCCTTCACGCCCACCCGGCGGCGGATGGCCTGCTCGATGCCGCAGAAGGCGCCGCCCACGATGAAGAGGATGTTGGAGGTGTCGACCTGGATCGACTCCTGCTGGTTGTACTTCTTGCCTCCACGCGGGGTGACGCTGGCCCGGGTGCCCTCGACGACCTTGAGGAGCGCCTGCTGGACCCCCTCCCCGCCCACGTCGCGGGTGGCCGACGGCGAGTCGCCCTTGCGGGCGATCTTGTCGATCTCGTCGATGTAGACGATGCCGCGCGAGGCCTTCTCGACGTCGTAGTCGGCGTTGTGAAGCAGGTTCTGGATGATGTTCTCGACGTCCTCGCCGACGTAGCCGGCCTCGGTGAGGCTGGTGGCGTCGGCGATGGTGAAGGGGACGTTGAGGAAGCGGGCCAGCGACTGGGCCAGAAGCGTCTTGCCGGCCCCGGTGGGGCCGATGAGCAGGATGTTCGACTTCTGCAGCTCCACCTCCTCGGCGCGTCCGGCCACCGGACGCTGGCCGCGAGGGGCGCGACGGGCGTGGATCCGCTTGTAGTGGTTGTAGACGGCGACCGCGAGCATCTTCTTGGCGCGGTCCTGGCCGACGACGTAGTCGTCGAGGAAGGCCTTCACCTCGGCGGGTGTGGGAATCGAGATGGGCGATCGCCCGTCCTCCCGCTCCCCCTCCTCGGCAATGATGTCGTTGCAGAGACGGATGCACTCGTCGCAGATGTAGACGGTGGGACCGGCAATGAGCTTCCGGACGTCCCTCTGCCCCTTGCCGCAGAAGGAGCAGCTCAGGCTCCCGTGATGTGGATCTTTCCGGCTCAATCGGCCCTCTCGCGTGATGCTACACCAGAGGCGGGGTCACCCCAAAGAACCCTGCCACCGGGATTTCTAACCGGACGCCGGGCGCGGCGCAGCGTGTCGCGACCGAGGGTCGCGGCAGCGGCAGCGGGTCGCTGGCGCGTCAGTTGATGGCAGGCTGTGTCGGCGAGCTGGCCAGCCGGGTGGCGCTCTCAGTCGCCGGCGAGCCGGTCGAGGGCGTCGGCCAGCTCGCGAGCCGCCCGGCGGAGGGGCGCCGGGATCTCCTTGTTTCCCTCGCAGGCCTCGGCAAGCCGGCGAGCGGCGCCGGCGATCCGGGCCATGCGCTCCTCCGGCGTCGGGGCGAGAGCGCGCGGCACGGGACCGAAGCGCTCGGCGATGGCCCGGTTCACGTCGGCGCGTCCGGCCTCGCCGTCCATGACGTCGCCCCGGAGCTGGCTCCAGGTCTTCCCGTCCATCCGGCCCGCCGCCTCGGCGCGGGAGAGAACCTCGATCACCTCGAAGGGCGGCGCCGATCGGACGTCGCGGGCACGCGCCAGCTCGGGCTCGTGCCGCTCCAGGAAGCCGTAGGAGAGCGCCAGCTTCTCGGCGGTGGCGCGCCGGAGGAAGAGCTCCTTCGTGCAGTACTCCTCGAAGCTCTCGTGCCCCCACTCCCGCCAGGCCTCCTCGCGCCGGACCTGCGCGAGCATGCGCCCCAGGTCGACCCACGAGGCCTTGAAGCGCCGCGCGCTCTCCAGGACCCTGCGGCGAAGCGACCCCTCGGGAAGCTCGCCGATGTGCGCATCCAGCCGGGAGACGGCTCCGGTTCCCACGTTCCCTCGCCTCCTCGTCCCCGTCCGGCGCGTTGGCGCCGCCGACGGGAGCGTGCGAACGTAGCACGCCATGGAGAAGCGACGGTACGCCCTGCGGATCGCCTACGACGGCGGCGCCTTCCGGGGCTTCCAGCGCCAGCCCGGGCTTCCCTCGATCGAGCAGGCGCTCCTCGACTCGCTGGCACCCCTGGGCATCGCGCCGCGGCTCGAGGTGGCCGCGCGCACCGACGCCGGTGTCCACGCCCTCTCGCAGTTCGTGAGCTTCTGGGCCAGGGCCGACCTGGAGCCGGCCGTGCTGCGCGAGGCGGTGAACCGAGGATCCCCGCCGGCCCTGACCTGCCTCGACGCCTGGCGCGCGCCCCCCGCATTCCATGCCCGGGCCAGCGCGACGTCGAGGACCTACTTCTACCTGGTCGGGCTTCCGCCTCCCGAAGGTCTCGCCGGACGGGCCTGGCGACTGCCCGACGAGCGGGCCTTCGCAGGCGCGCGGGCCGAGTCGCTCGACGTCGCCGCCATGTCGGAGGCCCTCTCCGCCGCGGTGGGCGAGCACGACTTCCACGGCTTCGCGCGCCCGGGCGAGCAGCGAGGAACGGTCCGGACGCTACTCCGAGCCGAGGTCGCGGTGGCCGCCTGGGGCCCCCTGTATTCCCTGACGCTGGAGGGGCGAGGCTTCCTCCGGGCCCAGGTTCGCAACCTGGTGGGCACCGCCGTGGCGGTGGGCCTGGGACTCGCTCCCGCGACGAGGATTGGCGACCTCCTCCGTGCGCGGGAGCGATATCGCGGCGTGCGTGCGCCGGCGTGGGGACTCACGCTGGAGAAGGTGGGCTACCCTTCCGACGCACTCCCTGCTCAGGGCGATGCGGACTCGCGGGCGGAGGGCAGGTCGCCGTACTTGGCGAGCAGGTCCGAGACCGCCTCCCGGAGGTAGTCGGACTGGCGGATCCGGGTGGAGCGAGCGAGCCTGCGCAGGCCGGCAGCAAGCTCGGGCGGAAGCCGGATCAGCATCGGCTCCAGGCGGGTTGCGGCTGACGTACCCATGAGGGGCATATGGGTAACCGAATGGGGGATTTCAATGGGTCTCATGTAGGTTCACGCCTCCATCTGCTTACGTTTGCCTACACGCTACCACCCGATACCCCGAAGTCAAAAAATCCACTATTGACATTCGGGCGCTGATGCACCTCCCAGTTCGTTCAGCCGACCGGACCGGAATGGCTCCAGGTCGAGGGCGGCCAGCGCGAACCCCGCGAGCCTCACCGCGGAGGCGATCTCGCCCCGCCGGGAGAAGGCCAGATCCATCTCATCCGCCGCCACCTCGATGCGGCCGACCGCCCCGTGGTCGCGCACCCGGAACTGCCGGAGGCCTGCGGCGCGAACGCCCGCTTCCGCCGCCTCGATCCGGGCGAGCCGCTGCGGAGTCACCGGCGTGCCGTAGGGGATGCGGGAGGCCAGGCAAGCCATCTGCGGCTTGTCCCAGGTGGCCAGACCGTAGGCCTCGCTCCAGGCGCGGACCTCTTCCTTGGTGAGGCCGACCTCGGCAAGGGGCGACAGCACCTGCCGCTCCTGCGCTGCCCGGTGGCCAGGACGATGATCGCGCCGGTCGTCGGCATTGAATCCGTCGAGCACCGCAGGCAGACCCAGAGCCTGGCAGGTCTCGTCGCAGAGCCGGTAGAGCTCGCTCTTGCAGAAGTAGCAGCGCTCCGGGGAGTTCTCCTGGTAGCGAGGATTCTCTCCCTCCCGGCTCTCCACCTCGATGTGACGGGCGCCGAGACGGGCCGCGAGCGCGCGGGCCTCGGCTCGCTCGGCCTGGGGCACGCTCGGCGAGTGGGCGGTGAGCGCGACGGCGCGGTCCCCGAGGACCTCGCGAGCCACCGCCAGGACCAGCGTCGAATCGACGCCTGCCGAGAAGGCCACCAGGGCGCCTCCCGTGCCGCGAACGATCTCCTTCAGCCGCCCGAACCGATCCAGGGACCGTTCGCGGATTCGCTCCCGGTCCTCCTGCGTCTGCGCCATTCGCCGATTCTATCCGCGGCGCCCCTTGGCCGCCCGCTTCGCCTTGGCGGGAGCCTTGGCCGGCGGCTTCGCGGAAGACTTGCGAGGCGCTCCGGCTTGTTCGGCATCCTTCTTCGCCGGCTTGACCGCGCCCTTGACCGGCCCCGGAGCGGCCTTGGCCGCTACCGGCGCGCCCTTGGCGCCTCGTGCCCCTGGACGCTTCGGACGCAACCCTCCAGTGAGGAGCGCGAACTCGGCCGGGTTGACGTACTTCATGTCGACGAGCTTCTGGAAAAGGCGCCCCAGAGCGGCGTCGGGCTTCTCCTGGTCGGTTCGGACGACCAGCTCGGCGCGCGTGGGTGGCTCGAACGGGTCGTCGATGCCGGCGACGTTGGTCAGCTCGTGCGCCAGGGCCTTGCGGTACATCCCCTCCGAGTCGCGGGCGAGCAGCGTCTCCATGGGCGCGTCGACGAAGACCTCGACGAACCGGCGGATGTCTTTTCGGACCGCGTCGCGGGCCTCGCGCAGGGGCGAGAGCGAGGCCACCACGACCACCGCGCCGTGGCGCACCAGCATGCGGGAAACCGCCCCGATGCGCCGGACCGCCGTGTCCCGGTCCTCCTTGGAAACACCCAGACCGCGGGTGAGAATCTCGTTGGCGGAGTCGCCGTCGATCACCTCGGCGGGACGCCCGGCCGCGGAGAACCGCTTCCCGATGTGGTTGGCGATGGTGGTCTTCCCCGCCCCCGTCATGCCGGTCAGCCAGATGACGAATCCCGTCCCCTGCAACAGATCCATGCGCCCTCCCGGGTTCACCCAACGGCGAACGACGCAATATACCCGAACCGGCAGGAGAATGCGCCGACTCGGGCGGGGCGCGATTTCGCTTTCCGTGCACGAGAGACGACGCGGTGCGCTACCCGGCGAGGGGAATCACCGCGCCGTGAAACGAGGCCCCCACCCAGCGGAATATCTGTATTTCCAGCACCTTGCGTCCCATGGTTCCGATGACGATCTGGTCGACGCACGGGTGCATCGGCTCGCCTTCCTCGAGGGCCTGCTCGAGATCGACGTCGGAGAGAGCGGCCGGAGCGTCGACGTGGGAGTGGTAGAACGCGGCGATCCGCCCCCCCTCGAAGCGCATCCTGCGGGCGAGCGCGAGGTGCGCCGACGGGTCGGCGAGGAAGGCGCGGCGTGCATCCCGGGGCAACCCCGGGGGGCCCGGCAACTCACCGACCACGTTTCGGACCGGGACCAGGTCCATCCGCCCGGCTGCGTCCTCGATCACGAAGCCGCACACCTCTCGGCCTGGATCGGCCTCCGCGGCGGCAGCCAGGCGGGCGGCGAGAGGCGAGTAATCGGCTTCGGGCGCGGCTGGCCGGCCCACGTCAGTAACCGGAGGGTCCAGGCGGCCCGGCGTTGCAGGCACAGCCGGCCTGGCGTGCCGTCGCGCGGGTCAAGGGGGTGCCGCGGAAGATCTCGAGGCGCCTGGCCCGGGGCTCCTGGGCAATCCCGCCGAGGAGAAGGAGCAGTTCGAGCGCGGCGAGCGCGCCGACCGCGGCCGCCCCCTCCGGCGTCGGCGCGGCGCCAAGCCCCGGCCTGGTCGCGCAGGCGTAGCACGGGGCACCGACCGGAACCGAGGTGGCCGCCCCTCCCTGGCCGTCGACATCCGCCACCACGTGCGGGAGCTGGAGCAGCCTCGCCTCCTCGGCGATGGCCCGCGAGACGTCCATGTTGGCGCCGCAGACCAGCACCGCGGTGGGGCGGGAACCGGGACGAAAGACGTCGGCCTTCACCAGTCCGTTCGCCGCAGCGGCGAATGCGGCGGACGCCACGCCGCGCGGCCGGCCGACGTCGTCGGGCCCAAAGGCCCACCCGGCACCGTCGCCCGGAGCGACCGGATCCGGGTCGTCGACCCAGATCGTTCCCACGCCGCCGGCGGCCAGGTAGTAGATGGCCGGCCCGGTGGCCAGACCGCCCCCCGCCACGCGCACCCGGGCGCCGCGAAGGCGCTCCTGTGCCTCCTCGCCCCAGGCGGGCAGGATGAGTTGCCGCGCGTATCGTCCCACCTCGGCGTCGTTCAGGGCCATGTCCCGTCCTCCACGGCCGACCCACGCTCCAGCCAGGCGCGCCAGGTTCCGGCCCCTTCCTCGGGGGCGGGCTCGAGACAGGAGCACGCGGTGCCCGTCCTCCGCCGCGCTCCGGGGCACGTTCTCCCGTGGCTCGCCCTCGCGCAGGAGGACCTCCAGGATCGCCCCCTCCGGGAGCCGCCCCATGGCGATTCGCGCCTTCACCCAGGTGACGGGGCAGACGTGCTGTCGGAGGTCGAGCCGCGCAGCGGGGGAACGACCGGTCACGCCCCCTCCTGCGTGGCCCCGGCCACGGCGCTGCAGACCGGGCACCCGGCCCGGACGCGAACCGGCACGAGCCGCGTCCGCCCCGAGCGGCAGTCGAAGGCCACGAGCCGGCCCGCGTACGCACCGCGCTCCCCGGCGAGCAACCGGAGCGCCTCCGCGCCCATGAGCGCGCCCGCGAACCCGGCAAGCGCCCCGACCACTCCGGCCTGGGCGCAGGTTGGAACCGTTCCCTCGGCAGGCGGAGCCTCGAACAGGCAGCGCAGGCAGCCCGTCTTGCCGGGCATGACGGTGAGGAACTGGGCCGAGTAGCGCAGCACGCCGCCGTGGACCAGCGGCCGGCGGGCCGCCAGCGCGCTGTCGTTGGCGAGGAATCGGGTGGCGAAGTTGTCCGAGGCGTCCACCACGACGTCGGCGGCCCGAACCAGCGCCGGCGCCGTGTCGGGGGCGAAGCGAGCGTCGCGGGCGTCCACCTTCACTCCGGGATGAATCCGGGAGATCCGCGAGGCGGCTGCCTCCGCCTTGCGCCGACCCAGATCGGCCTCGCCGAAGAGGGGCTGGCGGTTCAGGTTGGAGGTCTCGACGGCGTCCTCGTCGACGATCGTGAGGCGCCCCACTCCGGCCGCGGCGAGCGCCAGCGCGGCAGGCCCCCCCAGGCCACCCACGCCGATCACCAGCGCGCTCCTGTCCGAAAGGGATCCGCCCATGTCACCTCCGCTGGCCCGACCGGAGTCTTCTTATCCCAGTACCCGGCCCTCGACGAGGCCCTAGAACCCGAGGACGTGCCCCTCGGCCGCGGAGCGCCACTGCTCCGGCAGGCTGCGAATCGCGTCCAGGGAGGCGCGCGCCTCCTCCGCGTCGATGCCGGCGAGCAGCAGCTCGGTCTCGCAGGCCACCACCTCGACCCCGAGGTCGCGCCTGCCCTCCTCGATCATCGCCAGGAGCGAACCCACCCGCGCCCCGGCCGACTCGGGAGGAGCGCCGTCGTCGAAGCGCCCATCGATCCAGGCGCGGAGCGGTTCCCCCGACAGCGCGACCACCACGGGGTGACCGAAGGCCGCCGCGGTCAGCGCCACCGAGACGGCCCGGCGCCGCACGTCCCAGCCGGCGCCACCGAGCAGGATCAAGCAGGGCTTTTTCACGTCATCCTCCTGCGCGAAGGTCCCACGGCGCCGCCAGGGTTCGCTTGCGCCCCAGACGACCGTCTGCTAGAAACCGACCCGCTTTCTCGCCCAGGTGGTGGAACTGGTAGACACACCATCTTGAGGGGGTGGCGCCGTAAGGCGTGCGAGTTCGAATCTCGCCCTGGGCACCAGCTTCACGAAAGACGACGAATCAAGGGACCCGGCAACGGGTCCCTTGTCGTTTCCGGGCGCCGGAGCGCCGCCGCAATCACTTCGTCGGCGCCGGGGTCGGCTGCCCGGGCTGCGAGGGCGCCGACCGCGCGGGGGAGCTCTGGGCCGGCCCGGGCAAGGCGGGCGCCGCCGGGAGCTGGGCCGGCGCGATCGGCGCCGGCGCCTCCTTCACCACCGACCCGGACCGCGTCGAGAGGTAGGAGAGCGACAGCGAGGTGAGCATGAAGATCGCGGCAGCAGCCGAGGTCACCTTGCCGAGGAAGGTCTGAGCGCCGCGGCCGCCGAAGACTGCCTGGGTGCTGCCGCCGAATGCGCCGCCCAGGCCACCACCCTTCCCTGCCTGGAGCAGGATGACGAGGATGAGGACGACCGAGACGACGACGTGGACGATGATGAGGAACGTGTTCAACGGGTGGCTCCCTGGATGATTCCGGTGAAGTCTAATGCCTTGAGGCTCGCGCCGCCCACCAGAGCACCGTCCACGTCCGGCTGGGACATGAGCTCGGCGGCGTTGTCCGGCTTGACGGAGCCCCCGTAGAGAATGCGGATGGTGTCGGCTGCCGCCGGCGCCAGCTGGCGCAGGATGGCTCGAAGCGCGGCGTGGACCTCCTGGGCCTGCGCAGAGGTGGCGGTCTTTCCGGTGCCGATCGCCCAGACCGGCTCGTAGGCCACGGTGATGCGCTCGATCTCGCCCGCGGAGAGGCCGGAGAGCGCCGCGCTGATCTGGAGTCCCACCACGTCGAGGGTTCGCCCCGATTCACGCTCTGGAAGGGTCTCGCCGACGCAGACGATGGGATGGAGCCCTGCGGCGAGCGCCGCCCTGGTCTTCTTTCGAACGGCCTCGTCGGTGTCGCCGAAGAACTGCCGTCGCTCGCTGTGTCCTGCCAGCACGTACCGGCAGCCGGCGTCGACCAGCATGGGGGCCGAGACCTCGCCGGTGAAGGCGCCTTGCGTCTCCCAGAACACGTCCTGCGCCCCCAGGCCGATGCGGGATCCCTTCAACTCGGCCCCGGCCGCCCAGAGCGCCGTGAAGGGCGGCACGATGGCCACCTCGACCTTGTCGGCGAAGGGCTCGGCGGCGGCGCGAACCTCGCGCGCCAGCGCCCCCGCCTCTGCGGCAGTTCGGTACATCTTCCAGTTGCCGCAGATGAATTTCTTCCGGGCCACGTTCACTCCTCGAGAACCTTGACGCCAGGGAGCTCGCGCCCCTCGATGAACTCCAGGCTGGCCCCGCCACCGGTGGAGACGTGCTTCATCCGGGACACGAGCCCGGCCTCCTCCACCGCCGCCGCGCTGTCGCCGCCGCCCACCACGGTCACGCCGGGGCATTCGGCCATGGCCCTGGCCACGCCGAACGTGCCTTCGGCCCAGGGCTTCTGCTCGAAGAGCCCCATGGGACCGTTCCAGAATACGGTCTTCGCGGCCAGGATCCGCTGCCGGTAACGGTCCAGGGTCTTCGGGCCGATGTCGAGTCCCATGAGCCCGTCGGGGATGGCGGCGCCGTTCACCACCACCCGCTCGGCGGTCTCCTTGGGCTCGGCGGCGCAGACGTGGTCCACCGGAAGCTCGAAGTCGACTCCCTTGGCCTTCGCCTTGTCGAGGATCTGGCGCGCCAGCTCGAGCTTGTCCTGCTCCACCCGGCTCTTGCCCACCGGCACGCCCTTGGCGGCCAGGAAGGTGTAGGCCATGGCGCCGCCGACGAGGACCGAGTCGGCCTTGCCGATGAGGTTCTCGAGGACCTTGATCTTGTCCGAGACCTTGGCGCCCCCGAGGATGGCGACGAACGGGTGCTCCGGGCGGGCAAGCACCCGGCCCAGGTACTCGACCTCCTTCTGGATGAGGAAGCCGCCGGCCCGCTCCTTGACGAACCTGGCCATGCCGGCCGTCGATGCGTGGGCCCGGTGGGCCGTGCCGAACGCGTCGTTCACCCAGACGTCGGCGAGCGCCGCGAGATCCCTGCAGAAGGCCTCGTCGTTTCCCTCCTCGCCCGGGTGGAAGCGGAGGTTCTCGAGGAGCAGCACCTGCCCCTCTCCGAGGTCCGACACCGCCTTCTTCACGCCATCGCCGATGCAATCGTCGGCCAGGATGACGTCCTGCTCGAGAAGCTCGGAGAGGCGCTGGGCCGCCGGCTCGAGCGTGAACTTCGCCTTGTCCGACGGGTCTCCCTTGGGACGCCCGAGGTGGGAGGCCAGGATCACCCGGGCCTTCGCGGCGATCGCGTGCCGGATGGTGGGCAGCGCGGCGCGGATGCGGGCGTCGTCGGTGACACGCCCCTTCTCGTCCAGCGGGACGTTGAAGTCCACGCGGATGAAGACCCGCTTCCCGGCGAGGTCCAGCTTGTCGATGGTCCGGATCTGGGCGGCCATGTTTTTCCCGGGCCGACTAGGCCGTCAGGTACCTGGCCACGTCGACCATGCGGTGCGAGAAGCCCATCTCGTTGTCGTACCAGGCGAAGACCTTCACGAGGTTCCCCTCGATGACCATGGTGTTGGTCGAGTCGAAGATCGACGAGTGGGGGTTGCCGTTGTAGTCGATGGAGACGGTCGGCTCGTCGGAGTACTGCAGGACGCCCTTCAACGCTCCCTCGGCGGCGGTCTTGAACGCCGCGTTGATCTGCTCGACGGTGGCCGGCTTCTCGAGCTCGACGGTGAGATCGACGAGCGACACGTTGGGCGTCGGGACGCGCACGGCGGTGCCGTTCAGCTTGCCCTTGAGCTCGGGGATCACCTCGGCCACGGCCTTGGCGGCTCCGGTGGACGAAGGGATCATGGACAGGGCCGCGGCGCGGGCGCGGCGCAGGTCCTTGTGCGGCAGGTCGAGGAGATTCTGGTCGTTGGTGTAGCTGTGGATGGTGGTCATGAGGCCGCGCTTGATGCCGAAGTTCTCGAGCAGGACCTTGGCGACCGGGGTGAGACAGTTCGTCGTGCAGGAGGCGTTGGAGATGATGTGGTGCTTTGCCTTGTCGAGCTTCTGGTGGTTGATGCCGTAGGCCACGGTGATGTCCGGGTTCTTGGCGGGCGCGGAGATGAGCACCCGCTTGGCGCCGGCCTTCAGGTGCCCTTCGGCCTTCTCGCGCTCGGTGAACAGGCCGGTGCACTCCAGGACCAGCTCGACGCCGTTCTGTGCATGCGGGAGCTCGGCCGGGCTCTTCACGGCCGTGACCTGGATCTCCTTGCCGTTCACGACGATGCCCTTCTCGGTCGCCTTCACCTCGTAGGGGAACACGCCGTGCACGGAGTCGTACTTGAGGAGGTGGGCGAGGGTCTTCGTGTCGGTCAGGTCGTTGATGGAAACGACCTCCAGCCCCTTCTCGCCCCGCTCGACCAGGGCCCGCAGGACACAGCGCCCGATTCGGCCGAAACCGTTGATTGCAACTCGCGCCATGGCAGGACTCTCCCTCTCCCGGGAACGGGAAGGTGATGGTTTGGGGCCGTCAAGCTACCCGCCGGACCCAGGGGTGTCAAACGAAAACCCCGGTGAATTCCGGGGTGAAAAACGAGAAACGGCGCCGGGTTCGGCCCGGCGCCGCATCGAGACTGCTGGCGAGGAAAAACCCGCCTAGAACGCAGTCGCCTCGGCAGAGTTCCCCCCCGCCGCTCGGACCTCGCCCTGGGCGCGAAGGTCCTGGGTCACGAGGTCGATGAGCTCGGTGGAGAGGCCGAGGATCTGGTTCGCGGTGTATCCACTGGCGTGCAACTCCTTGAAGAGGGACTTGGCGAGGATCTTGGTGCCTTTTGCGTCGAGCATCGTTGCGAGCATCTCTTCCTCTTGGGCCCGTGGAGCCCTGACGACGAGTCGTCGGAGAACAACAGCAACGAGCGGGCCACATCGCCTGCAAAACGACGTTTCGGGGAATGTCGGGTAGTTGCGGTACATATTCCGGAGGCCGACATCCATCTGGTGCGTAGCGTGGTTCGCGCTACACCCATCCGGGAGAGGCGCTGCGCGAAGGCGGCTTCGCAGCGCCGCGGCGAGTCCGAGGCTAGATCCGGTCACTCGTGCGCTACCGCGTCCCCGGCATCCACCTCTGGCTCGACGAGCCCCAGGACACCCTGGCGCGCCGCATCGCCGAGAAGCTCGGCGTCGGGGCCGAGGCGCTGAAGGACGTCCTGGTGGCTCGCCGGTCGCTGGACGCGAGACGCAAAGGACATCCACGCTGGGTCGTGGACGCGGAGGTCGAGGTCGAGGGGTCCCTGCCCTCGATTCCACCTGGCGTGGACGCCGTGCCCGAGGCCGAGCCGCCGCCCTCTCCGGTCCGCGCGCCCGACCTGCCTCCGGTGATCCTGGGGGCGGGGCCGGCTGGACTCTTCTGTGCCTGGGGGCTGCTGGAACGGGGCGTCCGGTCGGTCGTGGTCGACCGGGGCAAGACGGTGGCCCCACGCCGCCGCGACGTCGCCCGCCTGATGCGAAGCGGTGAGCTCGACCCCGAGTCGAACATGAACTTCGGCGAAGGAGGGGCCGGCGCGTACACCGACGGGAAACTCTCCACTCGTATCCGCCACCCGGCGGTGCGCAAGGTGGTGGAGCTCTTCGCCCGATTCGGCAACTCGCAGCGCATCCTGGTGCAAGGCAAGCCTCACGTCGGGTCCGACGTGCTTCCAGCGGCCGTGTCGGCCATGCGGCAGGAACTGGAGCGAGGGGGATGCGAGTTCGTGTGGAACGCGCGCGCCACGGACATCGAGGTCGTGGAGGGGCGTGTCCGCGGCCTGGTCCTCGCCGACGGCCGCACCCTTCCATGCGACCGGCTGGTGCTCGCACCAGGCAACAGCGCTCGGGAGATCTACGAGCTCTTCGCCCGGCGCGGCTGGCCCATCGAGGCCAAGCCCTTCGCGGTCGGCTTCCGGGTGGAGCATCCACAGTCTCTCATCGACCGGATCCAGTACGGCCGCTCCGCCGGCGCCGAGGGATTGCCTTCCGCGGACTACCGGCTCGCCGAGAACCCGAGCGTCGGTGGCCGGGCCCGCGGAGTGTTCTCCTTCTGCATGTGCCCGGGTGGCGTGGTGGTGCCGACGCCGACCGAGCCGGAGATGCAGGTGACGAACGGCATGTCCAACTCGGGCCGCTCCTCCCCGCTCGCCAACGCCGGGCTCGTGGTGGCCGTATCGCCCGAGGAGTTCGCGGCCGAGGGGTTCGAGGGCCCGCTGGCGGGCCTGGAGTGGCAGCGGAAATGGGAACGGGCCGCCTACGACCTGGGCGGCGGCGGCTTCCGGGCGCCCGCACAGCGACTCGCGGCCTGGCTGGCGGGGCGCCCGGGCGATCCTCCCGGTACGAGCTCGTACCGGCCTGGCCTCACCCACGCAGATCTGGGGCAGCTCTATCCCCTTCAAGTTCACGAGGCCCTGCGGGCCGCCGTGCACGGCTTCGATCGGCGAATGCGGGGCTTCGTCTCTCCCGACGCGCTGCTCATCGGGATCGAGAGCCGGACCAGTGCACCCTGCCGGATCGCGCGAGGCGACGACTTCACCACGCCGGGGCTGGCCGGTCTCTACCCGGCCGGCGAGGGGGCCGGCCACGCCGGTGGCATCGTCTCGTCGGCGGTGGACGGGCTGAAGGCGGCCGAGGCCATCTGCCGCGAACTGGGCGGCTGAGCCGCGGGGGCCGGACCGGCGCCCGACTACTTCCCGGCCCGCCCGTAGGCGTCCTCGAGCCGGACCACGTCCTGCACCTCCGGGGTCGAGACCTCGAGGATGTCACAGTCGGTGATGGCCACCATGCGGTGCTTCGTGAAAGGCTTCACGTGGTAGCTCTCGCCTGGACGCATGACGTGCTCGCGGAGCCCGTCTCCCTCGTCGAGGACCAGCTGGAGGTCGCCACTCCAGAGGTGGATCGTCTCGTCCTTCTTCTCGTGGTACTGCAGCGAGAGCTTGTGGCCGGCCTTCACGTGGAGGAGCTTGCCCACGTACCGTTCGGTCTGGGCCCACCAGAGCTCGTGGCCCCAAGGCTTCTCGACGCGCTTCGGCTGGTCGAACTTCTTCATGGAGCCCGGATCCTAGCTCAGTTCGCCGTGGCGACGAACCCCTTGGCCCCGGTGCCTCGCTCGAGGTCCCGGAGGTAGCGGTCGGCGCTTTCCCGGGTCTCGAAGGATCCCAGCCGGACGCGGTACCAGCGCCCTTTTCCCGGCACGTCGGCGACCACGACGCGCGCTCCCCGCGTCGCGAAGCGCGCCGCGATCCGCTCGGCCTCGATGCGGTCCTGCGTCGAGCCGACCTGCACGACCCAGGCACCCTTTCCGATGGTCGCCGGACGCGGTGGCGCGGAAGGCGAAGCTGGAGCGGGGGTTGCCTTCCTTGCTTCGACTGCCACCGGACCGGGCTGGACGGGGCCGGCGGGCGCCAGCGCTGCCGCCGGCTGGGGCAAAGCCTTCGACTCCGCAGGCGCGGCCTTGGACTCTGCTGGCGCTGCGACGACGACCGGTGCGGGCTTCTGCTCCGCGGGCGGGGACTGGCGGCGACTTGGGGCCTGGCGGCAGCTTGTCCTGCGGCGGCTTCGCGCTCGTGAGGGTCTCGTGGAACGAGAACTGGGCCGGGGCCTCACCGGCGCCGGCTCGAGGCGCACGGTCGAGCGCGCCGAGCGGGTCCGCCTGCGGCGCGACCGCGGCCGCGCGAGCGACCGGCGCGGGCCGGTCGGCCACCCTTTGCCCGAGGGCGTGCCCGAGGAAGAAGGCGAGCCCGAGGGCGCCGAGGGACCCGAGGATCACCGACGCCACCTGCTTCGAATCGAGGGAGAAGTCGAACCGCTCCCGTGCTGGTCTGTTTCCGGCCATGGTCCACCCCTGGGGGCGGTCTGATTCTAGACGTCCTCGGCGATCTCGCGACTTTCCATCCGTTCGGGGGCGGAGACACCGAGGACGGCGAGTCCGTTGGCGAGCACCTGCTTCAGGGCGCGAGCCAGTGCCAGGCGCGCGGCCGTCTTGGCCGGATCGGGGCCGATGAAGCGCTCTCCGGTCTTCTTCCCCTGCGTGTAGTAGGAGTGGAAGGCGCCGATGGTCTCCTGGAGCCAGAAGGCCACCCGGTGCGGCTCCCACGCCAGGGCCGCGCCTGCCAGGAGGTCCGGGAACGAGAGGATGCGCTTCACTAGGTCCATCTCCTCGGGCGCCGTGAGCAAGGAGAGCGTCTCCACGTCGAAGCGGGGAGCCGGAGCGCCGGCCTCGGCAGCCTTCTCCAGGATCCGGGCCAGGCGAGCGTGGCCGTACTGAACGTAGAAGACCGGGTTGTCGAGGGTCTGGCGCTTGGCCAGCTCCAGGTCGAAATCCAGCTGGGCGTCGCCGCGCCTGGTGAGGAAGATGAACCGGGTTGCGTCGAGCCCCACCTCGTCCACGACCTCCTGCAGGGAGACCACGGTGCCGGCCCGCTTCGACATCTTCACGGCCTCGCCGCCGCGGGTCAGGTTGACCATCTGGATGAGAACGACGTGCAGATCGTCCCGCGAGCCACCCAGCGCCTCGAGCGCCGCCTTGAGGCGCGGGACGTAGCCGCCGTGGTCGGCGCCCAGCACGTCGACCAGCTGGTCGGCGCGCTGCCGCTTGTCCCAGTGGTAGGCGATGTCGGCGCAGAAGTAGGTCGGGGTCCCGTCGGCCTTCTTGACCGGGCGATCGACCTCGTCGCCGTGCCGGGAGGATCGAAAGAGGAGCAGGTCCTCGCCCTCCGAGACGCCCTCCTCGTTCTGGGCGTCCACGACCGGCGCCGGCTGCCCCTTCCTCGACTTCGGGGGCGGCAGCTTGCCCCAGTAGACCAGGTCCTTCGCCTGCAACTCCTCGAGAAAGCGCTGCACGGCGCCCGACTCGTAGAGCCTCTTCTCCGACGACCAGACGTCGAAGGTGATGTGGACCGCCGCGAGGTCGCTCCGGATCATGGCCAGGACGTGGTCGACCGCCCGGTCCCGGAACAGGTCCATCCACTCCGCCTCAGGTGCGTCCAGAAAGCGATGGCCGAACTCGTCGACGATGGCACGCGCGATGTCGACCACGTAGGCGCCGGGGTAGCTGCTCTCCGGCATGGCGACCGTGCGCCCGAGGAGCTCCTGGTAGCGGAGGTGGACCGAGCGGGCCAGCGTCTGGACCTGGGCCCCGAAGTCGTTCACGTAGTACTCGCGAACCACCGTGTGTCCGCTCCAGTCGAGCAGGCTCGCCACGGCGTCGCCGGTCACGGCGTTGCGCCCGTGCCCGACGTGCATGGGGCCGGTGGGATTCGCCGAGACGAACTCCACGTTGACGCGCTTTCCCTTGCCGACCTCGGTCCGCCCGTAGCGATCGCCCTGGCGTTCCACGTCGGAGAGCTCCGCCAGCCAGATCTCGGGGCGCAGCTTCAGATTCACGAAGCCGGGGCCGGCGATGTCGATCGACTCGATGCTTCGCCCGCCGTCCACGGACCGGATCTCCTCCACGAGGCCCTGCGCCAGCTCTCGCGGGGGGCGCCCTGCCGGCTTGGCAAGGACCATGGCGGCGTTCACCGCGAAGTCGCCGTGACGCGGGTCGCGCGGGGGCTCGACCGTGAAGGCGGCGTCCAGGGCGGGCCAGCGCCCGGCCGAGGCTCCCCGGGCCAGCGCCGCACGGACGATGTCGACTACGTGTTGTCGCATGATGGGTGCACGGTCATACCCGCGGGCGCCGTCTCCGGCAAGCAGCCGACGGTGTGGCGCTACCCGGCGTAGGCATCGAAGGTCCCGCAGCGTGGGCAGCGCCAGGTCCGGACGGCCGCGCCGCCACCGCAGCGCTTGCAGCGCAGCAGGCCTGCGCTGCGCAGGAGCGCCGCCGCCATGAGGTCGTGCCGCCCGGCCAGCTCGCCGGGCCCGGGGGGAGCCGCCTCGCGGAGCAACTCCCGGAGCGCCAGCGTCACCTCGCCGTCGGCGTCCGCCTCGAGCGCCTGCCGCAGCGGCAGGAGCGCCTCGGCCGGCCTGCCGTCCCGGACCCGCAGTCGTCCGCGCAGGGTGAGCAGCCGCGCGTCGCCCGGACGCGCCGCGAGCGCGCGATCCACGACGCCGTCGGCAACCGCGGAGGGAAGGCCCGAGAGCGCCGGCCAGGCCAGCAGTGCCGCCTCCGGAGTCGCCGAGAGGGCCCTCTCCACGGACGCGGCGCCGCCCTCCCCCTCCCCGTCCGGACCCTGGGCCTCGGCCAGCGCCAGCTGGGCGTCGGCGCAGGTCGGATCGGCCAGGGCCGCCTGGCGGGCTCGCTCCAGGGCCCCGGCCTGGCCGGATTCCCGCTCCGCCCTGCTCTGCGCCGCGAGCAGGTGGGCCAGCAAGCGAGGGTCGTGCCCGCAGCGTTCCCGGTGGACCCGGACCGCCTCGTCGAAGCACTTCTGGTCCACGAGCACGTCCCGCAACCCAGCTGCGGCCGCGGCGTCGCCCGCCAGCGCCAGCGTCCGGTAGGCCTCGGCCGCGTCGGCGAGCATCCCTGCGCGCCGGTAGTCGTCGGCGAGCTCGCGCTCCACCTCGGCCCGCCGTCCCGGTGCCAGGCCAGGCCGGTGGAGCATGTTGCGGTGGAGGCGGATGGCCCGGGTGAGGTCGCCCTCCCGCTTGAAGAGATCGCCCAGCGCCAGGTAGGTCTCCACCGCCTCCGGGCTACCCAGCCGGGCGGCGTCGGAGAGCGCTTCGATGGCAGCGTCCGGGTCATCGGAGATCATCGATCGGACGCCCTTGAGGTAGGCCTTCGCCTCCTCCCGGCGCCGCTTCAATCGATAGGCGAGGAAGGCGGCCACCACGGCCAGGCCGGCGGCGATGAGGAGCCAGTGCACGGTTCGGGGTCCTTCCCGGATCAGGCCGCGAAGCCGGCCCGGATCCTCGCCCAGCTCGAGTCGAGGTGCTCGATCATGACCTTGGTGTCGGCCAGCACCGGCATGAAGTTGGTGTCGCCGCCCCATCGAGGCACGACGTGCCAGTGGAGGTGGTCGGCGATGCCCGCGCCGGCGACCTTCCCCAGGTTCATTCCCACGTTCATGCCCTCGGGGTGGTAGGCGGCCCGGATCACCCCGACCGCCCGGCGCAGCTCGGCCTGGAGATCGTCGAAGTCGGGCGGCTCGAGGTCCTCGAGCCGGGCGGCGTGGACGCGAGGCACGACCAGCACGTGGCCGTTGTTGTAGGGGAAGCGGTTGAGGATGGTGAAGGCACGCGGCGACCGATGGACGATCAGGTTTCGCCGGTCGGCCTCCTCCCCTGCCTCTGCAGGAAAGCGGCAGAAGATGCATCCGTCGGGCTTCTCGGCCTCGATGAACTCCATCCGCCAGGGGGCCCAGAGCGGCTTCTCCACGGTTCCTCCGGCTACTGCGCCAGGAAGTAGACGCCCGGCCCGTCGGCCGATGTGGACTGCCGGTGAATCTCGGTGCGGACCGCCTCGGCCACCGCCTGGGCCACCTTCTGGGCCAGGCCGCCCAGCAGCTCCTCCAGGAACCGGGACCGCTCGTCGGGGGGGAAGACCAGCCGCGGCTCCCCCCGGATCTCGGCAAGCTCCTTGGCCAGGTCGACGGCGTCCTGGAATCCGCCCAGCTCGTCGACCAGCCCCAGCTCCACGGCCTGCTCGCCGGTGAAGACCCTGCCGTCGGCGAACTTCTCCACCTGCTCCACCGGAAGGTCCCGGCCCTCGGCCACCGCCTGGATGAACTGGCGGTGGATCCTGTTGGCCAGCTCCTGCCAGTAGGAACGATCGGCGTCGCTGAACTCCCGGAACGGACTGCCTGCGTCCTTGAGCTTTCCGGCGGTCACCGTGTTCATCTGGACGTCCATCTTCTTGAGCAGGCCGTTCACGTTGGGGAAGGTGCTGATGACGCCGATCGATCCGGTCAACGTCCCTGGCTGGGCCACGATCCGGTCGCATCCCATGGCGACGAGCAACCCGCCCGAGGCGGCCAGGTTTCCCATGGCGCAGACCACCACCTTGTCCTCGGCCAGCCGCCGCAGGCCGTCGAGGATCTCCTGGCTCGTGCCCACCGCTCCACCCGGCGAGTCGATGCGAACCACGACCGCCTTCATGTCCGAGTCGTCGCCATAGCGCTTGAGCAGCTTCAGCACGGGCTCCGACTCCACCGAGCCGCGCCCCATCCCGATGGGCCCCTTCACGTCCACGACGCCGATGCGAGGTCCGGAGGCCAGCCGGGGCGACTCCCCCCTGACGGCACCGTAGGCGAGCCAGAGGAAGGCGAAGAAGATCAGGAAGAGCCCGCCGAAGATGAAGACCACCACCGCAAGCGCCGCCCGATCGCGGCGCGGCGGAGGCTGCGGAGGGAACGGCGGCTGCTGCTGAGTCGCCCAGGGAGGCGGCGGCGCGCTCCACTGCTGCGGCCCCGGCACCGGAGGCGCGGCCGGGAAAACGGGCGTGGTCGGAAGGGGCGTGGTCGGAAGGGGCTCGCCGGGATCGTTCGTGCTCATTTGCGGTCGAGAAGACCACGGGTGCAGGGAGCCCGCAACTGCGCATGCGCGAGCCGCAACGGGAAGCGGGCGGCCCGCTTTCGCGAACCGCCCGCCTGAACCTCGCTGGCCTGAGCCTCGCGCTCGGGGACTAGCCCTTGCGCCGGTTGAACTTCTCCATGAGGTCACCGAGGCGGGCGCGGCCGTCGCCCTGCTTGCGCAGGTATTCGCGATACTCGTCGTCGCCGCCGTCACGGGAGAGCGCCTTGATGGACAGGGCCACCTTGCGCTCGTGCGGGTCGATGTCGATGACCTTGATCTCGACCTCCTCGCCCTCCTTGACCACGTCGTGCGGGTTCTCTACCCGCTCGTCGCGCATCTCGGAAACGTGGACCAGCCCCTCGATGCCGGGCTCGATCTCCACGAAGGCCCCGAAGTCGGTGACCTTGGTGACCTTGCCCTTGAGGCGCGATCCCACCGGGTGGCGATCGGAGAGCGTGGTCCAGGGGTCGGACTGGTTCTGCTTGATGCCCAGGCTGAAGCGCTCGTTCTCGACATCGATGTTGAGCACCGCTGCCTCGACCACGTCGCCCTTCTTGAACTTCTCGCCCGGGTGCTTCACCCGCTCGGTCCAGGAGATGTCGGAGACGTGGACCAGACCGTCGATGCCATCCTCGACGCCGACGAAGATGCCGAAGTCGGTGACGTTGCGGACCTCGCCGCGGATGACCGATCCGATGGGGTACTTGTCCTCGAGGAGCGTCCAGGGATTCGGCTCGATCTGCTTCATGCCGAGGCTGATGCGCTTGGCCTTCGGGTCGATGTCGAGCACCACCGCCTCGACCGGCTCGCCGGGGTTGAGCAGCTTCGAGGGGTGCTTGACCCGCTTGGTCCAGCTCATCTCGGAGACGTGGACCAGCCCCTCGACGCCCTGCTCGAGCTCGATGAAGGCGCCGTAGTCGGTCAGGCTGACCACCTTGCCCTTGACGCGCGTGCCGACCGGGTACTTCTCGTCGGCGCGGTGCCAGGGGTCTTCCTGGATCTGCTTCAGGCCCAGGCTGACGCGCTCGGTGGCGGGGTCGAACTTGAGAACGATGACGCGAACCTCGGCGCCCACCTCGAACATCTCGCTGGGGTGGCCGATGCGTCCCCAGCTCATGTCGGTGACGTGGAGGAGGCCGTCGATGCCGCCCAGGTCGATGAAGGCGCCGTAGTCGGTGAGGTTCTTCACCACGCCCTTCAGGATCGCGCTCTCCTTCAGGTTCTTGAGCGTCTCCTTCTTCAGCTCCTCGCGCTCCTTCTCGAGCAGCACGCGGCGGCTGAGGACGATGTTCCCCCGCTTCTTGTTGAACTTGATGACCTTGAACTTGAAGGTCTCGCCGATGAGCTTGTCGAGGTTGCGCACCGGGCGGATGTCGACCTGGGAGCCGGGGAGGAAGGCCTTCACGCCGATGTCGACGGAGAGACCGCCCTTCACCCGCCCGACGATCACGCCCTCGACGAGCTCGTCGCGCTCGCACGCGGCGGAGATCTCGTCCCAGATGCGCATCTTGTCGGCCTTCTCCTTGGAGAGGACGACCATGCCGGTGTCGTTCTCGCGGGACTCGACGAGAACCTGCACCTTGTCACCGATCTTGACCTGGGGCTCACCCCCGGGGACGGCGATGAACTCGCCGAGCTGTACCTGGCCCTCGGACTTGTAGCCAATGTCGACGACCACGTAGTCCTTGGCGATCTGGATCACGGTGCCACTGACGACACGACCCTCCTCGACCAGGCCGGTTCGGGCCTCGCTCTCGGCGAACATGGAAGCGAAGTCTTCGGCGTCCTGCTCAGGCGAACTGACGATCTGATTCTCCATGCGATTGGAACCCGGTCCTTTGGGCTTGGGCCGGCGGCGGCGCGGTGTCGACCGCGCCTGGATCACCGACGAAAGCTGCATCGCCCCCTCTATCGGATTGCGCCGCGCCCCCGGGGATCGAGGGACTCGACGGGCCGCCAGGACAATCCGGGCGGCGAAGGCGAGGCAAGCTACACGGGCGGGATCACTGCGTCAAGCGCGGCCGCCCGGCATGGCCCCCAGCCTGGCGGCCACTCCCTGGATGACCCAGTCGGGCGTCGAGGCTCCGGCGCTGACCCCGACGAGCGAGCAGTCACGGAACCACTCGGGTTGCAGCTCCTCCTCGGTCTCGACGTGCCAGGTACGGGGCTGGATCACCTTGCAGATCTCGGCGAGGTGGCGAGTGTTGGCGCTGTTCTTCCCGCCCACGACCACCACGGCGTCCACCTCGGAGGCGAGTTCGCGGGCGTCGGTCTGCCGCTCGTCGGTGTCGGCGCAGATGGTGTTCACGGCGCGGACCTCCTTGTGTCGAAGCGCCAGGGCGCCGACGACCCGCTCGAAGTCGGCGCCGATGCAGGTGGTCTGGGCGATGACCGCCACCTTCTTGGCCTCGATGGGCGGAATCTCGGCGCCCGGCCTCACCACCGTGCACGGTCCGTGACCGTAGCTCAGGACTCCCTTCACCTCTGCGTGGTTGGGATCGCCCACGATGACCAGGTGATAGCCCTGGGCCGTGAGCCGCTGGGCCATGGCCTGGGGGTACTTCACGTACGGGCAAGTTCCGTCCACCACCTCCAGGCCTCGTTCCCGTGCCGCTTCGAGCTCCGGCTTCACCGCGCCGTGGGTCCGGACCACCACCGTGGTCCCCGTCTCCACCTCGGCGACGCGCTCCACCGTTCCCACGCCCATCTCGCGGGTGCGGGCCACGAACTGCGGGTTGTGGATGATGGGGCCGAGAGTGACCACCGGCGTGTGCCGCTCGTGGGCCACCTCCATGAGCTGGTCGACCGTTCGGCGAACGCCCCAGCAGAATCCAGCGGTCTTCGCGACCTTGACCTGCATCAACTCTCCTCCGGAGCCGTATATAACGCCCGGCCCCGCCCGGTAAAGCCCACCTACCCGCGGGCCGCCAGGCGAGCCTCGACCTCGTCGGCCAGGCGAGCGACCACCTCGTCCAGCGACAGGCTGCTCGTGTCCACCAGCACCGCGTCGGCCGCGGGGCGGAGCGGGGCCACGTCCCGTGAACTGTCGTCCCGGTCCCGCCTGCTCTGGTCCGCGAGCACCGCCTCGAAGGGCTGGGGATCTCCCTTCGCCTGCAGTTCCAGGAAACGGCGGCGCGCCCGGACGTCGGGTGCGGCGTCGAGGAAGTACTTGGCGTCGGCGAGGGGAAAGACCACGGTCCCGATGTCACGACCCTCCAGCACCGCGCCGCGGATGCCGGACGCGGTGGCAAGCCGCCGCTGCAGGTCGAGGAGCCCGGCGCGCACCACCGGCCTCGCCGAGACCGCGCTCGCGCCGAGGGACATCGGCGGGGTCCGGATGGCCTGGGAAACGTCCTCGTCACCCAGGAAGACGCGCTGCCCGCCCCCCTCCGAACCCGGCGGCGGCGGCTCGAACCGGACCCGGATCGTCGGCAGCAGATCGCCAAGACGCTGGTCGTCGTCGAAGGCGACCCCGGCCCGACTGGCCGCCAGCGCGACCGTCCGGTAGATGGCGCCGGTGTCGACCATGGCGAAGCCGAGCCGGGCGGCCAGGCGGCGAGAGGTCGTGCTCTTGCCGGCCCCGGCCGGCCCGTCGACCGCGACGATGAACGGCCTCCGAGCGCTCACCGCGCCAGCACCTTGCACAGGGCCGCCAGCACCTTCACGTTCTCCTCGTGGGTGCCCACGGTGATCCGTTGACCGGTGGGGAAGCCGTATCCAACCACCGGACGTACCACCACGGCCTCGCGCAGCAGGGCCTCGAAGAGCGCCATGCCAGGGCGCCCGGGGAAGTCGGCGAGCACGAAGTTGGCCTGGGACGGGACCACCGTGGCTCCCAGCTCGCGCAGGCCCGCCATGAGGAACGGGCGCTCGACGCGGACCAGGCCACGGCTCAGTTCCACGTGCTCCTCGTCCTCCAGGGCCGCGGCGCCGGCAGCCTGGGCGACCATGTTCACGTTGAACGGGGCGCGAACCCGATCGAGGAAGGCCACCAGTTCCGGCCGGGCGAAGGCGTATCCGAGACGCAGGCCGGCCAGGCCGTAGATCTTCGAGAAGGTGCGGAGCACGACCAGGTTTGGATGTCGCTTGCGAAGGGCCATCGCGTCCTGGAATCCCGGGGACTCGACGAATTCGACGTAGGCCTCGTCCAGGACCACCAGCGTGTCGCGCGAGACCCTTTCCAGGAAGGGGACCAGATCCTTCTCGAGGAACCAGGTGCCGGTGGGATTGTCGGGGTTGGCCAGGAAGACGACCTTGGTGCGGGGCGAGAGGTGCCCGGCCAGGGCCTCGAGGTCGTAGTGGAAGCGCTCCTTCATGGGCGCCTCGACCAGCCTGCGCCCGTGGGCGTGCGCGGCGAGCTTGTAGGCGATGAAGCTCTGCGCGCTCGTCAGCACCTCCTCGCCCTCCAGGACGAAGGTGCGCACCAGCAGCTCGATGAGCTCGTTCGAGCCGTTGCCGACCAGGATCTCCTCGACAGGGAGGTCGAAGCGGCCGGAGAGAGCCTTCTTCAGATAGAAGGCGCTGCCATCGGGGTAGAGGTGCACGCGCTGGCAGGCTGCCCGCGCCGCGGCCATCCCGAGCGGCGACGGTCCAAGCGCGTTCTCGTTGGAGGCCAGCTTGGCGACGTCGCTGACCCCGTACTCCCGCTCCACCTCCTCGATGGGCTTGCCCGGGACGTAGGGCTGCAGGGACGCGACGTGCGGAGGGACGAGCGGCACCCGGCTCACTCCTCCGTGGAGAACACGCCGATGGCCCGGAACTTCTGGTACCGCTGCCGGACCAGCTGCTCGGGGGTGAGCTGGCCGAGGTCGGCGAGCTGGCGGCGGATGGCGCCGCCCAGGTTCTCGGCCGTCAGGCGCGGGTCGCGGTGTGCGCCGCCGGCGGCCTCCTTGACCAGCTCGTCGACGATGCCGAAGCCGGCCAGGTCCTTGGCCGTCAACTTCAGGTTTTCCGCCGACTTCTGGGCCTTGGAGGCGTCGCGGTAGAGGATGGAGCTGCAGCTCTCCGGGGATATGACCGAGTAGGTCGAGTACTCGAGCATGAGGATCTTGTTCGTGACCCCGAGCGCCAGGGCGCCGCCCGATCCCCCCTCGCCGATCACGATGGAGATGGAAGGAACCCCGAGCGAGGACATCACCTCGAGGTTCACCGCGATGGCCTCGGCCTGGCCGCGCTCCTCGGCGCCGATGCCGGGGTAGGCGCCGGGCGTGTCGATGAAGGTGATGAGGGGGCGGCGGAAGCGATCGGCGAGGTCGTAGAGCCGGCGCGCCTTGCGATAGCCCTCCGGGCGCGGCATGCCGAAGTTGCGCAGCATGTTGTCCTTCGTCCCGCGCCCCTTCTGCTCACCGACGATCACCACCGGCTCCCCGTCGAAGCGGGCCAGGCCAGCCACGATGGCGTGGTCGGCGCCGAAGCGGCGGTCTCCCTCCAGCTCCATCCAGTCGGTGAAGAGCGCCTGGATGTAGTCGAGGGTGTAAGGGCGGTTCGGGTGGCGGGCCAGCTGGACGACCTGCCAGCGGGAGAGGTCCTTGAAGATCTCGGTCTGGAGCTTCTTCGCCTTGCGCTCCAGCTTGACGATCTCGTCGCTGAAGTCGACCCCGGCGCCGCCGGAGAGTTGCTTCAGCTCCTCGATCTTCGACTCGAGCGCGACGAGCGGCTTCTCGAACTCGGTCGTGAACGGAACGCGGGTGGCCACGGTGCGGGTTTATAACACGCGAAGTCCCAAAATCACGGCGCGCTGCGCCACGCCCGCACCACCTCGTCGACGTCCACCGCCGGCCCCAGCCACTCCACGTCCTGCTCCCGGCGCAGCCAGACCACCTGTCGCCGCGCGTATCTACGGTGGAGCAGGGCGATGCGGTCCGCCAGCTCGCCCTCGCCAATCTCCCCTCGCGAGCAGGCGATGGCGTCCTCGTATCCGATGGGAAGCCGGGGCAGGTCCGCGCCGAAACGGTCCACGAGCCGCCGGGCCTCGTCGACGATTCCTCCCCGTGCCATGGCCAGGGCCCTGGCCTGGATGCGCCGGTGCAGCTCGTCGCGGGGGACGTCGAGGGCGATCAACCGGTAGCGGTAACGGTGAGACGCGAACCGGTGGGCCTCGAAGAGTTCACTCTGCGTCCGCCCCCCGGCGGCGATCTCGAGCGCGCGGACGATTCGAACGAGAATCGTTCTCCCGGATGCGGGCGGCGGCACCCGGGTCGACGGAGGCCAGTCGCCGGTGCAGCGCCGGCCGGCCCTGGAGCGCGGCCTCCTCCTCGAGCTGGGTCCGCAGCGCCGGGTCGCGCCCCGGCGCCTCCACCACGCCGTGGAGGAGCGCCCGGATGTAGAGCCCCGTTCCGCCGACGACCACGGGCAGGCGCCCACGGGACGAGATGTCCGCGATCGCCGCGTCGGCGAGGGCTGCCCATCGTGCTGCATCCATCCCCTCGCCCGGGTCGGCCACGTCGAGGAGATGGTGGGGAACCGTGGCGCGCTCCTCGGCGGTCGGCTTCGCCGTGCCCACGTCGAGCCCGCGGTAGACCTGCTGCGAGTCGGCGTTGACGATCTCGCCGCCGGCGCGCAGCGAGGCCTCCATGCCGAGCCGGGTCTTGCCCGACGCGGTGGGGCCGGCGAGAACGGCGACGAAGGGCGGGGGCTGCGGCACGCCGCTCGCCTACCGGGAGCCGCGGCTGAACCGGGAGGCAAGTTCGGCCAGCAACACCGGCACTTCCTCTCGCGTCGCCATGTCCTTCAGCCTGGCCTGGCCGCTCGACGCCTCGTCCCCGCCGATCACGACGGCGAAACGCGCGCCCACCCGCTCGGCCTGCTTGAACTGCCTGCTCATCTTGCCGCCGCGGGCGTCGAGATCGCAGGCGATGCCGGCCCGGCGAAGCTCGGTCGCCCACCGCAGCCCCTCCCTGCGTCCGGCCTCGTCCGCCGACACGAAGAAGACCTCGGGACGCGACTCGGGTACCGGCCGGCCGGCCGCCTCCAGGATCAGCGCGAGCCGCTCCTCCCCCATGCCGAACCCGATGCCCGGCGTCGGTGGACCGCCGAGCGTCTCGACGAGGCCATCGTAGCGCCCCCCGCCGGCCACCGCCGACTGCGCGCCCAGCGCGTCGCTGGAGAATTCGTAGGCAGTGCGGACGTAGTAGTCGAGGCCTCGTACCAGTCGCGGATTCACCTCGTAGGGAACGCCCAGGTCGTCGAGTCCCTGCCGGACGGCTTCGATGTGGGCACGGCACCCCTCGCAGAGCCGGTCGAGAAGACGCGGCGCGCCCTGCAGCACGGGCTGGCAGGATGGGACCTTGCAGTCGAGGACGCGCAGCGGGTTCTTCTCGGTCCTCTCCCGGCAGTCGGCGCAGAGCGCGCCGCCTTGGCCGCGCAGCCAGGTCCGAAGCTCCTCCAGGTACGCCGGGCGACAGGCACCGTCTCCCACGCTGTTCAGGTGGATGCGGGGCGCGACGCCCAGCCGCCGGAAGAGGTCGGCGAGCATGGCGATCTGCTCCACGTCGATGGCCGGCTCGGCAATCCCGAAGGCTTCCACGCCGAGCTGGTGAAACTGGCGGTAACGCCCCTTCTGCGGCCGCTCGCGGCGGAACATGGGGCCGACGTAGAACCACTTCTGAGGCCCCTCGACGAAGGCGCCGTGCTCGATGTACGCGCGGACCGTGCCGGCAGTTCCCTCGGGCCGGAGTGCGAGCTTCTCCTCGCCCTTGTCCTCGAAGACGTACATCTCCTTGTTCACGATGTCGGTGGACTCGCCCACGCCGCGGGCGTAGAGGGCGTAGGGTTCCACCACCGGCGTTCGGACCTCCCGGTAGCCGTGCAGCGCGAACACCTCGCGGGCCACCCGCTCGATCTCCTGCCACCGCCCCACGTCCGCGGGCAGGATGTCGTTCATCCCCTTGACGCCGTTGATCTTCACGCGGCCGTTTCTAGACGATGGCCTGGGGTCCGTCAAACCGCGCGGCCGCCGATGGCCTCGCCCATGCGCAACCGGCCGCCGGGCACGACCGAAGGCGCGAAGGCCACCCGGCCCGGCTCGAAGAGCAGGATGACCGTGGACCCCATCTCGAAGGCCCCGAGCTCCTGCCCCTTCGACACCGGGATGGGCTCCTGGTAGTCGCGCGATTGCGGCCTGGCTCCCGCCAGGTTCGTCACCGGGACGGCCGGATCGAAGCTGGCCCGCACCCGGCCGACGACGGTGGCCCCCACCGCCACGACGGCGACGAGCCCGAGAGGCGAGTCGAGCAGGGTCACCAGTCGCTCGTTCACCGTGAAGAGCCCGGGGACGGTTCGAACCGAGGCCGGATTCACCGGCCACAGCTTGCCCGGAACGTATCGCCAGCCGAGGACGCGCCCGGAGAGCGGGAAGTGGATGCGGTGGTAGTCGCGCGGAGAGAGGTAGATCGTGGCGTAGCGCCCACCGGCAAGGCGCGCGCCGACTCGCTCGTCCCCCACGAGCGCGGAGGTCGTGTAGTCGATTCCCTTGGCCTGGACGAGCCGCCCACCCTCGGAGAGCCCCGCCTCGGAGACCATCCCGTCGACCGGCGAGACCAGGACGTCCTGTCCAGGAGCCACCGGGCGGAGTCCGGGGCGAAGCGGACGCGCAAAGAACTGTCCGAAAGTCTCGAACCCGGCCAGGTCGCCGCACTCGGAGAGATCGATCTCGTAGCGGCGCGCGAAGGCCTCCATCACGCCGCGCCC